>JAIYDL010000026.1 GCA_027487515.1 Pseudomonadota bacterium
CTCGTGATCGGGTATGATTTTAGGGACTTCAATTAGAGATACGATAGGAGCCTTCAAATGTCATCGGTTAAAAATCTCCCCGGTTCTATGCGCACCCATCACTGCGGTGAACTCCGTGAAACGGACATCGGTAAAACCGTCACGATCTGCGGGTGGATGAACAAGTACCGAAACCTCGGAAGCCTCCACTTCATCGACCTCCGGGATAAGTACGGAGTCACGCAGCTCGGGTTCGAAGCCTTTAAAGGAGACGTGGGTGAGCTGCGGAAGTTTTCTCTTGAGTCGGTTCTGCTCGCGACCGGGAAGGTCGTGTCTAGACCAGAGTCGGCGCGTAATCCGAACATGGCCACCGGGATGGTGGAAGTCGAGGTCGCTGAAATTCGCCTCCTCTCTTTGGCCGAAGAAGTACCGTTCCTCCCCCATGGCATGGTTCCGGCGACGGAAGACCTGCGTCTGCGTTACCGCTACCTCGATCTGCGCTCCAAGAAGTTACAGGACATCCTGACGCTTCGCTCGGAGACCACGAAAAAAGCACGGCTTTCCCTCTACGAACTTGGGTTCAATGAGGTTGAAACTCCGATCCTTTACAAGACCACCCCTGAAGGCGCGCGGGACTACATCGTTCCATCCCGCGTGCATCCGGGCAAAGTCTACGCCTTGCCCCAGTCGCCGCAGACGCTGAAGCAGCTCCTCATGATCGCCAACACGGATAAGTATTTTCAGATCTGCCGCTGTTTCCGCGACGAAGATCTTCGCGCGGACCGGCAACCGGAGTTCACCCAAATCGATATCGAGGTCTCTTTCCCGACTCTCGAGTACATGAAGAACCTTGCGACCCATGTCGTGAAGCGGGTCTTTGGGTTCTCGGACGACTTTCAAATGCACTCGATCTCGTACGACGAAGTCATGCGTGACTACGGGTCGGATAAGCCGGATGTCCGCTTCGGTCTCAAGCAGCTCGACGTCACCGCCCTGTTCCGCGGTTCTGCGTTCGGCACCTTCGCTGACGTCGCTGCGACTCGAGACGGCATGGTGAAAGCGATGTTTATCCCGGCCTCGATGGGGGCCCTTGCTCGGAAGGACATCGATCAGCTGACAGAAGTGGTGAAGCCGTACGGCGGTAAAGGTGTCGCCTGGGTCAAGGTTGAAAACGGAGTTGCTGGCGGTGGGATCTCTAAGTTCATCGATCCTTCGTTGCTGGCCGCGCTTTATGAAAAGTCCCCAGAAAAAGGTGATGGCCTTTGGTTCTTCTGCGCCGACAAAAACTTCAACGTGACCCATGACTGCGCCGACGCTCTCCGGCGGCACTTCGGGAAGCACTTCAATCTCATTGACCCCGATAAGTATGCCTTCCTCTGGGTCTACGATTTCCCGCTCTTCGACTACGACGCCGAGGCCGACACCCTCGGGGCCAAGCACCACCCGTTCACTCGGCCCAAGGACGAGGACATGGAACTCTACTATTCGAAAGATAAGTCCCTGGTTAAGAACGTGAAGGCCTATGCCTACGACATCGTTTGCAATGGCTACGAGATCGGCGGTGGATCACTCCGGATCTTCGATACTCAGCAGCAGTCTCGGATGTTCGAACTCCTTGGCTTCACCCCCGAAGATGCTCAGCACCAGTTTGGATTCTTCATCGAGGCCCTGAAGTACGGAACTCCTCCCCACGCCGGCATGGCCTTCGGCATGGACCGGATCATCATGCTCCTGGCGAAGACGGATTCCATCCGGGACGTGATCGCGTTTCCGAAGACGGCCTCGGCGACGGATCTCATGGCGAGCTCACCCTCGAAACCGAGCGATGCGCAAACCCGAGAGCTTGGCTTCCAGTGGCTCGGCGGCGCGAGGGATTAAGTGAGCTACATCTTAGTCGTCGATGACGAAGCCGACATTCGTGATATCTTTGAGCTGATCCTGAAGCGGTCTTTCTCCCTCGAAGTCGTTCTCGCAGAGTCCGGAAACCAGGCGATCGAGGTGATCCGCACCCGGGGAGTCCCAAAGGTTGTGATCTCCGACATGAACATGCTCGATGGCGACGGCGTGTACCTGTTTTCGACCATGCGAGAGAGTGGGTGGAACGTGCCGTTCATCCTCTGCTCGACCAATGCTAAAGAAGTGCAGAAAAGATACCCGGAGATGTACGGGGTGATAGAAAAACCGGACATCGTGGGCCCGGTCGCTTTGATGGTGGACTCGCTCCTGAAGCGCTCGAGCATCAAGCTGACCTTCGTCCCAATCAGGATCACCTTCCTCATGCGGCTCGGCAGCACGAGCTACGACCTTCACATGGCGCTTTCGGATTCGAACTTCGTTAAAGTCCTCAACGCCGGAGACGCGTTCGTCGTCGGTGACGCAAGTCGCTTCCAAGCAAAGAACATCGACTACCTCTACCTCACGGCGGCGGATGCAGATCTCTTTCTCCAGAGCTTCGAGAAAAATCTTAGCATGCTTTCCGACTCCGCTCGCTCCACCAGCGACCTCACGGGGCTTAGCCTCGATTCTCTGGAGTCGGTCGAGCGCATGGCCCGGTCACTGGGGTGGACTCCGGATGTTCTCCATGCCGCGAAACACGCCGTGGACTTAGCAGTGAAAACGGTCAGTCTCGAGTCAAATCTCTTCCGGGCCTACAAACTTCGCTTAAGTTCCGGTGGGGGGCATTACGCTCGGCACGTGGGGCTCCTCGCTTTCCTCTCTTGTGGCTTTTGCTACAAACTTGGCTGGGTTAGCGAATCAACTCAGATGAAGCTCGGTTTAGCGGCCCTGCTCCACGATCTCACGGTGGATGAGGAAGTCTACGAAGACATCAACATGTGGAATCAGGCCGCTTCCGATCTCGCGGATAAGACACCCGCAGTGGTGAAGTATCGAAACCATCCCTACGAAGTTGCGAATCTCGTCCTTTCCATGAAAAATCTCCCCCCCGATGTGGACCAGATCATTCTTCAGCACCACGAGATGCGCGATGGCCTCGGTTTCCCGCGCGGACTGAATCCGAATCGGATCTCTCCGATGGCGAGCGTCTTCATCATCGTGGAAGACCTGATCAACTTCACGGCCGACGCCGTCGATCTAGACCAGAGCATTCAGGACTTCTTGAAGGTTAAGGAAAGCATGTACAGCATGGGGAATTTTCGAAAGGTCTTCGAGGCCATGCGGGAATCAGCGAAGGTTTGATATCCTGGCCCTGCCTACGCTGCTCTGGCGACTTCTCCATCCTGAGTTTTCGGCGCCGGAGCTGTGGCCAGCAGGGTCTCCAGATCAACATTCTGATTCGCGTCCCAACTCATAAGATTCTGGTACAGGTAATCGCTGGCCTGAACTTCGCTCCATACATTCCGAAACATCAAGAAGGTTAGACCTCCGGACAGGCAAAGGAGAGAGGAGTGAGTCGCCCACCGGAGTCCATGGCGGAAGCTCTTCGCGGTCATCGGGAGCCGCTTCTGCATGAGGAAGAGGCCCCAGGACTGTCCATGATTGAAGAAGTAGCTCATGAAAAAGTAGTTGAAGACTGCGAAAGGAATCACTGCACCCGAGAAGCTCTCGAGGGTTGAAAACGTAAAGAGTCCTTGGAGCTGCTGAGTCACCATGAGCGTGCTCACCGAGACGTTGAACATGGCGATCATGACTGAGACCAGAGCGGCGGCCATCGTGAAGTCGATGAAGTGTCCGAGAAGAATTTTCCAAGTCTGTGGACTCACCGGAGTGGGAGCGAGGAGGACCGCCGGAAGCTTTTGTGAGTGCTCTGCAAAACTGACTAAATCGATGGGATTCATGGACACCTCTTGGAATCCAGTCGGCATCTCCTCCCAGTTTCTTTAGGCCTTCTGCGGTTACAAACTCTTACAATCCTTTGGGCAGTTGCAGGTATTTTCAAAGTTTTTTGAGTCGCAGGAGCTATCCCCACAGCGAACACAGGAGCCGTCGGTTCCAGGGGGCGTGAGTGCAGCATCTTTACACCCGAGCTTCCGGTGGTTCTCGTGCTGCCACGAATTCGTTGCCAGAAGGCCAGGGCAGCAGACTGCCGCTCCGAGACTGCTTCCTCCAGCTCTAGCGCCTACTGTGGCGCAAGAGACATTGGGAGGAACATAGGCCCCGGCACTGCTTGATACCGCGAGCACAAGAAAAACGATGCGAAGCTTACGGAGAAGTGTGTTGGACCCAGTCATTGGAGGCCTGACTTGAGGTCATGGAGGATTTGGATGGCCTGGATGGGGGTTAGGTTGAGGATGTCGATCGCCTTGAGGTCCTCCTCGAGGCGCGAGAGGTAGTCAGGGACTTCGGGCTGAGGCTTGGGTGAAAAGAAACTTAACTGGGTGTCGAGGATGGCCTCGCTGCCGGACTCCTTGGCCTCGAGTTGACGGAGGATTTCGCGGGAGCGCTTCAGGACTTCCTTCGGAAGGCCCGCGAGCTCTGCTACATGGATCCCGAAGCTCTGAGTGGCACCGGCCTCGACGAGTTCGTACATGAACTGGACCTTCCCGTTTTTCTGCTCCGTGCGGACCGTGAAGTTTTTCGCCTCGGGCATGCTTTCCACGAGCTCGATCAGTTCATGATAGTGGGTCGCAAAGAGGGTGATGGGTTTGAGCCGCTTCACAAAGTGCTCGACCAGCGCCCAGGCGATCGAAAGCCCATCATAGGTGGAGGTCCCGCGACCGATCTCATCCAGGATGATGAGTGAGCGCTCGGACGCATGGCGGAGGATCTCTGCCGTCTCGGCCATTTCCACCATGAACGTGGACTGACCCTTGATGATGTCGTCGGAGGCGCCGAGCCGAGAGAAGAGGTAGTCGCAGACGCCGATCTGGGCTTCCGCCGCAGGCACGAAGCAGCCGAGCTGCGCCAGGTACTGGATGATGGCGACCTCACGCATGACGGTGGTTTTCCCTGCCATGTTGGGCCCGGTGATCAGACCGAAATAGGTCTTCTCATTGAGCTCGATGTTGTGCGGAATAAAGCTGTCCTTGATGTTCGCCTTAATGAGCGGGTGCCAGGCACCTTGGATGCGGACCAGCTTTCGGTCAGCGACGAGCACGGGACGGGAGAAGTTCTCCTGCAAGCTTACCCAGGCCAGAGATTGAAAGACATCGATCTGGGCCAGGCGCTTGGCGACATCAAGGACTAAATGGGCCTCGCCCTCGATCCGGCCGCAGATGGCCTCGAAGATTTCCTTTTCGAGCTTCATCAGGCGATCGAACGCCTGAGTCACATCTTTTTCGAAAGTGTCCAGCTCTTCCGTCATGTAGCGTTCATTGTTCACGAGGGTTTGTCGGCGCTGGAACGACTTCGGAACCTTCCCTAAGTGGGAGTTGGAAACTTCGATGAAGTACCCGGAGATGTTATTGTGTTTGATCTTGAGGTTCCCGATGCCGGTCTCCGCCCGATACTTCGCCTCAAGGCGAAGGATCTCCTGAGAGGCCGAATCAGCGAGCCGCGCGAGACGGTCGCGCTCGGCGTGGGCGTCGCTGCGGACGAGGTTGCCTTTGTCGAAGTGGGCCCCCAGCTCGTCGTTGATCGTACCCCGGATCTCAGCGGCGAGCTTGGTCAGGAAGTCGATGTCCTTTCGAGGAAGTTTTTGGAAGAAACTAAAGCCTTCAACGTCCATCTGCGCTTCGATTGCGAGGAAGGTCTCAAACGCGTGGGCCAGATTCAAGACGTCACCCGCAATTGCCTTCCGAGTGGAGATCTTTGCCATGATGCGATCGAGGTCTCGGACGTCGGTCAGGTGCGCGCGCAGGAGCTTGATCACCGAGGGGTGATCAATCATGCCCTGGATCAGGTCTAAGCGTTTATTGATCGCGGGCCCATCACACAGGGGCGACTGGAAGTACTGCTTAAGGAATCGCGCTCCCATGGCCGTTCTGGTTCGGTCGAGGAAACCCAGGATCGAACTCCCCACCCCATCGCGGGAGCGTGGAAAAATCTCCAACCCAGCGAGGGTCGAAAAGGTGACCTTCATGGTCTCGTCGTTGTTGAGCATTCGGAACGGTCTGAGGTGGCTGATCTTTTCGAGCGTCTGGGTGCTCGTGACGTAGTAGCTCAAAGCGCCGAGCGGGGCCAGGACGGCCGGGAGCTGAGCGATGATCCCGTCGCGCTGGTACGTCGGGATAAGTTTTTGGATGTAGAAACCGGAGTGCTTTTCCTCGAAGTACTCCTGGGACAGGTGCGTCTTTAAGACGTCCATGCTGGCCAGGTAATCATCTACGATGGGGTAGGCTTCCCACTGACCAAGGTAGGAGATGAACTCCTTGGGTCTTGCCAGGAGGAGTCTCTCGCTGAAGTCCTCGATGGTTTTAAACGTCGTACCGAAGAAATCCCCCGTCGTGAAATCCAGGAGCACCAGAATAAAGTGGGTGCCGCTCCGGACTCCGCTCGCGAGGAACTTATTCTCCGACCCGCTGGCCTTATCCAGGTCGTACGGAATTCCCGGAGACACGATCTGGGTCACGCCGCGCTTCACGATTCCCTTAACGAACTTGGGATCCTCGAGCTGCTCGCAGATGACAACCTTCTGGCCCGCCTGTGAGATCCGATCGACGTACGTGGCCGCGGCGTGGTGGGGGATGCCGGCCATCGGGATCGGAACGTCTCCGAGTTTGCCTCGGACTGTGAGCGAAATGTTCAAGAGCCTCGCGGCTTCCCGAGCGTCCTCAAAAAACATTTCGTAAAAGTCTCCCATGCGGAACATGAGGAGGATATCCGGGTACTGTTTTTTGACCTGATAATACTGCTCCATCATGGGAGTCAGCTTGACGCCATTGGCGACCAGTTGGGCGAGGGTCAAACCCTCATGAACCATTTGATTTTGCATGGGGTGGAAGTTACCAAAAAGGGAGCAAAACCGTCACCTGAATTCCCCTGACAGGGCGCGCTTGATTTAAACACAACTATCTGGAATCAATCAAAGGAGTATAATAGGGATTATGAGAATCCCGGACCTAAAATCAATAATCGTTATTGCCCTGTATCTGGCCCTCAACACGTTCATCATCTGTGCGAGCCTCAACATCCGGCCCGATGCGGACACTAGAGCAGTGAAGGCGAAGGCACTTGCTCCGGAATACACCGAGATCAGTCAGCTCGAATACTTTCATGTGAAAAATGCAGTACCCCAGATGTCCCTTTCGGCCGAGCGCATGCGCTCACAGGGGGAGGAGCTCGCCGAGTTCGATTACCCCCGGGGCGTCTACAATCTGAGTGCCCAGAACCGGACCCTGAAATACAGCGCGGACCGGGGTCACTACAAGAAAGCCAAAGAACTCCTCACCCTCGTCGGTGCCGTGAAAGTGCGCTCCGATGAGGGGACCTACGTCGCGGACCGAGTCAGTTACAACTTTAAAAAAGACCTCGTGCTGGGGAAAGGAAACGTGCGGTTTGACGGAGAGGATCCCCGTACCAGGGACTACCTCACCGTCGCCTCGGAGCGGATGCGCGCGAACCCTGGACTCAAACTCTCGAAGTTCACGGGGAACGTGAGCGGGAGCCTTCAGCGCCGGAAGAAGTACGAGGGCAAGCTCACCTTCGCGTCTCGGGAGCTGCAGCTCGATGGGAACGAGTCCCTGGCCCAGCTCGTCGGTGACGTCCGGCTCAAACGAGAGTCGTACGACATAACGGCCGGAAAAGCCGATGTGTTCCTCGAAAACTTTAATAAACGCTTCAAGTATTTCGTCCTGAATGACGATGTGAAAGTGGTCGAAAAACTCCAGACCCCAGAGGGGGTTCAGGTTCGGAAGGCGTTCGCCGAGCGCCTCGAGGGCTTTGGTCAAGAGCAGAAGATGCTCTTGACGGGGGCGCCGCGGGTAGAGATGGGAGAAGATGTGATCAAAGGCTACCGCATCACCATCCGCGAGAACACTGATCTGGTCGAAGTCGATGATGCGATGTCGGATGTGCAGGTGAAAAGAGAGAAGGCAAAGGATTAGGTAATGATGGCGAGTTTCCATGCACGAGATCTAAAGAAAACCTACAACGGTCGCGAGGTCGTGAGATCCGTGAGCATCGACGTCGAGCGCGGAGAAGTCGTGGGCCTTCTGGGTCCCAACGGCGCGGGCAAGACGACGTCATTCTACATGATGGTCGGACTGGTGAAGGCAGACAAGGGACACATCAGCCTCGACGCCGAGGATGTGACAGACCTTCCCCTCCATGTCCGTGCGAAGCGTGGGATCGGATACCTCCCCCAGGAAGCGAGTGTCTTCCGGGAGCTCACCGTGGAGGAAAACATTTTCTCGGTGCTCGAGGTTAGAGACCTGTCGCGCAAAGAGCGGCAGAATCTCCTGGATGACTTGGTCCGCGACTTTAGCCTCGACCACATCCGACGGTCCAAAGGGCGGGAGCTCTCCGGCGGCGAGCGCCGCCGAGTGGAGATCGCCCGGGCCCTCGCACTGGATCCGAAGTTCGTGCTCCTCGATGAACCGTTCGCGGGTGTCGATCCCCTCGCGGTCAGCGACATCCAAGCGATCATCAAACGCTTGAAGCAGAAAAACATAGGTGTTTTGATTACCGATCATAACGTTCGTGAAACGCTCGGCATCGTCGACCGCGCGTACATCATGAGCCAGGGTGAGCTCCTCGTGAGTGGCACCCCGGAAGAAATCGTGAACAATGACGTCGCTCGGAAGTTTTATCTGGGCGAAGAGTTTAAGATGTAGAGGTTGACCATGGCGATTAAGATGCATCAAGGCCTGAAACAGACTCAGGGCCTCATGATCACGCCTCAATTGCAGCAGGCGATCAAGCTCCTGACGCTGACCCATCTGGAGATGACGACACTCATCTCGCAGGAAATGGTCGACAATCCGATGCTCGAGGAGATGGACGGTGAAATGGACGCTGGTCCCGCCGAAGAATCTCGGGAGGAGATCGACGCTCACGAAGCCACCGCCGAGAACTTCTCCGGGCCCGAGCTCATCGAGGGCTCGAAGGAAACCTTCGACTGGGAGTCCTACACGGACGCCTTCAATAGTAGCTCGTCCTCCTCTCCGAACATGAAAGAGAGTGCGTCCCCGGACGATCTGCCGTCCTATGAAAACATGGTTTCAAAGAACCAGTCTCTGCAGGAGCACCTCGAGTGGCAGCTCCGCATGGAGAGCCTGGGTGACCAGGAGCTCGCCTACGCCCTCGACCTGATCGGGAACATCGATGACGACGGGTACCTCGAGATCCCGTTCGATGAGATCGTCGCCCGGCATCCCGCCCTCGAGCGCGACACTGCGATCGGTCTCCTCGGTCTGGTTCAGCACCTCGACCCCGTCGGCTGCGGCGCTCAGAACCTCCAGGAGTGCTTGGGGATCCAAGCGCGGATGCTTCCGGAGCGCTCGCCGCTGGTGGAGCTCATCATCGAGCGCAGCCTCTCGGACCTCGAGCGGAAGGACTACGCGAAGATCGCGAAGGACTTCGGCGTCTCGAAGGAGAAGGTCAAAGACTCCGAGCTCGTCATCATGGGCCTCAACCCGAAACCGGGGCAGCTCGTGTCGGCGGATGAAACCCAGTACGTCGTTCCGGACATCTTCGTCGCCGAGGTCGGTGGCGAGTTCGTGGTGCAGGTCAACGACGAGGGCGTCCCCCGGCTGCGCATCTCGAACCTCTACCGCTCTCTCATCAAGAGCGGGGAGTCGAACGTGGAGGCCAAGGAGTTCGTGCAAGACAAGCTCCGGGCCGCGCTCTGGCTGATCAAGTCCATCGAGAACCGGCAGAAGACGATCTACAAGGTGGCGAACTCGATCGTCCGAACCCAGCAGGAGTTCTTCAAGAAGGGGCCCGCCCACCTCAAGCCGATGATCCTGAAGGACATCGCCAATGAGATCGGCATGCACGAATCGACCGTCTCCCGGGTGACCACAAACAAGTTCATGCATACGCCCATCGGGACCTTCGAGCTGAAGTACTTCTTCAACGCCGGGATCGGCGGAAAGAACGGAGGGATCGACATTGCCAGCGAGAGCCTGAAGCTCAAGATCAAAGAGATGGTCGGGAACGAAGATCCGAAGAGGCCGCTCTCCGATCAGAAGATCTCCGAGCTCCTGAGCACGCGGGACATCGTCGTGGCCCGGAGAACCGTCGCGAAGTACCGCGAGATGATGGGCATCGCCCCGTCGTCGAAGCGGAAGAAATAAGGGAGGTGGAGAATGACGTAGCGAGACCCTGGAACCCTAGTGTGCGAACCAAATACCTTTCAGAGGCACGTAAATTATGAAATTGAAAATTTCTTTTAAGCACCTTGACCACACTCCCGCGCTCGATGCACGCATTAAAGAGAAGTCCGAGAAATTTGAGAAGTACTTTCAGGGCAACACGACGGTGCAATGGTTCTGCTGGGTTCAGAATGAACAGCACTGGGCCGAGATCAAAGTCCACGGCCCGAAGGTTGAGTTTTTCGCCAAGGCGACGTCCGAGAACTTGTACAAGTCCCTCGATCTGGTGGTCGAAAAGATGGAACGCCAGTTCGAGAAGCAAAAAGAGATGATGCGCAATAAGATGCACGCACACCCGCTCGAGACGCCGAAGTACCGGCAGATCGAGGAATCAATCAAAGACGAAGAAGATTCTTACTATAAGCAGCTCGACGAGAAGTCCGCGTAATCGGACTCCTCAAAAGGGCCCCAGCTGGGGCCCTTTTTTTGCCCTTTTAAATGAGTGGCCTGTGGCGTAATGTAGGAGCCACTTCACACCGCACTCCGGAAGACCGGCGAAACTCCGGCACTGTCCCGCAACTGTAAAGTCAGACCTGGCACCCGTGAAGAAGACCATCCCGAGGAGGAGTCTTTGTCCGTTGCATTCTTGTTGCTTCTCGCACCGCTAGTTCTCGGAGCCGCGACTGAATTGGATCCAATTAATGTCGAAGCTGAAAAGGACATCGCCCGTTTCACGTTCACCTCTTCCGAGACCGTGGGCCCGGCCCAACTCGAGCACCAACCCATGGGACTCCTTTCGCAGGAACTTGAGAAAGTGCCGGGACTGATTGCGAATCAAAACGGAGGCCCCGGAGGTCGCGTTTCATTTTTTCTCCGTGGGACTGAGAGTCGGCACGTCTCGTTCACCCTCGATGGCCTAAAAATCAACGACACCTCCAACACCGATCGGCAGTTCGACGCTGCCTTTTTGACCTCGCCCTTCCTCCGAGAGGTCGTGATCCATAAAGGCCCCCAGGCCGTGCTCTTCGGATCGGACGCGCTGGGGGGAATGATTGAGCTTAAAACCCGGCGCGGAGAGAACGCTCCGGAGACGAGACTTTCTGTGAACGCAGGAAGCTTTGGAACGGTGGGCTCGGGCCTCACGAAAGATTGGGCGACGCCGACCGCCAACGGAACGCTCACGGCGACGCGCTTCCGCAGCGATGGTATTTCTCGCTTAAACCAAAAGCGCCACGATGCGACCGAACGGGACTCCACCGAGATCACCCAACTGACATCCTCCTCCGAGCACCGCTGGCATCAGAAAATCCAAACCGACCTCCTTGCGAGCTACCTCCAGGGGAGGGCCGAACAGGATGGGTTCGCTGACGATAATTCTCACGACTACTCGGTGAACGATCAGTATGTGCTCCAGCAGAAGACGAACCTGGCCCTGGGCCAGGCCCAGGCGGTTTCGCTAAGGAATGGTCTCAGCCGTCATCAACGACGCAACGAAAGCCTCTCCTCCGGTGAAGAAGTTTTCACCGGAGACCTCGTTCAAACTGAGTTCGTGCACCGACTTGAAACGGGCCCCTGGGGTGTCATCTCAGGCCTGGCAAGTGAGCGCGAGAGCGCCCGCGCCCGCGGGCTCGATCGCTCGTTTGAGCTGCACTCGGGGTTTGTGCAAAGTTCCTTCCGGACGGGGAGATTTCGATTTCACTCAGGAGGAAGAGTGGAGCGGCACAGCCGTTACGGAACTTTTCGAACCGGTGCGGTGGGGGTCGGCTGGTCTCGCTTTTCTCTGCAGTATTCCCAGGGCTACAAGGCCCCGTCAGTCTACCAGCTCTTCGCTCCGCCACAAGGGGGACAGCCGATCGGAAACCCGGCCCTTCGTCCGGAGACAAATCACTCCCTCGAAGCCTCCTGGAAGATGTCGGCGGAGGCCCTGGACTTGGGTGTCAGTTTGTTCCGGAATCGCCTCACGAACCTCTTCACATATATCTCTGGTCAGGGCTACATCAATCAACAGCGCTTCATCGCTGAGGGTGTCGAGGTTTCTGGGAAGGTCCGGACCGAATGGGCAGAGGTTTCGTCGAGCTTCACCCACCAGCAGTTCAAGGACGCGGAGGCGGAGGTTCTCCGCCGGCCCTACAATATTCTCCATGCTGGAGTTTCGGTCTTTCCGGAAGAAACTCTGGAACTCAATGTGAGTGGCCGCTGGTTTTCTTCTCGGCGTGATTTCGATGGAAGACTAAATCCCTACGAAGTCGTCGACGTGGGAGTGCGGAAAAACTGGGACCGACACGACCTGAGCCTTCAGATCCGGAACGTGCTGAACCGAGAGTACGAAGAGCTCTACGGATTCTCCGTCCTACCGCGCTCTCTCTTCATGGGGTACGGGCTTCGACTCTAGTGGATCTTCTTCGGAGTCGAGGAGTCCTCGAAGCAACACGAGCCCTCGTGGGCTTCGAGTTCCTGGTCTAGGCTCTGTTGGTACTGGTCGCGTGCCTCCGGGGACAATCCCAGGGAGGCGGTCAAAGTCTCTGAGAGAGTCGGGGAGATCACTTCGACGTCGATGCCGAGCTCTTCCATGTGGGCTGCGTATTCGTAGGCTTTCTCCGACGCCGCGAGCTCACATTCGAAGAGTGTCTGCTGAGACTGGACGTCTCTCACGAGGATTTTTGACTTTTCTTTTTCCATGGTCCGATGGTAGTTATCGGTGGCCCTCTTTGTCAAAGGATACAACCATGGGTCTGGTCCTCTGGATCGATTCGAACACGTTCGCAACAGGACTGCTGGAGCGAGTCTATAAACAAAGGGGACTTCCGTTTTATGCGCTCGAGACCGCTGCGGATTTCAGCTACTTGATCGAAGACCTTAGGCCTGTCGTTCTTGTGATCGACGTGGCCACAGCAAAAACGGCCGGCGACGCCCTTCGTCTCCAGTACGCCACCGCACCCCTCTTTAGAACTCTTCCTGTGATCACCATTGACGGGTCCTCGGAGGTCGACTTTCTAGAAAATAGAATCGGTCAGATCAACCGACCTTTTGATCCTTTTCAAATTCCTGATATAATTCAAGCCATGCTAGGGCAACTCTGAAACCCGAATGAGGCGAGCTTGGATAGAGACAAGATAATTATCTCGGTTGGACTTTTGTTGACCTTACTGGTCTTCGGTCTGACGCTTTATTTCCGAAGCGGAGCTTTCTGACAGATTGAGCTCGGCAACCTTCGGCGGCTGATGCCGTTCTGACTGAGAAACGAAGAACGACGTGAGCCTCTTATCCATCACTGAAAGTAAGACATCAACCAGCTCATGGTAGTGAGTGTGGATCCACTGCGCCGAGAAATGATTGGGAACTTCTAAGATGAGAACGTTGTGAGAGATAACGAGAGGCTTCACTTCTTTAAACCATTGGTGATGGACGGCGGGCCCCAGAACGTCGCAGAGCTGATCGGACAGCACGGACCAAATATAGGAAGCCTTAACTACGGGGTGTGCCAGGTTAAGATTCTTTTCTTTAAACCGGTTATTCTGCTGAGACCATCTTGTCTTGAGACAGCGTTTTTTTTTCATGGGCCAACAGCTTAAATTTATTAGACGACGTCTGACAACAAAAAAGTCTCAGAAAGATGGGCGATTCTGCTCCCATTCTCGGGCCTCCGCCGGGGCCAAAATAAAACTATTGAGGCCTAGCTGTTGAAAGATAAAGTCCGGAATCCGGATCCGGTAGAACATGCCCTGTTCGTGAGAGACGGAGTTAAGGATGTTCGCGTTCCCTCGAATCCGGGAGTGGGCTTCACCGGCCTCGTAGGGAACAAAAAGGTCGTAGTGGTCTTGTTTGGAAAGGAAGAAATTGATGACGTACTCTCTGAGGCCCCGCATGTCTTGCTCATCGTAGGAAGAGACGAGGAAGCTGTTGGCGTAATTTCGCATGATGATGCGGGCCCGGACGGGATCGTTCAGGATGTCCTTTTTGTTGAAGACGATGACTTGTTCTTTGTCCTCAATCTTGAGCTCTTTGAGAACCTCTTGGGTCACTCGCAGGTGCTTGGCGTAGTTCGGGTCCGAGATGTCACACACGAGGATCAGAAGATCTGCCTCCATCGCCGACTCAAGCGTCGTCTTAAAGCCTTGGACCAGGGTGTTTGGAAGGTTGGAGATGAATCCGACGGTGTCGATCATGATCATCGGAGGCTTCGAGTCTGGGTTCAGAGTGCGGAAGGTTGAGTCGAGGGTCGCGAAGAGTTTGTTCTCTTCGAGGACGTTCACCTTGCAGAGCCGGTTCATCAGAGAGGATTTCCCCGCATTCGTGTACCCCACGAGAGCGGCGGTGACTGCCTGATTCTGGCGCTTCTTCTTTTGCTGCTCTCGGGAGCGCTGAACCTCTTCGAGTTGCTTCTTGTAGTATTCGATCCGCTCCCGCACCATCCGCCGGTCGAGCTCGAGCTGCTGTTCACCCTCTCCGCCGACGGCGCGGCCTCCGCCGCGCTGCTTAGAAAAGTGCCCCCACATGCTCGTCAGCCGAGGAAGGAGGTACTGGAGCCGCGAGATCTCGATCTGGATCTTCGCTTCCTTCGTGCGGGCATGGTGCGCGAAGATCTCAAGGATCACCGTGTTCCGGTCGACGATCTCGAGCTTGGTGATCTCCTTGATGTTCCGTAACTGGGCCCCGGTGAGTTCGAAGTCGAAGACCAGGAGTTCAGAGCCCTCCTCGCGGGCCGCATCCGCGATCTCCTGGAGCTTGCCTTCTCCGAGCATCGTCGCTGGATCGAGTTGCTTCCGGTTCTGGATGTATTCTTCGCCGCCGACGAGACCGAGGGTGCGGAGGAGCTCCCGCAGCTCGCGCAAGGAGTTATTCGTCTCAAGCACGGTGGCATGGTTTTCGAACTTCTCACAGACGATGGAGACCAGAGACGCCTTCTGGCCCAGGGGGAGCTTGTATTCTTCTTGGTTCACGATACCTCCACTTGCACGTTGTCGAGGAGCCGCGTGCTCCCCAGCTGGTAAACGGCAAGGATAGTGATGTGGGTTGAACGGTCAACGTCTTCGGCGAGGGTCTCCGCGTCGCGGAGCTCGAGGTAATTCCAGTGGGGGTCTTTGAGGACATCCGAAATGCGCCGCCGCGCCTCGGGGATCCGATGGCGTGCTCCACCGATCAGCGCTGCGAGCTGGCGGAGCGTTTGGGAGAGGACCAGCGAGGCCGCTCGTTGCTCGGGGGAGAGGTACTGATTCCGACTCGAAAGTGCTAGCCCGGAGGCTTCTCGAATGATGGGCATCCCTTGAATCTTCACGGGGAGACAGAGGTCTTTTACCATCTGCGAAATCACGAGGTACTGCTGGTAGTCCTTGAGTCCAAAGTAGGCGGTGCTCGGGTTCACGAGGTCGAAGAGCTTGTGGACCACCGTCGCGACACCTTCGAAGTGACCGGGCCTCGATTGGCCTTCTAGGATCGTACTGAGGCCGCAGACGGCCACGGACTGTGTGTCACCAGCAGGAAAAACTTCTGTCGGATTCGCCGGAGCGAACACGACGACCTGGCGAGCCGGGAACCGGGCGGCACTCGCCTCGATCACGGAGAGGTCTTGCTCGAGAGTCCGCGGGTAGCGTCCGTAGTCTTCGGCGGGGCCAAACTGCTTCGGGTTTACGAAGATCGAAAAATAAACGACGGGGTTTTCAGCGAGGGCGCGCTCGAGGAGGGAGGCGTGGCCCGCGTGGAGGTTTCCCATGGTGGGGACGAACCCGATGGGAAGGGACTCCTGGGACCGTCGGAGGCGGAGTTCGCTGGTTTCCCGGATGAGCGTTACCATGAGCTGCGGCCTTCGAACCATTGGACCAGCTTTTCTCCGAGCCCAAGCTTCGAAAGTTTTATCGGCCCCCGGATGTTGGTTTTCTCGACGATGTAGTATTCTCCGTGTGACTTTTGGAAGCCCTCGACCTCGGGGCCTCCGATCAGACCGTTCGAGACCTTGTTACCGATCATGAGGTCGACGGGCTTGCGCGCCATCTTTTCCATGAAGACCTCCTTCGTGGTCTCGGTCTCGGCGGCGAAGCTCACGACTTTTTGCTGGGTCCGCAGGGTGAGGATTTCTTTGAGAATGTCTGCCGCCTGACGAAAGGGGAGAGAGGTTCCCATGGCTTCTTTCTTTAACTTGATCGCAGCGGGGTCAAATTCGATGTCTGCGATGGCACCGGTTGAGATGTACAGATCCGAGTCCGGAAAAAGTGCCACGGCGGCGTCACGCATGAGGGCCGTTGTCGGAGTTTTTCGAAGAGCGAAAGCGGGGTGACCCAGGAGGTTCTCCGCGTCCGAAGAGCACTGGTGGCCAGCGAGCAGCGTGACCCGATGGCCCGCGGCCAGGAATGCCTTCGCGATCGAAATGCCCATCTTTCCGCTCGACGGGTTCGTCAGGTAGCGGACGGGGTCGAGGGGCGACGCCGTCGCTCCCGCCGTGATGAGGATGTGCTTGGCCGGAGTGTCTCGTGGGACCAGCGTTTCGATCAGATCAACGACGGCGGCCACTTCTGGAAACTTCCCTGCACCGATGTCGCCGCAGGCGAGGAGCCCGGAGGCGGGGTTTACGATGCGCACACGCCGGAGCCCTTCGAGCGTGCGGCGGTGTTCTTGAATCCGCGGATCTCCCCACATGGCCGTGTTCATGGCTGGAAAAAACAGCACCGGTGTTCCGCCCGCGGCCAGGAAGAGGCTCGAGAGGAGGTCATTCGTGATTCCGAGTGCAAGCCGGGAGAGAGTGTTCGCAGAAGCGGGGGCGATGACGATCCGGTCCGCCCAGCGAACCAGTTCAATGTGCAACACCGTTTCTCCTCGAGCGAGGGCGTCCGGAACAAAGTCATCCTCCGGGAGAAAGACGTCTTCGACCCCGAGGTAGCGGAACGTCTCCGGGACCACGAACTCGAGAGCGCCAGCGGTGAGCACGACCTTTACGGCGTGACCGTTCTTGACCAGTTGTCGGGCCACGTCGAGGCTCTTGTAGCTTGCGATCGATCCCGTGACGGCGAGGAGGATGTTCATTGCGGCTCGATTTGTGTTGTCATCCAAAAGTGGAGGGCCCAGTGTAGCAAATGCGGGCTACTTTCTACAACCAGGGCATGATCGAGATCTTGGAAAAAGCCTCTCCAAATGGCACCCTGGCCCCCGGTGAGGAGGATTTTTCTTAGGCCCAGCTCCAGAATGAGCTTCTTGGCAAGTGCAGCAAAGGCCGAGTAGCCGCTGGACATGGCCGACGCCGTGTCCTTAGGCAGTGCCTGGGACGGAAGGGCCTCGAGCGAAACGCCCTTGAGTTGTTCACCTTTGCCGAAGGTCTCGTAGTAAGTGCTGAGGCCCGGGATAATGAATCCCCCTTGGAAGCCTCTCTCCGTTACGACATCCATCGTGACGAAGGTACCGGCGTCAATGATGAGCTGTGGGATTTTCTCCCGTTTATACGCGAAGAATGCTTCGATGAGACGGTCCTCTCCCAGCGTCGCGGCGTAGTCGACGGGCATCCCCGCGAAGCGACCCCCGCGCCAGTAGTCTTTGACTCGGGTGATGAGGAACCCTTGTTCCAGGAGTTTTGTGATCTCAGTCTCCCGTGCTCGAACTTCGCACACGACGACGCTCGTGTTGTGAGCGCTCATCCCGAGCTGCGTGAGATAGAGCGGAAGCTCCACCAGGGGAACGACTTTCACCAGGCCCCAGGAACCTTGGACCTTCTGGAAAAGACCGGCGTGGGGGTTGGAGTTTCCAAAATCGAGAGTGACGAGCCCTTGCACCCTACTTCCTCTGGTTGTGGAGGTACTGAGTGATGAGCTCTTTCCGGAGTTCGTACAGGTCGGCGACGGGTGGGCAAAACTTCGGCGGTGTGCGCGGCCCCATCTTCAAGAGATCGTTGATGACGAGCACCTGGCCATCCGTCTGAGGGCCTGCGCCGATGCCGATGGTTGGAATCTTGAGTTGCTGGGTGATTTCTGTGGCCACCGGTTCGGCAACCATTTCGAGGACGACTGAAAAGCAGCCGGCGGCTTGGAGTGCCAGGGCCTCGCGCAGGAGCCGAGCGGCGTCGTCTTCAGTCTTCCCATGAGTGAAGTATCCTCCGAGCTGGTGGACGGACTGGGGAGTTAGGCCGATGTGACCCATCACGGGAATTCCAGTCTGAGTCAACCGCTCGATGAGTTTGAGTTGGTAGGGGAAAGCGCCCTCGAGTTTCACGGCCTCGCAGCGAGTGTTCTGAAACAACTTCGTCGCTGAGTGGACTCCTTGTGTGACGGTTGAATACGCGCCGAACGGAAGGTCGACGATGAGGAACTTATCCGGCGCTCCCCGGCGAACGGCCTTCCCGAAGATCTCCATTTCAGCGAGGGTCACTTCGACCGTCGTGTCATACCCTAGGACCACGTTCCCGACGGAATCACCGACGAGGATCATCTCGAGGTCGGTCTCGTTCAGGAGTGCCGCCGTTTGGAAGTCATAGCACGTGAGGACCTGGAGCTTCGTTCCTTTGGCCTTCCGGAGGTCACGCAGAGAGAGTTTTTTCATGGGCCATCCTGACGGTTTATCGTATTAAATGTCTGCTGGAGCGGCGACTGATGCCAGCGATCCCGGATCCGGCGTCGGATCTCTTCGACGCTCGTATTCTCAAGCTCCCGGTTAAAGGTCCCATCCTGGATTTCTGCCAAAAGTGAGCGCAAGCGCGATCGGAAGTCCTCGGTGATGAGCCTTTGGTAGCCTTTCTCAGAGCCAACGAGCGCGTTGGGACTGATGAGGTCGAAGAAGGCTTCTGGGCCCTTGTCCACCATGGCATCGACGATGAGTTTGAGCTCATGCCAGCACTCGAAGTAGGCGAGCTCCGGCTCCGCTCCGCTGTCTACCAAATGAGAGAACATCTCACCGGCCGCGTACGGCACGAGCGAACAGAGAAGACCCTGTTCAGAGTAAAGATCGGCGCGGGTTTCGCGCTCGAAGCTCGTCGCAAACGGTCCCATGTTGATTCCAAGCGCTCGCGCCAGGCGCCGAAGCCACGCTTCGATCTCGGCTGCTGGCCCTCGGAAATGCTCGAGAGAATAGACGGCTCCGAGTTTACCTTGAAGCTGGTACTGGCGCCGCAGTTCAGAGCCGATGGACTTGGGTGCGAAGAGCACGTGCTGCAAGTGGGAATAGCGGGTCTGAAAGCGATGGTTAAGGAGAGAGAATCCGTGGGCATAGAGAATCACCGAACCCGGGGCCAGGCGCGGGGCTTCGGCTTCGAGGAACTCAGCGTGGGCCAGATCCGGCGTGAGGAGGGCGTAGGCACCATCGTTGTAGAACCCAGCGGAGCCGATTTCAACCACGTCGAGACCTGAAGCAGCGGCGGCTTTGCAAGAGGAGCTGCCGGGCCTTAGCGCCACGCGGACCGGGAAGCCTGAATCTTTAAGATTTAAGGCCCAGGATTTTGCCTGATTTCCGAAGCCAATGATTGTTAGTCGCATCATAAAAATGACTGGTTTGAAACTCCCCAAAAAAGCTATCATGTTTACGCAGAGCTTGGCCAAGTATTAAGGGGACGCGTGACAGACAACAGCAATCGGGCCTTCATGTACGGCGAATCGGTCTTCACGACCATGCGAATGGTCGGCGGAATCGTTCAGGACTGGGAGCTTCACTTCGAGCGACTGCAGAAGGGGGTGGGATTTGTCTACGGGCCTTTCTCCGACACTGACGACTGGGTCGTGCTCCTTAAACGAAAACTCGAAGGACACCTCGAAGGGTTGAGCGGCGACGGCATCGTCCGACCCTCCGTGTACGTCTCCCCGGTGGGGCGAGGGCCTCTTCGCCTTGGCACCATCTCTGTCAGCGACCTTCGGATCCAAGTGGACCGTTCGCCCCTCCGGCAGCACCGGCCGGAAGAACGAATCGCACTGAGAAGTTGTTCGTCCACGGCGAGGCCCCAGTGGTGGCCGTCCTACCTCAAGGCCGGCAGCTACCTCGAGACCATCTTGGCCCAGAAGCTTTTCCTCAAGACTGGAGACGACGATCTCCTTTTTTTATCCCCGGCAAAGACGGTGCTTGAAACCTCCGTGGCCAATGTCTTTTTCGTTCACAAGCGATGCCTCTCCACAGCACCGGCAGGGCCTAATGTCCTGGAGGGTGTCATGCGGCGGAAGGTGCTTCGGGTGGCCCGTGAGTTCTTCGACTCGGTGGTCGAGGCCGAATCGCCGTTGGAGCACCTTCAGTCAGCGGATGCGGTCTTTGGAGCAAATTCCGTCCGTGGTCTTTTTTTAGTAGACCGGATCGATGACCATGCCATACCGTATAGTCAGGACTTCCTCGAGCTCTTTGCCCGGCTCCGGGAGAGTGCGATGCTATGAAAAAAATCGAAGTCACGTGTCCGACGTGTAAGAAAAAATTTGCGTACTACTCTTCCGAGTTTCGGCCTTTCTGCTCAGAGAAATGCCGGCTCATTGACCTGGGCCAGTGGCTCAGCGAGTCTTACGCAGTTCCGGTGCACAAGCTTACCGAAGACGAACAGCAAACCCTAGAGCAGCTCATCGATGAAAAAAACTCTGACGAAGAAAGTATCGACGAAGACGACCGCCATTAATTTGGAGGAAGTCCTCAACCACATGATCGACTGGGCCTTCGCCTGCGGGGAGATTCTTAACACCCACTTGGTGCAGTCCTACGAGACGCCCATGAAAGTCATCGACAAAGGAAAGCAGGGCGTGGCGACGGAGGCCGACGTTCAATCGGAGAAGTATGTCATGGAGCAGATCCGGGCCCTTTACCCAACCCACAAGATCCTCTCCGAAGAGGATGCTTTCGCGCGAGAGCTGAAGGTCGAGGGCGTGAAAGAGACTGAGTACCTCTGGCTCATCGACCCTCTCGATGGCACGAATAACTTTTACAACCGGGTCCCGTTCTTCGGCGTGAGCCTCGCCCTGAACCGAGGGAGCACCACCCTCGCCGGCGTCGTTTACAATCCCGTGAACTGTGAACTCTTTTACGCGGTCCGGGGAGAAGGTGCCTACCTGGTCCGACTCATCGGTGAGCAAGAGGTCCGGATCCAGCTCAAGGCCACGAAGAGCAAGAAGGGTTTTAAGGAAGCGCTCTTGTCGGCCAATCTCACCAGCAAGCGAGTGGAGAAAGACCTGTTGAAAGAATTTCCGGAAGTGCGGGCCATGCGCCGGTTCGGAAGCGCCGCCCTCGAGCTGAGCTACGTCGCCGCCGGCATGCTCGATGCGTACTGGGAGCACCGACTCCAGCCCTGGGACATGGCCGCGGCCGGGCTCATCTGCCAGGAAGCCGGAGTTAAAATCTCAGGGATAGGTGGCGAAAAGTACCATGCTTTTGGGAGCTCTGTCCTCTGCGCACACCCGGCCCTCTATAGGCCCCTTCTCAAAATTCTGAATCAGAAGTAGGAAATTCTTTACTTTGACATAAATTCTGATGGCTTAGATAATGAGAGAGCAGTCTCGTGTTTCTGCGAACTATATCCACGGAGGGGTAGGTGTTCGAAACGGTTGTAAATTACCTGGATAAGTTTGGGCCCGAGCTTCTTGTCATCCAGTTCGGCTTCCTGGTCATCTTGTCCACGCTCTTCCTCTGGCTGTGGTTTTCGAACCGTCGCAAGTACCACAACCTCAAGCACGCCATCCCTGCCACTGTGGTGAAGAGTTACTTGGACTCCATCATCCAGAATTCGACGGCGCTAAAGTCCCAGCTGTTTCGGGGCGGAGGTCTTGAAGCTAACGCTGTTCCTTCGGTGCTGCCATTAGCCCAGCTTTCCGGAGGCGAGTCCCTGGGTGTCTCCGGCGCGCCCTCGACGGCACTCCTTGAAGAATTGAACCAGAAGCGCGCGCTCATCGCCTCTCTGGAATCCCAGCTCTCCGCCTCTCAAGCGTCCCAGCGGGAGATCGAGGCAAAACTCGCGGCGTCCCAAGCGGCGCTGGCCGCCGCTGAGGCCCGGATCCGTGAACTCGAGGCCCTCCTTGCGCAGGCCCGGTCCGGTGCTGGCGGGGGCGATGCGGCCCTCAAAGCAGAGCTTGCGATGGTGACCAAAGAGCGCGATGAGATCCGAGACCGGCTCAAAGAATTTGAAATCATCTCCGATGATCTCGCCAACCTCAAGCGCCTCCAGCAGGAGAACGAGCAACTGAAGCGCTCGCTTGCGGCGCAGGGGTCAGCTCCGGCCCCGGAGATCAGGCCTCCGGTCGATCCGAACAACATCCTGTCTCAAGCCGACGTGAGTGATCTCCTCCAGGACCTCGGAACCCCGGCACCGTCAGCGGCGGCAGCGGAGGACAACCAGGCACTCGAGGATTTCCTCGCTCCTCCAGATGAGGCCGTAGCAGCGACCTCAGTTCAGGACGACATCGATAGCATGTTCGCCGAAGCCGAATCGATTCCTCAAGCACCACCTCCCCCGGGGAAAGCCGATAACATCAACAACGACGACCTCCTTTCGGAGTTCGAAAAGATGCTAGGGTAATGATGAAAGCACTGTTCATGGCCTCACTCCTCGGAGTCTCGTCCCTCGCCTTCAGCGCCGATCAGTCTGCGGCGGAGCTTCTGAAGAATCCGGACGCCCCTCGGAAGCTTCAGCGGGAAGACATCGTGTCTCTCGAGCGCTTCGAACAGATGTTCATGATGGACGCCCGCGCCCCGGGCCTGGCGGCGATGCTCAAGCGCCACGCCTTCCGGCACAAGCACAAGGCCGTGCCCACACTCATCAAAGTGATGAAAGAGGGGAAGTACCCGGAGCAGAACCGCTGGCACGCGACGATGCTCCTGGCGCAGATCATGGGTGACAAGTCTGCTCCCTTCATCGCGAAGTTCACCGATCATCCCCACTGGATGATGCGCGTGGCATCGCTGAAGGCCCTGCTGGGGTTACGCCAGGCCGAGTACACTGCCGTCTACGCCAAAGCACTCAAAGACCCCTCCCTCATCGTCCGAGTCCAGGCCCTGGATAACATCTCGAAGCTCGGGATCACCAAGCTTGCGCCGAACGTCTGGAGCATGATGTACGATCAAACGAACTACACCGGAAACCAGGGCACGCGGAAGCGGACCTCGATCGTGAAGAGCATCATCCGAACCCTCGGGGACGTGCGCTTCGAGAAGGCCAAGCGACCGCTGGCCAAGCTGATCCAAAAGCCGATGTACCAGGATCTCATCGAAGACCTGGACTATTCCCTGGAGAAGATCACCGGAGAGCGCTCACCCAATGGGGTCGGAGAGCGGAGGAAGTTCTGGTCGAAGCTTGCCACCGCGCAGGTCAAGAAGATCTAACCCCTCGGGAGGCCCGGCTCAGAGGCCCGTTGACTCGAGCTGTTCTTTCTCCCGGGCCTTGTCGATTTCTTTGAGCTTGTTGTCGATCGCGATCAACCGCTCGATCCGGTACAAGAGGGTTTTTTCCATGATCCCGTCCGGGCTCATTTCTTTCCAGCCTTGGAGGAAGTCTTGCTCCACGAGCTGCCGCTTGTAGATCGTCACTTTCGTCACTTCGCGGGAGGAGCGGAAGCCTTTGACCACGTTCACGACGAGCTTGAACTTCGCCGCTTTGACCGCGTCTGAAGATCCGAAGGAGTCGGCGAAGTTCACCTCCAGGGTATTATCCATCCACCGAGATTTGATGAACCCCGCCTCTTGATTCTGCTGGGCGATGTCGAATTTGCGCATCACGGAGATCACCGCCTGCCAGGTCTGGTTGTAGTCGGCCTTGTAAATCTTGCTCGGGATTTCCAGTTCTTCGGTGATCTGTCGAAACTTCTCGTAGTTCGCGCACCCACTGAAAAAAAACAACGCCGTTATAAAGAGGTAAAATTTCATGACTTTTATGTTATCAATGATTCAAACAAAAAGAAACGCTAGGACGGAGCATGGGACACAAATACCTCTTTACCCAGGTACTACTCACCGAAGCGCGGGCCCTCGAGGAAGCCGCAGCTCGGATTCAAGAGACGGAGATCCAAAAACTCGTGGGGATCTTCGAACTCCTCGCCGGGACTGGGGGAAGTCTCATCATCTCGGGTGTCGGGAAGTCGGGCCACATCGGAACAAAGATCGCGGCGACCTTTTCCTCCCTCGGACTCCCGTCTTTTTTTCTCCATCCCACAGAGGCGATGCACGGAGACCTCGGCCGCGTCACGAAGTCCGATGCCATCGTCCTGATCTCTAAGTCCGGCACCACCGAAGAGCTCCTGAGCATGCTCCCCTATGTGCAGATCCCTCGGGAGCGCATCATCGCTTTGGTCGGCAAGGTGGACTCCCCGATCGGCGAGCGGGCCGGAGTTGTCCTCGACGCTTCCGTGACTAAAGAAGCCTGTATCAACGACCTCGCTCCGACGACGTCGACGACGCTTGCCCTCGCGATCGGCGATGCCATGGCCGTGCTGTACGAAAATGTATTGGGGGTCTCGAGGGAGAAGTTCGCGGTCAATCATCCGGCGGGTCTTCTTGGGAAGTCTCTCTCCCTGACGGTCGGGCGGCTGATGATTTCTGCTCACGATTGTCCGGTGGTAGGCCAGACGGCCACCCTTCAGGAAGCGATTCTTGCGATGACAAAGAAACCGGTCGGGATGTGTGCCATCATCGATAACGACCGCCTTTCTGGGATCCTCGTCGAAGGAGACATTCGTCGGGCCTTCGCGAAGTCACCGGATGCGATCAAGGTCCCGGTCAGAGAAATCATGACGGCCACTCCAACAACTCTAATGACGACGACCCTGGCCTTCGACGCTCTGAAGACCATGGAAAATACTGATCGCCCACTCAGCGTAGCTCCCGTGGTTGACGAGGGTGTCTTCCGTGGAGTTCTGCGGCTCCATGACCTGTTTAAGGCGGGATTTAACTCTTCCCTCACGCGGTGAACTTTCTTTCCCGGAGCCAGGTCCCAAAGATGAGCAGCGCAACCACCGCGAGAAGTGGGTAGATGCCGAAGCGTTGGTAGAGCGTGGCTTCACCGGAGCCCAGGGCGACGTTCACATCTAGCCTACCTTCTTCTCCGATCCCCAAGCGCCGTGATTCTGATCCGTCGGGGTAGATCACCGAAGAGATCCCCGTGTTGGTGCTCCGAACGATGGGCATGAGGAATTCGAGGGCCCGCCACTTTGAGAGGAAGAGGTGCTGGTGCGGCTCTGCCGTGTCACCGTACCAGGAATCGTTCGTGTGATTGACGATGAGATGGGTGCCACCCCACTGATTCAGAAGCGAGCGCATGTAGTTGGACTCGAGGATCTCGTAGCAGATCGGAGTCACTAGTCGGTACCCTTGACGGGTTGTCATCTCTGGAGTCCCTTCCCCGCGGGCGAAAAGAGACACCGCTGGGACGACGGAAACGATGAGAGAGTTCAAGGGGCCGAATGGCAGAGTTTCACCGAAGGGAATCAGGATGTTCTTGTGGTAGGCGCTGTGCAACTTGCCGTCTCGGATATGGATCGAAGAATTAAAGACTGTCTCGACGAAGTCCCCGGCCGATTTCGATGAATCCTGATCGTACCCTCCGATCAGCAGCTCAGCGCCGGTCTTTTCCAGAACGCTAAGGAAGGTCTGGTCTAAGCGAGTTTGTGCTCCGTAAAACATGTTCGGGTAGGCCGTCTCCGGCCACACGATGAGCTCTGGCCTGAAACCGGTTTCGCGGGTCGAGAGTTCCTCGTACTTCCGTTGAATCGCCTCGAAGGAATTAGCGTCTCCGCGCTCAGACTGGACCTTCAGGAAGTTGCCGATGTTGGCCTGGACGATGCGCACTGGCAGCACTCGCTCCGAGTACCTCTCCCGGAGAGGAATCAGAGCGTTGATGCCGATGAAGGCCGCGAGCACGATCCAGACCTGAGGCCTAAACGTCTTGAGCGCTAGCTGGGTGTAGGTCTCGAGCGCGACCCAGTAGGTGATGAAACTAAACCCCGCGATTCCGACAGTGGGAGTGAGGCCCAGGAAGGGGGCGAGGTGCAACCACGGACTTCCGACGAAGGAGGGAAACTGCTGCGGGAAGTAGCGCTCGAAGATCGTCATCACGAGGGCGGTCACCAGGACCCCAAGTTCGGAGTACCAAGAGAGCTCGGGCCGATACTTTTTCCAGAGCCCGTAGAGCCACCAGTGGGGCTGGAGGATCAAGGAGAAGAGAAGCCCGAGGAGGAGAGAAACTCCGTAGGGGAGCTGTCCGAATTCTCGGAGCGTGTGCGGGATCCAGTAGTAGCCGACTAAGTTGAGACCGAGGTTGTAGGCGAGGATGTGAAGAAGGGTGCGTCGGGCAGTGGCGGCGACTTCGAGGCGCCACAAAAAAAACGGAAGGGCCACGAACAACAGCGGCAGCCAGCCCGGCCCCAGGAACGAAGGATAGCAGAGGGCGTAGAGGCCTCCGGCGGCAGTTGTGAGGGAAAGGGATACAAGCAGCGATCGCATCAACCCATTGTAGGGGATTCTCTAGCGGTTAGCTACTGCGCGTGCAGGATTCTGAAGCTTCTGGTTCACCGAGTCGGCGAGTTCAATCGCCCGGCCGGCGTCGAGCTTCCCGGCACCGAGGATCTTCCCTTCGAAATTTTTAACTTTCAGCGAAGAGGAGAGGATGATGTTCTTGATCTGGTCGTACTTCATCTTCGGATACTTCGACTTGATCATCGCTGCGACACCCGTGACGAACGCAGTCGCCTGGGATGTTCCGGTCATGTACCCGGCGCCGTTCCCCGGGATCGCTGAGCGGATCCGGTGTCCTGGGGCCGCGATGTCGACCGAGTTCTTGCCGTAGTTCGAAGACGGGATGATGTTCAGACCATCATCGTGTGCTCCCACAGTGATGATGTTCGTAAGACCGTAGGAAGCCGGGTAGTAGGCGTGGCGCTTGTCATCGATGTTTGAACGCTCGTTGCCAGCGGCGGCGATCACGAGGATTCCTTTCTTCTCAGCGAGCTTCAGGACTCGGAGCTCTTCCACGGAAGCTTCCGGACCTCCGCCCGAGTAATTGATCACATCCACGTTCTGGTCGACTGCGTATTGGAGTGCCCGGATCGTAGCGTCGAGGTTGGCCTGGCCCGAGGCCTTCGGGTTGTAGTACTTCAGCGCCAGGATTCTCACGTCCGGGAAGATGGATTTCACGATGCCGGCGACGTGGGTGCCGTGGCCGTGGGCATCGGTCGGAGTATTTGTCACTTTCTCACCAGAAAAATCGACGCCGAAGTTCGTCGCAGAAGGCTTCATTCCAGGGACATAGATGTTGGATTGGAGGAAGGCGTGGTCCCCTTGAATTCCGGTGTCGACGACCGCGACGATCACGTCTTTGTTCTTCTTGAACCGTGTCCACGAGTCTTTGAGATTAATCGAGGCGAGGTGCTTGTCTGGGTCGATCCCCCAAGACGCGTACCGAGAGATGAGGAGCTCGGGATTGTAGGCCAGAGGTGCCGCAGCGGCGACCGCGAGGTTCAAGCTGAGTGCTATCGAGAGGATGGTTTTAGCAGCTTTTTTCATTCCCGTTCCCTACCACAGTTTAGTATGACCCAAGGAAGCTCTGAGGCTTCCGTGTAATAACTAAAGCAAAGGAGTTGCCAATCTGGGCATAGAGGTATCAGCGGGTTAGCTAGGGAGGAGCGTCGAAAGTCTCACTGGGTGTTGAAATTTTAGACAAAAAAAAGGGCCCTGATGGGCCCTTATGTAATTAAAATAATTCGGATTATGCCTGTCTGTAGATCTGGGATTCCTCGCGCTCTTTTTCTTCTGCGTGGGTAATACACAGCTCAGACCAAGGCTGATTTTCGAGGCGCTTCATGCCAATTTCCTCTTCGCACTCTTCACAGTGCCCGTAAGTCCCGTCGGCGATCTTTTCAAGCGCGGCATCGATCCTCCGGAGTTTGGAGTATTCTCGGTCACGGATGGTGCAGTTGAGCTGCTGCTGAATGAGCGAGGAGGCAAGGTCAGTCTCATCGGAAAGGTCTTCCTCAGAAACATGCAGGTCTTCAGATTTATTGAGTAAGCCCACGTTAAGAATCTGCTGGCGGTACTTAAGGAGCAATTCTCTAAATTGTTCGGTTTTCTTTTTATCCACAGATCCTCCTCGGACGGTATGCGGGTTTTAGCTGAAATAATGCATAGTGTAAACTGAGTGACCCGCTCTTCTCTATTCTAAGCGGCAACTCAGGCCGGCTCAAGTGACACGCTCTATCGGCAATTTTGATCAAAAAATTGAAAGCACCCAGTTGCGCTAGGGGTCGATAATTGACAATGGGAGTTTGCCGTCGGTAGTCTAAGACCCCCTTACTGAAAAAAAACGAGGATTTATGCTGCAAAGCATTACAGCAGGTTCGGTTGGCCACATTCCCTCAGGACTATTTATTGTGGCCGTCCAGGATGAGAGCGGTCAGACCATCGACGGGTACCTCGCCAGCTGGGTCCAGCAGGTTTCTTTTATGCCATTGATGATCTCTTTGGCGATCAAGCCGGGAAGACCAGCTTATGACCTCATCAAAGCAGGGAAGATCTTCGGGGTTAATATAGTAGGAGATCACGATAAATCTTTTTTAAAGCACTTCTGGAAAGGGTATGACCCTGAAAATAACCCGTTTTCTTCTCTTGATCACTTCACCGGGCAAAACGGTGGGGTTATTTTGCGACAGGCAAAGTCCGCCCTCGAATGCCGTCTCATGAACTCCGCGCAACCGGGTGATCACGAAGTCATCTTTGCCGAGGTTCTTTCATCCTACGTGATGAGCGAAGAAGCCAAGCCGATGGTTCACATTCGAAAGTCCGGAGCAGACTACTAATGCTCCCTTCGATCTCAACGCTGAACCGCTGGTGTCTCGTCGTTGGACTCTGTCTCTTCTGGAGCTGCGGAAAGAAAGCGAAAACCAGCGGCGAGACAAAGCCTGAGGTCATCCGCCCGAGCCAGACCGAGATCGACTCCTACCTCGATAAGCAAACCGTGGACTGCCCGGGCAATCAGGCCTGTCCCAACTACTTAGCGAAGATCGTGGTCATCTTGGGGAATAACTACAAGCAGTGCACCGGTTTTTTGACCGAGAATAACATCCTGGCCACCAGTGCCAGCTGCTTACCGGCCCTCCTACGCCTCAACGGACAGGACTGTAGCAGAGACGTCTTCTTCTTTTTTCCGGCCGCCGGTAATCGACCGATGGAGCGCGTCGGATGCAGCAAGGTTGTTCTTGTTTCTAAAACTGAAGGCACGGATCCCATCCTCTGGCGCGACGACGTTGCCTTCCTGGAACTTTCGACGGCACTTCCGGGCCGCCGACGAGCGGTCTTGAGCCGTGACGGCGTTCCGAATGCTCAACGGTTTACGACGTGGATGATCGACCAGCAAGACGAGTTTTCGGCGCTGATCAAGAAAGGCACCTGCGAGAGCGTTCATAACAACTACATCAATCCCCTCGTCTGGACCGAGTCTTCTCCGAATATGCTTTTCGCCGACTGTCCGGTCCTGAGAGGCGGTACCGGGGCCCCAGTCCTGGACGCACGAGGAAGAGTCCGGAGCATCACGTCTCAGAACATAGACCCGAAGCTCCGAGAATTCCTCGAGGCAACAGGGCTCCTGCGGGAGAAGCTCAAAGACATGATCCACGCCACAAACTTCGCCTGCGCACCGACCCCGCGGGATGGAACGGTCCTCGATGAGCGCGAGTGTGCGAAGGATCTGACCTACGCTCGGGTAGACCGCTTCCGCTCGGAGATGCTCTCATCCACCATCTTGTTTGGGGACCTTCGGAAGAAGCTTGAGGAGTCGATCCGGTCTGCAAGTCGCTACGTGAGATTCGGGGTGAAGCTCGTTCCGAAAAACGGAGTTCAAGAAGCTGAGATCTTTCCTCGGTGCTTCAAACCCTTCGCCGAGTGGTTAGGGACCTTCAGCTCCAACCGGAATGTGTACGTGGATAACGTCGTCTTACCGGTCCGCTCGTTCAAGCGCAGCATGGACGGCTACGCTCGGATCTCCGGCGAGACCGTGGAGTCCGCTGACAAGCTTAATTTTGTGCAGTTTTCACTGAAGAACATTCGCGCCTCGCGCCGGTCATCGATCTTGATGTGGACGCGCGACGAGAACGACGAACTTCGGACCTTCCCGGGGATCACCGAAGAGTGCCCGGCCTCATTGCTTTAGATCTCTCCAGCTCTTCCCCTGCCGCGCCCTCGCATTCCTTTGAAAGTCATCCACGGCCCGCTCGTGATTTTCGTAGGTCTTGGAGAAGATATGAGTTCCGTCGTTCTTACTTACGAAATACAGGAAATCATGGACCTCGGGACTCAGGACTGCGCGGATGGCATCGGTACTCGGGTTTGAGATCGGGCCCACCGGGAGAGCGGGGATCTTGTAGGTGTTGTAGGGAGTGAACTCGAGGAGATCCGCTTTCCGGATGTTCCCTCGGTAGCGCTCCCAGATGCCATACACCGTCGTCGGATCGGACTGAAGGCGCATCCTTTTTTGAAGTCGGTTTGTGAAGACTCCAGCGATCCGAGGCCGCTCGACCTTCGCGCCGGTTTCTTTTTCTACGACCGACGCCAAGACGATGATCTGGTGCCGGTTAAGGAAAGGGTGGGTGAAGTTCAGGTCCTTCGTTTTTGCCAGGAAAAGATCAACCATGCTCTTTGCCACCACCCGGGCCGGAGTTCCTGGGGCAAAGCGGTAGGTCTCTGGGTAAAGGTAGCCCTCGAGAGAGGTGGCCTCGACCTCAAGCAGGGCGATCAGATCGGGGTCTTTGACGGCGGTGAGAAAATCTCTCTCGGCAGTGATCCCGGCAGCCTCGAGCAGCCGAGCGATCTCGTACATGTTCTTCCCCTCCGGGATGGTGATGCTCGCAAGGTTCGGCTGCCCATGGACGAGGGTCTCGAGAACTTGGGTCATGTCCGCGCCCTGGGGGATGGTGAACTGGCCGGCCTTGAACCTCGTCATGACCTTCCGGTACTTGGCGTAGTAGTGAAAGAGCCTCTTGTCCGGAATCAGTCCCTCCTCGAAGAGGCGCTGATTGATGCGACCGAAGGTTTCTCCCGTTTTCACCTCGAAGGTTTTATCCGGCCCCTGGTAGGTTTTTCGAAAGACCATGGCAAAGTGGCCCGCGATGCCACCAAGAACGAAGAGGGGGACGACGATGATCAGGATGAACAGGAGTTTTTTCATTCACTGATTATAAATCAGGACGGTCCTTCGTGCGGCGAATAAAATCTTCCAAAATCACACTCGCGGCGACGGCGTCGATCTGCTTCAGGTCCACTCGAAAGTTGTACCGAGGTGAGCGCTTCATCCGCTCCTGAGCTTCGTAGGTTGAGAGGGTTTCATCTTGATCATGGATTGGGAGAGTAAATTGCTCCCGTAAGAAGTCGATGAAGGTTTGCGCCTTGGCCGTGGTGGAAGTCTTCTTGCCATCCGTCAGGTGTGGCAGGCCAACGACGATCCGGTCGACGCACTCGTCGGATATGATCCGGCGCAGTTCGCTGAGGACCGCTCCGGGCCCAACGTTGGCGATGCGCCCGTACGGAGTAGGGAAGGGGTCTCGGTTCACACAATAGGTCGCCGCACCGATGAATTTCTCTCCGAAGTCTAAGGCGAGGATCGTTCTTAAGTGGAAGGGGTGGTCTTCTGGCAGGTGGAATTCGGACATGGGGTGGTTTTAACCCAGGGCCCGGAGATCGTCAAAAAGCGGAAGCTGGAGGACGGGAACGGTGTCTTCAAACTTGACCCCAGCTCCTAAGAGTCGTACCGGCCGTGGGTCCTGGCCCCAGCGCTCTTCCAGGAGGTAGAGAAAATTTTCCGTACTCATCGGCATCGCGCGCTCGATGGTTGTGACCTTAAAGTCTGGGTACTTGATCTTCACAAAAAGGTTCTTCACCGTGCGATCGGAGTACTTCGTGAGGGCCCCTTGCACGTCCTCGCAGATCCGCAGGAGGTGGCCCTTCATTTCTTCGAAGCTTGCCACGTCTTGGGCGAAGGTTTCCTCGGACCCAAGAGATTTCCGCTCGTGCTCTGTCTCAACGGATCTCTCGTCATGGCCTCGGCAGTAGTCAAAAAGCGCATCGCCGAACTTCCCAAAATGATGAACGAGTTCACTGCGCTGGTAGCGCTGAAGGTCCCCACACGTTCGGACCCCGAGCTCGTGGAGGGCGCTGGCCGTGACCTTGCCGACGCCGTGAATCCTCTCGATCAGAACGGGCCGGATGAATTCATCTACTGAAGCGGGGGTGATGGTGAACTGACCATTCGGTTTGCGCAGATCGCTCCCCATTTTCGCGAGGAGCTTGTTGGAGGCGATTCCGGCCGATGCTGTGAGCCCACCGGTGCGTTCAAAGATCTTCTGCCTGATCTCCTGAGCGATGAGGGTCGCCGAGTTATTGAAGAGAGGGCAGTCAGTGACATCGATGTAGGCTTCGTCTAAAGAGAGGCCTTCGACTTTATCAGAGTACTCATGGAAAACTTCAAAGACGATCGCCGACGCTTCTTTGTATTTGGAGAAACTGCCCCGGACTAAGACCAGTTGGGGACAGAGCTTGAGGGCGTGGGCCGTGGCCATGGCAGAACGGACACCGTACTTTCGCGCTTCATAGTTCGACGTGGAAATGACTCCGCGTCGGTCACTGGATCCGCCGACGGCCATGGGAACGTTCCTGAGAGCAGGATTGTCTCGCATCTCTACGGCAGCAAAAAAAGCGTCCATATCAATGTGGATGATCTTGCGCATTCGCTCATCTTACGGAAAAAGTACGGACAACACAAGGGGGAGAATTAATGTCTTCTTGAGGTTCTGACTAGTGGTATTTATTTGAAATTACAATCAACCAAAGCATCGCCCGAAAAAATCAGAATTTGACTTCCCTTTGATTCGGGTTAGAATGATTAGGAATCATACTAGGTTTCGATCATTTCTCTTAATCGAGAATCAACTCCCAACAAAAATTTATTTAATGACAACAAGAAAACCAAGAAAATCTGTTCCGAATGACGATCAAAGCTCTGACATGTCTTCGGATGCAGGGGCCTCCGTGGCAGAAGCCGACTCTTCTGACGTGAGCGCACCAGAAACAGACGAGCGGACAGAGCTTACAGACTCGAGCGAGCCCCAGGCACGTCGGTCACCCAGTCCTCGAGATCGCAATGATGCTGGCAGTCGTCGGCCGTCACGAGATGATCAGCTCCGAGGCACTGGACACACAGAATCTGACATCACTAGAACACCCGTCGACCGTGGAGAAAAAATGCACCTCAGTGCCTTACGTGAAAAGGATATCGAAGAACTGACTCAGATGGCAGAAGACTCGCAGATTGAAAACGCTGCGGGCCTCAAAAAGCACGAACTGATTTTTGCCCTCCTCACCAAGAAGGCCAAGGACAACGAAGAGATCTTCGGTGACGGCGTCCTCGAGATCCTGCCAGATGGATTTGGGTTTCTGCGGTCTCCGTCGTACAACTACCTCCCGGGGGCCGACGATATTTACGTCTCGCCGTCGCAGATTCGTCGATTCGGCCTTCGGACCGGCGACACGATCGAAGGGCAAATTCGAACTCCGAAGGAAGGGGAGCGTTACTTCGCCCTCCTCAAGGTCAGCCACATTAACTTCCAGGACCCGGAGAAGCATCGGTCGACGGTTCTCTTTGATAACCTGACCCCACTCTATCCCAATAAAAAAATCATGCTTGAGTCGAAGCCTGCGAACTACTCGACTCGGGTCATCGACCTGTTTGTCCCCCAGGGGTTTGGGCAACGCTGCCTCATTGTGGCGCCTCCCAAGGCGGGGAAAACGATGCTCATGCAGGACATCGCAAATTCAATTTCGGATAACCATCCGGATGCGAAGCTGATCGTTCTCCTGATTGACGAGCGCCCGGAAGAGGTGACCGACATGAAGCGGAACGTCCGCGCCGAAGTCGTTTCTTCAACCTTCGACGAGCCCGCCACTCGCCACGTTCAGGTCGCGGAGATGGTCATCGAAAAGGCCAAACGCCTCGTGGAGGCCAAGCAGCATGTGGTGATCCTCCTCGACTCGATCACTCGCCTTGCTCGCGCGTACAATACCGTCGTTCCTCCTTCGGGGAAGATCCTCTCTGGGGGTGTGGACTCGAACGCGCTTCATAAGCCGAAGCGTTTCTTCGGCGCCGCTCGGAACATTGAAAACGGGGGATCACTCACGATCATTGCGACGGCGCTGATCGATACCGGGTCTCGGATGGATGAGGTGATCTTTGAAGAGTTCAAAGGAACCGGTAACTCTGAGATCCAGCTCGACCGGAAGCTCATGGAGAAGCGTATATTCCCATGCCTCGACATCAACAAGTCGAGCACTCGCAAGGAAGACCTCCTGATGCCAGATAAGGATTTGCAGCGAGTCTTCGTGCTTCGACGGGTCCTGAACCCGATGAACACGATGGATTCCATGGAATTCATCCTTGAGCGGATGAGGGACACGAAGACCAACCTGGGCTTTCTGGATAAGATGAACGGCTAATGATTAAGACTCTTAAAAAAATCATTCTCCTCACGACCAAACAGTACACCTCCATCGGAGGCCAGGCCGTCATTGAAGGTGTCATGATGCGGTCCCCGAACGCGTTCGTTGTCGCCGTCCGGAAGCCGGACGGAAGCATCCGCCTTCGCCGAGACCAATGGTACGGACTTTCAAGGAAACTAGACTTCCTCAAAAAGCCCTTCCTCCGGGGCATCTTGATGCTCGTTGAAACCATGGCCAATGGACTAGTCTCGCTGAACTATTCGGCCAACATTGCCATGGCCGAAGAGGAGCGGGAGAAGGCGCTCAAAAAAGGAAAAACTCTCGCCGAGTTTGAGGCCTCGCAGAAGAAGAAAGAAAAAGTCGACATCGCCACCTTCCTCACCATGGCCGTGTCATTTGCTTTTGGGATCGGACTCTTCGTCTTCGCTCCCCACATGATTGCCTTCGGCATCGGGGATCTTCTGGGCCAGAGCTGGACCTTGGATAGCTTTGCGTTTCACGCCGTCGACGGCGTCGTGAAGGCGCTGATTTTCATCGGCTACATCTGGGGGATCTCCTTCATGAAGGATGTCTACCGCGTGTTCCAGTACCACGGAGCGGAACATAAATCGATTGCGACCTTCGAAGCCGGACTCGACCTCACGGTCGAAAACGCGCGCAAGTTTACGAAGCTCCACCCGCGCTGCGGAACCAGCTTCGTGTTCTTTTTGATCCTCATCTCCATCGTTCTTTTCTCGGCCGTTTTCACCCTCGTACCGATTGGGGCCAACCTGCCTCCCATCCTGCGGCACGTGGTGGCGGTGCTGTTTAAAGTCGCGCTCATGCTTCCGGTCGCCGGGATCAGCTACGAACTCATCAAAGCTTCTGGGAGGTGCGCCGATCAGTGGTGGGCACGGGCCATGGCCGCCCCGGGGATGCTGCTCCAGAAGCTAACGACGAAAGAGCCCGACGATCAGCAGCTCGAAGTCGCCCTCTCATCCATTAAGACCGTTCTTTATCTTGAAGAGAAGTACAACCTCAAGGACGCGACGGCGAAGGTTGTGACTCTCGACGAAATCGACATCCGTCATCTTGGGGAGATCGAAGTCAACAACGGCTCCCTCAAAGAGTTCTTAGAATAGTTACCATCCAGGGAAATTGACGTGTTTCATAAATTAGATGCTGTTGTCAGACGTTTTGAGATCTTGACCGAGCGCCTCGCCGACCCGAGCCTCTACGACCGGGCCCAGGAACTCCGGGAGACGAACGAAGAACGCTCGAACCTCGAGCCCATCGTCGTGAAGTACAAAGAGTACAAAAAGATGGTCGCTGACATCGCTGGCAACAAAGACATCATTCACAATGAGAAAGACGAAGAGATGCGGGAGATGGCGAAGGAAGAGCTCGCCGAGCTTGAGAAGGCCCTTCCGGGCGTTGAGCACGAACTCAAGCTCCTGTTGCTTCCGAAAGATCCCAACGACGCTCGGAACGTGATCCTTGAAATCAGGGCCGGTGCCGGCGGAGACGAAGCATCGATCTTCGTCGCGGACGTCTGGAGGATGTACAAAAATTACTTCAACTCGAAGGGCTGGCGCTCGGAAGTTGTCTCCATCTCGGAAGGGGACCGGGGTCTGAAAGAGATCGTCGTGAATGTCTCCGGAGACAAGGTCTACTCGAAGATGAAGTACGAATCCGGTGTCCACCGAGTCCAACGCGTTCCAGACACCGAGGCCCAGGGCCGGATCCACACCTCGACCATCACGGTCGCCGTCATGCCGGAAGCTGACGAGGTGGGAGACGTGGTGCTAGACATGAACGAGATCCGGATCGACGTGTACCGCTCCTCCGGTTCCGGGGGGCAGTCCGTGAATACCTCTGACTCTGCGGTCCGCTTGACCCACCTTCCGACGGGCATCGTGATCGCCATGCAAGACGAGAGATCCCAGCTCAAGAACAAGGATAAGGCCTTCAAGATTTTAAAAACTAAAATCTTCGACCTCAAAGTCCAAGAAGCAGCGGCCAAGGAGGCGGCGACTCGGAAAGGCTTAGTTGGAACGGGAGACCGGTCCGAGCGGATCCGGACGTACAACTATCCCCAGGGCCGAATCTCCGATCACCGGATCAATTACACGGTCTACAATCTTCCCACGTTCATGAACGGTGACGTCGAGGAAGTGATCGACGCACTCATTGCGCACAATCAGGCCATCCTTCTCCAGGGGACCGAAGAATAAAGACGCTCCGAGATGAGTGGACGGCTTTTTTTTTCGAGAATGCGGCGTTACTCGCGAACAACTACCCAGGCATCGAACTCCCACGGTTTCTCCTGGAGGTCGAAGACATTCTAAGAGCGCGAACAGCGACCCCGCCCCTGGCTCTCGACCATTCGCTCCATCAGGTGCCGCTGCGGATTCGATGGAACCTTCGGCGAGAACTCCACCGTGGAGTCCCGTTTGCCTACCTCACCAACTTTTCAGACTTCTATCAGCACCGGTTCTTCGTGAATGAGTCAGTCCTCATCCCGAGGCCAGAGACGGAGTACCTCGTAGATCTCATCCTACGCTCGGGAAAAAAATACGCATCCATCTTCGACCTCGGAACCGGAAGCGGGGTCATCCTCTTGAGTCTTCTGGCACAGGTTCCAGAGGCCGTTGGTACAGGGACGGAAATCTCTGCGGAGGCCCTCGAGGTTGCGAAGCTCAACTCCTGCCGGCTCGGTTTGTCCCACCGGTGCGTCTTTCATCAGACCGATCGCTTCGACGGAGTTCCTCACGAAAAGTTCGACCTGGTAGTCACCAATCCACCCTACATCAAGAGAACTGCCCATCGTTCGGGAGTCCATCGGATGGTTCATGCGCATGAGCCTGAGCTTGCTCTTTATCTCGAAGATAGTGAGTATGATGCCTGGTTTATCCAGCTCTTCGCCGGGGCGTTTCGGGCCCTCGTGCCGGGCGGGATCTTTTTCATGGAGGGTCATGAATCCGAGGTCGAGCGGCAGATCCCTCTCCTCAAGGCCGCGGGGTTCAGTGATCCCGAGGTTCTCCCCGACCTCTCAGGCCGTGACCGATTCCTTCGGGCTCAGCGAATGATGTAGAGGTAGTCGGCGATCTTCCCGTACTTTTCATCGGAGTCAAAGAGCTCGACCCCGTCGGCATCATCGACCGCAGTGGCGTCAACCATCTTGATCGTCACCGGACGCTCGTCGGGTGTTCGAGCGATGGCCCTGGCGACGCCGTCATTGTAATCCGCGTGGAACGCTCCCGTAATCACGAACCTCAGCGAATGGTGGCTACTCGTCCGAAGCGCCCACGCCATGACCGAATCGGTGTAGTTCTGCGCCTCGAAGTACCGCGCCAGGGAATCTTCTTTCCGAACGTGGTGCTTCATCTCTCGCTCAAAGCGCTCTCGGTACTGTGGGGTCCCACTGGTGACGTCGGTAGGCCTCTGAGTTGGTGAGAGCCGTGCCAGGCCATACTTTGTGATCGTTCTTTTCCAGGCGGTCGGTGCGTTGAGGCCAACGAGCTGCCCTCGAAGATCCCGGATCACTTCGAGCAGGGGAAGGTAGGCCTGGTGTTGCTCGCGGGATTTTTGCTCGGGGAAGAGTGCTTTCAGGAATTGCCAGTTACCCAGCCCCCCGTTTTGCCAGCGCTCCATCGCTTCGGTGATCTGCGGCTGTCGGGTATAGGGGAGAAATTCCCAGCCCACGCTGAATCCGGCTTCTCGGTACTTCTCCGTGACAACTTTCCGGATGAGTCGGCCTTCGGCCTCTTGGATCACGGGGGTGTAGTGGTACTCCCCGATGACGATCGTTCCACGGTCCGGGAGCCGTCTTACGAGCCGATCCTCGCTGATCCGTTTCCCGGTTGCGAGGTCTCTCACCTCCACTCGATGAGCACAGGACAGGAGGATAAAGAGTGTGGGAATCAGGACCGTAAAAGCCATAAAGACAAATCCTCTTTTTACTCCTAGAATCGACCTACTCTAACGGAGATCAATCTATGGATAAACTCATCGTCAACGGACCCTGCACCCTCACCGGCGAGGTCCGCGTGTCATCGGCGAAGAACGCGACTCTGCCGATCCTCGTTGCCACTCTATTATGCCCGTACCCGGTCAACTTTGAAACCATTCCTGCACTGATGGATGTCGGTACCATCATAAAGCTCCTCCAGAGCCTCGGAGTAAAGTTGACCGTTGAAGGTCCCACGACCACCTTAGATGCCACCGAACTGGCGAACCAGCATGCGGACTACGCCCTCGTGAAAACGATGCGTGCTTCGGTCCTCGTCCTCGGTCCGCTGCTGGCCCGGTACGGCCAGGCCTCGGTTTCTCTCCCAGGCGGTTGCGCCATCGGCGCACGGCCGGTGGACATCCACCTCATGGGGATGGAAAAGCTCGGCGCAGAGATTCACATCGAAAATGGCTACATCAAGGCCCGGGCGAAGAAACTCAAAGGCGCCGTGATCACGCTCCCGTTTCCGAGCGTCGGAGCGACGGAGAACCTCATGATGGCCGCGGTCCTTGCGGAGGGAGTCACGGTCATTGAGAACGCGGCGATGGAGCCAGAGATCGATGACCTTGCCGACTTCCTCATCGCACAAGGAGTGCGCATTGAAGGGGCCGGAACTTCTCGGATAACGATCCACGGGGTGGAGCTAAAGGACCTGAAGCCGTCGGCGAAGCCCTACCGAGTGATCGGAGACCGGATCGAAGCCGCGACCTTTATCATCGCGGCCATCATGACTGGCTCCGACGTGAAAGTCTCGGGCCTGAATCCGAAGCACCTCTCCTTCGTCCTTGAAACTCTCACGAAGATGGGGGCCGGCCTGGACGTTGGTCCGGACTTCGTTCACGTGAGAAAGTCCCCGCGCTTAAAGGGAGTCGCCATCGACACGGCACCGTATCCTGGCTTCCCGACGGACGTCCAGGCCCAGATGATGGCGCTCATGAGTGTGGTTGACGGCAACTCCATTGTGACGGAAACCATTTTTGAGAACCGTTTCATGCACGTGCCAGAGATGGGGCGGATGGGGGCCAAAATAACTCTGAAGGGGAAGTCTGCGTTGATCGAGGGGGTCGAGAGCTTGAGCGGTGCTCCTGTCATGTGCACGGATCTCCGTGCCTCTGCGGCCCTCATCCTCTGTGCCCTCAAGGCCGAGGGCCAAACGGAGATTCAACGGGTTTACCACCTCGATCGAGGGTATGAGAAGATTGATGAAAAGCTCACGCACCTCGGAGCCACGATCCGGCGAGTAAAGGCCTAGGATGGACGACTGTATTTTTTGTAAGCTCTTCGAAGGTAAGATTCCGTCGACGAGGATCTACGAAGACGACACCGTGATCGGGTTCAAGGACCTGAGACCGCAGGCCCGGATTCATCAGCTTTTTATTCACAAGCAGCACACCCGGGACATCAACGACCTCGTGAGCACCGATCCGAATCAGTTAACCGAACTCTTTCGAGCGATCGCAGCGTACACGGCCCGAGAGGGGTTAACCCGAGGGGGCTTCCGAATCGTTACGAACCTAGGTCCGGATGCCGGCCAAACCGTGTTCCACACACATCTCCATCTCTTGGCCGGAGAACAGCTAGGCCCCTTTGGGGCCTAGTCCTTAGTTCAGCGCCTTCTCGAGGACTTCTTGAGTGAGCTTGGAGGGGCTTGGAGTTCCGCCACCGATCTCCGTGGTGCTCAGGTTAAGCTCCCGCAATAAGGATTTCCCGAACTTCTGAACCTCGGTCTTAAGAATCTTTGTTGTTTCGAACTCGATCGCCCAGGTTTCCTCGACTGCGCCGGTCTCTGTGCGGAGGAGGGAGCGCTGAAGGATGCACTTCACCGGTTTGCCCTCCACGGTGAGAGAGAAGGTATTGGTCTCCTTCCGATTAAAGGAGGTTGGCACGTAAAGGACATCATCCTTCGCTTGGTTCAGGACATCAGAAATTCGATCGGCACCGGAGAACTTGAGTCTCCGGAAGCCGTCGTTGATCTGACCGATGTCGCTCCGGATGATCGCCAGTTCTGTGACTGGAAGAGGATCGTTCCGTGTTCCGTTATTGTAGGTGTAGATGCGCTGGAAGATATCAAGGTACGGGCCTTCGATGGCGCCCAGATCCTCGCTCGAAACGAACTGCTTCTCGAGGCGGTTGAAGGTTCCCCCGAGGACGAGGCCATCGTCCGCGACGGCCGTTTTGTAGATCTGTTCTCGGAAAACGAGATCCGTCCGGTCTCCCTTTTTAACCAGGATGAGCCGGATCGGTTGAGCGAGTTCCCGGAGGAAAAATCCGCCTTCAAGGAAGGCATCGAAGTAGTAGAACGTTTCTTGGTCGCGAACGCCGGAGAAGCGGTGATCGAGCTTTTCAAAACCCGACGGCTTAAGCTGTAACCGGAAGTACGTTTCGTAGTCGCCGTCAAACTCCCTGGCCAGGAGTCGTTTGTCGGTCAGAGCTGTGGTGAGGAACTCTGTGAGGGCCTTCTCCTCTTCCTCTTCGAAGTGAAGCTTCGGAGTGAGCTTCGTGGAAAGAGCACTCACGCGGAGGTCATCGTTTCTGTGATCGTGATCAGCGATTTTTTCGACGTAGTTCTTCCAGTTGTTAACGAGCTTGAAGCCCGTCAAGCTTTCAACAATCATGTCGTAGTGCTCCACAACTTGCGCCAGGGTCTTGATGGATCCATTGTGCATGTAGGGGGCAGTAAGGGCGACGTTTCTTAGAGCAGGAACGCGGAACGCGTAGAGGTTATCGCTCTGCACACTCCACTGGTGACGGCCAAGGTCGTCACCAGCAGTTTTTCCGGGACCGATCTGAGGAACCCCGATGTTGTGGAATTCGAAGTTGGATAGGTGTTGACCCTTGTGGCATTCTCCGCATTTCCCTTTCCCGAAAAACACCTCCATGCCGACCTTTTGGATCTCATTGAGAGCTGTTTTGTCGCCACGAAGGTAGCTATCGTAGGGTGTCTCGTTAAACGCAAACGCCGCGCGCTGGAACTCGGCCAGCGCTTCCCCAAGGTGACCGATGTTGATGACCTGCCCTGGATAGATTTCACTGAAGAGCGCGCGGTATTCCGGCACGGCCAGAACACGCTTCGTGACAAGGTCCCAAGCCTCTTGTTCGCTCTTGGCATCAGCGATTTCATTGCTCCCCGGACGCCCCCGCATTTCAGCATGGTCGGCGATCGGGAAGATGGCCTGGGCCGCCAGAGCACTCCGGAGCGTGGCCTTGACGTCATTCCGAAGCGGAACTGGAGTCGTGAGTTCTTTGGTCTCCGGATTAAACGAAACCCGGCCATCCCAGAACAGGGTGTTGACGCCGTCGAGGTTAAAAAGTGAAGGAGTATTCCGGGCCAGGATTTTCCCGTTCTTCTGGAGCCGTAAGCGCCCTGCGGCCTGGATCCCTTCGGCGCCTTCGCCGACACTTAGGGGAAGCCCATCAACGGTCATGCTGCGAGGATGGTGGCAGTCACGGCAGGTGATGTTGCGGTTCCCTGCGAGGACCGGGTCTTCAAAGAGCTCGTGACCCAGCTGGGCCAGTTTAGCGTTAACGCCTTGGGGTCTGCTGAGAGGGGAGAGATTGAACTTTTCGATGTATTCTGAAAGTTTCTGGTCGATGTCAGCGTGACAGGTGAAAGAAGCAGCAACAAAAAAGCCGGCCAAAAGAAAACGCATAATTAATCCTGTTAAGAGAAAAACCTTTTAGTTTGGTATACCAAACCTTTATTGGCTTTTACAAACAGAAAATTGTTAAACCGCCTAGATTAATGCTGGAGACCATTGAACAGCCCAGCGAGAACCGTTCTCTGAAGCTGATTGAGTTGTCCAAGCCGGGCCATGAAGATGATGGGACTCCGTTCGACCTGGGCGGTTGCCACGAACTGACCTTTGGCCCCATTAAACTCTGTGACCTCGAAGACGTCATGAAACTTCTCGAGGTACGTCTGCATGAGTTCTTTCTCTCTCAAAGCACCCGGAGTGAAGTTCCCCTTTTTTGCTCCAGAGAGGAGGGCCTGAGTGAGCTTCGGGCGCTCTCTCTTCTCGTTGTTCTCATCCTTCTCTTCTGACGACACAACGTCGTTGAAGATGATCGACAAATCCGTGGCCCCAAGATTGCGCTTGAGCCAGTACCAGAGTTCTTCGAAGAAACTGAGCCGATCTTTTTTCCAGAGCTCTCGGAAGTGGTTCGTGAGCTTGAAGAGATCTTCGACGGAAGAGAGGTTCTGGTGAAGAGTCCAGCGATTCATGATCTTCAGGTAAAGATCCTTAAACTGCTGGGCCGGGAGTGCTTCGAAGGCCGTGAAGCCAAGGTCCTCTTCCCGGGCGTCCAGGATCGGGTAGTGCGACTTTTCTTTCTCGAGGAGGCTCACCAACGAACTGAAGTGATCGTTGTCATCGATGAAGAGGCCCTGAAGATTCTGGTCCGGAAGGTCGGTGACGTCGATGATCTTCGAGGAGAGTGAATTCTGCGTCCAGTCCAGATCCTTGATCAGAACCTGACTGCTTGAGCGGATGAAACCGAGTGAAATGATCATGCAAAACCTTCCTTTAAACCGTCTCATACTAACAAAGCCGGGTTTAAGTTACAATGGACTCATGGTGCAGCATTGGTTGATTTTCTTCTTCCTAACTTTTCCTCTGGCAGGTCTCCGGGCCCAGGATGAGCGCTACTACCGGCAGATTTTCACTGGAGAGCTTCCGAAAGTTAACGACGACGTCTCCGTCACCCGCGGGCCCCAGTTCATTGTCTCCGGCCCTCGCTACCACATCGACCTTGACGGAGACCGGATCGAGGAAGTTGTGATTTCGCAGAAGCGCGACGGGGTCGACTGGCTTGAGATTCAGAATTCTTCCGGGCGCTCGTTGTTCTCAGCGAAGCTTCTCGCGTCGGGTGCGTTCAGCACGCTCTACAAGATTCGGCTGGTGCACATCACGCCGAAAGCGAAGGCCCTGCTCCTCTTCCTCGATGAGGGTCGAACGGAGGGACGGCGCTTCGAGTCCACCGCTCGACTTTTTATTCTCTCGTTCGAGGGGCACGAGATCTCCCGGGCCACGCTCACCCAGGGACCCCACTTCTTTCACGAGAAACAAAAGCAGCGCGAGCAATACTGGCGCCGAGATTTCACGGTCAGTGTCTTCGACATTAATGGAGACGGGAGCCGGGAAATCCTCGTGCACTTCAACCACATGCAGCGGGTGCTGAAGTACCGTGGTCACGGGGAGTGGGAGCGGCTCTAGGAAACCTTCCGGACCTGCTCTTCGCTCTTCTTCTCTCGTTCCTTGCGATACTTCTCAAGGAGTTCGATGTTCGACGCACTCTCGAGGGAGGCTTTCTTCTTTACGTTAGACATGATCATGAACCAGACGGAAAGGGGAAGTCCTAGCCCAAGAGCGAGGGCGAGCATGATCGTCTTCACGGACATCCCCGGATCAGCGCTTCCGGTGACTTTCGCTGGGGCCGCTGGGGCAGCTTTTCTTCCGGCCTCGATCCGGCTGATGTCTTGTTCCAAATTGTAGAGAGACTCGGATCCCTGCGGTGCTACCCGCGACTCTTCCACGTCGATGCCGACGAAGTCCTCAACGGCCGGCTTCCTCCCCTGGGCCAGGGCAGCACAAGAGAAGATGAGGAACACGAGTCCAAGTGTGCGGAAGGTCATGAGCTGTTCTCCTTCAATGATTATCGGTTCTTCTGATCAAATTCTTTAGCTAAAGATTCCCTCGGAAAAACCGATAGAAATGCGAGTCTTTTCTTCTGTTTAAGGTGGACCATGAAGATTCTTTTCGTCTTTCTCTTGCTCTCCTTCGGCTACGTATTTTCCCTGTGGAAATGGGGTGGCCTCGATAAGTCTGTGACGGCCAAGTGGGAGGCGCAGCTTCGGCACGAGCAGGCGGCGCTCGCTCTCGCTAAGGATAATCGCCAGCTGCGCAAGACCATCTCGGACCTCGAATACAAGGTCTCTGAGCTCGAGTCGAAGAACAAGTACTTCGCGGCCCAGTCGGCCCCGGCAACGACTCCAGCCTCCCGCGCGATCGCGAGCATCCCCAAGCCGAGCGCCGAAGACCTAGTGAACTATGAAGTCTACAAGTGGACTCCGGAGAAACTCCTCGCGATCGGAGAGAAAGAGTTTCATTTCAAAAACTACGAAAAGTCAGCGCAGTTTTATCACGAGCTCATCCACCGGTTCCCGAAGCATGACCTGGTGGGGGACCGAGTGCTCTTCGGCGCCGGCGTTGCCGCTTTCGAAACCGGGAAGCGCTACGACTGGTCCGAGAAGTACCTCGCTCGCCTGGTCAAAGATCACCCGAAGTCAGAGTTCTACCGCGGGGCCAAACTCTGGCTGGCCCTGGCGCAGTACAACCAGGGCGATCACCAGAAATTTCTGAAAACCGTTGAGGAGTTCCGCCTCAAATACCGTAACACAGACGAATGGAAAATCTTAAGCAGGTACTATGAAGACATCTCGTATAAAATTAAGCAGTAGCATCCTTCTCCTCATCATCTCGGCGGCGGCAGCGGCGAAGCCCGTGGCCCAGGTGGTGGAGGTCTCGGGGAACGTTTTCACGACCGGAGCCGACGGCAAGACGTCGCAGCTGAAGTCTGGCCAGCAGATCGAGGAGCGCTCCGACATCATGGTCGAAGAGGGCGGCAGTGTGACGGTGAACGATTACTACAATGCGACTTACCATCTGACGGGCGGATCGCACCTGAAGTTCTTTAACCGGTCGGTGCAGCTCAAGCGCGGGAAGACTTGGATTCAGTCGGTGAACACCCGAGTTCCTCTGGCCCTGACGACGGCCAATGGCCACGTCGATTTTTGGAAGGGCGAGTTCATCACCACCTTCGACCTGGCCTCGAGCCGCTCGCAGGTTCTTGTGGTCAACGGCGAGGTGGAGGTTTCTAACGTCCTCAATCGAGGTCTGAAGACCACCGTCTCTGCGGGATCCTTCACCATGGTGGACCCAGAGGTCGAAAGTGGGACTCCCCGGGCCCCGACACGAGTGGGGCTTCAGTCCCTGAACGCGGCCCTGGGGGAATTCAAGAAACTCCCACAGAAAATGCTCAACACTGAAGCACCGTCGAGGTCCATCGCCTCCGTTGAGGCACTCCCACCGGCAACGGAGATGAGCGCAAAAAAGGGTGAGATCATTTTCATCCAATCTCACCGGATGCCGGCGTCGGTGAAGCCCGGGGACGCCCATTCGTACTTTAAAAAAGTCACTCGTTCGGCGAAGCCTTCGAAGACACCAGTTCCGATAAAAATCTACGGAGTCGCCTGGAAGGAAACACAACCTGCCGCGGCCCCGAGAGTCCCGGCTTCTGTGCCTGTGATGTCTCCCCCAACTCCCAAGGCGAGCACCCCATCGCTTGAAACCGACACAGAGTTTGGTGACTCCCTTAAGAAGCAAGAAGGTGAGCAGCCCAAGTATTCGAAAGAACTTAAAAGTCTGATTGATGAGCTTAAAAGTTACTAAGAGTTAACAAAAACCACTCAATCTTTTTTTTTCTTGCGGCAATCTTTCTAGAGCATTGGAATTAATAAAACAAAAAATCTATAAAATAGATTTAAGATATCTTGAGTTTATTCTCCATCTTTATTTGCCTTATCATAGCCGACATGGATAAGAATAAAATGCATGTCACCATCATAGACGACAATCAAGACCTATTAGAAGCCCTTTCGGGCTCATTGTCTGATTCTTTTGCAACAGAATTGTTTACGGAGCCCGACCGTGGACTAGAATTCATCAGAAACAATCACACAGATGCCATTCTTCTGGATCTCCATATTCCGGGGAAAGACGGGTTCGAGGTTTACGAAGAGGTTAAGCGGGCAAAACTCAACCTTCCTGTTCTCTTCCTGACTGGGGATTCCGACATCGCCGCTCGGGTCAAAGGGCTGGACATCGGGGCCGATGACTTCCTTCTCAAGCCCGTTCAGACTGAGGAACTGGTAGCGCGGATCCGAAACCGGATCACGCTTTCTAAGCGGAACCTCCAGAGCAATAAATTAATTAAGTTTAAAGACCTGACCATCGACCTCGATGGGCACCAGGTCATCCTGAACAATCAGGCGGTGCGCCTGACTCCGAAAGAGTACCAGTTGCTCCTTGTGCTTTCGCAGAACCCGAACCGAGTCATCCATAAAGACGACTTGATTCACATGCTCTGGAAAGATGTGCACGTCGAAGTGAACAACCTGGACACTCATTTCTCGAACCTGCGGCGGAAGTTGAAGCCTTTTTCGACACACATCAAAACGCTTAAAAATCTCGGCTACGTTCTTCGCATATAGTTTGCTCCACAAACCACTCCGATTCAGCTATCCTTTGCAAAATCAAAGGACAGCATCATGTTTTACACTCAGGACTCTGCTCTCACCTACGACGACGTTCTCATCGTTCCTGGTTACTCTGAAGTTCTCCCGAGTGACGTTGAGCTAAAGACTCGCTTCTCCCGGAACATCCACATGAACATTCCGATCGCATCGAGTGCCATGGATACGGTCACAGAGTCGCGGACGGCGATCGTGATGGCCCAAGAGGGTGGGATCGGTGTGATCCACAAGAACATGACTCCCGAGGAGCAGGCCTTCGAGGTCGAGAAGGTGAAGAAGTACGAGTCGGGCATGATCCTGAGTCCGTTCACGGTCACACCGGACCAGCGGATCTCGGATCTGTTCGAGCTGATGAAAAAGTATAAGATTTCCGGCTTTCCGGTGGTCGACCACGAGTCTCGCCTCGTTGGGATCATCACGAACCGGGACCTGCGTTTTGTCACAGACGTCACGAAGAAAGTCCGTGACGTCATGACCACCGAAAAGCTCGTGACCGCCCCCGAGGGAACGAGCTTCGCTCGGGCCAAGGAGATCTTGCAGCACCACCGGGTCGAGAAACTCCCCGTCGTCAACGCTGAGGGGAAACTCCGGGGGTTGATCACCATCAAGGACATTGAAAAAACGATTGCCTATCCGAACTCAAACAAGGACCAGTACGGTCGTCTCCGAGTGGCAGCGGCCTGTGGAGTTTCCGATAAGGAGCTCCGGCGCGTCGAGGCGCTCATCGCCGCGGGCGTCGATGCCATCGTCATCGACACGGCCCACGGCCACTCCCGTGGTGTGATTGACATGGTCAAGACCATCAAGAAAATGAACTCTACGGTCGACGTAGTCGCAGGGAACGTCGCGACGGCGAAGGCCTGTGAAGATCTCATCGCCGCCGGCGTTGACGGCATCAAGGTTGGCATCGGCCCGGGTTCCATCTGCACCACGCGAGTCATTGCGGGGATCGGAGTCCCACAGATGCAGGCCATTTTTGACTGCCGACCGATCTGCGACAAGGCGGACGTCCCGTTCATCGCCGACGGAGGGATAAAGTTCTCCGGGGACATCGTCAAGGCCCTCGCTGGAGGGGCCGCATCGGTGATGATCGGATCCCTTTTCGCGGGGACCGATGAGGCACCAGGGGAGATGGTGCTTTACCAGGGACGCGCCTACAAAATGTACCGCGGCATGGGTTCCCTCGGCGCCATGGAGAAAGGATCCAAAGACCGCTACGGTCAAAGCGCGGTGGAAGAAGTTTCGAAGCTCGTGCCGGAAGGCATCGAGGGCCAGGTCCCGTACCGCGGCTCCCTGGCCAACAACCTCTTCCATTTGTTGGGGGGCGTGCGCTCTGGCATGGGGTACGTTGGTGCACCAGATATGCGGTCCCTGCGCGAGCGCGCCAGATTCATTAAAATCACTGCCGCCTCTCTCAAGGAATCTCATCCCCACGATGTGATCATCACGAAAGAAGCACCTAACTACCGCCAGGTTTAAAACTATGAAAAGCTCCGTCTGGATCGTGGATTTCGGTTCTCAGTATACTCAGCTCATCACTCGGAAGTTCCGGGAACTCGGTGTGACGTCTGAGATCATCACGGTGGAGGAGGGAGTCGAGCGCCTCCGGACGACCAAGCCCCGGGCCCTCGTTCTTTCCGGGGGACCGCAGAGCGTCTTCGAAGACAAGACGGACTACTCCTCGTTCTTCGACGATCCCGCACTCCCGATCCTCGGGATCTGCTACGGGATGCAGGTCATGGGCCAGTTCTTCGGCGGAAAGGTGGAGAAAGGTGTGCAAGGCGAGTACGGTCTCGCGAAGCTCCGCTGCCTTCCGGGAATCCAGGTTCCTGGGCTTCCGGCCGAGTCTGACGTGTGGATGAGCCACTCTGATCATGTCTCGAAACTTCCGAGCGACTTTTCTTTAATCTTTCAAAGTGATAACGGACTCACTGCGGGAATCAGGCACGCCTCGAGACCCATCCTCGGGTTGCAGTTTCATCCGGAAGTTCACCACACCGTTCACGGAAAGGATGTGCTCTCCTATTTCTTGAACCAGGTCGCGGGGCTCAGGCAAGACTGGTCCTCGAAGGCCATGCTCGAAACCTCTCTTGAAGAGGTGACGGCGGTGAAAGGGTCGAAAGTCCTCTGTGCTTTCTCCGGGGGCGTCGACTCCCTAGTGGCGGCGACTCTCACCCAGAGGGCCATCGGCGCTGACCTCTACTGCTTCTTCGTGGACAACGGTCTTCTGCGGCCCCAGGACTACCACCACATCAAGCTTCTCCAAGAGGAGACTTCCCTGAACATCGAGGTCATCGACGCGAGTGAGCTTTTTCTTCATGCTCTCGAAGGCCATAAAGATCCGGAGGCCAAGCGCAAAATCATCGGAAAGACTTTCATCGACGTCTTCGAGAAAAAGGTGCACGAGTTCGAGCGCTCTCACGGCATCAAGTTTGCCTACCTTCTCCAAGGGACCCTTTACCCGGACGTGATCGAATCGATTTCCCCCCACAAGAAAGGTGGAAAGTCTGTGACGATCAAATCTCACCACAACGTCGGGGGCCTGCCGGAACGGATGCACCTCAAGCTCCTTGAACCTCTGCGCTTTCTGTTCAAGGACGAGGTCCGTGCCATGGGCCTCGAGCTCGGCCTCAAGCGGGAGTGGGTCTTCCGGCATCCCTTCCCAGGACCTGGGATCGGGGTCCGCGTTCTCGGTGAACTCACGCGGGACGGAATTCGCAAGGTTCAAGAATCCGATCAGATCCTCTTCCAAGAGCTGAAAGATCATAAGCTCTACGACTCGACATGGCAGGCTTTCACCGTGCTTCTCCCTGTGAAAACAGTGGGAGTCAAAGGGGACGGCCGTGCCTATGAGGAAGTGATTGCCCTTCGGCTGGTGAATTCCCAGGACGGGATGACGGCGAGCGTGACTGAAGTTCCGTGGTCCTTCTTGAACCGCGTTTCTTCGCGGATTTGTAATGAAGTCAAGGGCATCACCCGAGTGGTGTACGACTGCACGTCGAAGCCTCCGGGCACTATCGAGTGGGAATGAGTCGGGAGACTGGAAGACTTCCGTAAATCATGATACTCCTTCGAAACACAATTCAAGGAGTCGAAGAATGACTAAAGTTGCAATCGTAACCGGTGGCTCGAGTGGCATTGGCCTTGCCATAGTGAAAGATCTCCGAGCACAAGGGATCACCGCTGTTTCCTGGGACCTCAAGGCCCCCACCGAAGACCTTCCCTTCGTCGAATGCGATGTGACCTCCGAGGCCATCGTCCAGGCCGCCTTCAATAAAACCGTTGAGCTCTACGGTGCTCCCTCCATCCTCGTGAACAACTGCGGTCTCCAGTTCATGGCACCGGTGGACGAGTTTCCTCTGGAGAAGTGGAACCAGCTGATCGCGATCATGCTGACGGGGACTTTCCTTTGTTCTAAAACCGTGATCCCGGCGATGAAGAAGAATGGTTGGGGACGCATCATTAACGTTTCGAGCATCCATGGCAAGGTCGCGAGCCCGTTCAAGGCAGCCTATGTTTCTGCGAAGCACGGTGTTCTCGGTCTCTCGAAGGTCATGGCGATCGAGCTCGCGGAGTGCAACATCACCGTGAACTCCATCTGCCCCGGCTTCGTCGACACCCCACTCATGCGCGCGCAACTGACCAAGCAGGCAGAACTCAACAAGATGTCCGAGGAGCAAGTTGCGACGGAGATCATGCTCAAGCCCGCCTACATCAAGAAGTTCACCTCGACGCAGCAGGTGGCCGACATGGTTCGATTCTTTGTCTCTGATTCGGCGTCCACCATCACTGGGGAAGCCTTTAGCATGACCGGTGGCTGGGGCATGGGCCACTAGGCGGAGAAGAATATTTTAACGAAAAAGGGGACCGCAATCGGGTCCCCTTTTTGTTTTAGAAAGAACCGAAGGCGGAGCCGAGGACGATCACCACAATCGTCGAGATCACAGGAATCGCACAGGCGGTGACGAAGATGTCGAGGTAGGAGTCCTTGTGCGTGAGTCCACAGATTGTCAGGAGACTAATCACGGCGCCATTGTGGGGGAGCGTGTCGAAGCCACCAGAGCTCAGGGTTGCCACCCGGTGGAGGAGATCTGGGCTGATGTTGAGCTGGGTCGCGAGTTCGAGGTAGCGGGCCCCGAGGACTTCGAGGCCGATGCTCATGCCTCCGGAAGCAGAGCCGGTGATGCCGGCGAGAGCGTTGATGGCGATCGCCTCGGAGATGAGCGGGTTACCTGGAGAAATGCTCATGACGGATTCTTTCAGCACCGCAAATGAAGCGAGGGAAGCGATGACGGCACCATACCCAACTTCTGAGGAGGTGTTGAAGATCGGCAGCAGGGAGCCCATCGTGCCCTCGTTGATCGACTCCACTGTTTTTGCGTTGTGCCGGCGCATGGCCAGGAGAATGAAGCCGATGGCGAGAGTGAGAGAGAGGATGATCGCCCAGAGTCCTTTCACGGCTTTCAGTTCAACGCCGCCGAACTTTGTCCCCGAAAGGAAGCCTGCTTCCCATTGAGGGATCAGGACCTGAGAGAAGAGGAAGTTAGCTACGATCACGATGAGGAGGGGTGTAATCGCCAGAAGGAATGAGGGCCTATCTCCTGCCGTCACCTGTTTCGCTGCTTTGGTCACCGGGATCTGTGACTTCCCAGAATGCCAGTTCATCCAGAGCATCCCAAGTCCGAACATGATGAGACCAGCGATGATGCCAAGGCCCGGCGCCGCGAAGGATGTGGTACCGAAGTAGGGCATCGGGATGGCGTTTTGAATCGCCGGTGTTCCGGGAAGAGCGGTCATGGTGAACGTGAAGGATCCGATGGCGATGGCACCGGGGATGAATTTCTTGTGGATCCCGGCCTGTGCGAAGAGCGAAACGCTGATGGGGTAGACGCAGAAGGCGACGACGAAGAGAGACACACCACCGTAGGTCAAAATGGCGCAGGCGAGCACTGTTGCGAGGATCGCGTGCTTGGGGCCTACCTTGTTTGAGATGGTTTCGCCGATGACTTCAGCGGCCTTAGAATCGTTCATGAGTTTCCCGAAGATCGCGCCGAGGAGAAACACGGGGAAGTACTGGATGACATATTTGCCGAGTGCACCCATGAAGACCTGAGTATAGAAGGCCAGGGTCATTCCCTGGGTCGCCGAGTCATAGAGTTCCGGTTGGAACAGAACAGCGAGGGTGGCGCATAATGGGGCAAGTACCAAAACGTTCACGCCGCGGTACGCGAAATACATGAGGGCCAGGAGAGAAACGATGAGTCCAATGAGTCCGATCATAGAGAGTGCCTTTTTTCAATTAACGATCCAAGGATGCTACCTAATCGCAGCGCGCTTGTTAAACAAATTTCGTCAGGAAGCACAGCGCGGAGGTAAGTTATTGCTGAGGAGCACCCACCTAAAGGTTTTTCTTCGTCACCCATGGCCTCTTGTGGTAGTTCTTACCCCTATGAAACTACTCCCCATCCTCTTGATCATGAGTTCTTGCACCAGAAAATTCGCCGACTACGATCTCATCCGAAAAGTAGATTTTAATAAGGAAGTCTTCGAAAGACCCGTCACGGCCATGCAGGTCGTCTCGGCCGGCGGAAAAAAAGACACCCTGGACGCCTGCTTTAACCAGTGGCTTTTTTTCTCAAACGCAGAGAAAGAGAAGAATCAGGCGATCCCGCTGCTCGTCCGGAGTCTTTGCCCGGGCCACGACTACCTCGTCCGATCACAGATGGTGGAGACCTGGGGGACCGTGCTCGTCTTCAGCCGCTCCTGTGTCACCGTTGAGACAACCTGCGCTGATCTAAAAAAGTAGCCGCGACCGCTTCCGGGGCTCGTCAACGCGTTGGCAACCCAGTGAAGTCTGCGATGCTTGGGAAATCCGAAGCTTGGGTTCCTGGCCTCACGACATGTGTGACACTCATCCCGGCACTTCGGGCCGCCTCGAGTTCCTGAGGGATGTCAGAAAAAAAGCGGATTTCTCCGGGGGACAAGTGCGTGGCGGTGGCGATGTTTGTATAGGACGTGCGCTCGCGTTTTCCGCCAATCTTCGTGTCAAAGTAGTGCGCGATCAACGGCGTGAGGTCTCCTGCGGTCGAGAAGCCGAAGATAAGTTTCTGAGCGTGCACGGAGCCCGAGGAATAGATTCCAACCGTGGCCCCGGAGTCGAGGATGCGCAAGAAACTCGGTGCCACGTCATCGTAAACGTGGCCCTGGAAGTCGTTCCTTGAATACCCGAGGTCCCAGATGTGCCCCTGGATCTCTTTGAGCGCACCGTGCTTCCGGTCCTCGTCAATCCACTGGAGAAGTTTCGCGATGGCCCCGTCGAGGTCGACGGTGCGTCCTTCCTCTTTGAGCACCGTCGCTTGGACGTCGCTCACCGCGGCCGCGATGGTCTCCTCGTGGTGGTGGTTGCGGACGAACTCTGGCAGCTGCGTTCTCGAGTAGGGAAAGAGGACCGTGTGAACGAAGCGAATGTCCGTGGTGGTTCCCTCGATGTCGAAGAGGTAGAGCTTGATCATGAGTTGTACGCTTTCTCTTTCCCACTGTGGGTGTAGTTTGCGACCCAGCCGTCGGGAGACTGGAAAATGCGGATCGCTTTCACATGGTACTTCGGCGCGAGGTCGAACCAGTGGGGGACTCCCTTCGGAACGGAGATGAAATCGCCCTTTTCGCAGAGAAGTTTGAACACCTCACCGCGGTCGATGAGGTGGAAGAAGAACTGGCCCTCGCCATCGACGAAGAATCTCACTTCGTCTTCCGAATGCGTGTGCTCTGAAAGAAACTTACTCCGGATCGCTTCGATGTTCGGTGTCTCTTTGTGGACGCTGATGACGTCCGCGCTTTGGTATCCGTGCGCCTTCATGTAGGGGGAGAGTTCGTGGTCATAGGCCCGGAGGATGGTCTCGGTGGAGTCGCTGTCCTTGAGCTCGATGGCCGCGGCCCACTGCTCGAAGATGATGCCGCGCTCGTTCATGAAGCGCTTGATCTCCGCGGGACCGCGGAGTTCTTTTTTGACGGGATCGAGAAGGCTAAGTAGGGCCATGGTTAGATTCTCCTCTGGGCAGCGTAGCAGTCGAACAGGAACTCGAAAGTTTCGACGTGGCGGCGAGCGGCTGCCACAGTGCTCGCCCAAGTGTAGAGGCCATGGCCCGCGATCAGAAACCCGTGGACTCGAGGTGAAAAGCGCTCCTCCATGCTCCGGAGGATCTCGGACATTTTCTGGGAGTTCGGAACGATCGGAAGCACTTCCCGCAGCTCGTGGGTTTCGTTTCCTTCGAGGCCCTTGAGGATCTCGAGCCCTTCGAAGACGAGCTGCTCCTGGGCCAGGAACTTTTGGGAGAGCACTGTTCCTAGAACCGAATGGGTGTGAAGCACGCATTCGGCTTCGGGGAAGCGAGCATACAGGGCCGTGTGGATCTCGGTTTCGGCGGAGGACTTCACCCCCGGCTGATTAAACGGTGGTAGGATCTTTCCGTCCGAGTCGATGACAATCAGGTCCGAGCGCTCGAAGCGACTTTTGTCCACTCCCGAGCGAGAGATGAGAAATTGTTGGGGGTCTTCTGTGCGGATCGAATAATTGGTTGATGTCGCGGGCGACCAGCCACGGTGATTAAAAAATCTGATACTTTCTAACAGCTCTTGGGCGAGCTCTGAGGTGCGGGCAGTCAGCATATTCGTGTCCCTTGTCTAAGGGTATTACGTATCGCGATAAGCGTGCATTTACAAGGGAGTTTGCGAGGCGTTAATGGACCCAATCAGTGCGGTGCTGGAGCTTTGTCTTTTGCTCACAAAAATGGTTATCTAAAGGTCTCCAACTTCAGCTCATATTGAGGACTCAGCACCATGAAAAATCCCTTCCTCGGGAGTGACTTTTATAACACTCAGAAGGACAGCTTCACGCACCTTCATCTCCACACTCAGTACTCGCTCCTCGACGGGGCCATCCGACTCGGTGACCTCTTCAAGCGTGCCAAAGAGCTCGGCATGCCGGCGATCGCTTGCACTGATCACGGGAACATGTTCGGAGGGATCGATTTTTATACGCGAGCGATCTCGGCCGGGATCAAACCGATCCTCGGGTCCGAGATCTATTTCACCCCGGGGTCCCGGCACGACCGTCGCGCACCGAAGAATCTCAAGACCCTCGACTCGCAAGACGAGCTCGAGGGGAAGCACCAGATCCACCACCTGATTCTTCTCTGCAAGAACCTCACCGGGTACCAGAACCTTTGCAAGCTCCTCTCGAAGGCGTACCACGAAGGATTCTACTACAAGCCTCGAGCGGACATGGAGCTTCTGCGCGAGTACTCCGAAGGTCTCATCGCAACCACGGCCTGCCTCAAGGGTGAGGTCGGGTACAATCTCTTCACCGGGCAGGATGAGCGCGCGTACCAGGCGGCGATGAAGTTCCGGGAGATCTACCGGGACGATTTTTACTTGGAGATTCAGGAGAACGGGATCCCGGAACAGGTCGAGGTGAACAAGAAAATCATTGCGTTTGCCCGGGAGCACGCGATTCCTCTGGTCGCTACCAATGACTGCCACTACCTGACGCGAGAGGATGCGGCGGCCCAAGAAGTCCTCATGTGCATCCAGACCGGGAAGACCTTCGAGGACGAAAAGCGCATGAAGCTAAGTACCACGGAGTTTTACCTCAAGTCGGCGCAGGAAATGCGAGAGGCGTTTTCCTACGCTCCCGAGGCCTGCGACAACACGCTCCGGATCGCCGACGCCTGTAACCTCGAGCTGCGGTGGCAGGACGACAAGGGCAAACAGATCTACCTTCTCCCGAAGTTCGAGATCCTCACCGCCGAGCCCGAGGACGAGTACTTCGCGAGACTCTCGCGTGAAGGCTTGGTCGAGCGATTTAGCGGGCCCCATTTTAAGCACCTCGTGACCAAGCCCAATTGGGAGACCGAGCTGCGGCCCCAGTATCATGAGCGCCTTGAGGTCGAGATCAATCTGATTAAGCAGATGGGCTTCACGGGCTACTTCCTCATCGTTTCGGACTTCATCATGTGGTCGAAGGCGCAAGGAATCCCCGTGGGGCCTGGCCGGGGTTCCGGGGCCGGGTCCATCGTGGCCTACGCGCTGAAGATCACCAACGTGGATCCGATTCCTTACAACCTTCTCTTCGAGCGGTTCATCAACCCCGAGCGGATCTCCATGCCAGACTTCGACATCGACTTCTGCCAGGACCGTCGGCAAGAAGTCATCGAGTACGTAACGAAAAAGTACGGCGAAGAGCGCGTGGGCCAGATCATCACCTTCGGAACCCTTTCGGCGAAGGCCGTGCTGCGAGATGTGTCGCGGGTCTTCGCTCTCCCGTACGCTGAAGCGGATGCCCTCGCCAAGCTGGTTCCAGAGGAGCTCGGGATCGAACTTCAGGAGGCGATCGATAAGGAACCGAAGCTCAAAGAACTCGAGGACGCCGATCCCAAGATCCGCCGCATCCTCCAGATCTCGAAGCGCCTGGAGGGCCTCAACCGCCACGCCGGGATCCACGCCGCCGGCGTGATCATCACCAACGAGCCCCTCGTGACCTACTGTCCCCTCTTCCGTGGGGCCAAGGGTGAACAGGTGGTTCAGTTCGATAAAGATTTCTCAGAAAAAATTGGTCTGGTGAAGTTCGACTTCCTGGGCCTCAAAACTCTGACCGTGATCTCCAACGCGTCGAAGTTCATCCAGCGCGACTGTGTCCCGGACTTCGACATCGAAGACATCGACATCACCGACCAGAGCGTATACGAGATGATTTCCGAGGGCAAAACGGTGGGTGTCTTCCAGCTCGAGTCGAGCGGGATGCAGGACCTCTGTAAACGGATTAAACCGGGCTCCATCGACGACATCACGGCGATCAATGCGCTCTACCGACCGGGCCCCATGGGCTCCGGAATGCACCTTGAGTTCGCCGAGATAAAAAACAAAATCAACGGAAAAACGGAGCAGTACTCCTTCGAGGAACTCAAGCCGGTCCTCCGGGACACCTACGGGATCATCGTCTACCAAGAACAGGTGATGAACATTGCCCGGGTCGTCGCCGGGTACTCGCTGGGCCAGGCGGACATGCTCCGCCGGGCGATGGGGAAGAAGAAGGCCGAAGAAATGGCCATGCACAAGGAGATCTTCCGGAAGGGCGCGATCGAGCGCGGCTTCGACGAACAGAAGGCCATCGCCCTGTTTGACCTCATGGAGAAGTTCGCCGAGTACGGCTTCAATAAATCTCACGCGGTGGCGTACTCCGTGGTCGCCTACCAGACGGCGTTTATGAAGCGCTACTACCCGGCCCAGTTCTTCGCAGCTCTTCTCGGGACCGAGATCAACAACAAAGACAAGATCACCGCGTACATTCAGGAGGCGAAGGAGTTTGACATCGAAATCCTCCCGCCGGACATCAACGAGTCCCTGTGGCTCTTCAACGTCATCGGGAACACCCGGATTCGCTTCGGCCTGGGCGCCGTCAAGGGAGTCGGGGAGGGAGCCGTCGAAGAGATTGTCCGGGAGCGCACCGACCACGGGCCCTACGCCGGGTTCGTGGATTTCTGTGAGCGCGTGAATCTCAAGAGTGTGAACAAGCGGGTCCTCGAATCTCTCATCAAGGTCGGTGCGTTCGACGCCTGCGAGAGTTTCAACCGGAAGACCCTCCTCGAGAACATGGAGTTCATCGTTGCGTTTGCCGAAAAGAAGAAAGAAGAAAAGCTCATGGGCCAGACTTCGCTCTTCGACATGGGCGACGGCTCCTCCTCCCCGACGGACCAGCTCAACATCGCTCCGAGTGCGGAGTTCGACGAGAAGCAGAAGCTTTCGATGGAAGCCGAACTCCTCGGGATCTACGTCTCGGGCCATCCGCTTCAGCGCTTCAAAGACATCCTGACCAAACTCACCTCCATGAACCTGGCGCAGATCCACGAGCTTCCGACGGTCTCCAAGCCGGAAGGTTTCAATCCTCGCCTCGGCGATGAGCACGATCCGTCGAAGCGCAGCGTGGTGATCGCTGGGATGATCTCGGAGTCGAAGATCATCCTCACCAAGAAAGGCGATAAGATGGCCTTCGTGACGCTCGAGGATCTCTCCGGGAAGATCGAGTGCCTTTTCTTTCCGAAGATCTTTGCCGAGTTCCAGCAGTTCTTAACCATCGACGAGCCGCTCATCATGTCCGGCTTCGTGAGCCTCGAGGACGTGAAGAAGTTTTTCCCTACGAAGGTCACGTTGCTCAAAGATGAGTCCGAGGATCGAGTCACCAGCGTGAGGGTCAATGTCCCGCTCGAGCAGCTTCACCCGCATTCGCTTCCTCAGATGAAACAGATCCTCCTGTCCTACCGCGGGTCGGTACCGATCCACTTCATCTTCGATACTCCCGAGGGGCGAGCGCGCATGCCGCTGGATGATAATTTCCTCGTGAGCCCTTCGCCGCAGATGGCTGCGAAGATCAACGAACTCTTGAGCGCCAACGCGGTCTCTTTCATCGTCGACGGCAAGGTAGAGGAAGTCCGTTCATGAGATCTTTTTTAGTGGTGCTTTGCTTCTTCATCGTGCCAGGGGCCTGGGCGGTACCGGAGGTTGAGCGAAGGGTCGCGGTCTCAGTTCAAGTGGAGTCCGAGGCCCAGGCGAAGCCTCTCCTGCTCCACACCGCAGTGGCAGAGCTTCTGCGGGAGAAGGGAGCCGAGCTGGGGATCGATCCCGTGGCCTTCGATCAGGCCCTCACCCAGCGGTTTGAAGCGTTCTTCGCAGCCTATAAAGAGCGTCGGCTGGTGGAGCGCTTTGGCCGTGAGGCACTCCCGACGCTTCCGGAGGATCAGCGCCAGACATTCTTCAACGGGCTCGAGGGAGACCGGTTCCTGGAGCTCGTTCGCTTCGCGCGATTGAGTCAATTGGTTGAGAGTCACAGCTTTAAGAGCATCGAGAAAACGCCGGAGTCGACGTGGAAGGCTTCTCTGAATTTCACGCTCAAGCCGGAGTCGGTCAAGATCATGGGCCGACGGCTTACGGCACCCGTTGACCAGCAGTTCGAGCGTCTTTTTCTTGTGCCGGAGCTCGAGGCCTTGGGCTTTTCCTGGGAAACCATGGGCGTCAAGGATCAAACCGGCTTTGAAGCGACGCTTGCCGAGTCCTGGGGGAAATGGCTGGTCGCGAATTCACCGGAAAACCTCGGGGGAGTGGAGACGTGTGATCAGGTCTGTAGGGACGTCTTTTCTCGCTGGCTTCAAAGGTCGGCAGACGACCGTTCGACCGTTTCTGAGACCATCTTGAACGGTCTGTGGCTTCGGGTCACGTTCAACCTCCGTCAGCTCGCGCATCGGGCAGCGATCAACGAATGGGAGTTTGAATGGAGCGGTAGCGCCGTCCTCCAGGACGCCAACACGAAGATGGTTCTGGCAAGCCTCACGTTAGAGACAGAGAGGAGGACCTGGAGAGGCCTGGATCAAAAGGCGCTCAACTCCGCTCTTGCGAGTGCGATTTACCGATCGGCCCTCGAGCCCCTGACGAGGATTGTTCGCCGGATTCGCGAGGCGCACCGGCCCAGCCGAGTGACCTCGCTCACCGTCCAGGGTCACCGGCAGCTGGGGGATATCTTATCCCTGATCGATCTTCTCAGAAAAGAGGGCAAGGACCTTGAGCTCGATCTGAAGCTCGCGACCTTCGGCCAGCGAGAGGCCCAGCTCACTTGTACCTACCGGGGCGAGGAAAAATCGTTTACTGATTTATTGTCTCGACTAAAAGCGCTAAGATCAACCTATAGCTACCGGCTCGTCAGTGATCTCACTGGGGCACACCCCATGGTAAAACTGATCGCCGAATAAATGTTCAAGGATGAAACATGCTCTCCCTTCGACTCGGACTCTTTTCCGTCCTCTTCGCTGCGCTCGCAATAACGGCCTGTGCTCCGATCACCCGCCGCGGGCCCATCTCCCAGGCCTCGAAAGTGAATTCGGTCTCGGAGTTTAGTCCGATCAAAAAAAAGATCGCTCTTCTCTCCTTTTACAACGAGTCCCCGATGGGGGGTGAGGATCTGGCCGTGAACGCAACGGAAGAATTTCGCAGAGAAGTCATGAAAGCGCGAGAGTTCCTCTTTGATCCAGAAGCGGAGGCGACCTTCGGGACGTCTCGAGAAATCTACGCCGGTGGAGGGATCAAGCTCGCCCAGTTAGCGCGGAAGGCGAAGATGTCGGGAGTGAACATCGTTGTCTTCGGCCGAATCCGCGAGGCCCGGGTCCGGCAAAAAAGTGATGAGATTGGGTTCGTGCGGAAGGTGAAGTCCCTGGCCGAAACCGTCGTCGAAATTAAGGTCTATGATGTGCTGTCGAACAAAGAGCTCTTCTCTGAGTCCGTCGATGGGAACATCACCGATGATAACCTGCGGTTCTACAACGCTGAATCGGAGGAGAATCTCTCGTACCGACAGGACCTCCTCCGGTACTCCGTGCGAGTCGCGATTCGAAAGCTCGTCCCGCAGGTCGTGAAGATCGGATCCCGGCTCGACTGGATGGGGCGAGTGGCGAAGATTATTGGCACGCGGATCTTCATCAACGCAGGCCGAAGCTCCGGAGTTAACTTAGGAGACATCCTTAAAGTCATCACGGAGGGACAGGAAATCTACGATCCGGAATCTGGTGCTATGATTGGCATGTCCCAGGGTGAGGTCAAAGGAACCCTTGAAGTCATCGATTACTTTGGGCCTGACGGCGCTGTTTGCTCCCTCCACTCCGGCGGGTCGGTGACCGAAGGTGACTTCGTGCAGCTCTATTAATGAAAACGTCTCAGAAGCTCCCGTTCCTCGTTGTGTCATCCTCGCCCTACATGCGGGGGATTCTCAAGTTCGTGCTAGAGACCATGCTGCACACGGATGTCACAGAGCTCGAGTCCGAGGAGAAAGCTCTAACGTTTCTCAAGACTCTGGATCACGTCCCGAGCATGATCGTCTATGACTACACACCGAACGCTTACCTCCTAGAGGATTTCATCGGCTACCTTAGGAACCACTCGAAGCTTGTGAAGATCGCGATCCTCGTCGACGTCGTTCGAGAGGAAGGCCGAGAACTCCTCCGGGATCAGCAGCACATGATGCTCCTGGACGAGTCCACGCTTCCGGGGACGCTGATCGAAGAGGCGAAGGGAATCTTCGCAGGGTCGCCCTACGTGAACGACGAACCGTACTGCCGGATCGACATCGGGTTTCTTTCGATCCTCGACGGGATCAATAAGAACCTCTTCATCAAGATCGGTCAGGACAAGTTCATCAAGCTCTTCAATGAGGACGAGACCACCAACATCCTCGACATCCAGAAGTACCGCGCGCGCGGGATCAATTACCTGTACCTTCGCCGGGAGACCGCCGACTGGGTGACGTCCCAGATCCAGAAGCAGATCGACATCTTTCTCAAGGCCAATAACTTTCGCTTCGTCCTCCGGGGGGCGACGGATACCGCGGAGAAACGCTTCGAGCAGAAGCTCCTGCGGATCGATGAAGAAGTGCACGTCGATAAGCAGTTCCGGGAGCTGATCGAAGCGTCGATCGAACGGATCCGCGCCAACGTCGACCGGGACACCCGCATCGATAGCTACCTCAAGGTGCTTCGAGAGCGCCAAGACCAGATGGCCTTCTTTACGATCAAGATAAATCTTCTAAGCCTCATCTCCTGCGCTCTAGCACGGGAACTCGAGTGGATCTCGAAGGTGACGATGGATAAGCTCGTCTACGCTGCGGTCCTCGGAGACATCACCCTTGCCGTAAGGCCCGATCTTCTTAAGCTCCGAACCCTCGAAGAATTCGAGGCCGTGAAGGATGAACTCAGCGAGGAGGATCAGAAGCTCTTTCTGTCGCACCCGAAGGACGCCGCGAACCTCATCAAGCGCTACTTCACGTCGGCGCCACCGGATACCGACGCGATCGTCTTCCAGCACCACGAGCTTCCGGACGGAACGGGCTTCCCGCACGGGCTACGCGCGGAGAAGATCTCTCCGCTCTCGGCACTCTTCATCGTCGCCACGGATTTCACGTACTACTATCTTCTGGACGAGGAACCCTCACTCGAGGAGTTCCTCCTCCGCTGCCAGAGCCGCTATGACTTCGTGAACTTCCGGAAGGTGCTAAAAGCCTTCGAAAAGATACAGCACAAATAGGCGACCCTAGTCTTTTTTTCGTTCTGCTCTCTTCCGCTCTTTCTCTGCCCTGCGTGCCTCGTGCTCTGCTTTCCTTTTCTGGCGATAACCTTGCACTTCTTCCTTGATCTCCTGTCGGTCGCTCTTGAGTTCTTCGTGGCATTTTTTGAGAGCGGCGTGATCAGCGGCGGCGGAGACGCATGCCTTCTTTTCGTTGAGGGCAGCGATGCGCTTGTCGAGGATCTGGGACATAAATGCTTTCTGCTCCTGCAGGCCCTGCTCTTTATTATGTTCATCCTGAGCGACCACCGCCCAGGAGAGCAAGCAAACCGAGATCGCAATAAGAGACTTCATACACACTCCTTGTGTTAGGTAACGGTGGGCTTAGTTTAGACCGAATCTAGCGGTAGTCAATCGGGTCATCGATTCCGGCTTCCCGAAACCCGCGCCGTCGCAGCACGCAGGAATCGCAGATCCCGCACGCGAGGGCCGAATCCTTGTAGCACGACCAGCTGAGGTGAAACGGAACATGGAGCTGCCGACCACGCTCGACGATCTGCCGCTTCTTGAGACTTATGACGGGGGTGAGGATTTCGATGTCTCCGGCCTTGGTTCCTTCTTTGATCACTTCGTTGAACGCTCGGTAGTAGCTCGGTCGACAGTCGGGATAGCCCGGAGAGTCTTCGTGGTTGGCACCGATGTAGAGTTTCGCCGCACCGATCGCCTCCGCCCATGACACCGCGAGGGAAAGGATGATGGAGTTCCGGAAGGGGACGTAGGAATCTGGGATCACGGATGAGTCCCCGGAGAAGTCCTTCACGTCGATCCGGTCGTCGGTGAGAGAGCTGCCGCCGATCTGCTTGAGGAAGGCCATGTCGATGACCTTCCGATCCGCCATCGAGACCGAGTAGAAGTCGGCGATGTCCTCAAAGGAGCGCCGCTCACGACCGGACGTCTTCTGGCCATAGTTAAGGTGGAGCATGGAGATGCGATGGCCCGCGGCTTTGGCTTCCCCAGCACAGACGAGTGAATCCATTCCGCCGCTAAGTAAAACGATGGCGTGCTCCATTAGACCATCTCGCAGATCTCGCGGATCTTCGCTTCGATGAGCCGGACACGGTCGAGGGCCCGCGCTTTCTTCTGCGCCAGATCGCCGTCGGTCACCCGGACCATGGTGTAGAACTTAATCTTCGGCTCAGTCCCGGAGGGCCTGAGGAACAGTCGGTTGCCGGAGGCAAAGGTGAAACTCAGGACATTACTTCTGGGAAGGGCAATGCTCCGCTGGACTCCAGATTTAAGTTCCGTCATCCTCGAAGCTTCGTAGTCCTCTGTGGCAACGATCTCCTCGCCGGCGAAGCTGTGCTCCGGGTAGTGGCGGAAGTGCTCCATGATCCTTTGGATCTTCTTCGCTCCCGCGATGCCCTCGAAGTCGAGAGACACCAGAGACTCGTAGAAAAAGCCAAAGCGCGCGTAGATTTCGTCGAGGGCATCGACGAGGGTCATGCCCTTCTGCTTGAAGAACAGAGCCGCTTCGGACATGAGGGCCATGGAACTCACACCATCCTTGTCTCTCGACTCCTTGTGAGGCATGTACCCGAACGATTCCTCACTTGCGAAGACGAAGTTCAAAGGCGAGCCCTTCTCTTCGAGCTCCCGCAGAAGCCCGGCCATCCACTTAAATCCAGTGAGCGTATCAAGGACGGTCCCACCGAAGGATTCGACGATCGCATTCTGAATGGGAGACGTGACGATGGATTTAATCACGAGCGGATTCGGCGGGAGACTTCCCTGTGCCGCCTTCATAGAGAAAACGTAGTAGATCATCAGAGCACCGATCTGGTTTCCGTTGAGGATCTCTGGAACTCCCCGGTTGTTCACCACGACTCCTAGTCGGTCTCCGTCCGGGTCTGTGCCAAAGACGATGTCGGCCTTGGTCTTCAGCATGGAGTCGATCGCTAAGGCCAGCGCCTTGGGGTCCTCAGGGTTCGGGGACTTCACCGTGGGAAAATTGCCGTCGGGTTTGGCCTGGGAGGGGACAGAATGGAACGAAGAAAACCCAAGGCGACGCGCGGCCTCAGAGCAAGGTACCTCGGCCGATCCATGGAGGGCCGTGTAAACGATGGAGAGCTCTTTGCCGTGCTTCCGGCAGAGGTCAAGGTTTTGAATCACTCTATTTTCTATGACTTCGTAGAATGCGTTGTCTACATCCTCATCGGTCCACTGGGCAAGTCCACGCTCGAGCGCTTCACTGAACTCCATGTGTTTCACCGAGGCCCAGTCCACAAGAGCGTTGTACTCACTGATGATTTCCTGGTCCACGGGTGGGACAACCTGGGCCCCGTCGTTCCAGAAGGCCTTGAAGCCATTGTAGATCGGCGGATTATGGGACGCAGTGATCATGACTCCGCAGCGGGCCTGGTAGTACCGGACGCCGAAGGATAGCATCGGAGTTGGGGTGAGCGCACGAAACACGTAAGCCTTGATGCCATTAGCGGCGAAGACCCCTGCGGCCTCGAGAGCGAACTCTTTAGAGAAGTTCCGTGAATCATAGGAGATGACTGCGCTGCCGCCGCCGAAGTGCTTGAGAACGGTGTTGGCCATCGCTTGAGTGGCGCGCCGGACATTGTAGCGGTTCATACGGTTCTGTCCCACGCCCATGGGAGCGCGCAGGCCTCCCGTGCCGAACTCGAGATCCCGGTAGAAGCGCTCTGTCAGCTCTAGTTCGTTCGACGGAACGTCTGCCAGGAGCCGTTGAATTTCGTTTCGGTCGGTCTCGCTAAAATAGGGGTCGCTACTCCAGCGGGTCGCGTTCTGCAGTATCCTCTGATCCATACTTCAGTCCTTCGGTTTAGTGCCTTCACAAAGGTACGAACCGGAAGGGTGAATGTCAAAAATGATGCAAAGCAAATGTCGTCAACTTGCTTGATACATAAGAGCAGCGGACATAGAATACAGGCTATGGCGAATCCGAAGAACAAACACCCAAAGAATGTCCCTGGCCCTTTTTACTGCACCGATCCCGACGATGACGGAGGGGAGGGGTGCATTGCCTGCAACGTTTGCTACTCGGGAGCACCGGCCTTCTACGCCGAAGACGACAATGGGAATGCCTACATTAAAAAGCAGCCGGTAACACCCGACGAAATCGCTCTGTGTGAAGAACAGATGGATGCGTGTCCCGTGAACTCGATTGGCAAAAACGGCTAATTTTTTTACCTAAAATTCCAAAACCCCTTAAACTATTAGACGTAATAGCATCTAAAAGGGGAATACATGAATCCGACGGCCATTCAGATAGCGGCGACGGCCATCTTTGCCATCGCCATTATCCACACGTTCTTGGTGAGTAAGTTCGCGCACATCGCGCACAATTATCCGCACGGCTCGATGGGACAAAACTTCTGGCACTTCATGGCCGAAGTCGAGGCGGTCTTCGGCATGTGGGCCGCCGTCTTTCTGGCCTTCATGATTTCTCAGGGTGGCTTCGGTGCACCGGTGACTTACCTCGAGTCGCTGAACTTCACGGAACCGGGCTTCGTCTTTGTGATCATGGCGATGGCCGGAACTCGGCCTGTGATCAAGCTCGCGGAGAAGATCATCGTTTTCATCTCTAAGCTGATCCCGCTTCCGCGGAAAATGGCGTTCTACTTCACCGCACTGGTGATGGGACCGATCCTCGGCTCGTTCATCACGGAGCCCGCGGCCATGACCGTGACCGCGATCATCCTCCTGAAGAATTTTTACACAAAAGACATGAGTGCCAAGTTCAAGTACGCAACGATCGGGCTGTTGTTTGTGAACGTGTCGATCGGGGGAACACTCACGCACTTCGCGGCACCGCCGGTGCTGATGGTGGCGAGCAAGTGGGGCTGGGGCATGGGCCACATGTTCCTGAACTTCGGTTACAAAGCCGCCATCTCTTGCTTGATCAGCTCCCTCACCATCGCCTTCATGTTTAAGAAGGAGCTTCAGGGTGACTTCCAGTTGAGCGCCGACACCACGGAGAAAGTCCTTCCTCCTTGGTGGATCACGCTCACGCACGTGATCTTCCTTGGTCTCGTGGTGCTCACGGCCCACCACATGGTTGTGTTCCTCGGGATCTTCCTCTTCTTCCTCGGCTTCACGACCATCACGCAACAGTTCCAGGACGAGGTCCAGGTGAAGTCTTCTCTCATGGTCGGCTTCTTCTTAGCGGGCCTCATCGTGCTCGGTTCCGAGCAGAAGTGGTGGCTCCAGCCGCTCATCTCGAGTCTCTCGGATCAGGTGCTCTATTTCGGTGCGACCGCCCTTACCGGGATCACAGACAACGCAGCTTTGACCTACCTCGGCTCTTTGGTTGAGCTCACAGAATCCGCGAAATACTTCCTCGTTGCGGGTGCCGTCACTGGGGGGGGGCTTACGGTGATCGCCAACGCACCGAATCCGGCCGGCTACGGGATCCTCAAAGACTCCTTCGGCGCCGAAGGAATTTCGCCGCTCGGTCTCTTAAAGGGTGCACTGTTCCCGACCCTCGTCGCGATCCTTTGCTTCGAACTTCTACCGTAAACTTTAGTTAGAGTTTCAAAAGAAAGGCCCCGTTTGGGGCCTTTCTTATTTGGACTTTAAAAATGGATGTCGCGGATGGGATACAGCCACCCGGCCGGGGCTTCGGAGCGACCGGCCTGAATCCCGATGAGTTTCTCCCGGAGTTGCATGCACACTTTGCCATTCGTTTCGCGCAGAGCGTGGACCGAAAGGTCTTTGTCCATGAATGAAGCAATCGGCGCGATGACGGCGGCGGTGCCACAGACGAAGGCTTCCGAACATCTTCCGTCGTCGATCGTCTGAAGAAGTTCATCGACCGAGAGGCGCCGCTCCTCGAGGGGGAGCTGCTCGCTCCGGGCCATTTCGATCACGGAGCGCCGAGTGACACCATCGAGGATCGTGTCGGTCAGCGCTGGCGTCACAATCTTCCCGTCGATCACGGCGAAGAAGTTCATCCCCGACATCTCTTCGACGTACTTATGCTCCACCGAGTCTAGCCACATGGTCTGGTCGCACCCGAGCTTGATGGTTTTGGCGTAGGAGTTCAGACTCGCGGCGTAGTTCCCGCCGGTTTTGGCAAACCCCACTCCACCAGGGGCACAGCGGATATCCTCGCGCTCGATGTAAACCTTGACCGAGTCTCCCGCGAAGTACGCACCAGATGGGCTCGCCACAATGATAAACAGAAACTGCTTGGCCGGTTTGATACCCATTCCGACTTCGGACGCGATCATGAACGGTCGAAGGTAGAGTGATTCTCCGAGTCTTTTAGGTACGAGGTGCTTCGAGTAGGCGCTGATGATTTCACAGGCCTGGAGGAAGAGCTCTTCGGGGATTTCCGGCATCGCCATCCGCCGTGCGGATTGGTTGAAGCGCCGGGCGTTCATCTCCGGACGGAACATGAAGATCCGGTCATCTGGATGACGGAAGACTTTCATGCCCTCGAAGATTTCTTGACCATAATGGAGCACTTTTGTGCAAGGGTCGAGCTGAAGAGGGCCGTAGGGCAGGAGATCAAACCGCTGCCACTCATCGTGATCGAAGATCGCTTGGATCATGATCGGGGCCACGTATTTGCCGAATCCCAGCTGCGGATCATTGATGGTGAATCGCTTAACCCGCTCAACTGCGTCCGGGTGGATCTCCACTTTTCTCATAACACTTCCTTAGTTTTTCTCAGGAGTTACCGATAGTCTTTTAAAGCTTAATAACACGGAAATCATCGGATGAAAAATCTTAGGAACTTAACCATTTCCGCTGGCATCGCACTTTTGATTACAGCTATTTGTCTCCTCTTGTTGCTGGTAACTGGCCGCGACGATTCTCCGACCCTCTACCGGCTCCTGATCCTTCTCGGGGGCGACGTCAAAAACGGCGGGTACATCCAGACCCTGACGTACCTGGCCTTCCTCTGGGCCTTCTTTGAAGTGACGGAGAAACTCCGGTTCATCGAGCGCGAGCGCCGCGCGTTCCGGCTTAACCTCATTCCCTCGGGCGAGAAAATTGTTTTCATGCCGGAGGATGTGAATGCGCTGAAGTTTAAGCTCATCGAGTTCGACAAAAAAGAGAAGTACATCTTGAGTGACCTCCTGAAGAAGGCCTGCACCAAGTTTCACACCTCGAAGTCCCTCTCCGAGCTCATCGACATTGTGAGCATCCAAGTCGAGGTTTCCCAGGAGAAGGCCGAGGGGAACCAGTCGATCATCCGCTACCTGACCTGGGTCATTCCCTCCATCGGCTTCGTCGGTACGGTGATCGGAATCTCCCAGGCCCTCATCATCGCCAACTCCGGGGACATGGATCGGATCACGGCTCTCCTAGGAGTCGCCTTCGACACCACTCTCGTGGCCCTCGTTCTCTCCATCGTCATCATGTGGTTCGTTCACAAACTACAAGAGGAAACGGACCGCTTTCACTCGGACCTGAAGGAGTTTGTGATCGATAACCTCATCAACAAGATCGAGGTTCAGTGAGGAAGCGACGGCAGATCGAACTCTTCTCGATTTCGTTTCTGGACCTCCTCTCCGGGGCGCTGGGCGCCGTCATCATCCTCTACGTCGCCATCCCAAAAAACACCGCGCGGGATTCTCTGGCGAAAGTCGACGTTGCCATGGAGCTCTTGAAAAAAGATCTGACAACATCTCGAGCGACGATCGCGGAGCTCCAGCGGAAGCTCACCGAGACCGAAGCGGCGGCGAGTGTTGCCGCCGCTGAACCCAGCGCTCCGGTCACTGATCCGCCGGTGACTCCCGAGGGGGAGCTGAACGCGGACGTGGGGTTTAAGTTCAAAGGCAAGAACATCGTTTTCATCATCGACACCTCCTACTCCATGACCGAGGAGGATCGGATGACCCAAGTGAAGGCCGGACTCAAGATGCTTCTCACCTCACTCTCGGCTTCCTTTCGCATCGAGATCGTGCAGTTCCCTCTCGGGGAGCGGGCCCCGTTCCGGAGCATGTGGGGGACCACGAAAGAGTTCCAAGGGATCAATCGCATGGACGCCTTCGATTTCATCTACTCCCTCAGGCCCTCCGGCGGCACACCCACGCGAGACACCCTTCTCTTCGTCTTAAAAAACTACGACTCGCTGACGGACATTGTGCTCCTGACCGACGGTGTGCCCACGTACCACAACTCCAATCAGAAGGACGATATCTACGAGATTCTCCGGGAGGTGCGGGAACGGAATCCGACGAAGGTTCAGATCAGCACCATCGGCGTGGGATCAAACTTCTTAAAAGACAAGTCTAGCGACCAGTTCAAATTCCTGAGCCTCCTGTCCCAAGAGCACAACGGCTTCTTCGTTGGCTTCTAGCGAAGGACCGGGGGAACGAGGCCCGCGCGTTCGGCGATACTCCCGACGCTCGTGTGCTTCCGGAGAACTTGCGCCGTGGCCCAGCGAGGCGGCTTCGTCTTCTTAGAGAGCTCTACCATGAGGGTCCGGGCTTCGGAGTGACCGAGGTAATACTCGAGGGCCCTGAGCTTCAGATAATTGAGAAGGAGCTCCCGGTGCGCCCCACGTGCTTGTGCCTTGGGAACATTGGGGAAAACCTTTTGAAGCTCCTTCAGGGCCCGCGCTGTGGAAGGTAGTTGTGTCCGGAGCCACCAGTCCAGTTCCTGCTCGAGGAAAGTTGCGAGGAGTCGTTTTGGTGCTGCCGCTTCCTCAGTCCCTAAGACCAGGACAGTTCGGGCGGTTGGTTTCGGTTCAGCGCAGATCACCACCTTTTTCGTGTAGAGGAATGGGGTGAGGTCGTAGACCTGTGCCAAATGCAGAAGGTTTTGCTTGGTCAGAGCTGTTTCTTTGTCAGGCCCCTCCTCAGAGACCTCTAGCCCGGAAGGATGGTCAACGTTTTCGAGTGAGGCGCAGGCGCCAAGAAGAATGAGGAGGTAAAGACTGAAGAGTCGTTTCATCGTGACAATTATAGCTCAACTCTCTGAGGTGGTGGTGACCAAATTTTCCTGCTTCCCTCTGGAATTGGCGTTCACTCGAGATGGCAAAACCTCTCAGAGCTGACGCCAGCGATCAATTTCCCAGGTCAGTTTTGTGACGTTCGCGTTCCGACCGCTGGCCGTTCGGATCGTCAGGGTGAGCTCCGGCACGTCATCCCTCCAGGTGAAGTCGATGAGACCGTAATTGTTGGCGAACACCGGAGCTGGGTAGCGCGACCGGACGTAGGGCCGGAGGGTTTTGTGAGTGTTATGAGTCATGCCACTCGAAAGAAATTCGACCTCATCGTCTCGGCGGTAGATAGAAGCGAAGTGCTTGTCTCCGGCGAGATAGAGGTAGGGAACTTTCTTTCCCTTGAGGAGCTCGCGCAGGAGGTTCCTTTCCTTCGCATGGTCGGCCCATTCTTGCGCGCCCGGTGTCTGCGGCGAAAGGATCGAGAGGCCTGAGGCCACCAGAATAAGTTTTGCCTGAGTGGTTTGGATCTCTTCTCGAAGCCATCGCCACTGCTCAGTGCCAAGGAGCGGGAGGTCGGCGTCGAGGTTTTTAAAAAACCGATTATCCAACAGAATGAGCTTGATCACTTTCCCGGAGCTCTGGAATTCGTAGCTGGTGTAGATTCCGTCTCGGAGTCTCCGCGGCGAAAGCTTGGGCTCTTCGAGGAAATCGAGCGCGTACTCGCGGCTCTTCTTTTTCAGGGGATAGTACCCGTCTTCATTGTTGTTCCCGTAGTCGTGGTCATCCCAGGTTCCGATGATGGGAGTGAGGGCCTTGAAGAATTGGTAATCCTCCACTGCGTTCTGCCGCTGGTACGCGGCTTGGATTTCGTCGGCCCGGTTCGTGTTGGCGTAGATGTTATCACCGCCCCACAAGAAAAGGTCCGGCGCCTGAGAGATCAAGTCTTTCCAGACCCGCTGCTCTTTGAACTGTTTGTTACAGGATCCGAAGGCCAACCGGTCCAGGCTCGTGAGCTGGGCCAGTCGTTCCGAATTCGAGTGCTGCGCGAACGTCGCGGCACTCACCATCCCTAGAGCAAGTGTAATGAAAATCGTTTTCATACACCAATGCTAGGGAACTAAACGAGGCAAGTAAATCTGCTTTCTTGCGTCGTTTATTAATTTTGTGTCAGGCCCGCTGGGTGTCAACCGTTTGGCGATCCCGCTTGTGCTACTCGTGAGATTCTCGGTTTTGCCTCTCACTGAGTTGGCAGGCACCACTCAGCGGTGAGCGCTGACAGAGCCGGGCCAGTTCGCGCGCGACGAAAACCCGCTGCTCTTTCTCTAGCCCACCGCGGGGATCATTCAGACCCGCAGCGAGCATGAGGCGGCCTTCCATCGCGTCTGCACTGGTCCCCGAGAGAAGACTTAACCCCAAGTAGGATCGGTAAAGAGGATGGTCAAAAAAACACTCTCTGAGAATCCTCGTCCGCTCGTCGGGAGCAACGGGTGCTGCGTACACGGAACTCAGGAAGTACGGCAGAAGATTCATCTGGTGATTGAAGTTAAAGTTCTTTCCTCCCCACTCCAGGAGCTTAACCGACTCTCGTTTGTCGGCGAGGTACCCACTGAGACCAATGGCATTGTGCGGAGAGGGTTCGTTGCGGTAGGAGTATGACCAGAGGCGCTGGGGACTGCGCCACATGAGGGCGGCATCCAGAGTCTTGAGCCCGAGGAGAGCAACCGCGAGACCCGCTCCGACGACGATTCCCCTCCGAGGGACGACCCAGCTTGCTGCCGTGGAGGTGCTCATGAGGGCGACGATTGAACACACGAGAGGGAGATAGAGGTAGGTATCGTTCACGAAGGCGATGTACGTGGGAAGGTGGGCGAAGAAGCCCAGGAGAACCCATAAACTCGAGTCGCTGCGGCCTTTCACGGACGCGTAGGCCAGGACGGTCAGAAGCGGGATCCCCAGGAGATTCCAGAAGCTTCCTTGGTGGTAGAAAGCCGAGATCGAGGCCGGGAAGAAGATGAGGACTGTCGTGCGTCCCAAGGAAAGAATGTAGCGCGAGACGTTGACGAACGAATCCTCCTCGAACCATCGGGCGTCAATGGCGTTGACGTAGAAGTGCTTGTAGCTTGCGAGCGCGACGACGGTCGAGATGAGAACGACCGTGATGGACAAGTTTCGCATTGAGAGAGGCCAGTTCTTCTTCCGTGCGTAAATAAAAAGCCAAAGGGGAGTGAGGAAAAAAATTTGGTGCGCGAGGGAGGAGAGAAAAAGAAAGAGTCCACACTTCCAGGTCACATCACGTTTCCGGAAGAATTCAATGAGGGCGAGGAGGACGAAGACTAAGGCGAGAGAGTGCTTCCGAGCAGAGACCCAGCCGACGGCAGAAACCATCAATGGATGGAAGGCGTAAGCAGCGGTACCCCAGATGACCCGTTTGGGAGAGAGATTCAGGGTCCGCAGAAGTTTTGAAACGAGGAAGATGCTCACAAAAAAGATCAAGAGGTTCGTCAGATGAAAGCTCGAAAATCCTGTCCACCGTTGGATGAGAACGTTGAAGTAGAAGGTCAGGTCTCTCAGAGGTTGAGTATCAAGGATCTCATTAGTTCGGACCCAGTCGAAGTACTGAGATAAAGAGGTGAGCCGGGTGATGGGTGGGACGAGGAGGTTATCGTCTCGCCCGAGCATGGTATCGAAGCGGACGTATTCAAAATACGTGGCCCCGAGAGCGGCGAAAATGAGTGAAAGATAAACCCGAGGGTTTGAAAACTTCGTAGTGCTGTTGGTCATCATCCTATTATAACCGTTGGTGCGTATTCGGAAACGGAAAGATAGCTGAGAGTTTCTCTCTGCCGGGGGCAGTGACGTCAACAAGATGACGGTGGCCAGAGATCGAGCCGAGGGGTACGTTTACTCCCCTCATGACTGGGAATCGAGGAGAGTTTATGCGAGAGATTGAAGTCCGGCGTGCCTTCGCTTCAAAAGATTTGACTGTCCTCGAGGTGGAGGGACCTTCGAAACCGTTGAGGTGGGTTGTTGTTCCTGGGGACTTGAGAATTGTTCTTGAGCTCACACCAGAGGCACAAGAAGTCGGTGAGGACAGAGGGAGGATTTTCTTTACGGCAGCAGAACTCACCTGGGATAGGGCAGAGGCCCAGCTTACCCTTCTGGGCAAAAACTACAATCTCCGGAGCACAACCGCGTCGACGTTGACTCAAGACATGATCGACCGCGTTCACTCTTCTTCGCAACCGCCCTTGCGAGGAGATGCGACTTTTATGTTCCGGAATCTCCAACCATCCGATGTGCGGTTCTTTCATCGCTGGATCAGAGATCCCGAGGTCATACGGTTTTCGATGACGAAGTTTCATCGCCTGGCGCGCCCGGAAGAGATTGAGGCCTGGTTCCATGGGACGCTGTTCGATAGAGCGGTCCATCAGTTTGGGATCGTTGATCCCGGGACCGATGAGCTGATTGGGTATGCGGGCATCAGTGCTCTGAATGAGATCGACGGAAACGGCGAGTACTTCATCTTCATAGGGAACAAGATGTATTGGGGGCGAGGGATCGCGTCGAAGGTGACGCGACTTTTTGTTCAGGATGCGTTCGAAGTCTTGAAGCTGCATCGACTTTTTCTCACCGCCTCTGGCCTCAATCCGGGAGCTCTCCGGGCCTATGAAAAGGCGGGGTTTAAGTACGAGGGCCGACTCCGGGAAGCTTTTTTTAGGAACGGTGAATTCTCTGACAAGCTCATCATGGGAATCTTGGGTTCAGAGTACTTCGCGAACAAGGAAGTCTCCAGGGATGAGTGAATTCTTAAAGCGATAAGAGGGACCCGGGGCTGCGCCACTGTGAAGGAGCACTCAGCCTATGCCCATTAAAATTCCATCCACCATAGGGCCTCAGAATTTTTTCTGAGAACGCGATGATCCGGGACGGGTCTTCCGTCTTCGACGCTGACCCAAGAGCGTCGAAGAATTCCGCCGCGAGTGCGGGGTTCTCTTCTATCCAACGTCTTGCCATGGTCTTTCCCTTCCCGGACCATTTTTTCTGCGATCGGAAGTAGAAGTGGGTCAGCTGTTCCTGTAGCACTCCGATGGTCCCGAGCATTTCTTGGTAAGACCTCGGCGCCCTCAAGTCATCGCAGAGGTCGGTGATGGCGTAGCGGTATCTGTCGAGGTCATCGAGGGTCCAAGTCGGAGGCCCTGCCTCGAGAAACTCTTTCGCGTAACGCTTCAGATCTTCCGTGAACTCGAGATCAGAAGAGATCTCCAGGCCTTCGAAGACCATGTTGGGAAGCGAGGGGATTCCCGTCGGACCATCGATGGATTCGAAGAAGTACCTTAATGTCTCTGGGTCATGGACAAAGACCTCGACCGGCCAGTCTTCGAAGGTAAAAGACTCGCGGTAGGCAGCCTCGACGTGGTCAAAGATGACAACGATATCTAGGTCAGAGAACTGGGTTGACTCACCCCGGATAACAGAACCTGCGAGGAGGAGAGCTCTGGCGCCGGTGTATCTTTCTTTGTAGATTTGAGAGGCCGCTTCTATAGCGTTTATTTTCATTCTCCTATTCTCCACGAAGGAAGGTCTTTTGCAAGCGTAGGGGACCTCGAAGCTCACGATGGCAATGTGTCATCGAAGGCCTCCTAGAGATCCTCAGGCCCATCTCGAAGATCTCGTTCTGCGCATTCAGCGGAGGCCTCGTTGCTCGAGCATGATTCTTGATCAGCTTGAAGTCGAGCTGGTGGGTAACACATGACTCGGTCCAAACGGCCCGTGAACCAACGCTCAGTAAACCCTCTTGCGAGTTCATCAGAAGTGCAGGGTCTTGGGTGTCCCTGACTTGAGTAGGCCGCGGAAGTAAGGATTGCAGAAAGAATGATGACGATGGTGACCTGTTTCATAGACTCTTCTCCTATTGGTTGGGTTCTTCGTAGCTGCAGTGAGGATCTTCGTACTGATCTCGTCCGAGGACAGAAAAATAGTAGTGCTGGTACCCGTCTGCTTTCAGGGGGGTAAAACTTACGGAGTGTGACTCAACGATGGCACAGTCCGATGCGTCGCAAACGCACTCTCGCTTCCTCTCGACCCACACTTGACCGGTGATGCTCTTCCGCGAAAGGAGTTCCTCTCGCTGGGACCTGCAGAGCTTCTGAAGTCTGTCTGGCCGTGCCCAGACCTCGAACCCCAGGTCTGCCACCAGAACGGTCGTTTTGAGTATGGGGCTTGTGACCACGTGACCCGAGAGATCGAGAAGCATGCGCACTCGACCTGTGCTCCGGTCAAGGTCGCAGGTGATCCGATCTTCCGGCGGCCTGAGGGAAGTCTCGTAGCTCTGACTAGCGAAGGCCAGGAGGGGACAAAAGATGAAGCAGGCGACGGCGCTGGGGCGAATGAGTGACATGAGGTTCTCCTTGATGGAGCTTTTTTAAGGCGAATCTTTGTGATTGAAAAATTCATTATATTTATGTATTGATAGATTTAAATGAGTTTACTTGACCCCAAGCTTCAGGCCTTTATGGCGATTGTTCGTTGCGGAACTGTCCACGCTGCGGCGAAACAGCTCGGCATCACTCAGACCGGAACCACTCAGCGGATCCGTACTCTAGAGCAAAACCTCTCGGTCACGCTCTTCATCCGCTCGCGGACTGGGATGAGGCTGAGTCACGAAGGGGAGACACTCTTGCGCTACTGTGAGAGGGCGATCGAGCTAGAGGGTCTTATCATGGGGGACGTCTCTGGGCCGGGTCCTCAGGCGGCAGTTTCGATCACGCTCGCCGGCCCCACGAGCATCATGAGTTCCCGAGTCCTTCCGAATTGCCTTGGGCTCTACCAGGAATTCCCGCAGCTCGTTTTGAATTACCGGATGGATGACCAAGAGAACCGAGTCGAAATTCTCAAGAAAGGCACGGTTCAGCTAGCGATCCTCCCGCCGCAAGACGTGACTCTAGAAATGGACAGCAAGCTCCTGCGACCTGACCGGTACATTTTGGTCGCCGGAGCTCAGTGGAAGAAGCGCCGGACCCTCGACATCATAAAACATGAGCGGATGATTGATTTCTACGAAAGCGATAACACCACCAAAGCGTATCTGAAGCAATTCGATCTGCTCGAGCACGCTCGCCCGGATCGGATTTTTGCGAATACCAATTTCGCCGTGGTGAATCTGATCAAAAGCGGCATCGGATACGGCGCCCTAACTCAGGAAGTCGCTGCCACGGACATCGCGGCCGGTGGCCTGGTCGTGCTCAATCAGAAAAAAGTCTTCGATGATCCGCAGGCCCTCGCCTGGTACCCCCGACGGGAGATGCCACGCTACTTTAAGCGGATCATCGAATGTGTGAGTCGCTGAGGCTAGAGGGCAGTGCGATTGATGAGATAGTCATTGGTCGGTTGCAGAGTCACGCTCGGAAGCCCCTCGAGGGTCGCGTCTTTCATGAGCTCGCGGGCCTGAACGATCTCAGGATGATCCAGCTTACTGTTCGATCTGTGCTCTGCCGTTGGCCACTGAGCGTACCCATACCAGATCCCATCATCCCCGAGGTGAAGTCTTGAGCCCAGGCTTCCGCTCTTTTCACGTAACTGCTCAGTGACATAGGCCCAGGCCTTTTGAAACTGCTCTTCTTTGCCGGCCTTAAGTTTCCATCGGTATAAATAAATAATCATGTGACCTCCTTGAGCTGATTCTAAGTTGGGAGGGGGTAAGTGGGAACTAAAAAAGTTTGGATGAACATTTACCGCACTTCGCCACATGGGCCCAGGGAGGATGGGAGTAAGCTCATCGTTCTTGATCGTTAAGTCGTCGGAGTCGGACTCATACATTCCCTTACAATGCCTTCCCCTCTCATCGAGAGTTTCTTATGATCTGCCTTATAAAAATCTAGGAGATTCTATGAAATTCGTTCTCGCAACCTCTTTTCTCGCTATGTCCTTCTCTCTTCTGGCGAACACCAACCCGCAGGAGTGTCTCAAGAAGACGAAGGCCCTCGATCGCCGCTACTGCCTTGATACGTACCTCGAGACGGTGAAGGACACCCTTGGGGCCGAGAGGAAGGCGATGGAAAATGGACTTCCGGAAGCCACGAAGACAGCGAAAGTGAAAGCGACCGAGCAAGACATTAATGCGAAGAGAGATTACATGAACGCCATCAAGAGTGAGATCGACCTCCAAGAAAAATACCTCGAGGAAGTCAAACTGGCGAAGGTCGCAACAACGGCCGCACCGGCCCCGAAAAAAGAAAAGAAAAAGAAAAAAGATAAGGGCTTTCGGATTAAGCTTTAATCAAATCGGAGGGGCCTTTGGGCCCCTTTTTTTTTAAAGTTGTGAGTAAGGTTCTGCTTAGATTTTCAACAATTTCTGTTAGACTTCAGAAATCTGGGAGCCGTAAATCATTTAGGATGAAATCAAATTCTAGAAGACTGTTTGAAGTCATTCTAAGGCCGAAAATAAACTCGGGCACGACGCTTGTATACCTCTTGGTTTTTAATAAGATCGATGGGGCTCCTTACCGCTTAGTACTTCACACAAAGATCGAGATCATTCAGTTTTCGAATTTCAAGTAGTGTCGCCCGAAATGGGTTTTGTTAACTCGGAACCAGATATCCTACAGACTTCTCCTAATTCCTGAAAGTCAGCATCGATCTGAGGCTTCTCTATTTTTCCAAGCCAAGTATGTCTTTGATGAGAGTTGTAGTAGGTGATACCACACCTCACAATAAGTGCTTTTTGTAAGGAGGATTCAGCGTCTTTTAGAGACTCCTTGTCGAACTCTTTGTAATAGATGCAAATCTTGTCTAAATACTTGATCAAGTATTCGGAATCAAATTTCTTGTTAGCAGAAAGATGATGTTTTTTTGCTTGACCGCTTGGTACCCAGACTTTCTCTATTAATTCATGCGAATGATAATTCTTAGGGGTAAGAGTCATCAGAGTATAGATGTCGACTTCGGAGTTCCCATCGCGTACATCAAAAATTGTATGTTTACCGTTCCTAAAATCTCGCAAATGATCGTTTAGCCTTTTATCAAGATTCTTCGCTTCTCCCACGTAGATGATCCTTTTCATCTTTGTCCCATTGAACACGTAACAATACACTGCTGGGCCAAGGCATTTCCGTCTTTTCATGTGGAGCTTCGAGTAGTTGCAGTATTTCATCCACATTTTTTAACTTCGGATGTTCGGGGGCGGCGTATCAAACCTTGGAACTTTAACTTCTTTGAGAAAATCTTTGAGTTACTGAATATTCAGTGCGAACAAATCGTTCGGCATCAGAATCTTATTAAGTGTAATGAGATAAATAGACCGGAGTTTTTCCTAACGTTGCTCTATCTTGGAAGAGTTCAAAACGGCTTTGCATAAATACGTGCAAAATGGCGATGAAATTTATAGAAACCACTATTCCCCCACAGCTTTACTAAAAACGCTAGACGCCCACTCCTCATCGTTCTGGCTCCAGACTCGGGGAACCCAAACATCAATCGCCTGCGGTATCCCAGATAAGATCTTGCCGTCCTTATCGGTGGAACGAGTCGCGGACACAATTTGGCGAATCCAAGGTTCAGGCCGATCTGGCCCCTGGGCCTTCTTAAGAGCGCCGATTGAAATTTCTGCTTTCGGACTAACAAAAATCGTAAGGCGAGAATAGGCGGAATCGCCAGAATCAGGGATCCCGTAAGTTTTCACTCGCTCCCCTAAGAGATGCTTGATGTTGTAAACGAAACCAACACAGGAGGAAACGCACCATTGGTTCATTAGAATTTTCACGTGCCCCTTAAATCCATGGCTCCGTGGTTCGAAATGATCTTCTCTACAGTCTTTGTTTCGGTTCGCACAAAATTGAGGGATCTGACCGAAAAAATCGCCATTCTTAGCTTTGGAAAAGGTCCCGTCCTTTTTAATATTCTCGAACCAGATTTCTTTCCCTTTATCACCCCAGAAAAGGCTTTCTAAAATATCGGGACGTTCAAACTCGTCAATTTTTTTGAATTGAACGTATTGTTCTTGGTATGGTTGCGAATAAAAAAGTCCATAATACGGTATTGGACTTTGGCCGCCGTGATTCTCAATGACGTCCAAAACCAAAGTTTTTACAGTGGCCGCATTCTTCCGCCAATAGTTGTTCCAGAAAATCTGGACTTCGCCATCTAAAACAGCGAACGGCACATCTTCATACTGGAAACTTTTAATCCTTAGTGCGACGATTTTAGAATCACGAACTGACTCAAAGGCACAGAGGTTTTCACCCTCGTACGCGAGTTTAAATCCTCGGTAGCGGTTCGGTGATACATCGCACGGGAAATCAGTTGGCTCTTCGTCTATGTTAAATGGTTTTACGTCTGGCCGGATAGGTACATTGAGTTCTTTCTTCCCGCGCCGGACTTTTACCTCGAGCGCTTGGTGGCGATCCCAGCCCAAGAGTTCTTTCCTGAAGTTGTCGTAGAACTCAATCTCGCATTGTTCACGATAAGGAAACTTGCAGAAAAGAAAGTTCTTATCCGTCCAGTCTTGGAGAGGGATTGAATTTATAGATACTAACTCATCTCCATTCTGTAGATCCGTTTTTGCACCTTGAGCAACAACCAAACGAAACTTGGATTTACTGAAAATACGATCAGCGCTTTCCGGAAAAAACTTAATGGGTAGCACTACAGAACCTTCTGTTCTTCGTTCGTCTAGTTCAGGGCGCATGAAAAGTTTGGCATGCAAGTTAGGGTAGGTAGCGTCTACCTTTTTAAAGACTCTGCCTAAGTCGTAGAGATTTTTTGCTTCGGCGGCCTCGGTGGCCAATTTGTTTAAGGTCTCCTCCCACGGTTCGGGACGATTTTTTCTTGGAACCAACCCTTCCCCATCAAGACGTTGGATCTCGCGCGAGAGATTCAAAACCATTTCTAGTCGTTGCTTTTCACTTGGTAATTTTAGATTGGGTTCACTTGCAATGACGAACGATGAGAGAGAGAGAATGAAAATGAAAGAGGCACATTTAGAAAAGAGCATGAACAAAAAGTTCGCACTCTGAGCAAGTTTTGTCATTAACAGTCTAAATGAAAATGGCTGGTGATTTGGAAGATAAATGGTGCGCCCGACAAGATTCGAACTTGTGACCCCTACCATGTCAAGGTAATACTCTAACCAACTGAGCTACGGGCGCATGGGTGGAATGTTAGGTAAAATTCTACGCTCTGTCACTATTCTTTCTCGGGTCTTTTCATGACTTTGAGCAGAATTTAAGTTAGTTTAGACCCTCATGACTCAAAGAATCCACCGTCGCTTCGGTCCCTGGATCATTCACCATGCCTTCGAGTTCAAATGGTTTTATTTGGGGGCTTTCCTTTGTCTTTATTTGTTACAGGTTCTTCAGAGCGAGATTCCACAAAAGATTCGGACTCTGACCGAAGAATTGAGCGGGCAGGGGATCAACCAGGCCTCGGTTTTTATCTTTCTGGGCCTGGCGGTGGGGATTCTCATCTTCCGAACATTCTCTCGGCTCTTATTCTTCTACCCGGCCCGGGTTCAACAAAAACTCATCCGGATGGAGCTCTTGGAACTCTTAGAGGCCGCTCCTCCTTCCCGCTACTCGGATCGGCCCCAGGGCCAAATCTTTCAGATTCTCTTCGACGACATCAATAACCTCCGGGCCTTCGTCGGGTTCGGTCTCTTGCAGATCGGGAACCTCCTGATCGCTGCCTGGGTCCTCATTCCTAAACTCAATCAAACCGATGCCTACCTCTGGCCCGCGTTCTCACCGCTCTTTGCGAGTGTCTTCCTCTTCACGGCCGTGACCTTCATCAATCAGAAGTACTTTAAGAAGATGATGGACAAAAAAGGTGAGGTCCAGCAGTACATCATCGAGTCGTACGAGGCGAAGCAGACCATTAAGAACTTCCACCGGGAAGAGAATTTCATCCATGGGTTTGTCCGGGTTTCCGCCGAGGAACTCAAGCTTTTCTTCAAGTCCTCCGTGGGGTTTGCGTTCACCGGTCCCTACGTTAAACTAGGCCTCGGCGCGAGCCTCATGTGGGCGGCCCTCCTCATACGTCGTTCCGGGGGAACAACCTCCGATCTGGTCTTTTTCTCAGGATTTCTTTACCTCTTCCTTGAGCCCGTCATGTTCCTGTCCTGGGTTGCGGTCGTCGTCTCCCAAGGCTTCGCGGCCTGGCGCCGGGTGAAGGACCTCCATCACTTGCTCGTGAAGCCCTCGGCGCCAGAAGAGCAGCTGGCCCACGCAGAACCTGAAGTGAGTCCTGCGAGCGTTGCCGTCACTCTCGATTTTTGGGGCCGTCCGCTGCGGCTCATCGCTCCCCGGGGGAGCTGGACCGTGCTTGTGGGGGAGACCGGCTGTGGCAAGAGCCATCTTCTCTCGAACTTTGCTTCGTGTCTTATTCTAGCCGGAGAAAAGGTGTCGATGGTTCAGCAGGAGCCCTACCTCTTCAATGACACCCTTGCGGAGAACCTGTTCTTAGGGGTAACTCCGGACAAGGTTGGCCTCGAGCGTGCCCATGAACTTCTTCGGATCTTTCAATTGGATGGCCTTGCTCCTTCGCTCGACGAAGTGCTGGCCCTCGAGGTCGGTGAAAACGGGAAGCGCCTCTCCGGTGGGCAGATGAAGCGAGTGGCCCTGGCCCGCTCCCTCCTCTCTGGGGCACGGGTCCTCATCTGGGATGATCCCTTTTCGTCCGTTGACATCATCCTTGAGAAGAAGATCATGACTCGATTGCAAGAGACACCGGAGTGGCGCGATTTGACGTTTTTGATTTCGAGCCACCGTCTCACCACGGTGCGCCTCTCCGATCAACTCATTTACCTTGACCAGACCGTGGGGATCCGTGCCACGGGACCCGTTGAAACCACATTGAAGGAAGCAGATGTCTCAAAGTTCTTTAAAGAGCAGATGGTGGGAGTACCTCTGGCTTAGGTCCGAGGCTTTTCTCGCGGTCTTCATCCTCATTAACATCCTCATCTCCGCGGTCACCGGGTACCTCACGCCACGCTTCATCAGTGCCTTTTATGCTTCCCTCGGAGACAGTGCCGCCTTTGACCGAGAGCTCGTCTCCCTGGCACTCCTCTATGGAGCCGAGTACCTGAACCGCTTCCTTTTCACTCTCAGTACCTCCCGGTATGTTGAGGTTCTCCTGGTTGATGTCCGAAGACGGAGTTTTGGCCTCTGGCTCAAAGCACCCTTCAAGCGAAAGTCCGGTGCTCACGAAGAGTACCCGCTGGGTGAGGTCCTGGCCCGGCTCATGAATGATACGGACGCGGTCCGGGAAGTTGTGGGCTCTGGAAGCTTTGCGATCTTCATCGACATCATCTTCATTCTCTCCTGCCTCCTGAGCTTCCTTCAACTCAACTCCACCACGGGATTGGGCCTCTTCATCGCCGAGGTGGTTGCGTGCCTTCTGTTGATCAAGGGCAGCCGGGTGATGGCAACGATCTTCATGGACGTGCGCAGACTTACGGGCCTCATGGCCCGGGTCGTGACAGACCTTACTTCGGGATTGAGAGAGCTCTTCTTCAGCCCCAACGACCGCTACGCCAGCCGACGCGGGCAGAAGATCTTTGAGGAGTTCCTAGACAAGCAGCTGCGGGCCAACATCTGGGACGCTGGGTACTACTCCGCAGCCGAGTCGTTGTACCCAATCCTCGTCGCACTCGTCATGATCATCGTTCCCTATTCTCAGATCACCGAGATCGCCATCCTAGCGGCCCTCATCGACCTGATTCAGAAGTCCATCACTCCGATCAAAGATGTGGCGTCGAAGATCTCCGTGCTTTCGCGCGCGAAAACCGGCATCGACCGGATCCACCAGTTTAACGAGAGCTTCGACCGAGACCTCGCACCCCGGCTCGATTACACTGACCTCGAGGCCCAGGCGATCGCCCTCGAACTTCGCTCCTTTCGTTACGGCGAAGGCTTTGAACTCAGGGACATCAACTTCACTCTTCGACGAGGAGAAATTCTGGGGATCATCGGCGAGTCCGGCTGTGGAAAATCAACGCTCCTGAAGCTCCTCTCCGGCCAGTACTACTCCTTCGACGGGACCGTAACAGTTGACGGTGCGGAGATCGCCGCAGACCGGGACTCGGAACTGCGTCGGTTTTCCTCCTACGTGAGCCTCATCTCTCAAGACTCCCATGTCTTCTCCGAGACTCTGAGATTCAACATCTCCCTGGGGACCGACGGCGGATTCGACGAGTTCTGGGCGCTGGCGCAAGGATCTATTCCCTACCTCTCGAGATGGCAACTCGCTCCCGATGACGTCCTCCGTCCCAAGTCACTCTCTCTCGGGCAGAAGCAGCTCATTTCGGGGCTCCGAGCACTCTTCCTCAAAAAACCAATCATCCTGATGGATGAAATTTCCTCGGGCCTTGATTCAGAACTCGAGGCGGCGCTCCGAGATCTGATCCGTTTCTTCCAATCCCGGTCCATGACGATCATCGTGACCCACCGGCTGGAGACGATCCTCGGGGCGAATAGCCTTCTGTTACTCGAGGGGGGACGGATCCGAGCTCGCGGCACGAACCAGGAGCTCTCCCACGAGCCGGCGTACCAGGAATTCCTCCAGCACCTTCATTAGCCGACAAAACCGCTTTGTTTTTATTCCGGTCCCTTTGCGTTAGAATGGCTTACTTTTAACCCTAGGAGATCTCCGCTATGAAACCTATTTTAGGCATCATGTCTTTTGTTCTGCTCCTGACGTTCTCTGCCTGCTCGGACTCGACCAGTAAGCCAAGTTACCTCTTTAAACCCGCTGCGAAGGAAGGCCTTTCTGCGAAGGTTGGTGAAGTCGAGGTGAGTAACGCCGAACTCGAAGATGGTATCGAATCTGAGCTTTTCGAAGCCGAATCCAAGGTCTTTGAGATCAAGTTCAATCGCCTCAAAGGTCTTCTTCTTCAGAAGTTCATGGATAAGGATCCTCGCAAGAAAGGCATCTCAAACGATGAATTCCTTGAAAAGTACATCGCCAAGGAAATCGTGATCTCCGAGAAAGAGATCGACGCCTTCATCAAGGACCAGAACATCCCGGCCGAGCACATCAATCCGCAGGTCCGCGAGAAGATCAAGAGCTACCTGAGCATGGAAAGGAAAAAAGAAGCCGTCGATAAGTGGATCGCCGAGCAAACGAAGAAGTCTCCGGTGGAAGTCTACATCCAGCGGCCACGCAGACCAACCTTCCCGGTGGAAGTTGGAACCTCGCCCTCGACCGGTGCCCAGGACGCAAAAGTCACGATCGTTGAGTTCTCAGACTTTCAGTGCCCGTTCTGCGCCAAAGGTGCGGACCTCTTAAAGGAGATCAAAAAGAAGTACGGAAACAAGGTAAAAGTTGCCTTCAAGAACTTCCCGCTCCCCTTCCATAACCACGCCGAGAAAGCCGCGGTTGCCGGTCTGTGTGCCAACGAGCAGGGGACGGAGTACTTCTGGAAAATGCACGATGCGATGTTTGCGAACCAGGACGCCCTCGACCCGGAAGGGCTCAAGAAGACTGCGGGCAAGGTCGGGGTGAAGCTCGACGCTTTCGAGAAGTGTCTAGCTGAAAACAAATACCTGGCCCAGGTCCAGGCCGACATGGAAGAGGGGAAGAAGGTTAAGGTCAAGTCCACGCCAACATTCTTCATCAATGGCCAGCTCATCAACGGCGCTCAACCGATGGAAGTCTTCGCCGAGATCATCGACGAAGAACTCGCTAAGTAATCCGATAGAATCACTCTTCTTTTCTCTTAGTGCCTTGGGTAGGTCAGCAAGATTTACCCAAGGCGCTCCTCTCCCATCCCCCTGCTATACTAGTTTGTGACGCCACCTCTCTGTGGCCAAGGGGAACGACCATGAGCATGAACGGAATAGACTACTCCAAGCGGCTTGCTTCCGAGCGTAAGCTCTTTCAGGATGCGGCGAAGACCTTGAAGGAATCGACCGAACGTCGGGTCGACGAAACTGAAAAGCGCACTGAACACGTGATGGCCAAGCAAAAAGAAAATCACATTAAAGATCGGGCAGAGCTCGAAACTCACTACCAAAAAAATATGGATAAGATGCAGGAGAAAACTCAAGCTGCAGTGGACGGACAAACCGGGAAGATGGCCGAAAAAATTGAGGAAGAACGCCGGTTATTCACAGAAGAAGCGACGAAGAAGCGTAAAGACTTCGACCAGCGCTTGAATGACATCCGCACGAGCTACGGCAAGGCCTTCGACACCGAGAAGCGACGAAATGGAGAAGTCGAAACGAACCAGAAACAAAAGTACGTCGGGAACGTCGAAAATCTTCAGGAAAATCTCAATGAAAAGCTGGCCGACTACCAGAGTCGAGTTGAAGGCACAGGGAATGAACTGAAGGATCAGTACAGCCGCGAACGGCAACAATTGGTACGCGCGCAGGAGGATCGACTTCGCACCGCCTACGAAGACGGAGCCGAGAAGCGTGCCGAGCTCAAAGACCGGATTAATTTCGAACTCAAGCAGGCCAAAGAAGTAAAAGACGCCGAGCTAGGACAGTTGCGAAAATACAGTCAGGATCGGCTCGGGGCGATGCAGGATCAGTACCAAACGAACAACGATAAAACCTCCCGTGAATACTCCGAACGCAACAGTGCGATGGTCCAGGCCCAGAAGCTAAATGGGCGAGAGGTGAATCGGGAGCACCAGGAGGACGTGAGTAAGCTCCGGCGTGGATTCAACGATAGCTTGCGCAAGATCGAACTCGAGCGCCGCCGCCGGGACAATGGCTCCGGCGAATTCGCGGAGTTCCGGGCCAAGCAAGAGGGAATCTCCGAGGTCGCAAAGCAGCAAACTCGGGTGAAGACCATGAAGGAAAACTTCGCCGAACTCCAGAAAAACTACACCGAAAAGACGGAAGCCGACCACACGAAGTTCCAGGAAGCTTTTAAGGCCCAGAGTGTGGAGGCCATCGCTCGAGAGGAACGGAAACTCAACGCGGCCAACGCGGACAAGCTTCGGACCTTTTCTTCGGAGCGCGAGCGCACGGAGAGGCAGATTGGCATGCGCGAGAGCCAGAACAAGCTCGAGCACCAGGAGTTTGATTCGAAGCTAATGATGGAGCAGAAGAATTCGAACACTCGCCTCACGAAGCTCAAAGAGAGCTTCAACCAGTCCATGAAGTTCGTAGAAGAGAAGCACCTCACGACGCTCGACGAGGTCAATAAGAATTCGACGAAAGACAAGGCCCAGTTCATGAAGATTCTTCACGAGCGGAAGGCCGAAGACATTGCCGAGATGAAGCGCACCTTCGGAAACCTCATGGATACGATGGTGCAAGATTACGAGCAGCGGCTCTCGAACTACGAGCGAGAAAACGAAAACCTCAAGCTCACGATGAACCAGAAGCTCCACACGGTCATGGATCAGACGGAGCGTCAGCTCGAATCGCAGCGGAACATGTTCAACGAGCGCCGGGCCTCGGAGCAGAAGGCGCAGCAGACGCTCAACGATGACAAGGAACTTCAGTTCAAGCGAAACGTGGCCGACCTCAACAATAGCTACCAGAAAAAGATCGATCGGATGCAGGCCCAAAACGACACGAAATTTAAGTTGATGATCAACGATTATGAGTCTAAATTAAAAGAACTGAAGGCGCTTCAGAGTAAGCAAATCGTCGAGAAAGACACGACCCATCAGATCGAACTAGACCGAGTCAAGAAAGCGTATGACGATGAGAAGACGAGAGTCGTGAACGCTTACGAAAGTCAAATCGAGTCGATCAAGAAAGGGCACGAGGAATCGATGAGGGCCATGGCCGACTACAAGCGCCTCAGCTAACTTTAGAAAAAGTTTAGCAACCCTCACCAAAGAACTCACCTATGTCTATCCGTCGCGCGAAGATCATTGCGACCATCGGGCCGAGCTCCAATACGATCGAGCTTTTGGAAAAAATGATTCTGGCCGGAATGAACGCGGCCCGGATCAACATGTCGCACGGGACCTACGAGGCCCATGAGCAATCCATCAAGAACATCCGGCAGGCGTCCCTGAACGTCGGGAAAGAGATTGCGATTCTCCTCGACCTCCAGGGCCCGAAGATCCGAGTTGATAAGGTTCCAGAGCCTCTGGTGCTGAAGGACGGCGATGTCTGGGTGATTGGCCCCTCCCAACTCAAAGATCAGTACCCGGAGTATGCGAACTGTTTTATACCCACGATTTATAAGAACCTCGTAAAAGACGCTCACGTCGGTGCGCGGATCCTTTTCGATGACGGTCTCCTCGAAGCCGAAGCCATTGAGAAAGATCGAGAGATCCTGAAGATCAGAGTCATCGTCGGGGGAACTCTAAAATCGAACAAAGGGATTAATCTTCCGTACGTAAAAGTTTCCGCGCCGAGTTTCACCGACAAAGACCGCGAGGACTTGATCTTCGGATTGAAGCAAGGTGTGGACTACGTCGCCCTGAGTTTCGTTCGCACCGCCGAAGATGTCTTGCAAGTGAAGGCGCTCCTTCATCAGATGAAAGTTCGCATCCCCATCGTCTCGAAGGTCGAGAAGCCGGAGGCCCTGGACAACATGGAAGCGATCGTCGGCGCTTCCGACGCCATCATGATCGCCCGGGGCGACATGGGTGTCGAGGTCGGAAACCATCTCGTCCCCAGTATCCAAAAGCGCATGATCAAAGTTTGCAACGAACTCGGGAAGCCGATCATCACAGCGACCCAGATGCTCGAGTCCATGATCACGAATTCTCGCCCGACCCGCGCCGAGGCTTCGGATGTTGCCAACGCGATCTGGGATGGTACGGACTGCGTGATGCTCTCCGGAGAGACGGCATCCGGGAAGTACCCCATCGAGGCGATCCAGATCATGGGACAGATTGTCGAAGAGGCAGAGAAAGAGCCTACGGAGAGACCCCTTCTCCGGCACATGGACATTTCGAGTGTCACAGCGTCGGTTCAGGTGGCCGCCTCCATCATCGCAGAGAAACTCCGGGCCCGCTGGATCATCTCGGTCACCGAAGGCGGGAACTCTTGCTTGAAGATGACTCGCTTCAGGTCCAAAGCCCAGGTGCTGGGAGTGACGAACTCCATCGACGTGATTCGGAAGATGAGCCTCTATTGGGGTGTCTCGCCGTACTATTTTAACATCCACTCGGATCCGGATCCAGCGAAGCTGGAAGGGCTCATGCTCGATAAGCTTAAGCAAGAGGGTCATCTCCAGCTTGGGGATAAGGTTGTCGTCACCGTGGGTGACGGGAAGTTTTTCCGCCAGGGGACGACGAATTCAATCCGTGTGGAGACGATCAAAGACGTACCCATTGCCATACTGAACCGGGATCAAGACTCGATCCAGGAGGCGTCATTTGACCGGGGAAAGATCTTACTTGATACATCGATCTGTGCTTCGTGCCAGGCGTGTATCAATGTTTGTCCATTCGACATTTGGATGACATCTCCCCAGAACAACTTCGAAACTCGGATCAACACGACGCTTGCCTCCAAGTGTACTCTAGACATGCAATGCGTGGAGGCGTGCCCTACAGGAGCGATCGAGATCATTCCGCTGAATTCATGAACTCCACTTTTCTTCCCGAAGCCCTGCTTCGAGAGCTCGGCGTCCTCGAGTGGAGTTACACCGAAGAGGCGGTCCCAAGATCTCTGGAGCACTTCCAGGCCTGGACGGCAGCAGGACTCCATGGTCCGCTCGGGTACCTCGGAGATTACCGACGGAGCCTCCGCCAAGACATCCGGAAAGTGTTCCCGGAGTTTCGATCCGCCCTCGTTTTTCTCTTTTCCTACCAGGAGACGAAGAAGTACCTCCTCGATCATGGCCAGCACGAGGTCGCCGCCTACACCCTCGGCTTCGGCGGCGCGGATTATCATCCGGAACTGCGGGCGCGCCTCAGGGCCATCGTTAAGGTCATTCCTCACGACAAGGTCTTCCTCTCCGTTGACGTTCCACCGATTCTCGAGCGGGACCTCGCCTACCGAGCAGGCCTGGGCTGGTTTGGGAAGAATTCCATGCTCATTAACCGGCAGCACGGGAGCTATTTTCTCATCGGGAGCATTCTTCTAGATCGAGTACTTCCCTTGAGCACAAAGGAGCTGGACGTAGACCATTGCGGCCAATGCACGGCCTGCGCCGATGCCTGCCCCACGAGTGCGATCGACGTGGAGAAGCGAACTCTTATCGCGCAACGATGCATCTCGACCTACACGATCGAGATCACGAAGGAAACCACTCCTCCCAGCGGAATCGAGAATTCGCGGGGCGAGATCTTCGGGTGCGACATCTGCCAGGACGTTTGTCCCTGGAACCGGAAACCGCTGGACAGAGTGACGGCGGAGCTGAAGCTTTATCCTCGATACGCTTTCCTCCGCGAGTGGTTCTACGAATGGCCCCGCGAGAAGCTTCGCGACTACATCCAATCCCAGACCAACCGTGGATTTCTAAAACTCATCTCGGGGTCAGTCTTCGAAAGACCCGGGCGCTTGGGTTGGCTGAAGAATCTGCGGCGCTAGTCATTTCCAGCCAAACTGGTCTCGGAGAAACGAGAAAAGGTGGGGAGTGGCCATGCCTGGTTCATGGTGCGGAAGCTTCCGCGGCCTGTCCCAGGTGACCATGTTCCCGTTGCGCTGGAGCACCTCGATGAAGGCTTCCAACCCTCCGGCCCCGACGACGATGTCATCTTCTCCGGTGATCAGGTGAATGCGCTGACTCGAGACGGTCATGTTCTCTTTCTCGGTCTTGAGCCAAGAAAAAACAACCTTCGAGTCGAGGCACGGAGACACCAGCTGGCGCCTGAGTGAGAGGGTTTTCTCATAGAAGGCGGTCTCAAAAAGGTGCGTCGCCTGCCGTTGACCGATGCCGATGCCGACACCGATGGCCACCCGTTTTAAGTTCTGGAACTGGGCGAGCTCGAGAGCGAGGATTGAGGTGAAGGCCCCGAGGGAGTGACCGCCGAGGATCACGGAAGTTGGTGCGGGGTACTGCCCGGGAAGATGGAGATCCATGAGGCCCTGCAGGCGGAGAAAGGCTTCGCTGAAGAGCTCGTGAGCATGGAGCCGAAAATCCTCCCAGGAGCTGACCTCATGGAAACTTCCGAGGTAGTGCCCCGGCTGATCGAAGATGATGCAAGGGGCACCGGCCTCCACCAAACGAGTCGCCCAGTTCAAGCAGTCGCCCTTGTGCGAAGTGTATCCGTGGCTAAAAACGGCCCATTCGGTTTTTACTTTCTTCCCTTCACTCACCGAGGGGATGAAGGCGAGCGCGTTCACTTGAAAATAGGGGAGGGTCAACTCGAGAGTGATTACCTTAGACGTCATCTGTGGCACCTTGACTCAATTCGTTACGCAATCTTTCTGACAATATCCGTTGACGGATTTCCTTCGAAACATTAACTTAGAGTTCTCTTTTTTAGAAGTTGTAACTTACAAGAATACGCTACGCCCGGTTAGCTCAGTCGGTAGAGCAAAGGATTGAAAATCCTTGTGTCCGTGGTTCGATTCCGCGACCGGGCACCATAAAAAGCCTCGATAAATTTAACCCATTTATCGAGGCTTTTTTTTTAGCGAGATCCATGACGATATGCTTACGTTTTTTGTAAAGGACTCTTCTCCAGCACGACCAACACCTTGGTTGCAGTTTTTCCTCAACCATATCATTTGGTACCTTGCGGCGGTTTCCCTCGTCGCATGGATCTTTAAGAGCTACTTCTTCTCCGATTCCGTCCTCGGTGGAGTTGCACCTTTTCATTTCGATCTAGCGGAGAAAACTTGGTTCTTCCAAAACATTCGCGATGGTCACCTCTATTGGCTCTATCCCCATAATGAACTCGGCCATTTCGTTGCGACCAATCCTGCCAGCGGTCTACTGTTCCTCCCGAATTTCATCTTCGCCATCCTTCCGCCTCCGGTGGCACAGAAGCTGCTATTCTTATTTCACTACCTCATCTTGTTCTCAGGACTCGCGAGTTTGCTCGGCTGTTTCGGGAGCAAGCAAAGCTCGTACATCCTGGCCCTTCTCGGGCTCTCGATGGGGATCTCGATTTCGCTGCCGTTTCACGTTGCTCTTCCCTATGTGTCTTTTTTTCCATGGTCGATTGTCATGACCCGCAACCTCTGGATCAATGGGCGAGGAGTTCTGAAGGCGGGAACGTCGGTTGCCTTCGTTTTCCTCCTCGGCGATCCCGTCATGGCCGCCGCCGGTGGGCTCATTGGAAGCTTCCTTGGATGGAGCTCGGCTCCGAAGCCCTCAAGGCTCAGAAGTCTCCTCTGGGCAGGCCTCGCTGTGATCGCTCTTTGTTTCCCGCATCTTCTGGCCATGACGATGGATGCGGAACATAACTCTCGTGCGCTTGGAATTCCCACTTTTGAGGCACTCACTTATTCAACGGCGCCGATCCGATTCCTCGATTGGCTTTTTCCGTACTTGGATCTCTATGATCCGAAGGCACATCTCGGAATCGGCTTCCAGACCCAGTGGTGGTTTCCGGCGATCGGTGGTGGCGTCACTGTCTCTTCACTCATCTTGCGAGGAACTCTTAAACTGTCCCCGAGGCAGCGCTGGTGCGTCCTCGGTACGGCCGTGTTTTTTATCCATCTCTCCCTTGGACAATTCTCCCCCTTGTCTGTTCTGATTTTTGACCATCTTCCTCCGTTCTCTTGGACTCGGTATCCGGAGCGCTACCTCACCTACGCCTGGCCCTTCCTCATGATAGCTGCACTGAAGGGATTTGATTCTCTTCCGGGGAAGGCTCGGCTCGTGTTCGCCCTCCTGGCCCTCCTCGAAAACACCTACGACCCCAAGGTGCCAAGGCTCCTAGGTGAGGCCGAGCGCCTCAGTTCACTGCCAAGTGAACACTGGAGAGGAAACGTCTCACACCCCTCGAGGTTTCTGCTTTGTGAGAGAGGAGTAGAGGGGAAGGGGCCTCTCCGGTACTATGATGTTCGCGGTCACGGCCTCAGCATGGTGAACGGAACTTCAAACACGAGGTCCGTGGGGCTTAAGTACCAGGCCTGTCCTGGAGCTCTTAGCCGCTGGAGTCAGAAGTGGCTTGGCTGGACTCATGTGATCATACCGGATGGTCGTCGTAGAACGTTGCCGTCGACGTCTTTCGGTCTTTCTCTAAGTCAACTTTTCGACGAGGGACAAATCTGGGAAAGTCACGTCGGGTCGCCGCTGCAGGCCTACTGGGTAGATCGACCGGTCAGAGGCGAGCTGGTCGAGAGCATCGATGCACACGATAAGAATCGTGAGAATCTTCAGCGCGCTTCTGAGGGGGAGCTTTTCGTCGAGGCCCGGAGCGGAGTTCACCGAGGAAGCTGTGAGACGGATCATTTAGTGCTAAAGCCTAACCGCGGGACTCAATCTTTTAGCGTCGAGATCCCAGAGAAGTGTCACGGGCTCCTCGCCGTTCCTTGGGCCATGCACTGGGGCTGGAAGACAGAACCACGGGTGCCGATTCTTAAAGGAAATAGCGCCATCGTTCTCCTCGATATTCCTCCGGAACTAGGTCACGTTGAACTTTCATTCTCTCCCCCGTACCTCGACCTGGCGGCAATATTTTCGATCTTCTCCCAGGCCCTTTTTGGTCTGATAATTTTACTCAGCGAACGAAGGGAAGTCCTGAGGTCATCTAATGTTTTTTTCGAAAGTTCTAGTCCTCGCTCTTAGCGTGATGGGAGCCGCTTCCTGTTCCAGATCTGGGACGTCGACAGCGGAGCTTACCATTGTCCGTGCCGCCATCACTTCGTACACCCATCCGGCAATTTTTTTAGGGAGAAATCTCTCCACTGGTAAACGGACCGTGAGAAAATTTGAGAGCGGCTCAGATACGACCCAGTTGAGCCTAACCAATGGGGACTGGAGATTCTCCGTGATTGCTTGGGACGGAAGCGAAGTCTTCGAGGGGGTCGCTCGGTGTTTCTCAGGGACATTTAAGCTCACGGGTGCCCCGGTGGTTGTTAACGCTGACCTAAGTCGAGACGGCTGCGCCGATCCTGTGTTTGGAGGTGCGGCTTCATTCGATCCCAATTTTGGATTCCGCTCTGTGGAATTCAACGCGTGCTCGACGGTGGCGCACGTCTCAGGGGCAAGTAGCACTTGTGAAGGTGCCTTCAGGAGTTTTAATCGCTCCTTTAAGTTTGGTTTGGTACAGATGAACGAGGACTCTGGCCCCGGAAAGTCCGTGGCCATCGAAACCGCATGTGTGAACGCCGAGAATCTCACTGCCGCAATTTCGACGCAGCTCCGACTCCCTGTGGGAGACGTCGGGGGAGCGATCGAACTGGCGGTCAAGGGCTACCCGGATGCAAATTGTGGAGGTACCCCTCGGACTCAATCCTTACCCAATGGCCTGTCGGGTCCCCTGTCGAAGGCCTACGGCGGAACGGAGACGACTTGGTTCGCCACCTCACTCGGGGCATTGAATCCTGTGCAACTCTACGTCGAGAGTGGTGGGATCTGTGACTTCGGAGCGCAGATCCCGCCGCAGAAAATCGGGAACTCGGGTTACGTCTTCAGGAAAGTCGGCTCCGAGCCATCTTCATTCTCGTTGATGAAAAGTCCTGACCTAAGTTTGAACTCTGCGGCGGTGGTCCAAAGTAACACCGGTCCACTTCTTTCGATCCAGTCCGGTCTGCGGATCGGAGCGAAGTACTACTTCGTTGCCGCACAAGGAAACGACTATACGACGCGATTGTTTTCCTTCGGCGGAACCGTCGCGACAGATCTCGTCGGGACGAACCTCACTGAAACTGGGGACTCAGGCAATAAGCTGGGAGTAGCTAAGCGTCTGGTACAGTTCGACCAGAAGCTCTTCTTCAGTTTTCGCTCAGGGGTCTCCTCGGCGAGAGAACTCTGTTCGGTCTCTCTCCTCAACAACGCCTGGGATTGTTATCCCGACGCAACCTACTTAGACGTGATCGTCATTGGCAGCAATGCCACGGGAGTTTTCTACGTCGCGAAAGATAGCTCCGACTCCGATAAACTCACACTCTTGCATTTTAACGGATCTTCTCATGCAACGAAGTTTGATCTGAGTACGCTGACCGCTGTCCCCTCGCTCTACGAGGTGGGGCGCAATGACCTTTTGACACTAGGGATAAACCAGTACTTATACCTGTCTCTGGACTATAACCAGGGAGCTATTTTCAGTATCATCGGTGCAACCGTGAGCCCCCTCCAGAGTAATGCTCCGGAGTTCCCTGTGATTTCGGCGGCAAAGTTTCTAACCTCCAGCTCCTCGTATCCGATGATCATCGAGGGCGTCGGCGAAACATTAACTGATAGCGCCGACTTCCCCGCGACGCCCACCATGGTGAAGCCAATCGGAACGATCGGGGACTTTGCCTACTACGTCCTCCAGATTAGTTCCCAAACGAACATCTGGGCCGTGAATTCGACGGATGCGACGGCCGTTCAGATTACGAGCTTTTCGGGAGTGAGTGATTTCGCCACAGGATTCATGGATGGCAAGCTCTACTTTGTCCCGTTGTATAACTTGCCAGCGTCTCTTCATGTTGTGGATAACAACGTCTCATCCGTAGTGAAGACGATAAGCTCTGAGAACGCACCCTACACGACGCTTTCTATCTACGACGGGAAGATCTTCTTCATTTCGAAAGATCCCACCCATGGGCAGGAACCGTGGGTTAGCGATGGGACGCTGGCCGGAACGAGGATTCTTAAAGATCTCACCCCGGGAACCGGAGATTCCTATGGGCAGTTCATCGGAAAGTTTGGCCCCTACGTCTTGTATAAGGCCTATGATAAGGTTTACCGATCGGAAGGAACTCCAGAAACCACGTCTGTGTTCTACAGTCACCCCTTTGGGAACGAGATTAGTAACCCGCTGCCCTTGGACGAGGGTGTGCTTCTGCCATTCAGTATTTACGAAAACATGATTTCGTCTCGGGGGATGATTTTTTTTAGGCCCCCTCCTCAGAGGTAGCCTCCGGTGGCCAATGCAATCCTAGATCCGGAGCTCGAATCCGTTGAGCTCTCGATCATTTTTCCCTGCCTTAACGAAGCCGAAACCATCGGTGACTGTATCCTTCTTGCCCAGGCCTTCCTTGCTGAGAATGAAGTCCACGGAGAAATCATCGTCGGTGATTCCGGTTCTTCGGATACGTCGAGGAAAGTTGCTGCGGACCTCGGGGCCCGCGTGTTCGTCGCCCCCGACCGCGGGTATGGCCTCGCGCTCACGACGGCGATGAAGCAGGCACGAGGAAGATTCTTTATCATGGCGGACTCCGACGGAAGTTACGATCTCGGCGCTCTTAAGGAATTTCTGGAGAATCTCCGGCGGGGGTACGATCTCGTCATGGGGAATCGGTTCTCTGGGACGATCCATCCGCGAGCGATGCCTTGGATGAACCGGTACGTCGGAAACCCTCTTCTAACTTCGATCGGTAGGCTCTTCTTCCGAACTCCCGTTCGGGATTTCCACTGCGGTATCCGTGGCCTAAGCCGAGAGGCGTTTGAGCGCTTCGACCTCCGGAGCACGGGGATGGAGTTCGCGAGCGAAATGGTGATCAAAGCTTCGCTCGTCGGGGCCCGGGTTACGGAGATTCCGACGGTGCTGAAGCCGGCAGGACGGACGAAACCCTCGCACCTAAGACCGGTCAGAGATGGGTTCCGGCACATCTTCCTCATGCTCATGATTTTTATGAGAGTGGGCCATGGGAAGTAGCATCGACTACTTCAGACGGGGCCATTGGCTCTCGCATGTCCAAGAACGAGTGAGTCTACGTGTACGTCGTAAGATCTTTGAGGGGTGCCCCTGGGGTGCTTCCCAAACGAAAGTGCTCCGCGTCCTCGACGTCGGCGCAACCCCCGACCAAGAGCGGAAAGATAGTAACTGCATGATTGGCTGGCTTCTGGATCGGGGCCATGAGGTTACTGCGGCGTCGATCGAAGAGATTCGGCCCCTCAAGGTTCGGTATCCTCGGCTTCAGATTTTGGAGAAGCTCCGCCCCATGCCCACGTCCTGGCCGATTGAGAAGAGGTCCTTCGACTGGTGCCTGGCCTCTGCGGTCGTCGAGCACGTGGGGGCACGCAACTCCCAAGTACGTTTCCTGGCCGAGTGTGGACGCACGAGTCATCGAATGCTTCTGACGACTCCCAACCGGTACCATTGGTTGGAGTTTCACACGAAACTACCCTTCATCCATTGGTTGCCGAAAAACCTCCACCGGAGAATCCTCAGGGCCCTGGGGTTGAGATTCTGGGGGGACGAAGCAAACTTGAACTTAGTTACGAAGTCGGAGCTTGAAGCGATGGCGACTGAAGCACTCGGTGATGAGTTTGTGTTTTCTGTGAAGTCCGTCTGGGCCCTCGGTATGCCGAGTAACCTTGTGCTCATCGCAGAGAGAAGAGATGCCCATGAGATTTCTTGAGGCAGATGAGTATGGGCCGCGGATTGAGACAATCTACTCCGAGCTCCGGCTCGACCTAGAGTCTTGCCTCCCCGGCGCCCGCATCGAGCACATCGGCTCCTCGGCCATCGCCGGGGCGATCTCGAAGGGAGATTTGGACGTCTTCGTCGGCGTTAGAGCAGCGGACTTTCAGCGGAGCCTCCGCGCCATCAAAGGCCTTCAGTTCTCTGAGAAAGAAGGCACCTTAAGAACGGACTCTCTGTGCATGCTCGTGACGGAGAAGTATGATTACGACGTCGCCGTTCAACTCGTGGTGAACGGGTCGGAGTTTGAGAATTTCTTACGCTTCCGGGACCTTCTGAATTCGAACCCTGCGCTCGTCCTTGAGTACAACCGCTTGAAGCGCTCCTGCGAGGGCCTGGGTCCGGATGCGTACCGGCGTGAAAAGGCCAGCTTCATCCAGAGGCTCCTTGGACTCCCGGGAGTCTAACATTCTTTCACTGCTCTAGCGGAATCGAGACGTAGAACGTTGTCTCTTGGCCCGGAAGACTCTCGGGCCAAATCCTTCCGTGGTGGAGCTCGATGATCTGCTTGGTGATGAAGAGACCGAGTCCAAGTCCTGAAACTTCGCTGGCGGAAACCAAGCGCTCGTAGCGATTAAATATGCGCTCGTAGTTTTCCGGCGCGATCCCTTTCCCTTGGTCTTTGATGCTGATGAGGGCCGTTCCGTTTTCCTGCGTCGCCTTCATGATGACGGGCTTTCCCTCACCGTACTTGGCCGCATTCGTGAGGAGGTTCGTGATGACCTGTTCGATGCGAAACGGATCTCCGTAGCAAATGGCGGGCCCGGTGATTTCGATGTCAAGCTTCGATCCTCGATCCTCGAACAGCGCAGTCATCCGTTCCCCGACTTCTTTGGCGAGCTGAGAGAAATCAAACTTCTTCCGCTCAAGGGAGAGCCGCCCAGAACTGATCCGCGAGATGTCCACCATGTCCTCGACGAGTCTGGTGAGCCGGTTGACTTGTTCATCGTACTGCCGCAAGAGCGGAATGATCCGCTGTGGAGAAAGCGCATCGAGATCCCCGCGCTGGATGTTTCGGGAGGCAAGCTGGGAGGCGAGCTTTAGGGATGTGAGCGGGGTTTTAAGCTCATGGGAGCAAATGGACAGAAACTCATCTCTACTTCTGATGGCCTTTTTGAGTTCCGTGACATCCTGGCAAATGACCACGCCCGCGACGATCTCACCTTTGTGATTGTAGATCGGAGTCGAGGAAAGGCTCAGAACTGCCGGTGTTCCGTTAGGGCGCATGATGTCCACGTGCTCATCGTTGATGACCTCTCCGTGGGCGATGGATCGTGCCAGAGGCCACTCGTGGCCCAGGTAGCGCCGACCGTCGGGATGAAATCCAACCCAGTCCCCGTAGTCGGTGATTTTCTCAGAGGGGATCAGTTCGTGCCCCCAGACCTGGGCCAACTTGTTATTGGAGAACACGAGTTTGCCCGAAGGAGCTTCTCCGATGATGACCGCTGCGGGCATGTTCTTCATCACGGCCTCGAAGCGATTCTTCTCAAACTCGACTTCTCGCAGGAGTTCGTCGAGCTGCTGCGCGACTTTCTTTTGTTCATCAATATCCGTGTTCGTTCCTACCCATCGGACAACGATCCCATCTGTGGTTTTGACCGGGAGCGCTCGCGCCAGGTGCCAGCGGAAGGAGCCGTCGTAGCGCCGTAACCGGTACTCCATTTCGTAGGGCTGTCCGCTCCGAACTGCCTGTGTCCACCGATCAATGGTTGGCGCCAGATCGTCCGGGTGGAGCATGTTCGTTGCCTGGTGCTTCCAGTCCCTGTTATCGTCTTTTTCTAGCCCAAAATAATCGTAGTGCCGTTGATTGAAGTAGGTCGTGTTCCCTTGGCTGTCAGCGACGAAGGCCATCTGTGGCATCGCCTCTGCGAAGATCCGCAGCTCTGACGGGATGGCCCCGAAAAGACCACTGAAGTTAGCATCCGCATCTCCGAGCTCTTGGATGACGAGCCGGTTCTGTGTCACGTCTTGGATGAGTTGGAAGGTCCCCAAGATTTCTTCGTCTTCTCCCCGGATAGGGTAAAATCTTAATTCGTAGAGTCTGCGAACCTTGTCTCCCAACTCTTGTGTGATCGTAAATTCTTCTCCCGCGATCCCCCGGGCCCAAAGACCCATGATCAGGAGCTGCTCCTGCGGAAGATGACCCAAAATTTCTTTCAGGCTTTCCCCAACACTGATGTCTTTTCCGTAGACCTTTTGGAACTCTGACTGGAAGAGTCTGTTGAATGCGAGCAGCCTGTAGTCCCTATCCACGGCCACGAAAAGGTTCTGTGTTGTTTCGAGGACAGCGCGGAGAACTGTTGCGGCCGTCTGGGCCTGGATAGAATACGAAGTAGGTTTCATAGGGTCGTCCTAGAGATAACTCTTTCACAGACGATCTAAAATCCCCAGCACTTTTCGACCGCAGGTCCAGAAAAATTGGTCCTCTTTAGGGCCACTGTGCAGCATCACATGAGGTCAAAGTTTTCTTCTTTCTTCCGCGCTCACCCGGGATGACCTTAGATTCTAGGCAGAGGAAAAGAAATGGACTTTGAAACTGGAGAGTTCAGATTCTCCGTAGGTGGAAGTTCCGCGGTCCTTGTGATTCAGAAAGAAGAGATCAACTAACGATCAAGTGTCAGGTCCTTCATACACTCGTCAGGTCGAGCATACGGCGTCTTTCAGATTTTTAATGTTTTTTATGGTGCTGAGATTCGGGTGGTTATTGCATAATCTCCTGAAAGGAGCCCACATGTCTCGTTTTCTTTTTTTGCTTTTGACCACCCTCCTCGTGATCCCACCTGCGTTCGCAGAGCTCGAGCTCAAAGACCTTGGACTGGGTGCGGAAGTTGTGACGGCATCGAAGTCCGAACGACGTGCCCAGGAAACGCTTGAGCAGCGGCATTCCATGCTGAAGCGTCACGAAGTTCTGGGACTGGCGACGTTAGGTCTCATGACCGCGACCATGCTCACCGGGGGAAGCGCCGTCGATAGTAATGTACACATGTACCTCGGGATGGCGACGGGGGCCTTGTATTTTACCACCGCCTACTACTCGCTCACTGCTCCAAAGCCCGCCGGGATCCGCGACCGTGGGAATATCGTCTGGCATAAGCGGCTTGCTTGGATCCACTTTCCCGCGATGGTTTTAGCACCCATCCTCGGATACATGTACAAGCGGAACGAAGAGAACGATCGGAAGAGTTCTGCTCTTGTGAAACAGCACCCAACAATCGCGGGTATTGGCTTCGGGGCTTTCGCTCTGTCGGCGGCACTCATGACCGTAGAATTTTAAGGAGGTCAGATGAAACGATTGAGCTTAGCATGTGCCTTTTTGGCCTTTTCTTTTGGGGCTCTCGCTGCGGACTATCAACTGACGGATGCCCAAGCCACTTACACCGTAAAGCATCTCATCAAGACTGTCTTGGGGACTTCCCAGGAACTTCGTGGAAAGATGAGTTGCACCAATGGCGCCTGTGAGTTTTTGGTTGCCGCTCCGGTTAAAAGTTTTGTCTCAAGTGACTCGAACCGTGATCTTAACATGCAGACCGTTCTTGAATCCGCGCGCTATCCGTTGATCACTGTCAGAGGGAAGCTCCCCGAGGCCCAGCTTGGTCAGGAGAGCTACTCCTTCCCGGCCCGCGTGACTTTTCATAACGTTGAAAAAGAGTACCCAGTGACTGTTCGACGTAAGGGAGCTGGGGGGAGTGGTTCGCTTACCCTTAAGCTTGAGGCCCACGGAGTTGAGCGACCAAGTCTACTGACGGTCGCGATCGACGATGAGGTTCCAGTGACTTTTTCCTTTGCCTGGAAAGTTCAGTAGGTGATCGTTCTTTTCCTCACCCTGTGGGGGATCCTTTCGGCCTCTGCTCAGGATATGATTGGCCTGACCGGTGATTCACCGTTTTCTACCACGTTTGATGGCGAGACAATTACAGCAGGGACAGTGGAGTCGAGGAGCATCGGAGCATCGCACCTTTTTGAGCGGAAGGGAGATCATCGCTTTGGTGTTTCTGGTCGGTACCTTAGAAATCAGAATTCGGGGACACCGGTTCCGGATTTCAAGGGCATCACCGGCGGTGTGACCTACCAAAGATTCCTCCAAAACGACCAAAGCCTTTCGATCATCTCCTCTTACGGAAGCGCAAGTGACCGACCCTTCCGCGATGGCCGCGATTCGACCCTCATGGTCAATGCACTTTTTCGCTCCTCTCCTCGCTGGATCTGGCTCGGGAACTATTCTAACAACCGGCCTTTCCTCAATAATGTTCCGCTTCCCGGATTCCTGTACATCGGAGAGCAGTCTCGGGAGCGCTCAGTGATGCTCGGCTTTCCATTTATCAATTACCTCGCGCCGATCGCAGGGGGCCCAGTCTCTATCAGGTACCTTGCCGTTCTCCCGTTTAATCACCGAGTAAAACTCAGCTACACGGGGTGGACTCTCTTCCGGCCATTCCTTTCCCTGGAGCAGTTGACCCAGATTTTTTTTGACTCCGATCGGGGAAGCGACGGACTCCGGACCTTCTGGTTTGAACGGCGTGGAGCCTTCGGGGTAGAGAAGTCGTTTGGCCCCGTCTTTCGCATCGAAGTTCAGGCGGGAGCAGCGTTTGACAGAGAGTACTTCGTCGCTCGCTCCTTCCGCGGAAGCGCTCGAGATCGCTGGAAAATTCCTGACGCTGGGTTCGGCGGGGTGACGCTTCGGACACTTTTCTAAGTCCCCCGGACTTGCTAGCCTTGACCCATGAAAGATCCGAATCGATTTCTAATCCTCGAGCTTCGGCGTCTTGCGCTCGAGGCACGGCTTCAGTCCCGTGGTCGCAACCCTCATCTCTCTCACCGGCGGAGCTGAAGATAATGCTCCTTACTGTAGTAGTTGGCCGCACTCGCCAACTGCTCAAGGTCATTCCTCGACATCCTCGGATTCGCACTGATGTATTCCGTGATCACCGCATGGTTGTTTTCACGAGTCAGCTGCCGGGCGAGGGTGATGGTCGTCGCCAGGTCCCTCTCCGCGATCTTCTGACGGTAGTTAAACACGTAGTGCTCCTTACTGTAGTAGTTCGCGGCTGCTGCGAACGCGTTGAGGTCAGCGAAGCTTATCTGCGTTTGTCGACGGAGGAACTCATCGATGAACGCATGGTTGTTCTCGCGGGTCAATTGCCGCGCTAGCGTCGCCGCTGTTGGGATGTCCCGTTCTGACATTTTTAGTCGGAACGTAAAGAGGTAGTGCTCCTTACTGTAGTAGTTCGCAGCACTCGCGACGGCATTTAAATCCGCGTAACTCAGTTGAGTCTGGCGGCTAAGATACTCTGTGATCGCTGCGTGGTTGTTCTCGCGAGTAAGAAGCCCGGCGAAGGCCACGAAAGTCCGGGCGTCAGTTTCAATCAGCTTTTGCCGGAAGGTGAAGAGGTAGTGTTCTTTCCCGTAGTAATTGGCCGCTCCCGCAAGGGCCTGGAGCTCTTGAAACGATATCCGGGATTGGGCGGTGAGATACTCTTCGAGGACTCGATGGTTCTCTTCACGCGTGAGGAGCCGCGCGAGTTTAATCCTCGTTCCGGAGTCTCGCTCCGCAATCTTTCCTCGGAAGGTCATGAGGTAGTATTCTTTGCTGTAGTACGTAGCGCCGCCACAGATCGCAACAAATTCATCGAACGGCAGACTCTGCTTCCCATCCAACAGTCTGTTGAGGAAGGTGTGGTTCCCCTCCCTTTGGAGGATTCTTGCCAGAGGAATCAGGTCTACGGTCGCAGTGCTTGGAATTGAGTTTTGGTAGAGCAAGAATATTCCTCGACCGGCATCCGGAGCGGCCCGAGCGATGAGCTTGAGATCGTCCAGGTTCGGAGTGGTGGTCTCAGCGATTCCAGAGAGAAATTGATCCTGCTGTTCACCTGCGACGAGGTTCCGGAGGTAGCGCACGACGGAAGCGGTGCTTCGGTCACTCGTCTCCTTGAAATGAAAGGTCGCGAGAGTCACGGCGAGGGCGGCCGCGTTCCTGCGAGATAACTCGGGGTAAAGCTTTTCCTGGTCAGCCGCATCGAGCTTCGTCGGGTCCGCAAAGAAGCGAGTTGCGATCTCTCCGGCTTTCCGAACGTCCAGGGGAAACGTCGTCTGTTTATAAATTTGAAGTTTTCGGGCGAAGGGTTCCCCGGCGATCAGGCGGCCGATTTGGAGCGCGATCTTTCCGAAGATATCGAACTGAGAGCGGTAGAACTGGACCTTCCGCGCTACCTCCGAGTCGCTGCGGGACTGGGCCAGCGCCGCTTCGAATTGCTCAAAGTTCCAGAGGAGCTGGGTTTGGATGAATTCCTCGAGCTGTGAGACAGTCACTTCTTCTTTCTCGAGCTTCTTCAGAAGATTCTCGTAGTGCGCAGACGTCAGGAGCTGCTGCTCCGAGGGCCTGACGAAGTCCCCGGCTCCGGTGATCGGTGGAGTGGTTTCACCGTCTCCATTCCCTGGGCCGCCGTTGTCGCGGATGCCACGGTAATATTTCCTAAAAGGTCCGTTCTCGAATGGATACGAAAAGCTCTCGAATGTCCCGCCCTCGGTTTTAAGAACCACGAGTTCGAAGCCTCCTGGGGAATTGGCAAGAAGCTTCTCCACGTCTGATTGAGAGTACTCAATCTTATGCGCGCTGACCGGCTCCATCCCAAGTGAATTCCCCGTCAGGATTTCGAGTGAGATGTTCTTCACTTTGAATCCCCGCTGAGGCAGATCAAAGCGCTCTATTCCCTGCATTGTTTTCGTGAAGCTGCTCCGGCTCCTGACGATCCGAAAGCCATCTTGAACATACTCGACTCGACTCCGTCCTAGCGCCTCTCTGAGTTCACCATTCTGAAGCTCGTACACCGCCACGTAAATGCCGGTAGGTCTCGTCTGCGCCGCGGGAACCCGTACGCCCTCGTTCAATAGCCGAGGGGTAGAGCTCACGTGGTGTACCGTGGAGCACGAGACAGCGAGAAGGCCCGCTAGGACGAGAGGGATAGATTTCATTTTTTCTCCTAAACTCAATTGGACTGCTTCTCTTCGGCTGGTTCCGGTCAGTAGTTTAGAAGAATCATAAGGTTTGGGGATTCTAAGTGGTTGTTTTTGGCTACTTGAGTTCTTGATGAATCCCGTCGCAGCTTTTGACTCTCACGACGTCCTCACCCTGGACCACGACGGACATCGGAATCCGCATGAACGGGGAGAGGATCATCTTCTTACTCGAGTTAAACGCGGCGATCTCGACGAAGTATTCCCCGGTCAGTCGGTTGCCTCCGTTGAAAGAGCTCGGGGTCAGCTCCACCAACTGGGTTTTCTCGGGGTACGGCACCGCTGCTCCAATGGTGAGGGCGAAGTCCTTGTCTTCACCGAGAATCCCGAGGCCGGTGACCTTGCGGTCGTGACCGAAGGCCGGGCATTTGAAGCCCCGGAATCTCTCCGACGCGAAGGCCGCTGCGTAGTAAACCTTGAAGGTGACACTTTTCGGAACGCCGGCCATCATCCCGCGGGAGATGCGTCTTGGGCGGAAGAGCGCATAGAGGCTGCCGAGGTCCTGAGTCTCCGACCCGCGGCCTGCGATGATCCGAAGGATCCAGGCGTCGACTCCGCGCTCGCTGGTGAGGAAGTCGAGATCCTCTGTTCGGACCTGTGGAAGATCCACGATGAAGGTAAAGCTCTGAGTGACTTCGCTCTCTCTGCGCTGACCTACCTCCCAGCTGACCTCGGTTAAATAGGAGATCGGCATCCGGATCGGACGCAGAGAGATCCCCATCGCACTCCGCTCGAAGCTTGCGTACTTCGTGCAGGAAAAGGCGAGCAGGAGCGTCAGGAACAATGGTTTCATGTGCGCGATCCTTTCTGTTTCTGTTACCATTATAAGACAAATTTTAAAGGAGTGTTGATGAAGTATGTAGTGCTTTGCCTGGTGATGATCTCTTGTGCATCTAAGCCTCAGGGCCAGCTCACGGATCTGGCCCGGGAGCTCGAAGTGTTTGCGACGAAGCCCACCAACTGCACTGTTCAAGGTCGCGTGGTAGGAATCGATGAGACCGGAAGCCGGGAGCTTGCGCTGAACCGGGCCATCAACCAGGCAGCGGACCTTAAGGCAACGGGCCTGTTTGTGAACCAGGAAGTTCAGAATGGGAAAGTGATGAATGTGCACGCGACCGCGTACAAATGTGACTAGGCCCGGGCCAGGAATTCGTCGAACGCCTCGAGGGATGGGAAGAACGGAATCTTTCGCCCTTCGAGTTCGGCCCGCACGTAGGGTTTGAGGTTCCCTCCGACCCAGATATCGGTTTTGACCTTGAGCTGGTGTGACAGCTCAGAGAGGTACTCCTCTAGAGTCTTGTGATCACTAATCTCGTGACCTTTGATCACGCCGAGAAGAAGGGCCCGAGGTCTTAGCGCGTTTGCTGCCTCCGCTAGAGACCGCGCGGGGAGATTGGCCCCGAGGAAAATAAACTTCACACCGTAGTGGAGGCAGAGAAGGGCGGAGGCGAGGATTCCAATCTCATGGATCTCACCCTCGGGGGTGGTGATCAAGACCAGCTCATTCTTTGCATTCTGCTGTTGGTAGTGAAGGCCAATCATCTGCCCGATGTGGAACGAAAAAATGGCACTGAGGGTGTGCTCCTGAGCGATGGAAAGTTCATTCCGTCCCACCTTGATGCCAATCTCTCGGAACAGCGGAACGAGGAGTTTCAAGCACAGGTCTCGGGGACTCAAAAGAGTCCGGGCCTTGTCGAGTTCGTGGGAGATGATGTCGAGCTTGTACGCGGATAAAGCGATGAAAAAGCTATTGAGGATAGTGTCGAAGTCGATCCGTTCGTGGTGCGAAGTCACCACCGACAGTTCCTCATAGGGTCGATGCATGAGCTGCGAGTAAATTGTCTTCAACTCCTCCAACTCGAGGTGAGCGATCTTTCCTATGGTCTGGCCAAATTCTGTCAGCTTGAAGAGGATGGCGAGTTTCTCGATGTCTTTTTCTGAGTAAAGTCTGTGCTTGTTTTCCCCGCGCTCAGGGACAACGGCTTTGTAGCGTTTCTCCCATGCCCGGATGGTGGCACTGGCGACGCCGGAGAGCTGGGAAGCAACCTGGATGTTGAAGTACTGCATCTGGACGTCATGGTAGCACATTAGTCTAGAAAAGAAACGATTCGAATGTCATGATTATGTCGACTGGAGGAATTTATGGCGAACTCGATAACCTATCCTGTGAAGAGCGCGGTCCGAGATGTGTCTTACCTAAAGAGCATGGACGAGTACGTCGCGATGTACGAAAAATCAGTCAAGGATCCGGCGCAGTTTTGGCTCGACGCTGCGAGGAATCTCTCGTGGTTTACTTTCCCCGAGCGGGCAGGAGAGGGTGACTTCTGGGGCATCAACCATGCCTGGTTTCTGGGAGGAAAATTAAACGCCTCCTACAACTGCCTGGACCGGCACCTCGAAGCTCGCGGAGCGAAGACGGCGATCGTTTGGGCAAAAGATTCGCCCGGCGAATACCAAAACATCACTTACAACGAAGTCTACGATCACGTCTGCCGTCTCGCGAACTTGATGAAGTTCAATGGAGTCAAAAAAGGTGATCGAGTTTGCATCTACCTGCCGATGATCCCAGAGCTCGTCTATTCGGTCTTGGCCTGTGCGAGGATCGGCGCGATCCACTCAGTCGTTTTCGGCGGCTTTAGTTCCGAATCCTTGAAGGGGCGGATCATGGACGCTGAATGCAAGTTTGTGATCACCGCCAACGAAGGTCTCCGAGGCGGCAAGACCATTCCCCTCAAGGCGATCACCGACGAAGCCGTGAAAGAAATCCCGTACGTCGAAAAAGTTCTGGTCGTTCACCGGACGACCCAGAAAGTCCCCATGGTGCCTGGGCGGGACTTAAACTACGAAGAAGAAATTCTGCGCTACCGCCCCGTGGCCCCCTGCGAAGTCATGGACGCGGAAGACGCGCTCTTCATCCTCTATACGTCCGGATCCACCGGCAAGCCGAAGGGGGTCATGCATACCACCGGAGGCTACCTGACTTACGCGGCCTTCACCCACAAGTACGTCTTTGACTACCACGAGCATGATGTCTTTTTTTGTACCGCCGATGTGGGCTGGGTCACCGGGCACTCCTATGTGGTTTACGGGCCCTTGGCCAACGGTGCCACCACTGTGCTCTTCGAGTCCACACCGACGTACCCCGACCCGGGTCGCTACTGGGAGGTGATCCAAGACGTGAAGGCAACGATCTTTTACACCGCACCCACGGCACTCCGAACCCTTGCGACCTACGGTGACGAGTTTGTTCAGAAGTACGACCGCTCGTCCGTTCGCATCCTCGGCTCCGTCGGTGAGCCGATCAATCCCGAGATCTGGGAGTGGTACCACAATGTCGTGGGTGACTCCCGCTGTGACATCGTGGATACGTGGTGGCAGACCGAGACCGGTGGCATTCTAATCACACCCATTCCCGGTGTCACCCCGACGAAGCCCGGATCTGCCACGCTGCCGTTCTTCGGAGTCCGGCCCGTGATCGTGAAACCTGAAACCGGCGAGGTCCTCGAAGGGAACTCCGTCGAGGGAGCCCTCTGCCTCCGGGCCTCCTGGCCTGGCCAGGCGCGAACTCTTTACAAGGATCACGCGCGCTTCGTTGACACCTACTTCACACAGTACAAGGGTCTCTACTTCACCGGTGACGGCTGCCGTCGAGACGAGGATGGGTACTACTGGATCACGGGCCGGATTGACGACGTCCTAAACGTCTCTGGTCACCGGCTCGGGACAGCGGAGATCGAGAGTGCCCTCATGCTCCATCCGGACGTTGCGGAAGCGGCCGTGGTAGGAGTGCCCCATGACATCAAAGGCATTGGCATCTACGCCTACGTGATCCTCTATCACGAGAGGTCTCCGGATCCCGCTTTCCTGGAGAGCATCAAAGAAGTCGTCCGTAAGGACATCGGGCGCTTTGCTTCACCGGACTTCATCCACCTTACGGGCTCACTGCCGAAAACGCGATCGGGGAAGGTCATGCGTCGGATCCTGCGGAAAATTGCCGCCCACGAATTCGAAGGACTCGGCGACACCTCCACCCTCTCAGATCCGGCCGTCGTCGAGCGGCTCATCAGCGAACGCAAAAGCCTCAGCTAGTGCCCGGTCCTCTCTCAGCGCCGGAGGGGCCGGTAAATGTGGCGCAGGTGGGCCAATGGCATCGGCGAATTCTTGAACGTCTGTGAACGCGCGTAGTGCCACATGAAATCCGGGCGAGTTTGAGAAATCCATTCTCCCCCGATGATCGCACCTGCCGCGTTGAGTTCGATCACGTACTCGTAGCTGCGAGTTAAGAATTTCTGATGGGGAGTATTGGTCACGGGCAGCTTCGAGACAAAATTTTGGTGCCCTTGTGCCGCGAGCTCCGGAGTGTAAAACTTGAGCTCCTCTCCGTAGGTCATCGCTAGCGTGACTCGTAGGCGCCGCTCAACTTTCTGGGCCCTCTGGACGTCATCCACCGGTTCTTCACTCATCACTGTCGTTTCGTACCCCACGATCGGCTGATTCCAGACATCGTTGAACCGGTCGATGTCGGCGACGAAGCCTTTACCGTGAAGACCGATGATGTTCGAAATGATAACGTGGAAGGCCCCGGCGTTCACGTCTCTGCAGTCGGGAGATTCGGCCAGGTCTATGTCTGGGTAGTTCCGATCCGACGGATTGTCCCGGTCGTCGGCCTCGCCCACGACCTTGCCTCTGACCTTGCAGCGCCGGCCAGCGAACGAGAACTTCTCGCCTTTGTAATTGTAAGCTTCGTGCATCGCGAGCAGGGCCTTGATGTCCGAAGCACCGATGGGCACACGCATGCCGGATTTATTAGTGTAGACGATGGGCTGCGGCTCCGGGAAGTTGATCGCCGCCTGCGCCCAGCCGTGGCAAATCCCTTCCCACCAGAGGTCTTGTGGCGAATACAGGGAGAGCGCCCGGCGAGTCAGAGTATAGTTAAAGTCATCGTTGGAGATGTCATAGAGCTCGGCCGGCGAAAGTTGGCCCAGCTCCTCTTGATTCATCTTCTGAAGTTCTTCTTTCGTATGGAGCCGGTACCGAAAGGGCTTCGGGTCCGGATGATTCCAGCGGTAGGCGACCCCCCCCTTATTGGAAGGCCAGTAGGTTTCCGACCAGCCTAACCGATCGTCCGCAATCCGACCTCGCTTAGGCAGCGACTTAAAGGTTGTGATCACACTCATGCCTGCGATGCTGCTGAAGTTCGACGGATGGCTTCCGTTGTCGTAGCTCTCAGCAAAGCTCGGGTCACAAGTGATCAGCAAAGAAACAAAGAAGAGAGACTTCATGGGCGCTCCTTTTAAGTCAGACAGAGAAGGTATAACCAAGGGGATTGGTTTACTCAATGTGCTGCTAAGGAATTTATCAATGAAGTGGTAACCCGGGGGAATGAGTCTCTCTAGCTTAAGAGGGTCAGCATTAGGTCAGATTCTTAGTCTTCTCCCGTGACTCGCGCATCATGGTCTCTCTGTGACGCGTGAGCTTTTCTGTCAAACCGGCGTCGCTGGTCGCAAGAATTCTCAACGCGAGCAGAGCAGCGTTCAAGGCACCGTCGATGGCAACGGTCGCGACCGGAATGCCCTTGGGCATCTGAACGATCGAGAGCAAACTATCCAGACCGTTGAGCGAAGTGACGTTCACAGGTACACCGATCACGGGAAGCGTGGTGTAAGCGGCGAGCATCCCCGGCAGGTGCGCGGCCCCACCAGCGGCCGCCACGATGACCTTGATTCCGTTCGCCTCGGCCCAGGTCACAAAGGTCCCAAGATCCATGGGCGTCCGATGGGCCGAGACGACCTGGTTGTGGGACTCTTCTTCGAACTCTTTGAGAAGTTCAGCCGCGGGCTTCATGACTTTCCAGTCCGAGTCACTTCCCATGACGATAGCGATGCGTTTCATAGCTGGTATTCCTTCAAAATTTTCTTACCGATGGACTTGAGGTCATGGGTTCCGTCTGCGTCGACGACGGTTACGTGACCCATCTTGCGACCCGGTGAACTCAGCTCTTTTCCGTAGAGCTTAGGATAGGCCTTCAGCGGCAGAGACGGAAGCTTAAGTTCCTGGGTCTTCCCGGTGCTTTGTCCAAGGATGTTCACCATCACAGACGGAAGGGCCCTGACTGCCGCTGGGGCACTCGCAGGATCAGTCAGGTAGAGGGCGAGGAGATCAAACTGAGAATAGTCACTGGCCTCGAGGGTGAGGTGCTGGGAGTTGTGCGTCCGAGGCGCTCCCTCGTTGATCAGCACGCGCTGATCTGCCGTGAGGAAGAATTCGAAGTTAAAGATTCCCACGAGACCACTCTGGGCCAGGGCCCTCAGGTCCCGCTCGATCTGGGTGAAGACTTTCTCCCCCACTTCAGGAGGGTAATGAACTAAGTTACAGACACCGTTCTCTTGGACCGTCTCCACGAGGGGAAGAAGGGAGATTTGTCCGGATGGTCCTCGGAGGAATCCCTGGGCCACTTCACGGACGATCTCGACTTTTTCTTCCGCCAGGAGGTGTGCGCCTTGGAAGTAGCGGAAGTCATTCAGGACTCGCGCCAGCTCCGCATCGCTGCCCACGACCCGGACTCCCTTGCCGTCGTAGCCTCCCTGGCTCGCTTTGATGACGTAGGGGAACGACCATCCTTTGAGTTCCAGGAGATCCTGATCGTTCCGGATCGCCATCCAGCGCGGTGAGGGGATCCCGAGGTTTTCGTACAGCGTCCTCTGAGAGATCTTATCAGCGAAATGAGAATAGCTTTTTAAATCAGGAAAGAGGAACCTTGCTTTGGGACCGAGGAGATCTTCGAGCTGTGCTGTCGTGTGGAATTCGTTTTCCAACGTGAACACGGAACACTCACTGCGAAAGCGCTCCTGATCTGTGGTGACGGCGAGAGGAAAAAAGGTCCGAACAGGGGACTGAGTTCCCGAACCCAGGCAGAGGAATTCCTTCCCCATGTGGTGAAGAGACTCTGCCAGCATGAGGGCCAGTTGTCCGTCACCAATGATACCAATCTTACCTGTTGTCACGCCACTGGTCATAGTCTTTTTGTTAGGGCACGTCTCATTAGTGCGGCTAATGGGTAATATTAGTAGTTCTTATTTATCTGATTGGCAAATAATTTCGTTTTTTCTATGCTGTCACCATCGAGGAGAAATGTATGTGTGGGATCGTTGGCATTACTGGTTCTAAAGATGCCAGTTCTAAAGTTCATCAGGCGCTTTTGATCCTTCAGCACCGGGGACAGGACTCAGCGGGCATCACCTCTCACGACCCACGCACGGCCCGGTTCATGACCCACAAGGACCTGGGTCAGGTCTCGGAAGTCTTCGGTATCAAGGAGCTGGCCAAGCTCACCGGAGACATTGCCATCGGACACACCCGGTATTCCACCATCGGGGAGATCCGGGAGTCCGATCTCCAGCCCATGATGGTGAGCTATCCCTACACGGTCGCCATGGCCCACAATGGAAACCTCTCCAACTACCATGAGCTCAAGCGCGACCTCACGACCCAGGGCCACTTTTTTACGAGCGACAATGACCTCGAGGTCCTGCTCCACCTCCTCACTCGGGAACTCTCGCAGGCCTCGGAGGGGGCTTTCTTCGACAAGCTCACCTCGGCCGTGAAGGAGATCCTTCGCACCGCTGAAGGCGGGTTTTCTGTCGTCGCGACGATCGGTGGAGAAGGCCTGATGGCCTTCCGGGATCGGTTCGGCATCAGGCCCCTGGTCTACGGAGTCAAGCGCAACGAAGACCGCACACTCAGCCACTGCTTTGCATCCGAGACCTCCGTGCTCAACTTCCTCGGGTACCAGACCATCGGTGAGGTCGCGGCGGGGGAACTCATCCTCGTCCGTCCCGACGGGACCCTCTTGAAGAAGAATCTGACGAAGGAAGAAAAACTCCCCTGCATGTTCGAGTGGATCTACTTCGCCGGCGCTGAGAGCACCATCGAAGGCCGCAGCGTCTACGAGACGCGCCTGAACCTTGGCCGAGAACTTGCCACGAAGGTCCGGCTCGATCCCGAGGCGAAGGACATCGACATCGTCGTTCCGGTCCCGGACACTTCCCGTGCCAGCGCCATTGCTCTGAGCGAAGCGATCGGCTTACCGTACCGGGAAGTTCTCATCAAGAATCGCTACGTTCAGCGAAGCTTCATCCAAAACGGGCAGGACCGCCGGAAGATGACGGTGAACCTTAAGTTCAATGTCATCCGCGAGCAGGTCGAAGGGAAGACCGTCCTTCTCGTGGACGATTCGATCGTCCGAGGCACCACTTCTCAGAAGATCGTAAACCTTCTCAAAGAACACGGTGCCAAGAAAGTTTACCTCGCCAGCACCTGTCCCCCCATCGTCTCGCCTTGCTACTACGGCATCGACTTCCCGACGAGCGGCGAACTCGTGGCCTCCTCGCGGTCCCGCACCGAGCTTGAGGCTTACCTCGGGGTCGCCCGAGTTTACTACAATGACATTTCCAATCTCCACGACGCCCTCGGAGAAGTTGGGTTCTGCCGGTCTTGCCTTAACTCTGAATACCCGTATCCCGTAAGAGAGGTTCATCATGTCTCTTGAGCTCGTTCACCGCGGCTCCACGAAAGACGTCTACCGCGACGCTGACCGGTACCGTTTTCGCTTCTCGGATCGCTTCTCCGTGTTCGACTGGGGAGAGATGCCGGATCACCTAGAGCGGAAGGGCGAAGCCCTGGCGACGTTCACGAAGGCCATCTACCGCAAGCTCGCCGCCGCCGGAGTCCGGCACCACCTGATCGAGGACCACGCTGCACCCAATGAGATCCTGGTGCGACCGTTCTCGGTCGTCCGCGATGGCTCTTCTCTTGCGGAGCGGACCAACGTCTTCCTTCCCCTAGAGGTGATTTTTCGGTTGGGCTACGCCCGAGGCTCTTCGCTCGCCAAGCGGATGAAAAATTTAGCCGACTGGCAGGCCGCCGGCCTGGACCGGGAGTATCAAGAGCTCGAGTTCTTTTCCTCACCCGTGATCGAGTTTACGACGAAGCTCGAGCGCTTCGACCGGCCCCTCACCCATCCCGAGGCCCGGGAACTCTCTGGACTCAGTGACCGGGAGTGGTCGTCGCTCCTTTCCCTCACGACGACCATCGCTTTGACACTCCAGGAGATTTTCCGAGGCCAGGACATCGAACTCTGGGATGGGAAAATTGAGCTGGCCTTAGACGAGCGGCGTGAGATCGTCCTCGTGGATTCGATTGGCCCGGATGAACTCCGTCTCACCCGTGGAGGCGCGCAGCTCTCGAAAGAGCTCATCCGTCAGTACTACCGCCGTACGGAGTGGTACCAGTTACTAGATGCGGTGAAGGAGCAGCACGGGGTAGGGTTCAAAGATCACATCGCCCCCCCGCCGCCGCTTCCCAGTGAATTTAAAAAAACAGTCGAAGAGATGTATGTGACCCTCGCGAATCTCGTCGCGGGCGAAGCCGGGGCTGATGAAGCACTCTCTCGTGTCGTCACTCGTCTCGGGAGCTTCCTATGAAGATCCTGATCCTGGGATCTGGGGGCCGCGAGCATGCCATCGCCTGGCGGCTCTCGCGGGACAGCTCAAGTTCCAAGGTCCTCGTCTGGCCCGGAAACGACGGGATGAGTGGTCCGAAGCTTGGCCTCGTCGACCGGCCCTTCGATCGCGCGACCTTCTCCTCGCTCATCGCGGAGGAGGGGATTGACCTCGTGGTTCCCGGGGCCGAGAAATTCCTCTACCAGGGTGTGGCCGACTGGTGCCAGGGGCTCGGCGTGCCGTGCTTTGGCCCTGGGGCCAGGGCCGCTTCTCTTGAGCGCTCGAAGCTCTTCGCCAAAACGCTGATGCAAGAGGCCGGCGTTCCCACGTCTCCGTTCCGCGATCTTTCGGATGCCATGGCCCGAGGTCTGGATGCAGTGAACGGGGTACTTAAAGAATTTCGGAAACCCGTGATCAAGATCTCGGGACCATCCCTCGGGAAAGGGGTCTTTGTCTGTGAATCGGCCGCTGAGGCGAGTGAAGTTCTCCTGAAGCTCGGGCAAAGCCCTCAACCAGGAATGGAAGACGGCGTGCTGGTAGAGGAGGGCGTCTCGGGTAAAGAAGTTTCAATGTTTTTCGCCTGCTCCCACGGTGCTTTCACCTACCTCGGTTCTGCGCAAGATCACAAGCGAGTGTTCGACGCCGACCAAGGCCCGAACACTGGAGGGATGGGGGCCATCGCACCCGTTCCTTGGGCGACCGGGGAATTCATCCGAGACATCGGTGACCGGTTCGTGAGGCCGACGCTCGACCTCATGCTCAAGCGAGGCACACCATTTAAAGGTGTGCTCTTCCTCGGGCTGATGGTGGGGCCAGAGGGGACGAATCTCCTCGAGTACAACGTGCGCTTCGGGGATCCAGAAACCCAGGTCATCCTGCCTCTTTTGGAGGGGGATCTTTCAGATTTTCTCCGCCGCTTCTCAACGCAAGACGTGACACCGGAACTCACCATCCGCTCCGCCGCTGCCGTTCACGTCGTCAAGGCCGCCCGGGGCTACCCCGGCGTCTTCGGTGCGCCGATCGAGGCCGGGCAGTTAATCACTCTTCGTCAGTCGGAGTCTGCCTCCGGGAAGCTCTTCTTTGCGGGCGTGAAGCGGACGCCGCAGGGCCTCGTGACCAACGGGGGAAGAGTCCTCGGCTTCACCGCCTGGGCACCCACCGCTGCCGAGGCGATCCGAGACTGCTACGCGCTCCTCCCGAGCGGGGAATTCGAGGGAGAACACTTCCGTCGTGACATCGGGCGGAGCCTATGAAAAACATCGCCATCTTCGCCTCTGGTGCTGGGACCAATGCCATCAATCTGATCGAGGCCTCTCGACGCCGGAGCGACATCGTCGTGGCCGCCGTCATCGTCGATAACCCTGCCTCCCCACTGCCGGGTCTCCTTCAGGACCGCTTCCCCTTCATTCCCGTCCATCAGGTGAGCGCGAAGGGACGAACGAAGGCAGAGTTCGAGCAGGAGATCGTCGCGCACCTCGCAGACGCCGGGGTCGAGTGGATCCTTCTCGCGGGCTACATGCGACTCATCGGGCCTGTGCTCCTCAGGGCCTTTCCCAACCGGATCATCAACATCCATCCTTCACTTCTTCCGGCCTATCCTGGGCTTCATGCCTATGAGCGGGCCTTCGCGGACGGCGTCGCGGAATCAGGCGTGACGATCCATCTTGTGGACTCCGGCATGGATACGGGCGCCGTCCTTCTGCGGGCCCCGTTCCCTCGACTCCCCGGGGATTCGCTCCACGATTTTATCACCCGAGGCAAGGCCCTCGAATGGACTCTCTATCCTCAGATTTTCAACAAACTGGATCATCTCATGAACAGGTACCAATTCACCATCTGCACTCCCGACCAACTCGAGTCCCAGGTCTACTGGCTCGACTCCTCACTCGAGCTCTCGGTCGCTCAGCTCGATGAGGTCCGCGCGAAGATCGGCGACAGCATCGATCAGCAAGTGTTCATCAACGATTCTCATTTTTTCTTTAAATCTTATGCTGCTCGGCTCCCGCTGCATGCCATTCACTTTCGGCCCGGCGTCACCGATAACCCGGCCAGCAGTTTCCGCGAACTCGTGAGCTCCCTGCCGTTCATGCAAAACGTCTCCCTCGAAGCTCACTCAGGGATCCTCACGCCCCACGCCGAGCATAACCCCCTGATCCAGAACCTCGTCGTGCTCAAAGGCCCGGAAGACTTTGAGAAACTCCCGCGGCTCGATTTCTCTCTTGTCCTCGGCGGGAAACCGACGGTGGCCGCCTATGAGTTTCTCAAGGCCGATCCGGAGACGCTCGTGGGCCTCTCTCTCGACAACTGCTGGGCACTCTCGAAAGAAGAACTCCTGACCATCCAGGAATACTTCCAGACCCTCGGCCGGAATCCCACCGACGTGGAGCTCGAGATGCTCGCACAGACTTGGTCCGAGCACTGTAAGCACAAAATTTTCAACGCCGAGATCGACTACCAGGATGAGGGGCAGCGCCTGAAGATCGGAAGCCTCTTCAAAGAATTCATCAAGGCGCCGACGTACAAGCTGAACAAGCCCTGGGCGATCTCTCTTTTCGACGACAACGCCGGAGTCGTTCGGTTCCGGGAAGGAATGGATCTCTGTGTGAAGGTCGAGACGCATAACTCACCCTCCGCACTCGATCCCTATGGTGGAGCGTTGACGGGAATCCTCGGCGTCAATCGAGACATCATGGGCACGGGCCTCGGTGCCAGGCCCGTCGCAAACACCGATGTCTTCTGTGTCGGGATGCCGGACGAAGCAGAGCTTCCGTCGGCCCTCCTGCATCCAACTAAAATCCTCGCGGGGATCCACCACGGAGTTCAGGACGGTGGCAACAAAAGCGGAATTCCAACGGTCAACGGTGCCATTTATTTTCACGAGTCCTACTCCGGAAAGCCCCTCGTTTACTGTGGTACCGTGGGCATCATTCCGCCCCAGATCAAAGGCCGCAGTGCCACCGTGAAAGGCCAGCGCGCTGGAGACCTCATCGTCATGGTCGGCGGGGCCGTGGGCATCGACGGCATCCACGGCGCCACCGCAAGCTCTCTGGTGATGGATAAATCGACGACCATCGGGATGGTGCAGATTGGAGACCCGTTCTCTCAGAAGCGGATGCTCGACTTCCTCCTTGAGGCACGGGATCGCCTGCTTTACAATTCGTTAACAGATAATGGTGCCGGCGGCCTCTCCTCCTCAGTTGGAGAGATGGCATCCCTGACCAACGGTGCGGTGGTAAACCTAGAGACCGTTCCGCTGAAGTACCCGGGGCTTCACCCGTGGCAGATCCTCGTGTCTGAATCTCAGGAGCGGATGACGCTCTCGGTTCCGCGGGAGAACTGGGAGGCCCTAAGAGACCTCGCTCGGACCTACACGGTCGCAGTCACCGCCGTCGGAGAGTTCACCGGCGACGGAAAGTTCGTGTGCAACTTCCATGGCCGTCAGGTGTGTGACCTTGACCTAGATTTCCTCCATGGGGGTCTTCCGAAGCTTAAGCTCAAGGCCAGTTTCCAGGGCTCTTACGCCTCCTGGAAGAAGACCCCTTCGAAAAATATCGCTCTCGATGATCACGCAAAACTGATGCTGGAACTCATGCGGCACCCGACGCTTTCTTCCAAAGAAAAGTGGATCCGCCAGTACGACCACGAAGTGCAAGGCGCGACCGTGGTGAAGCCTCTCGAGGGTCTCCGCAACTCCGCCCCGAACGATGCCGGCGTCCTTTGGTACGGGGCCTACGGGCTTGACGGCACAGATGGCTTCTCGGTGGCGAGCGGGCTTGCGCCGCATTTCTCCATCGACGACACCTACCTCATGGCCAAGATGGCCGTCGACGAAGCCGTGCGAAATCTTCTGTGTCACGGAACTGACCCGGACAAGATTGCTCTGGTGGATAACTTCTGCTGGCCAGATCCGACGCCGTCTCCCAAGAACTCAGACGCCGAGTTCAAGCTCGCCCAGCTCGTCCGCACCTGCCTTGGCCTTCGGGAAATGATCGAGTGCTACTCGATGCCGCTCGTGAGCGGGAAAGATAGCATGAAGAATGACTACCACGGAGACCGCGTGAAGATCAGTGTCCTTCCGACGCTCCTCGTGACTGCTCTCGGGCACGTCCCCGATGTCCGAAGCGTGCCGCGCTCTCAGGTTCACGCCGGGGAGCTTGTCTACCGGATCGGGGCCCAGACCTATGACCGGTACTTCGGACACTTCCTCCATGGCCTCACGAACCTCGAGCGGAACAACCGCCGGGACTTTGACTGGAGCGGAATCCGTCGCCGGTATGACAAGGTTCATCAAGCGGTGTGTGCCAACCTCGTTTCATGCTTGCACGATGTTTCTGAGGGTGGCTTTCTCCCGGCCCTCACCGAAACCTTGATGCTCGAAGACCTGGGGCTCACGCTTAAACTCAAGAGCGGTGTGGATCGGACAGCGTTTCTTTACTCGGAGCTCCCGGGCCATTTCGTCGCGGCCGTGAGGCCCGAGCATCGGGCCGCCTTCGAGGCACTGTTCTCGGCCGATGAACTCGAACTCATGGGGACGGCCGATCGGTCGGCGATCATTGGAGTCGATGCTGCGAAACTAGACGTGCGGGAGCTCTCCCGTGCTTGGAGGCATGTATGAGAAAAGTCCTTGTCCTCACGGGGGACGGTATCAACAGTGAGAACGAACTCGCTCTTGCGTTTTCTCGGCAGGGGGCCAGCGTGACCAAGGTCCACGTCAACCTCCTTTTGTCTCAACCCTCGATGCTTCGCAGTTACGACCTCCTCGCTCTTCCGGGTGGCTTTAGCTTCGGCGACGAGATCCGGTCTGGGAAAATTCTGGCGGAGAAAATGCGCGAAGTCCTTTCGAGTGCTCTCGCCGATTTTCGTGCCCGGGATGGCCGCATCATCGGGATCTGCAACGGCTTCCAGGTCCTCGCTCAGCTCGGCGTCTTCGACGACGGAGAGCGCAGCTTCACGCTGGCCGAAAACGATCACCGGACCTTCATCGATAAATGGACCAAGCTTTCGGTCACAGACAACCGATCCCCATGGTTCCAGAACCTCACCGGGGACCTCTTCTTACCGATCCGCCACCGCGAGGGCCGGATCGTCGCTCGGGGCGAGCTCAATCCAGTGCTCTCTTACGAGGAGAACGTCAACGGATCGAAGGACCGTATGGCCGGTGTGACAGACCGGTCTGGGAATGTGCTAGGCCTCATGCCGCACCCGGAGGTCGCCTGTTTCAGTTTCCTCCATCCGTTTAAAGACGGAGCCGAGGAGAATGCCGCGAAAGTCACTCGTCTCTTCATTAACGGTTTAGCCTAAAGGATAAAATGATGAACACCCTGAAACCCAAACGGGCCCTCGTCAGTGTTTCGGACAAGGCCATGCTCGATGGCCTGGTGCCGGTGCTCTTACGAAACAACATTGAAGTCATCTCCACCGGAGGCACGGCGGACTACCTCCGGACCCTGGGCGTCGCAGTCACTCCGATCCAGGCCGTGACGGGAAACCCTGAAGCTTTCGGAGGCCGGATGAAGAGCATCTCTTTTCAGGTGAGCTCGGCCCTTTTGTTCCGCCGAAATCACGCTCAGGATCTGCGCGAGGCCCGAGAACTTCAGATCCACCCGATTGATCTGGTCATCTGTAACCTTTACCCGTTCAAGAAAGTGGCGGCGCAGGCCAACGCTGCGGTGGAAGATCTCATCGAGAACATCGACGTCGGAGGCCCGGGCATGATCCGTGCTGCCGCGAAGAACATGGCCTGGGTCACGGTCGTCACGGACCCGTCAGACTACGGTCGCCTCGGGGAGGCGCTCGATGGAACCGGAGTCTCCCTCGAGCTTCGCCGCGAGCTCGCCCTCAAGGCGTTCGCACTCACCGCTCAGTACGACCTCGCCATCGCGACTCGACTCGGGCAGGAGTTCGGAGCTCCCTTCCCGGACGTGTTTTCTTCGGAGACCAAGCCCCTCCGCTACGGGGAAAATCCCCACCAAGAGGCCAAGCTCTTCATCCTTCCGAATCAGCGAGGAACCGCATCCCTCGCGGAGGCGCCGGTCCTCCAGGGGAAAGAGATTTCCTACAACAATTACCTCGACGCAGATCAAGCTTTTAAATGTGCGTCTGAGCTCGCGGCAGAGTTTCCGGCCCATCAGCACTGTGTGATCGTGAAGCACGGGATTCCCTGTGGCGTTGCGAGCGCGAAAGATCAGCTCACCGCTTTAACCACCGCCTGGGCGTGTGACGCAACCAGCGCCTTCGGGGGAATCATCGCCTTCTCCAGAGAAGTCAGTGCCGAAGCCGCGGAATGGCTTTCGAAGAACTTCATCGAGGTGGTGCTCGCACCCGCGTACAGCGACGCCGCTCGCGCCGCGTTTGCGACGAAGAAGAACGTTCGGTTGGTACAAGTTCCGCTGAAACCGAGAGGTGCGTCTGAGTGGATCGTTCGCTCCATCAACGGGGGCGTCCTCTGGCAGACGGAAGACGAGAACCTCAGCACAGCGCTCACGGTGCCCACGCAGAGAAAATTCACCGAGGAGAAGACGGCGGTGGTTCGCTTCGGCCTGGCCGTCGGAAAGTACCTAAAGTCCAATTGTCTCCTCTTGGTCGACGCGCGCGACGGCGCCTTCTCCATCCTCGCCGCTGGAGTTGGGCAGCCCAACCGGCTCGAGTGCCTGTCGCTTCTTCTGGGGCCGCGCCTGCGCGCACGCAACATCGACCCGACCGGCGCCGTGCTTGTCTCCGACGCCTTCTTCCCCTTCAGAGACTCGATCGAAGCAGCGAAGGCGTGGGGGATCGACCACGTCGTACAACCGGGGGGCTCGATCAAGGATGCGGAAGTCATCGCCGCTTGCAATGAACACAACATCGCGATGGCCCTCACGGGCGAGCGCCACTTCCGGCACTAGGAAAATTCTATGGATTATAAAGCAGCAGGTGTGGACGTCGAGAAGGGTGATCTCTTCGTCGAAAAGATCAAGGCCTTCATCAAAGACACCTACACGGAGAGTGTGAAGAGTGGAGTGGGCGGCTTCGCGGCCCTCTACGAGATCGACGAAGACCGCTACTTAGCGGCCGGGACCGACGGCGTCGGGACGAAAGTCAAACTGGCCCAGGAGCTTGGGATCCACGATACGATTGGCCAGGATCTGGTGGGGATGTGCGTGAACGACGTCGTCTGCACCGGAGCAAGACCCTTGTTCTTTCTGGATTACCTCGCCACGGGGAAGCTCGACTTAGAGGTCCACGCAGGGCTCGTCGAGGGGATCGCCCGCGCGTGCAAAGAGGTGAAGTGCGCTCTCATCGGCGGTGAGACGGCGGAGATGCCAGGAGTCTACGAGGATGGTGTCTATGACCTCGCAGGGTTCTGCGTGGGGGAAGTGTCCCGGGAGGCCTGGCTTGGCCCGGACAAAGTCCAAGTCGGAGACACCTTGGTCGGACTCCGGTCTTCAGGGTTCCACTCGAACGGGTACTCACTAGTGCGCAAGCTCGTTTCGGACCATGAAACTGAGCTCAAGCGGGAGCTCCTCGTTCCGACGCGCCTCTACGTCAACCAAGTGCAGCGGCTCCTTCGGACTCAGCGGCAGAACGTACATGGGATCGCTCACATCACGGGGGGCGGGTTCCACAATATTCCCCGCATGAACGAGGCCCTGAGGTATGAACTCACGACCCTTCCGGGCCCGGAACATCGCACGCGAGCGATGAACACCATCGTCGAGCGCTCAAAGCTTTCTCTCGAGAGCTTGTTCGAAACCTTTAACATGGGAATCGGCCTGGTCATTGCCTGCGGAGCACCGGATCTTCTCCTCCGGGAGCTGGAACTCATGGGCGAAGAGCCTCTCGTCCTTGGCCGCGTGACCGCCGGGACTGGTCTTAAACTCGGCTGAGGATTTTTTTGAACTGAGACTGGTAGTGAGCACGGAGGTTTTCGAAGTTCACCCAGTCTCTCGCTTCGTGGCGAAGACCCCGAGCACTGAGTTCCGCTCCCAGGTTCTCCCGCAGCTCTTCCTTCGTCTTCGACCTGAAGAACGCCGCTTGGACCGCTTCGTAGAGATCCTCGCGCTTCGTCGAAGGATTTCCTTCGATCAACTTGTGAAGCACGTAGCTCGAATAGATTTTCTCATTGGCCTCGACCTTCGCTTCGATCCGCGCTCGGTCGACGACTAAGTTATCCACGACCGTTTTCATCCGTCGCAGGGAGTACACGAGGAGTCCGAAATGATCCGGGAGCAGCAAGCGTTCCACGCTCGAGTGCGAGATGTCCCGTTCGTGCCAGAGCGCGCAGTTTTCCAGCGCAGGGATCACGTGTGAGCGCAGGAGGCGCGCCATCCCTGTGATGTTCTCGGAGGAGATGGGGTTCTTCTTGTGCGGCATCGTGGAAGAACCTTTCTGGCCCCTGGAGAACCCTTCTCGCACTTCATCGATATCGGAGTGCTGCAGGAGGCGCAGTTCGACCGCCAGGCGTTCGAGGGCCGAGCCGATGAGGGCACCGATGGAGATGATCTTCGCGTAGTGGTCCCGCGGCACGACTTGGGAGGAGACGGCTTCGACACTTAAGCCTAACCGGCGCAGCGTGCGCTCCTCTTGTTCTGGAGTGACGACGGTGTAGTTTCCGACTGCCCCGGACAGCTGGCCCGTGATCGCTTCGCCGGCGGCTTGCCAGTCGCTGAGGCGACGCGCGAGCTCAGCGCTGGCGGACAAAAACTTTTGCCCGAAGACCATCGCCTCGGCGCTGATTCCGTGACTGCGACCGATGCAGAGAAGATTTGACGTCTCTTCGGCCCGGACCCGGAGGGCCGCTGCGAGGGCCCTGAGATCGGCCTCCACGAGCTTCATGCTGTCTTTGATCAAGAGCGCGTGAGCGGTGTCGATCACATCGGAGGAGGTGATTCCGAAATGAAAAAAGCGCCCATCTTCGGGCGGGAATTGCTCGGTGACACTCGTGCAAAAGGCGATGACGTCGTGGTTGGTGACGCGCTCGATTTCTTCGATCCGAGTCGGGTTGATCGTCGCCCGCGAGAGTTTCTTCGCCGTTCCGCGAGGGACGAGGCCATCCTCCTCGAGCGTTTCAAGGTGCGCGAGCTCGACGGTGAGGTAGTATTTGAACTTGCCTTCCTCGGTCCAGAGGCGGCTCACGTCTTGGATGTCGTAACGGCTAATCATGGTTCTCTCTCACAGGAAGTGGATCTTATCACTCAGCTCACCCGGGGTCACTCCACTCACGCGGCCTTCGAAGTCCTTTAAGATTTTCGCTTCGAGGCTCTCGATGCTTTTCGTGAATCCGAGGTCCATTCGGCCGGCCCGGAAATGGCCCCGCATGATGTCGATGAGCTCGTTGAGCTCTCCTTGGGTGATTTTTAGTTTAAGTTTTTCATCGACGAGGACTGTGATCTTCCGTTCGAGCACAGAGACCATGATCATCGCCGTTAGCTTGTGGCTCACCCGCGAAGTCCCGAGTGTGTGGAAGCATTCGATGGCCTTCTCGGCCGTCTCACGTTCGGTCTCTAGTTCGCTCAGCGCGAGCCTCTTCGGGCCCTCGAAGTGACCAACCCACACCATCGCCAGGCTGAGGACTAGGGTCACCAAGGGCCAGAGATGGCCCAGGTGAAGGTCAAAGAAGAGGCCCAGGATGAAGGTGAGGGCGGTGCCTGCGAGAACTCCGAAGCGCCAGCTCGCGGCTGGGTAAAGATCAGAAGACCGAGCGAGCACGAGGAGAAGCTCGCAACCGGTGTTGGCCTCGAATGCCTTCAAGCGATCTTCGATGAGTTTCGTATCTTCTTGAGTGATGAAGGTCTTCATTACCAGCTCCCTGATGAGCCGCCGCCCGAAAAGCCGCCGCCGCCGCCACTCCAGCCACCGCCCCCGCCGCCGCCGTAACCTCCGCCGCGACCCCCGCCACTCATGGCGATGGCCGTGAGGAAGTTTCCGATGCCCATGAGTCCGAGGGCCAGGCCCACGACGAAGACCGCCAGCAAGAGGATGATGGGAAGGCCGAGAAGGAGTGACACTCCCGTGAATCCGGCACCCGTGAAGAGCCCGCGAACGAGTGGTCTTCGGCGGAACACGGTTCCGCCGAACGCCAGGATCCCAAGGATCGCCATGATGATGAACTCACCGCCAGCGATCCGAGTCCTCGGGGCCGCTCGGCGGACGTAGCCCGCCGGCGCTTCCGTCGCAGTGATGTTAAATTTCTTCGCCACCTCTTCGAGGAAGGTTCGGAAGGCCTCATGGAATCGGCCCTGTCGGAAGAGGCGCGGGAAGATGTCTCGAGTGTAGAGGGTTGCATCGTAGTCGGTGATCTCACCTTCGATGCCGTTTCCAACTTCGATCCGAACCTTCCGCTCGGCCCGTGAGAGGATGACCAAAAGGCCGTTATCTTTTTCCTTGGTGCCGAGCTGCCACTTCTCGGCCACTCGGATAGAGAAGTCCTCGATCTCTAAGCCCTGGAGGTCCGGAACGGTGAGGATCGTCACCTGGGGCCCGTTGTGGGTGTTAAGCTCGTAGGCCATTTTAGAAAGGTCAGCTTCTTCCGCATCGGAAAGGAAGTTTCCGAGATCCATCACCGGGGAGGTGAGCGCAGGAAGCTTGAGTTCCTCGGCACGAAGCCATGAGGAACTCAGAGCGAGCGCTAGGAAAAGCAGGGGACCCGCGAGGAAGCGCACTAGAATTTAACTTCCGGTGTCTTCTGCTCGGCTTCGGTCGCCGTGAACTGCGGTTTCTTCTCGAAGTGATGGATCAGAGAGTTCGTGAGGCTCGTCGGGAAAACGGTCACGAGATTGTTGAACTCTTGAACGGTTTCGATGAATCTCCGGCGCGCGATGGCGATTCTATTTTCTGTGCCCTCGAGCTGGGCTTGGAGCCCCTGGAAGTTCGTGTTGGCCTTCAGGTCGGGGTAGCGCTCAGAGACGACCATGAGTCGACCCAAGGCCTGGGAAACCCCAGACTGGGCCGATTGGAACTCCTGGAGTTTCTCCGGAGTGAGCTTCGTCGGATCGATGGTGATCGCCGTAGCCTTGGCCCGGGCCGAGACCACGGCCTCGAGGGTATCTTTTTCGTGGCTCGCGTAACCTTTAACGGTCTGGACAAGATTCGGGATGAGGTCGGAGCGCCGCTTGTATTGGTTCTGAACTTCTGCCCACGCCCCTTCCACAGCGTTGTTCGCTTGAGGGATGGACTGAAGGCCGCAAGAGACGAGAAAAAAACATGAGAATAAGAGAACTGTGACTGACTTCATGGAAGACTCCTGATGGTCAAAAAAAAACCCAAAGTACATTACTACTTTGGGTCCAATTTTGATGAAATCAAGTGCCTATGGCAAACTATTTGTTGATGCTGGCAACGAGCTTCGTGAGGCGGGAAGTCTTACGAGCTGCAGTTTGCTTTTTCATGGCCGGAGACTTCGCGAGTTTCGCGATCAGAGACTGGGCTTTGACGAGGAGAGTTCTGGCAGTAGAAACGTCACCTTTAGCGGCGGCTTCGCGCAGGGCCTTCACGGCTGTTCTGCTAGCGGCCGTCTTCATTTTATTCGCCATCCGGCGCTTCTTTTCTTGTTTAGCTCTTTTTTCAGATGATTTGTGATTCGCCACGATGGTTCTCCTAAGTGTGAACAGGTCCTTTCAGAAATATTGCGATGTTATAATCTAAACATTACCTCCATGGCAATAGTGAAACAATAAAGGTCTTTGGCAAAGCCATCGCGCTTTGGTAATTTTTCACGGCTAAACCTTCATTTTATAAGGAATACTCCCGATGAAAAACATTCAAGCTATTGGAATCGTTGGTGCAGGTCAAATGGGTCGCGGCATTGCTCAAGTCGCTGCGCAGAGCGGTTTTGATGTGGTTCTTTATGACGCATTTAATAACTCTCTCGAATTCGGATTTAATTTTATTAAGACGCAGTTAGATAAAGGTGCGGAGAAAGGAAAGTGGACCTCGGTGGATGCTGCGACGGCGTTGGGTCGCATTAAGACCACTCTCGATCTTGGCCAGCTCAAGGCCTGTGATCTAGTCATCGAGGCGGCCACCGAAAGAAAAGAGCTCAAGTTCGAGATCTTCCGGAAGCTCGACGAGGTCGTGAAGCCCGGGGCGATTCTCGCGTCCAACACATCCTCCATCTCTATCACCGAAATCGCTGCCGTCACCAAGCGGCCCGAGCTCGTGGCCGGGATGCACTTCATGAACCCAGTGCCCGTGATGAAACTCGTCGAGGGAATTCGGGGTCTCGAGACTTCAGACGAGACCTTTAACACCGTCGCTGCTACCGCTGAAAGGATGGGAAAAGTTTTCGTCCGCGCCAAGGATTATCCGGGCTTCGCCGTGAACCGAATCCTCATGCCCATGATCAATGAAGCCGTGTACGCCCTCTTCGAGGGCGTCGCCGAGGTGAAAGACATCGACTCTGCCATGAAGCTTGGGACCAATCAGCCCATGGGGCCTCTGGAACTTGCCGACTTCATCGGCCTTGATACCTGCCTCGCCATCATGAACGTGCTTCACGAGGGCCTCGGCGATACCAAATACCGGCCCTGCCCGCTGCTCAAGCAATACGTCGCCGCCGGCCGGTTTGGGCGCAAGAACGGAAGAGGGTTCTACACCTATGAAAAGTAACTTCGAAACGCTCTCGTTTGAGAACGAAGACGGCATCGGAGTTCTGAAGGTCAACCGACCGACCAAGCTCAATGCCCTGAACATCCAGGTGCTCAGAGAATTAAAGCAGTGCCTCACGGACATTGGGATGTACGATTACCAAGGTCTCATCGTCACCGGCGAAGGCGATAAGGCCTTCATCGCGGGGGCGGACATCGCGCAAATGCGGCCCATGACCGTTGGAGAGGCGAGTGCCTTTTCTGAACTGGGTCAGCAGGTGACCCTGCTCTTTGAAGCCCTTCCGTTTCCGACCATCGCGGCCGTGAACGGATTTGCCCTCGGAGGGGGATTCGAAATCGCGCTCAGCTGCGACTTCATCTTCGCCTCGGCCAATGCTGTCTTTGGCCTCCCGGAGGTCAAGCTCGGGCTCATTCCAGGCTTCGGTGGGACCGTGAGACTGGAGCGGGCCGTAGGCCTTCACCGGGCCCGGGAGTTGCTCTTCTCCGGACGGAGCGTGAGCTGCGACGAAGCCCAGAGGTTGGGGATCGTGCTCGAGAGCTATCCCACTAAGACGGGTTTGATGGAAGGGTGCCGCAAGTGGCTGGGCCTCGCCTCGCAGAACTCGCCGTCGGCGATCGCTCGCGCCAAGCACGCTCTTCGAACCTCGCGCGAGGAGCTCGTCGACCTCGGGCTCACTCTCGAGCGCGAGGAATTCGGGAACCTCTTCCAGACGCCAGAAATGGTGGAAGGGACCGATGCGTTCTTAGAAAAGCGGAAACCAAATTTTAGGCAATAATAAAGGATACCTAGCTATGATGCTCGACGAACAGTACAAAGAAATCCGTGACATTGTGAAAAAGTTCTCAGACTCCGCCGTGGCACCACTCGCGCAGAAGATCGACCACGAAGGCCACATGCCCAAGGAGATGATCACTCAACTCTCAGAGAATGGATTCCTCGGGTCTTACGTTCCGGAGGAGTACGGAGGAGCTGGGATGGATTACCTCTCCTACGCTCTCATCGTGGAGGAGATCTCAAGGAACTGCGCGTCCACGGGGGTGTTCGTGTCTGCGCACACGTCCCTTGGCATCTGGCCCATCCTCAACTTCGGGACCGAGGCGCAGAAGAAAAAGTACCTTCCGAAGATGGCCTCGGGCGAATGGATCGGTTGCTTTTGTCTCTCCGAACCCAACGCTGGTTCCGACGCGGGGTCTCTCACGACCTTCGCCGAAGACAAAGGGGACCACTGGGAGATCAATGGCGTCAAGAACTGGATCACGAACGGGAAGGAAGCGGGCGTATGCATCGTCTTTGCCAAGACGAAGAAGACTCCCGACTACAAAGGGATCTCGGCCTTCATCGTCGAAACCACCACCCCAGGATTTTCGATCATCAAAGAAGAGGACAAGCTCGGGATTCGGGGCTCAAGCACCTGCCAGCTTGCCTTCGATAAAGTGAAAGTGCCAAAAGATGCGCTTCTCGGGGACGCAGAGAAGGGGTTCCGCGTGGCCATGGCGACGCTCGACGGCGGCCGCATCGGGATTGCTTCCCAGGCGCTCGGGATCGCGCAGGGAGCTTTCGATTACGCGATTCGCTATACCAAGCAGCGAGTCCAGTTTGGGGCGCCTCTTTCCGACCTCCAGGGAATCCAGTTCATGCTCGCCGACATGAGCACGAAAATTGGCGCTTCTCGCCTTTTGATTTATCATGCGTCGTCCCTCAAAGACGCGGGACTTCCGTACTCGAAAGAATCTGCCCAGGCGAAGCTCTTCGCCTCGGAGAGTGCCATGTGGGTGACCACCAAGGCGATCCAGCTGTGCGGCGGCAATGGATACACCAAAGAGTACCCGGTGGAGCGCTTCTTCCGAGACGCTAAAATCACGGAGATTTACGAGGGAACTTCGGAGGTCCAGCGGATGGTCATTGCAGCGAGCGAATTAAAGGCGATCCATTAATTTAGCCCTCGTCAATAGACGCGCCGTTTGCTAGAGTGTCCATTAAATTTGTTTTATTCGCGTAGCGTACGCGTCTGTTATTATTTAGAGGAGAAAACCATGGCGAAAAAGAAGCCGGCCGCTAAAATGCCGAAGAAGCC
>JAIYDL010000001.1 GCA_027487515.1 Pseudomonadota bacterium
AGGAAAATACGCTATAGTGCTGATCGCACTCACACTCGAAAGGCCCAACACTCCATGGATACTTCTCTCATCCGAAATTTCTCCATCATCGCACACATTGACCACGGCAAGTCGACGCTCGCGGACCGGATCATTGAGATGACCAAATCCATTACGGACCGGGAGAAGACCGATCGCCTCCTCGACAACATGGACCTCGAAAAAGAGCGGGGGATCACCATCAAGGCGCAGACGGTTCGCCTCCAGTACAAAGCGAAGGATGGGAAGACCTACTTCTTTAACCTGATCGATACTCCCGGACACGTTGATTTTACCTACGAGGTCTCTCGCTCGCTTGCCTCCTGCGAAGGGGCCCTCCTGATCGTCGATGCGTCCCAGGGGATCGAGGCCCAGACTCTCGCGAACGTTTACATGGCCCTCGAGAACAACCTCGAGATCATTCCCGTGATCAACAAAATCGACCTTCCCCACGCCGATCCTGAGAAGGTCAAAAAAGAGATCGAAGACGTCATCGGCCTCGACGCTTCGGAAGCTCCACTGGTCTCCGGCAAGTCCGGGATCGGTGTTGACGGGCTCCTCGAAGAGATCGTGAAACGGATCCCGCCTCCGACGGGCAAGGTCGCAAGCCCGCTCCAGGCCCTGATCTTCGACTCTTGGTTTGATCCCTACAGAGGCGTGGTCGTGCTCGCGCGGGTGATGGAAGGGAACCTCAAGCTCAAAGATAAGATTCACTTTAAATTTTCAGGCATGGACCACGAGATCCTAAAACTCGCCGTGCATCAGCCGTTCTACCATGAAGTCTCCGAGCTCGGCGCCGGCGAAGTGGGGATGATCGTCTGTGGCATCAAGACTGTCCGGGACGTCAAAGTCGGGGACACCATCGTCCACTCGGATCGAAAGGATGTCACTCCCTCACTGGCAGGGTACAAAGAAATCAAGCCGATGGTCTTCTGCGGGATTTTCCCGGTTGATTCTGAGGAGTATGAGATCCTGAAAGAGGCGCTGGAGAAGCTCGCTCTGAACGACTCATCCTTCACCTACGAGCCCGAGGTTTCCCAGGCCCTTGGCTTCGGCTTCCGGTGCGGCTTCCTGGGTCTTCTCCACATGGACATCATTCAAACCCGGCTCGAGCGCGAGTTCAACCTTGCCCTCATTTCCACCGCCCCGTCCTGTAGCTACGAGGTCCGCACGGCGGCCGGAGAGACAGTCGTCGTGGACAATCCAGCGAAGCTTCCGGACCCGAGCATCATCGAGACGATCTTCGAGCCCACGGTTAAGCTTTCGATCCATCTTCCCAATGAGTACGTCGGGAAGATCATCAAGCTGTGCGAGGACCGCCGAGGCCGGCAGCAGGCGATCAATTACATCACGGAAGACCGGGTTCAACTGATCTACATCCTTCCCCTTTCCGAGATGATGTTCGACTTCTATGACCAGCTAAAATCTCTCTCGAAGGGCTACGCCTCCATGGACTACGAACTCCACGAGTACCTCGAGTCCGACATGGTTAAACTCGATGTCCTACTCAACGGAGACAAGGTGGATGCCCTCTCGGTGATCACGCACCGGAGTACGGCGCAGCAAAAGGGTAAGGACCTCACTCACCGGTTGATGAAGGTCATCGATCGGCAGCAGTTCGACATCGCCATCCAGGCGGCGATCGGTTCGAAGGTCGTCGCTCGCGAAACCATCAAGGCGCTTCGAAAGAACGTCTTGGCGAAGTGCTACGGTGGTGACGTGTCCCGGAAGCGGAAACTCCTCGAGAAGCAGAAAGAGGGGAAGAAGCGGATGAAAATGGTCGGGAATGTTGAAATTCCACAAGAAGCCTTCTTGGCAGTTTTAAAGACTGAAGAGTAGAATATCCACTATGCTCGACATCGTTCACGATCATCTCGATAAAGTTTTAGGTCAATACACCCAAGGCCAGTTCTTCGCAGACCTCAAGGAAGCGAAGGACAAGTACTTTTCCATGACCGGTAAACTTGACGAGGACAAGGACGAGTTCGAGTCCCGGATGAACTCGTTTAACGACTGGTACATCTTCCAGTACCGGCAGAAAGACGGATCCAAGGTCATCGAGGAGTACATCCGGAATAACCAGCTCGAAGAAGAGCTCGCTCAGGCGCTCCTGAACGTGAACCACTCCCTCTTTGAGTTCAACCGAACGAGCTTCCGAAAGCAGATCGTGCTGAAGGATATTCTTCACGACGAAAAGATCGTTCTCAAGAAGGACCACCCAACGATCAGCCTCATGGAGGGAGACGTTTTCAGTGGTCGAGTCATAAAGTTCAAGGGAGAGAACTACCTCCTTCGTGGAGTTTGTACCCTTCCCCAGGGCGTGAAGTCGATCCTGAAGAAGCAATCGAAGAAAGTCCGGAAGCTCAACAGCTTCGACGAAGAGCTAAGTTTTCTTCTCCAGCTCGAGTCTCTGAAAACAAAGGCCATGCACTACTCGCACATCGATCCGGCCAAAATCTTCATCTTTAATTAGCCCTGATTCTTTGCTTTCATCGTCAGGTAGGGAATCACTCCGAGCACGTTCACCACGAGAGCGACGACGAAGTAGGCGTTGAACAGCGACGCACCGTTCGGGATCCCGGAGAGTTCGAAGAGCTTCTGGAAGATGGCATGGCCCACACCCAGGCCCGAGGGTGCGACCGGGAGAGCGAGGGTCATGAAACCGATCGGAATGAAGGCCAGCGCCTGGACGAAGGTCATCTTATCACCGACGTAGGGGTAGATCAGGAACCAGAAGATGAGCACTCCGATGAACTGCACCAGCACAGAAAGTGCCACCGCCGAGGCCATCTTCGACCGGATGATGACCAGATCGTCCCAGAGCTCACCGAGTTTCCGGAAGACTGTGGGAAAGGCCACTTTCTCAAACCATCGCAGGAGCGCTCGGATCACGCCGTGAAAGAAAAAGAAAATGGAGTAGGCGAGGACGACCACTCCCGTGAGGATGGAGTTAATCTTCAGGAGTGGGATCATGGCGGGGGCGTTTTCACTGATCCTTTCTCCGAAGACGAGTGAACTCATCCCCACTAAGAGAATGAGCCCGGAGAGTCCCATGACTCGATCGATGAGGATGGACGCGAACACGAATCGCTTCGAGAACGAGCTATCGAACTTCTGAACGTAGAGGATCTTCACGAGGTCTCCGCTCACGCTCCCGGGAAGGACCGAGCTAAAAAACTGACCGATCCACGTGATCTTAAAGAGCCCACTGATGGGGAGCTTGACCTGACTCCGCGCTCGGAGAATTGTTTCCCAGCGCACCGAGATGAGGCCAAGGTTCACAACGCTGAGAACCATCACGGCGAGGACCGTGAAGGGATGGTCCTGGAGCCGGGCCAGGTGACGGAAGTCGAGCTTCCCGCTTGTCACGAGCCAATAGAGCAGTGACGCCGCGACGAGGATTTTCAGCGTGTTGATGAAAACTGTTTTCAGCATGTTCCGTTGATCTTATAACTTGGGCTGAGATTTGGGTAATTCAAAATGGGGGATGGATGAAGATTGGAGTCGTTCAGTTAAGCTCGGTGCTCTCGCCTACGGCGAACCTCGCGACCATCACGCGCTTTCTCTCGGAAGCCTCCGCCGCAGGTGCGAAGGCCGTGTTCCTCCCTGAAGTTTTCTACTCGATGTCCGATGGAACGAAGCCCACCCCCTACCTCGTCGAAGAAAAAAACGAGCACTACCTCGCCATTCAAAATCTCGCCGTTGCCTCAGGCCTCTATGTCCTCGGCGGATCGGCCGCGACCACCGTCGATGGCAAAGTTCGGAACCGCGCGTACAATTTTTCTCCCACCGGAGAGGACCTGGGAACCTACGATAAGATGAATCTTTTTGCCGTGGACCTCTCGAAGCATCCAAGTAACACCGTCGTCGATGAGGCCCGAGTTTATACGGCCGGGAGTACCCCGAAAATGATCGCCGTCGAAGGCTTCAACGTCGGCCTTTCAATCTGCTTTGACCTTCGGTTTCCAGAAGTTTTTCGAACCTATTCGTTCCAGGGAGCTCACGTGCTCTCGATCTCTTCGGCCTTCACGGTTCCGACGGGGAAGGCGCACTGGCACACTTTGCTGCGGGCACGAGCGATTGAGAACCAGTGCTACGTCGTGGCCTCTGCTCAATGGGGTCAGCACAACGAAAAACTCTCAACGTTCGGACATTCTCTAGTGATTGACCCCTGGGGAGAGGTGCTCGTCGATGCAGGGGAAGGGGAGCGGATCGTCTACGCTGACCTTTCATTCGAGAAGCTCGAAGCCGTGCGCGCGCGCTTGAACGTCCTTCGAAATCCCAGGGCCTGAGTGGACTAAGCCGTCTACATGTAGGGATTGGTCCCGGACTGATGGTCGGTGACGTCCACGACCTCGGTGATCTCAGGAAAAGTCTGCTTAATGAGCTGCTCGATCCCGCCTTTCAAGGTGGCCTTCGAACTCGAGCAGCCTTGGCAGCCACCGTAGAACTTCACGAATAAGATATCGTTGTCGACGTCGACGATTTCTACGTTCCCACCGTGCTGCGCGAGTGCGGGACGAATCTGCTGATCGAAGAGTTTCTCAATTTGCGTAATCATAGGTGCATGCTAACACAGGTTAGAGGCTTCTTTGACTGTTAAAATCCTGAAGCAAGGCCTGAAGGCGCTTCGGGCGATGGTTTCCGTAGGAGAACGGGGGAACCCAAGTGAGGCCTTCGATGACGCCGTCGGAAGTGATCTTATAGATCAGGCCTTCCTCAGGTTTGCCAGCAAAAAACCACGAAGGGTTATTGTCATCTAATCCGTTATGCTGCATCTGCACCAGTGTTAACCGGCGCATCTCTGGGTCTTCAATTTTAATCTCTCGGTGAAACTTAATGTTGGCACTCGAGACTTTTTGATCCCGGAGAGTAATGACCAGTTCTGAGCCATCAGGAAGTATGAATGTGTAATGATTCCGAGCTTCGGCCGAAGGAGTGCCGAAAGTTTCGATGATGTCTGAGACGCTCATTCCAAGACGGATGGAACTCAGCTGGAGCGGACGCTCCATTTTCACTTGAGCAAGTTGATAAGCTCCCAAAGTAAGGCAGAGCATTAAAGCGAAATAAAACCCATACTTCATGAGTTGCCCTCTCCTTTCGAGGTGGAACGTATACGATACCGCACGAGAACTATTCTTGGCCATATGTATAAACCTTACTTTTAAATGACTTTTATTTGAGCGGGAAAGAAGTTGAGGACTTGCGGCGGGAAAGAAAAATCTTCGCTACGCCCCAGTGATCATGTTTCTGGTCCGACTCCGGAGGCGTAAAGAAAGGTCATGGATCAAACCAATTCTCTCGTTTTATTATCGGCCCCCCCGGCCTCAGGAAAAACTTACTGGATCGAGCACTTTCAAGAGATATTAGGAGAAGAGCTCCTGGTGATAACACCTCTCCGTGCCTTGGCCGACGAATGCCGTCAGAAATGGCCGAGTGTGATTCGTGTGGTGACCCCAGAAGAGTACCTCGTCCGCCCCCGCACTGCCTCGGTCGTGATCTTCGATGAGTTTCATCTCTACCTTTACTGGGGCGACACCTTTCGGGAAAGAATGTGGGAGGCGTACTTCGGGGCCTGCGAAGGGGTGCGGCTCTGTGTTCTGCTCACGGCCACCGTTTCCGCGGAGCTCGTTGACCTCGTGCGCTCCTTTGCCACACACTTTGATCAACTCTTTTGGGTCGATCGGGGAAATCGCCAGTTGAAGTATCCACCGCGGACCTACCTCAAGGCCCCGTCTCGGAGGTGGGCCATCGCGGACATCCTGAGACAAGAAAAGAGGGCCGGCGTTCGGATGGTGTTCTGCCGCTACCGGGAGGAGGTGGTCGCTCTTGCCAACCAGTTGTCCCTGTCGGGGTTCAGTTGCTTGACCTGCCTCGGAGGAGAGGCCAGTGCTCTTCGGGGAAAGCTCCTTGCCACGCCGGCGCCGGACTACATCGTCTGCACGACAGTCCTGAGCCACGGGGTGAACCTCCCCGAAATCTGCAGAGTCTACCTTCTTTACCCGACGGGGAACTGTGACTTCTGGATCCAAATGATCGCCCGGGGTGGTCGCCGCGGAACTGAGTACACTGTCGTGGGCCTCGAACGGCCGCACTCCATTCCGTGGTCCCCGGCGTGGAACTTCTTGGCCCTGGCCTGGGAAACGCTCCGGTCATGGTTCAGTCTTCGGGAGGGTTTACTGCCGCCGTGAACTGTAGAAGAATGGGGCATGACTTTCGAAGGCGTTCTCATCCACCGCGTGCCCTACAAAGAGCGCGACCTCATCGTAAAACTGCTGCTCCGGAGCGGGCTCATTGGAAGCTTCTACGTCTACGGGGGTCAAGGGGGTGGCAAATCCCACAAGCCCACGATCTTCGAGCTCGGTTCCATGATCCGCATCATGCCCAAGGAACAGCGCACACGGGTCGAGACCTCCGAGCTCATGATCTCACAGGAGCATCTCCGCCTCTGGGAGCCGCAGTTGCTCCGGCACGACGTCAAGGCCTTCTACCTTGCGTGCCTCTACTTCGAGCTCGTTCAAAAGTTTGCACTCGGTTACCATCCGACTAACAGTGACGCCGCTGATCGGGACCACGAGGGCGTTTTTTCGGTCGTAAGCAACGCTCTCTTTCACCTCGAAGATGCCCTTGCGAACGCGCGCTTCGTGCCGCACCAGCAGCTCACCCTTTTTCTGGTGAAGCTCCTGTTCCACTTAGGCATCATGCCGGATACTGAGTCTTGCACCTACTGCCAGACGGACCTTCTGGAGAGCTCCGGGGCCGTCTTCCTCCCGGCGCAAGGTCAGTTCTCGTGCCAGCAGTGCGCCCCTGGAGAGAACGAGAAAAGCTTCCTCCTGCGAATCAAGATGGGGTACCAGACGCGGTTCCAGGACTACGGGGCCCTCGTGGGCACGAACTTCTCGGAGTGCGATAAGCTCCTCCAGTACTTCTGTCACCAGTACCACCTGCGGCCCGTGGAACTGAAAAGCTACAAGTTACTTTTTAAGTGACTGCGCAAACTCTAGGAGAGTCTTGAAACTGGGGAAGTCTGGGTGGGGCGTTGTCCGGACGATAGCGCTGAGGATTCCGGCGTTGCGGCCCGCCTCGGCGTCGATGAGCTTATCGCCGACCATGTAGCACTGGGCGGGATCGAGGTGGTACCTCTGGATCAGCTCGAGGATCATTTTTCCTGAGGGCTTCCGGCAGTCGCAGTTGTCTTGGGGAGCATGAGGACAGACGGCGAAGTCCCGGAAGGGTGCGAGCTTGGTTTCGCGGAGATCGTTCTGCAGCTGCCGGTGAATCACGTAGACCGATTCCATGGAAAAATAGCCGCGGCCAACGCCGGACTGATTCGTCACGACGAAGAGCTCGTAGCCGAGCGCTTGGAAGAGCTGGATCGCTTTCATGGTGTCTTGAAAGTATTCGATGTCCTCGATGCGAGAGAGGTAGTTCTTGTCGAGGATGAGAGTCCCGTCGCGATCGAGGAATAGCGCTTTCCGCGTTTTAATTTACTTCGCTCCCGTTAAAGCTTAAGATAGCACATGCTTAAAGTGCTCAAGCTCATGTTCCCATATCTGCGGCCATTTTGGAAGGAGGCCGCCCTCGCTGCGCTGCTGGCCTTTCCGTTGTCCGCGATCAAGGCCTACGAAGCGTACTTAGTAAAAGACATTTTTGATAAGGGTTTTTCTCCGAACTCCACGGGTGAGGACGCGCAGATGCTCGCTCTGATCCTCGTCGCCTTGGGACTTTTGAACTACCCGCTTCGCTACTACCATTACTTCGGTCTCCGGCAGGTGGTGGATAAGTCTACGCGGTTAATCCGCTCGCGAATCTACGAGAAGTTCCAACTCCTGCCGGCGCGCTTCTACGCTCAGTCCAAGCAAGGGACGCTCATCTCCACCATCATGAGCGACACAGCGGTGTTCTCGGAAGCCTTCAAGAACTCCCTCGAGGTCATCCGCGAACCGGTGACCGCGATCGCCCTCCTCGGCGTGGCCTTCTACCACGACTGGCAGCTGACACTCATCATCTTCGCGACCGCTCCGCTGTTCGTGGTGACGCTTCACTACTCTGGAAAACGCATCCGGAAGTACGTCGGCCTGGCCCAGCAAGATAGCGCAGACATGACCCATGTCGTCGGCGAGACGCTCGGAGGCCAGAAGATTGTGAAGGCCTTTGGGCTTCAGGACTACGTTGTCACCCGGTTCGAACGACTCCAGGCCCGGCTCCTTGAGCACCGCCGGCGGAGCAATTCGGCCGAAGAACTGTCTCATCCATTGGTCGAGCTGATCGGGTCCTTCGCGTTCGCCGGAGTCATCGTCTTCGCGCACCATCGGATCACCACGGGCCAGCTCACGACCGGAGGGTTCATCTCCTTCGTCGCGGCCCTCGCGATGTTCATGGATCCCGTGCGGCGGTTCACGAAAGCGAACGCCAAGCTTAACCAGGCCCAGGCCGCGGCGGTTCGAATTTTCTCACTCCTCGAAGTGAAGGAAGAGCCGCAGTCGGACCTCCGGAATTTTTCCGGATCCTTCGGATCGATCGAGTTCCGAAACGTTTCCTTCTCCTATGGCGAAGGCATGGTTCTGCGGGACTTTAATCTCGTCATCCGAAAGGGAGAGAAGATCGGACTCGTCGGGCTCTCGGGCTCCGGAAAATCGACGCTGGTGAGCCTCTTGCTCCGGCTCTACGACGTCACCGAGGGACAGATCTTGATCGACGGGCACGACCTCCGGAGCTTCACTCTTACTTCGGTCCGCCAGGTCTTCGGCCTCGTGAGCCAGGATATTTTTCTTTTCAACGATACGGTTCGGGAGAACCTCACCACCGGTGACGTCCACACTGACGAAGAGATCCGGCATGCCCTCGAAACATCCTACGCCTGGGAATTCGTCAAGGACCTCCCGCAAGGCCTTGAAACGCCCATCGGTGACCGCGGTCTTCGTCTCTCCGGCGGCCAGAGCCAGCGGCTCACCATCGCCCGGGCCTTCCTCAAGAACCGGGACGTCCTCCTTTTCGACGAGGCGACCTCGGCGCTGGATAACGAATCTGAAAAAATCGTCCAGGCCGCGCTCGAGCGCGTCGCTGGCCACAAGACGGTCATCGCCGTTGCCCACCGTCTCTCGACGCTCAAGGACTTCAACCGCATCGTCGTCCTGAAAGATGGTGCTAAGGTCGAAGAAGGCAGCCACGCCGAGCTCCTCCAGCGCGACGGTGAGTACCGCAAACTCTACGAGCTCTCCCTCCGCGATTAATGCCGGTTCCAACACACTTCTACGTAAGCGACGCGTAATCATGCCGCGGAGTGTGCGTAAAAGTGTGTTGGAACCTTGGCTGTTTATGATAGATTAAGAGCGAAATATTCACACAGGAGTGCATTGTGTCAGAAGAGAATCTGAAGTCCATGGCGGACTTAGTGTCCCATGCTAAACATCGTGGTTTTATTTTTCAGAGCTCTGAAATCTACGGTGGCCTAGGCTCCTGTTGGGACATGGGGCCTTTGGGTGTGGAACTCAAGAACAATCTCAAAAGCACATGGTGGAAGGCCATGACCTACCGAGAGGACATCGACGGCATCGACGCCGCGATCCTCATGCATCCGACGGTCTGGAAGGCTTCAGGCCACGTGGATAACTTCACAGACCCGATGGTGGATTGTAAGTCCTGTAAGTCCCGCTTCCGGGCCGACAACATTGACCTCACCGCTCCTTGCCCTGTTTGTAAAGCGAAGGACTCTTACACCGAGCCGCGCATGTTCAATCTCATGTTCACCACCCACATGGGCCCGGTGGAGGATTCGGCTTCAGCGGTCTACCTGAGACCTGAGACGGCACAAGGGATCTTCGTCAACTTCCCCAACGTTCAGCAGACCATGCGGCGGAAGCTTCCGTTTGGGATTGCGCAAATCGGGAAGGCCTTCCGGAACGAAATCACTCCCGGGAACTTCATCTTCCGCACTCGAGAGTTTGAGCAGATGGAGATGCAGTATTTTATCAAGCCTGGAACCCAAGCCGAGGCAATGGAACTGTGGAAAGATCTCCGCTGGAAATGGCACCTGAATAACGGCCTTCGGCCTGAGCGGCTTCGCTGGAAGAAGCACGAAGAACTTGCGCACTATGCGGACGCGGCCTTCGACATCGAGTACGAGTTCGCCCATGGCTGGGGAGAGATGGAGGGGATCCACTCACGGACGGATTTCGATCTTCGGCAGCACCAAGAATTTTCTAAGAAGAACCTTCAGTACGTTGATCAGATAGACGGCAATAAAAAGTACCTCCCGTTCGTGCTCGAGACTTCCGTGGGCTGCGACCGCTGTATGCTGGCCCTCATGACCGACGCCTTCCGGACTGAATTCCCAGGAGACCCGGAAAAAGAGCGCGTCGTGATGCGCTTCAAGTCCACGCTCGCGCCGATCAAGGCCGCGGTGATGCCGCTCATGAAAAAGCCCGAACTCGAAGGTGTGGCGACGAAGCTCCTTCAGGAACTCCAGAGAGACTTTAAGTGCGAGTATGATACCGCCGGTTCCATCGGGAAGCGCTACCGCCGCCAGGACGAGATCGGAACTCCGGCGTGCTTAACCGTCGACTTCGATACCTTGAAAGACAATGCCGTCACTGTCCGGGACCGGGACTCGATGGTCCAGGAGCGCGTCTCCCTCGACCAAGTCCGCACGTACCTAAAAGAAAAATTTAATCTCTAAGGGGCAACCGAATGAAACAGTGGGTTTATAAATTCTCCGCAGAACAGACCGACGGCAACAAGGACATGAAGGCGCTCCTCGGTGGGAAGGGTGCGAACCTGGCAGAAATGTGCGCCATGAAGCTCTCGGTCCCCCCGGGCTTCACCGTCACGACCGAGGCGAGCCTTGATTTCTACCGCACGAATAAAGAGATCTCTAAGGAGATCCGCGAACAAGTCATCGCCGCCCTCGCTTGGGTCGAGAGCCTGACGGGAAAAAAATTCGGTGACCTTGAGAACCCGCTCCTCTTTTCGGTTCGCTCGGGTGCCAGGGCCTCCATGCCTGGTATGATGGATACGGTCTTAAACCTTGGTCTGAACGACCGCACGGTCCTGGCGCTGGCGAAGAAGACGGGGAACGCGCGCTTTGCGTGGGACTCCTACCGCCGCTTCATTCAGATGTTCTCGAACGTTGTCCTGGGGGTGAACACGTCTCTCCTCGAGTCGAACCTAGAAGATCTGAAAGAGGCCCGCGGCGTTCACGAAGACACTGCCCTCACGGCGCAGGATCTCGAAGAACTCGTTAAAGTTTATAAAACCGTCCTCCTCGAAGACCACGGCATCGTCTTTCCACAAGACCCGATGGAGCCGCTCTGGCGCGCTATCGGTGCCGTCTTCGGTTCGTGGAATAACAACCGCGCGATGAAGTACCGGGAGATGCACAGCATCCCGCACGACTGGGGAACAGCGGTGAACGTTCAGTCCATGGTCTTCGGAAACATGGGTGACACGTGCGCTACGGGTGTTTGCTTCACCCGCGATCCGTCGACCGGGGAGAAGAAGTTCTTCGGCGAATTCCTCGTGAACGCTCAGGGTGAGGACGTGGTCGCAGGCATCCGGACTCCGCAGCCGATCAACGCTGCCTCGAAGAACGAATCGAACAAGCAGCACCGGACCCTCGAAGAGCTCATGCCCAAGGCCTACGGCGACCTGGTCGAGGACTACAAGATGCTCGAGAAGCACTACAAAGACATGCAGGACATCGAGTTCACCATCGAGAACAATAAGCTCTGGATCCTCCAGACCCGGAACGCCAAGCGCACCGTGAACGCAGCGTTGAAGGTCGCGGTGGACCTCGTCGCGGAGGGCCTCATCACTCAGACCGAGGCACTCCTTCGCATTCATCCGGAAGACCTGAACCAACTCCTTCACCCGCGGCTTGATCCGAAGGCCCAGAAGACGATCATCGCGACGGGCCTTCCGGCCTCTCCGGGGGCCGCTTCAGGTCAGATGGTTTTCACCTCTGCCGCTGCCGAGGAGTGGCACAAGAACGGTAAGAAGGTTGTCCTCGTGCGCGCAGAAACCTCGCCGGAGGACATCGGTGGGATGGTGGCATCGTCGGGGATTCTCACGGCCCGTGGTGGGATGACGTCCCACGCTGCGGTCGTCGCTCGTGGGATGGGGAAGCCTTGCGTCGCTGGCTGTACCGCACTGGTGATCAATGAAAAAGAAAAGACCTTAACCGTGAAAGGGAAGGTCTTCAAAGAAGGGGACTCCATCACCTTCGACGGCGCCAACGGCGAAGTCTACGAAGGCGTTGTCCCAACCATCGAAGCAAAAATAACTGCGGACTTCGCCACGTTCATGAAGTGGGCCGACGGAGTTCGAAAGCTGCGGGTTCGCACGAACGCCGACACACCTGAAGACTCGAAGCTGGCCGTCCAATTTGGCGCCGAGGGCATTGGCCTGTGCCGAACGGAGCACATGTTCTTCGCTCCGGAGCGGATCCTCGCCGTGCGCGAGATGATCTTCGCGGAGACTGAGCGGGAGCGGAAGAAGGCCCTCGATAAACTCCTCCCGTTTCAGCGCACGGACTTCTTAGGAATCTTCCGCGAGATGAGTGGCCTTCCGGTGAACATCCGGCTCCTTGACCCACCTCTGCATGAGTTCCTTCCGCACACTGAGAAAGACCAGAAAGAACTCGCTGACGTCCTCGGCATCACCCTCAAGGCGGTGCAGGAACGCAACGACGCTCTCCACGAGTTCAATCCGATGCTGGGCCACCGCGGGTGTAGGCTCGCGATCACGTACCCGGAAATTTATCTCATGCAGGTAAGGGCGATCATCGAAGCGGCGATCGAGGCCGAGAAGGCAGGGACGAAGGTTCTTCCGGAGATCATGATCCCGCTCACTTCGGAGCTCAAAGAGTACTCTTTGATTCAGGGGGAGTGTAAGGCCGAGATCGAGCGCGTCTTCAAAGAAAAGAATCACACCGTAAAGTACAAGATGGGAACGATGCTCGAGCTCCCGCGCGCGTGCATCATGGCCGGGGAGATTGCCCGGGAAGCGGAGTTCTTCTCCTTCGGGACGAACGACCTCACTCAGACGACGTTCGGGCTTTCGCGGGATGACGCCGGAAAGTTCCTCCCGAGCTACACTCAACGCAACATCTACCCACGGGACCCGTTCGTCTCCATCGACCAGGCCGGCGTTGGCTTCCTCATGAAGCATGCTATTTCCGAAGGGAAGAAGACGAACACGGGGATTCACACGGGGATTTGCGGCGAGCACGGCGGGGAACCGCAGTCGGTTGAGTTTTGCCATAGCATTGGGCTCGACTACGTGAGCTGCTCACCGTTCCGGGTTCCGATCGCGCGGCTTGCGGCGGCCCAGGCGGTAGTTCGCGGGTAGGTCTAGGTTATCATTTCTGTTGAGGGCCCTCTTGGGGGCCCTTTTTCAATAGGCTTTCGCAATTGGATCGATGCTTGAAGAACCTTAAACAGATTGTTTCAGCACTTCTGCCCACAGGTCCGATGGATGCCATTGGAGTTGGTGTTATCGACTTCGAGGCGGGTACTTTTGATGCCTTCGATGCGAACTTTGAGGCAGAAGAGGTCATCATTAATGGTAATCCTAATGTTTGGTTTGACCTTGCCTCTGTCACGAAGCCTCTGACGAACTCTCTAAGCTATTTTCTTAATCCTGCGAGCTTCACTCCCGACATGCTCCTTTGCTTGAACCACCGCGCCGGTCTCCCTGCTTGGGGACTCCTACCGGACAGCGGTTGGAAATCGCAGATCCTTTCTTACCCGATTCAAGCGAGCGAGACGCTCTACTCTGACTTCTCCGCCCTCCGGGTCATGCTCGAGCTCGAAGGTAAAGGCGTAGATCAAAAACGGCTCTGCCAGTCCATCTGGGACCCGGAGCTTACTTTCTGGACGGATCTCCCAGAAGGGGCCTTCGTGGTCCAGACCGGGTTTAAAATGAACCAACCGAATTTTGGTTACGTCCATGACCCCAACGCCTGGACCATTCAAGATTTTTGCTCCCACGCAGGCCTCTTTGCGACGGTCGGAGGGCTTTGCCGAACGCTCCTTCGTTACGAGGCCGAGACTGGCTTCATCCAGAAGGTTCGAAAGGACCTCGAAGGTCACACCCAGCGCTTCTCCTACGGCTGGGATCGGGTTGTGAACCCTCAGGAAACCCTGGCAGGGAAGGGCTGTGGCGCCTTTACCTTCGGACACCTAGGCTTCACTGGGACCTCGGTTTGGATCGATCCTGATCGTCGTAAAGGTCATGTGATTCTCTCGAACGCTGTGAAGGTGAGTTGGTTCGATAAGGCCAATCTCAACGACCTTCGAAGGGCCCTCGGCGAGGCGATCTGGAAAGATGCCCTATAAATATCAATCCGACTCTTGCCGGACTGCTGCCGGCTTACTATTGTGGCGGTTATGAGTTTGATCCTCCTTCTTTTAAGTCTCTTAAGCTCCACAACCTTCGCCGGAGTCACCATCATCAGTGACCTTGATGACACGATCAAGATCACGAACGTCGCGAACAAGCCCAGAGCCACCTACAATGGAATTTTTGGCCGCCGGGTCTTCGCTGGGATGCCGGAGTTCTTCGAGGAAGCACGTGAGTACGCCTCAGAGCTCCACGTGGTCTCTGCCTCCTTCAAAATCATCCGCCCGAGCGTGACCGAAACCCTCGAGCAAAATGGCATCCACCCAGCGTCTCTTACCCTTCGGAACCCACTCCGGCGCGGGGGTAAAGTCTCCTACAAGATCCAGGCCATCTCGCGAATCATCGACGCTGGAAACCATGACCTTGTTCTGATCGGTGACGACGTGGACAAGGACCCGGAGATCTTCGTCGAGGTTCAGCGCCGCTACCCCGGACGGATCCTGGCGTCTTACATTCATGTGATTCGCAACCGCCCATTGCCAGCGGGAGAAAGCCTAGTCACTTACTACACCGCCGCCGATCTTGCGCTCCGAGAGTTTCTCGCGGGCCGCATGGACCTTGATTCCACCGCTCGCATCTTTGAGCGCCTCGTTGCTGAAGAGTCCCTCTCCCAAGTCATTCCGGGTTTCGCGTACTGCCCGAGCGAGGGCACAAGCTGGTCCTGGCAGCTCGAGACCATCTTTTCAGAAGAGGCTACGCTGCTGCTTGAGAAGATCCTCCAGCACTGTACCCCTTCACCGAAGGCTTGATTTTCTCGAGAGCAGGGCTAATGTGTTGAAATCCCGTGCAGAGGTAAGACTTTGAAAGTTCCCCTCGTACGCCCTTCGGGCTTTAATAGGCCCCATGAAAAACATCATTTTTAGCCTCTTCGTCCTCGGCTCATTTTCTCTGAACGCCTCCGTCGCAATCCTTAGCGATCTCGACGACACCATCAAGATCACGGAGGCCGGTGGTAACCCCACCGACATCATCGGCGATGACGTCTACACGGGCATGCCCGAGTTTTTCGAGGGTGCCCGAGGATACGCCCCCGATCTCTACATCCTCTCCGCTTCACCGTCGTTCATGCGCGGGAAGATCGAGGAGACCCTCTCGAAGCGGCGGATCAAGTACCGGGGTCTCATTCTCCGGAAGAACATTTTCGAGGATAAACTTGAATACAAGGTCCGTGAGATCCGCCGGATCATGGATTCGACGTCCGAAGATTTCGTCTTCATCGGTGACGATCTTGGTAAAGACCCGGAGGTCTACGCAGAAATTAAGCGCCTCTACCCGGCCCGGGTCCTCGGGAGCTATATCCATGTGGTCAATGGCCGCCGCTTCCCGGCCGACAGCAACGTTCCTTACTTCACGAGCTTCGACCTTGCTCTCCGAGAGCACCTGGCGTCGCGGATCGATGCGACCGTCATCGAGCGGATCGCTCAGCGCCTATTGGGCGAACGGGACCTCGCAATGATCTTCCCCACCAAAGCTCAGTGCCCGAGCGACGCCACGGTCTGGGACTGGCAAACGCGCACAGTTTTCCAACGGGAAGCCATGGATCTTGCCGCGCGCTTCGTGCGCTTCTGCCAAGCGAGACGGTCGGATATAATTCCGAACTAGAAAGTGCCCAAACCTTTTTCGTTCCTGTTAAAATAGCAGGACCAACGAAAAAGGATTTTTGGCATGGACCTCTCGCAGTTGATCCCTCAGGCCGAGCTCATCAAGCGCCGCTCGACCATCAAGAAAGTGTTCTTCTACCGCATCTGCGGCGCCGGCATGGGCCCTGCGGCCGTGCTCGTGAAGCAAGCGGGCTTCGACGTTCACGGGGCCGATTCGGCCTATTACCCTCCGATGAGCACCTTCCTTGAAACGACGGGGATCCCGTTGTTTAGACTCGATGAGGTGACTCCCGAGTTCCTCCGGCGCTACGACCTGATCGTTGTCGGAAACTCCGTCTCCGGGAAGGCCGATGCTGCCCGGATGATCGAGCAAGCGGGTGTTCCGTTCACGTCGTTCCCGTCGGCGTTGGGGTCCCTGGTGCTCAAGGATAAGAATGTCATCGGGATCGCGGGAACTCACGGGAAGACCACCACGACGTACTTCATGACCCAGCTCCTCGAGAAGCTCGGACAGAACCCTGGGTATCTCGTCGGTGGGATCATCGAGGGCCGGGATCCGGCGAAGCTCGGAGATAAGTACTTCGTGATCGAATCCGACGAGTACGACTCCGCGTACTTCCACAAGATCTCGAAGTTCCGGCTCTACGAACTAAAAAACATGATCCTCACGAGCCTCGAGTACGACCACGCCGACATCTTCGCTTCCGTTGAGAAGATCGAAGACGAGTTCCGGGCGGTGCTCCCGGACCTCCGCTCGACGCTGGTTATAAATCAGGAGTACGCCTCGGCGATGAAGCTCTACCGGGAGTACGTCGGGAAGAACCCAGGCCAGAAGTGGTTCCTCTACGGAGAGGGCTCCGAGGCAGGCCCGCACGCTGTGCGCACCTTCGAAAATGGCTCCGAGTTCTCCGTGACCTGGAAGGGCGAACGGTTCTCCTTCACTTCGAGTGTCGTGGGCCAGCATAACGTTCTAAACCTCACGAGCTGCGTTCTGTTCCTCCTCGCCGAGGGCTTCTCTCCCTCCGAGGTCCAGCGCGCGGCCCGAGACATCGGGATGGTGAAGCGCCGGCAGGAGGTTCGGGGTACCTACAAAAGCATGACGGTCATTGACGATTTCGCGCACCACCCGCGGGCCATCACCGTGACCATCGACGCCATCCGGGCGCGGTTCAAAGGCAAGAAAATCATCACCATCTTCGAGCCCATCTCGGCCACCGCACGCTCGTCGATCTTCCAGGCGGAGTTCCGAGACTCTTTGGCCGCGTCAGACAAAGTCATCATCGCCAAGGCGAGCATTCCGACCACGGCCCTCAACGGCAAGGACCTTGACGTCGATCTCCTGGCCCGGGAGCTCGGAGACCGAGGGAGACCATCATCCTGCGTGACGACGCTCACGGATCTTCGGCAAACGATCGATCAGTACACGGAAAGCGACAGCGTGCTTCTGGTCCTCAGTAACCGCACGTGCCTCGGACTTTGGGAGTCGAGCTTTGTTCAAGAACTTACGCTCTAGCGCGGTTACCCTCACTCTCTGTTTGGGCTCTCTGAGCTCCTGCGCCTCCTCTCCGATCTACTGGGAAGGAGACCTGAAGAAGCACGCCAAGAGCTACATGCGGGAGTTCGATGATTTTCGGAAAAAGATCTGTGTCCCGAAGGCCGAGGCGCTCTTTGACCAGTACCTCTTGGAGTACCGAGGACAGGGGTATTGGATTCCCGAACTCGACGGTGACGTGGACGTTGAAACCATCCGCTCGTTGCTCCCGCAGATGGAGCGCAAGCTCTCTTGGATCAGGGCCCAGCGCGAGCTCGTGCAGCGAAACGGCATCCCTGCTGCGAGCGTGACCAAGGACGCTCGCTCCCTGTTAACGAAACTCCTGGCCCTGAAGAAAACCGAACTGTCTTCGGACGAGGCCCTGAGGACCGGGGCGCGGAAAGAGTCACTGAAGCTCCTCGCTGATCTCCTCCGGAGCTACGAAGTCCTGATCAAGAAGGTCTCGTTCCTCTCAAGCTTCCAGTATCCGGTGGACCACCTGAAGAACCGGAAGGTCCATGACAGCTACCGAGACAAGGAAGACCCCGCGTCGGTCAAGATCTCCAACTACACGTTCCTCTACCGCAAACTCTTAGAGGACGGCGCCTACAACAAGGATCGGAGCGGCTCGGACATCTACCTTAGAACGACGATCGACACCCTCCACTTCGAACTGGCCCAGCATGATTTCTATCTCTCCGAGGATGCGCGCTACGACGCCGATTTCGTCCTCGCCAAGATCGACTCGGAACTGGGCAAAGGGAAGGCCCGGATCGTGGAGCGGCTCGAGGAGTGGGAGGAACGGACGCGCCGGACCTACGACTTCTACCACTCCCTCACGCTCCCCGAGAACCAGGTTCCAGCGCTCGCCGGGGATCGGTCGTCGACGCCGAACCGCCAGCTCATCCGGGAGCACAACCGCGCTGCGGATCGGCTCAAAGATTACGTCTACACCAAGCAGGCCGAGGTCTACAAGCACTGGCTCAATCAGCCCGAACTTCCTCGAGCGATCTTCGTCCTAGAAACGATCCTTTTGAACGAAGTGGGCGGCGTCGACGGCGAAGACGCTCTGGAGCGGATGGACGTGGCTCGGGTCGTGATGAATCGCTTGGACAAGCCGAAGTACCTTGCTCTCGGGAAGAAGGATTTCATTCGGCCGTACCTCCTCAAGACCAACAGCGCCTTCGCGGTCCAGAACGAGCGCTGGCTCAACGCCCTTTTTAAGCAGGGAGAATTCTCCTTCACCTACTACTACATGGGTGGCGTCGCGAAGATCTTTTGCCCGGACCTGGCGCCGACCGCGCGGAAGCTGCGCCAGCGCAACGTCGAAATTGCGTTGCAGGTTTTAAAAGAGGCCCCCACCGCGTTCAAGACCACTCGCTACTTCTCCCGGGCGAGCATGATCGGCCGGATTCACATGGATTCGATTTGGGAAGACTACGTTCCCTACCCGGAGCGACCGGGTCTTCTCGCGAAGGGCCAGGAGCGACTGCTCTCGGCGTTTGAAAGCGGTGACTACACGTACCTTTATGCCTTCACCGATCCGGAATCTTCTGTGTATCAGGTGGTGGAAGTCGACGGTCGGACGTACGCTCTCGGAGAGAGGAATGGGCTCAAGCTTTTCTTCGAGCACCGCAACCCTCACTATTTTCGCTACTTCACAAAAACAGAAACCAAGAAGCCGTAGGGGCCTTTTATTTACGCTGATTTATTCTCAAATTCTTTTTGATAAACCGCTGGATAAAAGGTATAAAACCGAGCATTAGATTATTATTTGTTTAGATCTCACAGGAGCGCATCTATGTTGAAAGATTATATGTTTACCTCTGAATCTGTGACCGAAGGTCACCCGGACAAGATCGCTGATCAAATCTCGGACGCGGTCCTCGATGCCATGCTGGCCCAGGACCCAAAGTCACGGGTTGCGTGTGAGACGCTGATCACGACGGGTCTCGTGGTTGTGGCCGGTGAGGTGACCACGGGGGCCAACGTTGACATCAATGAAACCGTCCGTAAAACAATCCGGAAGATCGGGTACGATCATTCTGATAAAGGCTTCGATGCGAGCACCTGTGGCGTGACCATCGCCCTCGGGAAGCAGTCCCAGGACATCGCCATCGGCGTCAACGAAGGCGAAGGAAAGTTCCTCGACCAAGGTGCCGGCGACCAGGGTCTCATGTTCGGCTACGCGATCAACGAAACTGAAAGCTTCATGCCAATGACCATCGACCTCTCGCATAAGCTCGCGAAGCGCCTCTCGGAGGTCCGGCACAACGGAACCCTCAAAGACCTCCGCGCTGACGGAAAGACTCAGGTCACCGCTCAGTACGTTGACGGAAAGCTCTCGCGCATCGACGCGATCGTCGTTTCCACACAGCACGCTGAGAGCATGACTCAGAAGCAGATCGAAGAAGGCATCATGGAAGAGGTGATCAAGAAAACCGTTCCGGCCAACCTCATCGACAAGAACACGAAGTACTTCATCAATCCAACCGGTCGTTTCGTCATCGGTGGACCGATGGGGGACTGCGGGCTCACAGGTCGGAAGATCATCGTCGATACCTACGGCGGCCACGGCGCTCACGGCGGCGGTGCTTTCTCTGGGAAAGACCCTTCAAAGGTCGACCGGTCTGCGGCGTACGCTGCCCGGCACATCGCGAAGAACGTCGTTGCTGCGGGCCTCGCGGACCGCGCCCTCGTTCAAGTGGCTTACGCGATCGGTGTCGCCAAGCCCATGTCTCTCCTCATCGATACCTTCGGAACTTCTAAGGTCGACGAAAAGAAACTCACTGCGGCCATCAACGAGCTCTTCGACATGAGACCGAAGGCGATCATCCAGCGCCTCGATCTTCTTCGTCCGATTTACTCTGAGACTGCGGCCTACGGGCACTTCGGTCGCACGTCGCATGCGGGCTTCACCTGGGAGCGTCTAGATATGGTGGATAAGCTCAAGACCATGTTCTAGAGCGACCTGTTCAAAACTTTCATCGCAAAGGCCACTCTTCGGTGGCCTTTGTTTTTTCGGCTGTTCCGGGGTGGCATTTTGCGATAGCCTTGTGGTATGCAGGAAATCTTCTTTCTCGCGCGACACATTCCTTTCTGGGCCGTTCCACTCATGGTCCTCGGTGGTGAATTCGCCTACCTCTTTTGGCTCCGGAAGAAACGCTCAACGGTGGTCTTCTGTCTTCTCTTGGCCTTCATCGGCGCGAGCTCCACTGGTTTTTACATCTGGGCCGGAGGGCCCGAGCGCTCCGTAAAGGTCATCAAACGATGGCACCGTGATCATTTCACATAACATCGTCTTACAATTGACACCCGTAAATTAACACTCGGAAATTGTTCGGTTGGTCTAAGGTCTGAAAATTGACACCCCCACTTTGACTCCGGTAAATTCATAATTCCGGAGGCCCCATGGATGATATGAATTTCCTGCATCAAAGTTTTGATGGCGCTAAGCTCTTGAACTTTCCGCCGATCATCATCGTCGAAGACGATAAGCTTCTCGGGCTCAGCCTCAAAAAGTACTTAGAACAGACTCTGAAGCTCGACGTCGAGCTCTTCACGAGCTCTGAAGACCTTCTCATGAACTTCGCTCGCTCGCATCCGAAAGAGGCCCCGTTCTGTCTCGTCACAGACATCAGCCTCGAGCAAGGTTCCGACGGCCTGCTCTTGATCGACGTGTTGAAAGACAAGGGGTTCGAGTTTGTGTCGATCGTCATGACCGGATTTGCGAGCATTGAAACTGCCATCGCGGCGACGAAGAAAGGTGTGTTCCACTACCTGACGAAGCCGTTCGAGCTGGAGAATCTCAAGAAGCTGATCATCCAGGCCCTCCAAACCAAACTCATGACGGTGTTGCCGAGAGAAATCGTCACTGCTGGCGAAGGTGTCTTCGAATCTGGAAGACCGAAGGTGCCGTCTCGGCTTCGGCTTGACCGTCCGACGGTCGAGGATTCTTTCCAGGGCATGATTGGTCGCTCCCGGGCCATGCGAGATGTCTTCGAGCGCATTGAAAAAGTCGCTCGATCGGACTCGACCATTCTCATCACGGGTCCCTCTGGCACGGGGAAAGAACTCGTTGCTGGTGCCATCCATAAGCTCTCCTCTCGGGGGGCCAAGAACAGGATCTCCGTGAACTGCGGAGCGATCCCAGCGGAGCTCCTCGAGAGCGAACTCTTCGGGCACATTAAGGGCGCATTCACCGGCGCGATTTCTAACCGCAAGGGTCGCTTCGAGCTCGCCCAGAACGGCACGATTTTCCTCGATGAGATCGGTGACATGCCTCAGCTTCTCCAAGTGAAACTCCTGCGCGTGCTCCAGGAAAGAGTGATCGAGCAGGTCGGGTCGTCCGAAACGATGCCGATCGACGTCCGGGTGATCGCGGCGACTCACCGGGATCTGGACAAGTCCGTGGCCGAAGGGAAGTTCCGCGAGGATCTTTTCTACCGCCTGAATGTGATTCCGATCAAGATGCCCGCACTCAAGGACCGTCGCGAAGATATCCCACTCCTCATCTCTCACTTCCTCGACCGGTTTGTCTCCGCGGATCGATCGAATGAAATCAGTTTCGCGCCACTCACCATGGACCTCCTCATGGGTTACGACTGGCCCGGGAACGTTCGCGAACTGGAGAACGTCATCGAACGCCTGGTCATTCTGCGCGGCGGGTACGAGATCCTCGCCGAGGACCTTCCCGCGAAGATCTTCCGGTCCAATCCCCTGGCCACGCAGCAGTACAAGACTCTCTTCGAGCTTCCTGATCTCGGCGTCGATCTGAAGCAGATCCTCTCGGACATCGAAGACTCCCTTATCATGCAGGCGATGAACCGGACGCGCGGGAACAAGAACCAAGCCTCGAAGCTTCTGACTCTCAATCGCACTACGCTCATCGAAAAGATGAAGAAGAAGAATCTCGAGCTCTGATCGAAGGACGGCCCTTGCTCCAGACCACACCGCTCTTGAAGCTCGAATCTCTTAGCCGGCTCACCGGGTGTGAGATCTATGGGAAGGCCGAGTTCCTCCACCTCGGCGGAAGCGTCAAGGACCGCGCAGCCGAAGCGATGCTCGACGCTGCTCTCGCGAGCGGAGAACTTAAGGCCGGTGGTGTTCTCGTAGAAGGAACGGCCGGGAACACGGGGATCGGTCTTGCCGTCTACGCGGCCCGAAGACAGATCACCTGCGTGATCGTCATGCCCGATAACCAATCCGCAGAGAAGTACCAGACGTTACGGGCGTTAGGGGTTGAACTGATCACGGTGCCACCGTGCCCGTTTTCTAATCCTTCTCATTTCTATCATACGGCCAGGAGGATCGCTCAGGAGCGGGGTGCGTTCTGGGTCAACCAGTTTGAGAACACCGTCAACTCTCGGGCCCACTACCAGACGACGGGGCCCGAAGTTTGGGAGCAGACTTCGGGGAAAGTTGACGCCTTCCTCTGTGCGGCGGGTACCGGAGGGACGATCGGTGGAGTCTCAAAGTTTCTCAAAGAACACAACGCCGCCATCCACATCGGCCTCATCGATCCGGCGGGCTCCGGGCTACACAGCTACCTCACGACGGGGGAACTGAAGTCGAGCGGATCGTCGATCACTGAAGGCATCGGCATCATGCGCTTAACGGAGAACTTCAAAACGGCGATCATCGATGGTTCCTGTGCGGTGGATGACCAGGAGATGCTCAGCATGCTCTTTCACCTCGCCCGACATGAAGGCCTTCTCGTCGGAACCTCATCGGCACTTAATGCCTACGGGGCCTACGCTTACGCCGCCGCTCACCGCGGATCGGGGAAAGTCATTGTCACCATCCTTTGTGACTCGGCAACGCGGTACGCCTCTAAAATTTTCGACGAAAGTTTTCTTCGAGGGAAAAATCTCGATCCGATGAAACCCCTCCCCACGCTTTAAGTTTCTGGGACCTGGGGCCGTTGAGACCGAAGAAGGAATCCTTACTTTTCAGAAGAATCCCTCAAGGTCAAAAAGCACCTTTGACGGCAGCGAAGAATTCTCCTAGGCTAAACCTAGAAGGAGAACGATTCATGAATAAAGTTCTATGGCTCAGCTTTCTGATGCTCTCGATCGCACTCCTGGGAATAAAGGCGATGAATTTCTAATTGGCGCTTGGTCTTTTACCCTCGGAGTTTTTGATCGACTCACGGATGAAGTATTTTATGACCTTGTTCCGTTGAGCACCGCCGAGGAGGGCCCGGAGGTCGTCGTGAACGGATTCGTCGTAGATCAGAGCGTTTGCCGTCCCGGGACCCCGCTCGATCCGTGAAAGCACTCGATCGAGGGACCCAGAAGCCTTGGAGAGGTTCCCCATCCCGACGCTCACGTCCTGGGCCATGGCCCCGAGTCTGGCCTTCCGGAGCTCGGTCGAAACAGCCTCGAGGTTCCCCGCAGTCCGGTTGAGAGAGGCGAAGGCGGAAACGAGCTGGTTTCCGTTGTCGAGTCGAGTCAGGACGGCATCGAGCTTTAACAGGATCCGTTCTGTGACCGTCGCGATGGAGTCGCCCTTGTTCATGATCTGCTTCATGTCGATCGAGTCCTCGGCGAGCAAGAGATCCTTCTCGGGATCGAATGCAGCGGCTTCGGTGGAGCCTTTGAACACTTCGACGTACTTGTCACCCACGAGGCCCGCCGTGGAAACGGAGACCCGAGAGTCTGCCTTGATCCATTTGAGCTCACTCTCAAGGATCGTGAGGGTGAGGTCAACGGCGTCTTCGTTTGCGATCCGAATCTCCTTTACGCTTCCGATCCGGATCCCCATGAGCTCGACGTAGGAGCCGGTCTTCAGGTTCGACACATTCGGCACCCGAGCACGGACAGTCACTTTCGGATCGAACAGGGAACTCTCTTTTCCGATGCTCACGACGAGGACCATCAGGACCGCCGTTAGTGCGGTGATGAAGACTCCTACTTTTATGAGATTTGTCTGGTCTCTCTTTCTGAAACTCATGGGTGACCTACTGGTTAGTTAAGAATGATTTTATGAAGGGATCAGCACTGGACTCGAACTCGGGAACTGTGCCACTGAAGACGATCTTTCCGTCCCGGAGGATGAGGATTCGATCGCAGATCCGCTTCGCCGCGGGGATGTCGTGAGTCACGAAGATTCCGGAGATGCCCTTACGTTTGAACCGATCCATCACCTCGATCACCATCTCGACGTTGGTCGGATCGAGACCGGCGGTTGGCTCGTCGTAGAGGAGGACCTCCGGGTTGAGGACCATGGACCGCGCTAGGCCTACGCGCTTCTGCATTCCCCCGGAGAGGTCGGACGGCATGAGATCCATGGCGTCCTCCATGTTCACGATCCGGAGGATCTCGCGCACTCGCACTTCGATCTCCGTTTCCGAGAGGGCCGTGTGTTCGAAGAGAGGGTAGGCGACGTTTTCGAAAACGGATACAGAATCGAAGAGGGCACCGGTCTGAAACGCGTAGGAAATTTTGGTCCGGATCGGGTAGAGCTGGACCTCGGAGAGGCCATCGATCCGTTTGCTGTGGAAGTGGATTTCACCGGCGTCGATCTGCTCGAGGCCGATGAGAGAGCGCAGGAGGACTGATTTCCCACTCCCGGACGGGCCCAGAAGTCCGACCGTTTCTCCGGCCTCCAGGAAAAAATTGATTCCTCGGTGGACCGCCTTGTCGTCGAAGCTCTTATGAATGTTTCTCACGTCGAGGATTTTATCCATAGGTTAATCGAAGACCAGGATGAGGATTTTACTGAGGAAAAAGTCGGAGATCAGGATCACGATCGAGGTCCGCACCACGACCCACTTGGCGGCCGTACCTACTCCCTGAGTCCCTTCGCTCGTCTGGAACCCTCGGTAGCAGGCGAGGATGGCGATGACGAAGCCGAAGATCGCCGTCTTAAACATGGCCCCGAAGACGTCGTGGAGTTTGATGGTGTAGAGGACTTTATTGATGTAGAACCCGGGGGGCATGTTGAGTTCCCAGGCCGCGATGGCCAGGCCGCCGAGGATCCCCATGAACGCGGAGAGCGTGGTGAGCAACGGGAGCGAGAGCACCGCCGCCAAGACCCGGGGGACCACGAGGACTCGAAGGGGATTGGTCCCGAGTGCGCGGATGGCATCGATCTGTTGAGTCACGTTCATGGCACCGATCTCGGCGCTGATTCCGGAACCGATGCGGCCCGCGATGAGAAGGGAAGTGAAGATCGGAGCAAGTTCCCGCACGAGAGAGAGCGAAACGATGGCGGGGACGTAGAGGGTGCCTCCGAACTTGGCGAGGCCGTAGCCGAACTGGAGCGTCATCACGAGCCCGGTGACGACCCCGATCACCACGGTGATCGAGAGCGAACCTACTCCGAGGTTGATGATTTGTTCCAGAAGGCGGCCTAGGTAGAAGGGCCTCGTGAACATGCAAACCACACTGTCTCTGGTGAGAACCATGACCTCGCCCACCATCCGCATGTCGCTTCGGATCCGGTTGGAAATCATCGGAAGTCCACGCTCTTGAGGAAGTCCTCAAAGGGGGCGTCGTCCCGGGGGGTTCCGGCGGGAGAGATGGCGAGGAAGTCGAAGTAGCAGTTGTTCCGTCGGGTGTTCAGAAGTTCCAGGGTGACCGGGACTCCATCGACGTGACCGCTCCCGAGGATGCGGTAGGCTTCGCGCTCTTGGAAGGTGGTGAACTTGCTCTCTTTAATGACGAAGCTCGCCACCGAGCTAAACGTTTTGGTTGCGAGCTGGTCGAGCGGCTGTTCCTGAAACTCATCACAGAAGCTATTCGAGAGGAGGATCCGGCCATCCGCTCCGTTCTCCATGACGTAGTCCGATCGCGGGTCGGACTTCGGCGTCCAGCCCGATTTCTTGAACCCGACCACGTAGCTCGATCCCTTCGCCGACTTGGGCGCATCGGAGCCCCCGATCAAGAGGGAGCACGAAGAGAGGAGAAGCAAACTCATCAGCAATTTCATAAGGAACCATTATTCAAAGGAAATCATGCTTTGTATTTTAAGTTATTGTTATATTTATGAACATAGCGAAAGTGTCAAAAATGCCATCGGCGGTTTTTGCCGGTGGGTAAAAATGTTCTTTTCCAAAACCAAATCTACGCTAAACTGAGTTGGTAGGTAAAAATGACCACACGAAGTGGTCATCCCTCGATAAGACAGGAAGTCTTTGCGAATGAGTAAGTCCTTGGCCTTTTTCATGACTCTTTGGGTGGCTAGCGCCGTGATCGGTGCTCGTGCCATGGCCGAGGTCGTTGCTCAGGAAAAACTTAAGACGCATCTGCGGTGGAACCTCCGGGTTCCGAGAGACCAGTTCTACATCGTCAAGCGCGAGCAAACTCTCTTCCTCGAAACCGTAAACCTCGAACTCTTCGAGGCGCTCGCCGCAGAGGTCTCCCGGCTACCGATTGAGAAGCAGTACGTCTCCGCGATCTCCACGTCGAAGGACAACTTCCCGGCCCGCCCCGCAACCGTCGCGGTCAAATTGGCCGACGCCTCCGTCGAGCTGTTCTCGTTTTACCGAGACGCAGATAAGAAGTACATCCTCGACTTCTGGATAAACTCCGACGTGGCCCCTCCGTCGCCAGCGAAGGTTTCGGAAAAGGCTCCTGAAAAGAAACCTTCGGTTTCAGCGGCGAAGGCCGATGCGCTCCCGGTGAAACGCGCGCCGCTCCCGGGTACCTCGCTCCTCGATCCGCGCAATAGCTCGCTCCCGATCCTCGAAGCGACCCAGGCCGCGGCCGATGAAAAAGAGCCCAACCCGGGGTACCGAGATTTTCGCTATGGGGCGAACTTCTTCTGGGAGTACCCGGCGATGATTCCCCAGCTCGAGAAAGACGTGAACCTTGCCTCGAAGATCCCGGACTCGCTGTATCCGATCCGGGATCGCACTGCGCTCGATGACCCGAAGGAGGCGCATCTGCAGCTCTCGATCAACTTCTACCGCGAGGGGAAGTGGGGACTCATGAACAAGTCCATCACGCTCTACGAGAAGAAGTACGGCCGGGACAGTAACCTCGTGGTGAACGAGTTCCTGAAGGTGAACGCTCTTCTGAAGACCAATCTTCCGAAACCGAACCGTGGCCTCACGCAGTCGGCGATGGTCATGCTCATGAACATCAAGGATCTGACCAAGGAGTACGACCTTCGTTCGGCGATCCTCCGGTACCTCCTACAGTACCACCTGGATTCTCGGGACCATGTGAAGACCCTCGAGCTCGCCAAGGAACTCTACGTCGAAGCGCGCGGGCAGTTTGATCAAAACCTCGTGATCCAGGCCTCGCTCACGATCCTCCACTCCCTGGCGGAACTCCGGCAGGTTGAAAAGATCGAGGCCTTCCTTCGGGAAAACAAGAAACTCGATAGCATCCTTCCGCCGCAGATGAGCATCGCCTACGGCACGTTCGCGCTCCTCTCTCGTGGGGAGACCGGGGAGCTGATCAAGCGCCACCGGCTCGTCGAGAAGTCTCTCGTCAGACCCGTCCACCCGGCGATCCTCTACAACTTGGCCGAGAGCTACTTCCGCGAAGCCGACTACGCCAGCGCCATCAAGGTCTACGACGAGTTCCTCGCGTCGTACTCCTACCTCCTGCAAGCGCCGCACGCCCGGCTTCGGCTTGCGCTTGCCTACGAGCTCATGGATCGGCCCGTGGCCGAGAACCTCGTTCTGTACAAGAACGCCATCGATCGGTCGACCGCGCCGGAGATCCGCTACGAGGCGAAGCTCCGCTACGTTGCTCTTCGGCTCGCGCGCAAACGGGTCCTGGGGCCCGAGGACCGGGAAACGGAGATTTTCTTAGAGCAATCTCCGGATGAATCCAGGGCCCTCACTCCGCAGCTCAAAAAGCTCCTCTGGCTAGTGCGGCTCCGGCTCTTCATCGCAAGCCGAGAGTTCGAGAAGGCCCTCAGCTACCTCACGAGCATTCCCCTCGATGAGTTCAAACCCGCGGAACGGCGAGTCTTCGAAGGGGACGGAGCGGAGATCATCTTCGGGATCATCCAGGACGCCTACTTCAAAGAGGACTACGCGAAAGTGATCAAGCTCTGGGAAGTCTACAAGGACAAGTACGAAGCGAAGGTCGCAAAGAACCTCTACTTGAACTTCGTCGCCTGCGACGCTTTCTTAAAGCTGGGGCTCTACCGAAGCTACGACCGTGCCCTCTCCCGGTTCAAAGAGGTCCAGGGATCCGAAAGTCGGACCTACCCCGTGTGGGTGGACCGGCCCAAGAGTACGGACCTCGGACAGATGATCGACGAGCTCAGCATGATCCGGATGGTGGCGGACGCAAACTGGGCCGGGGCAGAAGCCAAGTTGGCCTCGTTTCCGGGGCCACTTCGGGACTCACTGAACTACTCTTACTACCAGGGACTCGTGCATCTGAAGCTGAAGCGCTACCCGGAAGCGATCGCCGAGTTCGAAAAGGTGCTCGTCCGGCAGAACCCTCAAAACCAGCTTACCCCGAGGCAGACCGCAGACCTTCTGATGGGTTACGTCGATGCGCTCTACCAAATGAAGGATCAGGCGCGCTTCAAGACAGTGGTGAAGGCGCTCAACGAAGACGTCGGACGGTCGACGTCGGCACCGATCTTGAATATCTCCGAGCGGATCAACTACCTCCTCATCGAAGCATTCGCGGGGGAGGGGAGTCCGGACTGGAAGGAGATCGAGAGTATGACAAAAGCATTCCGCAGCAAATTTCAAAAATCTCCTTACAGCGCGAGGATCGGTTATGTTTATGGCCTATCATTGATTAAGAACGCCAAGTTCACTGAAGGCCGAGATGTCTTCAGGGCCTTGACGAAAGATACGAGTGCTCCGGCCCACATCAGGGAGATGTGCCGGGGAGAACTCGCGGTACTCGAGTTGCAGGAAAAAAAGTTATAACGGAAAACCAAACTAACAACGGACAGGAGGTCTAATGTTATCTCAAGGTTTAGTGCTCGTCGGTAATCACCCTAAGTTCAACATCGCGCTCGAGACGGCACGGAACGTCGCCGTGACAAAGACGCCCGTTCTGATTTCCGGAGAAGTCGGCTCAGGAAAGCGTGCGGTGGGAGCGTACATCCACCAGAACTCCGTTCGCCGGAGCGCTCGCCTGGAGATCGTCGACTGCTCCGTCGAGTCCCAGACCGTCGAACGCATCGTCCTCGGGTTCCGGGATGATCAAACGGGGAAATTCAACCGAGGAGTCTTAGAGCTCGCCAACGGTGGAACGGTAATTTTTGCCAACATTGATGCACTGGATGATAATTTTCAGAAACGCCTCTATACTATCCTCCAGGAACTCCCCGACTACGAGCTCGATGTCAGAATCCTTGCGACGACTTCCAAGAACCTTTCGAAGCTTGTCGGGGCAGGAAAGTTCTCTCGGCCACTTTACACGTACTTCAGCGGGGCCCAGATCGATCTGATCTCCCTCCGCGAAAGAGGAACCGACTTGGAACTGATCGCGCGCCACTTCATCGAAGAATACGCCGCTGAGACCAACGCTGGGGACATCTCTCTTTGCTCCGAGGCCGCGCGAAAGCTCACGGATTACAATTGGAACAATAACCTTCACGAACTCCGCTCCTTCATCCGGAAGACGCTCTCGAACATGGACGGCATGACCCTCGACGTTTCGGCGATCGAGAAAGGGGAGCGCAAGGTCGAATTCACTTCCGCCGAAGCCGACGAAGATGGGTTCAAGCTCATGTCGCTCAAAGACGCGGAAAAACTTCTCATTAAGAAAGCCCTCGTGTTCACTTCGGAGAATCGGACTCAGGCGGCGAAGATCCTCGGCGTCTCGATCCGGACCCTCCGGAACAAGATCAACGAATACCGCGCCGAAGGCACGAGCTACTTCGTTAACCTTCGCTAGTCGCAACCTGCGGGTTGCCGGAGCCATCCATGGACGTGAACGATAAAACGCTGAACGCTCTTGCCACGGCACTGAACTTCCGAGAGATGCGCCAGGAGCTCATCTCCTCGAACGTCGCGAACGCGAACACTCCGGGGTTCAAGGCCAAGAAGCTCGACTTCGAAGAAGCTTTGGCACGCGCCTTGGATGTGGATGGGCAGATGCGCATGGTGACCGGAGACGACCGGCATCACACGGTCGGCAACGGCGGGTTTAACAACCTCGAGCCCGAGATCTACGACGATCCGAACGGGGTGGTCGCGGAGAACGGGAACACGGTCGACGTGGAAGCGGAGATGGCGAAGATGGCGGAGAACAAGCTGATGTACGACGCTCTTGTGCAGCTGATAAACAAAAAGATGGGTATCATGAAATACGCCATCAACTCGGAGAAGTAATTCATGGATCTACTTTCGTCGCTCCGGATTTCGTCTAGCGGTCTCGCGGCCCAGCGCAAGCGGATGGAGGCCCATTCGTCGAACATCGCCAACGCGCAAACCACGAGGACCGCTGAAGGGGGACCGTACCGCCGGAAGGAAGTCGTCTTCGGTTCGGAGCCCGCGCGGGAAGCGTTCTCCGAGATCCTCGAAGGGGAGCTCGCCGAGAATGCTCAGACCGTCCACGCCACCGAGGTCGTCCACTCGGACAAGGTCGTGTTCAAGCATGATCCCTCGCACCCGGACGCCAACGCCGAAGGCTACGTGGCGATGCCGGACGTGAACCCGATGGTTGAGATGGCGAACATGATCGAAGCCCAGCGGGCCTACGAATCGAACGTAACGGCGATCAACGTCACCAAGCAGATGGCGACGAAGACGCTCGAAATCGGAAGAGGAAACTAATAAATGGCAATCAAAGACATTGGATCATTTCAGCAGACCCTGGGCGCCGGCGATGCTCGCGGCTGGAGCCGCCGGGTGGACAACGATGGCCCCGGAGGCCTCAGCGTTCCCTCGGCACCGGGCGTTGAGAGCGGCGACGCTGTCGGGAAGACCTTCGGGGAATTCCTGTCGGATTCACTGACGAAAGTGAACTCTCTTCAGCAGGAGGCGAACGTCGCCATGGAGCAGTTAGCGAGCGGAGAAAGCCAGAACCTCCACGAAACGCTCCTCGCCGTCGAGAAGGCCGAGATTTCTTTTAAGATGATGAACCAGGTGCGCTCGAAGGTTCTGGATGCGTACCGTGAAATAATGAAGATGCAGATCTAAGTGAGAGCGACTCCGCGGGCAGGACGCCGGTGGGTTCCTAGAATCAGGAGGATTCGTTGAATAGCTTCGTCAGCCAGACTTTTTATAATTTCCTAGACTTCTTTCGATCCCTCGACTGGACCCGGCGCTTCGGGCTAGTCGCGGTCGCCGGGCTCCTCCTCGCCTGCATGGCCGGGATCGTCGTCTGGTCCGGGAAGACCGATTACAAGGTCCTCTACACGGATCTGACGAAGGACGACTCCGCGACCATCGCGCGGATGCTCGAGGAAGGGAAGATCAATTATCAAGTCGCCGACGACGGAAAGACGATCAAGGTTCCGGAGGATCAGGTCGAGATCTGGCGCCTCGAGATCGCGAAGAAAGGGGTAAACTTCAACGGCACGGTCGGGTACGAGGTCTTCGACAAGCAAGCCTTCGGGACGACCTCTTTCGTACAGAAGATCAACAAGCAACGGGCCCTCGAAGGGGAGCTCGTGAAGACCATCATGCACATCAAGGGCGTCACGCGCGCGCGGATCCACCTTTCGATCCCGGAGTCATCGCCCTTCGTCTCCGAGCGCAAGCCTCCGAGCGCCTCCATCGTCCTCGACGTGGAGCGCGGAGTGACCATGACCCCGGACGAAATCAAGGGAATCCAGTCCCTCGTGAGTTCTTCCGTCGACGGGATGCGCTCCCACCATGTGGTCGTGATCGATAGCCGGGGGAAGAAGCTCTCCGAGAACGACGGAGACAACATGTCGACCGAGACCGCCAATCGGATCGCGCTCGAAACGAAGCTCAATTCTCAGTATGAAAAGAAAGTCGAAGAGATCCTCTCCCGGGTGATCGGAGAGGGGAAGGTCATCGCGAAAGTCGCGATCAAGATGGACTTCACCGAAAAAGTTGAAACGCAGACGACCTACGACGGCGAGAACTCAGCGGTGGTTTCGGAGGTTCGGAACGAGCAGAAAATGGTCGGTGTGAGACCGTCTCCGCAGGGGATCCCTGGGGCCCGGTCGAATCTTCCGGGGGAGACGCCGCAGCCGGGAATCCCGGAGACAAGAAACGACGTCGACAAATCCCTGGTCACGAAGAACATGGCCGTCCCGACGATCGTGACCAAGTCCAAGAAGCCCACCGCGGAGGTCTCGAACATGTCCGTCGCGGTCATGGTCGACGGGAAGAAGGTTCCCGTCCTCGCCAAGGACGGAACACCCTTGTTGAACGACGACGGCATCCCTGTCACGAAGTACCAGGCGTGGAGCCAAGAAGAGCTGAATAACTTCTCGCAGATCGTCGGGAGTGCGCTGGGGATCAATCAGACCCGCGGCGACAAACTTGTCATCAAGAACATGGAGTTCGCGACGGAAGACCTCACGGAGATGGAGGCCATCCTCCGGGCCCGCGAGAACCGCGAGCTCATGAAAAATATCACAAAGTACCTGATGATCGGTGGTATCATTTCTCTATTCTTCTTCATGGTCGTACGGCCGTTCATCCAGTGGTTAACGGAGAACTCGGTCGAGTCCATCGAGGACTTCCTTCCGAAGACGATCGAGGAACTCGAGAAGATTCAAGCGAACCAGCGCCTCCCGGGGCTCGAGGATGTGCTCCCGTCCATTGAGGACAAGCTCAACCCGGAGAAGATCGAGGGGAACATGCTCAGAGAAAAGATCATCTCGCTCGTTGAACAGAATCCGTCGAAGGCTGCGCAGGTCGTCCATGAGATGATCCACTCGGCCGACACGCACAAAGAGATCGCCTAAGGAGAATGGCCGTGGCCGAAGATAACAAACAGCTCGAACCCGATGTCCAGTACGCGCTCCTCTCCGGTCAGGAGAAAGCGGCGATCCTCCTCTCGTCGCTCGGCCCGACGACCACGAAGCTGATCTTCAAGCACATGAAGGACAACGACGTGAAGCGGATGATCAATTCCATGTCGTCGATCTCCAAGTCGCCGATCTGGATGGTGAAACGTGTGCTCGAGGAGTTCTACTCGGCGATCAACGAGGACTCGGACCTCCTCTTCTCGGAGAACAAGGGCCGTGACTTCATCCTCGGGACCCTCGGTGAGGACCGGGCCAAGCAGCTTCTGGGCCAGATCGTCGACGTGGGGAACTCGAACTCCCTCGAGTCCCTCGAGCTCGTCGACACGCGGACCCTCGCGAACTTCTTGATCAACGAGCATCCGCAAACCATCGCGCTCATCTGCGCCCACTTACCCGTCGAGAAGAAAGTCGATGTCCTGCGAAAACTCCCCGAGGGCCTTCAGGCGGAAGTTGTGCTTCGGGTTGCCAACCTCGACTTCGTCTCGCCGGAGCTCATCGCTCAGCTCGATGACGTGCTCAAGACAGAGCTCTCAACACTCGGATCGATTGACACCCAACAACTCGGCGGGATCGAGCCGATCGCCGACATGCTCAATCTCATGGACAAGAACTCTGAGAAGAACATCATGGCCCGAGTTGAGGAGAAGGATCCGGAGCTCGCCGAAGAGATCCGCAAACTCATGTTCGTCTTCGAAGACGTCATCTTCGTGGACGACCGCGGGATTCAAGAACTCCTCAAGATCGTTGATAACCAGAAACTTGTCATCGCGCTCAAGACCGCTCCCGATGATGTCAAATCGAAGCTCTTCAAGAACATGTCGAACCGTGCGGCGACACTCCTGAAGGAAGATCTGGATGCCATGGGCCCGACAAAAATCTCCGACGTGGAAAAAGCACAGCAGGAAATCGTCCAGCAACTTAAAGACCTTGAGTCGAAGGGGAAGGCGCTCATTTCCCGGGGCGGCGAGGGCGACGCGTTCGTCTAAGGAGAGTGACCCCGTATGGAAAAGTTCCGGAATCAACAGATCAAGCCCTTCGAGTTCTCGGCCCTGGAGTCGACCCACGTGGTCTCCTCCAACAGCTTCCAGCCGTTCGAATTCAAGGCCCTTGCCGGCGACGCAGCCGCTAAAGATCCGGCGACCCAAGAAGAGATCCGCTCGGAACGGCAGTTCGCGAAGAAAAACAACTTCAAGATTGACGCCGTCGTCAGCGATTCTCGGGGCCTCTCCGGTCAGGAGCAGAACGACCTCGAGCTCCAAATTCGTGCGGAGGTAGAGCGTCGGCTAAAAACGGCTTACGAAGCGGCCCATAAGGAAGGCCTCGAGATGGGTCGCGCCGAAGGATTTGCGGCAGCCCAGGCCAAGGCCCAGTCCCAGTTCGAAAAGCAGGTCGACGAGTTTGCGGTATCCATCGGGGCAGTGCGGGGCCAGGCGGCGGCGATCGTCGACGCCAACCGTGCCGAGATCTACGAGTTCGTGAAGCGGTTCACGAAGTGGATCCTTCTCCGAGAGATCGACGAGAAGGTCTACCTCGAAACTTTGCTCGAGAAGCTCATCCTCGAACTCAATGCGCGGAAGAACTTGATCGTAAAGGTTGGCCGCGCGAATTTCTCGCAGATGCCCGAAGTCATCGCCGTTGTTGAGGGCCGCCTGGGCCAGCTCTCGAACGTCCGGATTGAAATCGTCCCAGAGCTCCAGCACCCGGGGATCATCCTCGAGGCTGAGAATGGCCTCATCGACGGATCCCTCGAGGGAGTATTCGGGAACATCGACCGAATCTTCGAGCAAGTCCTCGGAGCGGAATAGCTATGTCATCGCTTGGTTTCTCCCGCATCCTTCGCCACATCGAGAACCGGATCCCCTACGAGAAGATCGGCAAGATCATCGCCTCCCGGGGGACAGTCTTCGAGGCGAGTGTCCCGAGAGCAGTGCTCGGGTCGAACGTCGAGTTCTTCGCCGAAAACGGAGAGAGCTCCCTCGGGGAGGTGGTTGCGATTCAGGGGCAGAACTGCATGGTGATGCCCTACAATGAAATCTCGGGCATCAACTCCGAAACGCGCATCCACTTGCGGAACATCGTCACGGAGATCAACATCTCGGCCAACATGCTCGGCCGCGTCGTCGATTTCCAAGGTAACCCCATCGACAACAAGGGCCCGATCGAGGGCCCGTTCGAGCGACGCTCAATCTTCGGGGTCCCCCTGAATCCCCTGGATCGGCCGCCGATCCGAGAGCCGCTCGACACGGGCATCAATTCCATCAACTGCTTCATTACGGCAGGCAAGGGCCAGCGCCTCGCGATCATGGCCGGTTCCGGAGTCGGGAAGTCGGTCCTGATGGGGATGATCGCTAGAAACACGAACGCAGATATTAACGTCATCGCCTTGATCGGAGAACGGGGCCGCGAGGTCCTGGAGTTCATTCAGTCGGACCTCGGGGAGGAGGGCCTTCGGCGGTCGGTGGTAGTCGTGGCTACCTCGGACACCTCCGCACTCATCAAGACCAAGGCCGCGTACACCGCGACGACCATTGCCGAGTACTTCCGCGACCGCGGCGACGACATCCTCCTGATGATGGATTCGATCACCCGCTTTGCCATGGCGAACCGGGAGATCGCGCTGTCGACGGGTGAGCCTCCAGGCCAGAAGGGGTACACGCCCTCCGTGTTTGCGAAGTTACCCAAGTTAATGGAGCGCGCAGGAACGAAGAGCGGGGCCGGGTCTATCACCGGGATCTACACCGTCTTGGTAGAAGGCGGGGACCTCGACGAGCCCATCGCCGATGCGGTCCGAGGGATCTCCGATGGTCACATCGTTCTGTCCCGGCAGCTCGCGGCCAGGAACCACTACCCGGCGATCGACGTCCTCGCATCGATCTCGCGGGTGATGCCAAAAGTTGCCACGAAGGAACACAAGATCGTTGCCTCCCATCTGCGCGATCTCCTCGCGGCGTACAAGGAGTCCGAGGATCTCATCACCGTCGGCGCCTACGCCAGAGGGTCGAATCCGAAGGTCGATAAGGCGATCGTGATCTACGACGACATCGTGAACCTTCTCCGCCAGCAGGTCGAAGAGTCGTTTACCATCAACGAACTCTTCGAACGCATGGTCGAGGTGGCGCGGAAGGCCGAATCTTCCGTCGATCCGAACTTTAAATAAGCATGAAAAAGTACGCCTTCCGTCTCGAGCCAGTGCTGAAGTTAAAGAAGCTCAAAGAGGAGCACTGCCGGATGGAACTGGGGCAGCTCGTGACGCAGCTGGGTCGGCTCGACGAGCAGCTCGCGCGGGACAGCGAGGAGATCGGCCGGTACTACCAGATCCAGGACGGAGGCCTTCGCACCGGTCTTTCTGGCCGCCAGCTCCAGGCCTTCCCGATGCTCATCGCGGCTAAAGAACAGAACATCCGCATCCTCGAGAGTGACCGGAGAAAGCAAGAAGAACTCATCACGCAGAAGCGGCAGGAACTGGCGCTTCTGCGCGGCGATCTAAAGGTCATGGAGAACCTGCGAGAGAAAGACTTCGAGGCTTACAAACGTGCGTTACAAAAAGACATTGACCAGAAAGTCGAAGAACAGACGCAGATCTGGTTACAGCACAAAGAGAAAAAGGCTTAGCTATGAAAACTCTTGGAACACTTCTTCTGCTGGCATCGACGGTCGCGTTTGCGGCCCAGAAGAGCTACACGGAAGAAGATTTTATCCGGAAGGTGAGCGAGGAAGTTCGAAAGAAAGTCGACGAGGTCAAAAACAAGTCCGTCGCCGAACTCACGAAAGAACTCCTCGAGCGAGAGGAAAAACTCAAGCTCCGGGAACTCGATCTCCTCAAGCAGCAAGATTCGCTCCGGGTTTCGGAGGGAGAAATTGCGAAGCGCTACGTGGAGCTCTCTGAAAAGCAAAAAGACTTCCTCGGTTGCGTCGAGCGAAACGAAGAAGAATCGAAAGCGCGGGTAGGACAATTGGTCGAAATGATTTCGAACATGAAGCCGGAGAAAGCGGCCGAGATCCTCGCGGTCCAGGAGGCCGAAATCGCCGTCAAAATCATCCAAACAATTGATCCGAAGAAGGCGTCGAAGATTTTTAATTTCATGGATAAAGAGGTCTCGGCGAAGCTCCAGAAGCAGTACCTCCAGATGAAGAAATAGATCGCTCCCCTGGGAAACGTGATCCCTCCTCCCTCTTCCCCTGCACGCACTGCCAGTCGTCCCGGTACCAGCGTCTCACCTCGAGGCTTGGGCGAGGATCGGCAATCCTTGCCGGTCACACTTTTAATCTAAAGTTTTCGGAACATCTTGCCCGGCTTCAAAAGTGTGTAGGGACTGTGGAATAATCTCCGTAGGACCACTTTCATACAGGAAACTTATGATCCAGGCGCCGCTACCAAAACCAATCGAACCGCCGAAGGCTCCACGCCCTCGTGCGGAGCAGGAAGGACCAAGCTCGAACCTCCGTTCTGCGAAGCCGAAGGATGCCTTCGTCTCTCGATCATCGAAGGCCAAAGAAAGCACCGAGGCCAAATCAAAGAGTGGAGACCATGAAGACGTGAGCGAGGATGAGTTCGCCGCTGAGCTCTCCACTAGCCTCGGAGAGGCGTCGGCGAAGCCGGTAGAGGTTTCCGCTGAAAAGGCGCTTGAGCTGCCGTCGGCGTTGGTTCAACCCGCTCAGGGCGAGCTCGCCGCGCCGAAGGTCTTCGACCCGACTCTCACGAAGGATGTCGAGAACCTGACCAGGCCAACGACCACAGGTGTTGGCCCATTACCTGCGGCACAAGTCTTAGAGCTCGCGGGAAAGGGACCGGCGACGGAGGTTCCCGGAGAGCTGGCAGCGGCGTTGCCGGTGGCACTCCTGGCGGCCGAAGCGAAGGGCCGTGCACCGGCGCTCGATTTGGAAAAGTCCGAGATTGATCCACAGCTCCTCAGTAATGAGGATTTCGTCGCGCAGAAGAACCTGGTGACCCGCAAGGCGCTTCCGAACGCCTACGGGATGAAGGCGTTGCCTCAGGAGAAAATCGCCCTTGAATCAGGGCTCCAATCGACGCAAGTCGTGAAGGAAGCCTCGGCGCTCGAATCGCCGGTGAATTCTCAACAGTTCATCCTTGGCCTTCAAGCGGAGAAGTCCCTCGTTACGAGTGAAGGAGCGGCCCCGACAAAAGTCTTCGACCTCGGTTCTGTCAAGACTGGGAATCCCACTGAGATCATGAATCAGATCACCGATTACGTGGTCCAAGCTCGAGCGGCAAAGGAGCCGACCGTGAGCCTCCGGATGAATCACACGGACCTTGGGCTCATTGACATCACGGTGACGAAGTCGGTCCTCGGCCAGGATGCGGTGGCGATTAACATCGGAGCCCACTCCGTGGACGGGAAAAACTTCTTCCAGCAGAACTCAAAAGAGCTCTTCACGCACCTCACGGCCGCCGGAGTCTCCGTCGCGGACCTCAAGGTCGAAACTCCAGCTTCAACGGCGAAGAATGAGTTCGACTTCGGCTCGCAGTCGGGCCGAAATTCCCAGAGTGGTGAGCGGCACTTTGGATCCGAGCAGAACCAGCGTCGCCAAGAATCGGATCGGCGCAAGGAACTTTGGAACCTCCTTAACAAGGAAGCGGCCTAATGCCTGAAATCGGACGCCCGGTCACCCCCCAGGAACTCCAGTACCGGCAGGTTTCCATGGGCCCCAAGCCACTGGCGACGAGTGGCAAGAGCGAGCGGGAACTCCGGGAAGCGATCATCAATAAGGCGACGGGATACAAACCGAAGAACGAAGTGATTAAAGAGGGCCCGCACAATGCGATGGGGAAGGATGAGTTTTTAAAACTCCTGACCTTCCAGCTGCAGCACCAGGACCCCATGAACCCGATGGATCAAAGCAAGATGACCGGAGAGCTCGCGCAGTTCTCTCAGCTCGAGCAGCTCTCGAACCTCAATAAAAAGTTCGACGATCAGAATAAAACGAAGGCGATCGAAGACAAGTTCTACGCTGCCTCCTTCGTTGGAAAAAAAGTTGTTACGGCGGGGTCGACGATCACGCTTAAAAACTCCGGTGACCCCGGAGACGTTCTCTTCAAGCTCGACGGAGACGCTGCGAAGGTGATGGTTCGAGTGCTCGATGAGAAAAACAACATCATGGGTGAGATCTGGCGCGAGGGCATGTCTGGTGGCTCCCACCAAGTGACCTGGGACGGCGTTGCGCTCGATGGTTCGCCGGCGGTGAAGGGAACGTACCGTGCGCAGGTGAAGGCCTGGGATAGTACGGGGAACGTGGTGGGAACGAAGACAGAAGCAACGGGAGTTGTGTCTTCTGTGAGCTTCGACGAAGGTGAGCCAGTGCTCACCGTGAAAGGTGGCCAGAAGGTCTACCTTCGGGATGTGCAGAGCTTTCATACGGCGGAGAGTGCGACGCACTCGGAAGCCGGGCCGGTCGGCCTGCCCGGGCCCGGGCAACTGAGTCCCGCGGCCGCAGCCGCTGCCCGAGCGGAAACTAATTCCGGATTGTCGGGGCAGAGTGGTTCGATAGAATTAAATTCTGGAGCGCCGACTGCGATCCGGGTTCCTGCGCAGCAGGCGATGAATGCGTACACAGAAAACACAGGAATCTACGACTAGTATGAGTAAAGTGAATTCGTTCTTAATCCCAAACGTCTCGAGGCTCCCGACTGACACGCAGAAAGCGGATCCGTCGAATGCGCTCAAGAAAAACCAGGCCAGTGAGTTCAAGGGACTCATGGAGCGCGAGCTCACCCAACCACAGGTCACGGCAAAGGACCTTGGACAAGACCTCAAGGTCTCGACCCATGCGACGAAGCGACTTCAGGAGCGCAACATCGAGCTCGACGGTGACGAGTACGTAAAGCTCAAGGAAGCCATCGGGAAGCTCCGGGCCAAAGGTGGGCACGATTCGCTCGTGATCACGGGGAAGGCCGCGTACGTGGTCGACGTGGATAAGAATACGGTCGTGACCGCGGTCGACCGGAACAACATGAGTGATAACGTTTTTACGAAGATCGATTCGACGATATTTATGATGTAAGGCTGCTAAGGAGTTTGCAGAACTACAATTTTTATTAATTTTGGTAGAGGTGGCCGGTCCTTTCCGGAAGCCGTGGATGTGGGGCCCGTTGTGCTCCCGTCCCCTCGCCAGCGTCTAGGAGGGACAGATGAGTATTCTTTCTTCTTTTAACATCGGTGTAACAGGGCTCAACGCGGCCGGTTCTTCGATGGGTGTTGTCGGTGATAACATCGCCAACGCCGGGACCTTCGGGTTCAAGAGCTCTCGAGCAGAGTTCCAGGACATGCTGGCCAACTCCCTCAAGGGGATCGATGGTGGCGACCAGATGGGCTCTGGAACAAAACTCGCTCACATCACGGCGCAGTTCACGCAGGGTACGATTGCCCGCACGAATAACATCACGGACATTGCGATCAACGGAAATGGCTTCTTCTCAGTCGATGCCCCGTTCGGGAAAGGCTACTCTCGGGACGGCTCTTTCCATTTCGATAAAGACGGCTACATGGTCAATGGTGACGGCTACAAAGTTAACGGATTCCAGCCCGATGAGAAGGGTGAAATCACGAATAAGCTCGGGGCAATCAAGCTCGGGAATACGAACATCCCAGCGACGCCGACCAGCGAAGTCTCGATGCGCTTAAACCTCGATTCTCGAGATGCAATCAAGGTCTTCGATCCGAAGAATCCGGACAAGACGTCCAATTTCAACAGCTCCGTGACGGTCTACGATTCCGTTGGTACCGCTCGCCTCGTGACGCTCTACTTCAATAAACAGGCCGACGGAGCAACGTGGGAATACCACGCCATGGTGGACGGTGCAGACGCAACGAACGGCAAGGCCGGTGAGATGGTCGAGATGGCCAACGGGAAGCTCCGCTTCGATCAGAAAGGCATTCTCCAGGAGGAAACTCCAGGCCTGAACGCCTTCAACTTCAATAAGGGTGCCTCCGCAGGGCAGAAGATCTCCTTCGACTTCGGTAGCTCCATCAAGGATGGAGGAACTGGTCTCGACGCCGCGACTCAGTTCGGCTCTAAGTCCTCTGTCTCTCGCCACACACAAGACGGTTCATCCGCGGCGACGCTCGCGTCCATGTCCTTCAATGACAATGGTGTTCTCACCGCGGTCTACGACAACGGGAAGTCCCTGGAGCTCGGGCAGATTGCGATCGCGAAGTTCGAGAACAACGAGGGCCTCTTCAAGACCGGGAAAAACCTCTTTAAGGAAACGCGAAAATCGGGCCAGGCCGCCATGGGGAAACCCGGTGCCGACGGTCGCGGCGAGGTCCTGGCGAAGTCCATCGAACAATCCAACGTGGACATCGCGAATGAGTTCATTAACCTCATGGCCGCCCAGAGGAACTTCCAGGCCAACACCCGGACGATCACAACGTCGGATCAGATGCTGCAGGAAGTTCTGAACATTAAGCGCTAATAGATCCTAACTCCTAGATTTTAAACTCCAGAAAGGGCAGCTCCCAGCGCTGCCCTTTCTTTTTTTAAATAGAAGAGTAAAGTTTTCCCTGTAACTGACCGATTCGCTTCCCATGGCTTCATGGAAACTCCATCTCCTCTACCTCAGTCTCGGCGCCGCACTTTTTGCCGTCGGTAAGTATTATCCGACCCCGGAAGTTACTCCGGCCCGGACAATCGCATCGGCGGAGTCTACGGAACGTATCCTCGGGGCTTTCGAATTCGTGGAGCTGGGACAAGATAGAGGGCTGGGCCTCATCGCCAAGATCGACTCCGGCGCTGAGACTGCATCCATTCACGCCACCGACATCAAGCCGTATTCGCAGGGTGGAAAGCAGCACGTGTCGTTCACGACGGAGGACGATTTAGGAAAGGTCCAGCGACTGACTCGCGAAGTTCTCAAAAGAGACACTGTGAAGAGCGCGAGCGGAACCGGAGTTCGGTACTTCATCCAGGAAACGATTTGGATCGGCGACGACGTTTACGACGTCGAAGTTAACCTCGCGGACCGGAGGCACCTCAGCCGGAAGTTTCTGATCGGAAAGAACCTTCTGAAGGCAGGCAACTACCGGATCGACACAACGACTCATTTCCACTTAACCCGTAAACCGGCCTCATTAACTCTCACTGAAGTCACCAAACCTAAGGAATAGTATGCGCCGCAAGTCCTTCGTTTTTCTCGTCTTGGTTCTTTGTCTTTCTTTGAACGCGATTTCCGCTACGAACGGACCCGTTTCCGCCGATCGTTGGAGCACGAGCGCACAGCTCGTTCCACCTACCGAATCTGATCCGGACGACGATGGTGAAGGCGGTGTGGATGATGAACCTTCCGACGGCGAAGAAGAATAGGATCCGAGCTCATGCCATTGAGTGTGGGGCTCTGTCTTGGCGGAGGTCCACACTCGAAACCCTCTTCTTCTGTCCTGTCTGAAATTCTTCACTCGGAATTCCCCACTAAGTTCTCTGGACCAATGGGTACTTCTGCTTCTCCGCGAATCCTCCCGACCCAATCTTCAGGGCTCTTTTAGGTCCTGAGTGCCACTCTTCGAGCTACAGTGAGGAGGAATGGGTAAAGGAGTTTCCATGAAAGCTTCTCATGCTCTGGCCATCACCATCGTAACCGTTCTCGGGGCCTGCGATCCTGGTGCGGACCGGCGCCCGCCGTCGGGCCCGGAGATAGAGCAACGGCAGCAAATGGAGCAGGATAAGAAAGTTGATCCTCGGGAACTGGATGAGATCGAGATCAAGGATCAGGAGCGAAGGGAAGTGAATGCCAACGACCAGAGCATTTCCAAGGCTAAACCAGCAGAGCGCGGCACCGACTAACCGTCGTTCCCGATCGCCTCGACGGGGCACGCTGCGAGAGCGTTCTCTGCTTCGTTAATCTCCTCCGGTGACTGGGGCTGGAGTTTGACATAAGCGTGGCCATCGTTGTCGTTCATGGCGAAGAATCTTGGGGCTTCGACGCAGCAGGCGTCACAGGCGATGCAAGCATCATCGACGAAGTACCTGCCGGCGACGTTACCTTTCACACGCGAGTTCTTGTCTGCCATAAATCAAAGCCCCTTTTTGGAGCCTAAGTTACATCAATCCCTGATTCGTGACAATCTCTGCCGTGGTGTTCAGGGTTTTGATCAACTCTTCTCTAACTTTCCTTGAAAAGGCCTGTGTCTGTGCCCCAACTTCGGCCTTCAGCTTTTCAGGGGTTTTGTCTTCGCCGACCTTCTTCCCAACGACGCGGACTAGGAAAATGGTCCCAGGATTGCCGAAATTGAGCACTGAGCCCGTAGCCGCTTTGAAGATCTGGTCAGCTTCCTGCGGGGCCAGGTCAGCGGATTCAAGCTTCTGGTCGAACTGGTTAACCTCCGCGTTGGAGAAAAGTTGACCGCTCACTTTTTTGGCGAGGGCCTCAACGGAAGCGAAGTCATTCTGCGCAAGTCGTGTTTCTAGGTCCTGGGCGGTTGACTTGAGGAGTTTGTCCAGGTCTTGAGCTTTAGTTTTCTGGAGCTCCAGTCGCGCGAGCTCTCCCTGGACCGATTCGAGTGTTTTCGTCTCGGCAGCTTTCTTGTCTTCCACGTAGATCAGGTGGTACCCGAAGCTCGATTTCACCGGTTCGGAGATCTCACCTTTTTTCATGCCGAAAGCAACCTTTTCGAACTCTGGGACCATCCGGCCAGCGCCGAACCAGCCCAGGTCTCCTCCGTTGGCCTTGCCGGACTCGTCCTCAGTTTCCTTCTTGGCGATGTCGCCGAAGTTCTTCGGCGTGACTTTCGCCCGGATGGCCTTGATCCGCTCGAGGGCCTTGGCCTCCTCGCCTTTGATCAGGATGTGCCGTGCTCGGACCTCCTCTGGCTTGTTATACTTGGCGATGTTTTCCGCATAGGCAGTTTCGAGGGCCTTTTTATTCTCTGGTTTGGCGATGTACTGAGTGATCTCTTGCTCTGAAACGGAGACCAGGGGGGCGAGTGCCTGTCGGCCGATTTTCACGCCCTGGACGGTCACCTGGTTGCTCTTAAAATTGGCGACGTCACGGACAAAGCCTTCTGAGACGATGAGGTTGTTGAAGAGCTCGTCGACCTTCTTCTGCTTGAGATCATTTCCCACTAGTTCTTCAAACTGCGTTGGCGTGTAGCCATTGCCTTGCAGCATGTTACGGTAGCGGTTCACGTCGAACTGCTCGTTGGTTTTGAAGTACGCCATGGATTTGATCTCGTTCTTGACCTCCTCCAATGACACGATGATTCCCATCTGCTCCGCCGTGTTTAAAATCAGCTTCTGTTGGATAAGCCCGTTGAGAACGGATTGCTTGATACCCATTTCTTCGAGCTGCTTTTGGCTCAGGCCATTGCCGCCCATCATTTGGTTAAAAAATTCGACCTGTCGGGTAAGTGCGACGTTGTACTCTTTCGTCGTTATCGGAGTTCCATCGACGGAGCCGACTTGCTGAGCCGAGCCCACGGAGAAGTTGTCAAAGTTACTGAACAGGAAGCTGGCCGTGATGATGAGGAAAATGAAGGTCAGGATGAAGTACGAAATCTTATTCGCGTAGGCGTTTTTCATGGAACTTCCTTTTGGACTAATAGTGCAAGTTATTTTATCGGGAAGCCGCTCCGACGGTCAAAAGAAATTCTCTCGAAACATCGTTGGCATCGGGTAGGAACTTCTATTAATCTTATGGGATCAGTAAAATGAGGGTCCGCGATTGAAACTAATCCAAGAGTCTTCCAAGACTAAAATTGTCAATAATCTCATCGTCGGTATCTTCGCCGTGTACGGGATCTCGCAGAAGCAGTTTAACCTCGGCGAGCCCTCGCTTTTTCACCAGGTCGTCACCGAGGTCGTCTCCCCGGTCCAGGAAGGCCTTGCCAGCTCCCGGAAGAGTCTGTCATCCCTCTGGGATAACTACATCGCCATCGTCAACACGAGTAAGGAAAACTCGGTCCTGAAGAAGCAAATCTCTCGCCTCGAGAGTGACCTCTCGTCCATGGAGGAGATCCGGAAGGAGAACCTCCGTCTCAAGCGCCTCCTGAGCTACACCGAAGAGCAGAGTTACCAGAAAGTGATGGCCCAGGTCGTCGGGTGGGACTCGGCGAATGAGTTTAAAGTCATCCGGCTCAACAAGGGAACTCGTCACGGGATTCGGACCATGGCCCCGGTGGTCACGGATCAGGGCCTCGTGGGGTACGTCTACCGGGCCTCGGAGAACTACGCCGATGTCCTGACGATCCTTGACCAAAACAACCGCGTCGACATCGTCGTCGAGCGGACCCGGACCCATGGGATCGTCGAGGGGGTCTTCAACTTCAAGTGTGCGCTCAAGTACATCACTCGAAACGAGCCGGTCGAGGTCGGAGATAAGCTCATCACCGCCGGAGTGGGTGGCATCTACCCGAAAGGGGTGAAGGTCGGGATGATCACCGACATCACGAAGGAGAACTTCGGCATGACTCTCTCCATCGAGGTGGTCCCGAGCGTGGACTTCGATAAGCTCGAAGAAGTCATGGTCATGATTCCTGTCGAAGGCAGCGTCCAGGCGAGTTTTTCCCCCTCGGAGACCGGGCCCCTCACGAACTCCGCTGTGGTCGTTCCCGCCAACGCCGCACCGGCCTCCCAGGAGACTAAAATATGAAGATGCGCTTTTCCCAGATGCTCGTGTCCTTCGCGATCTCCCTCGGGCTCCTCACGGGCCTGGAGATCGTCACCTCGACGATCCTCCCGGCCTTCGGGTGGCACGAGTACCGGCTGACCTTCAACGTGCTCATCATCATCTTCCTCGCCATCCGGCTCGATTCTCCGGTGGTTCCGTGGATGATCATGGGCCTTCAGACTGTCCATTCCGTCTTTTCCGTCGAGGGCTGGGCGCTCGGGACCTTCGCGGGCCTCATCGTGATGCTGTCGGCGAACTACCTGAAAGAGGTGCTCCACTTGACCACGGCGTTCATGACGATGTTCACGGTTCAGCTCTTCCAGCTCATCTGGTACATCACCGTGACCCTGATCATCTGTTTGAAGATCTCGAACTTCGATAAGTTCGGTCTCATCATGTGGAGCTTCATCCCGGGAAGCATTCTTCTCTCTCTCCTGTCTCCGATCCTCTTCTGGGTTCTGGAACAGGTCTGGCGTGTGCCCTCTGACGGCGGCCCGCGGGGAGTTGAGATTTAATGTTCGGCGAAGAAGAACTAGTCAAGATCCACAAAGACCGCGCGACGCTGATCTCCTACATCATCACCGCTGCGTTCGGGTTGGTCCTCGCGCGCCTTTGGTACCTTCAGGTTTACAAGGGCGAGACCCTCCACAACTATTCGATCCAGAACCGGCTTCGGAAAGAGGTCGTCTGGGCGCCCCGGGGCCTCATCTACTCTCGCGATGATCAGCTCCTCGTTGACAACATCCCCCGCTTCGACGCCATCCTGACCCCGCAGTTCCTCCAGGACACCGAAGAGACTTTGAAGAAGCTCGGGACCATCCTTAGTACGGATGTCTCGGTCATCAAGCAAATCCTTAAGAAGAACTCCAACCAGGCGAAGTATCGTCCGATCATCATTAAAAAGAACATCTCCTTCGGAGAGCTCGCCCAGATCGAGACGCAGAACGCCGACCTTCCAGGTGTGAGCGTGGACACGTTCATCTCTCGAGAATACCGCGACAAGGACATCGGTGCTCACCTCCTGGGCTACATCTCGGAGATTTCTCAGGTCCAGCTTCCGAAGCTTCGTGAGCGAGACCGGATGGATTATCGACTCGGAGATTTCATCGGGCAGTTCGGGATCGAAGAGCAGCTCGATAAGTACCTCCGGGGCGAGAACGGCCACGAGTTCGTCGAGGTCGATGCCCGGGGCCGGCGCAAGCGCTACATCAACACGGACAATCTCTTCAAAGGCATCGAAGATGAGAAGCCGCTGTCCGGCATGAACGTCAAGTTGACGATCGATCGAGACATGCAAATCGCGGCGTACAACGCGCTCGAGGGCAAGGTCGGCGGAGTCATCGCCATCGACATCGATTCCGGCGAGGTCCTGACGATGGTCTCGAGACCTTCTTTTGATCCCTCTCAGTTCTCGCGGGGGCTCACCCCAGAGTACTGGAGAGGCTTGGTGGGAAACAAAGAGCATCCGCTCCGTGACCGGAACATTCAGGAGCACTTCTCTCCCGGGTCAACCTTCAAGGCCCTGACCGGGATCGCGGCGTTCGAGAAGGGAGAGATCGACGAGAACACTGAGGTCAACTGTGGTGGCTCGTTCCGACTAGGTCGGAAGGTTTACCACTGCTGGAAGAAGGAGGGCCACGGACCTACGAATCTCGTCAAAGCGATCCGTGAATCCTGTAACGTCTTTTTCCAGAAAGCGGCCAACCGCATGGACATCGACGACCTCGCTTACTACGCGAAGAGTTTTGGGCTCGGCGCTCGAACCGGAATCTCACTCCCACGGGAGGTTTCTGGGCTCATCCCAACAAAAGAGTGGAAGAAGAAGCGCTACGGGCAGGAGTGGCAGGCGGGGGAGACCCTCTCTTGTGCCATCGGCCAATCCTATGTCCTGGCCTCGACGATGCAGATGGCGATCTCCTACGCCGCGATCGCCAACGGGGGCCGGATCTACCGCCCGTACGTCGTGAAAGACATCTACGACACCGACGGTGAGTTAGTGAAGACCTTCACCCCCGAGCTTCTTTCGGACATCAAGCTCAAGAACCCGAAGACTCTGAAGTTTGTCCGAGAGGGCCTCTTCCAGGTAGTTAATAACCCCAAGGGAACTGCGTTCGCTCGCCGAGGACAAGGCATTCTCATGGCCGGAAAGACGGGGACTTCGCAGGTCAAAAGTGCCAGCGCCGATAAGGTTTACCAGAAGTGCGAGCTCATGGATTACGAGTCTCGGCACCACGGCCTCTTCGTCGGCTTCGCTCCCTTCGATAACCCGAAGATTGCCGCCGCTGCGATCGTGGAGCACGGGTGCCACGGATCGAGTGCCGCGACGCCGGTCGTAGAGGCCGTGATCACTCAGTACATGAAGAAATACCAGCCTGAGATGTACCTCCAGAATCTTGAGAAGGATAAGGCCATCAAAGATAACTGGGTCAAGTCTCTTCGAGTGGCCCAGCCCGCGACCCCGGCCGCGGAGACAGCACCGAAGCCCGAAGCTGCCCCGGCAGAGGATGCCGAATAAAAACTAACCGGAGTTTGTGTTGAACCAGACGATCGTCCAATTCCTTAAGCGCTACGACTTCAGTTTCATCGGAAGCATGTCGGCCATCTTCCTCGTCGGGGTTCTAAACTTGTACTCGGCGACCCATTCCCAGTCCCATGAAGGTCTTGATTCTCTCTACAAATCACAGATTGGCTGGTACTTCATTTCGATCTGCGTTGCGATCGGAATCAGCTTCCTCAACCCGAAGACGTTCGAGCGATTCGCGTACGTGGGCTACATCTCAACGCTCTTTTTGGTCCTCCTCGTTCTCTTGATGGGGAAGGTCGGGATGGGGGCCCAGCGCTGGCTGGTTCTTGGGCCCATCCGGATGCAGCCCTCAGAGTTCATGAAGATGGGCCTGGTCCTGGCGCTCGCCCGGTACTTCACCAAGGTTTACCCGGAGCGCCAGCTGGGATTCAAGGATCTCATCATCCCAGGTTTAATCACGGGCATCCCTGCGGTCATGGTGATCATCCAGCCCGACCTCGGGACGGGCATGCTCCTCGTGTTCATTTTCGCCCTCATGATCTTCTTCAAGCGCCTCAAATGGCGGACCATCGTCACCCTCGGAATCATCAGCCTTGTGTCGGGTGTTCTGATGTATAACTTTGGCCTCCGAGAGTACCAGAAAAAACGGATTCACACCTTCATTGATCCTTACGAAGACGCGAAGGGCTCCGGTTACAACGCCATCCAATCGGAGATCGCGATTGGTTCTGGTCGCCTCTTCGGCAAGGGATTTAAGAACTCGTCCCAAGCGTCGCTGAACTACCTGCCAGAGAATCACACCGACTTTGTCTTCGCCATCTTCAACGAAGAGCACGGCTTCTTCGGTTCCGTTTTCCTCATCATCCTCTACCTGGTTTTCTTCATGCGCATGATCTGGCTCGCGACCTCGGTCCAGCGGTTCTTCGATTCGGTCCTCATCGTCGGAATCATGTCGATCTTCTTCTGGCACTCGTTCATCAACATGGCGATGGTCTCGGGGCTCCTGCCGATCGTAGGGATCCCGCTGCCCTTGATGAGCTACGGAGGATCTTCCATGCTGACCTTTGGGGTTGGCGTCGGGATCGCGACCTCCATCTCCAACAGCCGGAACTTCTTTAACTAAAAACGAGCAAGGGACCGGCGAGCCGGTCCCTTGCTCGTTGAATGAACTTGAGCTTAGTAGTTATTTGCTGAGTATCGGTTCGCACTCTGCTGGAGGGGGAGCCGAGGATCTTGGCGCGAAGAATTCTCTGAGCGTTTCCAAAGGTACTGGGTCTGCTCCATGGTCTGCTCTGGATTATCATTGCTGGCCGGAACTACGAAGGTGCTACGGTGGAGTTGGCAGCGAAGGGTCACATGGTCACCGCTCGCTTCGTCGTGACAGATCCCGCGCCCTTCTCTTTGAACCATGCCGAGGCAGCCACGGTTCTCGAATTCAGAGCATTTTGGGAAATCGACCTCAAGGGTGTCACCGCTGATCAACGCCCAGAAGTTGTGTTTCCCTGGCAGCGTGCGATCCCAAAGGCCCGTCGAAATCGCCTGGTTCCCACGGAATTTAATTCGCGCACCGATCGGTCCTAGAGACCGAAGGTAGTTAGAAATGATGTAGGGGTTGTCCGTCGCCAGACAAGCTGTGTTGTCGATTTCAACGGAGACATCATTGTTCCGCATGGCCGGAACGACGCTCCGTCGGAGGAAGTCTACGCTCTGAGCGGCCGACGACCAGTGGCCCACGAACCCAACTTTAAGCGAGCGTGTGCCCGGATTCTGAGAGAGGATTCGGTTGAGGCTCTCGGTCTCAGGGACGATGAGTTTTTTGCCACAGGAGTTTCCAGCATTCCACATGCGGCACCCGAGCCGGAAGAAGGCCACCTGATTCGTAGGGTAGCTACCGGTTTGACAGACGCATAGGTCGTTGTCTTGGGCGCGGACCTCTGAGGCAGATCCAACGAAACCCGCGAGGGCAAGAAATCCGTAGGAGAGTGCCAAGATTGATTTTTTCATTTTTCCCTTCCTGTGTAGTGTCTTATTTCCTCATTATGGGACACTCCGGGGCTCCACCCCAGAGGTCAGGAAAGGATTACTTAGGCCGTCTAGAAGTTAGACGATTTTCTAGAGGAAGAGCCTTAGGACAACCGTGCGGACGCTCATGGAAAAATGGGAGTTACGTACCGATCTAACCACCTGAGGAATAGGTAGGACGAAACCACGACCAGGAGAACCAAGTCGATGAGTTTCAGCTTCCGAGGGGTAGGTGAGGCTTCGAAGGGCGACGCAATGAGCGGAGTATCTGCTTGAAACGGCCCTGCCAAGACCTCTGGGACGATTCCAAGCCGCTCGAGGGAATGGCGGCCTTCAGGCGAAAGTTTATCGAATTCATCTTTTTCAAGATGGAGGTTGAAGAGAGCGTTGGTCCGCCTCTTGGGCCGGGAGGCACTGCGGCCGTTTGCATCGGCTTCTTTTTGAGCAGTGATCAACTCTTCATCCAGGGTCACCTGGAAGTTTACGGAGTGACGCTCGAGGAGCTGTTCTATTTGATCAACCTCGTGGGCCGTTAACCTGGTGTAGCGCATAGGAGTTCCTGAACCCAGTAACAGTTTTATTCGAACCGGTTTGCACAGGAGATCTCAATGTTCAAGACCTCGTCTTCGCGGATGAGGAAGGTCCAGTTCCGACTGAAACCTGGACCCGATTGTTGAAGAATCCAGTCACCGTAGACCTCATCAGCGTCGCTCCCATGGGACGGGTTGATGCGGTGAAATTCATAGAGCTCTCCAGCGATGTTTAACTCTAGGCCCCTGTTCGCTAGGATTTGGTATCGAATGGTCGAGCCATCTTCCAGGCTCACTCCACACGGTGATTCTTCCTCGGACCCGTCGGGATTAATCAGCCGCGCTGGTCCTCCCACGATACCCCGGATCACATGGATCTCTTGGTTCTCGGTGTCTATGGAGATCCGGGCCTCATGAAGCCTTGTGGTAGTACTCTCAGATGGTGCCTGAAACTGTTGGGCCCTACTCTCAAGCGAAACGACATTCGTTTTTTTGTGACACGCCGAGAGGCATAAAAAGAGTGAAAGGATCAGTGCTCGCTTCATGGGGTTCGACCTTTTCTTGATACTAGTGTGATGGCAGTTTAACCCCTGTCGGAGGGCACAAAGATCTCCTATGAATCTTTTTCACGTCTCACCCTCGTTCCTATAAATGTTTCATCACTGAAGGATTTTGTTATTGCAATGCGTCAAGAGAGTGTACAACCTCTCCGTCTCCAAAATTAACCGCCTTTCAACCAAGGAGTTCCTATGAAACACTTTCTCACTCTCTCAATTCTCGCTACCTCACTCTTCGTCTCTTCTGCGAACGCCCTCGTTCTCGGAACTGCTGCTGAGAGAAGCGACTGTATGCCAGGCCACCCGAACTACCGCGCTTGTGTTGCGACTTTCGTGATCTCATCAAGCACATCGCTCCCGACCCTTCTCGTTGGTGCTGATTTCAGCGAAATGGCCCAGTCAGACCGTCAGGAGTACGTCGTTGCTGAAGCACAAAATTTCGTTGCTGGCGTTCAGGGCGAGTACCTCCTCCTTAACCTTGCTGCTCGCGAACTCAACGTCTCTGTTGAAGATCTTGCGCATACGATTACTTCAGGAAACTAGTCTTTCTCAGTGGGGCACCTGCTCGTTAGGTGCCCCAACTGCCTTAGAAAGCTGGTGACGACTTTTTCCCCCTTTATCAAAGTTCCGAGGGATATATTTTGACCCTGATAGTAGAAGTCTCAGTCTTTTGATGAGTTAATGCTTTTAGTCTTCGACAACGGTCTTGCAGATCAAGGGTCATGACTATGACCTGCCCCAACACATCCTGCGCATTTCCCCAAAACATAGTTCGAGACGGATTCTTTCGGCGCAAGGAGGATTCCAAGATCATCCAGCGTTTTCGCTGTAAAACCTGTCGACAGCGATTCTCCGCTGCCACATTTTCTGAAGCTTACCGTCAGAAGCGCCGTCGAATTAATTCCACCCTTATGAAGCTTCTTTCGTCCAATGTTTCTCAACGACGCGCGGCGATTATTCTAGGAGTGCATCGAAGAACTGTCGAACGACGAGTCCCCTTCCTCGCTCAAAAATGCCGGCGTTTAAACGAGCGTTTTCTGCGAAGAGTTTCGGGTTCGGTACACAACATTCAGATCGATGATCTCATCACAAAAGAAAATTCAAAGCTCAAGCCCTTAGCGGTAACGATTGCCGTGGATGAGCATCGGCGGATAATCCTAGGGCTCGAGGTCTCGCAGATTCCAGCGTTCGGACTCCTAGCACACATTGCAATTAAAAAGTACGGCACCAGGAAGGATGAACATGGCCAGGGGTTAACGCGACTTTTTCAGAAGATCGCGCCGGTTCTGGCACGGGAGGTCTTGATCAAATCTGACGAGCACAAGCGCTACCCTTTCTACATTGCGAAGTATCTTCCCCGAGCGCGACATGAAACCTACCCGAGTGAACGCGCCTGTGTAGCAGGGCAAGGGGAGCTCAAAAAAGTCCGCTATGATCCGCTCTTTATTGTGAACCACACCTGTGCGACTCTGCGAGCGAACATCAATCGCTTAATCAGAAAAACTTGGTGTACGACGAAGAATCCGAAGCGTCTCCAGAATCACTTGGACATTTTTATGTACTACTACAATTCTGTGCTCCTGCCACAGGTAACACCATTCTTGTCGGGCAGTTAACTAGCGGAGCCTTGGGATGTGGCCCGGTTCAATCCTCCGGTAGAAAGTGCTACTTAAACTCAGGTCATCCTTGTTAATAAAGAACTTCACCACGTAGTCCTCGGGAATGAGCCCAATGTTAGGATCATACACCAACAGCTGGTGCCGATCACCAAGATCTCTCACCCCGTACACAACGAGCATGTGCTCAAGTCTGCGCTCTGGAAACGGCTGAAAGGTCAGAAGAGGATAGAGCCCCTTGCTCGTGAGGTAGGCAACTTCGGCGATGGAATCGGGACCGAGCTTCCTCGTGCTGAGCCACTCTGCCGAAAGGCGGATGAATTGATTGTAGTGAGAGTTTGTGGCCGAAATGAGGTCCTCGAGGACCTTCCGGTCGGCGTTGGCGCTGAGCTCCTCGATGTTCGCGACCCCGGGGCCGAAGATCTGTTTTCCGGCCACGGCGTTCAGGAGCCCCTCGGTGTAGAAGCTCTTTGACCGTTTCGCGCCCTCAGGCCGGAAGAAAACATTCGACATGAGCGCGCGCTGAGTGAGGGCGAAACCTGCGCACATCCCAAACGGATTGGCAGCGTCAGTTTTGTTTGTGATCACGAGGCCCTTGAGGTTCGTTTTATCGGCATTGGCGAAGTCCTGAATTACGATGGGAAGGAGGACCGGTCGGCCACCCACCGTCACGACCTCAGGAATGATCCGGAACCGTTCTGCGATGAGGGTCTGAAAGTTCTTGTGGCGTCCTCGGTACGCCACGGGCTGGCCATTGAGTTCGATGAAGCGCTTCGCTGCTGCGGCCCTGAGCTCAGGATGGGTGAAGGTGAATGTTTCTCTAGCACAGACCGTAGCCTCTTCTTGGCAGTTGTCATCCGCTGTCAACCGAAAGACTGCTGCTCCTCGGCGCTCTGTGAATTCGGCGCTGAATCGTGCACCTTTGAACGAGGCTTCAAGGCCCGGCGTGAGAAACTTCCGTGTGCTTTCCTCGGAGAAGGCGACCAGCTGGTACATCCCAGAGAATTCGCCGTTCGCAAGGCGCAGGATATCCATCCGAGCGGTGAGGAGTTCGTTTGTGGACATCCGCTTAACGAAGCTTCGGAGTTTGTTGCCGGAGGATGGGTAGAGCTTGGCGAGTTCGATGAGCTTCACGTAGGCAACGATTCGATCAGCGAACGGGCCCGCAAGCTGCACCCGGAGGTTCTGCGTAAAGAGGTGATCAATTCCAGAGAGAGCATCGTCCAGGGCGCGGTCAACGATTTCCGCGCGTAGCGTTTTGATACTTGGGACGGTGAATTCCCTTCGGACCAGGCCCAGGGCCTTGAGTCGCGCTGGGAGCCAAACGGGGACATTCTTTTCCAGGCCTCCGATGCGGTTGTTTAGGACTGAATTCAGAATCTCTGCGACCTGGGTCGAGCAGTTCCGAGTGAGGAAGTTGTACGTCGCCTGCTTTTCGCCGACCACGTACTGGTTTAAGTTGCGAACGAGTTTCTGGACATCGGCCGTAGCGAGGTTGAGCTCGTAGTGGTAGAGGTTCCGCTCCTGGACATGAGTATTGGAAAGCCAGACGGTCTGAAACGGAGAGGGCTTGATGTCGAAGGCGTACCCGCCTCCGATGCCAACACCTCGGAGGTAGTTCACGCTCCCGCCCTCGAGGTCGGCACCGAACTCCACGGCCACGTCCGCGGTCACGTCGTAGTCCGCGGACTTTGTGAAGCGCAGGAAGGCGTGACCAAATTTCGACTCCAGCTGGCCCGCCGCCTGGGCAACGACTAAGGAGACTTTCGTGAAGTCCTCAGGCATCGGTGCGTGTCCGGCGAAGGCATTGAGGTAGAAGGCGAGGGAGAGTGCGGTGTAGAGCGGACGGAGCATAGGTTTCTCTCGGTTACTGATGTTTCGACCAGTATATTGAAATCACACCGAGAGAGGGGGAAGGGGCGAAGCCTTTACAGCATCTGACCACTTCCTTGACGGCCCTCGGGCTTGTCCGCCCGCGAGTGTCGAAACTTTAAACAGTAGCAAGGCCTAGGTCCTTGAATCATGGATCTCGGATCTGGCCTCAGGTTTGCGACAGACAGGAACAAAGGAATCTCATGAAGCTTTGTATCCTCAGCTGTCTTCTGTTTTCTTCTCTCGCTCACGCGAACCCGATGTTCTCCGTCAAGGAGCGGCTTCGACTGCATCTTTGGGTCTTCGGGCTGGAAGATCAGCAGCGACCGGAGATTCGGACTAAGCCAAAGAAGGCCCTTCCTGAAGAGGTCGAGCGGGCGCTTCGTAAAATATAAATACCATCTTTTCGTAGCGCATAGTATGATGATCATACTATCCCTGATCCAGGCAAGAGGCCATGAAGAGAATCGCTAATATCGGAAGTTTGCTCAAGAAGATCTACCGGGTCTATAGCATCGAGCTCATCAAAGAACTCCAGGCCAGTGGCTTTAATGACCTGAGGCCCAGTTTCCTCGAGATCCTTATGTTCCTTTCCGAGAACGACGGCCCGTCGATCAAACTCATCGGAAAGGCCTGTGGATTAAAAAAACAAACGATGACCTCTCACCTGAACGAGCTCGAAAAGCGTGGCTACATTAAACGCACCCACTCAGACCAGGATAAGCGCGAACAGTTAGTCTACCTCACGGACTATGGTGAGAAATTCAAACTGAATCTCCTCGAGGTCACGAATGACCTAGAGGCACAGTACACAACTAAACTCGGGGAAGTGGAGCTCGATCGGGTCGAGCTCATGCTGGATAATCTCTACCGGGAGCTTCTCGAGAATCAGAAGAAAGGCAGTTTGATCTAAGCGGTTCTTGCTTCCGCCAGGCGGAAGCCCTTCCAGAACTTGTATCCACCGGAGACGTTCGAGCAGTTGTAGTACCCACGCTTCACAAGGAACTCACACGCGAGGACTGACTGCGTCCCGTCTTCAGAGATCACCATGATCGGGGTCGTCTTATCGGTGATTTCGAAGAATCGTTCTGGGAAGTCGTCCCACGGGATGCGCACGGCCTCCGGCAGTTGCCGCGGTGGTGAAAAATCCGATGCCGAGACGTCCAGGAGGATGAAGTTGTAATCCGGATCACTGTACAATTTCCAGGCCTTCTCGGGGCTCAGGTCATGGTACTTGCGGCCCTGGTAGATGTAATCGTCAGAGAGTTCTTCGCCGTTCTTCACACGGATGAGGTTCGCTCGCTCCACTAAAATCACACGCTCGAGTTCCTGTTGGAGCGAGAGGATTTGACCCTCGAGGTCTTCGATGTGTTTCTCGAAGGCCTGGAGCTGGGCGAAGATGTTCTTGAATTTTTTTGCCATACGTTCCTCTCTCTGAATTCTACCAGAGGAAGCGCTGCCTAAAAAAATGGGTAAATTGTACCGAACTGGATCCGATTCACGATCATCGTTGTCAGGATTGCTCCGGAGATGAAAACGCAACCCTCGTAGAATCCGTACCCTAGGCTCTGCATGTCCGTGTCGATGTGACCTTCAAGGCCCCGCTCTTCGCCGAGCTTGATCGGAAAGATCTTCACGAGGCCCTTCTTAAAGATCGGGAAGATGATGAGCGAGAGGATGGTCTTCAAAAGCACCTGGATGCAGTAGACCGTGATGTCGTAGTGCTCTTGATCGAAGCAGCTTGCGATGACGAACCCTGCGCCGAGCGTGAAGCCCCCGTAGGAAAAACACAGAGAGAGGTTTTTCTGGATCAACAGCCGGTTGAAGGAGAGCTTACTGATCAGCGTAAAGTATTTGACTGAAAACCCGACGATCACAAGCATGTAGAGCCAGAGGACGAGGAGAATCACGAGGGAGTTTTCCGCCTCGATCATCACGGTCCGGGTGAGGTAGGCGATGACGATGGCGTGGCAGAAGCTGATGAAGGCGTAGCTCATGTTCTTCCGCTTCAGAATCTCATCGGTGTAGTCGAAGTTGTAAAAGACGATGGACTCGACGATGTAGAGCGAGAGCAGGTAGAGGATGATGGCGATGGTTCCCCACACGGCGAAGTGGAAGATGCTCAGGACGAACCCGGAGGTCTCGTTGAAAGTGATCGACGAAAAAATGATCGAGATCCCGACGACCCTGGCAAAGAGGTGGAGCGTGTCGGCCGGATTCTCCGCCGGGTGGATTTTCTTCAGGACCTGGCGTTTGACCGTCGGGTAGAAGACCACGTGCGCATACCGGTACACGTAGATCATGAGGCAGACGAACCCCGCGAGGAGGAGACGGATGACGAGTCGGTCAAAGATTTCGGCCATGGGATTTCCTTAGAAGTTTTCCTTCAGGTATTCGATCAGGAGCGTTTTTAACTCGACCTTCTTGCGGCGCTCGTCCTTGAAGAAGTGGGGGAAATTTTCCCTGGTCACACGGCCCGTGGGCCCGAATTCCTGCGAGGTTCCGAAGAAAGGTCGGTTCAGAGTTATGCTCGTTTTAAGCTCCAGGTAGAACTCTTCGTCGGGCCTAAACTTTCCCCAGCCAAGGAAGCGGGGAAAGTTCTTAAAGGACTTGCTGAAGCGCCAGCGCAGCTCTCCCTTTTTGTTCTTCCGCCATTCCCCGAATTCTCTGTTGTTCAGATAGAGCGAGCCCGGCGGCAAAGGCAGAAACTCTTCCTTGTCGTTCATCCTGCGGTAGATCGAGAGACCGATGTGGGGGAGGTTCTTCCGAGCAAACTCTTTACTGGTGCGGACGATGATCTCCTCGACCGTGTCGTAGCCAGAGATGACCCGATACTTCTGGTAGTAGGTCTTGATCAGGAACCCCGTGGCATGGGTGTCCACCAGAATCATGGTCGTCATGGGGCCCTTGAGCAGTCGCGCGAAGCCGCGCTCGTTTTGGAGGTAGTGGACGCCGATCTCTGAGGGGGACAGGGCCTTGGCAAGCCCAAGGTAGAGGATCAACAGGACGGAGTAGAGGAAGAATTTATACATGCTAGGCCTGGATGATCTTTAGGATCGCCGCCTGCTGTCCTTGAGGGAGCTCGTCGAAATCACAGTGAATCCGGTTCACCGCATGGGACTGGCTATACTTCGCAAAGAGATCCGTCGCCTCTTGGATGTTCTTGATCGTACGGTGGCCTTTGGCGAGGGAAGATTCACGCAGCACTTTCATCGGGTAGATGTTCTGCGGCGAGTTCGCGCTGTAGTACTTCGATAACCGGCCCGAGGAAGAGCATTTGATGTAGTCGATGGTCTCGCTTCTCAGGTAATTTTCGAGCTCTGCCATCTGGTCGAGGTGCACAGTGCCGAAGGTCTCTAGAATTTTCTTCGGGATGTTGTTCATCACGATCCGCTGTGCCCACGGGTCCTTGGATTTCCGAAGGACTCGGTGGAGGTAGGCATCGTCGTGCTCGAGGTACGCTTCGATGTCCGCGGGGATCGCGTATTCGCTTCGGCCCGTGCCGTCGAAGTAGCGCTGGAGCATCTGCTCCAGACAGACGGCCCGGTAGTGGAAGTAAACCATCATGAACATGTGGAAGCGCGAGAGGAGGAAGTCATCGAAGGTGGAGATGGCCCGTTCTGAGATCCCAAGGAAGGCCTCTCCACCCTCGACGCAGATCTTCAGATTATCGATGATCCAGTCGAGGTCGAACTTCCCGTAGCTCACCCCGCAGAAGTAGCTGTCGCGTAAGAGGTAATCCATCCGATCGCAGTCCATCTCACTCGAAACGAGTTGGTGAAGCAGGGGAAAGTAGTTCACACCCTCGACCGTGAAGTAGGCGGGGTTAGAGCTCTCGCCCACGACGAGTTCAGCGATGGCCTTGGGGTCAATACCGAACTCGGCCGTGACCCCTCGAAACGCGGCGGTGAATGACGAATCGACGATGGATTTTATCGTGTAATCTTCGTGCGTCGCCTGCCGGTCGCGGTCGACGAACTGGGCCGGTAGGCGCAGGGCACTCACCTTCGGCATCACGGATTCCGTGGAGTGACTGAGCGGCGCGTGGCCGATGTCATGGAGGAGGCAGCCAAGCCTCAGGCTCTCCCGAAGGCGCTGGATCTCCCGAGACGATTGATCCTTAAAAAGACCGTTAAAGACCATCGTTGCGATGTGCATGACTCCGATCGAATGGAGGTAGCGGGTGTGGGTCGCTCCAGGAAACACGTACTCAGAAAAGCCGAGCTGCTTGATGTTCCGCAGCCGCTGGAAGAAGGGGTGCTCAAGGATCTCGATCTCGGCGTCGTGGATCGCAATCGAGCCGTGGACCGGGTCTCTAATTTCCACGAGGCGTATTTCCACTCAGGCCAAGGTCCTTGGCATAGGTGTGCAACCAGGCGGAGATGTCCCGCGACTCATGCATCGGCTTCCCGTCGATGAACAGACAGGGAACAGTGCCCCGGCCCGTGGCCTTGATGAGGGCATCTTTGTACTTCGGATTCTCGTTCACGTTAAAATATGACACGTGCTTCTCAAGGCCCGTTGCCTTGAGGGCCTGATCAACAATCTTGCAATAGGGACACTGGGGAAAAAAATAAAGTTCTAACTTCTTCACACACACCTCATAAACAAAAATGGCTCCCAGAGGAGCCATTTGGTAGGTTCGATCTAGAGATCGTCGTCCTCGTCCTCTTCTTCTTCGCCGGACTTTTTCTTCGGGCCTTTGACGTACTCAACGTCTTCGTCGAGTTCGTCGATCTCGTCTTCGTCTTCCGGAGAATCGAGGCCTTCTTCGTAGCCCCAGCCATAGCCGTAGCTCGCTTCCTCTTCTTCATCGGCGGCCGCATCCGCAGGCTTGGCCTCGCCCTCTTCTTCATCGTCGGCGTCGAACTCGGCATCGAAGTCGTCGTTGATCGAGTCTGATGTGTAGTCATCCCCCAGGTTCGCCGCGGCGTGCGCCGGAACTTTGGGTGCGAGGATTTCTTTGACCGGAGCTTTTTTCTCTTTTACAACTTTCGCCGCTGCCTTTGGAGCAGGCTTCGCAGCGGGAGTTTTTTTTGGTGCGGCCTTCGGTTTTGGTGCAACTTTTGGCGCTTGCTTTGGTGCAACTTTTTTCGCAGGCACAGCTTTCTTCGTCACTTTCTTCACGGCTTTCTTCGGGGCCACAACTTTCTTCGCCGCTGCCTTCTTCTTCGGAGCAGCTTTCGCGGGAGCCGCTTTCTTCGCTGTTACTTTCTTTACGACTTTCTTAGGCGCTGCTTTTTTGGCAGCCTTTGGGGCAGCCTTTTTTGTTACTTTTTTGGTCTTTTTCGTGGCCACAAAAGATCCTTTTGAAGAAGTGGAAGTGTGTATAAGACCCCACTATTATAGGGCCCCGCTGAGGCCCTTATCAAGAGGCGAAAAATTAATACTTAATGGAAGAAAAATCCTCACCGAGAGTGTCGAGCGCGTTCCGGAACGCCGTCTGTTTCGTATCGTCTCCTGTGCCCGTTGGGTTGACGGTGCCTTCGGAGTGAATCAGGAAAGTCGAGTTGTCGTACCTTGGACCTCCCCCGGATTGCACCGAATCAAGTGTGATGAACTTTGTAGAGTAGAAGTTTCGACGCATTTTGTCACTTATGTCTGAGGAGAGAGGGCTCACAAACGTGCCGTCAAAATTGGCACCCGTGAATGGGCCCGGCATGTAGGCCGTGAGGAGCCGCATGTTATCGGCGTTTCTATCGTAGGAGTATTCCATCTGGTAGTAGGTTGGATCATAGGAGCCGGGATTTACGATGCCCCCTGAAAAATACTCCTCAAGGAGACTTCCGAGTGGCTTGGGACACCCGTCAGGGTTGGCCGGTGCCAGCGCGGGCCTCACCGGGCCGCCGTAATAAAAATACAGGAAGCGACCTGCGAGGCTCGAGCACGACTCTGGCATGAGAGTGATGTCATTGGCCGCGAAGTCGATGTCGGAGATGCCCTTGGCGGATCGGATCACTCCCTGGGCCGCGCCCTGAGCACCGCCGGCGAGATTGTCTTTCTCTTTAAAGACTGCGAGGGCCGCCTTGTTCATCGCCATCTTGTACTTGGTCATGCCGGTTTCCTGAGCGCCCATGAATTCGTAGATGGCACTGAGGACCTCTTGCGCCGAGCTGTAAAGAACGTCGACCTGATCGTTGGCCTTGAAAAGGGGCGCATAGATCCGAGTCCGATAGACATCGATCCCATTCTTATTCACCTCACCCTGCTCATCCGTAATGAAGCCGAAGGAATCGAGGCCCGCCCCGAGGTTCAGGGCCTCGTTCGGCGTCGGGATCAGGTAGTTTGCAGCTTCGTAAAGAGTGGGGGCCTTGATCCGGGCAATCTCCGCGTCAAGGTCGCTCGGTGAAATCGTCGGGCTGAGTGCGGTACCTTTGAATTTCTTGAACTGATACTGAGCATAGAGTCCCACCGGTTGCTCGGTGCTGGGATTTTTGGCGTCGAGGATATGGATCCGATCTGTTGCTAGCGTGTAGCCCGTGCTCTTGAAGGGAACTTCATAATCGTACACGAGATTCGGAACTCCGAACTGGACACCGCCGGCGTCGGCGAGCTTTCCTCCCAGCGGTTTATCGGGAGCCTCAAGCCAGAATGATCCCGGCGCCTGAGTCGAGTTGGTCGGGAGCGGGAGCCCGGGGATGAACTTAAGGCCTCCAGCGGCGGTTTCGCTGTAGAGCTTTCCTCGGATCGTGACTCCGTCAAACTTGTAGGAGGTGATGTAGGGGAGGGAGCGCAGCTTGAGGGAATCGGTGCGACCCACGATGTAGTTTTCACTCTGCTTCTGCGTGAAGAGCATGGGCCCGATCCGGCCCCCCATGGGCTTCGCGGCGGCGTAAGCCGTGAGCACCACGGGCCCTTCCGTGAACGGGTTAAACATTCCGACGAACTCGGCTTCGCCTTTCACCGCATAGTAAGTAAGGACGTCTGGGTCTTTGTAGAATCCCATCGGATAGCCGGGAACGGGAATCGCGACCTTCGAGACGTCACAGGCACCAGAGGTTTTATCGTCGTTCCGAGGAAACATGGCCGCATAAAAGATGGCGTAGTTCACCATCATGAGCTTCAGGTCGACCCACTGCTTTTCGTACTGCTTCTCTTTCGGAATCAGGAGATTGCTCGCGTTGGCTTCGTTGGGATAGCTCACCTTCTTCGGCGGAAGTTCCGTCAGCGTGAACGACGACTTCATTTCGCTGTCCTCTTCGTTTCCGAGGTTCCTGTACCCCGAGTAGAAGGCCTTCACGATGCGCTCATTCCCGAGTCTTTTTTCTTGGGAGATCGCGCCGATGGCCTTGGTGCAGTTCGTGAGATTCGTCGAGCCGTTCGCGCACACCTTCCCGGGTTCGGCGGGTCGGTTCATGACAAACTCGAGGTTCCGGATCCGCAGTGCGAGTTCCACGGCCCGGGGCCACGCCCCTTGCCGGTCCGAGAGGATGGCTGGGCCTCGGCCGGCCAGGGAATCATCCATGCCGTTTGAGAGAACGTTGTAGGTCCAGGTGGTCGCGACCGTCATGTTCAGATCCGACCGGTCGACGCAGTCGGCGATCTTCGTGGAGATGAGGACATCGGTGAAGGCCCGTGACGCTTCCTCGGCTCCGGGAAGATTCGACGACCCGAACTCCGGGAGACCCGGGACCGAGTAGCGCTTGCAGATGTTAGTTTTGGAGCCTGCGATGTGGATACAGACGGCTGGAATGTTGAACTGGTCCTCGGTCTGGACTCCGGAGAGGACGTTGACGTCTTTCTCGAGCTTGAAGCGCATGACACCGGAGTCTCCCGGGGTCTCAACGTCGGCGATGTTGAGGTTTCCGATCACGTAGTACTTGTAGAGCCACTCTTTGTAGATGTTGCGCATTTCCCAGTTAAGGTAGGCGATCTTCGTGAGCTGCCGCGCCTGCACGGCCGCTCCCGCGAACGCCGCCGCGTCCGTGGCGTTCTGGAGGTTGATCTTGGCCTTCACGAAGAGACCCACATTGATCACGAACGCCACGATGGTGATCATCACCACGAGAGAGGCGGAGAAGAATATGCTGATTTGTCCCCGCTCGTTGTTGAGCAGGGCCATTCGGGGGGTTCGTTTTGCCACTGGCGCCAATTCTTGTCCGTTAAAGCTGGTGAATTTACGTCTCCCTATTTTGGTACGTGTCTTGCCTTGTGTAAAGGCATCCAAAGGGTACCGATCTTTGGTAGCTGGACGTGAGTCGAATTCGGTAAGCCTTTCCTAGCATCCCACCTTGTTTTCACCCCGCCACAACAGTTCACCACCCTAGGCATCGCAGGATGCCTAGAGGTTCTTTTTCTGGGGTTAGCACAAGGCAAAATCTGCAGGCTCAAGGCGACGACCGGGAAGATGTGTTCTAATAACTCTAGGAGGAGTGAATGAAGAAGACCACGCGAGACTGTTTCTGCGCCCTGTGCCGGTCACCCCGGAAGCTGCGCTACTCGCGCTACCTGACGACGCTCCACTACGGTCAAATCATGGTTCTCGCTCTCGTCTTCACGGCCGCGGCTTTTCCTTTTTTCGGCTGGAAGGGTGTGGGCTCGCTGCCGCTGATCTGGGCACTCTTTGAGAGCATCCATAAGTCGCTCTACCGTAAGGATCTGACGTGTCCTTACTGCGGCTTCGATCCGAAATGGTACAAAAAAGACGTTAAATTTGCCCGTCAGAAAGTCGAGGAATTCCTCAAGCAAAATCCCGACAGCCCCGTGCTCCGCCGAGTCGAGTCTTCCTCTTCTGAGAATTCCTCTTCTCGCTCGAATTAGTTTTCCGGGGCGCGCAAAACTCTCATTTTATTCCAGCATTTAACCTCGGCTCCCGCTGGTCCCGTTCTTTCATCAGGTAAGGGTTAGAAAGGAAATAATCTTTTCCCATCACCCCCAACTGAGGTAAGAAAGGAAGAATAGGAAACCTTCATCTCAATCATTCGCATCCTATGCGACTAAGGAGCATTTCATGAGCGTAAACAAAGTTATTTTACTCGGACGACTCGGGCAAGATCCTGAGCTTAAGTACACACCCGGTGGATCTCCGGTTTGCAACTTCTCTCTTGCGACGACTGAGTCGTGGACGGACAAGGGCGGTCAGAAACAGGAGAAAACTGAATGGCATCGCGTTGTCGTGTGGGGCAAACTCGCTGAGCTCTGTAATCAGTACCTCTCAAAAGGCAGACAGGCCTTCCTCGAGGGCCGTCTCCAGACTCGCTCATGGGACGATAAGGATGGTAACAAGCGCTACACCACGGAGATCCTTGCCTCTACGGTCCAGTTCATCGGCGGCCCATCGGCGAACGCGAACGCTGGTGCGAATCCCGGAGTTGATACGTCGTATTCTCAGGCGCCTGCTCGGGAGCAGGAGTACCAAGTCTCCTCCGACGCCTCATTCGCTGCCGACGATATCCCGTTCTAGGCCAACGACACCGTCAACAATTTCAGTCAGGCCCACTTTCAAGTGGGCCTTTTTGTTCGAGTTTCAAATTGCTTCACTCCGAGTTCCTCGAAAAGTGCTATACTGGCTCCCATGGACATGAAGCCCAGTTTCTTTTCGGTCAGGTACGACCTCGTCCCAACCGCGGAACCTCTCCCGTTTGATCTCTTCGTGAACTCCTCTGTCGTTAAAGGGAAGGAGAAGTTCGTCCGCATCTTCCCTCTCGGAGGAACGCTTCACTCAGAAGAGCTGGATGAATTCCACCGGAAGTACTTTCAGCTCTACATCCCCGAAGAGCAGCGGAAGAACTTTCTCAAGAGTCTGGTGAAGTCGGGTGTCGACGACGTTCAAAAAACGAACGTCCTCAAAGACGCGGCCCTGGATTACCTCCATAACATCTTCCACAAGGAATTTTCGACAGAGCTTTTGGCCGAGAACATTGAAGCCTGCCGCGAGGTGGTAGAAAACATGGTGGACGTGCTCGATCACCACGACATCGACTCCCTTCGGACACTGATCGGAAACCTCTCCTTCCACGACTTCTATACTTTTGATCACTCGATCAATGTCTCCATGTACTGCATTCAGATCTATCGTTCTGCGAATCCGCGAGCGACGCGCAGAGAACTCACCCACGTGGGCCTCGGTGGCCTTCTCCATGACCTCGGGAAGATTAAAATTCCGACTCACATTCTGAACAACCCCGGGGGCCTATCGCATGAGGACTACCAGACGATCAAGCGCCATCCAGATTACGGATTGGACCTTCTCCTCAACGGCCACTGCGAAGTCGGCGGTGGCGTTGACCTGAAGACCATCGCGCGCGTGGTCCACGAGCACCACGAGAACTTCGATGGAACCGGCTACCCGAAGAAGCTCAAGGGGAAGGAAGAGATTCATCTCTACGCGCGGGTCTGCACCATCGCAGACTTCTTTGATGCGATCACGACGAAGCGCTCGTACAATGAAGTGCTCTCGATCCAGGATGCGATGAATACCATGCGGAAGTTTCGCGGGATCAAGCTTGATCCGGAACTCTTTGATGTCTTCGATCGCCACGTTCGATATGTCCGGGCCGATACCGCCAAAGAGCTCCGTCTTTCCGACTCGTTCGACCCGACCTTGCCCTACGCCAAACTCCCGATTGAGGAAGTGAAGAGAGTGGATAAAGGGCCCGATTTTGGGAAAATAAAGATCGTAGATCCGGCCAAGAAGAAGGCAAAAAACTAGCGAGGGGATGAGTTCCCTCATCCCCTCGCTTTAAGACTGAAATTGAAGTTTACTGATTCGTTGTCGGAGTCGCTGCTGGTGTCGCAGCGGCTGGCTGAGCTGTTGTGGCGGCCGGAGTCTCAGTACCTTGGGAGTTCGCTTCAGCGCCAGGACCTGATTGAAGTCCTTTCTTATCCAACGCCTGGACATCGGAATTAAGCGGAGCGGCCACGGGAGCTTCGTTGTCGAAAAGGGATTTTTTGGACTCCCGAGATTTTACCGTCGTCAGGACAATCGAGTTAACCATGAAGCCGATCGCAAGCACCGACGTGAGCTTGGTCATGAAGTTTCCCTTCGCCGAGCTAGAGAAGACTGCTTGAGAGGCACCGCCACCCATGACTGCTCCCATCTCTGCACCTTTCCCGAACTGAAGGAGAACGGCAGTGACTAGGAGGACGCAAATGATGACATGGAAAACGATTAGGAAAGTGATCATAGTGGTTTAAACTCCGGGTAAGGACACTAGTTCTAGCAAAGCTCTTAAACAAAAACAATTACATATCGCCACAAAGCGCTAAAAAATCCTTCGCCTTGAGGCTTGCCCCACCAACCAGTCCCCCGTCGATGTCCTTCTGGGCCAATAATTCTTCTACGTTATCCGGCTTTACCGAACCACCGTAGAGAATTCGAGTCTTTTGCCCGAAGCTAGGAAACTTGGCCGTGAGGATTGATCGGATGAAACTATGAACTTCCTGCGCCTGGGCAGGGGAGGCGGTTTTCCCAGTTCCGATCGCCCAGACGGGCTCGTAGGCGATGATAAGATTCTCTAGCGTGGCCTTCGTTTGATCGTTGAGGCCCTGGTGCAGTTGATCACCGATGAGAGACAGAGTTAAGCCCTGCTCCCTTTGCTCGAGGGTTTCTCCGACACAGTAGATCACCGTGAGGCCTTCCTGGAGAGCAGTTCGGATCTTCGCGTTAAGCCCCCGGGAGGTTTCGGAAAAGTGCTGGCGTCGCTCGGAGTGGCCGAGGATAACAAAGTGCCCGCCCATCTCTCGGAACGTTCGAGGTGAAACCTCGCCGGTGTAGGCCCCGTCGGTGTGTTCAGAGCAGTTTTGAATCCCCGCTTTAAGCTCGGAGTTAATGACCAGCTTTACGTAGAGCGCCTGCGGGGCGATCCAAGCTTCTCGGTGACCACTGTACTTCTCTAAAAACGCGTCGAGGTACTCGGCGCACTCCTTGCCGTTCTTATTCATCTTCCAGTTTCCGACCATGAGCTTCTTCATGGTTAAACTCCAAGCCTCAGCGCCTGGACCCCAGGGAGTTCGCCCCGCTCAATGTACTCGAGGGAGGCCCCACCACCCGTGGAGACGTGAGAAAACTTCTCCGCTTCTCCGGAGGCGTGGACCGCGGCGACGGAATCACCACCGCCTACGACAGAGAAAGCCTTAGTTTCTGCGATCGTGTGCGCCATCGCCATGGTGCCTTTGGCAAAGTCCTTGTTCTCAAACAGACCCATGGGCCCGTTCCAGAAAATGGTCTTCGCTGTGCGGATGTGATCGGCGAAGGCCTTGATCGTCAGCGGTCCGATGTCCAAACCGAGCTGATCTGCCGGAATGCTCTGGCCCGGGCACGGGAGTGGTGCCCCTCCGAATTCCACCGCCGTGACGTGGTCCTTCGGGAGCTGGATCTTCCCCCCGCGATCCGCGGTGAGGAGCTGCTTCGCGAGGGCGACGTCTTCGTCGGAGCAAAGCGATTTGCCGACGTCGTACCCCTTTGCCTTCAGGAACGGGTAGGCCATGGCCCCGCCAATCAGGAGCGTGTCCACGAGCACGAGCATCTTCTCGATCGTCTTGATTTTGTCCGACACCTTCGCACCGCCGATGATGGCAACGAAGGGTTTGGCGGGTTTCTCGAGGAGGGCCCCGAGAGAGTCGATTTCTTTTTTCATCAAGAGGCCCGGGTACGCACGGTTTTTAAAGAACGCATTGATCGCGTACGTCGAGGCGTGCTTCCGGTGGGCTGCCCCGAAGGCGTCGTTGACGTAGATGTCGCCGTACTGGGCAAGCTTCTCCGCGAGCTCCATGTCGTTCTTCTCCTCACCGGGGTGGAAGCGCACGTTCTCGAGCAGCACGAGCTTCGTCTCTGGAAGAAGCAGGAGGTTCTTGACTCCGTTGTCGACCGGAGACTCAGAGAGGATGACGTCCATCCCCAGTTTCTGCGCCAAGTAGGAGGCCACCGGCTCGAGAGAGTACTTTGGATCCGGGTGTCCGTCCGGACGACCGAGGTGGCTCATCATCACGATCTTGGTAGCACCTTTTTCCAACAGGAGCTGGATCGTCGGGATCGCGAGGTCGATGCGACTCGCATCCGTGATCGTCCGCGGTTCCGTTTTCGTGAGAGGCACGTTGAAGTCGAAGCGCGCGATTATCTTCTTGCCTTTAAGGTCTGCGTCCTGAAGCGACTTGAGATGCATGGGGAGCTCCGCGGGTTAAAGTTTTAAAGTTTCTGGCCGATGTAAACGGCGAGGTCGACCACTCGGTTAGAGAAGCCGACTTCGTTGTCATACCAGCTGACGATCTTGGCCGTATGTCCGATGACGTTCGTGAGTTTGGCGTCGAAGAACGACGACTCCGTGGCCCCCATGTAATCCATGGAAACGAGTTCTTCCTCGGTGTAGCCAAGGATCCCCTTCAGGTAAGTTTCAGACGCGAGCTTCATCGCCGCGTTGATCTCCGCTTTCGAAGCCTGCTTCTCGAGAACCACCGTCAGGTCGACCATGGAAACGTCGGGGGTCGGAACGCGGACGGCGTACCCGTCCAGTTTACCTTTGACCTCCGGGATCACTTCGCCGAGGGCCTTTGCGGCGCCGGTAGAAGTCGGGATCATCGAAAGGTTCGCGGCCCGCGCACGGCGCAGATCATCGTGCGCGTTATCGAGCAGGTTCTGGTCAGAGGTGTAGGCGTGAACCGTGGTCATGAGCCCGTTGACGATGCCGAACTGCTCATGGAGGACCTTCACCAATGGCGCTAAGCAATTGGTGGTGCAGGAAGCGTTCGAAATGACGTGGTGATGAGCGCCATCGTACTTCTCGTGGTTGATTCCCATGACGAAGGTCCCATCCAGGTCCTTCCCAGGAGCGCACATGATGACTTTTTTCACTGTGCCGCGCAGGTGGGCACTAAGGCCCGCCTTGTCTTTGAATCTTCCCGTGGCGTCGATGACGATTTGAGCGCCCACGGAAGACCAGTCAATTTCTTCAGGGTTCTTGCTGTTAAAAAATTTTATTTTTTTTCCATTGTAACTGATCTCCCGCGCCTCGGCGTTGAAGCTGAAATCACCCTGCAGTCGTCCGTGGAGTGAGTCGAACCGGAGGAGGTGCACGTAGGGCTTCGGCTCCCCGGGATTATTCACGGCGACGATTTCGATGTGGGTATCAATCTTCTTGGCGACACGGTTGAAGTACGCGCGAAGAATGGTGCGTCCGATGCGACCAACACCGTTGACTCCAATTTTTACTGTTTTCATAGGACTCCTCATGTCACGGATGTGACGACCGGTAAGATTCGAAACTAAGATATTTTAAGCGTTTAGAACATACTCTAAGCGAGAGGTTTTGTGTAGCGAATTCAAGGAGATCAGTGTAGTCTCAAGTTCTTATTCTAGGCACTTAACGCTTGAGGCTACTATGACAAAACTCTTTATTTCCGACTTGCAAGGCAAGGAAGAATTTGAATCCATATTCCTCGTAAAGCTCATCACGACGATGGAAGACAAAAGCGGTAAGCGATACTTCAACATCATTCTGGCGGATGCCTCCGGTGACCTAGAATCTCGCTTGTGGCAGTACTCCCCAGAGGTCGAAGCTGCCATCGTTAAAAACACCTTCGTTCGCGTGCGCGGGAAGCTCAACTTCTACCAGGGCCGGCGTCAGTGCATCGTGGCCCAGATCGCAAAGGTCTCAGAGACGGAGGTCAACGTCGACGATTTCATCATGAAGTCGGCCGGTGACCCGGAGAGGATGTACCAGCGGCTCCTCGTGATCATCGATGGGCTCTCGGACGTCTACATCCGGGACCTCCTCCGGAACATCGTCACCGACGGTGAGATCGCTCGTCGGCTTAAAGTTTGGCAAGCGGGGAAGACCATTCACCACGCCTACCGCTCGGGTCTCCTCGAGCACATCCTCTCTTGCACGGAGCTTGCCCTTTCTCTGTCGGCCCACTACCGGGTCAATCCCAACTACGTCGTCGCGGGCTGCATCCTCCATGATCTCTGTAAGATCTACGAGCTCACGGACGGTGTCACTGTGGAGTACACGGAGGAAGGCAAGCTCGTTGGGCACCTCGTGAAGGGCCTCGAGCTCGTCGACCGCTTTTCCTATAAGATTCGGAATTTCCCGCACTACCTCAAGCTCCACTTGAAGCACATTCTCCTCTCCCACCATGGAGAGTACGCCTACGGCTCGCCGAAGATCCCCCAGACCTCTGAAGCCTACCTCGTGCACCTGATCGATCTCATGGACTCGAAGATGGGGTCCCTGGAGCAGATCCGCCGCAGCGACTCGACCACGGGCCACTGGTCAGGATTCGTGAAGCACCTCGATCGCATCGTCTACAAGTCCGAGCTCCCGTTCTACCCCGAGTACGTGGACGACGAGGGCCACGGTGACGAGCACCGCGAGGCCAAGCGCTCCGATGCTGCGCCAAAGTCTGCGGCGAGAGAACCTTCGGACCAAGGGCCCCGCGCCAGCGCCAAAGGGCAACCCGATCCCAAAACGAGCTTGGGAAAAATGCTCGGAAACTTCAAGGTCGATTCTTAGCTCACTGACCGGAGACCGATGTGCCGAAGGTGTCGCCACCTTCGAACCCATCGATCCGGCACGTCGCTGCGTCGACGGACGCCACCACCAGCGTTTTCACGGCCTGTGATGGCCCTCGAGGCCAGGTGATCTTGAGGTCGAAATTGGCCACCAGGAAGGTTTCGTTTTTCACGCGCAAAAGGTGATCGGACACGACGAAGTGGTGCGTCCGCCCGTGGCCGGTTTCGCCTTTCTCATTTTGAATGGTCAGAGGGGTTGAGTACTGCTCGATGAGCTCCCGTCGAAGGGGTGCCAAGTCGCAGTCAGCGGCGGCCGCAGATGCCGCGAGGAGAAGGATAAAGAAGAAGGATTTCATATCGGCCCCCTTTTAAATGGTCGCCTCTAAAAAAGCATCTTCTCCCTTGGAGTTAAAGACCCACAGCGGAGTTCAAGCTCCGTGACGCTGACCACTCCTCCGCATGCTTGTCGCAGAAGCGTTAGGCAAGCTTCGGAAAGCATCTCAAGGAGTTTTGGAAGACCTCTGCCTGCAGGCGCGCGAGGTCCAGACTCTTGAGCTCCGCGATCTTCGCGGCGACGAAGGGGAGGTAGTACGGAGCATTCTCTTTTCCCCGGTGAGGTATCGGGGTCAGGAACGGAGAGTCGGTCTCAAAGAGGATCCGATCTGAGGGCGTCAATCTCACCATCTCTTGAACGCTCTCCGCTTTTTTAAACGTCACGATCCCGTTGAAACCGAGGAAAAAACCCTCGCCCAAGACAAACTCCGCGAGCGCTCGGCTCGAGGTGAAGCTGTGGATGACCCCTTTCCGAAGCAGGGAGCGCGAGAAGTTTCGAAGTATGGCTTCGGTATCCTCTTCCGCTTCCCGCGTGTGGATCACGACCGGGAGGTCGTGGTCCACGGCGAGCTGGAGCTGGCGCTCGAACTGCGCCCGCTGCACTTCGGGAGGCGAATTATTGTAGTGGTAGTCGAGACCAATTTCCCCCACCGCCACCATCTTCGGGTGGGCCGCTCGCGCCGAGATCTTCGCGAACTCCACTTCGGTGGCGGCCTTCGCATCGTGGGGATGGATTCCTTGGGTAAAATACACTTCCGGATAGAGGTCCGCGAGACTCTGCACCGGATCTAAGTTCTCTGGGTCGACTCCGATCGTCACCACCTTAACGATCCCCGCCGCGGCGATCTTCTCGCGGAGCTCGGCGAGGGGAAGTGCTTTGAGGTAGTCCAGGTGGCAGTGGGTCTCGATCAGCATTTACTTTCCGTTGAGGATGTCATCGAAGATCGCGAAGAATTGGCCGTTGGGGATGGTCCCTTCGATCTTCTTCCCGTTCACGATAAGGGTCGGGGTGGACTTGATGTTGAACTTCGCTCCTTGATTGATCATCCCGATCACGGTGTCGGTGAGGTCCTTGCGCTCCAGACAGCCGACGAGGCCATGGCGCTTGGAAACGTCGACGAGGGCCCCGCCGTCGAGCTTCTCCTGGTTCGCGAAGATGTCATCGTGCACTTCGACGAACTTCTTTTGGTCGCAGGCCGCGACGACGGCAGCGTCGCAGGCGCTCTGGTGGAAGCGGCCCTTGATGTTGGAGTTACACTTGGCGTCCAGCGGGTAGAACATGTACTGCACGTTGATCTTCGCACCGTAGCGCCGGACGAGCTGCGGAATCTGTTCCGCGACGACCTTACAGAACGGGCATTGGAAATCCGAAAAGACGGTGATCCGGATCGGCGCATCCATCCACTTCTCCGTCGCCATGTGAATCTTGTACGGGGACTCGGTGTCGGGCTCGCCCAGGTCCTGGAGCGTCCGGTACTGGCCCACGATGCTCGCGCTGAGCTTCGAGTTGGAATCCTCTTTGCCCTTAGTGGTCTGGTACATGAAGGCTGCGCCGGCGAGGAGGATGACTCCCCAGAAGGCGGTGACTTTGAAATCCGGGACCCAAGAATTGATCCCGTGTTTCCAAAGCAGGAAGGCCGCGATTCCGGACAGCGCGTAGTAGAGAGTGCAGAACGGGCAGAGGCTTCCGAGGGCCACTAGAGAAAACACGAAGAGGGCCACGCAGCCGATGAAATTGTACTTGGCCACCGCGCTGGCGGTTCTCTCGAGGGCTTCTCCGGGCATGAGGCTCGTGAAGAGGAAGAGAACACCGACCACGAGACCGAAGAAGGAGATCGGGACTCCGGCCAGGTTCGAAAGCTTCGAGTACGTGGCGGCGTCGCAGTTAAAGAAGCTCGAGATGTCGCAGAGGCTTCCGGCGCCGCCGAGCTTCGTCGGGTAGAGGACGTCGTAGAAATGAACGGTGAGGTAGATGCTCACAGCGATCATCGCGACGGAGTTCATGATGAAGAGAAAGTTTTTGCCACTTATGCCCTCGAGCGTGAGGTTCTTTTTCTGATCCATGGGTTATCCTTTTATGTAGAGATTCCAATTTCGGTTTGAGGTTCTGTCCCGGCGGAAGCTGTGGAACTGAGGACTGCAACAAGTGCAAACGGGGGCCACGCTGACAAGGAGCGAAGGGTGAGCGCTCCGGAGTTGGCGCCGGGCCTCCTCTTGGAGGTCGAAGCTGAAGCGTTCCCCGCGCTGGCGGAAGCAGGGACTTCCGGGGAAATTCTGCTGAAAGTCTTCCGAGACTTCAAAGCAACACGCGTGGATGGAAGGGCCGATGAAGACGCGCTGGGGCTTCACGAGCTCGACCTCGGGCCTTGCCAAGATGCCAGCGGCGAGTCCGCGCCAGCCCGCGTGAAGGACAACGGCACCGCTCTCACCCTCCACCACGATCGGAAGGCAATCGGCCGTCTTGATGCCCACGGGACTTGAGAACTCATCCCAGGAAACAAGAACGCCGTCGGCCTCAGCGGGAAGTGTTGCTGGAGTGACGATATCCACACCGTGGACTTGAGTCACTTGCAGAAAGGGCGAGTCCGGTTTTCGGGTCCAGGTTTCGAAGCGACCGCGGTTAAGGGTTTCAGAAAAGATGACGTCCATAGGCCCTATTGTAGCCCGTCTTGAACCCCGGAGAAAGCCCGGAGTGCGGCCTGGAAAATTTCCGGCGGCGCGGCCGTAAAATGGAGACGGACCTTTGTGATCGGGTGAACGAAGCCGAGTTCTTTGGCGTGGAGAAGTTGATAAGGATAAGCCTCGAGCTGGGCCCGCATGGTCTCTGGCACTCGCTTCAGATGGGAGTCGCTCCCTCCGTAAATCGGGTCACAGAGAATCGGTGTGTGAAGGAGCTGCGACAGGTGGACTCGGATCTGGTGGGTGCGGCCAGTTTCGAGCCTGAGCTCTACATGGGTCGCTCCGTCGTATTGCTTGATCGTCTTGTAGTGGGTGACGGCGCGCTTGCCGTTTTTCACGTTCGCGGCCATCTTCTGGCGGTGAGTCGGGTGGCGCCCAATGGTGGAGGTGATGGTCCCCGAATGCACCGGTAGCTTCCCGCCTGTGAGGGCCTCGTACTTTCGCTCAATGTCATGGACCGAAAAGAGGGAGGCGAGGCCTTCGTGGGTGGCCTGATCTTTGGCGATGACCATGACTCCAGAGGTTCCCATGTCCAGCCGGTGGACGATCCCAGGGCGCTTCTCCGCTCCGATGCCTTTGAGGTCGGGGCAGTGGTGGAGGATGGCATTGACCAGGGTCCCGGTGTAATGCCCTGGTGCCGGATGGACAACCAGGCCCGCGGGCTTATTGATGATGATTAGGTGGGGATCCTCAAAGAGGATTTCCAGGGGAATCGCTTCCGGGAGAATGTCACTGGGAACCGGCGGTGGGACCTCCACTTCGATGACGGTTCCGGGCGGTGGCATTTTATTGAGACTCAGTGGCGTCTCGCTCGAGATGTCCTCGGCTTCGAACATCCGCTTGATGGTGGAGCGCGAGAAGGGCAGCTTCTCGGTTAAGAACACGTCGAGGCGTTTGCAGCTTTCTCTGTCTTCAGGAGTGATGGTGAGGGAATAGTTTTCGCCATCGGTGGTAGCGTCGGCGCCGCTCATTACTTCTGGTTCTTAAGCTTCTTAAAATGCAGAAGATAGCTTGCGGCAACTTGGTCCGGGTTTAGTTTTAAGACCTTCGCGTACTGGTAGACGTAGCCACGGACGTAGACGTCGGCCGGGAGCTTCGAGACATCATCGTTCTCGATCGCCGTGATGTGTGTTTTGGAAATCCGGGTCATGTCGGCCATGCGATCGATGGCGACGTTCTTGTACTCTCGGATCTCTTTCAGGAGTTTTCCGGTGTACTCGGAGCACTCGCGGATTCGGCGGTCCATCTCCGGGTTCTCAACGTACTCGAGGCCAAACTTCTTCTGGGCAGTGATCTTCGAAACTTTGGCCTCGATGAGGTTCGAGCCGTAGTCTTCGTATTCGACGGTATCCTTCGGTCTGTCTTCGAGACTCGAGACGGTGTGGATCTGGCCGAGTGGGCGAATCGGATTGATCCCACTCTGGTTAAAGCCACGGAGCCGATCGTACTCGCGGCGCTTCTCTGGGAACCCGAGAACCGAGTAGGCCTCTTCGATCTGTCCCAGGATGGCGTCACACTCGTCTTTGGTCATGAGAGAATAGAGGGCCACGCTATCTCCGGAGTAAGCATTCCGGGCACGGATGTAGGCGTTCTCGATCTGCTGCGGAGTGGCCCCGGGTTCGACTTCAAGGGCATCGTAGTAATTCTTCTTTTCTGCGTCCATGCGTTTCTTACCCTCTAGGATTCGATGAGCCGGTTGACGATCCGGTCGAAGTTGTTGACCAGCTTTGAGTTCGGGTATTCGATCAGGAGTGGCTTGCGCTTGCGCACACTCTGCCAAACCGAGGCATCGTAGTCGAGGTACCCGGGGAAGGTCATCTCGATGCCGAAGTACTTGCGGCAGATGCTTTGGATCGAATAGCCGATGTCGATGTCGGCCTGGGAACGAACCTGATTGATGATCAGGTTAGGGCGGAAGTGCGAAAGCTCATCCTTGATCTTAAGGCCAACTTCCGGATTAATTTCGTTGATGCGCTTCACAAGGTCGGCCGGAGACGTCGTCGAGCCCGAGGCGATCTTGGCACTCATGGCCTCCTCGATCAACGGCTCGATCTCCGAGATCCCTTCGATCATTTTCAGCCGACGGTAGAAGACCGATTTAATGAATCGGTAGGTGTTCTCTATCGACGTTGGCTCAGGCAGCACCACCAGGATTCCTTTATCGGCCGTGATGAAGAAGTCGATGGTGTTGAACGCCGTTCCGGCACCGAGGTCAAAAAGGATGTAATCCGCATCCAGGTCATGAAGCTTTCGGATGATCTGGTTCTTGTGCATGTGCTTTAAATTCGCCATGCCAATCTCGTCCTGAGCTCCGGAAATGATGCGGAGATTACTGATCGGCGTCGGAACCAAGAGATCTTCAAAGTTCGTAACGCGCTTCGAAACATAGTCTGAAAGAGTGACGCTCGGAATCGGCAATCCCAGGCAGGTGTGAAGATTAGCTCCACCGAGATCGAGGTCAACGGCGACAACTTTATTTCCCATGAGTGCAAGACAGATCGCTACGTTAGCAGAAACCAAGCTCTTGCCCACGCCGCCTTTGCCGCCACCGATGGCCCAGATTTTTTTCATGTTCTGTGCCGGAAGCCCAGATTCTGTAGCTAAATTCATATCTTAAAATTATTGATTCATTTTTGGATTTTGGAAAGGATATTTAGTTAGTGATTTCTTGCAGATAACGATTCTCGGGGAGCTTTTTCAGGCAAGGCTAGACGAGTAGGGTCGAATCCATTAAATTGTGAACTTCAAGCGTGTTAACAGATTAGTTGTTTTTTGTTTAGAATATCTAAACTAAGGAGCAGAGATGGCAGCATCTCATGGCCAAAAGTACGATTCTTCATTTGAGACAGTTTTGCACAAACGCTCGGATCTTCATATACTTAGAAAGCTTTGGCATGTCTCGACCGGGTCTTTAGGCCTCTATTTGTTTACACATTCTTCCGAGTCCCAAACTTTCTGGGCCTTCGTGATCCTCTCTATCGCAGTCGCAGGATTTCTGGTGGATCTTATTCGGAATCGAATCCCATCCTTTAATGTCTTTGTGATCCGATTGATGGGCCCATTAATGCGTCGCTCTGAAAGGGAGGGTGTCACGGGCCTTCCTTTCTACGCTCTCGGGGTCTCTCTTTCTCTTTTCTTTTATTCTCGGGATATCGCTATCGTTTCCAGCATGTTCCTGGTCTTCTCCGACCCGCTCTCTTCTTTCTTCGGAGTCCTTTACGGCAAGGATAAAATCCTTCCGAATAAATCGCTCCAAGGAGCGGTCGCCGGATTCTTCACTTGCTACCTCATCACGCTCTTCTACGCGATGAATACGACGACGCTAGGAACCCATCTTCTGGTGTTCGCGATCGTCGCGGGAGTCATCGGCTCTGCTTCAGAGCTCGTGTCTGCCTTCAACGTCGACGATAACCTCACGATCCCAGTGCTCTCTGGTCTCGGGATGACGCTTCTCAATTACTACGTCACCGTCTTTCCAGCATAAGCGAAAGCAAGGCTTCTTCCGAAGCCTTGCGTCTCTCACTCTTTGACGACGAAGTTACAAATTTTTCCCGGCACGTAGATCTCTTTGACGATGGTTCCGCTGAGGAACTTCGCGACTTTTTCGTCCGCCTTGATGAGGGCGAAGAGTTCGTCTTTAGAGATGTCCGGTGCGACGTCGAAGGTGCCGCGGGTTTTGCCGTTGACCTGGGCAGCGACGGTGATGGTGTCGTCCTTGGCGAGCTCGGCGTTGAACGCGGGCCACGGCGCAAACGTCAGCGTCTTGGTGTGCCCTAGGAAGCTCCAGATCTCTTCTGCGAGGTGGGGCGCAAACGGGGCCAGGGCGAGAGCGAATTTTTCCGCCGTCTCCCGAGAAATCTTCCCGGTTTTATAGATGTGATTGGTGAAGATCATCATCTGCGAGATCGCGGTGTTAAAGCGCATTCCCTCGATGTCCAGAGTGACTTTCTTGAGCATCTTGTGGAGCTCTTTGACATTCGTGAGCGGCTCGTCACCATCGTCGATGTACTTCCCCTGGTCGAGCACGAAGCGGGCCACTCGGCTGAGGAAGTTGTAAACCCCTTTGACACCGTCCATTGACCAGGGCTTCGTTTTCTCGAGCGGTCCCATGAACATCTCATAGAGGCGGAGCGTGTCTGCGCCGTAGTCTTTGACGACCGAGTCTGGGTTTATGACGTTCCCTCTGGACTTCGACATCTTCTCGCCGTCTTCACCCAGAATCATCCCTTGATTCACGAGCTTCTGGAACGGCTCCTTGGTCGAAACGAGGCCCAGGTCATAGAGGACCTTGTGCCAGAACCTAGAATAGAGCAGGTGGAGAACGGCGTGCTCGGCGCCGCCGACGTAGAGGTCCACCGGCATCCAGTAGTTTTCGATCTTCGAGTTCCAGGGCTCTTTCGGATTCTTCGGATCACAGAAGCGCAGGTAGTACCAGCACGAGCCGGCCCACTGAGGCATGGTGTTCGTTTCACGCTTGGCCTTCTTGCCGGTCTTGGGATCGACGACCGTGAGCCAGTCGTCGATGGTGGCCAGCGGAGATTCCCCGGTGCCCGATGGCTCGTATTTTTCAACCTGCGGAAGCACCACCGGAAGTTCGTCGGCCTCGAGGCAGCGGACGGTGCCGTCGTCGAACTTCAGGATCGGGAACGGTTCGCCCCAGTAGCGCTGACGAGAGAAGAGCCAGTCGCGCAGCTTGTAGTTGATCTTCTTGCTGCCAATCTTCTTTTCCTCGAGCCAAGCGATCATCTTCTCGATGGCGCGGGCCTTGTCGAGCCCGTCGAGGAACCCCGAGTTCACGTGCGGGCCATCCTCTGTGTACGCGGCTTCGGCGACGGTGCCGCCGGCCACCACTTCGACGATCGGAAGGTTAAACTTCTTGGCAAACTCCCAGTCCCGCTCATCGTGGGCCGGGACCGACATGATGGCCCCGGTGCCGTAGGTGTTCAGCACGTAGTCCGCGATGTACACCGGAAGCTTCTGGCCGTTTGCCGGGTTGACGGCATAGGCACCGGTGAAGGCCCCGGTTTTGTCTTTGTTGAGCTCGGTGCGTTCGAGGTCAGACTTCAGGGCCGTGACTTCTCGGTAGCGAGCGATCTCCGCCGCCTGCGCGGAGGTTGTGAGTTGATCGACGAGCTTGTGCTCGGGTGCGAGCACCATGTAGGTCGCGCCGAAGAGCGTGTCCGGGCGGGAGGTGAAAACCTCGATGGAAGCGCCGAGGCCCGGGACGGCGAAGCTGATGAGTGCCCCTTCGGATTTTCCGATCCACACACGCTGCATCTCTTTCACGGACTCGGGCCAGTCGAGGAGCTCGAGGTCTTCTAGGAGGCGTTCCGCGTACTCGGTGATCCGGAGCATCCACTGTTTCATGGGCTTTCGCACCACCGGGTGCCCACCGACTTCGGACTTGCCGTTGATGACTTCTTCATTCGCGAGGACGGTCTTGAGTGCCGGGCACCAGTTCACCATCATGTGGGATTCGTAGGCGAGGCCCTTGTTGAAGAGCTGGACAAAAATCCACTGGGTCCAGCGGTAGTAGTCAACGTTGGACGTCGCGACTTCGCGGTCCCAGTCGTAGGAGAATCCCAGAGACCTCAACTGGCGCTTGAAGGTGGCGATGTTTTGCTGAGTTGTGATGTTGGGGTGGATGCCCGTTTTCATGGCGTGGTTCTCGGCCGGAAGGCCAAAAGAATCCCACCCCATGGGGTGGAGCACATTGAACCCTTTCATCCGCTTGTAGCGGGCCATGATATCCGTCGCCGTGTAGCCTTCCGGGTGCCCCACGTGAAGGCCCGCACCGGAGGGATAGGGGAACATGTCGAGCACGTAGTATTTGGGTTTGGCGTAGTCTTCGATGGTTTTGAAGGTCTGGTGGTCTTCCCAGTACTTTTGCCAGCGGGGTTCGATCTCGGAGAAATTGTATTCCATAAGCTTTCTAGTCCTTCACGGTTAGGTGAGTTTCAGCTTAATGGAATTTGAGTCACATTTAAAGGGAGTCTCGGTGCGTTAAGAGGAATAAAAAAAGGGACATCACGCATCCGGCGCTAGTCCCTTTTTTTGGGGGGGATAACCGCTATCAGGCAGAGTGACAGTTGAGGGGGTACGTCATCTCATGCCCTTTAGGGGACGTGATTGAAAGGTAGTCGTTAACGTCGGAGAACTCGTTAGTGTTCTGGACGTTGATCCGGTGTTTATTGCCATCAATATAGAGGGTCTTCGTAAAGCCGAGGTTTTTCTTGTGAGTGCGGACGGAATCACCGGTGATGGAGGAAATGGAGCGAGAGACTCCTTCGACGTCCTCCCGGTGGAACGAGATCCGATCGGCTTCGATGGTAAAGGTTTTTTCACCGAAGGCCGTGGAGCAGCTAATCGTGCCGGCAGCGGCCTTGGCGCTCATGGTGTGAATCGCAAGTAAAAGTCCAAGAATTCCAAACAAGGTCGTGATCGATAGTGTTTTTGTTTTCATAAGTCCCCCGTCATTTCGGTTAGAAGATTTCATCCTGATGTCTTCAGTTATGGAGTCTTCTACTACAAGGGGAGTGCCAAAAAGAGGGGAGTGGTTCTAAGGGTTTAGAGAGGGGGAAGGAGGGAGAGACCTAACACCTGTCAACGAACTAGACGATTCTACGGGATTTGAAAACTATCCTGAAGCTTCCGGACAGCCTCGACCTCGTTGACGAAGTTCTCCTTGATCTTCTTGCTCTCCATGACCCCACGCTTGAGCGCCCAGAGGTTATAGGTGATGACGAGGGTCCGGTCCTCTTTCAAGGGGATAAATGAAGACACGGAGACTCCCGCTTCAGGGCCCCCGGTGAAGTTCGTGTGCTCCCGGAGCATGATGAGGGAGGCGCCCTTCGAGATCACATCGAGGTTCTTCGCGGCGGTCACTGCTCTGGTGATCTTCGAGCTCGGAAGCGTGCTCACGTCATCGGCGTCGAAGAAGGCCCGTAGTTTGTAACTGTAGCCCTTCGCCCCTGGGACGGTGACCAGGAAGGTTTCCGGGCCCACCCGTTTTAAACTCTGATCCCCGAGGACGTGGGCCATGTACTTCTCGTCCAAGAGCTGCTTGTCGTCGAAGAAGCCCACCGGTTTATTCACCACGTAGACGGACTTCGAGACCACGATGCCGACGGCCTTCCGCTTCAGAAGGTCCAAAGAATCGAGCTCTGCCAAGTCGGGGTATTGGACGGTGACTTTCCTGGGTGATAGCATCTTGATAAAATAGTGGATCTCGCGCTTCAGGAGCTCCTGCGAATTGACGGGGAAAGCGAGGTCCTTCTGGGCCACGGTCATCGCAGAGAGGGGAAGCGCCGCGAGCAGGTTCAGGAAGAACGTAAGGAGAAGGCGGCGGAGAGTGTGTTCCATGGGTAACCTCAGATTGGATACTGTTCTTGTCGGATAAGGCGAAGAAAAACATGAGTGAAAATGTCAGAGGTCAAGGATGATTAGGCCAATTTGCCGAATGGGTCACCCGGTTCTCAGAAAAAAGGCCCAAATAGTGACTCAAGACTTCTTATTATCCGACGATTTTAGTCAGTTAGTGGAAGATCTGAAAGATTCGATGAAGCATTACGGAGGAATCGGAATCGCGGCACCTCAGATCGGCGTCGATCTCCAGGTAGCGATCATTGAACTTCAGGGCGTCAACCGCTACGGCGAGGTCCTCGATCTTCCGCTCCAGCTTTTCATTAATCCCGAGCTCCATCCGATGACCGAAGAGACTCAAGGATTTTGGGAAGGATGCTTGTCAGTGCCGGGCCTCAGGGGCTACGTGGAGCGGCCGTCCGCGGTTCGTGTTGTTTACCAGGACCAGAAAGGAACTCCCGTGGAGCTTGAGGCCCAGGGCTTTCTTGCGACGGTCCTTCAGCACGAGCTTGACCACCTCCAGGGAGTCCTCTACGTCGACCGGATCAAAGACCCGCGCCTCCTCGCGTTCCAGGAGGAATTCGAGCAATTCATCAAAGAGAGAACCATCGAGTGACACCCGCCATCGACCGGCGCTCTGCCCTTGCGGAGCTCCTCAAGTTCGCTCTCCCGATCATCCTCGGCCAGGTGGGCCTCATGCTCATCGGCACGGGAGACATGATCATCGCCGGACGCTATTCCCGGGAGTGCCTCGCGGCCATTGGCCTTGCGATTGCGATCTCAAACCCCATTCAGATCTCCCTCTTGGGGATGCAGTTTTCGATCTCTCCGCTGTTGGCGCAGAAGCGCGGGAACGGGGAGCCCATCGGCCCTTATTTTTGGACCGTTGTCGTCTACAGCCTCTTGATCTCGACGGTGTCCTTCGTGCTGACTTTTCTCAGCTATAAACTTGTTCCCCTCCTCGGGTACGGGGCGAACCTTGATCGCATCATCCAAGAGTACCTCATCATCACGAGCTTCTCATCTCTGGGTCTTTGCCTCTACCAGGGGATGAAGGAGTTTCTCCAGTCCCAGGAGCGCACGATGGCGGCTAACGCTGTTGCCCTGTCTTGTGCAGCTCTCAACGTTCCGCTGAACTTCGTTCTGGTCTTCGGGGCCTACGCCTTCCCGAGACTCGAAGAAGCGGGTCTGGCGTGGTCGAGCCTGATCGTTCGCTTGATCATGGGGCTTGCACTCTTCCTCGCCGCCCGGAGTTGGTGGTCGGGCCCGCGGAAGATTGACTGGGGATTCATGGGAGAGCTCTGGAAACTCGGTGCGCCGATTTCCATGTCCCTCTTCTTTGAGATCCTTGCCTTCTGCTCCGTCACCCTTTTCGTCGGAAAATTCGCCGAAGTCCAGATCGCCGCCAATAACCTAGCGCTGAACCTTGGTTCGCTTGCGTTCATGGTCCCGCTCTCCATCAGTGCCGCCGTGAGTGTTAAGGTGGGCCACGCTTACGGCGAGCGGAACCGCTCGGCCATCATTCGGTACGCGCAGGTAAGTCTCTTCGCATCTTTCATCTTTACGCTCGCCATGGGCAGCGTGTTCTACCTCATTCCGCACCCCATCCTCGCACTGTACACGAACGATCTTCTCGTGCTCGAGTGGGCCAAGAAGCTCCTCTTCTGGGTGGCCTGCTTTCAGCTCTTCGACGGCGCTCAAGTCACCATTTCGGGGATCCTCCGGGGTCTCTCGATCACTCGGGCCGCCTCGATTTCGATCTTCATTGGCTACTGGATCATCGGAATCCCGCTCGGCTACTACCTCGGGTTCTACGGGGGCTTCGAAGCCCAGGGCTTCTGGATCGGGCTTGCGACGTCTCTTGCTGTGGTGGCGCTCATGCTCGGCACTGTCCTGCGGCGAAAGCTCACGGCCCTCCGATTCGATGGGGCCCCGTGACGAGCGCGATCGAGCAGATCCTCCTGGATCTCGAGAGCACTGGGTTCTCCCTGAGACCCGGGTTGATCCCTTCAGCGGACCTCGCGGCCCTCGCCGCCTTTGTGGATGACCATCGAACGGAGTTTCGTCCTGCGAAAGTGGGAACCGGGCCGGGGCGCAAGCTTGCCGAGGGCCTTCGCGGTGACGAAACATACTGGCTTGATCCACTGGCGCCCCCCGAACCCTTCACGGGAGTCTTCTCGTTTCTGGAGCTGCTCCGGACCAGCGTGAATGAACGCTTCTACCTAGGCCTCAAGCAGTACGAGTGCCACCTTGCGTGTTACCCACCAGGTGCCGCGTACGGCCTCCACCTGGACCGGTTTAACTCCGACTCGTCCCGCAGCCTCTCCTTCGTCTTCTACCTGAATCAGTCCTGGGAGACGGCCCAAGGAGGTGAGCTCGTGCTGTACGGCCCGGGGGGCGTCGAGCGCGCACGGATTTCTCCGACCCCCGGAACGTTTGTCTGCTTTCTCAGTGCGGACTTTCCGCACGAGGTAAGACCCGCCCGTCGAGAACGCCGGAGTCTCACGGGGTGGATGCACACCAAACTCATCAACTAGGAGCGACCCCTGTGACATGTTCCCTTTGTGATCGGATCGCGGCAACGCAGACCAAGAACTACCCCTACCTCGTGCACGAGTATCCGAATAGCTACTTGTACCTCGGCGAGCACCAGTTCTACCGCGGCTACTGTGTCCTCGTGAGCAAAACCCATTACGCGGAAATGACCGATCTCCCGGGGCCCCTGCAGATTGCACTATTTCAAGAAATGATGCACGCCCATGCTCTGATAGAGTCCGTCTTCGCGCCCAAAAAAATGAACCTCTGTAGTCTCGGTAACGTTGTGCCGCATATCCATTGGCACTTTTTCCCTCGCTACGCAGAGGATCCCAACTTCACGAATCCTCCTTGGCTACAGATGCATCTCTTTGAGGGGGCGCGGATCGCGGCGCCGGAGCGGGATGCGCTTGTGATGAAGCTGCGTGCGGCGGTCACCGCTCTGTAAGCTCAAGTGAGATTTTTCGCCGGGAGATTTTTAACACAAATAAGATTTGCCATTTGAAGGGTGCGCGCGTTTCAATCGTAGGGACGATGCTCCTCTTAACATGGATGTGTGTATGAAGCTTGCTGTCCTTTTTTTCATTCTGAGCACTGCAACCTGGGCCAAGTGGAGCGTATCCACGTACAACATTCGAAACTTCGACCGTGACTCCAGGGCGGGGGCGACTGACCTCGTGGAGCTCGGGAAAATCCTCGGCGAGTTCCGCAGTGACGTGATGGCCTTCACGGAGGTCGTCAATCGTTCCGCCTTTGATTCCCTCGTGAAACGGAACCTTCCGGAGCACGCCTACCAGATCTCTAGTTGCGGAGGGAGCGGCCGTCAACACCTGGCAGTCGTATACCGGAAAGCCTCTTTCGACTACGTGAATCACAGTGAGGATTTTGGTCTCTCTGGGAACTCCGACCGCTGCGGCTCACTGCGGCCCTTGCTCCTGGTGACGCTGAAGCACAAAGAATCTGGAGTCACCTACACCTTTGGGGCCCTCCATCTCAAGGCCGGTGGCAGTTCCCAGGCGATGACCCAGCGCTGGCAACAGTACCGGAAACTGGTCGCCGTTGCTCAACGCTCGCCGACGACGCTCATTCTTCTGGGGGATTTCAACACCACTGGCTATAATATCCGAGACGAGGACTTCGTGCGGTTCCAAGATTTCATGGGAGACTCTCGGCTCCGAACCACCTCGGAAAATCTCGGGTGCACGAGTTACTGGAGCGGCACCGCTGGGGGCCCTGAGCATCAGCCGTCGGTCCTCGACCACATTGTGGTTCCGGAGTCGAGGGCGCGTACGGTAGAGGCCGTGCGGGTGGGGTCCCACTGTGCTCGGCTGGAATGCCGACCGGCGACTCCCGCGGACCTGGGCCTCAGCTACGAAGCCGTCTCCGATCACTGCCCGGTGCAGGTGACTTTTAAGTAGATTTTACTCCGCGCAGTCGACGATTGGTCATCCACAAATCACGGGGTCTCTGCTATCCTTGGGGGGTCAACCATCAACTCAACTTCCGGGGATCCACACCATGAATTTTCTTTCGCATCGAGTGCAGAAGTTAGCCGAGTCTGAAACCTTAGCGATGGCACGGCTCGGAAACGAGCTCAAAGAAAAAGGCATCAACGTCATCAACATGGGTCTCGGTGAGCCGGATTTTCCCACCCCGGACTTTGTGAAGGCGGCCGGGAAGGAAGCCATCGATAAGAATTTTTCCTACTACACGCCGGTTCCGGGCTACAAGGATCTCTTGGAAGCGATCGCTGGCAAGTTCGAACGCGATAACAATCTTCACTACAAGCCGTCGCAGATCGTCGTTTCGACAGGTGCGAAGCAGTCCATCATCAACGTCGTCATGGCGACCGTGAACCCAGGGGATGAGGTCATTCTTCCGGCACCCTACTGGGTCAGTTACTCGGAGATGATCCAGCTCAATGAAGGGGTCGTCGTCTCGCTTGAAACGGACTACAAGTCAGACTTTAAGATTTCCCCGGCGCAACTCGAGCGCGCCATCACTCCGAAGACGAAGATGTTTCTTTTTTCGAACCCGAGTAACCCAACGGGATCGATGTACTCCGAGGCCGAACTCCGTGCACTGGGCGAAGTCTTTAAGCGCCACCCGCACGTCCTCATCCTCTCGGATGAAATCTACGAGTACATCACCTTCGAGGAAAAAATGTTCTCCATCGGCTCAATCCCCGAGCTCGCCAACCGGACCGTGACCGTGAATGGTCTCTCCAAGGGCTTTGCGATGACGGGCTGGCGGTTGGGGTACCTCGGTGCACCAGAAGCGATTGCCAAGGCCTGTGTAAAAATCCAAGGCCAGTTCACCTCCGGGGCCAGTTCGATCTCTCAGCGCGCGGCACTGGCGGCCGTGAAGGCCGATCCGAGCACGGTCAATCAGATGCGGGAGGCGTTTCGGAACCGGCGGGACCTTCTGATCTCTCTTTTCCGGGAGATCCCTCACGTTCATTGCAACAACCCGGGGGGAGCATTTTACCTTTTCCCGGAGGTCTCTCATTACTTTGGAAAGAAGTACCAAGACACCGTCATGAGTGATGCGAAGGATCTGTGCATGTACCTCTTGAACGTCGGCCACGTCGCCCTCACTCCCGGTGGTGCGTTCGGAGCTCCGAATTACATCCGTCTCAGTTACGCCACCTCAGAGGCGCAGATCCGAGAAGCGGTGAAGCGGATTAAAACGGCGCTGTCGGACCTTCGCTAGTTTCTCCTTGGGCCAGAATTTAGGTCACGGGGACACCCACTCTCGTGACCTTCGTTCTGGTCCAGACTATCGTACTCCTCTTGGATTCACCCCCACTTAGGAGTCATCACATGAAACTGTTCTTTGGTCTGGCGCTGGTATCTCTGTTCTGTCTCACGGACGCAGCTGCGGAGTGGAAGAAGGTGGCGGAAGCCAGTGGCTGTGATGAACGGTTCCATGTCCTCGCGCAGGATGGTGAGAAGTACGTGGTCCTCGTTCGGGGGGCCCAGCAAACGAAGCTCTTCTCCACGGATGGTTCCTTGTTTCGGGAGAATGCTCTCGCCCCGACGGAGTTTAAGGCCCAGGGAGATACCCCGTACACCTTCATAAGGCCTAGCTACGTGGAAGCGAATCCTCCGAAGATGGTCCTGGGAGACGGTCGTGAGAAGAAGCGCTGCCAGATGGTGCTCAGTCGGTAGGTTCCCGTGACGGAGTACCGGATCGAGCGCGATAGCTTCGGTGACATTAGAGTCCCGGCGGAGAGATTGTGGGGGGCACAGACGGCGAGGTCTCTTCATTATTTTCCCATCTGTGAAGAGAAGATGGACCCGGAGCTCCTCCGGGCCCTAGTCCAGATCAAGAAGGCCTATGCTATCGTGAACGGAGACTTGGGAAACCTCTCGGCCGAGAAATCCCAGGCGATCATCGCAGCGGCGGATGAGGTCCTTGCCTACCAGCGTTTTGACATCGAGTTCCCTCTGTCCCTCTGGCAAACCGGAAGCGGGACTCAAACCAACATGAACGTGAACGAGGTGCTCGCAAACCGTGCCAGCGAACTCCTCGGTGGACCGCGCGGAGAGGATCGCTTGGTGCACCCGAACGATGAGATCAATTTCGGCCAGAGCTCAAACGACGTTTTCCCAACGGCGATGAACATCGCCGCGATGAGTGTCCTCCTGCGGGACCTCCTCCCTGCGGTGTCGAGGTTAAGGGATTCCTTCCGGTGGAAGTCCGAAGCATTTTGGAAGATCACGAAGACGGGCCGCACCCACCTGATGGACGCGACACCGCTGACCTTGGGTCAGGAGTTTTCAGGGTACGTCGCCCAGTTAGACCATGCAATAATTCATCTCAAGGGTCGTTTCTCCCACTTGTATGAACTGGCCCTTGGGGGAACGGCCGTCGGAACAGGCCTCAATGCTCCGCTTGGTGTTTCGGAGCGCGTGGTGTCGCTCATCGCTTCCTCCACTTCTCATCCCTTCATCTCCGCGCCGAATAAGTTTGAGGCCCTGGCCGCCAACGATGCCTTGGTGCACTCCCATGGAGCTCTCCGGGGCCTCGCGGCCACGCTGTTTAAAATCGTCAACGACATCCGCTGGCTCTCTTCTGGCCCCCGCTGCGGCTTGGGAGAGTTGGCGCTTCCGGAAAATGAACCCGGTTCTTCGATCATGCCGGGGAAGGTGAACCCCACTCAGTGCGAGTCGCTGATCATGATCGCGGTCCAGGTCATGGGCAACGATGCCACGATCGGCTTCGCCGGTGCCCTCGGAAACTTCGAGCTCAATGTCATGCGGCCGGTCCTGATCCATAACTACCTTCAATCGGTGCGGCTCCTGGCCCAGGGGTGCGCTGCCTTCGAAGAGTTCTGTGTGCGAGGCATCGAACCGCGCCTGCCCCAGATCCAAGATCACCTCGAGCGATCTCTCATGCTGGTGACCGCGCTCAACCCGTTCATCGGCTATGATCGGGCAGCTCTGATCGCCAAAAAGGCCCAGCTTGAAAATAAGACCTTGAGGGCGGCGGCGGTGGAACTCGGCTTCGTTACCGGGGAGGAGTTTGACCAGTGGGTGAGGCCCGAATCCATGACCAATCTCGCGAGTAACCTCTGACGCCGAGGTTTTAGGGAAGAAGAGTTTCCTCAAGGGGTGCCGTCTGCATGAAGACCTCGAGCTCTCTGTGATGCAGAATCGCGGCGTCGCGGCACCCGTGAAAGGCCATGGGCACCTTGAGCTTTTTGAGACCATCTACGCACCCTTTGAGGTACGAAGCCTGGGCCTGCAGGAGAGCCGATTGTACGGACACGAGGTCTTGCTCCTCGGGAGATGGAGGTGGCCGGTGGGCACAAGCAGTCAATAGCAAAAGGAGGAGCACTGATTTCATGAATTAAGCATCTCGCACTCGGGTCTGCTTGAAAAGTGCAGGCCCAAGCCCTAGACTCTTTTCATGCTAATTCCTCTTCTTTTTAATCTTCTCTTTGCGGCCGCTAAGGCCGAGGTCTCCTACGCCTGTCCGGCCACTTCTGAAGCCCTCGGAATCCCCCGGATTCAGACGGTCTCCATCGAAGCGTCCTACTACTGCTTTGGTTTCCATCACGGCCGCGATCGCGCCTGGCAGATGGACTACTTCCGAAGGGTCGCTGAAGGACGGAACGCCGAAGTCCTCGGCTTCTCGCACTTGAAAACTGATCTCATGATGCGACTGGTGAATCTTCCCGTGGAGGCCCAGCGCCTCTGGGACGAGTTCCCAGAGGACAAGAAGTCTCTCCTTCGCCTCTACGCGCGGGGTGTGAACGAAGGATTTGAGACGGGAAAGCTCTCCCAAGAATTCCTCGACCTAGGGGTCACGCCAGAGCCTTGGAAACCGGAGCACTCCCTCCTGGTCCTCTTGCTTCAATCTTTTGACCAGACGAGGAAGACGTTCACCCAAGACTATGAGGATGAGAAGCTTCGCCGAGTTTGGGGGGAGCAGGGGAAGACTCTCTTCGGAGATGGTCCTCTTCCTTGGGACAATACCATTCTCAAGGAGGGCGAGTATGAGAAGCGCGAAGGCACACCTGGGAAGACCGTTCAGGTGCGGCCCAAAGACGTCCGTCTCTGGGCACCGATTCCGACCGTCTTCGGACAGGCTTCGGGCTCGAACAACTGGGTCGTGGCGAAGGAGAAGTCCCGGAGCGGGAACGCTCTCCTGGCCAACGATCCTCACCTGGACTTGAAGACTCCGCTTTTTTGGTACTGGCTCTCGCTGGAGACGGGAGATAAGAAACTCGTCGGAGCGAGTTTGCCGGGAGTGCCGGTGGTGGCCAGTGGCACCAACGGCAAGGTGGCCTGGGGGCTGACGAATTCCTACCTTAACTCCGCCGATGCTGTTTTTGTCACCGACCTGAAGGATGATCAAGTCGAAACGTTTAGGCCCTTGGTTTGGATCAAGTTCGGCTTCATCAAACTGCCGTTTTTTTTCAAGTCCTTCGAGCGGTTAAAAACTGGTGAACGGGTCCTTCCCCTTGAACACGATTCTCCCCACCGACTCCTCCTCCGCTGGACTGGTCACACTCTGACAGCGAAGGATCTCCTTCCAATGTTTGACCTCCACGCCGTCGAAGACGTCGGCGGCATGGACCGGCTTCTGGGAGGCCTGGGGCTTCCCTCTTGGAATTTCGTCTTCGCCGATCGTACAGGTCGCGTCGGCTACCGACTCGTCGGAAAAACGTATAAGCACACGGCCCAGTTACCGTTCGGAGTTTGTTCTCTCACGTACGATGAGTTTTCCCGACCTTCCTTCCTTGCTCCTGAGGAGAGGCCAAGAGTCATTGATCCGAAACGCGGCTACGTCTACACCGCGAACAATCGCCACTGGCCCCGAGACGCTAAGTTCTTCGGGGGGAGGGCCTACACCGCATCCTTCCGTGGTTTTCGCATCGACGAGCTGCTGGCCGGGCCCCAGGACGTCGAGAGCTTCAAGCAGATCCAATGTGACCGTCAGGTGGTCGACGCTCGATTCTTCTTACCAAAGCTCCGCCGCTATCTTCCCCAGTTGGCCCTCGACTGGAAGAGACTGGAGGCGACCGATGATTCTCGGGACCTGCCGCTTTACCGACGGATCATGGATCGCCTTCTTGACCAGTGGCGCGTGGATGAAGCCGCTCTCTACCGGCTTCTTGACGGGCCAACTCCGAAGCAGATTCAGGAGCTCGAGACCATCGCGGCCGAAGCGGCAAAGGACGTCGGTCCACGCAGCTGGGGCGAGGTGCATCGGCTGAGCTTTTCGCACCTTTCAAAAAATGAGGGCTGGGTCTTTTCTCCTGAGATTCCAGGAGTGGGTGACTCCCATACCGTTGACCCTGGGACTGCTCGGTGGAACAAGGATCGCGGTCTCTATGAACAGACCTCTGGGGCATCGATGAGAATGATCATCGAAATGGCCCAGGTCCCACGGATTTGGCTCGTTCTTCCGGGAAAAAATCGCAGTTACCAAGGAGGCCCGGATGGGACGTCTTGGCAGAATTGGAAGCGGTGTGAGTACACTGAACTTAAGTTCTAAGCCCCGTTTCTGCCCTAGCAGAAAAGTTTGTCATGGGCTTCGAAAGGGGAATGGAGTCAGTTAAAAGTTCCGGATGATCGTGTACCCGATGAGGCCCAGAATGAGACTGAAGAAAGCGATCTTCTTTGGAACTGATTCAAGACCGATCCAAGAATTCTCGCCTTTATTGAAGGCAGCATCCAGGATGCAGATCCCGTGGAATACGAGCCCCGGCCAGAAGAAAGCGAAGTACCCGAAGCCCACACAGAATGCCCAGAAGATGCCAGGCATGACCTGTCCCTTCAAGAGTTGACCCAGCCCTGGGAGCATCATTGACCAGATGGCAGCGATCGAATTATCAACCTTGTATTGTACGGGATTTTCTTCCATAACTCTGAACCTCTGTTTTTTTCACAACATACACCTAAGCCACCGAGATGTCATACTCGAGCTAGGCCAAACGATCTAAATGACTTAACCCTCAGACCTGAATTTTTTGACGATTTTACTCAAGATTTTAAGGGCGAGCGCCGATACGTCTTTAAGCTCTCACTGTGAGAACAGTTTTCATTGGAGGTACGTATGAGTAACAAAGGTAACAACGGTCAAAAAAAGAAGCTCACGAAGAAGGAACAGAAGGCAATGAACCACGCCAAGCTGATGTCCTCAAAGGGCCAGTCTACGAACGTCGTAGACATCAATGCCTTCCGTGACCAGCAGAATAAGAAAGCCGCTTAATCAACCCCTGGGGGGAGGTTCAAACGACCTCTCCTCAGGAGCCTACCAAACCACTTCTCTCCGGCCCTCGACTCCAGATCTTCCTATGTTGAAAATTAAATTTTTCCGCGACGAATGGACCTCTTAAAGAGACTATACCCTCTAGCCATTTTACTTCTCTGATGAGGCGATCCCATGAAAGGAAAATTTCTCACCTGCGAAACTCGCGAGGGTGTGATGAAGATCTACGTCGCGGCCCCCTTAGGACAGACTCGCTCTCCGGTGGTCGTGGTCCTTCAAGAGGCGTTCGGAGTGAACGCTCACGTTCGGGGCATCTGCGACCGCTTGGCCAGTGAGGGATTTATGGCCGCTGCCCCAGAACTCTTCCATCGGCTTGGCCCTCGGCAAGAGATACCCTACGAGGACCGGAGTCGCATGCTCACTTCCCTCGCGACGCTCACCAATGCTGACGTCATCAGCGACATCCGAAGCTGCATCAACTTTCTTGATGATTTGCCGAACGCCGATACGTCGAAGGTGAGTGCCGTCGGCTTTTGCGTCGGTGGCTTCGCCGCGGTCCTCGCTGGCACCAAGCTCAAGCTTCAAAAGATTGTCTCGTTCTACGGTGCCGGGTTAGTCCGCCCCCGAGACGGGCTCTTGCTCACGCCCCCGCTCGGCGATCTGGGAACCATCCGCTCTCGGTGTCTCTTTTTTTTCGGGGGGCTCGACGCGAGTATCCCCTCGTCGGATGTCTCGGAAATTGAGCAGAAACTCAAGGCCTCGAAGGTTCCATCTGAGGTTCAAGTCTTCGCGGATGCGGACCACGGATTCTTCTGCGACGAGCGGCCCAGTTTTCATCCCGAGCGAGCAGCTCTTGCCTGGGGGAAGGCCCTCGGGTTCTTAAGGGAAGAAGCGGAGGAGCGCGGAGCTCCTCCGAAGCGTAACTAGTCGACGAAACCGACGTACTCACGGCACTGTTTTTTCGCAGCACCGAGGGCCCAGCCAATCTTTCCTGTGGTGGCTTCCATGCAGGCCTGGTAAAGCTCGTTCGAGTCGATGTCCGGGCGCTCCACGCGCACTGGGCGACCGCTCGCATCTCGGCCGAGGAGGTTCATGGCCACGATCTCCGGAGTCCAGAGCGTGTGAGGAACGAACTTATAGTAACAGTCGTAGGTGCCGTAAGCAGTTTGGTGAGGGAAGGTCTGCCCTTTGAAGATCAGTTCGATCAGGTCTGTCTCTGAGGCCTGGAGCTCCTTACAGTTGGTGCTGTTAGAGAATTTCTGAAGCCAATCCTGCGGCGACAAAGGATTCTTGATCCAGCCCGGGAACCCAGCGTCGAGGACCCAGATCGCCCCGTTTTCATTGACGACCGGAGAAACGTGGTACCACCAAGTGCGAAGACTCAGGTCACTTTTTTTCTGGGTGTAAAAGAGAAAGATCTTCCCCGTATCAAGGCCGTGCCGGCGCTTGAAATCGTTGGCCCACATGTGGGCCCGGTTCGAGCAGATGGAGCTCTTCGTTTTGATGAACTGTCGGTCCATGCGGGAGAAGAGGTCTTCTTTCGTGAGGCCCTTTGAGGCGACGTCGGTCAAGCGCCAGTCGTAGTCCTTGAGAGGCAGGGCCAGAGTGATGGATGAAAAACATAAAGCGAAAGCAACAAAAGCAGATCTCATGCTGAAATCCCTCCGAGTGGGTGAGTGACAGTGTCACTGTGTAAAATAGACAGACGCCTTACTTACGAAGAGGAATGCCCTTTGTCACGGCACAACTAAGGTGGGTCAGCGAAATCCATCAGCACTAAATGAAATCAAGCTCGACGGAGAGTACGGAGTGGGATGCGCTTCGCGCTAACACTTCTTGATTCCTACAGAAAAAGAGCTACGGCTTTTTGCGTTATCTTTGGGAGAGTTTCTTGAGTTTTGAATGACGCGCTGACCTTAATCTTCTTTGTCGAGTTCCTCGAGGGCCTTGTTCTGTTCCTCTTGGAACTTTTGACCCTTGATCAGAGCTTCCATCATTTTTCCGGAATTTGCGGGTTGAGTTGGTTGGGCCTTCATCCGCTGAATCTCTTCGCGGAGCATTTTGTTCTCGTCAGTGAGACGCCTCTGTTCTTCGGCGGACAGGGTTTGTGCGCTCACACCAGCGACGAAGAGAAACGGGACTAGAAACTGAGAGAATATAAATTTGGCCATGGATACCTCAATGAGCCTAGCTTATCGCCACCCTGGGGGAGATTCAACGAATTGTTTGCAGCGGGATGAGAACAAGGTTAACGGGCGTGACGGCGAAGCGTTTCTTGATCGATGAAGTCTAACATCCTCTCATGAGTGGCCTCAAGGTCAAGTTTCGGAGCAACACCCGCTTGCAGGGCCTCTCGCCAGCGGGTAGCGCAAAGGCACCACCGATCCCCAGGCCGCAGGCCCGGGAAACTGTACTCAAGCCTCGGGGTCGAAAGGTCGTTACCTTTGCTACGAGTAAAATCAAGGAACTCCTTGGTCACTTCGGCGCAGGCAACGTGGGTTCCGTGGTCGGTTGGGCCTGTGTGGCAAAAGCCATTCCGGTAGAATCCTGTCTTCGGCGAGTCACAGCATTTTCTCAATTCACCTCCAAGGACGTTCTTCGGAATAACTGACATGTTGGCCCCTTGGACAGAAAGTGTTAGAAAGAGGAGAAGTAACATTCGCATACTGTGTAATATAGCCGCTAATCATGCTCAAAGGTCATAGACATTTTCTTCACAGCATTTTCATTTGGCCGAAAAAGACGATGATGGACCCATGAAAAAGATCATCGAATCAGCCGTTCTTGCGTCCAACCTTTCCAAGACGTTGATTTACTCTCTGGAATACCGCATGCTCTACGGTCTTTCCAAGGGTTTGTCCTTCTTCGTCGAGCCCCCCACTCGCGAGCGCAACCCGGAGCTCCTACGACACCTTGGGGAAGGAGTGGTGGAGCTTCACCGGGAGGACGGACGCAACGTGGCCGATGGCATCTACCCCATCCAAGTCATAAAACCTCGGGATCCTCGTGGCCACCTCGAAAATCTCCCGCGGCTCTTCGCCGATTCCCTAAGAATCTCTCGCCGCCGGCGGCTCAATCTTAAGCACGACTTTAAGTCGGGGCCCGAGAACGTCCCCGATTACCTGAAGCGCAATTACCATTTCCAGACTGACGGGTACTTTTCCGAAGAATCGGCGCGACTCTATGAGCACCAGGTTGAAGTGCTTTTTTCGGGTACAGCCGCTCCCATGCGCCGGATGCTGATTAAGTTTCTCAAGAAGAAGTTCACTCTCAACCGGCCGCTTCGGATCCTCGAGATAGCTGCTGGCACAGGAGCTGCGACAGCGGATTTCGCCAGAAGCTTCCGGGTCCAGAGCTACACGGTCAGCGATGTTTCCGAAGATTACTTAAAGCTCGCCAAGAAGCGTATCCCCAAGGGCCCCTTCGAGTTTGTCCGGGCCTCTGCCGAAGCACTCCCGTTCAGCGACGGATCCTTTGACCTCGTCTTTTCAGTTTACCTCTTTCACGAACTGCCCCGGTCTGTGCGTGAAGAGGTTCTCAAGGAGACTTTCCGGGTGCTCGCTCCGGGAGGCATCATCGGGATCTGTGATTCGATTCAGCGCGACGACGATCCGAAACTCAATGTCGTCCTGGAAACTTTTCCTAAAGATTACCACGAGCCGTTCTACAAGGATTACACGCTCTGGGACGCTCGTTCGTCGCTCGTGGGCGCGGGATTCACGGAAGTATCGAGCGACCATCGGTTGCTGTCGAAATACTGGGTCGCTCGGAAGCCCTGAGGCCAGAGCAGGCTCCACCGTGGAGTTGCTCTTTCCCCCAGGTCTCTGGGTCTTTTAGGATTGCCCTTCCCACGGCCGCCAACGAGACTCTATTCGCTCGAACGAGCTCATCGATGAAGGCACCGGTTTCGATGCCTCCGACGCCGATCACCGGGACGGCCGTGTGCCGCTGGATGACCGCCGCTTCTTCGATGAGGTAGCCCTCCCCAAGCCTGGCCCCAGGGCGTCTCCAGCCCCCGATCCCGGAGGAGACGTTTATGACATGAACCCCTGCGGTCTGGAGCTCTTGAGCGAGGAAGATCGAAGCAGAGATCGTGAGACCCCCGTCCATGAAATCTTGCCCAGGCAACCGAACCGAGAGGAGGAGGGGAGGGTGCTGGGAGCGGATCTCCTTGACGATGTCGAGAAGAAGCCGGGCATTTTTTTTGAGACTCCCGCCGAACTCATCGGTCCGTTTGTTGGTGAGCGGGGAGAGCCATTGATTTAGACCGTACCCGTGTGCGGCGTGGAGTTCCACGACGTCGAAGTCCGACTTCACTGCCCGATCTGCCGCGGCGATGAACCACGCCTTCCAGTCGTAGATGTCCGAGGTGCTCATGGCGGTGGGAATCTCGAGGGTTCGATCTTTCACCGGCACTCTAATGCCGCTGGGTGAGTGAAGCACACCCCCGGAGAAGCAGCGCTCAGTTTTCCCCCCGGCATGGGTCAGCTGAAGGCCCGCCACCGCTCCGGAGTGGTGAATCGCTGCTGCAATCTTCTTGAGCCCCGGAACCTGCTCATCGAGGTTGACCCCGAGTTGCAGCGCTTCGCTCTTTCCACTCAGGTGGACGAAGCTGTACTCAGCGATGAGGAGCCCAGCGCTGGCCTTTCCGAGGCGGGCGTAGTGCTTCACGGTCTCGGGAGTGACGAACCCAGAGAGATCTGCGGTCCCCGACGCCATCGGAGGGATGACGACGCGGTTTCGGAGTGTGATCTCGGGGCTCAGGCTGAGGGGTGTTTGGCGCGGGGGAGTGGGAGTGCTCATGCGCGGACTATAGGCCAAGGCCATCGTTTGACAAAGAAACTTAAATTCACTTATTGTTTCGTTTATGGAAACATTTGAGTTGCGGTATTTTCTTGGGGTTGCGCGGACGGAGAACATCCATCGGGCCGCCGAGGACCTGCACGTTTCTCCCGGATCCTTGAGCAAGGCGATCTCCCGGCTCGAGGAAGAGCTCTCGGTGAAGCTCTTCTCCCGAGACGGAAGGAACATTAAACTCACCGAGCATGGCCGACTCCTCCAGCTCCGGGCCTCGCAGTTGATCCAGCTCGAAGAGGCCACGAGGCTCGAGCTCGCCGGGGCCAAGGGAACCATTCACGTTCACATCGCCGGAAGCGAGATGATTCTCGCCCACTGGGGCCTGCGCTTGAGCGAAACGATTAAGGAGGGGCATCCCCGGGCGCAGTTCGAGTACCAGTCAACGGATGAGAAGACCGCCTGGGAGCGCGTGGAACGAGGGGAGGCCCACGTGGCACTGACGACGGATCATGTTCCCGTGGGGAGAGGACTGAGTTCGAAAGTCATCGGCGAGGCGACGTTTAAAACATTCGTCGGAGGAGGGCACCCTCTCCGGAAGAGGAAGACCGTCTCCGTTGACGAACTCCTGACCCATTCCTTCGTGAGTACGAACCGTCCTCTGTTTGGGAAAGTCGGCGCAGGGCCGTCGCTCGATGGATGGAGAGACGATAAGTTTCCGAGAAGAGTAGACTATCTGACGTCCAGCCAAAAGGTCCTCGAGCAAGTCGTCACCTCAGGGAAGGCCGTGGCCTACCTCCCTGATTACTTGGGCCTAGACCTGGGGTTGGTAGCGGTCGAGGTTCTGGGGTGCCCCTTCGTCTGCCGCCAGAAAATTAAACTCGTCGTGCGAAACCCCAAAGAGCTGACTTGGCTTGACTGGTCCTGAGGGGAGAGGTTAGAAGTCCACCCATGAGCACCCCACGACATGTCATGTACAAAACTCTAGAACCGCTACACGCCCTTCCTCCGGAAGGCTCACGTCCAGTGACAACCGCCGACGGTGAGCTCCTGGGTCATCTCATGTATCACTCCTACCTCGGGACCATCGACTACGACGGAGAGACCCTCGACCAGGCGATCCAGGAGATGAGCGAAACCCTCACGGGAAAATACGGAAAAGTTAATTTCCCGGCCTCCCTTGCGGTGATCGACGGAGGAACCGCAGTTGCGGCGGTGATCTTCGTCGATCATGCAAAACTCGGCATGCCTCTCCTCGCGTTTACGATGACTCACCCGAAGTTTCAGGGAAGAGGACTGGCCCAGGGTCTTATAACGTCCTGCCTCCGGAACCTCCAGGAGCAAGCCTTTGCGGAATGCTGCCTCGTCGTCACCAAGGGGAATCGTCCGGCGGAGGACATCTACAAAAAGCTAGGCTTCTCCCTTACCCGAGGTACGGGCCCGGGAGTCAGTCCTTAAAAAAGGGATTGATGATGCTATTGAAGATTTCACCCACCCGGACCTTCGCCTCCCGGACGATGACGTTCTTCGGGGTGTAGTCTCCGATGGGGGACTCGATGATGTGGCCCACGAGGATCTGGCCGCTCTCGGTGTGAGGCAGATGAAGTTTCTGGGCCTGGAATAAGAAATAGGTCCGTCTCTCAGAGGAGTTGATCCGTCTGCGGGCCTCGTAGGAATTCTTTTCCATCGGGTCATCGATGGAGAGAGCGCCGGAAAAACTGAGCTGGTGGCTGTGATGCCCGGTTGCCACCAGGTGGTCGAAGAAGGCGTCGGTTTCAGAGATGATGAAACCGTGTTGCATTTCATGGTGCATTTCTTCTGGCGCAGCCTCCCCAGCTAGGGCCATGAGGGATCCGGTCAGAAGAACGAAGACGATGGTGATGATCTTTTTCATACTCTCTCCTTGTTGCGAGTAGAGTATTTGTAGGCCAGGAGTTACACTTGAAGAATCGCAAAGCTTGCAACCCGGACTGCAATCTTTGCAACTCCGAGGATGGCCATGACCGCAGCAAAGACTCGCTTCCCACTTTCGTCAGACCAGTTAGAGCTGTTGCATGCGTTTGAGCAGACGGGCTCGTTGAAAGAACTCTCTGCGCACCTCGGGAAGGATCAGTCCGTGGTATCGCGCCAGTTGCAGAGGCTCGGAGAAGAGTGGCCGGTGATCCAAAAAGTTCGAGGAAAATGGAGCCTCACCCCTTTGGGGGTAAAGATCAATCAGATGACACGTCTGTTCGTGGATGAGTACGCGGAGTGCCTCGGGAGTGAGCTGCGAAGTCAGATCCAGGTTGAGACCTCAGCTCTCCTCGTGATCAACGCGCAAAAGGCGCTCCTGGCAGCGACCGCGAACCGGAGTAATCCTTCGGCGGAACTGAACATCGAACTCCTGTTAGGCTTCTGGAGAAGAAAAGGGGGGAGGGCTATTCACGTCCAACACCTCTCCGAGAACCCCGAGTCTGATTTCCATCACGCCTCACCGCTCTCCCAGTTTCTTCCAAACATCGCTCCCCGCGGCGACGAAGTAGTCATTCAGAAACTAAGTTCAAGCTCCTTCGTGAAGACTTCCCTTGAGGAGGTCTTGCGCGACCATGGCCTCTCGACCCTCGTCCTCACGGGGTTCACGGCCAATGACTGCATCGAAGCAACTGCGAGAGATTCATCAGAAAGGGGTTTTAGCACCTACGTCGCCGGAGACTGCACCGCCATGTTTGACTTCGTGGCCCCGGATAAGAGGATCCACGGTGCGGAGAAGATGCACGAACTCATCCTGGCCAACATCGAGCTACGGTATGGTCAAGTGCGAGATTTGAGTTTCTTTCTTCGCCAGGATGAGACGTAGTGATCAGTCTTGCAAAGCTTTACATGAGACTAGGACTCGAGCCGCTTGGCCTGAGGTGAGTCAGCTCTTAGATCGAAAGTTTGGTCATCCAAGAACATGGCGGGTCTTTGGAAAAAAGTTCTCTCTGAGCCAAAGGGAGACTCGGACTAAAAAAATGAGCACCGGGACTTCTACCAAAGGACCAATGACGGCCGCGAAGGCAGCGCCGTGATTGATTCCGAACGTGGCGATGGCCACGGCGATGGCGAGCTCAAAGTTATTCGACGCGGCGGTAAAAGAAAGAGTCACCGAACGAGCGTAGTCAGCACCGGCCTTCTTGCTCAAGACGAAGGACACGAGGAACATGGTGAAGAAGTAAATCGTTAGCGGCACCGCAATTCTGACGACGTCCATCGGGAGCTGAACGATTTTCTCACCTTTGAGAGAAAACATCACCACGATCGTGAACAAGAGGAAAATGAGAGTGATGGGACTTATGCGGGGAAGGAACGAGTGGTCGTACCAGGCACCGCCTTTGAACTGGCGCAGAACTTTGCGAGTCACGAATCCGGCCAAAAAAGGGATCCCTAAATAGATCGCCACCGACTGAGCGATGTCTCCCATGGTGAACGTGACCTCAATGCTTTCGAGTCCGAAGACTGTCGGTAAGAAAGTCATAAAGAGGTAGGCGTAGAGAGGGAAAAAGAGGATCTGAAAGAGAGAGTTAAAAGCGACGAGCCCTGCACAGTATTCTGCGCTCCCTTTTGCTAACTGGTTCCAGACGAGGACCATGGCGATGCAGCGGGCGAGTCCGATCAGGATGAGCCCCAGCATGTAATCGGGATACTCTCTTAGGAAGAGAACGGAGAGCCCGAACATCAGTAAGGGACCAATCAGCCAGTTTTGAACGAGTGAGAGAAGAAGGATCTTTCGGTCTTTGAAGACAACGGCGATCTCCTCGTAGTTCACCTTCGCGAGCGGCGGATACATCATGAGGATAAGTCCCAGAGCGATCGGAAGGGAGGTTGATCCTAGGCTCAAGGAACTCAGGCCCTGTGAAAAGGCAGGAAGAAAATGACCGAGCGCAACGCCCACACCCATCGCCAAAAAAATCCAAACCGTAAGATATCGGTCAAGGAACGATAGACTTTTCAAAGGTAAACCTTCAGATTTTTTATGGCGGCCTCGATCTCATCCCTGACCCTCCGGTAAACCGGAAGAATCTCCTCCTCGGTGACCATATCTCTGGTCAATGCAGGTGGATCCTGGAACCCGACATGGACAACTTTACCGCCCGGGAAGTACGGGCAGCTCTCTTTCGCGGCATCGCAAACAGTCACGACGTAGTCGAAGCGCACCTCGGGAAGTTCATCCAGAGTCTTCGAGGCATGGGTCGTGAGATCGACTCCGACTTCCTTCATCACTCGAATGGCACGGAGGTTCATGCCATGCTTTTTGGTGCCAGCGGAGTAAACCTCGAACTCCGCTCCCCAGTATTTTCTGCAAAACCCTTCGGCCATCTGGGAGCGGCAGGAGTTCCCTGTGCAGAGGAATAAAATTTTCTTCACGTCGTACCGAGTCCTAGTTCAAAGCAGTCCTGAACTCTAAACTCTCGAATCTGATCCAGATCGGCGTCACACGCACAGGCCAACTGGCCCAGGCTTTTCTTCATGCGCGTGAGGTCTTCGATCTTCTGCTGAATCTCTCGAATTTTTTGCTCCGTCTTAAGTTTTACGGTAGAGCACGTCAGCCGCGACTTGGTATTGAGCTCCAGGAGTTCTTTGATTTCCTTCAGAGTAAATCCGACGTCCTGGGCCCTTTTGATGAATCGGATTCGCTGGGCATCCTCCGGAGCGTAGATCCGGTACGCGCCAACGGCCTTGGGCTCTCGCAAGAGACCCCGGCGCTGGTAAAAGCGCACGGTTTCGATCCCGACGCCTGAGAGCTCTGCAATTTTACTGATGGTTAGTTTTTCCATGACCTCTTATTACACTCCGTACCATGGTACGGAGTCAAGTCATGGTTTCCGGTTAAGACTTTTCGAAGAGCGTTCCGAAATTCTTAAGCGTATTGGTGAAATCCTCTAGCTTGGCCTTTCCTATTTTTTCCAGCTTCTTCTCGAGGTTCTCGTAGATGCCGATGATCTTGGAAGCGTCACTCTTTCCTTCCGCCGTAAGGACCAAACAGAGGGATCGCGCGTCTTTTTCATCCATGCGGCGCTTGATCTTGCCCCGGCCTTCAAGTTCGGAGAGACTTTGACTCACGCTGGATTTAGAGAGGCCGAGCTCCCTGACGATGGACATCGGAGTCACCTTGTTCTTTCCTTCGAAGTAAATCGTCAGAAGCACGAGTGATTGAATGAAGTTAACTCCATACTTCCTTAGCTCTGCGGAAAAGGTGGCCTGCACCGTGTTGTTTAACCGGTACATTTGAAAGATGGTACTTCTTTCAGTGTAAGAGGATATCTTCATCATTAGTTATTTTCATGAATAGTTTAATATGTAAACTAGTTAGATTTGAACTGCCTTTCATTTTGCAGACTTCCCTTACTATTCTTGCCCGATGGAACATCAAAAGCACAACTGGACCCTCGACGAAATCACAGCTCTTTACCACACACCTTTCCTCGAGCTCGTTCGAGCGGCCCAGGACGTTCACCTCCAGCACTTCAAGCTCGGCGAGATTCAGGTCAGTAGCTTGATCTCGATCAAAACGGGAGGTTGCCCGGAGGACTGTAGCTACTGCCCGCAAGCCGCCCGCTACCACACGGACATCGAAAAGCATGCCCTCATGCAGGACGACCAGGTCTTGGAGCTTGCTCTCAAGGCGAAGGCCCAAGGGGCCTCTCGTGTCTGCCTGGGAGCTGCGTGGCGCGAAGTCAAAGACGGAAAGGACTTCGACCGGGTCGTGGGCATGGTGAAGCAGATCTCGAGCGAAGGCCTTCAAGTCTGCTGCACGCTGGGCATGATGACTGAGGCCCAGGCCCTACGCTTAAAGGATGCTGGCCTTTATGCGTACAATCACAACATCGACACGAGCGAAGAGCACTATAGTAACATCATTTCCACGCGATCTTATGGGGATCGGCTTGAAACGATAAGGAACGTCCGGAAAGTGGGCGTCACCGTGTGCAGCGGCGGCATTCTAGGCCTCGGGGAAACTCTCGAGGACCGGCTGAAAATGCTTCAGAATCTGTCGGCGATGTCTCCGCACCCTGAGTCCGTGCCGATCAATACGTTAGTTCCGGTCAAAGGCACTCCTCTGGAGAATCAAGGGGCCGTGGACATCGAGGAGCTGGTCCGGATGATCGCCACCGCTCGGATCATGATGCCCACGAGCTTCATCCGGCTCTCGGCCGGGCGCCTTGGCCGGAGCCTCTCCGAGCAAACCTTGTGTTTCATGGCGGGTGCGAATTCTGTCTTCTCTGGGGAAAAGCTCCTGACAACGATGAACCCAGCAGAAGACGTCGATGAGAAAATGTTTCTCACTCTGGGGCTCACCAGAATGACTCCCGCCGAAGTCCATGCGGCCCTCTGAAAATTTTCTCTCCGAAGCGGTGAGGCTCCGGGAGGAGAAGAACTCCCGCCGCTCTCTTCGGATTCCAGAGGGGATTGATTTCTATTCGAATGATTACTTGGGATTCGCTCGCTCGCAAGCCATCATCGGATCCTATCAGACGAAGATTCAAGGTCTGTCGCAGTTAGGGGCGACGGGCTCTCGCCTTCTCGGGGGCCAGCATTCTCTCCATCAAGCCCTTGAAGAAAGGATCTCGAGGCTCTTCCGAAGCGAAGCGGCGCTGCTCCTTTCCTCTGGGTACCTCGCGAACCTGGGCCTCATTCAGTGCCTCGGGATGGATCACACACTCATCATGGATGAGCTCTGTCATAATTCCATGAGAAACGGGGCGAAGCTCAGTGGAAGTAAGACGCTCTTTTTCCGCCACAACGACCTTGAGCACCTCGAGAAAAGACTCCGGGATAATCCGGGCTCGCTCATCCTCGTTGAGTCTGTGTATTCGATGGATGGAGATCTCTCGCCGCTTACAGACATCGTTGCACTCGCACGGACGTACCAAGCGGAAGTTGTGGTGGATGAGGCCCACGCCATCGGCGTGCTAGGGCCCGAAGGAAAGGGCCTTGTGGTGCAAGAAAATCTTGAGGCCGAGATTCTGGCGCGAGTCGTGACCTTCGGGAAGGCCTTCGGCGCTGAGGGGGCGGCCATCCTTGGCAGCTCTCGGCTTAAAAAATTCTTAGTTAATTTTTGTCAGTCGTTCATCTACACCACGGGAGTCTCGCTCCCGAATCTCTTGATGCTCGAGTCGGCCTTCGAACACTTTTCAGCGTCACCGCATGAGCTCAAGGCCCTTCAGGCCAACGTTCGCTACTTCTCCCAGGAAATCGGGCGCGACCTTGCCTCTCCGATTTTCTCTTGGAGCACTCCAGGGAATGCTGCCGCTCGTGCCCAGGCCGTGGAGTTACAGGCCCAAGGCTTTGCGGCCTATCCTGTCCTGGCGCCGACGGTGAAGCAGGGGAGCGAGCGCATTCGCCTTGTGCTTCATGCGTTCAACACCCGGGAGGAGATCCAAACATTGGCACAGATCATGAGGCAGCATGCATAAGAATCTTTTCGTCACAGGCATCGGCACTGGCATTGGAAAAACGATCACGAGTGCGATCCTCGCGCGAGCGGTAAACTATCCATACTGGAAACCCATCCAGTGTGGCGATCTTCATTTTTCCGACGAAGACAGGGTCAAGAGTCTCTGTCCCGGAGTCGAGGTCCTTCCGGGCCGCTACCGGCTCAAGGCGCCGGAAAGTCCACACGCGGCTTCAAACCGAGAAGGGGTGGAGATTTCTTTAGGAGATTTTTCACCGCCCCCCGGTCCGACGGTGATCGAGGGTGCTGGGGGAATCTTAGTACCCCTGAACCAAAGAAATCTCATCATCGATCTCGTCCCGATTTTTCAGGCGTCGGTCGTGGTCGTGGCCCAGTACTACCTAGGTTCCATCAATCATACGCTGCTCACGTTGAACGAATTGAAACGCCGCGATCTCAAGATCCTCGGGATCGTGTTTAACGGAGAGAAAAATCAAGAATCAAAGGATATTATCCTCGCTCATCACACCTTGCCGGTACTCCTCGAACTCCCGGTCTTGGCCGATGTGAGCGCCGAGAGCGTAGGGGAGTATGTCGAGATCCTTCGGAGAACCGTCCATGTCCATCTCTGAGCGTGATGCCCGATCAGTCTGGCATCCCTACACCAGACACTTCGATGCGCCGAAGTTTCCCGTCATCACGGGGGCCTCGGGAAGCTACCTCCATCTAGAGACGGGGGAGAAGATTTTAGATGGCATTTCCTCTTGGTGGGTCAATACTCACGGCCACTCCCATCCGTTCATTCTAAATAAACTCCAGGACGCCGCCCAAGAAATGCAACAGGTGATGTTCGCGGGCTTCACCCATCCCCGGGCCGTGGAGTTGGCCGAGCGGATCCTGGCCCTTTATGGCCGGGGACAAGGGAAGGCGTTTTTTTCAGACAATGGTTCCACCGCCGTAGAGGTTGCTCTGAAGATGGCCTTCCAGTACTGGCAAAACCAAGGGAAGCGGAAATGCAAACTGATCGCCTTCCACGGCTCCTACCATGGGGACACCTTCGGCGCCATGGCGGTGAGCGCGAGGGGTCTCTTTAATGAACCCTTCTGGCCCTTTCTCTTTGAAGTCCAGTTCATTCCTTCACCGATCAAAGGGCAAGCAGGGGTCCTTTCCGAGCTCTCGAAGCTCTATGCCCTCCATGGAGATGAGATCGCAGGGATTATTTTTGAGCCGATGGTCCAGGGCGCCGGCGGCATGATCTTCCACGATGCTGAGCTATTGAATTCTGTCCTCTCCTTCGTCAAGGAACGAAACGGCCTCATCATCGTGGACGAAGTGATGACGGGATTCGGTCGCACGGGGAAACTCTTCGGGAGTCATCACCTCCAGGTTCCTCCGGACATCGCTTGCCTTTCGAAGGGTTTGACTGGTGGGATGCTTCCGCTGGGTCTTACTCTTGCGGCAGATAAAGTGTTCGCGGCGTTTAACTCCCCCGAGCTCAGCCGGGCCCTTCTCCACGGCCATTCGTTCACGGGGAACGTTCTCTCCTCTGCTGTTGCCCTGGCAAGTCTCGAGCTGCTTCTTCAAGACGATACCACGGAGAACATTCGACGGATTTCCTCCTCGCAAAGAGAATTCAGTCAGAGAGCCTCTCATCCTTTGTTTCACAATGTCCGGAGCCTCGGGACTCTCGTCGCGATGGAAGTGGGGAGCGGGGATGGAACTTATGCATCCCCCCTCAAAGAGTCATTGCACCAGTACTTTTTTGAGCGAAAAATTTTGCTCCGCCCTCTTGGGAACACCCTTTATGTTCTCCCTCCCTACTGCGTCACCGACGACGAACTAAACTATGTCCACGAATCAATCCTACAATTACCCAGGAAATTAAACCTATGACCTTTGAGCAGAGATTAGATCGAATCACGAGCGACCGACAGCTCCACGGACGCTTTCTGCAGCACCTGAGTGCTTTGGAAAAGTCAGGCCATCAAAAGCTCCTGAGACTCAAACACCGCTGGGACCTCACAGATGAAGACTTCCTAGGCCACCTCGTAGACGAGGCTAGACACTCGGCCCATCTTAAAAAGATGGCGCACTCATTGGTGGAGGACCGAGATAATCTAGGACCCTTAACGAAGAACTATCTCACCAAACTTGAAGTGTTCATCCTGAGAGCGTTACGCCTCAACGGGCCTGTTCATTCGGAGGCGTGTTACGTTCTTCTCACGCACGTCATAGAGACTCGTGCTCAAAAGCTGTATCCGCTTTATGAAGCGAACCTCGCCCAAAAGCACTCAAATGTTTCCGTGCAAAACATCATCGACGACGAAGGCGAACATTTAGCGCTGATGCGAGTGAAACTCACGTCGCTGGGTCTGTCGCCATCGATCCTTGCGGACGCGGAGGTTTTTGAAGAAGAGCTGTTTCAAATATTCATCGCACAGTTCTAAGTTTCTCCGTGCAGTTATTCTCGCAGATACTTCGTTCTTTAAAGCGCTTGATTCTGCCATCTGAGTTTCGCGCCTAGATTTAACATAAGATCGCGAGAGTGAAGGAGAGAGAAATACCGTGAGGAGTATCAAGAAAAGAGGTCGTACCGCGACAACGATTGATACCTCTCTCTTCAAAAATTATCAACCAAAGGATTAGTCCTCATCACCTGAATCGTCTCCAATTATTCAATCACAACTGGGGCATTCCATTGGAAGTTCATCAGCATTAAAAACTTCAGCAGCTCCGCAATGTGGACACTTATTTTTTTTCACTCATTCATAACCTCTGTATTTTTGTTGATCATTCAACCTTTCGGATGCGGTCATTAAATAGTTAACTCAAGATTTCTCAATGGGCTTAGTCCAGAGAGAAGAGTCGGGTGAAAGTGCGTTTGGTGAAATAATCAAATCAGTTTTGGATATGGTCAGACCAAAGGAATGAAGCTCAGATTCGCAGATGGTACGACGATTTCAATCCTGAACGATTTAAATGGCACCGTTACAAATAGAAACGATGAGCTTCCGAATTGCGATGGAGCGGCATGGAAAATTGATGTTCTGACGAAGTAAAAAGAGGTCAACTGATTCGAGAGATGCCTGATTAACAATAGTTAAAAAATCAGATCTTCGATACGATTGCAGCGAAGCTGCATCAAAAACCAGTAGTCTAGAAACAATGAACGGAATGTAATGGAGTTAAAAAATGGCGGGAGAGACGGGACTCGAACCCGCGGCCTTCTGCGTGACAGGCAGACGTTATAACCAACTTAACTACTCCCCCGGAATTTTCATCAAC
>JAIYDL010000023.1 GCA_027487515.1 Pseudomonadota bacterium
AACATGTGGTCGACTTTTGAAGAGGCCTGTCGACCAACCTCTGCACGCACTCAATCCTTCTAGTTCCCCGTCGAAACCTGGGCACCCCCGGATCAAATTAAGACCATCTTACTCTCCTCACTCGTGCTAAGTCCAGAAGGACGGCGATTTGGGTGGTCTTAAATAGCCCTTTAAGCCTATGATATTAGACAAGATTTAAGGATCGCACTTTCTCGACTGAACCTTTTTGGGGTCTGCTCCGTCTAAGATGCACGAGTCCACGACACAGTCACTAAGGAGACCCACATGAAATGGCTAACCGTTCTCTTCCTGACCCTCTCCCTGACCTCCGGAAGTTTCGCTGCCAAAGACAAAGAGAAATCTTCCAGCGCGAAGAAAGCTTTCTTCAAAGAAGAGCTCAAGCTCTCGGACGAGCAGCTCGAGAAAATCCGCGAGATCCGCTCCACCCGCAAAGCCGAAGTGATGGAGCTGAAGCAGCGCCTGAAAGCTGTGAAACAAGACTTCAAAGCGGCGATGCGAAACCCGAACCTTTCGAACACCGAGCTCTCCGCGAAGTTCGAGGAGTTTCAGAAAGTCCGAGACGAGGCCCAGAGTAAGCGCTTCGAGATGATGCTCGCCATGAGAAGTGTCATGACCCCGGAGCAAATCGGGAAGTTCCAGGCCTGGAAAGAGCAGCACCGCCGTCACCGTCGATCCCCTAAGAACTAGGAACCTTCACCCATGATCCGTCTCGGGAAAAGTGAAGAAGATTTTCAGGAGCTCTTCCGGACCCAGCACCAGCGGGTCCGGAGAATGCTTCAAGGTATGACCGGAAACGCCGCCGTTGCCGAGGAACTCATGCAGGAGTCCTTCCTCAAGGCCTGGGACAAGCTCTCCTACTTTGGCCTTCGGAGTTCCCTGAAAACCTGGGTCTACCAAGTGGCCTTGAACACAGGCCGAGACTGGCTTCGGTCCCATAAGAACCACGCTCCCCTCGTGGATAGCCTCGACGCCCCGGGCGGACCCACGGCCGAGTCCCGGGCGATCCAAGAGGCCCTCCAAAGCCTTCGTGAAGATGTGCGAGAACTCCTCATCCTCCACTACTACGAGGGACTTGAACTCACAGAGATCGCCCAAGTCTTAGGCATTCCCACTGGAACTGTGAAGTCGCGCCTCTTCGCCGCCAAGCGCCACCTGAAGACCGAGCTCTTAGATAAAGGATTCGACGTATGAATGAGGATGAATTCGCAAAACTTGACGCTCTCATGCAGCGGAACTCGCCGGCCCTCTCCCCGAGCTCCGTTCCTCGGGCACGCCGAAAAGTCACGGGACCCATCATCACGACCCTCGGGGCACTGGGCCTTGCGAGTATTCTTCTCTGGACCAACGTCCAAGAAAACCGCCTCCAGCTCCAGGCGATGGACGCCCTGGAAGAAGAGATGCTCTGGGACGCCACCACTGATGAGTTACCAGACGCTCTCGCTGAGGAGTTTGAGTTGTTTGAAGACTAGGAGTCCCCCTCCTAACCCATGGCCCTGGATTTGAACGTCTGGCTCTGAAAAGAACTCCTCCAAGGAGGTACTTGATGAAAGCTCTGTCGTTGATCCTCATGCTCTACATCCTCGCTGCCACTGCGACGGGGAAGACTCCCAAATCGAAAACGATTGAAAAGCCTCTCACCCCCGCATCGAAAAATGTCCCAAACAACCCCACTCGAGATGCGACGGTAGGCAAGATTCCAGAGACGGACAATGGTCCGTACCGAAACGGTGTCTACCAGCATTGGGACAAACAGCAACAGGAAGCACGAGAAGTCCAAAAGGAAAAAGATCAGGGGATGTGACCCAAAAGCTCGATCTATTGTCCGGTAGGACCGACCGCGCATTTCCGGAACTGGGAAACGTCCCCTCGGTAATCAACGCAGGGATCTTCCGATGGACCATCCAGGGCGTCGATACCCACGCACAGTTTCCGCTGGTCTCCCTTTTGAAGGAGGTAGCGCCACTGGTGGCCCTCGCAGCGAGCGATCTCCTTCCAGCCTTCCTTCAGGAACTCAAGACCGCACTTGGAACTTCGGCACTTCGAAACTCCCGGGTCCCGTGCTATGGCGAAGACACTCAAGCCGAGCATACACACCAGTAAAGATTGTTTTAAGATGTCCTGCTTTTGCATCCCGTCCTAGAGAGCGCTAAAGATCTTCTCCGCCCTCTTCTCCTGGTAGCACTCATTCTTCATGTACTGCATAGAGAAATGCTGACTTTCTCCGTCGAAGTCCAAAAGAAACGAGACCTCAATTTGCTCGTAGCTCCCGAGGTCATACTCATGGGAGATGCGCTTGGTGTACATGGAAAACGGCTGGAACTTTATCCCGTTGATCTCCGTTTCCTTCCCGTGGATGCATGACATGAGGTCTTCGTTCACCCGCTTACAGTTCTTAAGGTCATAGCGGAACTCATAGAGGCGACCGAGCTTCGTAAAAAGTTCGGCCTTCCGTTGCATCTTCGGCAGGTCGTTCGGGGTGATGATCCCGGTGTAGAGCGGGAGGTAGCCCTCACCGTTGTGGTGAAACACCTTGACCACCAGCTCGTCTCCGACTTGTTGCCCATAGACCGAAGTGGTGGGCCATTCCGTCACGCAAGCAACCGACATTGCGTGGGTCGAAGTTGAGACGAAGAGAAGGGCCAGGACCGCAAGAGTGAATTTCATACCGTAACCTCCATGTAAGTTAAGGCTAGCACGGACGGTAGGAAAGTGAAGACTAATTCTCCGCCTGTAAAGCTTTCACGCGCACTGGCAATCTTGTGCGAAAGGGCTATATTCCGCGCACTTTTAAGGAGACCCCATGAAAAGCTTCCTCACGGCCGTTGCGTTTTGTCTCGTTGCGCAGTTTGCCTTCTCGGCACCCGTGACCCTTGAGCCTTGCGCCGCCATCGGTGCGACTCTCGAAAACATGCTCTTGGGAGCCCATCAACAGCGCTCCTTTTACAAAGGCTCAGTCGGCCTGGTCGCTTTCGACGCTCAGGAACCAGCGGCGGCACCCTATGGTCTGGCCATCATCTTTAACGAGCCTGTAGAGAAAGAGGGCTACGCCTCAAGGCTCTGCCTCGGTGTGAACTTCCTCTCTGGCGTCGACCTCAAGGGAACTACTTCGCAGTACAACCCAGCCTCTGGGCTCACGGTTTCCGTGCCCGTTAAAAGACCCAACGACGAGGGGACATCGGTTTCGAAGACTCTCGTCCTAAAGATCAAAACCATCAACGCTGGCACCTCCTCCGAGGGTCAGGTCGTTGAGGCACACCTCAACTAACTTAAACTTTTACTCATAAGAAGGTCCCAGCAATGAAACTCACCTCAGCTCTCGTCCTCCTCTCCCTCGCTAGCTCCGCCCTCGCTTTCGAGAAGGCCTACGTCCAAGGCGACTACCGCGGGACCACCGGGATGACCGAACTCACCTTCGGCCTCTCTCGCTACCAGATCGATAAGATTGCCCAGCTCACCGACGGGAAGATCAGCTTCAAGAATCACTTCGTCACCCGTCCCTACTTCTTCGATAAGGTGATCCTTCCTGGTGCCGAGAGGCATGCCCGGGAGTACCTCCCACCGCTTCGGATCAATGCCTACGATCCAACCATCCTCGACGGCTGGTGGCAGCAGGCGCTCCAGGTTCAAGAGGCCTGGAAACTCGCCAAGGGCCGTGGCGTGACGATCGCCGACTGCGACGCTGGCTACCACACTACGGAGCCCGATATCGCCGGAAACCTTCTCCTAGACTTCGCCAAGGATTTCAGTGACCGCGATAATCCAAGAAAGATCGATGACGGGGGCTTCGTGACCCACGGAACTTCGGTCGCCGCCATCATGATTGGAATCCAGGATGGTCGGGGCATCAACGGCATCGCCCCTGAGGCGAAACTCGTGCCCCTTCAGAATTTCAACTACGACCCGCGCTTGGATGACAGAGATAAAGAAGAGGCCACGGCCGCGTGTATCCTTGATGCTCTGAAGATCCCGGACGTCCAGATCATCGTTCTTGAAAACCAAACCCACGGCTCATCAGAAACCTTCGCCGGAACTCGGGCGGCCGTCCGCCTCGCCCTCCGCTCCGGAGTGACGATCGTCTCCGCGGGAGGAAACTCTACCAATGAGCTCACCGCCGAAGCCGCTGACGACACGGGATCAATCATCGTCGGAGCGATCAACCGGAACGGTGCCACCGAGACTTTCTCCAACTACGGCTCTCGCGTGAGCATCTCCGCCTACGGCTCGGACCTTCTCACGCTGTTTGGACCTAACGGAACCCTCGGTAGGTTCGGAGGTACGTCGGGTGCAACTCCGCAAGTGGCCGCCGCCGTCGCTCTCATGCTCGAAGTCAATCCGGACCTCACTCCGGCGCAGATCAAAGAAATCCTCGTTGGCACTCGGATCACGACCGAGCGGAACCGGAAGGTCGGTGGTCTGCTAAATCTTGTCGCGGCAGTAAGACGCGCGAAAGGAACCAGAGGACTCCGGATCGACAACGGGTTCCGAGAAAAGCTCATTTCTATCCTCACTAAGTAAGGATAGAAACGGCGCCACTTTCATTCCCTTCCTTCTTCCATCATCCTGAGACCGGTCAAGGAGCGGGTATGGAAAGATGTGAGAAGTGCGGGAATGCCTACGAACGGACCTTCCAAGTCACCATGGAGGGGCGGACCTACACCTTCGATTGCTTCGAGTGTGCCATCGGTCTCCTGGCCCCGGTCTGTCAGGTCTGTGGCACACAGATCATCGGGCATGGGGTCGAGTCGGGGGATGATTACTTCTGCTGTGCCGGGTGTGCAAGGGCCTACGGAGTGACGAAGCTCCAGGACCACGTGCCCCGAGACTAGGCCCTACTCGGAGAGACAGATCTCGACGAAGAAGTCGCCGGCCGTGCTGTTGAAGGGAATGATGACCGTGGGACCCTTAGACTGATTCGAGAGCATGTGGTTTTTCCCCGTGATCACCTGGGGCAGCGCGATCTGCACGCCGTAGCCTCGCTCGTTGAGCACCACCTTCGCCTGGCCGAAGATCATGTTGGTGATTTCTCCTGCGCCGTCCACGATGTCTTGAGAGATCTCCGTGTACTCTTCTCCGAGCATGTTCGACATCACCTTCAGGAACGTACTCTCCGGAAAACTGATCACGACGTTCCCCTTGAACGTATCCGACACGATCCCGATCACGCCCGAAACATCTCCTTTTAACGGTTCACCTGATTGCTTTAGGGTGATTTTCCCCGGCTGCGCTTCGATGGAGGCCTGAACCTTAAGGACATTAAGAGTAGCGCCAAGAAACGGATTCACGAAATTGATATCGATCATATTTAGGGCCTCGTAGGTTTATGATTTCTTATCGGAATCTTTGAGAAAGATTCTTAGAAGAAATTAGAACATCACTTAAAAACAGGAATTTAGTTAGACCAAAAAAGATATTGCGGCTGGGTTGACGACCTTTTGACAGGGATACGGTTTAATTTTTGCTATGAAACACACGACGACCTTTAACCTCCCCCTCACCGACCTTCTCACTTTCGTAAAGCGCTGCTGCCACGAAAACCTTCACGATAATCTCGTGGCCTTGCGGGACCACTCCCACCGCTGGATCCACCAGGAGGGCTCCCAGGATCGCATCGTCCTGGCGGAGCATGTCCTGGCCTTCATCCGGTCAATCCAAGGGCACCTGGCCCACGAAGAGAACACCTTCTTTCCCATGATCGAACTCGGGGCACGGAAGGGCCCCGCACTCTATCCGATCGACGATCTGATCGAAGATCACGCAGAATTGATTGTGGTCATGCACAAGATCAAGTCCCTGGCGGGGGGCCTCGAGGTCACACCGGACATGACCAGTGACTGTGTTTCCTACTACGAGAAGCTCCTCGACCTCGAGCGGCTCTTGTTAAACCACATTCAGATCGAGAATCAGATCCTTCACCCGATGCTTCAAAAAATCTCCTAGGCCTCTGCGGTCTAGAGCGGAACTTCCAGGAGTAAGACCTCTGCATCTTCCTGCGCCCGGAGCTCGATCACGTCAAACACATCGAGGCCCACTCCGTCGCGGGCATTCAAGGTCAGATCCTGGAGATCCACGGAGCCAGAGATCACAAAGACGTAGAGTCCGGTTCCTTTCCCTCGTCGCTCATAGGACACGGTCTTCTGGGCCTTAAGATCGGTCAGAGAAAAAAAAGCGTCCTGGTTAATCGTGATCGATCCCTCTCGCCCATCGGGTGAAACCACCGTGACGATGCGATTCGTTTTATCCACCGTGGAGAAATTTTTCTGCTCATAGCGGGGCTCAACCCCCAGCTTCTTCGGCCGGACCCAGATCTGAAGAAACTTCACGAGCTCCGTGGATGAAGCGTTGAACTCGGAGTGCTGGATTCCGGTGCCCGCGGACATGATCTGAACTTCCCCTTTCTTGATCACCGAGGAGGTCCCCACTGAGTCCCGGTGCTGAAGCGCACCCTCGAGTGGGATAGAGACAATCTCCATGTCCCGATGGGGATGGGTCCCAAAGCCCATGCCCGGATCGACCGCATCGTCGTTGATCACCCGAAGGACCCCGAACCCCATGCGCTCAGGGTTATGGTACTCACCGAAGCTGAACGTGTGGCGGCTCTTGAGCCAACCGTGATCTGCGGCGCCTCTGGTCTCGGATAAGTGCTGAATCATGGCGATCTCCTTTATCATGCGAAGTCAAACTTAGGCATATTATCGAAGAAAGTTTTATAAAAATAAATTTTATAATTCTGATGATCAATATAAGCTTTATTTATGTTCTAAAAACGCTTTGACTGCCATTTCTTTGTCACCCTAAGATGAAGTTCTGCGCACTCAGCGAACGGAGAAGCAAATGACCGACCGACACAAAGATGAGATCAAGAAACTCCAACTCCAGGTGCTGCGCATTCAACAGGGAACGTTCTTCTCCAAGCGCCGGGTGATCATCGCCATCGAAGGTGTGGACGCTTCCGGCAAGGGCGGCGCGATCCGAAAGCTCACCGAAAACCTTGATCCGCGAAGCTTCATCGCCCACCCCATCGGCGCACCAGATCCGGAGGAACAGGGCAAGCACTACCTCTACCGCTTTTGGTCACGGCTCCCGGCCCCCGGGATGATGGCGATCTTCGATCGCACGTGGTACGGCCGGGTCCTGGTGGAGAGAGTGGAGAAACTTATTCCGCCGCCGGTCTGGCGCCGCGCCTACTCTGAGATCAATCAGTTCGAAAAGCTCCTCACAGACGACGGGGTGAAGCTCATCAAGATCTGCCTTAAGATCTCCAAGAAAGAACAACTCCGCCGCTTTGAAGATCGGCTCCGGGATCCGTACAAGCAGTGGAAAATTACCACTGAGGATGTTCGCAACCGATCCAAGTGGGCCAACTACCGCCACGCCTACGAAGACATGTTCCGGCTTACCAATACCGAACACTGTCCGTGGCACGTGGTGGACACAGACGATAAAGATCAGGCGCGGCGGCAGGTGCTGGAGATCGTGGCGTCGGAGTGTTCCGATCTAAGACAGTGGATGGAGCGTCACGCTCTGGTGCTCAAGCACCGGGAGCTCAAGCAAGCCTTATCGAAGCTAAGCTAAGAAGAGCAAGAGACTTCGTAGTGCTTGTGCTCCGGAGGCGTGGGCCCTGCGTAGGCCTCGACCTCAGGGTGCTCGTCGAAAGGTCGCTCGAGGACTTTCAGCCAGCGCACGAGCTTCTCCGAATGGCCCGCCTCGACGTCCGAGATCACTTCCTGAGCGATGTAGTTTTTAAGGACATACTTCGGATTATGAAGGCGCATGCGCTCCGCGCGTGCTCGATCGTCTGAGGTCTCCCGACCAAGGCGCTGTCCGTACTTCAAGAGCCAGGCTTCAAGTTCCTCCCGCGTGCCGTAGGTCTCTCGGATCCTCTCAAGTCCCGCCGAGTCCCCTGGGCAGAACCCGCAGAGCTCACGCCAGAAGAAAGTGTAGTCGATGGAAAGTTTCGCGAGGGTCTGAAGGATCTCGACGAAGAGTTTGTAATCCTCCGCCTCCGTTGTGAGGAGCCCGAGCTTTTGGCGCGAGAGACGGAGGTACTCTGCCTCGAAGAGCGACGGATAGAGGTTGAGGGTCTCTTGGAGAAACTCCTTCGGAACGAACTTCAGGAAGCAGACCAGGAGTCGCTCGAGGTTCCACATGCCGATCGACGGCTGCTGATTATAGGCATAGCGGCCCTGATGATCGGAGTGGTTACAAACATAATTCAACACCGTGTCCTCGAGAAAACCACACGGCCCGTAGTCGATGGTGAGGCCCAGGATGGACATGTTATCCGTGTTCATCACTCCGTGACAAAATCCCACATCCTGCCACCGGGCCATGAGGTGGGCGGTCCGCCGGACGATCTCCGTCAGCATCTGGGCGACGGTGAGCCCCGGGTAGAACGTTTCCTGAGTGTACTGTACGAGGGCGTCGAGTTCGGCCTCTCGCTTAAAGTGGTAGCAGAGTTCGAAGTGCCCGAAGCGCAGATTCGTCGGAAACACCCGGGCGACAACAGCACTCCGCTCAACGGATTCACGGTGGACAGAGTCGCTACCGGTGAGGAGTGCGAGGACTCGAGTCGTTGGCACACCGAGACTATGGAGTGCCTCCGACGCGAGGTACTCTCGGACCGAAGAGCGGATGACGGCCCTGCCATCACCCATCCGGGAAAACGGAGTGAGACCCGACCCCTTGGTTTGGATCTCCAACCGCTCGCCGCTGGAGAGGATCTCCCCCAGAGAAATCGCCCGGCCATCACCGAGTTGCCCGGCCCAGACTCCGAACTGATGTCCCGCGTAGCGGGTCGCGATGCGCTGTTCTCCGGGGAGCGAGTGCTCACCGTTGATCCAGCGCTTAAAATCATCGTCGGAGAGCCCAGGTGTGAGTCTTTCCCGAAGCGCCGTCGCATGCATGAGTCTCGCGTCTTTAATAGGCGTTGGGGTCACCCGTTCAAAGAGGAACGACGGCAGTTGAGAAAAGCTGTTGGCAAAAGTTATCATGCGGGGACTATAGCTCTCCTCCCGCACTCTATCAACAACCCACACTCCCCACATTCAGGAGAAGGTTCGACAACGGAGAAAGCGGGAGTGCGGGGAGGACCACATAAAAAGTGGCGCCCTGCTGGACCGCGCTCTCAACCCAGATCTTTCCCCCGTGGGCCTCGACGATCTGCTTCGTGATAAAAAGACCCAGCCCCAGGCCACTGTCCTCGCGGGAGAGGATCCCGCGCTCATAGCGCTCGAAGATCTTCGTCTGATCGGCGACCTGAATGCCCTGGCCCCGGTCTTTGATCGAAATCTGCACGCTCTCCGAGGTCCGCAGAATGCCGATGGTGATGGGACGCCCCAGTCCGTAGCGGATGGCATTGGAGATGATGTTCGTCAGGACCTGATCGATCCGGAGGGGATCCCACATTCCAAAGACATCCTCGACCTTGTGAAACTCCGGCTCACCGGACCCGCAGATCGTTAACTGCTCCCGGTTTCGAGCGATGATTTCCTGGAGCATTTGTGTGAGGTCGCAGTGCTCTTTTTTCAGCGTCAGCTTGCCCGTCCTGATCCGAGAGATATCCAGCATGTCATCCACCAGCCGAGTCAATCGATCGACCTGCCGGCCACTGCGCTCGACGAACGCGTGGATCGGATCCGGAGATCTCTCCTCGTATCCGTCCCGAAGGAGCGTTCGCTGGAACATCTGCAGCTGAAGCTTCAGCGACGTCAGCGGAGTCTTAAGTTCGTGGGACGCGATCGCCAAGAATTCGTCACGAACTTCGAGGGCCTTCAGGAGATTCGTCTCGGTCAGTCGAAGTTTCTCTTCGATGAGCTTTTGCTCCGTCAGGTCGATGCTGATTCCGATGAGCTTCTCCTTCCCTTCCTCCGGCGGTCGGTGGGTTTTCCCGCGGACCAGGATCCAGCGCTCCTCCCCCTGACGGTTGACGATTTTGAACTCGATGTTGAGCTCGCCCTCGCCCACGACGACGAGGGCGAGGGTCCGCCGGACGCGCTCCAGATCGGACGGATGAATCAGGTCAAGCCACGCCTCCAAGACGCCGCTGAACTCGCCGCTGCGAAACCCGTAGATCGCCTCCATCTCCGGAGTCCAGAAAAGTCGCTGGGACCCGAGATCCCATTCGAAGGCGCCGATCTTCCCGGCCTCCTGAGCGAAGCGAAGCCGCTCTTTGTGTTCCGTCATGAGGTTCTGAATCCGAAGCTGCTCGGTGATGTCCTGGAAACTCACGGCAACGGCGAAGATCTCGTAGGTCGTCGGATGCCGGACGGGGTAATAACTCACGAGGCCCGCGAGGAGTCCCTTCCCTCCTTCGCCGTGTTTTCGAAACGGGAGATTCATCAGCGACCCACCCGTCGCAAAGACCTCATCGATGAGGGAGATGATCTTCGGGGCATACTCATGGGTTACCATCTGCACTTTCTTCCCGAGGTGGTCGTCGGCCGGCATGCCGTTCAAAAGTGCCGCGGCTTCGTTGATCCGGATGAAGCGGTAGTCCCGGTCAATCAGGGCGAAGCCGATCGGAGACTTGTGCAGGGATTGGTCAAGGATCGCGAGGGCCTCTTCAGCGATTTTTTTATGCTGAAGGTTGATCGAGAGCTCGAGTTCTTTTTTCTGCGCCGTCGACTGGGCCTCCGTGACGGTGGCGAGGAGGTAGCCGATGCTGGTGAACGCGGTGGTGATGATCTGAATGAGGAGGATCTCCGTTCCCGGAGAGGCCACTCCGAGGAAACTCGAATGGTTCCGGGAGGCCCAGACCGCAACGTATCCGAGGAAGAGCATCGCCAGACCGATCCCGCGAAACCCGAACCGCAGTGCGCTCCACACGAGGAGAGGCATGAGGAGAAGTTTTCGCACGTGAGGCCCACCGATGGCGAGGAAAGCCGCCGCTCCGAGCGCGGAAGACAGGAGCAGAAGCTCCCACACATTCGTCCGCCGCGTGCCCCGGCCGTAGCAGCTTAAGATGAGCGGGCAGAAGAGAAGGATTCCCAGGGAGTTTCCGAGGAAATACGAAACCCAAACCTGGGGCACCTCGTCCATTTGAAGGAAGCTTCCGGCGGAGAGAAAAGTGATCGCGATCGCACTAGAGACGAAGGGACAGAGGGTGGCCGCGATGACGATGAAACCGATGACATCCTTCGGGCATTTAAGTGAAAAGCGCGACTTGTCCAACGCTCGAAAGAGAAGCGCCGCGAGTGAGACCTCGACGACTTCAGAAATACTTAGGCCCAAGATCGAGAGGGGGCCGGTCCAGGTCTGAAGGCCCAAAAGAACCACCCCGACGACGACGGCGCCGATGACCTGCGGAACTCCGTACACGAGAACCATGGCGAGTGCGAAACCACTGGGAAGCCAAAACGGGGCAAGACTGGACGAATACGATGCAAGGAGGAAGCTCACATTTCCCAGGAGAACGTAGCCCAGAGCAACACCGACGGTGAGTGCCAGGCGCTTGGTCCAAGAGAGTTTAAAGCGGGAGTTGTCGATGTCCATGAGAGCGAGGAGTAGCACACCTCTCGCGCTCGATGCTTTGGCTTAAGAATAGTTTTGGCCAGCACTATAAAATTTACCGCCCAGAGCATGTCTATTTGAGACACCAGCAGAAAGCGTGGCACAGGCCTTGCTTATACAACCCTGGTCATCCATAAACCCAGGAGGTCTTATGTTCTACCGAATGCTCGCTCCCGCTGCCCTTGCCGTGCTGATGATCAGTACCGGCTGCAGCAGCCACAAACAAAAGAAAGTGGTTAAGGTCAAGGAAGCCTTCGTCATGCCCATGTCCCAAAAGGGCCTCGACACGGTTACGGCCACCTGGCCTTCTCATTCAAAAGCGGCGGTCAGAGCTCTCACGCAGAAGTACGGTCTTCCGAGTTCGATGACAGAAGAGATGGTCGTCTGGAACAACTCCTCTCCCTTCAAGCGCTCGATCGTCTACCGAGAGGAAGTGACGCACAAGTTTCCGATGCAGCATGCGGACGTGCTTCAGCAGACGATCGATTATCGGATTCCACTCGATAAGGTCGCCGCGCTCTCGAAGTTTGATGGGTCCCTCGTGGTGGATCGCACCAAGGGCGAAGTTGCGGCCCGGGGTGAACGGGAGGAGATGAACCTTCTTGCCTTCAATCTGGCCGACAAGATCGTGCGGGAAGAGATCACCGTTGAAGAAGGTCGCCGCGAATACTTAACCGGAGCGCAAGCACTGCAGGCAGGGATGAGTGGTCCCATGCTCACGGGGCTCAACTTCCGGTCACAGGGCACGACCTCGGACCCGGACACGTCGATGCAGTCCCAGCAGTTCCATCTCGAAACCGATCGAGGTATGGAGTCAGGTTCGAGGGTAAGGAGAAATACTAAAACAGAAACCGTAGAAGAAGTCGAAGAATAGGACCTGAGCAACCGGGCCGCTGTGTGCGGTCCGGATTTTCTAAAACCGTAGGTTCGTGAGGGGGCACACGAAGGCACCGAGCCGTCGGCCAAGGTCCTCTTCAAATTCTTGTTTCGGCACTTCTGAGATCCGAGAAAATGGAGAGCGCCGAAGCTCCTGCACAAGGTCGAAGGGAAGATCCTGGGCCAGGGACTCCAGACCCGCCGGAAGCGCAGAGATGAGACCGCGATAGGCCCGGGCGTATCCGCTCGCAAGATCCTGTCGTTTAAATCCTTCGAAGAGGCAGCTCACGATTTCTCCTTTCTCCGCAAGAGAGAGGTCCGTCGCTGCACCTAAGGTCTCACCCCAGGAGTCCATGAAGGGTCCGACCGGAATCAGAAACCTATGGGAGCGGCGAAGGCACCGTGCTTGCCGCATGGACATGTGCCGATGGTTTTCAACCGAGAGGAAGGCCTTGTTGACTTGGCCTGCGAACGCCAGCACTGGAGAGTAGGACTCATGGGGCCTGTGGCCAAGCTTGTAGATGCGCTTCCGGAACGAATCCTCTGGGTCCATCTCCCATTGATCCATCACGCGATCCAGGTCTCCGAAGTTGTGGGCCATGAGTGCCGTCGAGCGAAGGAAGTTCACCACATCGCGCTTTTCCCGGAGCTCCAGAAGGAGTTTCTCCTCTTTCGTGATCTCGGCCAGGATGACGTCGGCAACGTCGGCCGCGAGGCCGTCTTTTTTGAGCTTTATGAGAGCGTTGTAAGCGCCGATGGCCACCGAGAGCCAGGTCCCCTCGTGGGTGCTCAAGACCTGCCCATTGGACGGATTGAGTGCCTTTCGGTTTGTGACCTGTTCGTAGTTCCAGCTCCAGGCCTCGATCGTGAGCTGCGCCATCCGGTCGATGTGGCCTGCGACCTCTTTATGCCTCCACAGCCCTTCGCGGATCTGATTATCGACGTTCGTTGGCACAAAGGTCCCGGCCGTGGCCCAGTGTGCGGCCAGGCAGACATGAAAGTACTCAGTCAGATTGATGTGCTTCAGGGCATTGAGGTTTTTCTTATAAAAAACGAGCTTGGCCAGATACGACCGGTCCGGGCCAGTGAGATTGAGCTCTCCCTTAAAAAGGAAAGGTGCGGTCACCTCCACGTCCCGAAGCAGGAGGTTCGGCGCTATCCCGGAGAGCTCAAGGTTGGAACGGAGAATTTTCTTCGCCATGGGCCTAACCTTTTTTCGTAAACTCTGCTTCGATCACGTCCTCGTTCCCGAGGGTGGTGTGACGCGGAGGTGCCGAAGGCCCCGGATCAGCGGGGGACTGACCATGACGGTAGGTCCGAAAGACGAAGCGACGCTTTCCGTTCCCAAGCCCTGCTTTCTCCATGGTCTCGCCCCCGAGGGCTATGATCCAGCTGAAGGTGACGAGCACTGGGTTGGTGTGGAAGTACGCAACGGTGGCGAGGCTCGCCACGAGGATCCGAGGGCAAAAGAAAAAACCGAGCCACCACAGGAAGCCTCCGGTAGCGACGGAGGAAAGAAGGAGTGTCACCCGGGGAAGGAGGGTGATGAAGAAGAGAAAAAAAACTCCGTGTTTTTGGAAGAAGTTCACCTGGCCAAACTCAGTCTGGAGCGTGTCCATCATGACCGAAGTCGCGACGAGGAGGAGAAAGAAAACAGCGACACCTTTAAAAAGAACGACTTTCATGGGCCCGATTGTACTCTACTCAGGACGAAATGAAAAAGATTACTCGCGGGTCCTGCAGGTCAGCCGGGTCGGTCGTAGAACAATGTTTTTACAGCTTTTCTTCTGAATCCGACCCGGTGCCCATTCTCCGCTCTCAACTTTCTGCGCAAGGGCCAAGAAGAGTGGCGTAAGCTCCCGCTGGATTGCCGAAGTGACGACCGCAGGCTTCTGCGGGTTTCCGTCACTGTAACCCCGGGCACACATTTCTTCTCGGAAGGCCCGCTCCCGGTTTATCCTCTCGTGAACCATCCGGTAGAGGCCGGCGAGCATCCCGGTTCGATCTTCCCCAGCGGTGCAGTGGATGAACACCCGCCCACCGCTCCGAGCGATTCGCTCCATCAGATTCAGCGCCTCGACGGTCTGCGCGCAGGCCTCCTCGTAGGACGGAAACTCTTTCCATCGGAAGGGAATCGGGTGCGCTCTTAAACCGAGGGCACTCAAATCGGAGACCTCGCGGTCAACTTCGTCTCGGACTTGATTTTTAAAGATGATGACGTCGGTGACGCCAACCCGAGGCAGCTCATCGACTTTGCCACGAGGTTCTTTGCCCCTTAGGACGGTTCCGGCGCGGTCCACGACGAAAGCGTTGGGAATGGAGAGGCCTTCGACGAGGGCCAGGGCCTGGGTTGAAAGGAGAAGGGAGACGAGTAGAGTTTTCATGCCGCCCTTTTAGCACACGGATGACGTTTTACTAGTACATAAGAAAGATCTACTCGATCTAATTATTCGAAGATGAGTCGGTCCCGCTTTCGCGCGAGGCGGGTCACGGAATTAATCAGACCCACGTGGCTATAAGTCTGCGGAAAGTTCCCCCACTGGGCGCCGTCGCTGGAACTCAGGTCCTCGGAGAGAAGGCCCAGATGGTTTCCGTGGTTGATGATGGTCTTCAGGACCTCCTCGGCCTCGTCTAAAAAGCCGAGGCAGGTCAGGGATTCGATGTACCAGTAGGTGCAGATGAGGAAGGTGGCATGGGTTTCGCCGAAATCATCAATCACCCGGTAGCGGTAGATCATCCCCTCGGGGCTAAGGAGTTCTTTCTGGAGGCGCTGGAAGTGCTTGTGGGTCCGAAGATCATCCGGATGGAGGTAGTTCAAGATGATGAGAAGAAACGCCGAGGCATCAAAACTCTTAAGCGTTTGATCGGACATGTAACACTCAAACTCTGTGCTGTAGCAGCGCTCGATGTTCGCCTCCGCAACCTGCAACACCCGGAGTGCGAGGAGTTCGAGCTCCGCGTCGCCGTAGTGGAGCGCGATCTTGAGCCCCGCTTTCGCTCCCGCCCAGTGGAAGACGTAGGTCTCGAGGTGCTTCTCCTTGCGGCCCCGGAACTCCCAGATCCCGGCGTCGGGCTCATCCATCCGTCGCTCGATCTCATCGAGGAGCGTCTTCACTGTCACGAGCCCCAGGAGTTGCTCCCGGTGAATGATCCGCTCGTCCATGTAAAGCGGAAGGAGGCTCAGGATCACCTGACCGAAGGAGTCGTACTGCTTCTGGGCGTAGGCCGCGTTCCCGATGCGCACCGGTCGATTGCCCTCGTAGCCAGCGAGTGGAAGTTCGCGCTCGGGGATCTGCGCTTCTCCGTTGATCCGGTAGACCGGCTGGAGGTTCTCGATGTCGTAGAGGATGTTATTGATGAAATGAAGGTAGCGCTCGGCTTCCTCGAAGTGCCCCAGCACGTTCATGGCGCTCAGGCTAAAATACGAGTCGCGCAGCCAGCAGTACCGGTAATCCCAGTTTCGCCCCGAGCCCGGGAACTCGGGCAGGGAGGTGGTTCCGGAGGCGATGATGGCCCCCGTGTCCTCGAACTGATGGAGCTTAATGGTGATGGCCGATCGGATCATCTCCTTTTGAAAGATCGTCGGAATGAAGGAATCCTTCACCCAACTGCGCCAGTGCCGGATCGTCTTATAGTAGAACTCCTCGAAGGTCTCTTTTAGCGGAGCTTCGAAGGGGTCCCCACCGGAGATCACCATGTAGAGGTCTTCGGTGAGCCCGAAGATGCGCTCCTCGATGATGTAGGTCTTGGCAACGTTGGTGGTGAGGCGGAGCGGAAAGTGCAGGTTCTTGAAGTTGATGTGGTTCGAGCCGACGGAGGTCTCGGGCATCCGTTCTCCGTAGTCGCCGCGAGGAGAGCAGATGACCGTGAGCCGCGGCTGCCCTCGGACCCGGCGGATCTTTCGGAAGAACTGGAGCGGCTTGTGGCAACGGTCGTGGATGGGAAAGCGAGGAGCAAAATCGATGACCTCGAAGTCTCCATCCTCGCAGAAAAACGACGTCACTATAACGGCGGTGTTCTCCACGTAGCGCTGGCGCGTGTGGTGGGGAGCTTCCGGCACGATTCGGAAGGAGCCACCCTTTTCACGATCGATGAGACTTCCGAAGACGAAGCTCGAGTCGAAGAAGGGCCAGCACATCCACGTGAGGTCGCTCTGGTCATCGACGTAGGCCAAGAAGTGGCAGTTTCCGATGAGGGCGAGGTTGTAGCGATGTGCCTTCTTCATGATCGGATTCTAGATTACTATCCGGGGAGATTCAATCACGGAGGACCTGATGTCACGATGCCTTCTTGTCAGTAACCGGTTGCCGGTCGCGTTTGATCCGAAGCGGAACGAGTTCACTCCTAGCGCCGGTGGGCTTGCGTCAGCGATCCGCGGACTGGATGCAGCGAAAGTGGGCTTCGCGTTTGAATGGTTTGGGATTGTGACCGATGACATCGCAGCGGCGTCGATCGCCGAGCTCCGCGGTGAGAGACAGGCCCAGATGCTGTGCCATCCCGTCGTCGTTCCGAAGAGAACCTACGATGAGTACTACAACCTCTACTGTAACAACGTGCTCTGGCCACTGTTTCACTACGAAAGGAGCATGGTTCGGCACAATCAAGACGGCTGGCTTGCCTACTGCGAAGTCAACCGACTCATGGCGGAGACCATCTTGACCCAGGCCAAGGATGATGACATCGTCTGGGTTCATGACTTCCAGCTCCTCCTTGTGCCCGGTCTGGTGAAGGAGCACAGGCCAGAGCTCAGAGTGGGCTTCTTCCTTCATATTCCGTTCCCGAGCTCGGAGATCTTCCGGGAGCTGCCCCAGCGCAAGGAGATCCTTCAATCCCTCCTCCGGTGCGATCAAATCGGCTTCCATGACCTCTCCTACCTCAATCACTTCCGGAGTTCGGTGCAACGGATTCTGGGGGAGCTACCGACCGAGGAAGTCAACTGGGGAGTCTACCCGATTTCCATCGACGTTGACCACTTCCTGCGCCTCGCCCGAAGTGAAGAAACACGTCACTTTGTGAAAAAATACCTGGAGAACAAAAAAGACATGCGCTGGGTTCTTGGCATCGATCGGCTGGACTACATCAAAGGGTTGTTACTCAAGCTCAGCGCCTTCAAGGCCTTCTTGAAGAAGTTCCCGGGTGAGCGCGAGAGGGTTCAACTCGTTCAGGTCGTCATCCCGTCCCGCATCGACGTGCCCGAGTACAAGGGTCTTAAGGCCAAGATCGAACAGCTTGCCTCGAGCATCAACGGCGAATTCGGTACTCCTGCCTGGACACCGGTGCAGTACCTTTACCACTCCGTTTCCGAAGCCGAGCTCTCGGCGCTCTACCAGTTGAGCGAAGTGCTCCATGTGGGCTCGCGCCGGGACGGCATGAACCTCGTGTCCCTCGAGTACGTCGTTTCCCAGGATGAAAACGACCCTGGCGTCGTGCTCCTGTCGGAGTTCGCCGGAGCACACTCGACCCTGAGCTACGCCATGTCCATAAATCCCTGGAACATTCACGACACCGCCACTCGCCTCCGGGAGGCCCTGCACCATCCGGAAGTCAAGCGCCGCGGGGAGATGGCGGCGATGAAGGACTTCCTTCGTGGCTACACCTCCTCAGACTGGGCGCGGACCATCCTGCGCGAGCTAACGATCCCGCACCGAGAGGCAGCGCGGGTTCAGTCACTTCCCTCGGATGGCCGCTTCCCCTGGATGTCCCAGCTAAGAGATCAGCGGGTCCTCTTTTTCTGCGACCTCGATGGAACCCTCGCCCCGATCATTCAGCATCCCAAAGACGTCCGGCTTCAAGCCCGCACGGTGGAGCTGATTCAGTCGATCTCGAAGCGAGGGAGCTGTGAATTCGTCATCGTCAGTGGCCGGGATAAAGAGTTCCTCGAAGAGCAGTTCGTCGACAACGACCTGGATGTTCCCCTGGCCGCGTGCCACGGCGCCTACTCCTACTCCCCGCTCGAACAGAAATGGAAGAATCTCATTCCCAACGATTCCACCCGCTGGAAGGAGAAGGTCCTCGAGATCCTCACCCTCTACACCCGGCGGACTCCCGAGAGCTTCATCGAGGACAAGGGCCATGCCATCACCTGGCATTACCGGAATTCGCCAAGAGAGTTTGCGGAGTTTCTTGCGACCAAGCTCTTCTTCGAACTCGAAGAGACCCTCGCGAACCAGCCCGTTCAGGTGAACCGGGGGAAGAAAGTCATCGAGGTCAAGTCCATGCACGCCAACAAGGGCTACTTTGTCCAGAACTGGCTTCAGGCACGAGAACCGAGGCCCGACGTTGTGGTGGCGATCGGAGACGACACGACGGACGAAGACATGTTCGCGGCCCTCCAGGCCCGAACGGACGTGAGGCCTTACTGCATTAAAGTGGGGAAAGAGAAAAGTCACGCCCCGTTTTTCATCAAGGATCAGGCGAGTGTGAACCTCTTCCTAGAAAAGTTCCTTCAGAGCATCGACACTTAGGTGCGGGACCTCCTTCCGAATCCCTACCTCCTCGCCCTCGGGATCACGCTTCTGGCCTACGGTCTGATTTCGGGACTCAAGTTCATTCTGACCACCCGGATCGCGCGGTTCATTGGCAGGGATCAGAATCAGTGGGATGACATCGTCGTCTTTGGGGCCGAGAAGACGACCCCGGGATTCATGATCGCGACGGCCCTCTTCATCGGAATGAACTTTCTTAAATCCTCACTGTCTCTGCGGCACTATGGGGATCGCCTCTATTTCATCATCGCCATGTGGCAGGTTGCGATCTGGTCCCATCACTTCCTCGAGCTGTGGATTAAAAAGGCCATCCGCACGAAAGTGCAGCGCAACAGTGCGGCCTCAAGTTCCATCGGACTCATTCAGCTCCTTGCGCGGATGAGTCTCTTTTCGATGCTCTTTCTTTTCACACTTAGTAACCTCGGGGTCCAGATCACCACGATCATCGCGGGCCTGGGTGTGGGTGGGATTGCGGTGGCCCTCGCGCTCCAGAGGATTCTCGGTGACCTCTTTTCCTCCCTCTCCATCGTTCTGGATAGGCCCTTCGTTGTGGGAGACTTCATCGCGGTTGATCAGTTCCTGGGAGAGGTTGAGAAGATTGGCCTTAAGACGACTCGCATCCGCTCTCTGTCCGGGGAGCAGATCATCTTTTCAAACTCCGACCTCCTCGCGGCCAGGATTCGAAACTTTAAGCGCATGCAAGAGCGGCGAGTGGCCTTCGTCTTAAACCTTCCCCTTCGAACCGAGACCGCGAAGATAAGAGCCGCGGTCTCCCTGATCACCGGAATCATTCGACTGAAAAAAGTCGTGCGCTTCGAGCGGTCCCACTTCATGCGGATCGGGACCACCGTCGAGCTTGAAACGGTCTACTGGGTCCTGGGAGACGACTACGACCTGCACATGGACATCCAGCAAGATATCCTCTACGACATTAAAACCGCCTTCGAAGGAGAGGAGATCTCCTTCGCTTTCCCGGCCCACACGGTGCAGGTCCTTCCGACGGAGGTCTTTGTACGCGCTGTGCCTGCCTCGAGCGGTGAAATGAGCAAGAACGCGCACGGAACTATTGTGTCCTGACGTTGTGCGGGCTAAGATGGCGCCATGATTTACTCCGTTCTCATCCTTTTCCTGGTCTCCGCCTTCGGTGCCTCTGACTCAAAAAACGCCTTCGACAAATCCTACCCTCGAGACAATACGTTTTGCACCATCAAGGGAAAGACCCTCGAGCTCATGATCCGAGGGGGATCCAAAACCACAGAACCGGGTGAACGGGGTTACGGAGAGCTCCTCTTCTACCGAGCGCCGAAGAAGGTTCCCCGGCTTCTGCCGCTGCGCGATTTTACCTCGGAGACGTTCCGCTTATTCCTTGGGGTCTCTCCCGGCTGTAGTAAGTCCCACGGCTATCGGCTAGGGAATTCCTTCGCCGTTCTCCTGCGGAAAGAAAATCGACCTTTCCCCGATAAGCTCACCCTCCAACTCTTCGATCTTCACACACTCACCCCGCAGAAGCTCGTCGACACCGACTACCTAGCGGATAAGGCCCTTCCCCACCCCGAAGGTTTTGCTTTCCGGCAAGTCAGCGAGGTGGGAGCGGCCGTCGCGAAGGTCATGATCGAGGGTGAGAGCTACGTTCATCAGCAGAAGGGATTCCCTCGCTGGTACGTCTACTCAGCGACGGGGGTGCGACTCCTCTCGGATCTTAGCTATGAGAAATTTCCTTGGAAAAAACTCTTCAAGGACAAGGATGAATTCCTGGCCCTCGCAGGCTGGAGCCCGTCGGAGCTGCGCTTTGAAAAAGATGTCCTTCACCTGGCGGTTTCCCATAAGCTCCGGCGGCAGTGCTTTCTTCTCACGGAAAAAATTCGTCCGTTGACCAGCTCCGACACGTGGAAGTGTCAGCCGATGTAGGCGGTGTAGACCGAAAAAAATTCTTCCAGCCTTCCCTGGTACTTGAGGTCGAGCCACGGGTGCCGGTCGGCGATGATTTGTTTCGTAAACTTTCCTCGCACAACAACCTTCACCGGTCTCTTGCGAGCGATGGCCTCGAGCTGCCGGAGGTTCCGATCAATGTGCTCGACCTGTCCGTAGTCGTAGATGAAATAGGCGTCGGCCTCGGGCAGTTCGAAGAGAGGATCGAAGAGGTCCTGCTGAACGAGTTGGCACCGCGAGAAACCGAGTTCACCGTAGACCCGGTTTCCTTCATCGACCCGGGCCCCCACGTACTCGTACCCCAGAAATGAGTTCTTCGGATACAGGCCACCGATCACGATCCCCATGCGCCCGTAGGCTGCCCCGAGGTCGATCACGTGCTGGTAGGGTTTTATCCGCAGGAGCTGAACGATCCGAAGGCACTCGGAGTACGGCGTTTGAAGCGTCTGAAGGTCGAGGCCCACCCAGGTCTGAATCCCAGAATGAATCCCTGGCCCCCAGGTATCGACGGACCCTTCGGGTTCGAAGCCCTGGGCCTCGGCGATGAGCATCTCTTCGATGTACCGCAGTCGGAGTCCCAGAATTTGATCCACCAGATCGGCATGCTGCCGGCGGATGATGTCATTGGCCTTGGGAGACTGGTAGAACTCGAGGGAGTGCGCGAGCCGCCTCCGATCCGCAAGAGGGAGCAGAGAAGATCCCAGGCGCTGGAAATCGAGGAGAGATCTGAGTTCCGTTCGAGGAAAGAATTCGAGTTGGAGCACGCTTGTCCTTACGCTGGCCGTTCACTCTATTATTCCACTCTTTAAAATTTCCGCCAAGAATTTGACGAGGGCCTGAGCGAAATGCTCAGGCCCTCGTAGGTAGGACTAGATCGAATAGAGCCAACCGAGGGTTAGCGTGTTCTGGTGCTTGTCAAAGGTCCCGCGTTCATTGGCGAAGATCTCTTTCGTGGCAGCGTCAAAGCGATACTCGAGGCGCACTTCTGAAGCGTTGCCGATAGTGTAGCGCCCTGTGACAGTGTAGGCGTCGACGGTTGGGGCGCCTACCTGGTTACCCATATCCAACGGTTGATTGTAGAAAAGAGTTGATACAGACTTAGACGGCGTCAGGTCCTTGAAATTCTCGTAGCGGAAGTTCACGTAGAAGTTATAGTCGAGCTTAATGTCCGCATAGCCCACGAGGGCCGTCCAAGCGGAGTCACTACCGGTCGCCGAATCGAAGCCCTGCTGGGTCCCGACAACCCCATCGAAGACCAACGTGAGATTATCTGTCGTATTGTGCGTCAGGATGAGCTCGTGCATGGTCTTCTTGTTACCCACCTGGTTTAAATCGATCTGTGCCCCCTCGTCATTATGCTCGGAGCCAGTAATTAAGTTATACACAGCCGAATAATTAGCACGGGCAAAGTTCAGCTGGGCGCCGTAAGTCTTTTCCGAATCATTATCGACCCGGTCGTCGGTCTTGTCATAGACGTAGAGACCGTATCCGAAGCCTGGGCCGAAACCACTTTGCGTAAGGGAAATCCCCTCGTGCCAGAAAGGGCATACGAGCGTGAAGTAGAAGGGTCTAGAGTAGGTCTTGTTCTCGATGTTCTTGGGAACTTCTAGGCCAAAATGGGAGTAGAATTTACCCGCAGTGAAGGTTAGGTTATTCAGGTCGGGCCGCTTATAGCGAAGGAAGGCTTGACCGATGTGGTGTGTAACAGCGTCGGCGCCGACATTCTCGTTTTGCTCCGGCTGTTCTCCGAAATCAAGGTCTGCGTAGAAATCAAGGTTCTTAAACGACTTGTAGACGTTAATTTCGAATAGGTTGACGGTGAAATCGTTGTGGCGGTTATTGTAGTTCCGATAAAGGATCTCAGAACCATTTTCCCCTACCCTCTGCGGCTTCTGAAAGTCCCACTGATAATAGCCATCAAACATAACACCAACCCGAACACCAACCTTCCGTGCCTCGGTCAGCTCTGTAGCTTCAGATTCACGGAGCTTCAACTCATATCGAAGCATCAGCACTTTAAGCTCCGAAATGCGGCCTTGGTTGTTCTTTCGAAGTTCATCCGTCTCGGCCGTGCGTTGACCTTCTGGAATCCCACGTAGTCGATCATTCATATCATAGAGGTCGGCAAGCTCATCGAGGATAAGCTGATAGCGCTTCTCGAGAGGAACCGTTTCATCTTCATACTGCTTGATATCTCGCACCAGGGCCGTCGGAAGTTTCTTATCCTTGAGTTCGGCTTCCCGGACCTGTGGTTCCGGGCGGCGGCTCACGCGCTTCTCGCTCCGGATGAGCCTCTTGTACTTGGCCTTCTCCGCCTCGAGCCGCTGGAGCTGTTCTTTGAAGATATCCCCGCCGACTCCTTGAGTCTCGTAAGACTTAATCTTCTCAATCTCAGCTTCAATCTCTTTGAGGTTATTGGGAAGGTCCGTGGTGCGGGAGAAAGCGAGCGGACTCGCGAGGAGTAGCAGAGCAGCGGTCATGCGTTTCATAAAATCCTTTTATGTCCCCTTCTCCCTCATGGAGAAGGTCGTATGGTTAACCTATCTTGCGAGTCGTTTGCGAGAGCAGTGACATGAGAAACTCCGGGATTTCGCCCAGGCCCTTGACGTGAGCCGCGGCACCGATTCGGATCGCCTCCTTCGGCATCCCAAAAACCACCGAGCTGGCCTCATCCTGGGCGACCGTAATGGCCCCCGTCTTCCGAAGCTCGAGCATCGCCTCAGCCCCATCCTTTCCCATGCCCGTCAGCATGACGGCGATAACGGTGCGGCCTGAAGCTTTCGCGACAGAATGGAACATGAATTCAACAGATGGCCGGAACCGATTGATGGGCTCGCTCGAGACGATCCGTACGTTCTTCCCACTCGCGGAGAGGGAGAGGTGATGGTCGCCGGGCGCGATCAAGATGCGACCGGCCCGAACTTCGTCATTATCTTCGGCCTCTTTCACTTCGAACGGGCAGAGTTCATTGAGGCGCATCGCAAGAGACCGCGAGAACCCGGCCGGGATGTGCTGGGTGACGAGGATCGGCGGAATCTTCTCCGGGAGTCGGGTGAAGATTTCCTGCAGCGCCTGTGTCCCCCCGGTAGAGGAACCGATGACGATCAAAAACTTCTCCGGGTCAAAGTTTCCGGCAGTGGATACGCGCCGGACTGGTCCGGAAGATTTCTTCTGGTGCCATTTGGAGCGAAGACCTGCCTCCATTTTAATCATGAGGTCATTCTTCAGTTCGCCGAGCTTGCCCGATTCGGGCTTCTGGAGGTAGTCGATGGCGCCGGCCTCGAGCGCATCCATCACAAGACCGCCATCGGCCTTGGGCTGCGACGTCACGAGGATGGTGGGGAACTGTTTCGGTGCGAGGAAGCGCTTCATCGCCTCCACACCGTTGAGGCCTGGGAGATTAAGGTCGAGGGTCAAGAGGTCTGGGTAGTGCTCTTTCAGCGCCTCGGGAATGTCTTCGGCGCGCTCGACTTCGGCACAGATGGTCCACCCATCAAGACCGCTGATGGTGTGTCGTAGGAGCTTCCGGATCGTTGGTGAATCTTCAACGATGACGACCCGCTTTTCGCGAACCCCAGAGAAGCCCACACTCCGTCGACTAAACTCGGCCCGAATGAGAGCTCCGTCCCCCAGGCCAATGACCTTCGTCCCGATCGGGAAGCGGAACCCTGGGAAGAGCGACTTCACGAGGTCAAAGGGCCCGAAAATTTTCCAGGGGATCAACGTCTCGCGCTGCCAGGACGATGGGATGTCCGCTTCGCTCTCGATGAGCACTCCCTCCGCCGCTCGTCCGTCACGCCAGAGGAAAACCATGCCGCGAGCTAGGGAGAACTGGATGTCACCGGTTTCGGCGCTAAGGATTTCTCCGAAGTGAAGTTCGCTCATGCCCCACCTAAGTACTTATCAACGAGATAAGAAAATGATGTGGCCGGGGAAACGTCGCTCGCCATCCCACGGAGGGCCTGGGTCAGAGTGTCGCCATCGTCAACGATGAGGATTTCCCGGGAGCGCTTAAGAACTTTAAGGTCCTCCGTGTTCCCATGTTTAAAATGGAGGATGATCACGGGCCGTTCCGTAGAGACTGGCGTCGCTTTGGGAAGAACGGTGAGCCGCTTACACTTAGACGTGAGCGCCGCGCACTCAGACCGAAGCTCCTCGAGGTTCGAAATCCCGGAAGCGACGATCGTGATGTCATCGTTTACCCAGTTCTGCTGCCGGAGCACATGAAGCAGACTGTAGCGATCCCCGGCGGTGACGTTGAAGACGATGTGACCTGCGGGCCGGGAGCGGACCGACGGAGCGGAAGCCTCCGTTCGGCTAAGGGTAAGATTTTTCTTCTTACTAAGCCATGCCATCCGGAGTTTCTGCGTCAACTCCTCGCCGATCTCTTTCATGTTCGCGAGGGTCGGCTTCTCAACGAAGTCACACACTCCGAGATCGAAGAGCGGGTTCACGAGTCCAGAGTCATCTCGTCCGACGGAGCTCACCATGACGACGGGAATGGATTTCGCAATTCCTGACGTCTTGAGGAAGGTGGGCCCGTCCATCTCCGGCATGTGCACATCGAGGGTGATGACATCCGGAGAGAAACTTTTAAGCTTTTCTAGAGCTTCAACACCGTTGGTCGCCACCGCAACGACCTCGTAGTCTGGCGCCCGAAGAAGCTTGCGCAAGATGTTGATCACGGTCGCGGAGTCATCGACGCAGAGAACCTTCATCGGTTTCGGCGGAGTCAGATCCGGAGCTCGAGAGGTCGTGACCTCGGGTGCTTTCGGTGACAGGGCCCGAACGGCACTTCCAGTCCGATAGACCGAAGGAGCAAATGATTTTAGGTCCAGACCCAGGCCATTGAGCGATTCACTCATTCCGGTGATCAGTGCGCCCTGCGGAGAGAGGCATTTGAACAAAGCGCCGACCGCTTTGAGTTGGTTGGCCTTATCAAAGTAAATCAGGACATTCCGGCAGAAGATGGCGTCATAGCGCTTATCGGAGGCCCGAAGATCAAGGAGATTGGCGGTCCCAAAACTCACGTGGGAATTGATCGACGACTTGGCCTTGTACCAATCCGCAATCTCACCCTTTCCTCGAACCCAGAGCCCCTCCCAGAGGTGCCGGGGGCACGTCTCGATCTCGCGGCGGTGGTAGACACCGTTGATCCCCTCTTGCACAGAGGTCGGATCGATGTCGGTGCCATGGACCTTCCATTTCATCGTCGGATCGATCTTCGGAAGATGATGGTGAAGCCACATCGCAAGGGACCACACCTCTTGCCCCTTTGAGCAAGCGGCAGACCAGAACCAGAGCGTATCACGGCCTTCGCTCCGGGCCGCTTTCGCAAGCGCCGGAAGCTCGGAGGCGAGCCACTCGAAGTGGGAGAATTCTCGAAAAAATGATGTAAAATGCGTTGTGAGAAGTCCCACCAAGTGGGCCGTCTCAGACTGATCATTGGCCTTCCAGTAGGCCCGGTAATCGGAGGTCTCCGTGAACTTGAGTTCAAGCATCCGCCGCTTCATCCGAGACTCGACCATCGGGCGCTGCTTCTCCGTGAGCACGTTTCCTGTGGTGGCACCGATCTTCGCACAGACCTCAGCGATCAGCTGATCCCAAGGGTCCGTGGAAAGCTTTTGAGCCGCCCCCACTTAGACGTCCTCGAAGCGCGGATCGTTGGCCGACGGCGCATCGGAGGAGATCCCGGAAGCCTTCTTAAACTCACTCTGCTTCACGGGTGAACTGACCAGTTTCCCGGCGGGCTTCGACGACTTGAACGGAACGACGTTCCCCTGGGAGCGGCGAGGCTCACCGGCGGTCGGTCCGGAAGATCTCGGGGCGCTGTCGAACGTCTGCTTCTGCGAAGACAGCTCACCGGCCACGAGGCTCCGGAGCTCATCGATCAGTTGGTTCAGTTGTTCGGCCTGGAACTTGAGCTCTCCGGCGGAGTGGGACGATTCCATCGCGGAGGCAGAATTTGACTGCGTCACTTGATCGAGCTCACTCATCGCCTTATTCACTTCAATCACACCCTGTGACTGTTCCTGCGAAGCGGTGGCAATCTCTCGCACCATTTCATTCACCGAAGAAACGTTCACGAGGATTTCATCCAGCGCCTGGGCACACTCATGGGCCGTGGAAGTCCCCTGCTCGACCTTTTCTTTACTCTGCCGGATGAGACTCTCCATCAGGCCCTTGGTGCCGTCGACGATTTCGGTCACGCGCTTCACGGACTTCGTGAGCATGTCGGTGATCTCCGTCGCCGCCTTTCCAGACATCGACGCGAGGTTCCCTACTTCTTCTGCGACCACCGCGAACCCTTTCCCGTGCTCACCCGCTCGCGCTGCCTCTACCGAAGCGTTGAAGGAGAGGAGCTTCGTCTGGAATACGATTTCGTTGATGACTTGGGTCTTGAGGGAAATCTCTTCGATCACTTTCACGATCTCGGAGATCTCGCGGTTCGACTTTTGCATCTGATCGATGATCTCTTTGTTCCCGTTGGCGATGGCGGAGATGGACTCGAGCATGAGCTCGACCTTCTCCTTCCCTTTGCGGGCAGCGAGGGTCGAGGTTTCGGAGGTCCGGGTCGAAGCCCCTGCGCTATCGGCGTTGCGGGAAATCATGGCCGAGATTTCGTCGATGGACGCGACGGTTTCCTGGAGACTGGCCGCCTGTTCGGTCGTGGCCTCCGAGAGTTTCGTCGAGAGGTCGGCGAGGGCAACGGAGGTCGTCGCGACTTTCTCCGCTTCGACGCGTAACCCTTCGGTCACTTTCGTGAGGGCTCCCGCAAGACTCCGGGCGAACCACGCCGCGAAGAAACTAATGATGGCGCCAGAGACGAGGAGGAAGACCACGAAGGCGACGCGCATGGTGGAAAGAGACGCGAAGGCTTCATCCGCGTCGATGACCGTCTGGATCGCCCAGCGGTTTCCGAGGACCTCAAACGGAGCGATCGACATGACCGCATCCTTCTTCAGGTAATTAGGCCCCACTTGCTGGATGGTTTCTCCGCCGATAGCACGCACCATCGCTGGAGTTTGAATCGAGCCGCTCTCCGGGTTTCGGAACGAAGCTCGGACGTTCCGGTTGGTTGTGTCCATCCGAGAGTCGGACCGCATCTTAAAGTCACTGCCGACCAGGAAGGTTTCGAGGGTCTTCGCGGATCCTGTTTTCTCGAGGGAGATCGAATTGACTTTATCGAAAGAAATCTGAAACGCGATCACGCCTTTTTTCTGCCCGTCGACCCAGATGGGTGTCGCGATGAACCCCGCAGGGCCATCGTAGCTTGGAGTGTAGGTTGAATAGTCCTCCATCACGGCCTCGTCGGGCGAAGAAACTTCCATCGCCTTCCGGAAGACTCGGCCGAGGCCCGAGGTGCTGTACGGTCCGTTTTTGAGGGACGTCCCGAAATCGAGTTCCTTGTAGACGGTGTAAACGATGTCACCGGTCGCTGCGTCGATTAAGAAAATGTCGTAGAGTTCAAACCGCTCCAGGAACTCCCGCATGTTCGGATGAAAATCCGCGTGCGCCGAGTGATACTCCGATTTTCCTTTTCGGTAGGAATCGAGCAGATGCTTCGATCCGAGGGCTTGCTCGTTGTCCGCGATGTACGCGTACTGAAGGGCCAGCCCGTTGTCGGAGAGGTTCATGAGCGACCGAGCATCGACGTCTTTCCCGTTGTTCTGTTTCTTGTATTCCGCACCGTAGTTCCCGACGTAGTAGTCTTCGAGCTTCTTCCGAAACACCGTCGCATCGATCGCGGAAAGTCGTTGCTCGCGGGAATAGTTATGGAACCCCGCTTCGAAGGCTTCGAACGCATCCTTGACCTGCTCCTCGTGGGCGAGGGCCAGAGTTTGGTTCTTCAGAAGTTTGAAGTAACTCTGGAGCGCATTCGCCTTGAGCGTTCGCGTGGCGGAGAGCTGAGTCATGACCTCCGCCTCGATCGCCTGGCTGCTCTGCCAGTAAAGGTACGCGCCGGCGGAGAACACAGGGACGAGACCGGCGAAGAGGAAGGCGGCGAGAAGCTTTTTCTTCAGTGTCATGGTTTTCATAGTGGCTTTTCCTTATGCAGCTCTGTGCTTGGCCGACGGCGTTCCCGCCAGTAAGATCTCAGGGTCAATGAGCATGGTGAGTTTGTTGTCGAACTGGATGATCCCTTTCATGTACGGAGTGGCCGCGTCCGCATCCGGAACAGGCTTCACATTTTCAACGGGCACGTGGAGCACCTTTTGGATCGAATCCACGATGACCCCCACGAGGCGCTCCCCGAGGTCGAAGATGATGACAGCGTTCTCCGTGGTCGCCTTCTCCGGCTGGATCCCCAGGAGCTTGCGCGCATCGATGACCGTCAGGACTAAGCCCCGGAGATTGATCAGCCCCGAGACGTGGGCCGCGGACTTCGGAATCGGAGTCATCTCCGGCGGTGTGATGACCTCTTTGACCAGCAGAAGATCAACGGCGAAACTCTCCCCCCCGAGGCTGAACTCCATGAAGCGGCTGGCGTCGGTTGAACTGTGGTTTTTCGTTGTGCCCATAGCTTTGTATCTCCTAAGCGGCGGCGGACTTAAGTCCGGTGGCCTCTTTCTTTACGCGTTTCATGTAGAGGTTCAGGAGGTCGATGATGATCGCCGGCTTGCCATTCCCGAGGATCGTGGTCCCCATGACTCCGGTCTGGCCTGCCATTTCTTTGGTCGCTGGTTTGACCACCACTTGCAGCTGCCGCAGGACATCGGTGATCCCAACGGCGTAGGTCACATCCCCTTGAGTGACGATCACGGCCACGTTGGCCTCCGGACGCTTCACGTTGCCGAAGTCTCCCTGGAGGTAGAACAGGGGGATGATCTCGTTCCGGAGAGTGATGTACGGCACTCGTCCGGTGATCCGAGTGATGTCTTTCTCATTGAGCTTGATGATCTCCTGCACCTGACCTTTCGGGATCACGTAGTTATCCGCACCGGTCTGGATCAGCATGCCTTCGATGATCGCAAGGGTGAGTGGAAGCATGAGCCGGAAGCACGATCCTCCGCCGACCCGGGAGCGGACCTTCACCTCACCGCCGAGGGCCTCGATGTTCGTCTTCACGACGTCCATCCCGACGCCACGGCCAGAGACTTCGGACACCTGGTCTTTGGTCGAAAATCCGGGATGAAAAATGAGCTCGATCCCCTGCTGTTCGGTGAGATTCGCAGACTCCGCGATGATGCGCTTCTTCTTCGCCTTCTCGATGAGCCGGTTGGCGTCGATTCCTTTACCGTCGTCGGTGATCTGGATCACGAGGAAATTCCCCTCATGGAAGGCCATGAGTTCGACCACTCCGGCCTCTGCTTTCCCAGCGGCGGTGCGCTCCTGCGGTGTTTCGACCCCGTGGTCGATGGCGTTCCGGATGATGTGAACGAGCGGATCCCCGAGGCTTTCGAGGACCGTCTTGTCGATCTCCGTATCTTCACCGATCACACGGAGCTCGACTTTTTTCTCGAGCAGCGCGGATGTGTCCCGCACGACTCTCGTCATTTTTTGAAACGTGGGCCCCACGGGTACCATCCGAAGGGAGATCGAAAGATCCTGAATCTCTTTACAGAGTTTGCCGAGTGACCGAGAGGTCTTGTGTTCCCCCATGGAGTCCAAAGAATTTTCTACCAGGGCCTTTAAGATCACGAGCTCCCCTACCAGGTCATTGAGTTTTTCAAGCCGGTTCAGAGACACGCGGAGGGTTTCATCATCCTTGCGCTCTTTTTTGATCGGTGCTGCTTTCTCCATCGCTGGTGGCGCGGCCTGAGCGGGTGGAGGCACGGGGACTTCGAGCTCATCCACAACCGGAGCGGTAGCAGTCAGCGGTTGGGGATCGATGACGGCTGCTTCTTCCTCTTCCCATTTCGAGTCATCGCTCGGGGGAGGCGTCATCAGGACTGCAGGGTCGACCGGGAATGCTTCCACTGAGGGCACCGCGATCGAACCACCAAGAGGAGGTTCATTATTCGAGATCCGCTCAAGCTCAAACACAAGTTCGTTCACGTTAAAAACGGCGTCGAGGTTGTCAACGAGACCCTCGATCATCTCCGAGACCTTATCATTGAAGGTCAGGAGGATGGAGACGATCGCCTGGGTGACATGGATCTTTCCGTTTTTGATCTCGATCAGGAGATTTTCTGCGGAGTGCGTGAGTTCAGCGATCTGCCCAAAGCCCACGGCCCGGGAGGTGCCTTTGAGGCTGTGAGCAAAACGGAAAATAGAATTGATGAGTTCTTGGTTCGTCGGATCACGCTCGAGCTCAAGGAAAGACTGCTCCACACTTTGTAGCAAGTCTTTGGCCTCCTGAAGGAAGTCGCGCTTGATCTCTAGTTCAAAGTCATCCATTGAAGAATCCCATAAGGAAGAAGTACGAATACCTTTTCGAACTTTTATTCCTTTAACTTCAACAGAAATTAAGAAAAATTACATAAGGCATTTTAAGCGGCAAAAATTACTAGATTCCCAATAGATATGACGGCCGTCATAAGATTAGATATGGACAAACCTAAATAGAAAGATCGTAGAGAACGGGGGAATACCCGATGCTTTTTAACAGGCTCAGGACTCGATCGTCAGAGAGATTGTCCACCGTCACAAGTTTGTCCTTAAGGTTGACCTCTACCCTGACCTGCTGATCAACTTTGGTGAGCTCTTCTCGGATCACCTTCTCGCAGTGGCCGCAGGTCATGTCTGGTACTTTAAAGACGCTCATGGACCCTCTCCGGTGCTGCGCTCGATGGCCTCGAGAAAGGTCCTCAGGCGTTGGACACCGGTGATCAGCGCCTCTTGTTCTGAATTCTCGTTGTAGATCATCTCCACGTGCTTGAAGATTTTGTGGGATTCCCGGTGAATGATATCAACCTCGGCGTGGAACTGCGCGCTCACCTGGTTGACGGTAATCCGACCGAGGAAGTAGGGATTATTCTCGAGCTCAATGTATTTTTCTACCGGATAGCGTGTCATAAAGATTCATATATCATCTTCAGAAGACCGAAAAGTCAACGCCACAATAACCAAGGAGCCTCCATGAAACTCACGCTGATCGTCGCGGCACTTTCTCTCTGCCTGTCGAACGCATTTGCTCACAACCACGAAGAGCACAAGAAGAAGACTGGTCACGACAAGGAACACTCGCATGTCTCCGGTGCCAGCATGGACCATGAGCACGCGGAAGAGCACCATGGTGCCCATGACCACAAGGCCCATCACCCGGACCACAAAGACGATGTGAAGAAGCTCGAAGAAAAAAAGAAGTAGCCAAGACGCGGGGGTGAGCGATGAGTGAACTGGCCCTGAGGTTTCCCAGCCTCACCCTCTTTTCTGATCTGGACTGGGACGAGGTCACCCAGGAGTACGAGACCCACTACGCAAATCTTTCCTTCCCGGAGTACTTGCAGCAGAAAGCGCTGGAGGGAGACTGCCCCCCGTACTTGTTTGAGCTCGCCTACTTCGAGCTCGCCCTCGGAGAAACCCGGACCTCAGTGGAGTCCTTGCTAGACAGTAAGGGCCTCCACCTCAACCCAACCGCACTCTTTTTGAGCCTTGAGTTCGACGTAAAAAAAATGCTCGCAGAGGCCGCTCAGGGAAGAGTTCAGGTCATCCAGCGGCCTCACGTTCTCTGCCTCTTCCGGGGAAGCCTTGGACCTCAGACCATCGAAATGAGCGACGAAGACTTGACGCTCCTGCAACTTCTGGAGGATGGGCCGCTGCCGAGCACGACGCAGTTTAGCTCCCGTCAGGAACCGATCTTTGACCGACTCAAGCAGCAGGGACTCATCCTGGATCTCACTGAGTAGGGCCCGGCCCGGGCCGCAAAAAACAAATCTCAGACACGGTCGGGAGGCACTGTTCAGAGTGTAGAAAATCCTGCACTATTGAGCCATGTCAACACTATGCTGGGTCCGCAGAGACCTCCGACTCCATGACCACGCCGCTCTCTCAAAAGCTCTCACAGAGAGTGAGACGACCATCGTCTTCGTCTTCGACCACCTCATCCTCGGGAAGCTCAAAGACAAGCACGACAAACGCTTGACCTTTATCATGGACTCGCTCAAAGAGATGGAAGCGACGGTCACTGCCCACGGCTCCTCCATCGTGATCCTCCACGGAGACCCGGTTGAAGAGATCCCTCGACTGGCCTCGGAACTCGGGGTCAAAACCGTCCACTGCAACCGCGACTACGAGCCCTACGCCAAGGACCGAGACACCAAGGTCGGAAAGCGCCTCCTCGCGCAAGGAATCGCGTTTGATCAGTCGAAAGACTCGGTCTTCTTTGAGAAGCACGAGGTGCTGACCAACCAAGGCGGAGTCTACAAAGTCTTCACCCCCTACAAGAATAAATGGATCGAAGCCTTCGAAGCCACGGGGAAAATGATCCCGGACTTTTCGTGCGACCTCGGGCACCTCAGAAAGTTTAAGAACTCGAAGAGCATCACGGCCTTCGATTGGTACGGTGCGCTCGGCTTCGTCCACGCCCCCTCGGCACTCGCCGGCGGCACCGCCCACGCGATGAAACGTCTGGCCGACTTCGACCCCAAGATGATCGACTACGCCGAGGCCCGGAACTTCCCTGCAACTCCCGGGACCTCCCTGCTCTCCGTCTACATCCGCCATGGGAATGTCTCTGTCAGAGACTTGGTTCGAGCGGGAACGAAGCACCGGAGCGAAGGGGCCAAGACTTGGCTTTCGGAGATCATCTGGCGGGATTTTTATCAGATGATCCTGGACATGTACCCCCATGTGACGAAGGGTTCGTTTAAGCGGGAGTACGACAGGGTCGTTTTCCCGGGTGGCGCGCCGGAGTTTACATCCTGGGCCGAAGGCCAGACCGGCTACCCCATCGTCGATGCGGCCATGCGGTGCCTGAACCAAACCGGAATGATGCACAATCGGCTCCGGATGGTGGTGGCATCGTTTCTGTGCAAAACCCTTCTCGTCGACTGGAAAAAAGGCGAGCACTACTTCGCCGAGAAACTCCTGGACTTCGACCTCGCCGCGAACAACGGCGGGTGGCAGTGGTCGGCCAGCACCGGCTGTGATGCCCAACCCTACTTCCGCATCTTTAATCCCTACTCTCAGAGTGAAAAGTTTGACCCGAAAGGGGAATTCATCCGGCAGTGGGTGCCAGAGCTGGCACACCTCAATGCCCGTGAGATCCACAAACCTGATCCCCTGATGGCCCCCGGCTACGTCCGCCCGGTTGTGATCTACGAGCTCAATCGCAAGCGTTGCCTTGAACTTTATTCAATCCTCAAAGTAGCGGAAGAATAGCCTCCCGACGCCCACGGTCAAATACGTTAAAAAATGTCTTAGGTCCCGCCTTTAGAAAAAAGCATTTCCCCCCTGACAAGTGATGCAAATCTGATACATTGAAGGCAAAGATATCTAAGACTTAAATGCATTCTCACTCGAAAGGGAGTTCTTCTGTATGATGACCGCTGCTGTTAATCATTACTTTCGATCTTCCATCGGAAGAAAACACCTGGTCGCGATCACCGGTCTCCTGCTTTGTGGATTCTTGGTCGGTCACCTCTCAGGGAACCTTCTTCTGCTGGTTGGTCCCGATGCCTTCAACATCTATGCCCACAAACTCTTCTCCTTGGGACCGGTCCTTTACCTCATCGAGGCGGGCCTTGCTCTGGTTTTCCTCGTTCACCTCTACCTTGCGGCCAGACTGAACATCGAAAACCGTCAGGCCCGGGGTCAATACACGCTCAAGACGAGGACCGGCCGAGGCACAACACTCATGTCTGCGTCGATGCCCTACACGGGCGCTGTTCTCTTGATCTTCATCATCCTTCACCTCCTGAACCTGAAGTTCGGCACGAACTACCAGACGCAGGTTGATGGAGTGCAGATGCGAGACATCTACCGGACCACCGTGGAGTTTTTCCAGAGCCCGGTCAACGTCGCCTGGTACGTGTTCGCCATGGCCTGCGCCGGGTTCCACACCGCCCACGGCTTCTCCTCGGCCTTCCAGTCCTTGGGTTTGAACTTTCCGAAGTACTATCCGAAAATCAAAATCATCAGCTACCTGTATGCTGTCACGATCGCCGGAGGCTTCGCCTTCTTGTCGATCTGGTGCTACCTGAAGGGAGTATAACATGAGCTTTAATCTCGACCCGAAAATCCCGGCCGGCCCGCTCTCTGAAAAGTGGGACAAGCATAAGTTTGAAATGAAGCGCGTGAACCCGGCCAACAAGCGCAAGTTCACCGTCATCGTCGTCGGCACCGGCCTCGCTGGCGGTTCTGCGGCTGCCACTCTGGCGGAACTCGGCTACAACGTTCTCTCATTCTGCATCCAAGATACTCCCCGGCGAGCGCACTCCATCGCTGCCCAAGGGGGAATCAACGGTGCCAAGAACTACCCCAACGACGGGGACTCCGTTCGAAACCTCTTCTACGACACCATCAAGGGCGGGGACTACCGCTCTCGGGAAGCCAACGTCTACCGTCTGGCACAGGTGTCGAATAACATCATCGACCAAATGGTTTCTCAGGGCGTACCGTTTGCTCGCGAGTACGGCGGCTACCTGGACAACCGCTCCTTCGGAGGAGCGCAGGTTTCACGGACTTTCTACGCCCGAGGTCAGACCGGTCAGCAGCTCCTTCTCGGGGCGTACTCCGGAATGATGAAGATGGTCGCGAAAGGGAAGATCAAGCAGTTCACTCGTCGGGAGATGATGGATCTGGTGGTCGTTAACGGAAAGGCCCGCGGAATCATCGTCAAGAACCTCATCACGGGAGAACTCGAGCGCTATGCTGCGGACGCGGTTCTTCTTTGCACCGGCGGCTACGGGAACGTTTTCTACCTCTCAACGAATGCCCAGCACTCGAACGTGACCGCGGCTTGGCGCTGCTACAAGCGCGGCGCTGGGTTTGCGAACCCATGCTTCACGCAGATCCACCCGACGTGTATTCCGGTTCACGGCGACTACCAGTCCAAGCTCACGCTCATGTCCGAATCTCTGCGAAACGATGGCCGGGTTTGGGTGCCGAAGAAACAGGGCGACACTAGAAAGCCCGCCGAGATTCCAGAGGAAGAACGGGACTATTACCTCGAGCGCATCTACCCATCCTTCGGGAACCTTGCCCCGAGAGACGTGTCTTCTCGGCAGGCCAAGTTCCGCTGCGACGAGGGCCTCGGTGTGGGTCCGACCAAGCAAGCCGTTTACCTCGACTTCCGTGACGCCATCAAGCGCGACGGCAAGGAAGTGATCGCCGCACGCTACGGAAACCTCTTCGAAATGTACGAACGGATTACCGCGGATAACCCGTACAATACGCCGATGATGATCTACCCGGCGGTTCACTACACCATGGGTGGCCTGTGGGTTGATTACAATCTCCAGTCCACGGTCCCTGGGCTCCACGTCCTCGGAGAAGCGAACTTCTCGGACCACGGCGCAAACCGGCTCGGGGCCTCGGCCCTCATGCAAGGGCTCGCCGACGGGTACTTCGTTGCGCCGTACACCATCAGTAACTACCTCGCGTCGACGCCACTTGAAAAAGTGACCGTCGATGACAACGCCTTCAAGGATGCCGAGCAAGCGGTGAAACTCCAGACCGCGAAGCTTCTGGGTATCAAAGGCTCTCGCACCGCAACTGATTTCCACCGCGCCCTAGGTCATTACATGTGGGATTACGTGGGCATGAGCCGGAGTGAAAAAGGTCTCAAGACTGCGCTCGACGGCATCCGAAAACTTAAGGAAGAGTTCTGGAGTGACCTGAAGCTCAACGGCGACACGTCCAACTACAACCTCGAGCTCCACCGAGCGACCCGAGTTGCGGACTTCATCGAACTCGGTGAGCTGATGGCCCTCGACGCTCTTGAGCGGCGGGAATCCTGCGGTGGTCACTTCCGGGAAGAGTACCAGACGGCCGACAACGAGGCCAAGCGTGACGACGAGAACTTCACCCACGCCGCGGTCTGGGAATACACCGGAGCGAACTCGAGTCCGGTCCGCCACAAAGAAGAGTTGGTATTCGAGAACGTTAAACTTGCGACCCGTTCCTATAAATAATTGAGGAGTCCCTATGGCCACCACCAACAATATGACACTGAACCTCAAGATCTGGCGTCAGAAAGACAAGACAAGCGAAGGCAAGCTCGTCGACTACCGGGTGGAGAACGTGTCTCCCGACATGTCCTTCCTCGAAATGATCGACGTCCTTAATGACCAACTCGTCCGCAAGGGCGAGGACACGATCGCCTTCGACCACGATTGCCGAGAGGGTATCTGCGGCATGTGCTCCATGATGATCAACGGCAAGGCCCACGGTGGGTTCAAGAACACCACCACCTGCCAAGTGCACATGCGCCTCTACAAAGACGGTGACACCGTTGTGATCGAACCCTTCCGTGCGAAGGCGTTCCCGATCGTCAAAGACCTCACCGTTGACCGGTCGGCGATCGACAAGGTCATGGCGGCCGGCGGATTCATCACCGCGAACACCGGAAATGCTCCGGATGCGAATGCCATGCTGATCCCAAAACCAGTGGCAGACGAAGCCATGGACGCCGCTGCTTGCATCGGCTGTGGGGCCTGTGTCGCTTCTTGCCCGAACGGATCCGGCATGCTCTTCATGGGAGCGAAAGTCTCTCAGCTCGCACTCCTTCCGCAAGGTCAGCCTGAGTCTCCGAAGCGCGCCCTGAACATGGTGTACACCCATGATACGGTTGGTTTCGGGAACTGTACCACCCATGCAGAATGTGAGGCGACGTGTCCGAAAGGCATCTCCATCGAACACATCGCTCGCATGAACCGTGAGTACCTTAAGGCCGCCTTCACGTACCACGAAAAAAATCGCTCAGAAGGCGCCGGCTAAACAACACTTCTCTGGAAGGCCCCGGACTGGGGCCTTTTTTTATTCCATGACACCAATGACCTGGTCACGAGAGTCTCACACCGTCAGCACTGATCCGAGGCTCTTAGACCTCGAGCGAATCCACCGGTTTCTTCACACCTCGTACTGGGCCCGGGGGATTCCTTTGCCGACGGTCCAAAAGTCGATCTCCCAGTCTCTGAACTTTGGCCTCTACCTCACGAATTCGACGGGCCCAGGTACCCAAATCGGTTTTGCCCGCGTTGTCAGTGACTTCTCGACCTTCGCTTACCTCTGCGATGTCTACGTTGAAGAATCGCACCGGGGACAAGGACTCTCCAAGTGGCTCCTCGAGTGCATCCTGGCCCATCCCGAACTCCAAGGGCTGCGGCGCCTGTGCCTAGGAACAAAAGATGCGCAGGGCCTCTACGCCCAGTTTGGATTTGCGGTTCATCCGAACCCCGAGAACTGGATGGAGATCAAGCGCTCCGATGTCTACCTTCGTGCGTAGGACGGGAGAGAGAATTCATTCTGTCGTCGATGGCCGTTGAATCGCCGCTGCCATTGCTAAGTCTAACGACTTACTCCATACTGGCGCGATGATCCGATCCATCCTTTTACTTCTCGTTGCCATGCTCTCCATCCAATTTTCGGCGTCTCAGGCGAAGCAGCTTTTCCCTCTCCTGGGCACCGCTGGCACCGCAGGCCTGCGACTCCTCTTCGCGAGTGCCCTGATGGCCGCGTGGTTCAAACCCTGGCGGATGCGCTTCTCAAAAAACGTCTGGTTCTACGGCACTTCTCTCGGACTCATGAACTTCAGCTTTTACTTTGCCCTCCAGCGAATTCCCCTCGGGATCGGCGTGGCGCTCGAATTCGTCGGGCCCTTGGCGGTCGCGATCTTCACGTCGAAGACGAAACTCGATTACGTCTGGGCCCTCGTCGCGGGTCTTGGGATCGTTCTGCTAATTCCTGAAGAGAGCGCGGGAGCGGGAGGCCTCGATCCCATCGGCATCGGCCTCGCCCTCCTCGCCGGAGGTTTCTGGGCCCTCTACATCCTCTTCGGAAAGCGAGTGGGATCGGAGTCCACGGGTGGAGTCGCCGCCAGCATGGGAATGCTCGTGGCCGCCCTGATCGTTTTTCCTCTGGGAATACTCATCGATGGACCTCGGCTCTTAAACCTCGACGCGCTCCCTGCCGTCTTCCTCGTCGCCGCTCTCGGAAGCGCTCTGCCGTATACACTGGAGCTGATCGCTCTTCGTAACCTTCCGCCTCGGACGTTTGGCGTTCTCATGAGCCTTGAACCGGCGCTGGCCGCACTCATGGGATTCACGTTCCTCACGGAGCACTTGTCCCCGCTGCAATCGGCGGCGATCCTGTGTGTTGTGATCTCCTCCCTGGGAAGTGCTGTTTCCAATAAAAACTGATCGAAGCAGTCGGCCCGGGCTTTGACCGGTGTGGCTTTCAAGTCATCAGGGTTTTCGAGACCATCCACAGGCGCTGAGTGATTGTGCCGGTACATGACGAAAGGGCAAAGAGATCAAACACCTGATCCTAACCGCGGATTAACAATCCAACTCATGAATTTCATGTCATGCTTTTTTTATATGGAGGTCATTCATGCGAATTGGAATCGCTCTTTTCTTCTTTTGCCTCACTCTCACGTCACAGGCCGAAACAAACTTCGATCGAGTGCAGTCCCTGAAGACCGTGAACCGAATCGCCTTCGGGTCATGTAACAACCAAAATGATCAGCAGCCTCTGTGGCCAGATATCCAGAGCCAAAAGCCAGATCTTTGGATCTGGGGCGGCGACACGGTGTACGCCGACTGGGGAGGGAGTGACGAAACCGTCGCAAGTTCCTACCAAAAACTCCTCGCACAACCGGAGTTCGCGGCCTTTCGTCAGGTGACTCCGATGATCGGAACCTGGGACGACCACGACTACGGGCACGACAATGCAGATGGCCGTCTCTCCTACAAGCAAGAGAGCCAACGGCAGTTTCAAGACTTCTACGACATCCCCGTGGATCACCCGCTCCGCCAACGGGAAGGCGTCTACTCGAGCTACGAGTTCGGTGAGGACCAGCACAAGATCAAAGTCATCTTGCTCGATAACCGCTACCACAAAAACCTCGAGCCCGGGGCACCGATGCTCGGAGAGCAGCAGTGGCAATGGCTGGAGCAAGAGTTCAAGACTTCGACGGCCCAGCTTCACATCATCGTCACGGGCCTGTCGATCTTTTCACCGACCATGCCCTACTCGGAAGAGTGGAACGAGATCCCGCGGGAAGTGAAGCGCCTCCAAGACCTTCTCAAAAATTACAAGGTCAAAGCTCCGGTGTTCCTCACGGGGGACAAGCACTTCTCCACCATCTTCAAGTACTGGGGCCAGCTCGAATTTCTTTCGAGCGGGATGACCCACACTGCTCCGTCCAAGACCTGGTGGTACCTCGCTCGGAAGTATCCGAAGACCTACTTCGGTCTTTCATACGGGATCATCGACGTTTCGTGGGAAGAATCAACTCCGAAGCTCACCCTCTTCATCCGCGACGGGCGCCGGGACATTCACAAGACCAAGGTCATCTGGCGGAATAACACCTGGGAGTTCACGGAGAAATCCACCGAACCTTCGATGCAATGGGATCTCGCGGCTCCGGTGGACTAGACTCAAACTCAAAAAAAAAGGACCTCCGGAGCTAACCCTCCGAAGGTCCCCAAGGGAATCTTACTTCAATTCAACGAAGGTTCCTTCGTAGAGCTTTGAAGTCTCAGGTTTGGTAGCGTTCATCAGCACACCACCAAGGTTCAGCGTCGACGAGAGTTTTAGGCTCAGGCGCATGTTCTTCTTCTTGAGGTCTCGCTTCAGGGCATTCGTGAGATCAATCGAAAGGGCCGGTTTCCCATCCACCACTCCGAGGTCGACACCCAGAGAAGGGTACGAAGCCACGAGCTCCGCGATCGTCCGGGTCCCCGTGAGGACACCTTTGTGCGTGATCTTCAGATCGACCGCACCAGTGGCCGAGATCTGTCCATCGAGCACAATCAAGAGCTTCTTGGAGGCTTCAGTCACCGAAGCTTTGGTGATCGCCGTCGGAAGTGCGATCGGAAGCATTTCTTTCGAGAGCACTTCGAGGATCAAGCGGGACTTGAGTTCAATGGTGTCGCGGGTGTTAGACGCGATGGTGACTTCTTTCTTCTTCAGAACAACGAAGACCGACGGCTCCTTCCCGAGTTTAGCGTCGATGGAGAAAGCCTTGAACTGAGCGCTGTCTTCTGTAATGACGATCTGGACCGGGAACTCTTCGACGAGGCCGTTGGTCAACACTTCGACTTCAATCTTCGACTTCAGGGTCTTCTGGGCTGTGCGGTTCACGGTTTCAGGACGCGTACAAGCATAGCTCTCTGTGCGGTACTGGGTTTCCATCCGGCAGACCGGGACGCTGTACGGGACATTCTCGCAGACGTTTTGACCAGGGATCGTTTCACAACGCTGCCTTGAAACCGTGTCACAGTCAGTGTCGCTGTAGGGAACTTGACGGCAGATCTGCTGCCCCGGAACATCCCGGCAGTCGCGGCCTCCACCTACGGTCGTGCAGTGAGTTCCACCACCAACCGTCGTGCAATGCTGGGTGCCGTCCGGTCGAGTCCTGCAGACTTCCCGTGTTGGCCTTTCAACACAAACCTGGCGGGTCGGGATGTCTCGGCACTCACTTCGTCCTGGCCCGTGGCTACACTCCTGGCGGTAGCGGGTGACCTGGCGGCAAATCCGCTCCGGTTCACTCCAGCAGCGCTGAGAAGATGGGACCCATGAACATTCCTGGCGGTACCGTGTCTCTTGAGTACAGACTTCGCGCTGCCCCGCTGGAACCTGCCGTGTGCAGGTATCCGGGACTTGAACGACTTCCGGGGTTACGACGGTGATCTTCTTCTCCGCGGTCAGAACTTCAGCGTTCTGGCCTGAGAACTGGAACTGGGACTCGAGCTGTGCATTCGTGATTGAAGGCACAAGCATGACGATGAATAGCGCGATTCTGCTGATCATTCTGACACTCCTTGTGTTTTACTTGAGCGCCCCAGTTGCAAATCGTTGGCCAACAACTGTGTAAAAAAATCCCAGTACTTAACGCGGGTCACATTGATACCAGGGCCAGAATGGTTCAGTTGCTTTCGCTCTTATCTTCGTCCCATGGTCAAGCTACGCCGGTCGGCACAGGGACCGGGACTGGTGGTATCTGGCCCGGTAGCTTCTCAATACATTCTTAGATTTTTCTTAAGGGGCAATTGATATGAAATGGAATCTGGCAGCACCGGTTGACTAGAAACAAAATCACAAAAAAAGGACCTCCGGAGCTAACCCTCCGAAGGTCCCCAAGGGAATCCTACTTCAACTCAACAAAGGTTCCTTCGTAGAGTTTTGAAGTCTCAGGCTTCGTCGCATTCATCAGCTCACCACCGAGGTTAAGCGTCGATGAGAGTTTAAGGCTTAGGCGCATGTTCTTTTTCTTAAGCTCTCGCTTCAGGGCGTTCGTGAGGTCAATCGAGAGGGCCGGTTTCCCATCTACCTCTCCGAGGTCGACACCCGGAGAAGGGTACGAAGCCACGAGCTCCGCGATCGTCCGGGTCCCAGTCAGGACACCTTTGTGCGAGATCTTCAGATCGACTCCACCTCCTGAAGAGATCTGACCATCCAAGACGATCAACAGCTTCTTGGAGGACTCAGCAATAGAGGCCTTGCTGATCGCAGTTGGCAGAGCGATGGGAAGCATTTCTTTAGAGAGGACCTCAAGGATAATGCGCGACTTAAGTTCAATTGTGTCTTTCGTGTTCGAAGCAATAAACACTTCTTTCTTTTTAAGGACAACGAAGACCGTCGGCTCTTTGCCAAGTTTGGCGTCGATGGAGAAGGCCTTAAACTGGGCGTTGGCTTCTTTAATGACAAGCTGGACCGGGAACTCTTCAACCAGACCATTGGTCAGCACTTCAACCTGGATTTTGGCCTTGAGGGTCTTTTGAGCTGTGCGATTAACTGTCTCGGTCCGAGTGCAGGCATAGGTCTCTGTGCGGTACTGGGTCTCCATCCGACAAACCGGAACTGTGTATGGGATGTCTTCGCAATCGTTGCGGCCAGGGACAGTCTCGCAGCGTCGGCGGGAGACCGTATCACATTCAGTGTCACTGTATGAAACTTGACGGCAGACCTGCTCTCCCGGGACATCCCGGCAGTCACGGCCGCCACCTACGGTCGTACAATGAGTTCCACCGCCGACGGTGGTGCAATGCTGGCTACCATCCGGTCGAGTCGTACAAATTTCTCGAGTCGGCCTTTCAACACAAACCTCGCTCGTCGGAATATCCCGACACTCGCTGCGGCCAGGGCCTTGCTGGCATTCTTGCCCGTAGCGTGTCACAGGTCGGCAACTCTGCTCCGGTTCATCCCAGCAGCGCTCAGAGGACGGAATCCAGGAACACTCTTGCCGGTACCGTGTCTCTTGAGTACAGACTTCGCGCTGGCCGTTAGGAACCTGCCGCGTGCACGTGCCTGGGACTTGTACCACTTCGGGGGTGACGACTGTCACTTTCTTCTCAACGGACAATACCTCGGCGTTCTGGCCATTGAACTGGAACTGGGACTCGAGCTGTGCATTCGTGATTGAAGGCACAAGCATGAGGATGAATAACGCTATTCTGCTGATCATTCTGACACTCCTTGTGTATTACTTGAGCAAACCAGTTGCAAAAATCTGACCAAACTGTGTGTAAAAAAATCCCAGCGCTTGACGCGAGACGCATTGATCCCAGGGTCAGAATGGGTTTGACGAGGCCGTGGGATGCCTGGTGCAATAAGGTTCCACCCCTTAAGGAGTCACTTCCATGCGCTTGATCGCTTCCGCTCTCTTTCTCTTCTCTTGGACGGTCTCTGCTTGCCCGAACCTTTCCGGAACCTACGCACTTTGCCAGTCAAGTGAGGGGCGTACGCGGGATTACGTGGTCACGCAAAAGATCATCAACCGGGCGACCGTGTATACGATGACCGGAACGAGTCTTGAAAACGAAGACCGCACGACGGAGACCATCCGCGCCGATGGAAAAGTTGTGGTCGAAAGCGGTGTCGATCCCGAAACAGGAATGAAGTGGCGGCAGGAAAAGACTGGATGGTGCGAGGGAAATAGTCTCCGGATCAGGCTGCGGAGCCTCTTCGATAACGAGGTCATCGCCAGCATCGACTCCACCGTCTCCCGAACCGGGGCACGCCTCGTTACGGTGACGACGGGAACCGTGCTCGACGAACCCGTAAACACCGAGAGCGTCTGCGAGTAAACGCCCACGCCCCTGGCCGCTTCCTTCTTAGATCGAGTTACAGACGAGATCCGCCGCAATCGCATTCACGGCGTCGATCAGGTGGCCTTCGAGCTTCGCGTCCGAGCTGCAGGTTTTGAGAACAACTTGGTAGCCTAGGGCACTTCCGTCGAGGCGCGTCTGTCGGCCAAAATGCCCGCAGCGCACACGGGACTTCTCGAGTGGGATTTCGAGTTCACGGTTGATGATGAGCATGTCTTCTTCGATGCGAATGGTATCGACTCCGGACATCTTAAAGTCCTTGAAGCGACAACTCAACGGGCCTCCCCAGGCCTCGGCCGGGAGTGCTGTGACGATCACAAATAAGAGCGCAGCAGAGAGTAGCTTTGTCATTCCGTTCCTCCTCATAAAGACGGGAATGTCTAAGAAGTAGCACAGTGAATTTGCTTCCGGAATTAGTGCTTTTTGGCCCCAGTGCTTTTGAAGTTGGTTACATTTTGGCCCCATGAAGCTAGGATCACGGCATGCTCATCTACGATGAAACCACACTTGCGTTCAGTCAAAAAGCCGAAGCCCTCGTCCGGGAAATCCTCCGCTCCTGCGGGATCACCGTCCGCACGAGTCGCTTCGAATTCAATCGCTACCTCTACCCGATCCACGTGGTGATCTTCGACGGCGCGGAACTAGGCCACTTCAACGCTCCCTACTTTCAGTTGGGCCTTAACCGCAAGCTCATCTACCTGGCCAAAGACAGCGTCGTCCGCGATATCCTAAAGCACGAGCTCGCCCACTACCTCACCTCCATCCTTCATCCGGACGCGAGGCCCCACGGCCCCGAGTTCCATGGGGTCTGCGAGCGCTACGGGTTCCCGAAAGAGGTCGCTGCGGCGACCATGGACCTTGCCGCGAGCAACCTCTCAAAAGAAGGAGACCTCCAATCCGAACGAATCCTCGAGAAGGTAAAAAAACTCCTCTCTCTGGCCCAGAGTTCAAACGCTCACGAAGCGGAGCTCGCCACGGTCCGGGCCAACGACCTCCTCCTCCGCCATAACCTCGAGTACCTCGGAAACCGAGATGCCTCGGCGCCGATCTACCTCGACCGACTCCTCCAGCGCCGGAGAAAAGATACTAAAATCGCGGCCATTTCCTCGATCCTAAAGCACTTCATCGTGAGATCTGTGATCAGCCAAGGAAGAGACGTCTGCTGCCTTGAAGTCTCCGGTTCACTCACCAACGTCAAACTCGCGGGGTATGTGGCATCTTTCCTTGACCGGGAGTTTGAGCACCTGTGGCACGAAGCTCAGTCACTCGAGGGCCTCCGAGGTCTTCAGGCCAAGAACTCATTCTTCTTGGGGGTTGCCGAAGGCTACGACCAGAAGATGCGAAGCATGAAGGAGGCCTACTCGAAGGATGATCAAAAGTCCCTCGTTCTGGCGGAGGAGACCCTCGAGCGGGCGACCGGCATCATCTACCGAAGGCTTTCGCATTCTCGCTCAGGCCACCGGACGGATTCCGAGGCCAGACGCCTGGGCGAGGCCCGGGGTCGAACACTGTCTATCCGAAGTGCCGTTGAAGGAAAGAGCACGGGCCTTTCCCTCCCGAATCCAAGAAGCTAAGGTTTTTTAGATTTTAAAAAAAGGATCTTCACCATGACTTTAAATCCCGAGGCCCGCCGCTACCTCCTCACGGGTTCACTGCTCCTCGCCTTCGCCGTTCTGATCGGGGCCTTCGGGGCCCATGGCCTCAAGGCCATGGTCACTCCGGAGAAACTCGTGACGTTCGAAACCGGAGTGCGCTACCACTTCTACCACGCCTTTGGGATCCTCTTCCTAGGGCTCCTTCGTCAGGCGACTCCGGCGCTGAAGCTCTCGCTCCCCTACCTCGGCTTTCTGCTCGGTATCCTGCTCTTCTCTGGCAACTGCTACTTGTACGTGGTCACGGGTCTGAAAGTGTTCGCGATCATCGTTCCCGTAGGAGGTCTTCTCTTCCTTGCTGGGTGGGCAGGAGTTGTCTTGAAACTCCTAAAACTTCGGTAGCCCAAACCCGCAGTGCTGGCGAAGGTAGAGTTCGAACTCTTCGTCGGTAGGAAACTTAAACTCGATCGGCGTCACGTCCAGCGGCTCCCAGAAGTCGCGCTTCGGTCGCCGGCACCGCTGCCCCGTGGTGCCGTTAATGATCAGGACATCCACCGAGCCCTTAAGCCCGTGCTCCAGATCGATCTTCAGAGTTTCAAACTGCCCTGTCTGCGGAGTCTGGCCTCGTGCATTCACTCTGAGGATGACCCCGCGGCCCGAGTACTTGATGTCCGCGTACTGCCGCTTGAAGCGATCATTCGACACGTCCACCGGACCTTCGGTGAGGACGCCGCTCACGATTTCTTTGGAATCTTTCCGGAAACTAAACTTCTCCCCGGTCGGAAGGGTCACGTCGATGGTGCCGGAGAGCTGCTCCACAAGCGGAACATGGACTCTCGGAAAGAACATGAAGATCGAGTGCATCGTGTGAGAGACCGTACCGTTGGGAGAATCATCCACGCTCATGGCAAGGTTCTGCCGGGCCTGTTCGAGGTAATCGAAACTAAAGAACCGCTGCGAACTCGGGTTCACCGTTGCGTTCACGATCCGGTTGTCGCCGAGGTTTTCAAAGGAAAAGCTCTCCGTGACGTTCTCGGGGGAAGCACTGCCGCGGCCCACGCTCACCTCACCCACGCTCCGGAACTGAAAGTACTCGTGGTTCAAAGGAGCGAGAGAATCTTTAAGAGGTGAAGTCGTGGTCTCGAGGACGATCTCGGGCCCTAAGACCCGCTCTTTCCAGTCGACGCGCATGCGGATGCTTCGGCTTTTCACCCGGGGTTTTAACTCTGTCTTGTAGACCCCTTGTTGCAGCACGAAGGGTTTCGCCTCGACGTCCTCGCTCGTCGAGAGCGTCAGGTCTTTGGGGTCGACGTTGGTGATCAGGGCCCCGGCCGAGTCGAAGAGTTTTACGATCAAGAACGTGGAGTCCATCCCCGTGGCGATCACTCGGGGGTCCTTAAGTTCTCCTTCGATCCGTGCCACGACCGGGTCATCCGTCACGGCCGCAAGGTAGCGCTTCGAGGACGAATGTTTGTACCTCAGAGGACCTTGAGTCGAGCAACTACATATAAGAAGAAAGACCAACCATCGCATGGCCCACGTATCGGTTGATCAGGTAATAAAGCTTAAACGAATCTCGCCTCGGCCCCGTAGACCCACTTGTGCTGCTGGCCGATCACCCGGAACGGGAGTCCAAAGTTCTCATTCAGCTTCACAACCATTTGAAACCTATTCATCGGGAAGGGTTCCCCGGGTTCGAAACAGGGGGTTAAGCACCACGGAGGGACCGCCACCCCTGACGCCTTCACGAAGTGGAGAGCATCGAAGGTCGCTTCGAAATCTTTTTTGTCGGATATGACGGCTTTCACCTGGGACTTAGGGCCATAGGATTGGATGAACTTCAGGAGGAGGTCCTTGGAGGCCTTCACCGTTGTGGAGGGAGTCTTGTAGTCATAAGAAATGAAATCCACGAGATCGAACACCTCCGGCACAAGCCGGGTCCCAGCGGCCTCGATGTTCACATAGTAGTTTCGGCGTTTGAGTTCAGTTAAAAGCTCGATCAAAGACGGAATGTGGGACGGGTGGAGGGGATCACCGCCGGTGACGGAGATGCGTTTGATCACATCCTGGGAGAGCGTTTCGATCTCCTCCATGACTTCATCGAGGGAACGGGTGAAGGCCGGGTCAAAGTCCCAGGTTTCCTTTGTGTCGCAGTTCACGCAACCGACGTGACACCCCTGAAAACGCACGAAGATCTGGGGAATTCCAATGTGAATTCCTTCGCCTTCAGTTGCCCGGTAGATAGAGTTAATCAATAGGGTCGTCATAGGGTGCGAAGTCTAACACGCCGGAGGGCTTAAGAAAACCTAGGGTTTCAGCCACTTATCTCTTTAGTAAATTTTACATTCACGGGCCTTCTCTTTACAATTAAGTCAGGGATTTTCTTAGAATGGACGGATGAAGATGAATCATGCCCGAAAACAGCTGCTAGCGAGTTTCCTCCTCCTGAGCTTTGTTTCTAGCTGCGGAGATGACATTGCCTCCAGTAGGGCGAATCGCCCACTACCAGGGGGACCGTCCACGCCGGAAGTTCTGCCACAAGCGAGCGGCCAGCGGAGCCAGATTCCCCGGGAGAAAGGGAGTCCAGTCCTAAGCTACGCCGAAGAAATCCAGAAAACTCTGGCCGGGTCTCTCCCGGTGAACCTTTACCGATTAGTGCCGGAGCAAGAGAAGGACGACGAGAGCGCGTCTCTTACTGTGCAGAGCTTGGGCCGGCCCCTCGTCGACTGCGGGGGAGGCACATCCTTCGCAACGATCACCGCCCGGATCGCTGACTGTGTCCAAAAAAATTCAGACCGGGCCACCTGGGATGGAACGCGCTTCGGGGTGGCGGGCGACGGCAACTGGAACTTGGTGGCCAAGACAGAGGCCGGAGAATTCTGGCTTGATTCCCTCACGAAGCTGATTTGGTCACCGATCCTGACACCGACGAACTGGTGCCGGGCCTCGGGGAACGCTCAGGGTATCGGCGCAGGTGCTACCGTCGATTGTCAAACCGGCGCCGGCGGAACGCCGAGCTGCGACGACGGGGCCCTCGACGTGGTGGGGACAAGCGTGCGCTGGAGGATTCCAACCCGGAACGATTTCCTCCAAGCCGACCTCAATGGCCTTCGCTCAGTCTTAGTCAAAGAAGCGGACGGAACAGGGCTCTGGACGGGAACGGTTCGGAGCAGTTCGACGGACCGCCGTGAGGCTTGGGTCTATCAATCAAAAGAAGGAATCCTCACGTCCGATGCCATGACGGCAACGAAACCCCTTCGCTGCATCGGTAGCGGTCCTCTGTAATGGACGTCGAGGCAGTTCACAAAAAAATCCTGGATGAACTCCAGCAGGGCCACCGGGGACTCGTGCGATTGGCGCCCGCGGAAATCGATGAGCTCTGCAGTGAATTGCGGGAGCGCCGGGACCTGGAGCGCGTGCTTTGCATCGTCGAGCACTCGGCCACCCCGAACTCAAAGTTCGAAGCCGAGCTCCTGAGTTTGTTATCCGCTAAGCTCCCACCCCAGGAGCTCGTGTTTTGCTTAACCGCTGCCCGGAAGCACATCGTCGAGGCCCGGTTTCAACGGGGTCAGCGCCTCCACTTCGAGTTCCTCGAAGCGCTTAAAGGGCTCCTCTTTCACTCGGATCCGGAAGTGGTCGAGTGGACCCTTCGTCTGATCGAAGCGTGTGGAAATCAAGGCATATATTTTCTCCGAGAGTTTGATAAGATTAAACCACCCCCGTGGAAGTGGTTTAACGCTCACCAGAGGGCAGTCCGAGAAATCATCGCCCTCCTTGAACGGAGATGGAGTTCTGTTGAAACATCAAACCCAGGATCCTAACCGGGCCCTCGACCGCATCCTTGAGCTCGAAAACATGGTGGGTCAGCCGAACTTTGACTTGGACCAGCGGGAGGATATTCCGGTGCGAATTCGGGTCGACGAGAGCGTTGGTCCGGCCCTGTTTAAACCCGACCCTCTTCTTCCCGGAGGCTACCTCGCAAACTCCCTCACAGTCCGGGCCATGCGCCCAGACATCTTCGTCCTCGGCGACTCTCTCGACGACCTCGCCGCCCCCTATGCCTGCGCCTGCGGCCAGGAATTAGACATCCAGTTTTGGAAGCTCTGCCCGCACTGCGGCCGGGGCCTAAAACCCTAGCAAGAAGTGGATTCCTGCCTTTGACTCTCCGGTGATTAGAGTTCAAAATGATCCTATGATCATGGTGCAACGGTTCCACTCAATTCACGAGATCGATCCGGAATTCATCCCTAACATCGAGGTCCTTCTTCAGGAGGACATCGCGAGCTTTGACATCCTGGTGGAGCGCCATGACAGTGCTCCCACGGGCCACGCCTTCACCTATTTTCTTTTCTTCGGTCCCACACAAAATACACCCATCGGGTTCGCGCAACTCTGCCTAAGACCCACTCCTTCGGACCAACTCCGGGCCTGGTACAAGAAGCTGGCCTTCTGGGAAAAGGCCCACCTGAGTTGGAAGCAGCTCTCCTGGAAAATCGGAGACGGGAGCGCTGGAGTCTGTGCCTTCGATCCAAAGTATTTTCGAAGCGGAAAGGACAAGATCCAAGAACTCGTCCGCGAGTACGAAGAGCGCCCGGAAGTTGTCTCCCAGGAAGTCAACAGCATCAAGGGGCTCCAGGAGTTCTCGAGCACGTGGACACCCGAGCACACTCACACCAGCGAGGCCTACGTCCTCGAGGGACTGAGTAAAGCTTCCAAAACCTACCAGGACTACTTGACGGGGCTTGCGACTCAGGTCCGAGAGGATATCCGAAAGGGCTGGAAGGAGCTCCACGTGAAGGGGCAGATCAGTCTCGGTGACTACCAGTCCCCCGCTGACGTTCCGAAATCTCTCCCCATACCGGTGGCCCAGCTCGAGGCCTGGACCCGGTGGGGTGCGCAGGTCCTGACGTTTGAAAGAGAGGGCATGATCCTCGGGTGTCTCCTGGTTCTTCGAGGGAAGAATGGGAATGTCTTCTTCGAGCCGTTCCCGTTCGAGCCCGTGGGAGAATCTCTCGTGAGTGACGAGCTCTACACTCAGTACGCGATCCTTAAATTCTTCGAGATGCCCGAGGCGCGCCGCTGCCACCTGATGAAGTTCGGCTCGAAGCTTGTCTTCGAGGATAAAGAGGACCTTAAGTTTTTCCTCTCCCAGGGCTTTCAACAAAAGACCGTCGTGCGCCATTTTCAGTCCCGCTTGCGGGAACTGAACCGACCCCTATGACAGAAAGAGATTGGATTCAGAGCGTCGTCGAACTGTTCTATGCCCGCGCACGGACGGACATTCTGATTGCCTACCATTTTCGAAACATCACCGATTTCGATGCCCACATCCCCCGCATCGCTGCCTTCTGGGACCTTCAGCTCTTAGGGACAACAGAGCGCGAACTGAGTCACCCGTTCGACGTCATGCAGGCCCATGTGCCGCTCGGGATCAAGCGGGGGGAGCTCGGTCGCTGGCTCCTACTTTTTCGCGGCACCTTAAGTGAACAAACCAAGGCGCACCCCCAGATGCAAACGCTGAGCGAGGCGTGGGATCGAAAGCTCACCTTTTTTGAAGGGAACTTCCTACGGTTTTTTGGCCTCTAGTTTTTCCGTCACAAATTTTTCCAGAAGCGGCTCTCCAGACACGTCATCGAAGACCCAGTTGAGGACATAGTAGCCTCGGATCTTCTTCGCAGCGTAAATGGCCTGGGCTTCGGTCTGAAACTCGACCCCGATGAGATCGAGCCCTTTCACGCGCACGATGTGGGCACCGACGCACCCCTCAGCGTAATCCGTGCACGAAGGGCCGGTCGTCATGCCGCTCGGGAGGACGAACGTCACAGTGGACTCGGCGGCGACGGCTTTCTTGTAGAGCTCTTCCTTGCTATACTTGAGTTCCTTCGTGCAGGCCGGAGCGAGGATAGAAAGCGCGGCCATGAGTGGGACGAGGATGATCTTCATCCTTCAAGTTTAACCGAAACCTCGCTAAGGACAAATATGTTTCAGCTTCCGGCGACGCTCCCCGTGACTTTCACCGACTCCCAAGGACCGTGGCGTCCGGTCCACTCTCCCAGCGATGGCCAGCTCCTCACCAAAGTCCAGGAGGCCACTGACTCAGATGTCTCACTCCTCTTGCGAGAGACCGCTGCTGCCCAGACGGCGGTGTCGAGCCTTCGACCCTATGAGCGTGCACAGATTCTCCGAACCGTTGCCCAGAGGCTGCGGGAGCGAGAGCGAGAGTTTAGTTTCATCATCGCGAGCGAAGGTGGAAAACCCCTTCGAGATGCCCTGGTGGAGGCGCGCCGAGCTGCGGCCACTCTCGAGCTCTGCGCTGAAGAAGCGCTTCGCCTCGAGGGCGATGTCATTCCCATGGAGCGAACTCCTGCGGGGAAAGACCACATCGCATTCACGCTCCGAGATCCGATCGGGGCCGTGCTCGCGATCTCTGCCTTCAATCATCCTTTGAACCTCATCGCTCACCAAGTGGGTTGCGCCGTTGGAGCTGGCTGCGCCGTGGTCCTCAAACCGGCGCCAGCGACTCCGATCTGTGCGGCAAAACTCCGGGAGCTTTTCCTCGAGGCCGGATTCCCCGTCGCTGGCCTTCGCGTGGTGAACACCGAAGTCCGGCGCGTGCAAACGCTCGCCGCAGACCCGTGCTTCGGGTACGTGAGCTTCATCGGCTCGGCCCGCGTAGGCTGGGACCTTCGGAAGCTCCTTGCCCCAGGCACTCGTCTTTCGTTGGAGCACGGGGGCCATGCTCCCGCCATCGTCCGCGGCGACGCAGACCTCGACCAGGCCGTGGCGGCCTTGCTCAAAGGCGCCTTCTACCACGCGGGCCAAGTGTGCATTTCTACCCAGGCGGTCTTCGTCCACGAAAGTCTCATGGCACCCTTCGTAGAAAAGTTTCGTCGCGCAGCCGAAGGACTCATCGTCGGCCCCGCACTCAACGAGGAGACGGACGTGGGCCCTCTCATCCGTCCAGCCGAGGTTGACCGACTTCGCCGTTGGATCGACGAGGCGATCTCCGCAGGTGCTGTTCTTGTGAGCGGAAACCGCGTAAGTGGTGGCCAGGGCCAGTACTTAGCACCAACCATCCTTCGGGACGTTCCAAGAAGCGCCCAACTGATGACCGAAGAGGCGTTCGGGCCCGTTGTGTGCGTCAACTCGTATGTCGACGAGGACGAGCTCCTGGATTGGATCAATCGCAGCGAGTACGTTTTCGAAGCGGCGCTGTTCACGAGAGATCTCACCAGAGCGCTTCAGATCGCAAGGTGTATTTCTACGATGACCTTTGTGATCAACAACCACACGGCGTTCCGAGTCGATCAGATGCCGTTTGGCGGTCATAAGAAATCTGGTCTAGGCATGGGTGGAGTTCGGTTCGCGATGGAAGAGATGACTCGACTGAAGCAGATCATCATTAAGCTCTGAAACCGGGGACCTCGGGAGGTCCCCGGAAGGTAACTTACGTCGTGCTGTCTTTCAGGGCCATCTCAAGCGTTGGGTACCGGAAACGAAACTTCCGTTCTTTGAAACGGATGGGAAGGACTTTCTGACCATCGAGGAGCACCTGGGACATTTCGCCGAAGACGAGCTTGAGAGCAAATGCCGGTGCCGGAGCGAAGGCCGGTCTTCCAAGAGTCTTCCCGAGTTGACGAGCAAAATCTTTGCTCGTCGCGGGGTACGGTGAGGTCCCGTTCAGGATCCCCTCTACCGCTGTGTCACGAGCGGCCTGAACATACATGGCCGCAATATCTTCGACGTGAATCCAGCTCATGAACTGCTTGCCGGAGCCCACCGGGCCGCCAGCACCGAGTTTAAAGATCGGGAGCATTTTCTTGAGCGCTCCGCCGTCTTTTCCCAGCACCACACCGGTGCGTACGACCGCAACGCGCAGACCGAGGTCTTTGGCCTTCAGGGCCGCAGCTTCCCAGTCTTTACAAATCCGGGCCAGGAAATCATCGGCCGTGGATGACTGCTCGGTCAAGTCTTCGTCCCCCCGGTTCCCATAGATTCCAATGGCCGACGCTGAGACCAGAACCTTTGGCTTCTTCGGGAGGGCCTGGATGACCTCGAGCAGCTTGTTGGTTGCGATGATGCGCGAGTCATAGATTCTCTTCTTCTGAGCTTCGTCCCAGCGTTTATCGGCGATGCCTTCACCCATGAGATTGATCACTCCATCAACTCCGTCGAAGGCCTCAGCTGGCGGAGGCGTCAGAGTGTCGAGCCACTGAAAATACTGTGGCTTACTCCCAAGGTGGAGCGCGCCCTTCGCGACGTTTCGAGTGAGGACAACGACCTCGTCTCCGCCCTCAATGAGCTGCCTCACAACTCTCTGCCCCACGAAGCCCGTGGCACCTGTTACTAGAATTTTCATCGGGTCACCTTTTAAAATTTTTGATCGGTTCAAGTCTAAACTTATTCTAACTAATTAATGTGAAACGGTTAAGCGAGAAATGGGATTAATTTGGTCCTACCGCTATATACAAATTCTCGACACCTCCGCGAGAGTTCTAGGAAACCGGAGTAGCACCGACTACAGTGGTTCCAGAGGTAAACTATGTCAAACGACGACGGAAAAAAATTTAACATTCAGCTGGCCGCGCAACTTTCGGGCCTCTCCGCCCACACGATCAGGGCTTGGGAAAAACGCTACCAAGCACTCACTCCCTCGCGGACGGAAAACGGTCGCCGGCTCTACACTCCGGCGGAGATCGACCGCCTCATCATGCTTGCCCAACTGACGCAACTTGGAACCAACATTAGCCAAATCGCCAAGCTCCCCGACAGCGAACTGCGTGAAACGTACAACAAACTCCGCCAGAACACCGAGCTCCTCCCACCGCCGGTCTTCTCGCGCAAAGAGCTCAACCCAGAAGACATTCGAGCGCAGCTTCTGGAAGCGGTTGGGCTCTACAAAGTGGACGTCATCTCGCAGCTCTTGGGACAGGCGAAGACATCCTTTGCCCCGAAGATTTTCGCCCTCGAAATCCTCGCTCCCATCGTCCGTGACGTGAGGTCTCGCTGTGAGCGAGGACTCTTCCAGGACGCCCAGGCCCAAGCACTCTTCGCCATCGCCAAGTTCCATGCCGGCAACATCATCTACTCTCACTTCGAGCGGGGCCTCAAGTCCTCCAACCGGATCGTGCTCACCAGTGTCGAAAAAGAGCACCACACCTTTCCTCTGATGATCAGCGCCCTCCTTTGCTGCCACTACAAGAAGCATTTTTACTACCTGAACTCGAACCTCCCGGGGCCCAGCATCATCGACGCCGTAAAGGCGACGGAAGCGAACCTCCTCATCCTCAGTGTCCCGGCCCATTGCCACGCAGACGCCGAGATCCTGGCCCTCCTTGACGAGGTCATTAATTCTCTCTCCGCCAAAGTGAAGATCTTACTCCTCGGTGACTTCGACCACGGAGTCCTGGATGTGAACCTGCGCTGGAAGAACACGAGAAAGATCCGGAACCACCAAGAGCTCGATGAAGTTCTGGGAGCGAATCAGTGATCAGTGCCGATGTCCTGATCGTCGGTGCGGGCCTCTCCGGTCTCTGCCTCGCCCGAGAGCTAAAACGAGACTGCCTCCTGCTTGAGAAATCCCGAGGTGTCGGGGGGCGCATTGCTACTCGACGCATCGATGACCTAGGCTTTGATCACGGGGCCCCGAACCTCCCCGATGACTCGACCATTCGAAATCTTTTCCAAGAAGCTCGACTCCACGAGGCGCTCCGGACCAGTTCCGCCGGAGTCTATCATCCGGAGTCGATGACGCAGCTCCCGAAGTCACTCGCCAAGGGCCTCACCATAAGAAAATCAACCAAGGTCGAGGCACTCCGACGAACGGCCTCAGGCTGGGAGTTGCAAACGGATGGTCCGGAGATGTTCCTGGGACGAGATGTTGTGCTCACCGCACCCCTTCCTCAGGCCATTGAGCTTCTGGACCGCAGCCGCATTTCGGTTCCTGACCAGCTTCGACGGGTGACTTATACCAAGGCCGTCATGGCGTTGGTCATCACCCAAGAGGTTGTAGCACCGGAGCTGAAGTGCTCCCCCCGGCTCCACTCCGTCCTTTCGATGCGCGAGCGACGGCTTCATCCTCGGGGCTTCGTCGTCAGGGCCAGCGATGCTCTTTCGGAGGAGCTCTTCGATCGGCCCGAAGCCCAGGCGCTCGAGGTACTCCTGAGTGAATTCCTCGCCTGTTTCTCCACACCTCCTGCGCTCGCCTTCCAAGAGCTCAAGAAGTGGCGGTACGTCCTTCCGAAGACCCACCTCTCGGTTCCCTACACTGAAGTTTCAGAATCGCTCTGGCTCACGGGAGATAGCTTCCACTTCGGGGATGCTCGCGGATCGGTCGTCGGTGCGAAGCTCCTAGCAAAAAAGCTCAGCTAGCTATTTGTTCGAGTTGGGCCATAATCAGACCATGGCCAAACGTTCAGGACTCGTCATGACCGGCGGGGGCGCAAGAGCAGCATACCAAGTGGGAAGTGTCCGTGCGATCTACGAGATCCTCGGCAAAAAGACCCACCTCTTCGACGTCATCTCCGGCAACTCGGCGGGGGCCATCAACTCGACCTACCTCGGTGCGAATTGCGAGAACTGGGACGTGGCGACGAGGAACCTGCAGGAGCTGTGGTTACGGGTCAAGCCACAGAACGTCTATGACCTCCGGGCCCGGACCATCTCCGATCTCGGAGTCCGGTGGATCTCTGGGACCGTCCTCGGGGGGCTTTCCTCGAAAGGGAGTGCCATGAACCATCTCCTCGATACGGGCCCTCTTCGTGCGCTCGCAGAACGCGAGGTCAACTTCGCCGACATTGGGAAGAACATCGACCGGAAGCTCCTCTACGGCATGTCCCTTTCGACGACGAACTACAACACCGGAACGAACATCGTTTTCTACGACGGGGCCCCGGAGATCAAAGACTGGGCGCGGTCTGACCGCTTCTCCTCCCGCACGCAGCTTCGGGTCGAGCACCTCATGGCATCGGCCGCGATTCCATTTTTCTTTCCACCGGTTCAGATCGGCGAGAGCTTCTACGGAGACGGGTGCATCCGCCAGACGACTCCTCTCTCTCCGGCCATTCACCTCGGTGCAGAGAAGCTCATCGCTATTGGAGTAAGGCACCCCCACCCGAGTGATCGGATGAAACATCTGGCCTTCGCTCCCTTTTCCTCCCCGACCCTTGGTCAAGTCGCCGGGATCATGCTCAATGCGATCTTCCTCGACTCCATCGACGCCGACGTCGAACGCCTCCAGCGCATCAACGAACTCATCCGCGAAGGGGCCCACCCGGAGCTCAAGACGATCCCCGTTCTGATGATCAGGCCTTCACGGGACCTCGGGAAGATGACCTCAAACATCACCGACCACCTTCCGCCGGTCTTGCGCTACCTCTTAAAGGGCATTGGGGTTTCAGACACCGAAGGCCTCGATCTCTTGAGCTACTTGGCCTTTGACGAATCCTACACCAAGCCCCTGATGGAGCTCGGCTACGAGGACACGTTTAAAATGAAGGACGAAATCCTCCGGTTTAGCGCCGACGCTTAATCCCTCGGTTGCGCTTCGGCTTGAGGGGGCCTTCGTTCCGGATTTCTTTCTCCGTCTTTTGACGGCGGGCCTCTCCACGTAACCGGGGAGCGTGCCCTCGGAAGGTCGCGGGAGTCTTTTCGACGACCTTCTTTATGACCTTCTTTTCTTCCTTGAGCTTGGCCTCTGGGATGACGTCGAGGTTGAGGTGCGCCTGGTTGGCAATGGCCTCGTTGATCTGCGCGATCATCTTCGCATCATGGTTTGCGACGAGGTTATACACGATGCCCTTTTTTCCACCTCTGGCCACGCGGCCGCAGCGGTGGAGGTAGTAGATCCCGGTTTTCGGTAAACCGTAATTCAGGACCCAAACCAGATCCTGGATGTCGATCCCACGGGCCGCGATATCCGTCGCCACCAGGACCTGAGCCTTCTTCTCAACGAAGGCCTTGATCGCCGATTCTCGCTCCTTGATCTCGAGGTCTCCGTGGAGGAGCTTCATCTTGAGCTTCGGCATTTTTTCAGAGAGGTACTTGAAAAGATCTTCCGCTTGGTTCTTCTGATTCGTGAAAATGATCCCCCGGCCCTGGGCCTGCTTTTCGAGGAACATGCGCACGACCATGTCTTTCTCGGCCGGGGCCACCTTCACGTTGTAGGTTTCGATCCGAGTCTGCGGAGCGTGGGAGGCATCGGAGGCGATGCGAGCGAACTTCACGGTCGGAAATTTCTCGACGATGTAGCTCTCGACCTCGGTCGGGAGAGTCGCCGTGATGAACCCGAGCTGGACCACGCTGGAGTCGAGGTAGTCGATCATGAAATCGAGGTCCCGTTTGAAGCCCATGTCGAAGAGCTGATCGGCTTCGTCGAAGACGACGAACTGCAACTGGCCGAGGTTCAGTTCTTTCTTCTGGAGAGCGCTCTTCACTCGCGACGGCGTCGCGATCAGGATCTCGTAGGAGCTATTCGAGACGGACTTCATCTTCGCATTCGTGTCGCCCCCAGTGATGTCTCGCACCCGGAGCTTCAGGTGGTAGGAGATGCCTTTGAAGACGCTGTAGATCTGCGCCGCGAGCTCCCGAGTGGGTGCCACGATCAGGGCCTTGGGTGCCCCCTTCTGTGTGCTCGCACTTCCCCGCTCCTCCTGCTCCTTGAGCTTACTGACGATCGGGAGGGCATAGGCGAGTGTCTTCCCGGAGCCCGTTTCCGACAGCACGATGATCGACTTCCGACTAAGAAGCTCCGGGATCACCCGCTTCTGGACCGCCGTCGCAGTCTTGAGACCGTGCTCCTCGTAGTACGCGGAAAGGCCTGGGTGAAGGTCAGCGGAAATGAAGGAGGACATGACAAGCCTTTTAGTGTGTTTCTAGGAAAATGGGATCTCTTTATCACGCCCGTCTTCCCTTTGTCAGGGGAAGCGGTAAAAAATTCTGAATACCGAGGCGGAAGAAAAGGCCTTACCATCAAAGCTTCAACACCCTGTTTCGAGGGAAGGTAGTTATGATGAAACTCTTAATTTTGGCCGCCGTCGTGGGCCTGGGTCTGTTTCCTGCAGACTCCTCGGCTCAGCTTTTTAGACTGAAGACGACCGATTACGGTGCCTTCGCCAGTAACGCTGCCCTTCGAACCGCATGGGATTCTGCGTTGGTTGAGATCGAAACAGAAGTGAACAAAGACTTCCCGAGCACTGAAAATCCCCGGCGACTCATGCAGGGCATGGCGAACTCCTCAGTGATGGCCGGGAAAGGCATCGGCTCAGATTACGCCTCGAGGATGGAAGTCTTTCTCATCGGTGCGGGGGTTGGAGTCGGGGCCGATCTGAAAAAGGACAAAGAAACCGACTCGGACCTCTCCGGCGTGGGTATCCAAGGTGGCCTTGTCATCGGGACCAACCTCAGCTGGATGGACGCCGAAAAAATCCTTGGCCTCTACACCGACCGACTCAACGTCTACGTCAACTGGCTCGGCTATGACCTTGACAGGAAAATGGGCGACGGCGACAAAGACGAGATCACCGGGGACCTTAGCTCCTTCGGGTTCCACGTGAGCTACGACCTGGTCAAACCCGTGGGCCACAGCATCTTCCGCTGGGGTGGGATCAAAATCCATACAGGCTATGAGTACAACACGACGAGGCTTACGTTTAAGTCATCTCTGTCTGAGGATGTGGACGAGAACATCGGCGGGATCGGCAACGACGACCATGTCCGCGGGACGATCGACGGGAAACCACAAGCGACGATCGACGTGGCAACTCAATCGATTCCGCTCGAAGTCTCGACCAACGTTCAGCTCCTTTACTTCCTCTCCATTTACACGGGCCTTGGCGTCGACTTCAACTTCGGCCGGGCCAAGGGTGACGGATCCCTCAACGCCACCCCCACGACGCTCCGGTATGACACAGACGACGACTCCACCAACGGGGACGCCGGGGCTGGTGCGACCGTCCAGGCCGAAGCCAACATCGACGGCACCGGACGGGTCGACTCGATTCTCACCCGCGGGTTCGCGGGCCTCCAGCTGAACCTACCCTACATCAACATCTTCGCTCAGATCGACAAGGCCTTCGGGAACGAACTCATCGGCGCCACCGCTGGCGCGAGATTCGTTTACTAGACCGGCGCCAGTTCTTCGGTTGGGCGATCCCTCCAAATTTCCACAGGCCTCGTCTTGCCCTGCGCGCCTCGGCGAGTGCTCTTAGGAAGCGAAACTTCTCACCCCGAGAAGAGAACACCGCATAGGGATAGATGACGGCGCAGCCCGACCTCACTAACCGGAGACTCACCTCATCGAGGTCCCCCAGATAGCGGCCGTAAAGATCCCGGGACTGGAGGCGTGCGATGAGCTCACTCTTCCCCGCGAGCTCCGCGTGCAGGCAGCGCCGGGCCAGAAGACCCGCGCCGGGGGATCCGGAGAGAAAAGGCTGAGCGAGTTCGGGGGCATCAATCTTCGCTAGCCGCAGTTTCAGGCGCTGGTTTCGGTAGCGAAGAAGGACAGTATCCCCATCAGTAACCTCGAGCACTTGGACCCGAAGCTCAAGGGGAAAAAGGTCTGTAAGATCTACTCTCACCAGGAATATGCTCAACAAAGGAATAAGGATCTGATAGTGTCCGCCCACCCAACTCCTTTACTGGAAACGCAGGCGGTTCGCCGTCTTGAAAACAACTTCGCCCAAAGGATTTTCTGCGATGAACGTTCGTTCGGAAGTAAACCAGCATTTTAAATTCAAAGTCCAGCACGTCGACAAGCACTGCGGTGCCCGCGCCGGGATCATCGAAACGCCGCACGGGCCCATCGAGACTCCGGTCTTCATGCCCGTCGGAACGCACGGTGCGATCAAGGCGCTTCAGCCTAAGGAGCTCGTGGACCTTTCGATCCAGATTCTCCTTTCGAACACCTACCACCTTCACCTCACTCCGGGCTCGGAGCTCATCGCGAAGGCCGGAGGGTTACACAAGTTCATGGGCTGGGACCGAGCGATCCTCACCGACTCCGGTGGCTTCCAGGTCTTCTCGCTCCAGAAAAACTCGATCACGGAAGAGGGGGCCAATTTCAAGGGCGCCAAGGGAGAGAACGTCCTGCTCACTCCGGAAATCTCGATTCAGGTTCAGCAGAACCTCGGGTCCGATATCATGATGGCCTTCGACGAATGCATCCCTTTCCCGGCCACCGAGAAGTACGTCGAGACGTCGATCGCGCGGACCCACCGCTGGCTCGACCGCTGTGTCGAGGCCTGGAAAAATCCTCAGCAGGCACTCTTCGGCATCGTCCAAGGGGGCGTCTACGAGAAGTACCGAAAGATCTGCGTCGAAGAAGTCACCAAGCGTGACCTTCCAGGCTACGCCATCGGTGGGGTCTCCGTCGGAGAAGGGCCAGAGCACATGGAGCACATCGTGCGGACCACAGCGCCGCTCATGCCGGTCAACAAGCCCCGCTACGTCATGGGGGTGGGAATGCCGGAAGATCTCCTGATGATCTGGGAACACGGCATCGACATGAGCGATTGCATCATCCCGACCAAGTTTGGCCGCGGAGGAACACTCTTCACCAACCGCGGAAAGATCCGGATCGAGCACAAAAATTACCGCCGGGACTTTTTCCCCATCGAGCCCAACCTCAAGGACTACGTGAACACGAACTTCACGCGGGCGTACATCAAGCACCTCTTCGACTCGAACGAAATCCTGGGCCAGATCCTGGCCACGGCCCACAACATTTCTTTCTACAAATCGATGGCGACCCGTGCCCGGGAAGCGATCTTCGAGGACCGATACCTCGAGTTTAAGAAGCAATTCCTTGAGGGATATACCCGCGACTAACGCAAAAAAGGAGAAGGGCCCCGGAGGACGTTCATCCTCCGGGGCCCTTCGAGAGTTAGCGGAGTTTTTGAGAGATGATTCGCTGCTGAAGGCCTGGTCGAATCTGCGCCAACCGTGCTTCGATCGCGCTGCGGTTCAAGTTGAGCCTTTGGATCACCGGATTACTTAAGGTCTCCGTAATCATCCGGCTTTCGGCGTTTGACCAGCGGTTCATGAAGCAGGCCTCGCGAGAGCGGCGGTACAAGAGTCGGTTGATGATGTTGCTGCTCGGGAACTCTTGGAGACATTCGTCCGCAAGCCGCTGTCCGAACTCGAGCATCTTCCCGTCCAAGTCAGACGTCGCTCGGCCGCGGAGCTCTGCTTGAGAACTCTCGATCCAAGCCCCGAACTGCTCGGCCGCGGAAATATTGTGGCACGCTTCGCGCTCGAGGAAGTCTCCGAAGACCGTCGCCGGCAGATTGTAAAGAAGGGGTGGCCCGATGACTTTGTACCCCTGAACCTTACAGTCCGCGAGGACTTGCCTCGGGTCAATGACGCTCTTAACCCACGAGAGGTCAGCGAGGAGCTTCCGGCGGGTTTCTCCGCCGTCTTCGCGCATGAGTCTTGTGGCACTTGCGATCTCCGTTGCCTTCTCCGTGTCGTAGTAACCGCGGAGGATGCGGACGAACTGCGGGAGGACCTCTGCCGTGAGAATTTTCTCCTCACTTGAGTTCTCAACCCGATCTCCGTCAACTCTAAAGGTTTGGATGAGTTCTTTTACATTGTCTGGGATACCGGCGTTTAAACAATTAAAGAAGGAGCTGATGAGGTACCCGTCTCCCACAGTGAACACCCGACCACTCGGTGGTGCGGTGTCGGAGTGTGAAAGAGAACGGCAACCGGCCCAGGTCTCTTGCGCCGACGTGCGGATCCGCTCCAGGTTCTCTTGGACGAAGGCCTGGTAGAGCTTCACCGTATCCTCTCGGACGGTCTCAAACGGGTGGCCTAGGATATACATGTTGAGGAGCTCTACCGTCTCGGCATCCGGAAGGTTCAGGGCCTTCAGTCGATCCATAGTGCGCTTCTGGAGCTCCTCTCGGTAGCAGGCGTTTTCATCGGCTTCCTTGTAGCAGTTTAAGTACGCCGTCCGGGCGAGGGTCGGATCATTGAGATCTTGGATGAAAGTCTGGAGCCGCGCTGTGTACTGCGGATCCTGCCCCGCCTGATGGAGGTGGCGCTGGAAGGCAATCTGCAGGTGTTCTTTGACAAGTGAATTCCAACTTTCGCGGTAGTCGGAGCGGGCGAGGACATCGCACCCTTCTGCCGTTTTCATCACGACTTTCCCTCGGAGTTCCGCACTGATTCGAGAGGCACTTTCAGAGATGCAACCGAGAACCGACGCCGGGATGGCGGGCGAGAAATCGGCCCGTCGGAAATACTGAGAACGTCCGGTAGCCCCGGGACGAGAGCAGTCAGCGACGGCCTTCAGGATATCTTGTGAGAGCTCGCCGTTACTATCTTGGATCCAATTGGCCATGAGTGCCGGGATCGTGAACTCCCTGTTCTGATAATAAGAACTAGAAACGAACCGATAGTGATCGTCGGCGAGCCCTGCCTTCGCTCGAGGCCCATCGACCCTGAAGACGGCCACTGACTCAGCAAAATTCTCCGTCGGATTTGTTTTCGCGTAATCGCTCACGACTTTACCATCCGGCTTCACCTGCCATCCGCGTTGTGGTTTTCCTTGAGCGTCTACGTACTCAGCCATGATGAGGCCCGAGAGAGTTAGATAGTCTTGGCGGGCCGAGCGCCGGCCCGAAAGTGAGCCCCTGCCCTCTTCGAAGTCTAGCTGGTGACTCAATTCATGAGTGACCGCCTGGTACATCCATCCGTTGTCTTGAGAGTTAGGATCGAACGTGAGGCAGGCATCGGTAAGTGTGATGAAGCCGTTACTGTACGCAAGGCCACAAGCCGCTGCCAGATCTTCTCCTTCGAACTTCTCCCCGCGCGGGATTCGCTGAATCTGCGTGAGGTACCGGAGAGTGGTATGCGGGGCCTTCAGCATGTAAGAGAGCCGCCAGAAGCCGTAGAGCTCTTTTTCATCGAAGAGGTAGTTCGCAAAGGGAATGGCCTTCCCGGCATGCTGCCCCGCACTCATTGAGCGCTGCATAGGGACTTTGTTGTCCGCAGCAAGAAGGTTCCCGAATTTTAAATACCAAATGTAATGGACGTAGCCATGAACATCATCTCCCTTGCCGTAGATCCGATTGATGATACACGGAACGTCTGTGCAAGAGGAGAAGTCGAAGGCATCGGAATTCGAAAGGTCACCAAGTTCTCGCCCGAAAGTTTTAAGGAAGTTCCCTTGCGCAACAGGAAGCGTCGAGAGCTCGATGTGTTTCCAGCGGCCAGAGACAGCTCGCCCGCGCGTGAACCGGGCCTCGAGGTCCCGCACTTCGGCCTTGAGAGTTTCCACATTAAAGACATCTCGCATGCACTGATTCTGAGAACTCGCGAGAGTCCGGAGGAGCGTGCGCTCCGGGGGAGTTGCTTTCTTCTCCCACTTCGTGATGAGAAGCTCCGGTGCGTTCTTAGTACAGGCACCGAGCACCAGCAAACTGGCCCAGAGGAGGTTACATCTTTTCATGGTAAATGATCCTTGAAACGAATTCGCTGTCTTGAGTGTAAATCACGGTCACTCCCTCGGCAGCACAGGTGAGCTCCTGCTCTGGGCGAACGTGGCCCTGCGCTTCGGAGATCTTCCGCTCGAGGACTGCGCAGTCTTTGAACCTGTGGCGCCAGTACATGAGAAGAGTCTCATCACCCTTCGGGTCCTTGAACCCGTGGGTCACGATCTCACCCTTGACCTGGAATTTTTCATTCCCGTCATAGATGAGCATCTTTCCACCCTCCAAAGGAATGGGCTTCTCTTCAACCGGAGGCCCCCTCTGTGCAACAAGGGCTGCGACCGTGGTCTTGCCGTAGTCAAGACCGTCGTTCTTCGCTCCACACGCCGCGAGGGCCAGAAGCATCAAGCAAAAAATGGGTTTCATCATAGTCTCCTGGTCTACCTATCGGTCTGAGTACCGGACGGCTTGAATCGGTTTCAAGTCACCGAAAGAACAGAAGTCAGTACCCGGGCTTCGGAGCGCAGCGAATCTGTTGCCATAATTTCGGATGAAGATCGTCGGCCTTGGGTAGTCAACGGCCGATGAACCAGCATAAACCTACCCGCAGCTCAAACTGCTGGAGGATGAATGAAGAAACTCCTAGTCCTCGGACCCCTCCTTACGGTGGCCGCACACGCCGAAGTCATTCAGGGTCGAATCCAGGCCATCCATGGAAACCTCGTCAAGATGGAGAATGGCCGCGTCGCTTTTCTGGATCAATCTCCTGAGACCACGTTGGCAAAAGATGACGTCGTTCGGATCACGATCGATGATCGATCCTCAGTGATCTCGGCCCGAAAGCTTCTGACGCCTCCCGGGCCCCTACCGGCGCTCAACGCTCTTCAACCGGAAGACCCCACGGCACCGTTTGTCCCAACGACCATCGAATCACCAGGGACGGCGCAAGCGATCTTCGACCGCTCGAACGCGCGCTACAAGCGCACTTCCGAGTGCAGCGACCGGGCCCACGTCTGGGCCCACGACGAGTTCCGAGCGACGGGGACGAAGTCGCTTAAGGTCTTCGTCTTCTTCACCGCCGGCTATATCAACTCTGTCCGGTTCAAGTGGTGGTTCCACGTAGCGCCACTGTACAAGGTGAGGGACCGCCAGGAGATCCGCGAGCTCGTGATGGACTACCGCTACACCGACCGCCCGATGAGTGTTAAGGACTGGACGGACGGTTTCGTGTTCAGTCGCCGGGCCTGTAAAGTGACCTCCAAGTTCTCGGACTACGATGTGAATCCGCAAACGGAGGACTGCTACCTCATCTTTGAAAACATGCACTACCGGCTCCCCGCCGAGCTCCAGGAGCGGGAGCTCACGGGCCTTCAGAAACTGTCGACCAGTGATCTCGAAGTGCGACAGTCTCGTCGACTCGCGTTCGATCCGTAGGAGGCCCCTGTGAGATCTTCTTTCGCACTCTCCTCTGCCCTCTGCGTCCACCTTCTCCTGAGCTGCGGGAAGAACGCAGATCAAGGGCGCAAGACCCTCGCGCGCCCACGGATCCTCGAAGAGCAGGCGTCGGAAGGCCTGTATCGATCTCCTCTGAGACCTCTGAACAACCACCTCTCTGGATTCATCCCCACTGGGATGGCCGAGATAAGCGTCCGCGGTGATGTGGTGGTGGTGAAAACTCTCCTCGATGACGACGCCCGGGTGGCGCACCGTCAGTCGATCTTACTCGGAACGCGCTGTCCGACTCTCTCGGACGACACCGATCGCAATGGAGTGATCGATGTGGCCGAAGCGACCCGCGCCTCCGGAACCACCTTCATTCCCCTTGACGGTGATCTTACGTCGGCAGCGCTCGGGGCCGGAGTGTACCCTGTCGGAAGAGGGTTCACTTACGTCGAGCGGGCCTCGCTCCAGGACCTCGAAGCAGATGCCCGTGCGCGAACCGGTCAGAACCTGAACCTCGCGGGTCGAGTGATCCTGGTTCACGGGGTATCCGCAGAGACACCCCTCCCGGAAACCGTCGCCACGCTCGACGCCTCGCCGAGGCAAGCAACGGTTCCCGTTGCCTGTGGCATCCTGAAACGCCTCGAGTGAGCGCGACCTAAGACTCGCCCTCGATCATCAGCGAGATGATCTGGGTGAGTTTTTCTAAATCCTCATAGGTCACGTTGTGAAAGAGCGCGATCCGCAGCTGGTTGCGATTCAGCTTTCGGTAGCCGTCGATGTCGTAGGCCAGGTGCTGAGAGCGAAGCGCGTGAGTAAGTTGGTCGACGTCGAACTTGGCATCGACATCGATCGTCGCAACCGCGTCGGAGCGAAACTTGGGATCCCGGACGAACGCCGAGAGGTACGGCTTCGCCTCGGCCCAGTCATACAGCAGCCGTGCCTTACGCTTGGCTTCCCGAATGACCGCGGCCTCGCCCAGACGGTTCATCAGCTTAACCTGTTCGTTCAGGAAAAAAATGGTCGAAATCGCAGGGGTGTTATAGGTCTGATTGTTCCGAGAATTCTCGATCGCATGGGCCCATTTCATCGATTCCGGAACGAACCGGGTCAGGTCTCTGCCGAGCCGCTCGGCACGAGCAATCGCTTTGGGGGAAAGAAACGCCACATAGAAGCCACCTTCTGAAGCGAAAACTTTTTGGGGTGAAAAATAATAAACGTCAACTTTTTTAAAGTCCGTCCGGATCTGGCCCGCTCCAGAGGTCGCGTCCATTCCGAGGAGGACCTCTGGGTCGGAGAGCTCGGGGAGCGCGGAGAGCTGGACTCCAGTCGAAGTTTCATTCAAGGTGCAACAGAGGAAGTCATGGCCCGCTCTGGCCACGGGGTCGATTCCTTGGCCGAACTCGACTCTCTCGGCGGTGGGCTTGATCCAGGGGATATTTTTGTGGGCCCTGTACCACTTGTCTGAAAACTCTCCGCAGATGAAGTGAAGAGATGTCCTTTCGACGAGACCCAGGCCGATCATGTCCCAGAGAAAAGTCGCTCCACCGTTGCCGAGAACGACTTCGTAATCCGCCGGAAGCTCAAAGTAGGAGCGAAGCCCCTCCTGAAGCTCACGCACGAGCTTCCGCACCGCTGGCTTTCGATGGCTCGTCCCGAGGAGCGCGCTCCCAGTCCGGGCCAGATTGGAGACCGCTTCGGTCGGGATGAGAGAAGGCCCCACGCCGAAGCGCGGATCGGAGGGGCGAAGTGCAGTCGGAATGGTGATCGATGTAAACATAATCGCTCCTGGGAAATTCGGAGTTGGAGTCTCGCTCTATGATAGCGATCCGCTGGGAAATTTGATAGCCTTAAGGAATGTTCAAAAGATTAATTTGTCTCCTCATTTCCGCGGTGTTTTCCGTCGTGGCCTACGCCCAGACTGAGGTGCCGGCACAAGCCGAGGGGCCAGTGACCCAGAAGGCCCAGTTCTACCTTTCCGCAGGGGCACACACCGAATTTTATAACCAACTCCAGGTTGACACGACGGGAGGCCTCCGGCGCTTCGATCCGGCGCCCACGATCGGGGCGGGTCTCAAAACTCCGGTCCTCGGAAGTTTCTTATTTTTACCCGAGGTCAATTGGGTGCTCCCTAGGAAGTCGGGAGATAAGATCATCAAGAACCTCTTTATGGGTCGAACGGATCTCGGGTACGACCCCGTCGAGTGGTTCCGCATCCGCGTCGGAACATCGCTCATGTGGCTCAATCAGCACGGAAGCGGTGGGTCTGTGAAAATGAACAATGGGAATTCTACTGCGACCTTCTACAATCCAGACCAGAACCGCTCGAGCCTTAACATGACACTCGATGTTGGCGCCGAGCTCCTCCTGGGCCCGGCCTCTCTACGGCTCCAGACCTACACCTACTCACCTTTGAAGTCTGAGCTCCGGCAACTCTCCTATACCCTCTTCCTCTCCTATTACTGGGATCGGTGATGACCATGAAATGCATTCTTCTTTTTGCTCTGATGTTCTCCGCGGTAGCCCAGGCGTGGACCCTGAACAATAACTTCGGCGCCGCCTTCGCCAAAGGCCGGGTCAAGGTTTTCGTGGACGAAGGAACGGTCTGTCCTACCAATGGCGTGACCTATCAGGAGCTGGCGGGCCTGGTGAAACCGGCCATCGACACATACTGGAATAAGGTTCCCACGTCGAGCCTGCGCCTCGATGCTGCCGGATTCTCACCGGCACTCTCCACCATCAATCGAGGCCGCCTTTGCTCACCGACCGATGATCCGTGTATTGCGGCCGCTGAGGCCGATCCCGACGGGCTCATTCCAGCGGTCACCGAAATCGTCATCGCCTGCAACAGCAATAGCGTGAACTTCGGTGGTGGGAACGTTCTTGCCGTCACGATTCCAAACAAGTTTTCGGGGAAAAAGATCAAGGGGTCAGTGATCCTCATCAACGACACCAGTGGAACGTTCGGGGACCTCTCCCGCTCAGACAAGATCGGAGTCATCGCTCACGAAATTGGCCACGCCCTGGGCCTTGGCCATTCCGATGAGAGTGCAGCACTCATGTTCTACCGAACCGTCGCCCAGCGCAGCCGCTTAGGCCAAGACGATGTGGACGGCATTAGCTTCCTCTACCCAATCGGCGGGGACCTCTATGGCCTCTCAGAAGAGGGCCTGGTTTCTTGCGCTACGACCGACGGAGGACGCAGTGGTCCCGGCGGCCCCTATCTCCCAGCGGCCGCAGCCTTGGGCCTCCTCGTTGTTCTCGCTGAACTACGCCGTTTACTTCGACGCTCGAAGCGACGTGCCGCGCTTTAAGCATTCCGCTTCGTAGTCCTCGAGGATGGTCTTTTCTTCATCGTTTAACAGACTCTGATCGATCAGCGCAGGGTCAAACCCAATGTAGACCAAGGACGCGATCCGGAGCATGTTCGGGTACTGTGGGTGAGGTTCAACGTGCCCGATGTTTTCCAGTCTTACGCCGGCGAAGCCTGGGATGTAGATCCCCGGCTCCATTGACACGACCTGCCCTGCCTTCATCGGAACGGTGGAGATCGAGGACATCCGGACACCGGGTTCGTGAACGTGGATGCCTACCCCATGCCCAGTCCCGTGATTGTAGTCATATCCCTTTCTCCTGAGAGGGGCGCGGGCCAGGCCATCGAGCACAATCCCGCGAGTGCCGACGGGGAACACCGCCGACTGCACCGCGAGAAGACCCTTCAGGACTAAGGTGTACATCTCTCGCATCTTCGGGTGTGGCGTGGTGTCGCCACCGGCGTAGAACGTCCGAGTTGTGTCTGTTGCCCAGCCGCCGTCGAAGTAGCCCCCGGAGTCCAGGAGGATCATGTCCGTGTCTTTGATGATGACTTGATCGGAGGGATTCCCGTAGTGAACGATGGAGCCGTTGGGGCCAACACCAGCGATGGTGTTAAAGCTTTGATCGACGGCCCCCTGTTCTTTGTACTTCACGGTCGTTTCATTGTAGAGGTCGAGCTCGGTGACTCGCTTCCCCGAGCGAATCTGCTCTTTGAGCCACTTCATGGTTTGGAAGATGGCCTTGTCCGCTTTCCGAAAAGAGGCTTCGATCTGCCGGAGCTCAACCGGTTCCTTGATCGACTGGTACTCGTAGAGACCACCGGCCTTCTCTTTGAGCCGGTCAGTGCCGAACGTTTTCACCAGAGTTCCAAAGTCCGCACTGTTCAGCATGCCCGGATCGAACCAGACTTCCGTTAAGTGGAGCGTGTTTTGAATCCGATCGAGTTCTTTGGCCATCTGAGAGAATGGGAGCACAACGAACTCGAGTCCAGTCTCGCGCCGTGCGGCCTCGCTGACGGGGGTCTCTGGGGTGACGAACACGTAGACCTTTTCCTTCGTAACCAGCGCCTTGGCGTAGAAGCTCGAAAGGAACGGTAAGTGGTAGCCACGGCAGTTGGTGATCCAAGCGATGGAATCGAGCGCCGTGAGAAACATCGCCTGCTTCTCGTGAGAAAAAATTGCGCGGGTCTTCTCGAGCGTATCCCGGCCCCGCCACTCGCGGGGAACGAGCTTGACTTCCTTCATCGCCGGAAGCGGCTCGAAGCGGATGTGCTGAGCGAGGTCTCCACTCTGAAGCGGAATCGTCTCCGTGGCGTTCGCCGCCAATCGGTTCAGGTAGCTCAGCGCCGTGCGGTCGGCTTCATAGCCCAGCTTCCGGAGTCCCAGCCGCTTCACGTCTGCCGCGAGCTCCGCCGTCGTCGAGGAGTCACCGCCGACCTTCACCACTTCGACCTCTGCGGCGTCGACTTCGAGGTCTGCTTGCTCATGGTAGCGTCCATCGACGTAGAGCCGCACCCGACCATTCGCGGGTGCGAGGACTTCGGCCATCGAGCCGGTGAAGCCGGTGATGTAGTAGCGGTGGTTGTCTTCGAGCGGAACGTATTCGTTGAGAAACGGGTCGAAGCTCGAGACGTACATTCCGTCTAGGCCTCGGTCAACCATGATTTTTTTTAGCTTCTGGATGTTCGACGCGATAGTTTGATTTGATAGATCGAGGGCTTTTTTCATACAATGACTCCGTTGGAATAAGTTACTCTCCTCCAATATTCTTGGGAAGGTTTTTATGAAGATCCAAAGTCCTGTCTACTATGGTGACTACCTGCAGCTACCGAAGATCCTCAGTGCCCAAGTCACGGAGAGTGGGAAGCATGGGAAACCGGCCCACGACGAAACGCTTTTTATCATCATCCATCAGACCTATGAGCTTTGGTTCAAACAGATCCTCCATGAGCTTGACTCCGTGAGAGTGAGCTTGCAGCAACCCTTCGTTCCCTCCACCGAGCTCTCCGTGGTCCAGTCTCGGCTCGAGCGAGTGACAGCGATCCAGCAGATTCTGATCGACCAGATCACAGTCATGGAGACCATGACGACCCTGGACTTCATGGAGTTCCGGGATTACCTCGTGCCAGCTTCGGGCTTCCAGAGCCTCCAATTCCGCCTGATCGAGGCCACCCTTGGAATTAAACCAGAGCACCGGATGGAAGTGGAAAAGCAGTTCTTCACGTCGCGGCTCAAGGCCGAAGACCGGGCCACTCTCGAGGCGACCGAAGCACGAGTGAGCATCTTCGAGCTCATTCAGGCCTGGCTCGAGCGCATGCCGTTTAGCCACTTCGGAGACTTTAACTTCTGGGGGGAATACTCTCGCGCGGTGGAGAAGATGCTCGCTCAAGACAGAGAGATCATTTCCACCAATCCGATCCTCGATGAGCGCACTCTGACCATCGAACTTAAGAACCTGGACCTCAGCAGGGAGAGCTTTAACACGCTCCTCGACGCTACTCGCTTCGCGGAGTGGAAAACGAGTGGCAAGGTCCGGCTTTCGCAGAGTGCCCACCTTTCGGCAGTCTTCATCTACCTGTACCGAGACTACCCGGCCCTCCAGATGCCCTTCCGGATTCTGAACTCCCTGGTCGAGGTCGATGAGAAGTTTACCACGTGGCGCTACCGCCATGCCATCATGGTTCAGCGGATCCTGGGCACGAAGATCGGAACCGGAGGTTCTTCCGGGCACGACTACCTTAAGTCAACGACGGAGAGGAACCGCGCCTTTGTTGATTTCTTCAACCTCGCAACCTTCCTGATCCCGAAGGAGATGACTCCGAAACTCCCGAAAGAGATCCGGGATCAATTGGACATCGTGTATGACAACTTCAGAACCTAAGCATTTTTTTTCCCGCTTCCTCCAGGGCCACGAGGGAAGGCTTCATTTCGCTGCCCACTCCCACCACTTCTGGCCGGATGTGACCCGCGAAGCCCAGCTCGCGTACTGGGACGACTGCGCCCGGTTAAGTGACGAGAAGTGGGGAAGAATCTTCGGTGCCGTAATTCCCGACGCACAGAAGCACGTGGCCCAGATCCTCAACCTCAAAGATCCCAAGCAAATTGTCTTCGCCCCGAACACCCACGAACTCGGAGCGCGGATTTTATCACTCTTCTACGGCCGCCGATCCCTTCGGGTCCTCACCACCGGAAGCGAGTTCCACTCGTGGCGCCGGCAGCTCCTGCGACTCGCGGAAGATGCGGCTGTGGATGTGGATCTCATCCCGACCTCCACTCTCTTGGAAAACCGAAGCGAGTTTCTCGATGGACTCCTCGCCGGTCTCAAGAAGCGGCCCGATCTTTTTTTCATCAGCCAAGTTTTCTTCGACTCGGGCCTCGCCCTCACTGACGCCGAGCTCGTCGCCCTGGCCGATGCTTGCCCCCAAGAGACTGTGATGGTCGTCGATGGCTACCATGGGTTCGCCGCACTCCCGACCAATCTAGGCCCCCTCGAGGGTAGGATTTTCTACATGAGCGGTGGTTACAAATACGCCCAGGCGGGCGAAGGAGTTGGGTTTTTAGTTGTTCCCAAAGGGGAATGGCGCCCGGCCTACACAGGATGGTTCGCGGAGTTCGGTGACCTGACAAAACCTTCAGGGACCCAGACCGGCTACACCAACGACGGCCTGGCCTTCATGGGAGCAACCCAAGACCCCTCTGGGCTCTACCGCTTCAACGCGGCCTGGGATTTCTACTCAAAACAAGGACTTACGGTTTCGGCTATCCATGATTATGTCCTGGGTCTTCAGAAGACCTTTCTCCAGGCCATGCCTAGAGAATTTCTGGCCGCTGGGAAACTGCGCCCTTTGTTCACTCAAGAACTCTCCTGGCATGCTCACTTCCTGACCTTCGAGGCTGCAGATGAGGAAGCTGCCAGAAGGCTTGAGGCCCTCCTCAAGGCCCGGCAAATCCTCATTGACCGCCGGGGTATGCGCCTCCGGTTCGGCTTCGGCCTGTATCAGGACTTGGCCGACGTTCGGAAGGTTTGTGAGCTCCTTTGGGAAATCAAATAACCTAAGAATATTCAAGAAATGCCTTAAAGGTTTTACTCGAGAGTGCCGATAGTCCCCCTTAAGAACGACAAGAGTTGTTTAACTTTTAGAGGGAATTATGGGTGTCAAGATCGGGTCCGTTGTGATGGTTCTTCTGATGTTCTTCATCGCCAAGATTTCATTCGAAACTGCCATGGCCGAAAAGGCACCCGAGCGCACGAACGACAGATTCCCTGCCTCCATCGACCAAAGCTATAACGATCACATGAACAAACGGTAGTCTTCCCCTCTTCGCATTTCAAAAGAAAACATTCTCACGTATCATCGCCCGTATTCATTTCACTTAGGAATCTCTCCGGACCATGACTACCTTAGACCTCACCCGTGCCGTAGTCTTCGACCTCGACGGAACACTTTGGAATGCCTGCTCCCCTTGCGCCGCTGCTTGGACAGCGGTGCTCCAGAAGCGGGGTTACGGTCTCGTGATCACCAAGGAGCAGATCGAATCCGTCTGCGGCCTTCCGTTCCCGGAGTGCGTCCGCCGGCTCTGCCCGGCCGTTCCCGAAAAAGACCTTCCCTCAGTCATGGCCCAGATCGACGAGAGCGAGCAAGCCTACCTGCGCCGCCAAGGCGGAGAGCTCTACCCCGGAGTCAGAGAAGGGCTGCGTGAGCTCGCCAAACAAAGGCCCCTCTACCTCGTGAGTAACTGCCAAGAATCCTACCTTCAGATTTTTCTCTCTCTCACCGGCACAGAGGACATTTTTCGGGACTGGGAATGCCACGGAAGGACGGGACGGTCGAAGTCGGAGAACCTTCGACTTCTGGCCGAGCGAAACAGCCTCACCTCGGCGGTCTACGTCGGCGACACCGAGGGAGATAGGGTCGCTTCCCTCGACGCCGGATATGCGTTCATTTACGCCGCCTACGGGTTCGGAGACCTCACACACACCCCTCGATACTCGGACTTCCCGGGCCTCGTTAGCGGACTTCTGGGAAGGCTTCCCGCGCCCAGGCCTTAAACTTCTCACCCCGGTCAACGTAGTTTTTAAACTGATCAAAGGACGGGAAGCCGGGGGAGAACACGAGGTTTCCCTTGAGGCCTTCGGCGAGCTCAAAGACCCGTCTTAAATCTCCCGCCCGCTCGACGGAGAACTCCGACTTAAGTTCGTCGTACAATCGGTCGGTGACGTCACCGATGGTGAAGATTTTAGAAATCTTTCCTTTAAAGGGGAGGAGATCAGGAAGGAAGTGATCGGCTTCGCTGCGAAGCTTTCCACCCAGAATCAGGTAGAGGGGGGCGGAGGATTCTTTGAACGCTTTAATCGCCGTCGTCGTGGCCAGAGCATTGGTGGATTTGGCGTCGTTGTAGATCGCCAACCCTTGGCGCTCGAGGACGAACTCAAGCCGGTGCGCGACCCCCGAGAACTCGTTGATGAAGCCCTGAAACAGTCGAGGCAATTCCGGAATCCCCAGAAGCCGAAGCGTCTCATACGCGGCGTAGAAATTGGCCTCGTTGTGCTCTCCCCGAACCCGCGCCTTGCTAAAGTCAAACATCGATCGAAACTGCGCCGGGAGGTCGCCTTTCGTAAAATAGTGCGGGAGCACCGGATACTTCTTCATCTCCTCGAGGTGCGGATTCTCGGTGCCGATGATGAGGTGATCCTCCGGGGTCATGTTCAGGAGAAGTCGGTACTTGGCCAAGGCGTAATCCTGCACACTCTCGTAGCGTTCACTGTGGTTTGGAAAGAGATTCAGGTAGAGCCCAATCTTCGGGTGAAACTCCCGGATCGTTTCGAGTTGAAAACTTGAAACTTCGATCACGGCGTAATCGGGCCACTCTTCACGCAACGGCAGCTCACTGTAGGGAACGCCGATGTTCCCACCGCAGAAGACCGTCTTCCCGGCCCGCGCCAGGGCTTCGGCGATCATGGTCGTCGTCGTCGTCTTTCCGTTTGTTCCCGTGATGGCAATGACCGGAACGTTGCGGGAGTGCCGAAAAGCGTACTCAATCTCCGAGACGATGGGCACCCCCTTCTCAAGGGCCCGCTTGAGGGCCGGATGCCCCACCGGAATCCCGGGAGAGAGGATGATCTCGTCCATCTTGTGAAAATGCTGAGCGAAGTCCTCTTCGGAAAAGCAGGCACAAGTAGTGCAGATGCCTTCGAGCCCTTCGCTCTTCCACCACTCCCGGGGATCGCCTCTATTCACGGCGTAGACGTCTTGGTGATGCTTCATCGCCAGACGCAGGGCCGCTTTCCCCGACTTCCCCATCCCGAAGATCGCCACTTTATTTATCTTGTTCATAACCTGTGATACCGTCCCCGCTAGATGAACTACCGGGACCGCTTCCTTCGAGTCAGAGATTTTTTAAAACCATATCAAAGAATGTGGGAAAACGAAATCATGCTGAGCTACCCTGCCCCCCTCTCGGAATACCCCGAGGCATGGCTGCAGGAGCTGCTTCGAATCCAGACCAAAGCCGATCTCATCCGACTAGAAATGAAGGACGTCGAGGGGCTCATTTCCGGGCCTGGGCTCCGAGAGTTCTACCGCTCGATCGATGAGCTCTGCTCCCTCCCTCCGGCCCCAACCTACCCGCCGATGCCAGAGGATGCCTGGACGTGGCTCTACATCATCCCCAAAAAGCAGCACGAGATTCGGCGTCTCGCACCCCACGTCCATCACCTCTATCATTCCCTCAGCGTGGGCCGGGTGGTAGACGTCGGCGGAGGCATTGGTCTTTTCGCTCAGACCATCAATAACAACTACCAACTGGCAGTGACGAGTGTCGACATGAACACTGAGCTCCAGAGCACGGGCCGTTTGCGTCATGAGAAGAATGCTCGGAACCCTCAGAATCCGGTCCGCTACCTGCACCTGAAGGTCGAGAGCGGCGGAGATTTCGAAAAAATCATGGAGGAGAACGTCCTGCCAGTGGGTCTTCATACCTGCGGCCCGCTTGCCGTGGACATCATCCGTTCGGCCGCGAAAGGCCGGGTCCCAGGCCTCGTCAACTTCGGCTGCTGTTACCAAACCCTCGATGCCAGGCCAGACTTTCAAAACCTTTCGAGCTTCGCTCAAGACCATGGGCCTTTGTGGCTCAATCAGTTCGCTCTCACTCTCTCCTGCCGCGCCCACCGAAAGATGGATGAGAAATCCTTCGACCTGAAACTCAAGGTCAAGCATTACCGCTACGCCATCCACCTTCTTCTCACGGATCACTACCGGCGAACGAACGTGCTTAGTCTTGGGAACTCACACCCCTCTCTCTATGATCGCCCATTTTCGGCCTATGCCCTCGAGCAGCTGCGGCGCCTCTCGATCCAGAGCCGGCACACGGAACTCGAGCTCGATGAGTTCTTTGCGCAAGAGCAGGTTCAGACGACGGTTCAGCGGATGATCGCTGCGGGCCTCATCAGAAACGCCCTAGGCCGCGTCCTCGAAATTTACCTCTTGCTCGATCGTGCGATTTTCCTCGAGGAGCACGGCTACGATGCGTCTGTGACAGAATTCTTCGACGAAAGGATTTCACCCCGAAACATCGGGATCACGGCCCTCCGAAGAAATCGCTAGGGCCAGGTCACCTCAGTTCAAATGGAAGACTTCGCGCATTTCCTGGTTCAGAAGTTTCATCTTGTGATCGATGTCCGGATGGTTCCGGTCGCTCGGGTCTAGGAGGTAGTTCTCCGGGCCCATCGGCTTGATCATGAGCTTCGTCTGCCAGATGTTATCATGAGCGATGTTGATGTCTTGCCGGTACTGGTAGAGGTCCAGAGTGTCCTTCTTGATGAAATCCTGAATCGAATTGAAGTAGTGATCGTTGTAGATCTTCTTCCCGTTATCCAGCCGCGTGTATCCACGGACGACGTAGTCGATGTAGACCACATCGCATTCGAAGACCTCGAACATGTAGTTCAGCGCCTTCAAAGGAATGATCTCGCCGCAGGTTGCGACGTCAAGGTCTAGTCGGAACGTACAGATCCCTTCTGGGTCAGACGCATCGGGATAGGTGTGAGTCGTGATGTGAGACTTATCGAGGTGCATGTTCACCGCAACCTTGCCCTCTTTGCCCATTTCCCAGTTTCCGCCCCCCTTGAGGTCGGACATAAGGGTCATGGTTGATGCCCCCACGGGTTCATAGTCTTGAACCGTTTCAGAGAGGATGTTGGCCTCGATGATTTCGCAGATGTTCCGGGCAATCTGGCTGATGTTCTTCGCACTGTACTTGGTGTGGATGTAGCTTATGTACTCCTGGCGTTGCTTCTCGGTCATCGCGATACAGAAGTCGTAGAAGTTGAAAGACAAAATCTTGGTGAGATTATTGAACCCGGAAAGCTTTATCGTTTCCTGCATCTTATCCATCAGCAGACCCTCGTAGAAATTTAGAAGCCGTTATAGGGAATCAAGGGGGATATGACAATACAAAAAAGGCCCGGCGCAATAAGCGCCGGGCCTTTACGGTAAACCTTAAATGAGATTAAGGGACTTTACAGCGTCGCGCTCGCCGCGGAGTTCGTCTAGCGTGAGTTTAAACTTCTCCTGACCGAAGTCGTTGTGCTTGATCCCTTCAATGACCTTCACTTTTCCACCCTCCGTGCGGCACGGGTAGGAGAAGATGAGGCCCTTATCGACTCCGTATTCACCGTTCGAGGCCAGGCACATGGAGTAGGTTTCTCCAGCGGGTGTTTCGGACACGATGTTGCGGATCCCCTCAATCGCGGCATTGGCGGCCGACGCGGCCGAGGAAAACCCTCGTGCCTTAATGATCGCGGCGCCTCGTTGCTGGACGGTCTTAATGAAATCTCCCCGGAGCCACTCGTGGTCCGTGATCACATCCGTGACGTGCTTACCGTTGATCTTGGCGTTGAAGAAATCTGGATACTGCGTCGCCGAGTGGTTCCCCCAGATCGTCAGGTTCTTGATCGCGGTCACATCCACCGAGGCCCGGAGGGCGAGCTGCGCCTTCGCCCGATTCTCATCCAGGGAAGTCATCGCAAAGAAGCGGTCCGATGGAATTCCTTTCGCGTTGTTCATGGCAACCAAGGCATTGGTGTTGCACGGATTCCCAACCACGAAAACGCGCACATCGGATGCGCTCGACTGCTCGATCGCCTTGGCCTGGGCCGTGAAGATCCCCCCGTTGATTTTCAGAAGGTCCGACCGCTCCATCCCATCTTTCCGAGGCATCGAGCCGACACAGACGACCCAGTTGGCATCTTTAAACGCGGTATTGAGGTCCGAGGTGAGGACGATGTTCTTCAGAAGCGGGAATGCGCAGTCTTCGAGCTCCATCGCGACACCCTTGAGCGCTGGCAGAGCATGCTCGAGCTCGAGCAGCTGGAGTTCAACTTCTGTTTCCATCCCCAGCATCTGTCCGGAAGCGATCCGAAACAGAAGGGCGTATCCAATTTGTCCCGCCGCACCTGTGACAGCGACTTTGACTCTTTTCTTGGCCATAAAAACCTCCAGAAACGTGAATTAATTATTAGGGTAATTATAAGTGAAATGCCTCTGATCCTCACCTTTTATTCGTCCAGCCTAGACAAATTCTTGGTATGGAGCATAGTATAAAGCTTTAAAGAATTTAGACCGAGGTACCTGTGGAGTCACCGAATAGATCAAATAATGGCGGCGGAAGTGCTGGCGGCGGAAGTGGCCGTCGACGCCGCTCCCGAGGGGGAAACCGCGGTGGTGGTAACCGGAACGGTGAACCTGCCGCGCGCAACGCCAACGAGGGTCAGAGTCGGGGCCCGCAAGACGGCCGCAACCGTTCACAGCAACCGAGTTCCCGGAACCGAGGACGAGCGGGCCGTGCCCTCTCTGTGAATCAGGTGCTCGTGAAGTACGATAACCTTCTAGAGCAGCACCTCATCACCAGACGAAAATACTTTGAGTATTTTAACCGCGTCGACGACCGGCAGCTCTTCAAGCTCGAGAAAAACTTTTTCACGAGCATCGAGCACCTGCGCCGCTTCGAAGCAAACCTTGAGTCTCATCAGCGAGAGGCCCTCGAGAAACATAAAACCGAGCGCTACCGTTTAGACCTGACCTATTCCAACAACAGAGGTTGGGATCCAGCGGAGATCGCGAAGGTCGAAGTGAGTCCGGACGAAGTAGAGGATCCGCACTTCAAAGATTCTCAGAAAGAAGCCTTCGCTGAGTACCAGGACGATACGGAAGAGTCGGAGGGCACGTTTGAGGACTACCTTCGCCTGAAGGGTCAGGTCTAAAAAAAAACGGCCAGGGTTACCTGGCCGTCTCGCAAAAATATCAGTGTGAATTAGATGCCGTCGGTCCCCGTTGCACCGAACTGCGGTGCGCTCAACGTCGCCACAACGTCCGCGGACTTTTCTTTCTTCGTCGGCTTGATGTTGTAGAGGTAATTGTTCAGTGTCTCTTCCTGATCTTTCAGGATCGCCGCCTTCAGTTCTTCCGACGGAATGTCCAAGACCTCAGATACTTTCCGCAGCATCTTGAGTGGGATGTTACAAAGCGCGCGCTCGACGTTTGAAATGAACTGGCCATTTTTATAGCCCAGGAGATGAGAAAGCTCTGACTGCGAATACCCTTTCGGATGATTCATTCTCTTCGTACGAATAAGATGAGCAATGTTCTTAAAGCAGCGCATGTGTTCTCCGGCTAGATTGTGGCGAGATTCAAAATAATATGCATTTTTCCGAGAATGTCATTCACCATTCACAAAAATTTAAATTCTATGCTATAGGACCAACACCAGTGAACTGAAGAGGGAAAAATAATTTTATGAAGCTGATTTCGTGGAACGTCAACGGCATACGCTCTGTGTATAACAAGGGGTTTCTTGAATGGTTCGCTAGGGAATCGCCGGACATCACATGCTTACAAGAAACGAAGGCCGACTACTTTCAATTTCCTCTCGAACTCCGAGAACTCCAAGACCATACGGTAACTCATAGTTCTGCGGAAAAGAAGGGCTACTCTGGCGTGGCGACAATTTCCCGGGAGAAAATTCTTGACACGAAAAAGTTTGAGAAGCCCTCCTATGACTCCGAAGGCCGGGTCCTCATCCATGAGTACAAAGATTTCTTCCTCCTGAATTGCTATTTCCCCAACGGGCAACGGGATCATGCCCGCGTCCCGTTTAAGCTCGAGTTCTGCCACGATATTCTGAGTAAACTCTCCGAGCTCCGAAAGATAAAATCCGTCATCATCACCGGCGACTTCAACACCGCTCACCGCGAGATCGACCTCGCGAACCCGAAGTCAAACAAGAACACCACAGGATTCCTGCTGCCCGAGAGGGCGTGGGTGGACACTCTCATCGAGGCCGGCTTCGTGGATATCTTTCGTCACCTTCACCCCGACCGCACCGGGGCGTACACCTGGTGGAGTAACATGCCCGGCGTGAGGGCCCGGAACATCGGCTGGCGCATCGACTACTTCTTCATCTCTCCCGACCTCCTTCCGCGAGTGAAGGCCGCAGAAATCCTCCCGGCCGTCACCGGCTCGGACCACTGTCCGATCGTCCTCGAGCTAGGGCCCTAGGAGGAGTTTCACTCGCTCCACCAGGTCCAGAAACTTGATCGGTTTGTAGATCAAAACGTCGTAGTGCGCGTCTTCCCTCGTGCCCGGGGCCTGGAGGTTTCCTGTGACAAGGATGAGTTTCCCTTCGTAGTGAAGCTCCTCTCTCAGGCGTTGAAAAAAGTCGTGTCCACTGCCCGAGGGCATGTTGGCATCTGACAGGACGACGGCGTAGTCATTACAGCGAACGAGATTTATCGCAGTCTCAACATCAGCGCAGGTGTCGAGCTGAAGGTTCTCATCCTCAAAGAATCCCACGGCAAGATCCAGGAGATCGAGTTCGTCATCGAGGTAAAGAACCTTTATTCCACCCATCCCTACAACCTCCAGGACTTAGTAGTGAAGCTTTATTCCGTCTCTGAATCAGGCTAGGTCTGACGCTCCGATGTGGCAAGGAACTCCGTCTGCCCTACCGCTGCCGCTTCCCGTTCAAATAGACGGCACTGACGAAACCGGAGTAATTCGCCCGCTCCTTCCGGTGCGCTTCGATCAACCGCTTCAAGAGCACCTCAGGCCCGTCCGGGAGCTTTAGGTCTCCCAGAGGGATGACGATGAACGACGCATCCTTGCCGCGGCCGAGGCTGCCGGCACGACGACCGAGGCCGAGGATCTCAGCGCCGGCCAGCGTCGCTCGGTAGAGCGCCTTGACGTAAGTGGCACCGGGGACTCTCTTGCGTCGGTTTTGATCCACGAAACTCCGCATGACATCGAACATCGAAAGGAAAGGGCCACCACCGATATCTGAGCCCAGGGCCCAGCGGACGCCAGCACGCTCGACCTTTCGGAAATCGAAGAGCCCGGAGCCGAGCCCCTGCTCTTTGATCGGAGCGTTGCTCGTCGGGCAGTGGATGACAGAAGTTTTTGTTTCCGAAAGGAGTGCTAACTCTTTGGGAGAGAGGTGAATCCCGTGCCCCATGAGCGAGCGCTTCCCTAGCATCCCACTCTTCGCGTAAATCTCCGTGTAGGATCGCACCTTCTCGAAGCCTGGGAGCTTCCGGTAGATCGAGAGCACGAATGCGATCTCTTGGGGGGTCTCTGAGAGATGAGTCTGCTTATAACAGCGCGCGCGATCGGCAAGAGCACTCCCCTTCTTCATCACCGCCGGGGTCGTCGTGATCGCGAACCGCGGGGTAAAACAATGGCGCACTCCGTGCCGCGCGATGAGCCTCTTCGTGACGGCCAGCGACTCTGCTTCCGTTTGAGTTAAGGAAACGGGAGAGTTCATGTTCATCAACACGTTTCCGATCACGAAGTCTCCCCGAGCGTGTTTCAGCGCCTCGTCGACTGCGTGCTCGTGAACTGAGCTATAACAAGCGCCCCCGATGGTCCCGTGCGCAAGGAGGTTCTTGAAGAACACTCGAGCCTTCGCAGCGGCGTAGCTCCGTTTCGCGAACTTCATCTCGGCCGGAAACGTGTACTTCTCGAGCCACTCGAGGAGAGAATCCTTGGGCATGACACGGACGTCATCCTGGACCCAATGAAAGTGCATGTCAAAAAAGCCTGGAAGAATGAGTGAATGACCGAAGTCCGTGGTGTTCTGACGTGTCATGCGGGCGCCGTACTTTTTCACCCCGCGCTCCAGCGGAAGGAGTTCAAGAATCTTTGCGCCACCGATCGTCGGTTGAGTCACGAGAAGTCCGGCCCTGTGGTAGTCACAGGACTCATCGTCCTTCGGGTTAACGAAGGTCCCGATGTAGAAGCTTAAGTTTTGCACTGCCAAAGGAAGTCCTTTTAAGTTGTCCGGAACGAAAAAGATCAGGTAACGTACTCGTACCCATGAGAATCTCAATTTTAACCCAACTTTTAATTCTTGTCTTCGCTCTTATCCCACTCCGGGTCACCGCCACTCCCCTCGAAATCCGCGAGCTGAGCTTGCTCACGGTGAACTCCGCGATTACTCCCGCAACGTTCGATTACCTGAAGCAAAATTTTGAGACTCTTCCCGCCACTTCGTTGATCGTGCTGCGGTTAAACACTCCCGGTGGTCTCGTCAGTACCACCAAGGACATCATCACTCTCGTTGGCCGGCGAGGTCGTCCGTTTGTGGTTTGGATCACACCGGAAGGAGCCTCTGCTTCCAGCGCCGGTGCGATCATCGCTTCGGCCGCGCACTTCATCTTCATGTCTCCTGGAACCAATCTCGGAGCGGCCACGCCCGTGGGCTTGGGTGGAGACATCAACGACGGGGACGGCCGGCGCAAAGCGCTCAGTGACCTCAAGGCCCTGGTTCGCTCCCTCAGTACCTCCCGTGGCCGACCCGCAGCCCCGTTTGAGAAAATGATCTCGGACGCTTCGGCCTTCACCGCTGATGAGGCCCGGGCCCTTCGGATCATCGACGGGGTCGTCTCCTCAGAAAAAGATCTTCTTTCGCTCGTCGACGGAAAGACGGTGGTCCTTGATGGTGTCCCTCGGACCATCGTAGTGGCAGCTCCTGACGTCAAGACCTACGATCCTTCCACGGGCCAAAAGATCCTCGCAGTCCTCGCCGATCCGTCCACGGCCTACATCTTGTTCCTCCTCGGGGTCGCTCTCATTTACTTCGAGTTCCAGGCGCCGGGAGGGTTCGTCGCAGGATCCGTTGGCCTGTGCTTCCTTATCCTCTCGGGTATTTCATTCCAGGTCCTCCCTCTCGACTGGGGTTCTCTGGGCCTCATCGCAACCGGGATCTTCCTTCTGATCCTGGAACTTTTCGTCATCAGCTACGGAATCCTTTCCATCGCGGGCCTTGCGGCCCTCGTCGCTGGATCGCTCTTCCTGTTTCATGGTGACACGGGCTACATTTCGGTCGAATACACCGTCATTTTTTCAGCGCTTGCCGGGGCCATCCTCGGCATCGGAGGGATCGTTTGGTACCTCTACCGGGAAGAGAAGCAACGCTCGAAGATCGATGACTTCTTTCTGCCCGTCGGCGCTCGGGGATTTGTCCTGACGAAGCTCTCGGGCCAGGAGTACCAAGTGAGAGTCCGCGGAGAAATCTGGCGTGCCTTTGCCGACGAGGAGCTCTCGGTCTCTGACCCCATCGCTGTCACTGAGGTCGACCCCCGAGGTCTTCTTATTAAAATTCGCAAAGATCTTTCATCACTCTAAGGAGTTACTATGGAGCTTACGTTTCTGCCTTTTTTGATTTTCGCCGGTCTTATTCTTTTCAGCACATTTAAAATCCTCAACGAGTATGAGCGCGGTGTGATCCTGCGCCTTGGAAAGTTTTCAGGGATCCGCGGTCCAGGCCTCATCATCCTCGTTCCTGGCATCGAAAAAATGCTTAAGATCGACCTTCGACTCGTGACCATGGACATTCCTTCGCAGGACATCATCTCAAAAGACAACATTTCCCTGAAGGTAAACGGCGTCGTTTACTTCAAGGTCAGTAACCCTGAGCGAGCGATCATCTCGGTCGAGAACTACTACCACGCCACCGCTCAGATCGCGCAGACCACTCTCCGCTCCGTCGTAGGCCAGTACGAGCTCGATGAGATCCTCGCCAAGCGGGATGCCATCAACGCTAAGCTCCAGAGTATCCTTGATGAAGTCACTGAGCCCTGGGGAATTAAGGTCACGAACGTTGAAGTGAAGGCGATCGACCTTCCCGTTGAGATGCAGCGAGCGATGGCCAAGCAGGCCGAAGCCGAGCGGGAGAAGCGTGCGAAGATCATTTCGGCGGAAGGCGAATTCGATGCTGCTCAAAAACTTTCAGAAGCCGCGAAGGTCCTCGGAGAACAAGACCATGCGATCACCCTCAGATTCCTTGCGACGATGCGGGAGATCGCAAGCTCGAACAACAGCTCAACTACGTTCTTCCCAATTCCAATGGATTTTCTTTCAAAACTTATAAAGTAATCACTAGCGATTTGCCCGGTTCTTACCGGGCAAATCCTATGAGAGATCACCAGTTGGGGTGGCCCAATTGCTTGACGTTCTTTTCGATCTTATCTGGTCCTTCGAATTCCACTTTCTCCAACGGCGTCGTTGACGCTGGTCCGCGAGTAGGAACCTTCCTAAACTTCTCTTCATCTTTAGATAGATCGGACTTGAGGTCCGCGGCGAGCTCGCGATTAAAATCTGGAGTCGTACGACTAAAGACGGGGCTAGAAATTACCAGTGCGATAAGTAAGAGTTTCATAGACTCCTCCTATAATCTTATCGGCTCAAACAGCAGGAATCTTTAATCTCTTAGAGGGTGCAGCAGACTGTTGGGAAGATTATACCTTTCGAAAGGATGGATCACGGGTAGGATCAAAAACGAAACAATACGGGGATAAACAAAGGGGCCCTTCCGGGCCCCTTGAGCATTAGCGGGTAACTTTTCGGAGATTTTGGTTCAGTTCTTTTTTCCGGATCCGAATACTCTTCGGAGTCACTTCGACCCATTCATCATCGTCAATCCAGTCCAGGGCCCAGTCAAGAGTCCGATGAGGAATTGGAGGGAGGATGATGTTCTCGTCTTTCCCGGCGGTCCGCACAGAGCTCAGGTGCTTTTCACGACAAACGTTGACGTTAAGATCGTTGGGCCTCGTGTGTTCTCCGACAACTTGACCTTCGTAGGACTGCTCGCCCGGTAGAACGAACTGACGGCCCGAGGCAAGGAGGTTGAAGAGTGCGTACGGCGTGATCTTGCCGGTACGGTCGGAAATCAGTGCTCCGTTCTGACGAGAGAGCATCTTGCCGACGTGCGGCTCGTAGCCCACGAAGTAGGAGGACATGAGTCCCTGTCCCTTGGTATCTGTGAGGAATGTGGACCGGTACCCAATGAGTCCGCGGGATGGAACATGGAATTCCATCCGGGTGCGACCTTCGCCGAAGGGCTGCATCGCTTCGAGACGACCTTTCCGTGTGGCCATTTTTTCAGTAATCGCCCCTGTGGAATCGTTCGGAACGTCGAGCACCAAGCGCTCGAAGGGCTCCATCAGAACACCGTCGATTTCTTTCATGATGACCTGTGGCCGAGCGATCATGAGCTCGAAACCAGCGCGCCGAATCTCTTCGAACACTACAGCGACCTGAAGTTCACCGCGGGCCTTGAGGATGAAAACTTTTGGATCATTCGTTGGCTCGTATCTGAGGGAGACATTCTTTCTGATGGCGTCGATCAGGAACTCCTCAAGCTTTCGAGAAGTGAGGTATTCGCCCTCACGGCCAGACATCGGAGATGTAGAAACCGAGACCTGGACCGAGACCGTCGGAGGTTCTACTTCAATCCGAGGCAGTGCCTCTGGCCGTTCAACGGCGGTGAGAGTGTCGCCGATATCTCCATGCTCAAGTCCAGAAATAATAACGATCTCGCCGGCCTCCGCAGACTCAACAGTTGCCATACCGAGACCATCGTAAATCTGGAGAGAGGTGACTTTAAAGGTCTTCACTTTACCGTCGGCAGGGATGTGAGCCAGCTGCTTGGCGTTATAAACAGTCCCGCGTTGGATCCGACCGACCATTAAGGACCCGAGGTAGTTCGAGTAAGAAAGGTTCGTGATCATCAGCTGTGCAGGACCCTCTTTTTCGACTTTCGGCTTCGGGTAATAATCAGAAATAAGGAAGTCGAGCATCGGCTCGAGGTTCCCTTCGCGACGGTTTTGGTCCTCAGAAGCGTAGCCATTTCGGCCAGAACCATAGATGAACGGGATGTTGAGGTCGATCTCGTGGCCCGATTGAGCAGCAAGCTCGAGGAGAAGATCCTCAACTTCGGATCTCACTTCGTCGATCCGTTGATCGGCGCGATCAACCTTGTTGATGAATACGGCCACGCGGATATCGCGCTCAAGGGCCTTAGAAAGAACGAACCGCGTCTGTGGCAACGGTCCTTCGGAGGCGTCCACGAGAAGAAGAATCCCATCCACCATCATAAGAGAGCGTTCGACCTCGCCACCGAAGTCGGCGTGCCCCGGGGTATCTAGGAGATTAATCTTAGTGCCTTTCCAACGGATGGCGCAGTTCTTGGCCTTGATGGTGATTCCGCGCTCTTTCTCGAGTTCGCCGGAGTCCATCATGCGCTCGGTGACCTGCTCGTGAGCAGAGAAGAGGCCCGATTGTTTTAGGAGTTCGTCGACGAGAGTGGTCTTACCGTGATCCACGTGGGCCACGATGGCGATGTTCTTCAAATTCATTTAAATACCTTTGTGATGAGTGAAAGTACTCTAAATGAAAAGGGTCAATCTGACGAGTTAAAATCAGGTCAAAAGGCCTTCGCGCTCGATGATACTGAGGGCGCACTTCACGCCGTCCACCGCGGCTGAAGTGATGCCTCCGGCGTACCCTGCGCCCTCCCCACAGGGGTAGAGCCCGTGGTGAGAAACAGAAACCAGAGACTTTTTATCGCGCAAAATGGTTAAAGGCGCGGAAGTGCGTGTTTCTGGAGCGATCAGGACTCCTTCGTCGTAGATGAACCCGGGGATGTCCTTATCAAATTCCCGGAGCCCTTTCTTCAAGTGCTCCACCACAAACTCAGGGAAGATCTGCCGGATGTCGGCCTTAAAAATTCCCGAGGGCGAAGACGTCTTCGGGAGTGGCCTGTCATTGAGCTTCCCTTCCATGAATTCGCGGATCGTCATGGCGGGAAGCTCACGGCCTGTGGCAAACTTCTTCGAGAGCTCGTAGGCCCTGCGCTCGATCTCGTGCTGGAACTCAAGACCGGCCAGAAGCCGAGGGTCACTGAGGTCACGCTCAGCCTTCACCGAAACCACAAGCGCGGCATTCGACCAGGGACTATTCCGAGCGTAGTTACTCATGCCATTCACGACGATGCCATCGCGCTCGGTTCCAGAGGAGAGCACGTAGCCCCCCGGGCACATGCAGAAGCTGTAGACTCCGCGATCCGTCCATTTATCGTGCCAACTCAGGCGGTAGCGAGCGGACCCGAGCTGCGAGGCTTCGCAGTAATCCCCGTGCTGGATGCTGTCGATGTAGCGCCGAGGGTGCTCGACGCGCACGCCGACCGCGAAGTCCTTCGGTTTCATCGCCACTCCGGACCCCTCGAGCTCTTGGTAGAGGTCCTGAGAGGAGTGACCTGTTGCCAGGACCACGTGATCTGTCAGAAGAGTTTCCCCGGTCGAGAGCCGGACTCCGGTGACTCGGTCTCCCTCGGTGACGAGTCCGGTGACCTGCGTATTGTAGCGGATCTCGACCCCACGGGAGCGGAGCCAGTTTGAGATCTGCGTGATGATGGTTCGAATCTTATTGGAACCGAGATGGGGGTTTGATTCGTAGGCCGTTTCTGGGGGTGCCCCGAACGCCACGAACTTTTCCATCACATACTGAACCAGATCGGATTTGATCCGAGTGATGAGCTTCCCGTCCGAGAAAAGGCCCGCTCCGCCTTCTCCGTAGCAAACGTTTGTCTCCGGATCGAGCTCCCCGTAGCGCCAGAACTTGGCAATGTGGAGCATCCGCTTCGAGGCCTCGTCACCGCGTTCTAGGAGGATACTCGGGATCCCGTATTCGGCCAGCCGGACAGCGCAGAAGAGTCCACCGGGTCCCGCGCCCACGATGACGGGTCGCTTGGAAGGTTCCGGGAGACGAGGAAACTCTTCCGCCGTTGGGAAGGTATCAGTGTCTGTCACCAGAGCGTCGATGATGTAGTGGAAGCTCGGTCTGCGGCCCCGAGGAGCTCCACGGGCGTCTAAGCTCTTTGAGACCATCCGGTACGTTCGTACCTCCGGGTAGCTCTGGCGCACATGCTGGGCGAGATCCACATCAAAGGGAAGCTCGAACTGATACTTCTTCGGCATGGGCGTTTTTACATTACGCACAAGAAGAAATCAAAGATTTTCATGGGCCTCTTTATTCTTTATTCTCTAGGTGTGAGGTGCACATGAAAATTGGCTTTTTAATCATCGCAAGTGAGGTGCTGGATGGAAAAATTACCGACCTCAATACGTCCATCTTCGCGAGCTTCCTCCGGAGTCATCACCTTGAAATCAATAAGGCCATCACCGTCCGAGATCGGGCGGAGGACATCCTCCAGGGCCTAGCGACCTTATTCGAAGACAGTGACGTCATCGTCACCTCCGGCGGCCTCGGGCCCACTCGCGATGACATCACCAAAGAAACGCTCGGAAATTTCATGGGCCGCAAGCTCGAGTTCTCGCCTGCAGCGGTGGAAGTTGCTGAGGAAAACTATCAGCGCTTCTCCCGCACTTTCCCCGGGCGCGAGCACGGGTATGCCTACCTTCCCGAGGGCTTTACTCCGCTCTCCAATTCCACCGGCTTCGCTCCAGGATTGACCACCTCCCACCGGGATCGGACGTTCTTGTCAGGCCCGGGGGTCCCCAGAGAGTTCCGATCGATGCTCGAAGACCACCTCGTCCCGATCCTCAAGCGTCTCCGTCGCTCGGATGAAGTTCTGGGGCACTTCATCGTTCGGACCAAGAACGTCCCCGAGGAAAAAATCTTTTCCGAAGTCGATCCGAAACTTTGGGATCAACTCGAGGCCTTCGGCGAGGTGAGCTCACTTCCCATTCTCATGGGCGTCGACATCGGGGTAAAACTTACGGCGCCGACGGCCGCAGAGTTCGAAGAGAAGTCCACGGCCCTGCGGAGCCTCTTTGAAGCCTCTCCGCTGAAACCTCACATCTGGGGCTTCGGCCGAGAATCCCTCGAAGAGAAGATCGTCCGTCGCGCCACCGAACAGGGACTGCGCTTCGGCTTCGCCGAGTCCGCGTCCGGGGGACTCTGCTCACACCGGATCACGACCGTCCCCGGCAGCAGCCGCTGCTTCCAAGGATCGGTCGTGTGCTACGACGAAAGTGTCAAACAGTCCCTCCTCGGGGTAAGCGAAGAAACTCTGAAAACCTACACTCCCGTCAGCGCCGAAGCTTCGCGGGAGATGGCCGCTGGCCTGGCCAGACTCCTTAAGCTCGATGTGGCCATCTCCGTCACCGGATACGCGGGTCCCACGGGGGGAGACGACGGAACTTCGGTTGGAACTGTCTACGTCGGCCGTGCCGTCAGAGGGGAACTCTCGGCCCACGTCTACCACCTGAAAGGAGACCGAGAAGTCTTGAAGCAGCGGTTTTCTCAGGCGGCACTCTACGCGCTCTTAGAGGAAGTGGAAAAAATTGCCGAGGGCTGACTTCGTTCGAAGGCAGCTCTCTCTCGTGTCCGGACTTCCCACTGTGTGTTTTCAAAACCTTGCCTAGAGTTCCGGGAGTTTCTGCATTCGAGAGGTAGAATAGGTCTATTCTTTCCGGAGTTAAAAATTCCGCTCATAAATCCGATAATTTAAAAGGAGAGGAATAACACGGATGTTGTACTCGAATCAACCGATCTCACACAAGCTCTCGCAACTGACACTGCTCCTTTCGGCGCTGTTGATTCTGACTGCTTGTATGCCGGAGTCTGGGGCCCCGAAGCTCGAGGCAGGGAACACCACGGACACCTCCAAACCGACACCCACGACCCCGACCTACGGCGAACCCACCTACCCCTTGGGTGGCATCTTCGTGCAAGAGGGAGCGACGCAGTCTTCGACCAACTTCGCAGTGCCGCTCGAGTTCTCAGATTCTTTCCTCATCCGCGGAAGTGCGCTCTCGAAGTACCTCCGAGGCCTAGGGAACACGACGAAGTTCTGTTTGGTCGGAAAGTATAACTACGTCTCCGGGGCGAACCGCTTCTTGGTTCTCTCCGCCAAGCCTCGCTCCTTCACCGATTTGATCAAAAAAACCACGGAGTTCTATCTCCAGGTAGAACCGGCCAACGATGCTGCAAACCAGAATGACTGCTTGACCTACAACCTCACCAACCAACTGTTCGCGAACGTCCCCTCTGCGACCGCACACTTCAGCTTGACTCAGCTCTGCGCCAATTGCTCCAACAGTGTGACCAGTTCCGGCCTTCGCCTCTACTTTGTGAACGGAGAAGAAGTACCGACGGTTTCGGTGAACTCCCTCCTCCTCACGATCTCCGGCGCCTCTGGAACCACGGGACTCAACTGCAGCGAGAATACCTCCTGTAGGGCCCGGGGGTTTGACTGTTGCCTCAACTCTCAGTGCGTCTCCGACAGGGCCCTCAAGCCAGGTGTCTTAGGCCAGCCAGGGCTCGAGACAGCGCAAGCTGACGTCGCTTCGAACCCAGACCGCTACGTGCTTTACCCACAGTTCTACTTCGTCTGTGGCACGAGACCGGACGAAGACACGACGCCGGACCCATCCACGACGGACCCAGATTACGAGGCATCCATTCGGATTTTGGAACTGACTCAACTCTACAATTGCATCAATCCCATCGACGGGGAATTCTCCCACTGTACCTTGAAGTATCAACAGGCCGACAAGCTCATGCCACGGGTCTTCTCCGCGGCCGATGATGGCTACCGGGACGACGTGAACTTCTCTGCTCTGAATCCGGTCTTAGGGATCGGAGACAAGGCGAATAACATCGTCAAAATCACTTACGCTGGAGTCACTTCCTATGAGCAGGGGAAGACCCCTCTCACCGGTGGAACCTTCGTCCCTGGCACAGTTAACGATGACCTGAACTCGGCGCAAGGGGTTGAACTTAACCTCCCGCTTCCGGCCAACGCCCGGGACGCCAACCTCTACATCTCCTACAAGGTCGACGGGACCTGCGAGCGCCTCAGTGCGACCCTCTCGAAGTGCACGAAGACCTACATCCACGGCTCCTCCGATCGGACGACGACGACGTGGCACGACCTCGATAGCCAGGCTTTTCCTCTCCCCGCCTATGCGGATCTGAGTCCTTCGGCCAGTGTCATCGTCAAAGTCAGTGGAGTCGTCGTTCCGGACGATGCCGGGACCTGGACAAAGTCCACGGCACCTAACCGCATCGTCTTCGCGAACAGTTACACGCTCTACCAAAACCAAAAGGTGGAGATCACCTACTTCGTTCGCTCCGGAGCGGCGGATCTCGTGAAGCTCCGGTACCAGGCCCAATCTCGGGTCAACTCCATGTGTGCCTGCGCGGGTACCTTGAAATGCAATCTCACGCCCGTCGTGGATCCGAAGAGTAAGGCGATCGTGAACTACGAGTGCACCTACCCAACCCCAGGGAGCACCGAGCCCCCGGCGAATCAGACCGTGTTCGTCTCCAACAAGAACATCCCGCACCGCTACTTCGACGCCGAAGGCGTGAGCTATGACGAGAGCGCCGTGGACGCACTCCCGCAGGAGGCGCTGCCGCGCTCGTTCAGCTACACGAACAATGACCTCCTGAAGCCGAACAACGTGAACCAGTACGTGGGGTTCAATGAGATCTACGGATCCTTCGCCACCACTGGAACCTTCGTCGCCAAACCCGCGAAGCTCGTGCGCGTGAAAAAGGATAAACTCTACGACATCATCGTGAACTCCGGTGGGTTCTCGAGCTGCGCCAGCTGCGGGGCCGACTACTACAGTGGTCTTCAGCGAATTTTCCCGCAGAACTTCTCAGGCCAGGGCGGTGGCTACGCACCGGATCTCTATGAATCGCGGCGGGAAAACAACACCGGGATCTACCGCGGAGATGACCTCCTCTATGGCAGGGCCTGCTTCGTGCCGGCGACGATGATCCCCTGGACCCACCGACCGACCTCCGGAACCTCCGGTGCTCCCCGGGACCAGCGGAGAGCGCGGCTCCAGGGGCAGCACTTCCTCTTCGCCAACGGCTACAGCCGCGACTGGTTCGGCTTTGACTACGGTTCTTTGATCGGCTCCTTCGACGGAGTCACCTGGTTCTCGATCGGTAACCAGCGCCGGATCAAGGCCTCGACGAGTAAACTCTTCCTCGCGGTCAACGCCTACTTAGGTGACCTCAACGTCGATAACAACTTCAACGTCACCGTTGCCGAGACCTCCGCGTTCTCCTCGGACATTCCGGACCACGACACAGAGAGCGACGGTGCCCAGTGCCAGCGGTCCCACTACTGTGCCAATGACAACGACTGCTTCCGGCAGTTGGGCTACGACTACACCTGCCAGAGTGTGGCGACGTTTACGACTCCCTGGCCCCAGTTCGATGCCGCCGGCGCAGAAGTCATCGGATCAACCACTCGCACGCTCTCCTCCATCCTCGGGGGAACCAACGGCCAGGCCCGACGGTGCGTCTACCGAGGCCGAGGCGCCCCCTGCCTCCCGAACCTGGCCCTGGCGAGCACTACGACCACTTTCAACGGCGCCACGAGTGCGGGAGCTCTCCTCTGTTCTCCAAATAACTCTTGCCTCTCCCTTGCAACTCCGAACCGCTTCAACGACCGGATCGCCCGCTTCGGGAACACACCGGTTTCACAGAATGCTGCGGACGCCGCACCGACCGCGAGTGATACCGTGGGCCTCGGCGCAAGAATCATTCTGCGTCCATTCGATTACTACGGCGTCCAGAGCGCTCCCGCAGGCGCCCAGGGTGTCCTGAACGCCAACGGCGTGTCTGCCATCTGCGTCCCTGGCCGCGATGTGAACACCGCAAGCGGAACCTTCGACCTTAACCAGCGCCACCCGTCGAACAGAACAGAGACCTCCGATAAACTCTTCGGGGTTGGACCTGCGTCTTCGTCGGCGATGACGGCGAGGTCGCTCAGCGCTTGTCCAGCGACCGATGCCACCGGGGTCTCGCTGCAGATCTTCGATCTGGCGATCGGAAACTCGACCCTCAACCTCTTCACGATCTCTCAGAACATGTCGTCGAACCTTCTGAACCTTCCGCCCCTCGTGAACACGAACATTTTTAGTTCGACCGCTGGGTCGCAGGTTACGAGTGTCGGATACCAAAGGAACGCCTGCCTCAGAGCACCGGGGGCTTCTTGCTTCAGTGACATGGAATGCGCGCCGTCGGCGTTCATGGCAAGCAAGGCCCGGTCTTCGACGAACCTCGCGAGTTTCATCAACAGTGCGGAAGTGAGTTTCTGGAGCGAAGACCTGGTGTGTGGAAACCCGGACTTCAAGTACGTTTCTCCCGGGGCCCTCAATCCGACGTTCGACCTCAAAAAGAACAAATGCTGTCGCGAGTTTGGGAAGACCCTGTCCGTGCACACACAGACGACTTCAAGTACGTTCAAGTGGTGCAACGAATCCACCAGCGCCGTCCGGGTCGCGGGGGTGAACCAGAGCATCAGTGATTTCTCTCGCTACTCGCGGGTCCATACCGCCTACGACAAGATGACCTGTAACCGCGGGGAGCTGCCCGGGAAATCCTTTGCGCTCTCGATCGAAGGTCCTACGGCGGCCCAACGGATGGAGCAAATCCTGGGCCAGTACAAAACCCTCGACACGCTGAACCAGCGCACCTGCTGCACCAACCACTGGGTGAGAAGCTTCGACGTTGCCAACGGCGGTGGGAACGCCTTCACTCGAACGAAGATGCAGAACATCGATAAGAGCATGTTCCGAAGCTTGAGCTGGAACGTGGACCGGAAGCCACCGACAATTCCGTTCGATGATCCAGACTCCGCGTTCGAGTGCGGATCGACCCAATACACAAACAGCTCCTGCGAGATCAAGAGCCTGACCCCAACAGAAGAGACGACCTACCTGACCTGGGCCGGGGCCCTCGAACTGATCGGGATCCCACAGGTCGCCGTCAAGACGGATGACCAAGTCTACAAGCTCGTCGACGACACCCAGGATGTTGCTCAAGGGGTTGGAGTTCCACTCACCACCAGCACCGGCCAACAGATCTCACTTCCTGTCACCGCCGGCACCGCCGACTTCCAAGACGCCAGTGGCAAATTCTACTATTCGGCCGCGAACTACACTCGGCTCAACCTCGCCAACAACGGGATGAAGAAGATCTTTTCTGAGAGCCAGTTCAACTGCTGCATTCCTTCAGGACAGGAGGTGCCAGAGGGCACAACGCCGGGCCAGTGCTGCACGGGGTTCGTTGCGACAACCTCGACTCCCCGTCGCTGCTGCCTTCCGGATTTTACCAACGTCACCGTCTACCTCAACCGCTACGTCTCGTCGGAAGGCCGCGGCCTTCCAGAAACCGCCTACGATCCGGCGACTGGGTACATCAAAGACCCGGGCCAAGCGCAACTCATGGCCTCCCAGAAAAATCTCTGTTGCTCTGGCCAAACCGCTACAGGGGTTGCGATTAGCCAGTTACCAATTCCTCTGACCGATGGGACCTTTAAGCCTCGGGACTCTGGCTCCACCACTCGTCGGTTTACGTACCGCACAGACGCCGTCGACAACAATGAAGAGTCGGGCTCCGTCGGCTCCGTGTTCGACGCTGGCGTGCGCTGGAACAACCACGTCTACTGCGTTCCCGCAGGTTTCTAAGGAATCGTCGCAAGAGAAGAACGGAGCCAGCTAGACCGAAGTAACGGCCCCGAAATACTCCACATTTTTCTGTTCAAGAGCGTTCACTAAGTCGCGGAGGTTTTGCAGAAGCTTCTCACGAGGGTCCGTTTCCCCCTCTGGGACCTTCGAGGCCGGAAGGGTTTCAATGAGCTTCAGGAGCCCCTTGACTTCTTCCTTCCAAAGCGTCAGCTCGGCGTCTACCGAACCACGGAGGACGGCACTCGAGGTCTCAAAAACGTAAGCGTAGATCGCCTGTGCTCGGGTTGCTGTGAGTGAGAAGGTTTTCTGCCCTTCATTGGCAAAGACATCTAAGACACCAAGTGCGGTGAGCACCTCGGTCTCAGGGCCTCGTTGCCCAGGCAGCCAGTCAGTATCGGAGAGGTTAAACTTGTAGAACTTGTTCGACACTTCGGAGAGTTTGTCCCTCTTATCGTAGGTGACTTTAAAGACCCGGCCATCACCTTTGATCAAGGGGATAAGAAGATCGAAGGGTTTTTGTTTTTGGTAGGCGACCTTCATGAAGATCACATTCCCAATCTTCGCAAATCCGATCGAATTAAAATCCTGGTACTCAAGGAGTCCCAAGAGAGCTGAGCGGTAATCCATGAATCCCTTGATCAGAGGAGTCTCGTCTTGCATGACCTCGAGGACATTCTCAAGACTCAGAGAAAAAGCCGACTTTGAAAAACTGATGACTTCGGTGGCGAACTTCGCCTGCGCTTTGGCATCGAGATTTTTCTTAAACGCAGGATTCGCCTCGTCTAGAGCGTAAACGAAATTGTAAATCTCGGGGTAGTGCTCATAGAGGAAGAAGTTCCCCTTGATCCCGAGACCCAGGAGCTGCTTCATGTCAAAGTTCTTCAGGACCTCCAGTTTGACTTCGCGCTGAAGATCTCGCTGATAAAAGATGACTCCGCTTTTAATGATGAGCTTGTTCTTACCGCCATGGAAACGGAAGGCCGGGATGAGAAGAAGGTCTTTGGTGGGGTACTTGAGCTCGAGGTTGAAGAGGGCAGATGCATCCGTGACCGGTGGAACGGTAGGGGCCTCTCCCTCAGCCGGGGCAGCGACCTTCACTCTTATGCGCTGATCGACGCGATCGTTGATGGCCATGGGTTCTGGAGGCTCAAGACCCTGGAGCAAGGGCGCCGCAAGGCAAAGAGCAAAGAGGAGCGGGACATAGAAGATGATCCCTAGGATCGCGATGAACTTCGAAGGAATCGTTAAATTGGTAAAAGTGATGAACTCTTTTAAGGTGCGCTTCGAGATGATCGACGGAAGATCAAAGATGATGAAGGGCCAGGATAGAATCCCGATCAGAACTCGTAACATCCCTCCGATCCGCGCCCAGATCCGATTCCCAGACGCGCGCATGCCCAGAAAGGCCTCCGAAAAACTCGCGCCGAAAATGAGCGTCGTAAGAAGTCGGAGGAGAATAAACACGAGGAAGATGGAGCCCACTTCGAGGCTCGTAGAGAGGAGTTCATGGCCCTCGGTCAGGAGTTCCTGCGCGAACGGATAGTCATCAAGGACAGAGCCCCAGAGGTCTTTGAGCGTCACTCCTGTGAGGTCCTCGAGCAGCGCGGGAACTGACTCGAGGAAGCTTCGAAAATCATCGAACGGAGTAAGAATCACCACGAGGACGTAGGAGAGGAGCAGATCCGCCACGACCGCAATCACTCGAACCAGCGCATTCGCGGAGGGATCGGGAGTGCTCATGGAAAACGAGAATTTCTTGGATTTCTGCTTTCCCTTTTTCTGACCCAGGATACCCGAGGGTTTTGACTTGGACTTTTCCTCAGCTTTCGGAGCCGCCAGGATCTTCGGAGCAATCTTCTGCGGCTTCGCCGCTCGCTCCACCTTCAGTTTTATCTCGAGGTCTCCCACCAGAACGACGTCTGTCTCCTCGAGGATGATCTGCTTTCCTGGTTCGATTTTTTTACCATTAACGAAGGTCCCGTTCACACTACCGTGGTCAGTCACAGCGACGACCTCTTGCTGGAGGACGAACGTGGCGTGTCTTGGGGAAATCGAAGGATCAGCGATGATGATGTTTCCAATCTCGCTACCGACCGAGAGCTGATGGGTCAGGGCATAGCTCGGAGATTCTTCCATGTTACTAAGGACGAGCTCGAAGACCTTGACACTCCCCCCGGTTCCGTCCTCCGAACCGGAATCGCCATCATTTGTTGGCGCTGACTTTCGCTTGAACCATTTTCCCAGCACAAAATCCCCTTCACTCTCTCCTATGCAATTCCATGAGTTTAGTTTCACTTTTTTTGCTGTGAAATGCCATGAAATTCCACCTTAGTCAGTCTTCCTGAACCCTGGGGCATTAACAACTTATAATCAAATCTGGAGCAGAACCGTAAGCTATTGAACGGTCTAAGTTTTTCGGCTTAAGAATCCGAAAAACAAACAGATACAGATACGAAAGGGAACTCCATGAGAAATAGAAAACTGAGCTCGTTCCTGGCCATGGCACTGAGCCTCGAGATGGTGCTTTCGCCGGTGATTGCTGTGGCCCAAGACACTCCCACAACTCCACCACCCCGACGAAACGTGAACGACGGGATCAACAGTGCCGCAGAAACGATTGGTCTCGGCATCGGGCTCGCGGGCCAGGTCTGGGACAATGCCATGAGGGCCAATCAACCGGCAGCTCAACAGAATCCTCAGCTCGCGGCCGACATGCAAAAACTCCGGGAGCAGATGACACCGCAGCCCGATAAGTACTTTAATCCTCAAAAGCTCTTGCAGATTCCGGGCCTCGGGAACTACCTCGCACTCAATAACATCAACCCCGCTTCCCTGGACTGTAAATCCCTTCCGACGACTCTCCATGACGCGCGCCCGGAGGTCTGTCGAGTGGGGCTATCGAGCACCGTTGGGAAACCACCGCAGGTGCAGATGGCGGAGATGTTCTCCTACTACAACCAGTATTTCCAAGTCAGTAAGATGTACCGGAACTACACCGCCGACTCAAACGCTGAGGGCCAGTCCTTCGGTGTGGGTTGTATGAACAACGCCATGAACGTTCTGAACGGCTTCTTTAAGTACCGGACCGACGAACTGGATAAACTCACCACGAACCTCGAGGCGATGCAGAACCAGTTCCGCGAAGCTTCCCGCGCGGACTTAGACGCGATCGAAGATGCCGTCGCGGTCCTCGATGGCGGAGACTCAACGATCGCCGACAAGGTTCGCACTCGAAGGCCCGACCTCTTCGACTTCAAGAAGCGCTTTAACAACCCCGCCTGTAATTCGATGTTCGCCGGGGACACCCTGAACGACAAGGGCCGCGAGGGGGGTCTGAACAACATCAACCGTGAGATCCGAACCTCCCTCACGACGAAAACCGGTAACTACTCCGGTGAGTCGTACTCCGCCGCTCATAGCACCGTGGTCGAGGACATCAATAAAATGGCAGACAGCGTGGGGAGGCAGCTTGAGCTCGACTTCCCTTCGTTTGCGAATAACGCCCAAGGGTACGGTGACTTTTTAAAGGGCCTTCCGGATGCGGTCTCCTCTACGACGGGAGCAAACCAGGCCCTAAGACCCGATCTCTTCGCCGACGTCAGGACTCGATTCGCTCAGCGGATGACTCGCCTCACGGAGCAGCGCTCGCTCCTTCAAAATGAGATCGGTAGCCGGGGCGGCGGAAACGCGGGCCAGATCCTTCAGTCCCTCGGACGACCAAACTTCGAAGCCGATGTGAATGCCCTCGAAAACCGCATGAAGAACGAGTGCTTCCAGCAGTCTCTGGCGAGTGTGAACCGCCAACGACTCATGTCGAACATCTACGATCCTACCGGGTCGCAACACTCGAACCGTTTCGCCTCGAGCTTTCTTAAAGATAAACTCAATCAGATCCTCGACGACACCACCTCGTCCCTGGAGAAAAAGCTCGCAGACCTCCGTGCCCTTGAAGCACAGACCGGTGCGAGCCACTACCTTCGAATGGAAAACTCCTACGAAGTCCAGGACGTCGACCAACAAGGGAACGTCCAGACCACCGTGGTCGGTGCGTCCACCGTGCGAACTCCGGCCGTGTTTTTCTCGGACCTCATTCGAAACTGTAACGCTCAATTCAGAGCGAACCGCCTCGGGAACCAGGTTACCGGTGCTGGAGCAATCCAGCAGATGAGGCAACTGAATCAAGACTTCCAAAGTCTCGCCCGCACGCAAGCAAGCGAGATCCGCCGCGAAGTCCGGAAGCGCCTCATCGAATGTGCTAATCCACAGGATGCCAGTAACTCCGTCCAGGGCTCGTGTACCTCCGCACGGTTCAACACGGCCTCTCCCGGCTTCTGCGCCAACGCAGCTCTCACGTGTTCCCAGAACATGCAGGCCTGTAGCCGCCAAGCGGAAGGCTTCGTCCAAGAAATCAAAGGTCAACGGACTGCTCGGGTGAACAACTACAAGGCCCTGATGCAGAAGAATAAGCAGGACATCGTGAAGATCTTCGACTCCGCTCTCGCACGCTACATGCGGGACGGGGAAATGCTCCGTGGGATCTTTGGCGCCGGCTTTTCTTCTCCGGCCGGCATCCAGCGCGAAGTTCCAGAGGGACAGCGCTACCTGAGCGACTTCAGCCAGGCCACAGAGCGCTCTCCGGACGGAAAGCTCCTCCTTGAAGACCCAGATAAATACGTCGAAATGTTTAAAGCGAACATCGCTGCCCTTAAAGAAAGTGTGAAGAAGCAGCAGGATCAGATCCTCGGCGGCGATTCCACCGGACAAGGCAAAGGAACCCCAGGCCTTCTCGGCCGTCACATCCAACAGACAGAAAGGAACTACGCTGCCGTCGTGGCCGATGCGAATCGCATCGCCGACGAATGTAAAGGGAAGCACGATCAGGCGGTTGCCCAGCAGGAGCAGCAGCTTCGGCAGCAGCAGGAAGAGGCTCAGAAGCGGGCTCGAGAGACCGGGGAGAAGCAGCAAGAGTTTTGTCAGAGATTTAGCATGTGGGCAAACGGACATCCAAACGCCGCTTGCCAAGGTAACGTCAATGATCTTACCTCTGCAGTTGCTCGGCTCAGTGGCGGGAGTGGATCTGAAATAGCACGATTTCAGGAGATGTGCGCGGGGACACAGAACACATCAACATCTGGCCAGGAGGATAGAGCGCTTGAAATTTGCACACCTTTCCGAACCAACTCTCCGGCCGGACGCGATAATACTGCTGAGATTGCAAGGCTTGAGGGAATTACTGAGCGAGATGAAGAGCAAAGTAGGACCCTAGCACGACTAATAAGAGAACGAGATCAAGGGACAGCCGGAGCAGGCGCTGGAAGTCAGACCTTACGTCAATACTGTGAACGCTACAATGCATGCAATGACCGGCAATATACAATGCCTTCTACAGCGCCTAATCAAACTGGCCCAGCTGCAACAGCAACACAAGCAGGTGGTTGCCGAGAGAGTGAAATGAACGGATTAGTACGCAATATCGTTAGGTCATCAGGTCGCCCTGTCGAGCCCCCAACCGCCGACTCCGCCCCAGCCTTCTGCCGCGCCGGCAACAACACCGACCGCAACACCCCAGAATCAATCCTCGATCAAGTCCGCCGGCGAATCGAGGCAGGCTCAACTGCGACGGCAAGGTAAAACCATGGCATTTCAATCGGTTAATTTTAGGTAGAAACAGCCGATAAGGTTTATATGATAGTGGTTCGTCAGTGGATGATTAAGCCTCTCAAAAAGACCACCTCCCGTTGGGTGAGGTCTTCTTGCGCCCTCGTCTTCCTGGCCCTCCTGACGGCCTGTAACCCCACTGAACTAACGCCCCAAAACGCTCGCAGTAACGTCATCACAAACGACGGAAGTTTCGACAACAAGGCCTTCATCTACGACGAGAGCCCCTCCATCCTCGGAGGCCCGAACCTAGGTCCCGCCAAGGTCAGCATGACACCGTTTCTCCTCCGAGAGGCGAAGACGATCACCCCGAATCAAAACCTCACGGCCAACTGCGAGATGTTCTTCTTCAATACTCCCGTGAAGCTCGAGGAGTGCATCTATGGCCTCTCGAAGGCCTCCGGCACCACGCAGCCGCTCCCGCGTCGCGCGGACAGGACCTACATCTTCCCTACCAATTCTCCCGAGTTCTTTCAGGTCAACGCCCTCTATCACATCTCTCAGGCCACGAGCACATTCTTCCGGAAGCTCTCCTACGCCTACTCCCAATCCCAGCAGCTCCTGGGTCTTGGGGTTCCGAAGGCGATTCCCTACTACCTCATGTCCTCGCGTCTCTTCTGGTTCAAGGCCCTCTCAAGCACCGACCAGAGGCTCTTTAAAAACGACTACCTCACCGCCTACGCCCAGTGCGAAGATGGTCTCGCCTCCTTCGACCCAGCGGGCCCCACCATCTGTCTTGGGACCCTAGAAGATTTCCCAGGGTTCTACACGGTCCAGGATCCGAGTGTGATCTATCACGAAATGGGGCACGCCTTCGTCTCGGTGATGATGAACCTTCGAAACGGCACCAGCGGCGTCAGCTACCATCCGTTCCGGACCAACCTCGGCTCCTTCGGCTACGACGAAGCGGGCTCCCTGAACGAAGGCATCGCCGACTACTACAGCTACGTGATGAATGCTCGGGAGCGCTTCGGTGAATTCGCCCTCGGCCGCACCGTGCGCCAGGCCCGCCCGCTGACTGAGTCCGATAGTCTACACCCGATTCCGACCCTCGCCGAGAGTGCTGAGGGCCGACTCTCCTACCCCCAGTACGTCCTCTACGATCCCAATAACCCAGACGACAACGTCGAAGACATCCACTACGCGGGCCAGATCGTTTCCCACTACCTGGTGGCCTTAACGAAGTCCCTAAGATCCGACTGCGGTTACTCCAGAGACAGAGACGGCGGCCATGACCGGGCCACCTCCGTGACCATGCTTATCCTTTCTGAGACTCTCGCTGAACTCGGCGACCTGAACGCCCGTGGAATCGACAACGGCACAGTTCCTCTGGCCGGCTCAAATTTCTTCGTGAACCTCGACGCCACGAGCTCTTACCTCTGGACCCAGTACAATAACCCGATCAACTACCGGCGCTTCTTCCAGACCTTCGCGAAGAACATCAACAAGTTCGTCTCCTACTACAATCCCGCAGCGAACCGCACGGGCCTGTGCCCAGATTTCACGAAGAACAAGTCGGAGAAACTCCTCGATGACTACGGTCTTCTCCTGTTCCGGACGTACAACGATAACGGGACCTCCACCAAGAGCCGAGCGATCAATTACCTCTCTGAGGTCCCTGGGCTCGGAGTGTCCTCCGTCGCACTGACTTCTGTGTCGGAGAACAACCGACGAAAATCCGTTCTCATCTCCAAGCAGCTCATCGACCTGGCGACCCGCACGGATGAGAACCCTGACCGCTCCTCCTATTACCTCGTGGATTCCGGCTCCGACATCCAAGAGTTTCTCCAGGCCCTCCTGTTCAAAGGCTTCCCCGTTCCGCTGAGCCCGAACGCCGCCGGAACTGTGTACAACAACAACAACGTAAAGATCTCTCCCGGAGAAGTCGTCGGCATCATCCCCAATCTCTTGAACAACTCGAACAGCACCATGGCCGGAGTCCAGATCCTCGCAACGGACTGGGATCATGTCCACATCACGGATCGCAGTTCCGGGACCTTCAGTCCCTGTGTCGTCGATTCTTTCACCACAGTTGATCAAGGCGGCGAGCAAGGACTTACCTGTGCCGATCCCACCGAATCAACCTACCGCCGACTCGTGCGGGGAGCAGATAACCTCTTCCCGGCCTCGGCCGCGGCACCCGTGTGCCTGGTTCTCCTCGAGGAGGGTGAGCGGTCACGCTGGGTCTCTCAGAACGAATTCCGAAAGAAGCAAGGCCTCAACCTCCTGGACAAGGACTGCCTGGGCTACTCCACCACCGCAACGAGTGACGCGGACTTCTCGTTTAATCCTCACGAATGCCTCGCTCGGTTCCTCCCCGGGGCGAACGAAGCCTTCTTCTCAAAAATTGATTCACAAAAAACATACTACGAGTCGGTCATCAAAGAATCGGCCCAGTCGAAGTTCAACGTCGGAAACCTCCTCCTCCTCGAGGTCAACAAGTGGATTCCGCCGGGGACCAAGTTCCGCTGCCGACTCCGGGCCCGGTTCAGTAACTGTTCAGACTGCTACACCGACGGAACTAACGCCAACGATGACTTCATAGACGCCGAGTACAACGGGGCCCGGGCCTTTAAGGTCATCAACTTCGAATTCGACGTCAATGACTAGACGCTCACTTCTCCTCAGCTCCATCTTGGTCGCCCTCCTCTTGGGGGGTGCTGCCCTTTACCTCTCCCTGAGACCAGTTCCCGTCGCAACGGGGCCCACGCCCAGTCCAAAGGCCTCTGCCAAGCTCCGCGTGGATGTGGATCGCCTCCAGGTCAACGGCCTCAGAGTCGTGGGCCTTGCTCCGGGCCGAGAGCGAGACCAGCTGCGCACCCTCTCGGTGGTCAACCGTCCCTCGCCCGAGTGGGAAGAGGGACTCTTGAGCACCTTCCGTGCCCAGGGCGGCCAGGCCATAAAACAAATGAACCTTAAGAAAGTGGACTCTTTCGTCTGGATCCACGATGGCCTCGCTCTCTTCGTCGAGTCAGTGATCGTAAGTCTCAAGGGTGACCAAAATCGAGAGACGACGTTCCGCGTGCTCGTGGACGCCCAGAATGGGAAGATCCTTCAGCACTGGGATCAGCCCATCGTCGAATCCCCAAATCCCCGGGAGAACTTCCGCATCAAGCTCGATCCCCGCTACCACGAAGAGTAAGAGTTAGGTGGTCGCCTTCTCTTTGAGCTGAGCATCGAGCTCTTCGATGAGCTTCGGATCAATCTTGGGCACGAGCCCCTGTGGATCAACCTGAAGCTTGAACGTACTTCCGAAGTACTTCCGGAGTTCGTTGAGGTCCCCTTGGTACACTTTCTTCACCGTCTCGCTCTCTGCGGTCCGGCCGAAGTAGGCCAGGATTGATCCGGAGAGCTGCGGCAGGTAGGGTGCAAAGAAGGTCCCGATGACAAACACGTACGCCGTCGAAATCGCAATCGTCTCAAGGGCCTTCTCAGGATCAGTTTTAAATTCCGTCCAGGGAGCTCGCTCGGTGATGAACTGGTTCACCTTTGAGCCGAGCGCCATGAGGTGCTCCTGCCCGCGCTTAATTTGATAGGAATCGAGGAGTTCGTGGTACTCCTTTATGAAGGTCTCAACGGACAGAGCGTGATCGGTAAAAAATCCATCGAACTTTGCGGCCGGGACGCCCTCGGGGAACTTCGAGGCCGAAAACTTCATCGCCCGGTTAACGAAGTTCCCGATGTTGTTCGCGAGCTCGGAGTTGATCTTGAGTTCGAGGCTCTTCCAGGTGAAGCTCGAGTCGGAAGTCTCTGGGATGAGGGAGGTGAGGTAGAAGCGGAGTGCATCGGAGCCAAAGCGCGCGATGGCATCTTCCGCGTCCACGTACCACCCCTTCGATTTGGAGAACTGTTTCCCCTCAAGGTTCACGTATTGGTTCGCCGGGAGCTGTGTCACCGGTTTCACGAAGTTCGTTCCCAAACACATCACCGGAAAGATGATCGCGTGGAAGATGATGTTATCCTTCCCGATGAAGTTCACGATGGTGACGTCATCTGCTTTCCACCAGTCCTTAACATAGTCCTCGCCCGTGCCTTTCAAAAACTCCCGAGTGTTGGAGACGTACCCAATCGGAGCGTCGAACCAAACGTAAATCTTCTTCCCCTTGGCCTCCGGCAACGGGACATCAATGCCCCAGTCGAGGTCCCGGGTGATCGCTCGGTCCACCAAGTTATCTTTCGTGAGAGACTCCACAAACGGGACAACGTTCTTCCGCCACAGGGGCTTGCGGGACTCGAACCATTCCTGGAACTGTCCATGCATCTTGGAAAGCATGAGGTACCATTGGAACGAATCCACGGCCTTCACATCCTTCGAGCCGCAGAATTTGCACACCGGTTTTAAGAGCTTCAACGGATCGATCCAAGTTCCGCAGTCCGGGCACTCGTCTCCCCGCGCTTCAGGGTAATGACAAACGTAGCACTCTCCTTCCACGAACCGATCCGGGAGCATGTTCTTGCAACTCTGGCACTGGAGCTGCTGCTCGGCCTTCTTCTCAATCAGCCCTTTCCCAAGGAGATCGTTGAACCACTTGAGCGTTTCTTCCTTGTGGTACTCCGCCGAAGTCTGGCCGAAGAAGTCAAACTTAATATCGTACCGGTCGAAGAGTTCTTTGTGCGTGCGGTGCCATTCGTTCACGTACTCCTGGTAACTTTTCCCGGCCTTCTGCGCATTTTGCATGATCGCCACCCCGTGTTCATCCGAACCAGAGATGTGCATCGCGCGCACGCCCTGAAGCTTCTTGTGGCGGGTGAAAATATCCGCCGGAAGGTAAACACCAGCGATGTGCCCGAAATGGATAGGGCCATTGGCGTACGGAAGGGCAGAAGTGATTAGGTATTTCATAGGTCCTCAAACGAATGGTATTTACAGACTCGGTCAGTTTACAAAGTAAGGTCTTTTTTGTCTTTTGATTTTGACACCCGAGGGCCCCCTTATTATTCTGCCCGTCACAATGACAATCTCACTCGATGGTTTAAACCCAGAACAACGCGAAGCTGCGGCAACGGTCGATGGCCCCGTCCTCATTCTGGCCGGTGCTGGCTCTGGCAAGACTCGAACCGTGACCTATCGAATCGCCCACATGCTCACGAATCTGCGCATCCCCGGGAAGTCGATCCTGGCCGTGAGTTTTACCAATAAGGCCGCCGCTGAGATGAAGGAGCGAGTCTCCCACCTAGTCGACTCCCGTCAGCGGAAAGGGATCACACTCTCCACCTTCCATTCTCTCGGGATTCGCATCCTCCGCGAAGACATCCATCACCTGGGATACAATAATCTCTTCACCATCTACGACCAGGCCGATCAGACGAGCATCATCCGAGAGGGGCTGAAGAACTACCGGTCTAACAAGTCCTACGATCGCGGAACGATCATGTCGAAGATCGGGTTCCTGAAAAACCAAGGCGTCTCCGCCGAAGAATTCCCGAAGTCCAAGCACTACGACCCGGAGAACAACTACGACGGCGCCACCGAATACGTCTACCATTTCTACCAGGAGAAACTCCGCTTCTATAACGCCCTCGACTTCGACGACATCCTCTTCCTCGTCGTCAAACTCTTCCGCGGTTTCCCCGACGTCGCCAAGAAGTATTCAGAGCGCTTCCGCTACATCATGATCGATGAGTACCAGGATACGAATGCTCTCCAGTTCGAACTCATCCAGGGCCTCACCAGTACGCACCAGAACATCTGCGTGGTTGGCGACGACGATCAGGCGATCTACGGATTCCGTGGCGCAGACATTTCTAACATCCTTAATTTCGAAAAGCAGTTCTCCAACACCAAGGTGATCAAACTCGAGGAGAACTACCGCTCCACTTTTCCGATCCTCGACCTCGCCAACCAGGTCATCCGACTCAGCAGTCAGCGGAAAGAGAAGACCATGCGGACCGCGCAGATGGAAGGCCACCGGCCAGAGCTCTGGGCCGCCGGAGAAGCCGACCACGAAGCTGCGATCGTCGTGGAAGAGATCATCAAGCTCCAGTCCCACGGCGTTCCCCTCTCGGAGATCGCGATCCTTTACCGGTCGAACACTCAAGTCCCCCCGTTCGAAGACCAACTCCGCATCAGTCAGGTCCCCTACGCCATCATCGGGGGCCAAAAGTTCTACGAGAAAAAAGAAATCAAGGACCTCATCGCCTTCCTCACTCTGATCCAGAACCCTCGGGACGAACTCGCACTCCGGCGAATCCTGAATGTCCCAAACCGCGGGATCGGATCCGTCACGCTTCACAAGAACCTGGACAAGGCCACGGAGCAGAAGCGGCACCTGTATCAGGTCCTCGGGGATGAAGAGGAACACGACGGCATCAAGAACTTCATGGATCTCATCAAGAAGTACCAGCGCGTCTTCAACGAGCAGTCGTTACTGGGTGCCATCACGAACCTCATCGACGAGCTCCACTACTACGACTTCATCGACAAGAGCTACGACCAGGTGAAGCTCGCGGCCCGAAAAAAAGAAGACGTGAAGAACTTCCTGCTCACCGCCGACCGCTTCCAAGACCGCTACGGCGAAGAGGCGAATCTCCAGAATTTCGTGGAGCGCCTCCTCCTGGCCGACGCCCACGACACGCAGGCCCCCGGTGATGGGTTCAAAAAGAACGAAGTCACACTCATGACCCTCCACGCCTCGAAAGGCTTAGAATTCGATTACGTCTTCTTAGTGGGAATGGAAGAAGATCTCCTCCCGCACAAGAAGACCATCACAGAAAATTCAGACACCAATGAAGAACGCAGGCTGTGCTACGTCGGCATCACCCGCGCAAGGAAGAAACTCATCATGACACACGCGAAAGAGCGAAAGCTCTACGGTAAAATGATTCCACGGTTCAAGTCCCGCTTCGTCAACGAGCTCACCCAGTGCTACAAGGAACTCGATCGGACGAACTTCGGTGACATGTCGGAGGTCGAGGTGAAGGAGTTCAAGACCAGCTTCTTCGGCAACCTCCGGGACTCGCTCCGCTCATGAAACTCCTCGACCTTCTCACCACGTTTCACGGCTGGCTTTCGGATCAAGACTTCATCTGGTGGCCTTTCTCGTTCCTAAGACCGGCACCCGCAGACCCCATCACCTTCAAGCTGACGCTCATGATGACCGGCTGCTTCGGAGGGCTTGGGTTCCTCATGTTCACGGTCATGGCGCTTGCCAACAGCGCCTTCACGGCCGACGCCGCTGTCTCAACGCTCGCTTTCTGCTTCGGAGGCTTCTTCGTTTGGTTCAACGCAGTGACGAAGCCTCTCTGGAATCGAAGAGTCCGGCAGCTAAAGAAATAACAAAAAAAGGCCATCCTTGGCCTTTATAATTTCCATCCGTGGAAGACCCCTTCCTGACGGTCAAATTTTATGGTCGTGCTTTTAGTTCGTCGTCCAGCTCGTCCGGGAGTGAATTCCCAGACGTGAAGCCAGTGATGGTGAATCCCCGCGGAAGGTAGAATCCGAAGGTGAGAAAGGAAATGAGAATGTCCGTGGGATCCTTGTGCTCGTAGATGATGAGCTTCGAGATGCTGTCGTGGCCCGCGCTCCGGACTTCCTCGTCGATGAAGACCTCGTGCTCTTCGGGCTCGATTCCCCAAAAATAGAATGGCCTGTGCCCAACGATGTTCACTTCCTTCTTATGGGCCGGGTTTCCCTCGAAGGTCACTGGGATAGAGTTATTCGAGCGGAAATGGATCGTCGTACAACTAGTGAGCACGGCGAGCGCGATGAGCAGAGGAAGGATTTTCATATTCCTTAATTCTTTAGGTCGCGCTACGAGTTGTCAAAAATTATTTTTTAGAGGTGCCCGAACGTCGGCTTCTTTTGCTCAATCATCCCATCGAGCGCCAAGAAGTGGTCCGACGATCTTTGTGTGATTCCTTGGTAGGCGGCCATGAGCTCGAGATGGGCCGGAAGATCACTGCGGTAGGCATGAGTCACCGCTCTCTTCGTCATCTGTAGGGCAATCGGCGGCAGAGAAGCAAGCTGCTCGGTGAGTTCCTGCGTCTTTACCTTCAGGTCCTCGCGAGGCACCACTTGATTCACCAGTCCGATCTTAAGAGCTTCTTCGGCAGCAACAGTTCGACACGTCAGAAACATTTCCATCGCCTTGCCGAACCCAATCAGTCTCGTGAGAAAAAATGCTCCGCCGTCTCCAGGCACAAGCCCGACTCGCGCAAACGTTTCTGCGAACACCGCTTCCGTCGCCGCGATCCGCAGATCGCACATCGCCGCGAGATCGCAGCCCGCACCGACGGCGGCTCCGTTGACCATCGCGATCACGGGCGTCCGGAGCTGCGCAAAGGTCAGGGGAATCTGCTGGATCCCGGCCTCGTAGGCTTCTCGCAGTTGGTTCGACTCCCCGGCGAACATTCCGGACTTCCCGCGCATGGCCTTGAGATCGCCTCCGGCGCAGAAATTCCGGCCGGCCCCCGTGATGACGATCACCCGAATCTCCGTGTCGACATCCGCGAATCGCAGAACTTCAACCAGCGCCTTCACCATACCACTGGAGTAGGCATTGCTGGCCTCCGGTCGGTTGAGGCTCACCCAGAGAGTGTGGGATTTTTTCTCCACGAGAAGGTCCGAGAAGGCATTGAGGTAGAAGCTCATACAATCCCCGTGTTAAAAAAGGCTCTAAGAAACTTCGAATCCGTCTGTCGGTGAAGCTTAGAAAGAATGAAGCGCGAAGCCTCGGCCAGTTTCTTGATATCGATACCCGTCTCAAGGCCCTGGGAGCTCAGAAGGTAGCACACATCTTCTGTGGCGACGTTCCCTGTTGCGCCCTTCGCGTAGGGGCACCCCCCGAGACCTCCTGCGGAGGCGTCAAAGGTCGTGATCTCTTCCTCGAGCGAAACATAGATGTTCGTAGGTGCGAGGCCGCGGGTGTCGTGAAAATGCATCGCCAGTTGACCGATCGGGAACTCACTCTTCAGAGCTCTGATGGTCGCCCGGACCTGCGCCGGGACGGCCACGCCGATGGTGTCACCGACCGAGACTTCGTAAACCCCGAGGTCAAAGAGGCGCTTCGTGACACTGATGACTTTCTTCAGGTCCACGGCCCCCTCGTAGGGACACCCGAAGGCGGTTGAGACGTAGCCCCGGACCCTGACTCCGTCTCGTTTGGCGACCTCGGCGACTTCGGAGATCCGCAGGAAACTCTCGTCGATGGTCGCGTTAATGTTCTTTTTCGTGAACGTGTCCGAGGTGGCGGTGAACACGGCAATTTCTCTTACCCCCAAGCTCCGTGCTGTCTCATAGCCCTTGAGGTTTGGAACGAGGCACGGGAACGCAACGGTTTCGGGGAGGGCACGACTGACTTGGGTATACAGCTCGACAGCGTCTGCCATCTGGGGAATGGCCGGGGCCTTCACAAAGCTCGTGACCTCGATCGATCTTAACCCGGCCCCAACCAGAAGCTCGATGAAACGGAACTTTTCCTCGGTGCCGAGGATCGTCTTTTCGTTCTGAAGTCCATCCCGAGGACCTACCTCTACGATCCGAATCATCCGTCGACCTCCGCGAGAATGGCCCCTCCCTGGACGAGCTCCCCGACTTGGTAGCAAATCTTCTTCACTTTCCCGTCCTTATCGGAGCGGATCGAGTGCTCCATTTTCATCGCTTCAAGGATCAGAATCGGCTCCCCTTTCTTCACCTCTTCACCGGGACCCCGAAGGACCTTAAAGATCTTCCCAGGCATCGGAGCCGCTAAGCTTCCAACGGCCGCTCGATCCTTCTTGATCTTCTTCCCCCCGATCGATCCTAGGGCCTCAACGCCATTGGCGATGATGACACTCTCTCCGTCACGGTTCGCGGAACTCACCGCTGCGTGGATCCGGGTGCCCCGGTCAAGAATAAATTCCGGACCCTCTCGGGTCACGAGGCTATACTGATACTTTATTCCTTCGAGACTAAACGCCACGACCTCGGCCGTTGCCTTGAAATCCTGGACACGAAATTCTTGGCCATCGATGATGAAAGTCTTTTCCATAATTAGTTCCTGAATCCCGCGAGTGCGGTCCATGGGGTTGACGAAGCCGTTCCGTGCGACGACGCCGCTGCCGCCGTCGTCATCCGTCGTTCAGCGAAACTCAGCGCCGCAATCAGGTCGGCCCGGTCCTGGGCCGTGTGCGCGCGGGGAAGAAGGTCGTCCTTATTGTCAGGGATAAAATGCGTGTGCGTCTTCCCAGCAACGAACTTCGGGTGCGAAAGGATCCGTTTCAAATAGTCCCGGTTTGTTTTAACTCCAAGGAAGAGGACCTCGTTAAGGCTATGGATACTCTTCTCGATCGCAATCTCCCGAGTTTCACCCCAGACCACAAGCTTCGCGAGCATGGGGTCGTAGTTCACACCGACCTCGGTCCCATCGAGGAAACCGCAGTCGAGCCGGACATCCCGAAGGCCAGGAGCTCCGATCCTCTCAATTTTTCCAATCGAGGGCATGAAATTCTGATCCGGGTCTTCCGCGTAGATCCGGCACTCGATCGCCGATCCCTTCTGCTGGATCTCCGTTTGCCGAACGGGAAGGCGGTCTCCTTGAGCGACGAGAATCTGGTACTTCACAAGGTCATGTCCCGTCACCATTTCGGTCACAGGATGCTCAACCTGAAGCCTCGTGTTCATCTCCATGAAGTAGAACGCACCGTCCTGGGCCATGATGAACTCGACGGTTCCAGCACCACGGTAGTTAATCCCCCGCGCGATCTCCACCGCTGTTTCACAGATCCGAAGCCGAAGCTCTTGACTCATGTTCGGCGCTGGCGTCTCTTCGACGACCTTTTGGTAGCGGCGCTGGATGGAACACTCTCGCTCAAAGAAATGGAGGTGGTTCCCGTGAGTATCAGACATCAGCTGAACTTCGATGTGGCGTGGATTCAAGACATACTTTTCAATCAGAACGCGGTCGCTGGAGAAGGACTTGAGTCCCTCTGATTTCGCCCCTCGGATCGCCTCAAGAAGTTCCGAATCCTGGTGCACGATGCGCATCCCTTTCCCGCCGCCGCCTGCAGACGCCTTGATGAGCACCGGGTAGCCGATCTTCTTTGCTTCTCGAGAAAGCGTGTCCTCACTCTGATCGTCTCCGTGGTATCCGGGAGTCAACGGGATGTGAATCTTCTCCAGGGCTTTCTTTGAACCGATCTTATCACCCATGAGAACGATGGACTCCGGGGTTGGGCCAATGAAGATGACCCCCGCCGCCTCCACCATCCGAGCAAACTCTTCGTTCTCGGACAAAAAGCCGTAGCCAGGGTGAATCGCATCGGCACCGCATTCTTTCGCGACCGCGATGAGTTTCGCTTTATTGAGGTAGGTATCATGGAGGGAGCCACTTCCCAGGGAGTACGACTCGTCAGCGTACAGCGCATGCGGAAGTCTTCGGTCGTCATCCGCGAACACGGTCACGACCTTGATGCCCATCTCTCGGGCCGTCTTAAGCACCCGGAGTGCAATCTCTCCACGGTTCGCAACAAGGATCTTTTTAATTTTCATTTTTTCATCCAGGCTGGTTTGTCTTTTTCCAAGAGCGCGCGCATGCCCTCTTGCCCTTCGGCGCTCACACGCCGGTCAGCGATCATCTGGCAGGTAAAATCCTCAGCATCCTTAAGATTCCGAACGACTCCGCGAACCAGGCGCTTGGCCTCTTTCGCAGCTTCTGGCCCCGCCGCCAGAAACTTCTTCTTCACTTCTTCGGTCTTCAGGTCTAGATCCTCGGCCGAGCATACTTCATGGATCAGACCCAGTCGTTTGGCCTCTTCTCCGAAGAAACGCTCTCCCGAGATCATCCACGCCCGAGCGTTCGACTCTCCGATCTTGGCGACACAGTACGGAGAGATGACGGCCGGGATGAGACCCAGACGAACTTCAGTGAATCCGAATGAGGCCGCAGTGGTTGCCACGACGTAGTCGCAGACACTCACGAGGCCTACGCCTCCCCCGAGGGCAGGCCCATTCACTCGCCCCAGAACCGGGACGTCGCAGTCGTTAACCGCAGAGAACATCCGAGCGAGCCGCTTCGAATCGCGAAAGTTTTCTTCCTTCGAGTAGTTCTTCATCGCCTTCATCCAGTTAAGGTCTGCCCCGGCACAAAAGCTCGTCCCGCGACCAGAGAGAACGATGAGCCTCTCATTCGTAAAGCCTTCAAAGGCGGAAATCATTTCTTCAATGAGTTCGGCGTTAAACGCATTATGAAGTTCAGGTCTATTGAGCCAAACTTCAGTCACCCCATTCTCTTTCGCAACGATCTCAAGGTATTTCATCATGCCTACATCCTGAAGACGCCCCATCTTGGGTCTGGGAATTCTTCGTTATGGGTTACACTTAGACAGAGACCGAGCACATCTCTGGTTTGCGCCGGATCGATGACCCCGTCGTCCCAAAGTCGGGCCGAGGAGTAGTAAGGAGATCCCTCACGCTCGTACTTATCCAGAATCGGTTGTTTAAACTTCGCGAGCTCATCATCACTCATGAGTGGCTTGCCAGAAAGACGGAGACCATCCTGCTTCACCGTGGCCAGGACATTCGCCGCCTGCTCCCCACCCATCACCGAAATCCGAGAGTTGGGCCACATGAAAAGAAAGCGCGGGCCAAAGGCCCGACCGCACATGCCGTAGTTTCCGGCGCCGAATGAGCCACCGATCACCACCGTAAACTTCGGAACTTGCACCGTGGAAACAGCAGTCACGAACTTGGCACCGTGCTTTGCAATTCCTTCGTTCTCATACTGTTTCCCCACCATGAACCCGGTGATGTTCTGAAGGAAGACCAGCGGGATCTTTCGCTGACCGCAGAGCTCCACGAAGTGCGCCGCCTTCTGAGAGGACTCTGAAAAGAGGATCCCGTTGTTGGCCACGATCCCGACGAGGTAACCGTGAATCTTTGCGAACCCGGTGACCAGAGTCGTACCGTAGCGTTCTTTGAACTCTTGGAACTCTGACCCGTCTACGAGTCGGGAAATCACATCACGCACGTCGAAGGGTTTGCGCGTGTCCCGAGGGATGATGCCGTAGATCTCTTCCGTCTTGTAGATGGGTGCCTTCACTTCATCTTTAATGAACTTACCAGGGTGCTTGGATTTATAGTTTAAGGTCCTCACAATGTGCCGCGCGTGCTCCAGTGCTTCTTCTTCTGTCTCCGCAAAGTGATCGGCGACTCCTGACCGAGAGGTGTGAACTTCTGCCCCTCCCAGGTCCTCCGCACTCACCTCTTCTCCCGTGGCAGCCTTTACGAGCGGGGGTCCTCCCAGGAAAATCGTTCCGTTTCCTTTGACGATTATCGTCTCATCACTCATGGCAGGAACGTAAGCGCCTCCAGCGGTACAAGAGCCACAGACGACTGCGATCTGGGGAATCCCTCGGGAAGACATCTGAGCTTGATTAAAAAAGATCCGTCCGAAGTGTTCCTTATCTGGAAAAACTTCATCCTGCTTGGGAAGGAATGCACCACCGGAATCCACCAAGTAAATACATGGGAGGCGATTCTCGAGAGCAATCTCTTGTGCCCGCAGGTGCTTTTTCACAGTGAGTGGAAAGTAGGTTCCTCCTTTCACTGTAGCGTCGTTGGCGACAAACAAGCACTCAACCCCATGGACAAGTCCAATCCCTGTGACCATCCCGGCACCCGGGACATCTTCATCGTAGACCGCCTCTGCCGCGAGAGCAGAGAACTCGAGGAACGGTGAACCAGGATCTAGAATCTTCTCGATTCGCTCACGTGGAAGAAGCTTCTTACGCCCTCGATGCTTTTTAACCGCATCATCTCCACCACCGAGCCGAACATTTTCTATTTTCTTCTTTAGCTCCGTAGCTAAACCACGGTTAAATTCAGCATTCGCTTGAAACTCATTTGAACTGGTGTCTACGTGGGAGGCCAAAGGCTGCATGATAACCCCATTTTTGAATAAAAATAACGATTTAATCTATCTCGAAGGATCGAGTTGGACAATCGTTTGGGCTCAGCGCTATGGAGATAAATTGTTATCGAGAAGGCCATTAATGAAATACTGAGTACTGGCCTTCACTAAGGAGAGGTCACTGTTCTGAACAGACCTGAGCTCCCCTGAAGACCAGTTTAAATAGTAGGTCTCCCCGGTACCGGACTTATCAATTTTTTGAACTTCCGTACCTCGAATGATGAAGTAGCTCCGCCCATCTGAAAAATTCAAGGCCATTCCTTGATCTTGTGAAAAGACACTTCCCCCAACAAGTGGGAGGTTTCCTATATCAAGGCCGAGCATATCAAGAATAGTCGCAGGAATATCCGAATGTTGTGTAACCTTATCTACCTTCGAAAGATTTAGTCCAGGCGCGTAAATCAGTAAGGGTACTCGAAATGCCCCAACCATGTTCTTAAATTTCTTTGTTTCGCGTTTTTGAGTGTGATCAGCAGTGATGACAAAAATGGTTTCTTTAAACCAAGGCTGGCCTTCGACTCTCGCAAAGAATTCCTTGAGGGCAAAATCCGTGTAACCAATGCTTTCATGGATCTCCAGGGTACCTTTGGGAAAGCGCCCTTGAAAGTTCGCTGGGACAGAGTAGGGCTGATGTGAACTCAACGTAAAAACTCCCGCCAGAAAGGGCTTCTTCATGTCGCTGATCTTGTCGGCCACGAACTTTAAGTACGGCCCATCATAGATCCCCCAATGACCATCGTAATCATCATGACCCGGGTAATCCTCGCGGGAGAAATAGCGATCAAACCCATTCGAGAGAGTGTACGCCTCGAAGCCCATGGTTCCTCTGGATCCACCATGGAAGAAAAAGTTTTGATACCCAGCGTCCTTAAGGATCTTAGGGAAGCAGGTAAACCGATTTCCCGAAAAAGGAGACTTACTAATAGGATCATCGATGAGAGAGGGAAGACCACAGAGGACTGAGGGCAGAACCTCAATGGAGCGTCGACCATTCGCCAAGTGGCGATCAAAATAGAGACTCTTCTTAGTGAGTGAACTCAGAAATGGGGCGTACCCATTCTCTACGTATTCTTGGGAAAAACTTTCAAGGATGAGAAGAACGACATTGAACATCCCAGGGGCCTTGAATCTCGAGGTGAAAGAGCGAGATTCCAAAAGGAGTTTCTTGGCATCTTCGTCTTTTGAAAAGAAACGGATCCGGTCGATACGCTTACTCTTAAATGTTCTAAAAAAATGATAAGGGGAATTAAGGACGAGGTGCCCAAGCTCATTTTTTCCCTGGACGAAAGCAGACTGAACATTAATGGATTTATTTTGAAATCCCCCACGAATACCGATAAAAACTAGTCCCACCGTGAGGACCCCGCCAATCCACAACTGAGTCCAGCTTAGAATAGAGGCCCGTAGTTTAATCAGACTTTTATCAATAAAATAAACGGAGAGGCCTAAAGCAATCGTCACAAATGGAAAGTACCAATAATAGAGTGCGACCTGGGGAAGCTGCTGAAATATATCCCCCGTGACAGCAAAAATATCTGAACTAAGCCTTTTCCCCATAAAAAGATAAAGCTCGTAGTCATTCAGAGTCATGACGAATCCCAAAGAGTTCACAAAAGTGAACACGACCCGCTCCCCTACCAAAAACCGTTGATGACCACTCGGAATAAGAGCCAGTAACACGATGGCAACGTTCAGCAGACAAATGGCCGCAAAATCAAAACGCAAACCAAGGAAAAAGCTATAAAAGAGCTCCTCGGCGCTAAATTCCTTGTAAATGTTGTAATGGTAAAAGCAAAAACCAATTCTAAGAAGTGTGTAAGGGACTAGGAGAAATGTAAGACGTTTAAAAAGTCTTATGTGCCAGGGTGTAAAAATCATTCCAATGGATTTTCCATTCAAAAAGGGCAAAAAAAAAGCCCTCTTTCGAGGGCTTTTTTATAAATAGAGGGTGCATCTTGCTATTCTGACACCAAGTTCCCCTGGCACTACCTTCGCCGCAAGTGAGCTTGACTTCCAGGTTCGAGAT
>JAIYDL010000020.1 GCA_027487515.1 Pseudomonadota bacterium
GAAAAGGTTTACCCCCCGTTGTCCGCTAAAGCGGCCCGAGCACGGGGTTAACAGCATTATAACTTAATGTTGTTATTTTTGAGCAATGTTCTTACGGTATCAGACATCTGAGCGCCCTTGGAGATCCAAGTTTTGATGGCTTCGATGTTAACTGACTTAATCGTTTCAGTAGCTTTTGGATCGTACTGGCCCAGCTTCTCGAGGAACTCACCGTCCCGTGGAGCGCGCGAATTGGTAGCGACGATTGTATAAACAGGACGGTTCTTACGACCACCACGGGCCATTCTGATTTTTACCATTTTGGAAATCTCCTATAGATTCACGGAAAAAAATTTAAGCATTTATAGTTCACATGGCCTGTGAAGTCAAAGACTTCACTTTAGAAATACTTTTTCCCAAAGGGAGACTTAGGCTTCTTTTTGTCTTGTTGACCAAAAACCTGCTGATTTTGATGCTGAGGTGCCTGGCGGAAACCCTTCACAGGCCCCATGCCTGGAATGTTGGGGAGACCACCACCCTTCATCATACCCATCATGCCTACCATCATCTGACGCATCTGATCGAAACGCTCCAGGAACTGATTCACTTCTTGAACTGATTGGCCACAGCCTGCGGCGATGCGCTTACGACGCGATCCGTCCACAATGGATACTTCCTCCCGCTCTTTCTTTGTCATGGAGTTGATAATGACGCGCATTTTCTTCATCTCATTTTCGGCCGGCGAGAGGTCACCCATCTGCCGAAGGGCTCCGCCCATGCCAGGGATCATTTTAAGGATGGACCCGAAGGAACCGAGACGATTGATGGTTTCCATCTGTTTTACGAAGTCATTGATGGTGAACTTTCCGCGCTCGAGGTTGGCCATCATGCCCATGGCGTCGTCTTGGTTGATCGCTTCCTCGGCCTTCTCGACCAAGGAGACAACGTCACCCATATCAAGGATACGCTTGGCGAGCCGGTCCGGATGGAACGGCTCAAGGTCCTTCATTTTCTCACCTACGGAAATGAACTTAATAGGAACTCCGGTGACGTACCGGATCGACAGCGCCGCCCCCCCGCGCGCATCGGAGTCCATTTTCGAGAGTACGATGCCGGTGAGGCCCACTTTCTCGTGGAAAACTTTCGAAACGTTCACCGCTTCCTGGCCCGTCATGGCATCGGCCACCATCAGCACCTCGGGGTGATCCAGGGACTTCCGAACGTCCACCAGTTGGGCCATGAGCTCCTCGTCGATCTGAAGGCGCCCGGCGGTGTCGATGATGGCGATCTCTTTATGGAGGCGCCTCGCCTCCTCCAGACCTTTACGGACGATATCCACGGGTTTCATGGATAGGTCAGAATCAAAGTAGTCCACACCGAGATTTTTGGCGTGAGTGATGAGCTGATCCTTCGCCGCGGGCCGGAAGTTATCAGCAGGAATAAGGAGCACCTCTTTCTTGGACTTATTCCGAAGATGGAGCGCGAGCTTCCCAGCGAAAGTGGTTTTCCCGGCACCGTTCAAACCGACGATGAGGATCGGGATGACCGGTGGTCGCTTCAGGTTCAGCTCCGAGTTCTCCCCACCCATGAGGGCGGCGAGCTCGTCGTGCATGATCTTCACGAACTGCTGGCCCGGCTCCACTCCGCGGAGGACTTTTTCGCCGAGGGCCTGGGCCTTCACTTTCTCCACGAACTCTTTGACGACCTTGAAATTCACATCCGCTTCAAGGAGCGCGGTCTTCACCTGCTTTAAGGTTTCTTCGACGTTGTCTTCAGAAATTTTATTCGTGCCTCGGAGTGCGCGAAACGCATCCGAAAACTTCTCACTAAGATTATCAAACATGGACTACTCCGCTTTGGGTTTGGGCCGTATGAGCGTACTACATTCGGAGGGATGAGACACGATAAAATCCGCCCCTGCCTCGGTCAAATGCGTAGGCCTTACCTCCGGATTCCAGGTCGCGCCGATCGCGAGCACCCCGAACGCCTTCGCTCCCAGCATGTCATTTCTACTGTCGCCGATCACACACACCAAATTCCGGGGAGAGTTCCCAACCAGGTCGTAGAGTCCTTGAGTATTTGGCTTGGGGGGAGCGTCATCAGGAGTCGAAACTCCATCAAAAAATGCGGCGATGTCGAGCTCTTTTAAGATGCGCAAGGTAGAGCTCCGGTCGCGAGCGGTCCAGACGTAAAAGGCGCACTCCCGAGCGTGGGCCTCGAGGAAATCCCGAATCCCTGGAAAGAGCTTGTACCTTGGGCCCGAAGTATCCACCAGGGTCCCGTCGCAGTCAAAAATTACGTGCTTCATGGAATAAATTCTATTCGCCTGGCGGGCCTGTTTACAACACTTGCTGCAGCATATACAACTACGCCCTTATGAAAAACCTGCGTCCCTTTTCCGAGAAGCTATTTCAGAAAATTGAGACCTTCAGAAAGCACGCCACACCCCTCAAGCTTGGGGCGATCCACTTTGATTCCCGCCTGATCCTGGCCCCGATGGCAGGGATCTGTAATATTCCGTACCGCCTCCTGATGGAAGACCTGGGCGCCGGAGGCACGGTCTCCGAGCTCATCTCCTGCCATGGCATCAACTACGGCAACGAGCGCACTCTTGAGATGCTTAAGATCCACCCCCTCGAGCGCAACGTCGGGATCCAGCTCTTTGGGGAAGACCCCGAGTCCATGGCCCGGGCGGCAGAGGTCGCCGAGAGCTTTGGCCCTAAGTTCCTCGACATCAACATGGGTTGCCCGGTGAATAAAGTTGTAAGCAAGGGTGGCGGCTCGGCCCTGATGAAGGAGATCGAATCCCTCGCTCCCCTCTTCGAAGGGATGCGCGCACGGATGAAAGTGCCTCTCTCGATAAAAATCCGGACGGGCTGGGACGCAAACTCGCGCAACGCTCGGGACGTCATTCAGGTCGCCCAGAACGCGGGCATCGAATGGGTCGCAGTCCACGGCCGCACCAGGACGCAGCAGTACACGGGGCTTGCGGACTGGGACTTTCTGGAAGCATTGAACGACGAGAAGAAGCTTCCCCTGATCGGTAACGGTGACCTGCACCACCCGTACGGAGTCTCCGAGCGACTGAAGACCACCCGGTGCGATGCTCTGATGATCGCTCGAGGTGCGCTCAGGAATCCGTTTATTTTTCTTGAGTCCCTGGATCCAACCTATGCCTCCCAGAAGCGCTCGATCTTCCTCGGCGAAGATTATTGGGAAGTGGTCCAGCGTCTGCGCCACTACTGCGAGGAGACTTTCCGGGAGGAGCGGACCATTTTAGTCCAGGTCCGGAAGCTCATCGTCTGGTTCGCGGCCGGCTTTCCACACGCGGCGCACTTTAGAGGTCTGGTCTTCGCCACGCAGAACCTCGACGACTGCATGAAGATCGCCGAGGACTATTTCCTCTCCCTCGGGGCTTCGCAGAAGTTCATCAACTACGACGAAGTTTTTATGAGTTCGGGGCACGGCTAGACGAGATCTCTGAGCAAAAGACTCCGCATCTTAAGTTCTCAACTCATCTCTCCGAAACTCTCAAAGATGATAGTGCTTTTACTTATCGCCGCTATTCCTCTTAGTTTCGCGAGTCCGCTCCTGTGCGGCAACCTCGCCAACATCCTCCAGGCCTCGGAGCGGACACTCTCGCAGAAACCTATCAACGACTGCCGGACGAAAACCGTGAACGACATCCTCGGGTCGGCCGTCGTCCGGGACCGAAGCTTCCTCGAAGGAAAGCTCTGCCAAGATCAGTCGACCATCGAGGCCCAGCTGGAGAAACTCCGCGCCGAGCTCGCCGTCGCTGAGGGAATCAAAAAGCTCGTGGCAGAAGTCGAGGCCAGCAAGGCCCAGGCCGAGGCCCGGGGTCCCCAAGCGGCCCGCGCCGGAGGACTCAACTTCGTGCAGAGTCTCGAGACCGCTCAGTCTCTCGAGCTCATCCTCTCCACTGAACTCAACGGCAACGGCACGCAGCTTCTGCAGAAGATCCGGGAGGCCCCGGAGAACCGGCGCTCCTCTCAGCAAGAGCTCACCAACCTCTTGCGGGACCTCTGTAAGGATGAAAATAAATCCCGCAATGACGCCTGTAACCCGCGGGTCTTCCGGCCCGGGAGCGAAGCCGCTCGCGAGCTCCTCGCTCTCATAAACTCCGCCGAGGCGACTCCTTCGCAGATCCAGAGCTGGCGCGATCTGCTGACGATCCGGCGCCGGGGTGCTGCCGACGGTGAGGCCGGGTACTCGTTCATCCAAATGCAAGCCGAACTCACGGCCGCGTTCGCGGCCATCGACAGTAACGATGTCATGTCCCGAGACCATCTCAATGCCATCCGACGGCTCGATGATTTTGATTACCGGCCGGGGCTCACGTTCGTCGAACGAATCCGGGACCTCCGGAAAGAGAAAAGTGTCAAGATTCTGGCGAACCAACTCTACGTGACCCTGGGTGACGCCCGACTTCGATCCCAGTACTCGGTCCAAAGCCAGATCTCCATCGCCTGGGAAAACTACCGCACGCGCCTCGGAACACTCCCGGCCGAACAGATCGCGAAATGCACTCAGGCCAAGAGTTCCTACGCCGCCGCCAAGGAGTGCAAAGGGTTCCTCGACGCCGCGAACCGGAACTCCGGCATCCAAGCACTCCAGGATCTTCTGAACGCCTCCGGGGCCAGCGCCACCTTTGCAGACCGCATCCAGGCCCAGGAAGTCGCCTGCCAGAACGAACTCAAAACCACCGGTTCCTTGACCGATGCCTGCTACGGGCAAATGGCCGACGACACCGCCGTCCTCTCCGACAAGATCCTGCAGCTCAATCTTCTGAAAGAGCGCATCGGTTCGGAGAACCGAGACCAGATGACCATCAGAAATTTTGCCCTCCTCAAGTGGTCAGAGAAATGCAGCTCCCAGGTCAGCACCATCGACCAGTGCGAGGGTGAGGTCGCCAATCTCATTCCGCGCAATGCGCTTCTCACCGTGAGCGACACGATGGCGATTGCCATCCTCTACGCTCCGACCCCCACGGCGGAAGAAGAGGCGCGGGAGTACTGCGAGGATGAGAACAAACAGAAGACGGCCCAAGTCGAGCGCACCCTCTGTGCCTTCTTCAATCCGACTCCCAACACTGTGAGAACGAACAATGCACCGGCCCCGGTGGTGGATGGCCCAACCACAGCACCGGATGGAGGGCACGATGAGGCCCGCATTCGAGACGCCTACATCGCCGGAGGCGCTCAGCTCCTCGGAGACGTTCTCGGTCAAGTTCTCCGCGCCAACGCTCCAACGACGCCAGTGACGAACCCCTACCCCTACACCCAGGGCCCTTTTAGTGGGGGGTCTGCACCGATGGGGGTTGCCGACCAGATCCTGACCAACGCCCGCTTTCACGGCGCCTATGGGTTCTACGCTCCGACGCCGGGATACCGGCCCGGCGAAGCCTTCGGTCCCGCGAGCCCTCTCTCTGCCTACCAGCCCGTGGCAGCGCAGACCCGGTACTTCGGCCGCTAAGTCGCCTCTAATTTTCGGCAGGCCACCCGAGCAACGGAGTTGAGTTTTCGGAGAATCCGGCAACTTGCGCCCTAGGGGCACATTCTACCCCGCACCCGGTACAATAAAGCTGATCAGAAGAACCTCCGAAAATGAATGCGGGAGCATACCATTCACATGGACGTCCGGTACCTCATTCTCACACTCTTTTTCCTTGCTTCGTGCATGCCCTCACCGACGGTGAGCAAGGGGAATCTTGAGAACTCCGAAACCACCGGCGGAACCACCGGGGGCGCGACGGCCACCGGCCCCACTGCACTCTCCTGGAATTTTCTTGGGGACCTTGCTCCGAGCATCACCATCAACGTTTCAAATCTTAACTCCGCCTACCTCGTGGGAACACCCGTTGAGACCTACCTCGCCGACGAGAACAACTTCGCAAGTCGAGACTACTGTTTAGTCGCCACGGTAAGCGTCGGTGGAGTCCGGCACGAGCTCCGGTCGCGAACGGTGCCGATTTCCTACTACGACTTCAAGGCCAAACGCACGGTGCGAATCCTCCGGGTCGACTTTCAAGATGAGCCCAACTCCTCATCGCTCTGCAATCTCCCGGCGAGAGTCCGCAGCAGCCGAGGAGACTCCTACGTCCCAGATCCGGGCACTCCTCCGGCGAACCGGATCTACTATGCCCCAGCGCAGATCTGTCCTCTGTGTTCAAGCATGCTCTTAGCGAACAGTGTGCGCCTCTTCCGAGTGGAGCGCCTGAGCATCGACCAAGTTCCAGGACCCAACGTCAACACCGAGGGGTTGGGCCTGCAAGTGGACCCGAACTACTCGACCAATAGCGGAAGTGGGACCTGTGATACCACCAGCTGCCGTGCCCGAGGCTTCGACTGCTGCCTCGAGAACCAGTGCGTCCGCGATCAGGCCGCCAAGCCAGCGGCCTTGACGACGCTCCAATCCCTCTACCAGACGGTTGAACTCGAGCGCCTCCAAAACCCTCTCGTCTACCTGAACTACCCGCAGCTCTACTACATTTGCCCTTCGAACATTCCGAGCACGGGTGGGGGAACGACCGGGACTTCCTCTGGGGGTTATGCGGAGGGCCTGGCCCAACTCAAAAAAGACTACGCTTGTGTTGAGCACCTTAAAACCCAGTCCACCACAACGCCGTTCCACCTCGAGGTCCTTTCAAGAAGCTACACCGCGACAACGGACTGCTTAACCGACGCCTCTCAGGAGAGTGAAACTTTCCACTACAAGAACGTCTTGAAGCGCCTCTACACCGCCTGCGGCTGTAACCGCACGGAGCTCTCAGACATGGTCACGAACTGCCCCAACTACGACTACACCGTCGTCGGGCGGGACACGGCCGGAGCACCGATCCAGATCGAGTGCTATACTCCATCGACCAACACGCCGTCGGTGCCAGCGAACCAAAACGTCTCCGTTCCAAGTCGGTCCGCCCCCCACCGATTCTTCGACTCGAGCGGAACGGAGCGGGAACCCTCCGACGCAATCGCACAAGAGGGCGAAGCCTTCGACTACCTCGATGAGGGGAAGATCCTCCCGGTCCAGAGTGACTTTAGCATCAACGCCATCCTGGGTCCCATGAGTGTCGCCCTCAATAAAGCGGTGCCGGCCAAGTCCGTGGCCGTCGAGCTGGATCAGGTCTACATGATCGCGACCACGTCCGGCTTCTATACCCCGTGCCCCACGTGCGGAAAAGACTCCTGGTTAAATGCGTTCACGGCGTTTCCTTCGAGTGCGAGCGGGTCAGGCCTTCAGGCCATCGGACACACCACGGAGCGGGATGCGTTCGGGACCAACACCACGGCCGGGAACTACGAGGATACGATCTTCGGCCGGGCCTGCTGGGTGCCTCCCACCATGCTCCCCTTCTCGCACGCGGCACGGACGTCTGTTCGAGAACAACGGATGAATCGGCTCGAGACCCAGGCCGCTCTCTTTGTGAACGGCTATCAGCGAGACTGGTTCGGATTCAACAAAGGAGCGCTCATCGGTTCCTTCGATGGGGTGCGCTGGTTTGCGATCGGAAAAGGCCGGATCGTAAAATCCACATCCAAGCGCCTGTTCCTTGCCCTGAATGCTCCGTTTGCGGATCTCGCCAACCCCGCCATGCACGTGGTCCAGGTCGCGGCCTACGATGGCGTGAGCCTTGCCGCGCAGGTCGACTACGATCCCCAGTACCATCAGCAGCACCCCTACCAGAATGAGGCCGGCAACTGCCAGAAGTATCACCTCTGCGAGACGGACACGGAATGTGTGACTCGGCTCGGTTGGGAGTACGCCTGCGCTGACGTGAAAGACTTGAAGACCAACTGGCCCTCCTTCGACGCCAACGGGAACGAGGTGGCGGGAACGTCCACCTCACTGACCATCGACCAGATCCTTCAGCAAAAAAAGTTTCCGTCGACGTCCACGAAGCGCTGCGTGTACCGAGGTGCGGGCGCCGTTTGCCACCAAAACTCCGGCACCCTCCGAGCGGATCTGAACAAGACTAAGCTTCTGACCTGTGCCCCGAACTTCTACTGCTCTCCGGTTTCGGGAGGAGTGCATAACTCCCAGGTCGCTCGGTACGGGGCGACACTCGAAGAGATCCCCATCTCTCGGAACCACTTCTTTGGGAAAGACGCGAACGTCCTGGGGCGCCCCCTCGACTACCTCGGCACCGCCGTGCTCCCGACCTCCACCCGCAGCACCATCAGAGAAAACCTGGCCCCCTTCGAGGCCACACTCGCGACTCAAGCGGGCCTGTGCCAGCCCGGGAAAGCGCTCCCCTCAGCGACGTCGCAAACGGTCCTGTCGGATCCCTTCGTGCAACACTCGGCCCCGGACTCTGGCCGCCGCACAGACTACATTAGCCAGATCGGAAGCTGCAACTCGACCCTCTTCAGTATCAATCGCCACACCTCGTGTCCGGTGCTCGACGCCAACGGAAACTACGAAATGTTCAGCGCCGCTTCGATCGCGACCGGCTACGCCTCTCGGGCGACGACGCAGAATGCCTGCGGCCTCGAGTCCCTTCTGCCCACAGCGGCCCTCACGTCATCGGCCGATAACCTCACCAGTTCATCGCCGTTTCGCCAGATCGAATCCAGGACGCTGAACTCTCAGGTCATCGTCGAACCGACGCTGGCCCGAGACGCTTGCTTCCGCCGCGCGGGGGCCAGCTGCCACACCGACCTCGACTGTTCACCGAACAAGCTCCACGCGGCCCAGGTTGACCTCTTCGGAAATTCCTTCTTCGGAAACGCCGTCGAGCGCACCTACTGGAGCGAATACCTCGTCTGTGGTCAAGCAGATCCAAAGCCCTCGATTTCAGACTCCGAGGAGTTTAAGAACTACGACATGAGTAAGAACACGTGCTGCCGAGAGATCGGGGCGGATCTCACGACCACCACGGCCGACATTCCCTTGGGAACGGCCGGTGGCGCTTACGACACGAGCACTCGAGACCTTCGCATGTCCATTCACCCGGGTATCTCGCCGAACAACTCCCGCCGCTACACGCGGTTTGCGACGGTTTCTGAGATCGGATCCGCCGATCGGCCAACCCTCTCTGCCTTCCAAGACCGGTCGAGCGGGACTCTCGGAACAAACTCTTTCGGCGCCAATGTGCGCACTCCGAAACAGTGGGCCACTCTTTCCGAGGCCAACGGAGACACCTGCTGTGGCGGCGGCTGGGTTCGGAAGTTCTCCGATGGATCAAACGACTGGACCCGCCGCAACCGCTTGGTCCTCGACGTCACCAACTTCCGGTGCATCAATTCTCGGACCCCCCTGATTTCGTCCCCGACCGATGTCTCGGCCCAGTACACTCCACTGAATGTGACGGTCCTGGCCCAGACCGACTACAGCCACTACTGTAAGGACCCGACCAACACCACGAACTCCTGTGCTCAGTACACGATCATCGACTCGGCCCTCGACGTTCTACCGTCGGGCCCCGTGAGCTACGGATCCATCACCGTGAACACCGTCACGCCGAGCTTCAGCTCCACCACGAACCCCGACTTCTACTTCCTTCCACGGAGTGCGGACGCGGATCCGAGCGTGTCCATTGATCTCACAAACACCGGGGACACCGCCCGCCGCAACATCACTCTCCTGATCCCGAGCTACGTGCCCTATGACTTCGACAGTCGCATCCTCACCAATACCCCTTCTACCATTTCCCTCTTTAGGAACGGCGACACCACAGGCATCGCGTGCACTCAGGATGCGGCGTGGGTCCCAACCCTCACGACGGCGCTTCATAGTACCAACGCTGCAGTGGCCTGCTACTATAGCTACGACACCACCAACAGAATCCTCCGCGTAGGCATCACCTCCGGGCTCGCCGGCAGTGCCTCCTACTCCACTCGGAAACTGGGCGTCGTCTTCTCGGCCCCGACCCCTGGCTCGAGTGGCATCACTCGGTTCAGGCCGGGGACGAGCCTGTATTACTTAAAACGTCTCGGAGCTCTGGAACTCACGGGGGTTCCGCAGGTCACGTTCGAAGAAATGTACTGCAGTGACAATGCCAACCGACTCGTTCCGGGAATCTTTTCTCCCTCGGTGCAGACGATGGGACAGTTCCGGGGGGCGAACTTTTCTTGGGCCGCAACCTACAACGCTCGCACATCCTCCGGCGGTACGGTTGGCGTGTCCGGGTACTTCACGAACGTGCATGGCCTTCAGCACGAACCGATCTTCTCCGCCAACGACTACAAGTGCTGCTCTCCTTTGGGAAAAGTCGTGACCGATGCCACCCGTTGCTGCTCGGGCTTCGGCTTGAACTTTGGAACCAACGGCACTCGCAAGACCTGCGCCTTACCCCCGGCCACCGATCTCATGGTCTACTTCAACCGCTTCATCTCGAACGAGGGTGTCGGATCTGACAAACCCGGGGGCGGTCTCGTGGAAACTGACTTCGACGCGCAAACGGGGGAGCCACTCACGATCGCCGCTGTGAACGACAAGATCCGGGCCCTGGGGATTGCCCATTGCGCTTCCGGGAAAGTCCGTCAGGGCGGAGTTTTCGGACGCTTCGAACCGGAACCCGTTAGTAGCGAAACGAACCTCACCGCGAGGCTCTACACCATCGTGGATTCCTCCCGAGACATCGGTCAGAACTCTAATGCTGGCACGACGACCGAAACTGGTTATAATGCCTTCATGAACGGGTTCCGCTGGAACCACCATCTTTACTGCGACGACTAAGGATTTTATGAAAAAGAGTAAGACTCCCTCCGAGTCACAGATCGAGATGCGCGAAATGGTCATGCCGAGCCATACGAATCCCCAGAACACCGTCTTCGGTGGGACCGTGATGAGCTGGATCGATATCGCGGCCGCCATGGTGGCCGCCAGGCACTGCGGGAAGCCGGTGGTGACCGCGCACATCGATGACATCGATTTCATCGCTCCGATCAAAATGGGCTACCACGTCCTTATCCAGGCATCGCTCAACTACGTCGGCCGAACATCCATGATCGTTGGAGTCAAGGTGACGTCCGAGAATCCGTACACGGGAGAGGTCCGGAAAACGACCACCGCTTACCTGACCTTCGTGGCCCTCGATGACCTGGGAAAACCCGTAGAAGTCCCGGGCCTCTTACCTGAAACTGAGGACGAGCTCCGGCGGTATGAAAATGCCAAGAAGAGGGTTCAGATGAAACAAGACGTCCGGAGCACTCTCCGAAACAAGCGCTGAAAAAAGAAAAGCCCCATTCGGGGCTTTTTTTGTGTGTGCAGGAATTAAAGCTAAAAATAACTAAGCTGTTAATGGAACTATTTAACCTGTCAAACGATCAACCCGTCAAACATTAAAGACTAGATGTAGATTAAATTATTGTCACTTATTTGACGACTTTTACGATTTCAGGGCTTTTGCACTGTGCGAAAATGAAAGGGCCCAGGTCATTCCCGGGCCCTTTCATCAATTGGACTATCGGATGAGCTTACTTATGATTGTTCAGAAGCTTCTTCTTACGGGCCAGGCGCTTGAGTTTGAGACCGCTTTTCTTGTTCTTAGAAGCTTTCTTCGCTGGGCGCGATTTTTTTAACTTTTTCATGAATCCTCCTGAAATTAAAAATTCGGTTGAGCTTATACTAGAAAAAAGCCTTTGAAAACGACGGGAACACGTATGCGTTTATCTTATTTGCTGCTTTTACTCTCCCTCAAGGCCCTGGGCCAGGCCTCGCCGAAGATTGAGGTCATCCCGCCGCCGAAAACTCTAGAGGACTATGACCACCAGTTCAAAGGGTGTCCCGAGAACTCCGAGTGCGATCAGGTCATGGGCCACCAGCTATCTCGTTGGAATGAGCTCATCAAAAAGCTCAAATCCCCCGGAATGGAAGAAAAAGAGAAGGTTCAGTTCCTCGAACTTTTCCGAGGGAAGTACGGTCTCCCAGTTGAATTCTATACCATTCAGAAATCCCAGCAGGGGTTTAAACCACTTCTGTTTAACTCCCCTTGCAAGGAACACAATCAAAAAACCGGGGAAAAGATCCTCCGAGGGACTGCATTTCTCAAGGGCCTCACCCGGGAGAAAGCCTTCGTCTGGCGGGACCAAACCCAGATCGAAGTTCCCGTGGGAGAACTTCTGACGGCCCAGCCACTCATCGTTTACCGAGACGGCGTCGAAACGAGGTACGACATTCCCTTGGGAGACCAGCCCCTTTTCATCCGCAAAGGAGACCTTTACCTCCTCCGCGAGGCCGACGATCTCTTTTACTTCTTGAAGGTTTCCGCCCTTGGCGCATGGAAGGTCGAGCTCGTCGATATGGAGCGGCTCTCCGAGTGGGAACTCAAGCGCACTGAAGTCAGCTGTCCGAAGAAAGAGTTCCTTGCGCCCCAGAAGCAGTTCTCAGTGAGCTTTTGCAAAACCGTTTGGGACGAAGACCAAAAGCGAGTGCTAACCTTCCGGATGCATCAGGGCTGTGTTATCTGAGCTTGGCCGATCGGACACTTGTCCCGCCCGCACTACAACCGGTACTCGTAACGATTTTCCTCTCGGTAAAGAAGCCGCGCTTTTCGTCAGTGATCCGGAACTTGATCCATTCCCGAGTGTGAATCTGGTAGGTGTCTGCGTCGGAGAGGATTCCGCGCTCGAGGTAGATGCAATAGTGGTTCGCATCGGCTTCGCACTCGCCGCCAGCTTGGAAGCTCGAAAACCAAGTAGCACCTTGTCGGGACGTCTGAATCGGGCTCTGGAGCCTCCCGGTATTTTGACAAATCTGGGCCAGGGCCCCCTTCGATGCTGTTTCAACATCTCGGAATCCGAACTCGTCACCGTTCCGTGGAACGAAGACGTAAGAGCCACCCGAATCGCTGATCTGAGTCGCGACCGCCTTGGGAACACTGGCCTCTCGGTCCGCGCAGTTCTTTTTGGAGTAGCTGAAGGTGTAGATGGTTGACCCGGAAGCGAGAACTGGAAGGAGTTCTTCTTTGAGCGTCAGAGCGCGGCAGATGGCATCGATGCGCCGACCGTCTTCGAAGGAAATCTCGACGGGTTCAAATCGGCGTTCCTTATCCGGAGAGGCTTCTTCAGTCTTAGATGTTTCGTTGCAGGCCGCGAGCACAAGAATAAGAGTGAGTGTCAAAAGGTGCTTCATCATTACCTCAGCTATAAAAAACCCGATGGTTAAATTATTTACTGGGCGCGGAGACTCCGGCAACTGTTATTTGAGTGTGGCACTTTGACTGATGACTTGATTGTCTGGGCAGAAGGAACGGGAAACCTTCCGTCGGAAGTTCACGAAACCGATTCTCCCTTGGGTATTATCGGTGACGATCCGGAGCCACTCCCGAGTATGGACCCGTGCCGTTGTCCCGGACACGAAGCCACGCTCCAGAAGAATGCACTTCTCTGCGGCCCGGGGAACACAGTCATCAGAGCTGATCGCGGAGGTCGTAAAAAACAGCGCCTCGGTTTCGCTCACGATCGGAGAAGAAAGGTTCGTCACGGATGCACAGACTTCGGCCAGGGCCCCGCTTCGGGTCGTTTCGATCTCGGGGAAGAGAAAGGTCGCATTATTCGGGCGCTTAAAAACCAGGTTCGCCCCATCCTGCTGGATCGTTACAGTCGAAGCTTCCGCGCTTTGCGTGCTTCCGTCACAGTTGGTCTGCGACGTGGAGAACTGATGGGTTGTGTTCAAAAGCGAGGAGGCAATGGTTTCTTTCTGAAGAAGTGCTTGGCAGATTTCTGTCACCCCTAACCGATCGACCGAGGACACCGCAGACACGGCCAGGCTTCGAACCTGACCGATCACTCCCTCGCTGGAGGGAGTGACAGTCGAGCGACCGCAAGCGATGGCCCCGAGGCAGAGCAGTGTCAGGATGACCTTCATCTCAGCGCCTTACCATTTTGTTCTTCACGAAGTTATGCCGCTGGCGACTCGCTTCGGTCACGTACTGACCGAACCAGTGAGTGCGGGTGACTTCAATGAATCTGCGTTCCTCAGGAGCTATCGATACGGCGCCTGGTGTTTCAAGCATCTTAATGAGATAGAAGTTCGCGAAAACTGGGATCTTCAGCACAGAGGCCATGGCCTTCGGGTTTCGATGGAACGAGGCCTTGGGAGCGTAGTGGGTCACCAGGTTCTCAAACTTATAGTAGTTATCTGAGATCCCTTCTTCGCAGAGAACTTCGATTTCAGTGCGAAGATTCTCGTGATACGCGCCGAGGGCCGTGCGTCCTCTGAAGGCGAGCTCCGGGAAGAACTGACGGCCTTCTTCGCTCACCGCACTCGCTGGGTACATGCTCACTTTCGGGACGATACCGGCATCTGTTTCGATCTTGTCATGGTGGAACTGAGGGCAAAACGTCGCCGCCGGTTTCTTGCCCAAGTACTCGCCCAGGGTGAGGTACTGGTGATAGAGGGCGCTGAAGTAGATCCTTCGGGTGGAGCGCTCCTCGAGCTCAAGGGAGTCGAGGTTCGCCGGCGCTCGGCCACTCCTGAGTTGGACCTCTCGCAGGAGCTCATCTGCGTAAGGAAACTCCACGATCTTCGGCGTCTCTCGCTGGTGGGCGCAGGCCGAGACGATGAGTGCTACAAAAACGGGGGTTACATGCTTCATTATTCACCTCACTCTTCTCTTCGACACTGGTGGATGAAACTTGATAAATCCGAAAAACTTGTCCAATATAGTCCTCTATGGCGAACTACTGGCTCATGAAATCTGAACCCGACGTCTTCTCTTTCGCGGACTTGAAAAAACGTCCGAAAAAAACCGAGCCCTGGAATGGAGTACGGAACTACCAAGCGCGAAACTTCATGCGCGACGACATGAAACAAGGCGACCTGATCCTTTTCTACCATTCTTCTTGTGAGGTACCGGGTGTGGCCGGGGTAGCGAAAGTGGCCTCAGACGCCTACGCCGATGAGACGCAGTTTGACCCAAAGTCTGAGTACTTCGACCCCAAGGCCACCCGGGAGGTTCCGCGGTGGTTCCTAGTGGATGTGAGCTTCGAGCGAGACCTTAAACGCCTTGTTCCCCTCGAGGAACTGAAAGGCGAGCCGGCCCTTGCGACCATGCGGCTCCTCCAGCGGGGTAACCGCCTCTCGATCCTGCCCGTCGCGAAGAAAGAGTTCGATCTGATCGTCGCCCTTGGTTCCTAGTTCAGGCGGGTATAGTTCCCGTTCGGGTAGATCCGGTCTTTCTCAATCCGGACACTGACCTCCTTGGGAGCAGCGTTTTTTTCTCGGACGGTCAACTTGTACTCCCCTTCCGGCAGGACCTTAAAGAATTCGGAGCCCTTAAATGCGTAGGAGCCGAGGTTCTTTGGCGCCGGTGCCGTCTGGGTAACATCGATCGTCCCTTCGACGCTTGGCCTTCCGAACTTCACCCCTGCCCCGCGGTGGACCTGCTTCATGAAGTAGAGCATGGAGTCCCGATTATCCTGGTAGAACTTCGGTATCTCTGAGTAGTTGGGCCACTTCTGGTGAGACAACTCGATGGTGATCTGAAGGTCGTTGTGCCAGACATAGCTCCAGTCCTGCATGCCACCCTTGACGATGTACCAAGCGGCACCGTTGGTGATCCCTCCAGGGAATTCCGTTGAGCCTGCCATCTCGGGGTTTCGCTCGGCCCACCCAAGGGAGAGCTCCTTCACGAAGTCTTCTAGAGGATGCGCATCGTACTTAGCGTCCCACGGGTAGTTGGCCACGATGGTTCCCCCGTGGAAGTTGGCAGAAAGAGCAAACTGCCGAGAAGCCTGGAAGCGCATCACGTGCTGAACTTCGGTCTCACGACCCACGGGTGTCGACTCCGTATCCCGAGTCATTTCCGGGAAATTCCGGTTGAGGTCTTTGAAGCTCGCGTTCCCCCGTTGCCGCAGGTCACTCCCGTCTGGGTTCATGGACGGCATGATGTAAATCTCTGTGTGATTGATGAGTTCCGTGATCTCAGAGTTCGTCCCGTACCCGCGGCCTAGCTCGTCGATGAACTCCACACTTAGCTCCCGGCCCGTGATCTCATCTCCGTGCATGGACGAGATGTACTTGAACTCGGGCTCCACTTCATCAACGGTCGGATTATCCGAGATCTTCATCACCAAGAGGTCGTTGCCCTTGACCGATTTTCCAATGGAAACGAGACTCATGATCCGTGGGTACTTCCGGGCCAGGGCCTGGAGTTTTTCGACGATCTCCTTCGAGCTCGGGTAATCGGCAAACGTGTTCTTCCGGATCGCTCTCATATCTAGGTAAACGAGGTTCTTCGAATCGAGGTAGCGGCCGATCCCTCGCGGGCCATAGAGCTCAAGGCCCTCGCTCGAGACATGATCGATCTCCACTGTGCCGGCGTCGATGAGCTCGCGCACTGACTCTGGGGTGGCCCCGGGGAGGTAGAGCTCTTCGTGAATGGTAACGGAGGCCATGGCCAGGCCCGGAAGAGCGAGGAGCGAGAACAGTGCGAGTGGTTTCATCGTGAAATCCTTTGTTTTCTATTCCCTAGATGGTACGCCTCCCCCAGAGAGAAAATCAAAGGCCCGAAGGCAACTGTTAGATTCTTTTAGATAAAAATGTCTTAATGGAAGACGTAAAGGCGATTCCGAGCGCTGTAAACCACAAGGTAGTCTTCATTGACCACGAGATCCGAAAACACCGCCGAGTACTCATAGCCCATCGCAAATTCTCCCACGGTCTTTAGGGTCAGTGGGTCGATGGAACGCAACTTCCCATCGAAACTCGCCGCGACGATGTTGCCTTTCCACCACGTGACGGCACTTACGGGCTGATCCGAAACCTTCACGCGCTTCAAGATCTCTCCGTTCAGTGCCATCAAAACAACTTCCCCGTCATTGGTGCCGAGCACGAGCTGCTCACCCTTTAAGAAGGGATGCGCCATCACACTCACGCCATAGCTCCGGGAGACGGCCCCGTTGTCAGGGTTAATGGCCTTGAGTTCCCCCGACGGAGAGCCGGACACCACAGAACCTGCGACGAGAAGAGGATTGAGGTCAACGTCGATGAACTTCGCCTGATCCACTAGTTTGGTTTCCCAGAGCAGAAGTCCTTCGTCCACTGACAGGGCCCCGAGGAACCCATCGGCGAAGCCGACGATGATCTTATTGCCGAGGACGAGCGGCTTCGTTGTCCGTTGAAGCGTCGTCGTGACAGGAACGGCGCGTTTATAGACCCAGAGGATCTTTCCGGTTTCGGCGTCTAAGTGAACGAGCTGATGACCCCGGAGGTAAACCAGGAGGCGGTCATTGAAATAAAAAGGAGCACTTTCAATCGGTGCTCCCAGGTCGATGGCATACTTAAGCGCGCCCGTCAGGTAATGCCGAACAAAGAGCCTGCCCGAAAGACCCCCGTAGGCCACATGGTCTTTAAAGAATTCCACAGGCCCGCCAAGCGGAGTCTTATCATTTTGCACCCAAAGGACTCGACCGCTCTCGAGGTCATAGGCCGACATGTCACCGCTTAGGCTGCCCATGTAAACGATGTCATTGAAGACCCGAGGGGCGCCAAGACCGATGGGCAAGTTGCCACTCTCATAGGAGGGGTCAAGGTTCTTGGACCAAAGAACTCGGAGATGATCCACTGAACGGGTCGGCGCCGAGGGGCGCATCCCGCTACAACCAATCAGAAGAATCAGTAAGAAGAAGAATCTCATTGCGCCTGTGTCACCGGAGCGAGCTGTTGCCGGTAGAGCTTCGCGAGTTTTGCCTCTTCATTATTCGGGTACGTGTTAATGACGTAGTCAAACTGAGTCTGCGCCTTCGCCTTTTCGCCTTTCACTAAGTAAAGCCGACCGAGTTCCAGGGAAGTTCGAGCGGGCAGGAAGGCGTCTTTGCCCTGGGCCTGGGGCTCAAGCACAGCGATCGCCTCATCAATTTTTCCAAGTTTCTCGAGCACCGCGGTCCTCTGGAGAGCGACGAAGAACGCCGACACGGGGTGCGCGCCGGAGACTTTCGAAAGCATGACATCCGCCTGGGCGACGCTCCCCTTCTCGACCAAGAATTTACTCATTTCAAGAACCATTGGAATCATCACCGGAGCGGTCTGGACGGATGACTCCAGAGCTTCGAATGCCTTCATGAGGTCTTCTGGTGTTTTTTTACCCGCTTTAACTTCGCTCCAGACCGTGGATTGGAACTCAAAGACCTTCACTGAGGTTTCGAGGGCCGAGGTCTTCTGTGACTGGCGCCAGAGTGAGAATCCTGTCGCGCTCAGAAGGACTAACACGACCAGCCCAAAGAAAAGATTTCGGTTCTCGTAGATCACGTGACCGAGGTCGGTTTTGTTAAGCGTTTGTTCGAGAGTCTGAGTCTGGGCCGCATCACTCATCACATGTCCTTTTCTTTGAGAAATTCCTTAGAAGTTTAAAACTCCTCTCCCCTCGTTGTCAAAGATCAAAAGATTCCCTAGACTTAAAGAAAGATAAAAAGATGTGAGGGGCGATGAAACAGTTACTTTTGATTTTTCTCCTGATCTCGACTTCTCACCTCAAGGCCGCAGACCTCCGCGGCAGAATGGGTGTCGGGGCTTCGAACCAACTGGCGAATGAAGTTCCGGCCATTTCTTTAAAGATCCAACAGACTAAAACTTTCGCGCTCGGAGGAGTCCTAGGCTTCCGCTCTGACCAGGAAGATACGATCTACGGGGCCGGGGTTAAGTTTTACCGCATCATTTTTGACGAGCCACAGCTCAACTTTTACATGGCCGGGCTTTTCGCTGCTCAGAACTACGTGGATGAGAAGAAGGACAAGGTTCAATCCGGGTACCAAGTTGACGGAACCCTGGGCACAGAGTTCAGTTTCACGGGCCTTGAGAGTCTGGGCTTCTCGTTTGAGTTTGGCCTCTCCGCGCGGAAGGCCGACTCTCGTGGAGCGACCCTCCAGACACTCGGCGATCAGTTCCTGAAGGCCGCCGTTCACTTCTACCTTTAACGTATGCACCGATTCCTCTGCCTCCTTCTCCTCGCTTTCTCCCTCGGGGCCCAGGCCCAGAGTACGGAGCAGGTCATGCAGGAGGTCGAAGACGACCTCACACCTGGGGCGGATATCTTTTCGGATTTTAACGAAGACCTCGAAAGTGCCCAGGTCCTCGAGGACGAGCGCTTCTACCGCTACGCCCGGTTTTTCTCGGTGAACCTCGGCGGCGGCTTCACAACCTTCACGGGGAACCGTGGGACGGCCTACGACGACAATCACCCGACTTTTCACCTCTCCATGAATTACTTCCTCGACTTCCAGTCGGCGATCCTCATGGGTCTTGAGTATTCGAAGCACACAATGATTCTCGACACCGTCGTGAATGGGTACAAGGACCAAGGTCCACTGGGCGCGGTCGTCACAGATTTCACCCGAGTCTTCGTCGGGTACAAGTACTACGTGGATACCACGGACCTCGGAACGGCCATCACCTACTCCAACCCTCACATCATTGGGCGCCTCGAGTACTGGTACCAGACAACCAAGTTCATCGACCGCCAGGGCCTACCGAAAGACAGCGGGGGTGGCATCGGCACGGGAGTCGGCTTCGGCCTGGACTTCCCGGTGGAGATTAAGAAGTCCTACATCGGCATCGAGGCGCTTTACCACGTCGTTAACTTCTACGACAAATTCACCCAAGACTTCCGCCAACTCCCGAATAACGCCGCCAGCACCTACGGCTACGAGGACCTCACCGGAAACGTCATGACGCTCATCATTTCCTACAACTTCACCTGGTAAAAAGAGAGGGCCCGTTCCCGGGCCCTCTCGCACGACTAGCGCTGTTTTTTCTTTTCCACTTTCCGCATCCGCCGCTCGATGTCCGTCGACGTCCGGAAGATCAGGTGGACCGGGGAGTTCGTGAGATCGAACTCCCGCCGAAGACCGTTCACCAGGTACCGCTTGTAGTTTTCGGGGATCCCCTGGGACTTGTTGCTAAACAAGAGGAAGGTCGGAGGGCTCGATTTAAGCATGGAGGCGTACTTCACCTTAAAGCGAGTGCCATTGGTTTTCTTCACCACTACCGGATTGGCGTCGGTCAGATGGAGAAGAGTTCGGTTCAAGGCACCGGTCGGAATCTTCCGGTTCCGGATCACGATGGTGCGCTTCACCGCCTCGCGCAGGTAGTTGATGTTCCGGTTCTTCTGGGCCGAAATTGTCACCAGCTGGCAGAAGCTGAGCCACGGAACATCGTCCCGGAGGTTCTGGAGCCATTCTTTCTTTTTCTTCTGATCCGCGAAGACGTCCCGGAGAAGGTCGATCTTGTTTAAACAAATGATAATGGATTTGCCCTTCTCGAGGGCGATGTCGCACAGACGGCGGTCCTGGTGGGTAATCCCGAGGGTGGAATCGACCATGAAGAGCACGATGTCCGATTCGGTGATCGCTCGAAGGGAGCGGTACACCGATTGAGTCTCGATGAAGCCCTCCACCATCTTCGACTTCCGAATCCCCGCCGTGTCGACGAGCTTCACCGATCGCCAGCGGTTCTTGATCTGCGCGAACTCGAGGTTGGCCACCGGCTCTTCGGCCGCAGAATCCCAGTTCTTCTCGATCTCTGAGAGAATTTCTTTTTCTGAATAAAGGTCCGTGCCAGTGTTGGACTCGTCGAAGGCGAAGTCCGAAGACTCCCCCACGTCGTCGTCCCCGTCGGAGAACGTCGCCTCGGCGGTCTGTCCGAATTCCACGTAGATCTTCTTCTCTTCCTCGGTCAGGTCTTCTTCATCGACGGAAAGGTTCAGGTCAACGTCTCCGGATTCCTGAAACCGCTTGAGTTCCTCGAACATCTCCTCGGCGTTCTTCCGGAACTGATTGTCCCGAGCGCTGAGCATATCCACGTCCGGCCCGAAGTAGAGGTCGATGTAGCCCTCGATCGGATCAACCGTGGTCCCGGCGATCTCCGAGACCAGCGCTCGCTGGGCGCCGATGAGGCAGTTCAGGAGGGTCGACTTGCCAGCGTTCGGCGCACCGATGATGGCGACGGCGCCGACGACGTCGTTCTCTGGCCGCACCCCTTTCTGGAGGAGCTCAAGGCCCGCGGCTTCCGTTTCTTTAAATCGCTTCGAAAAGAGCAGGAGTTTTTCCCGGAGGTCGTAGAAGCCCCGGTTATGTTCCGCAGAAACTCGTAGCATGTCTTCTTCGTCGAGCCCGAGGGTGTAGAAGTCGTACTGATCCCCTTCTTGCTTTTCTGTGTCAAACTTATTCAAGATGAGCCAGAACGGTTTTCGCGTCGACTTGATGTAGTCGCAGATCCCCTTGTCGAACGGGAGAAGGCCCTCGCGCACATCGACGACGAAGAGGACGATGTCGGACTCGTCGATCGCCAGCCGCGCGTGATCGGCCATGATGTTGAAAAAGGGGTCGACGTTGTTCTTCTTCTTTTTCGGATCGATGTCGATCTTCTCCGGGTAGAAACCACCGGTGTCGACGAGGATCACCTCGTCGATCAGGTGTTCGCCTTCGACCACTTCATCGAGCTTCATGATGCCGTAGTGCCGGTCTCGAGTGACACCGGGTTGGTCATGGGTCATGGCCAGGTGTTGCTTGCGCATGAGGCGATTGAAGATCGTGCTTTTCCCGACGTTAGGTCTCCCGATGATCGAGACGACGATGGATCGTTGGTTCATTTTTTCCTCCAGACGCGAGCAGACTTCTGCGTCCGCGGAAGCCCGATCTCATCGAGCACGTAGTTGTTACTCATCCACTTCGGGCTCACCTTGACGTGGAGATTCAAGTGAACCTTGCCTCCCGTCATGGCCTCGATCTTTTTCCGGGCCGTGACGCCGATCTCTTTGATGACCGAGCCTCCTCGCCCAACGACGATGGCCCGCTGGGAAGGGCGATTGACGAGGATGGATGCCGAAATGTGCGCCTCGGTCTGTTCACTATCTTTTTGCTTCACGTCCTTGTACTCGTCGATGACCACGGCGACCTCGTACGGAAGCTCTTCTTTCAGGAGTCGGAAGGCCTGCTCCCGGATGTACTCGGTGGCAAAAAACCGCTCGTTCATGTTGGACGCATCACCCCCCGGGTAGAGGTGAGGCGCGTTTTTCGCCGCGTCCTGGATCGCCCCAGTGAGTTCGTGGATGTTGTGCCCGTCTTTTGAAGAGATCACAAAGTGCCGTTCGATCGACGGGCAGAGCTCCTGCAGCTTCACCAAAACGGGGGCGATCCCTGGGACGTCCTTGTTCACGAGGTCGGCCTTGGTGAAGACAACCCAGGTGCGCTCCAGGGGAGCGTCGAAGTTCTTCAGGAAGTCACGGAACTCGGCGACCACGTCGGTGGTGAGATCGAGGAGGACAAAGTTCAGGTCAACACCTTCGGCCCCGAGCTGGGCTTGACCGTTCATGCGCTTGTTCAGCTCCTGGGGAGTCGAGTGCACGCCCGGAGTGTCGACGAGGACCACCTCGGTGCGGTCGATGGTGAAAGCGCAATGGAACTGGTTCCGGGTGGTCTGCGGCTTCGAGCTCACGATCGTAAGGTCGAATCCCAGGAGGTGGTTAATGAAGGAGCTCTTTCCGACGTTTGGCTTCCCGAGCACGGCGATCATGATCGCTTTGTTGTGGGGGTGTTGGTTCTCAAATAACATAAAATCTCCTTAGATTATTCCATTCTTAAGTGCGGTATCGGCGAGCTCTTTTTCGCCCAACTTCTTCGAGGGATACACCCCTCGGCCGATTTCGACGTCGTTGATCCAGAGGACGACCTCGAAGGCTTCACCCCGGGCCTCGGCGGTGTAGCGCGGGAGCTTTTTGTAGCGAGCAAGAACCCGCTCTTGGAGGGTCGATTTCACGTCGAAGTTCGCCATGTAATTGGCGTCGAAGGCGGTCGGGATGAACCGCTGGAGCCAGAGGAAGAACATCGCCCTGGCGCCGTCGAGGCCCTGGAAGCGGTAGACCTGGGCCAGGAGGGCCTCGAAAGTGTCGGCGAGAACACTCTCCTTCTCGAAGAGACGCTTGTGGTATTCACCTTTGCCGACGATAAGTAACGCCCCAAGGCCCAGGCCTCGGGCCATCGTCGCAAGGCTTGTGCCGTTAACGATCGCAGACCGAAGCTTCGAGAGCTGCCCTTCGGTGTACTCCGGGAACCGGCGGCAGAGCTCCTCGGTCAGGATGAGCTGAAGAACGGAGTCGCCCAGGAATTCGAGCTGCTCTTGGTGTGGCACTTGGAATTCGTGGGAAAATGACTTGTGGGTGAAGGCCAGGACCAACTCTTCCAGAGGAATCTTCAGTCCCTCTGTGTTCGCGAAGACCTGAAAGTCGTGATGCTTTAGGAGCTCGGGCAATAAATCTTTGGACTCGAAGACTCTTTCAAGAGTCTCCTGCAATCGAGGATGTGACATGGAAAATCACCTTAAGGTCGTCTATCTGGGACCCCTCGCGGACCCCAGCAATAATTTGAGTTGCACCGTTCTAATGGTTTTGAAGCACTAAGGCAACAAAGTGCGAGACTCTATGAAAAAATTCACAACAACGCACAGCAAAAGGTTTCAGCACACTTTTACTTAAGCAGCGCTTCCGTAAAAGTGTGCTGGAACCTTTAAGAAACTTTTAAACTTTGATTCTGGCATTGGCCTTACGGAGGCGCTCAGCAAGAGTTTTAACGAGGATCTCGAGCCACTTGGGCTGAGTTTTGAAGATCCCATCGATGGTTTCAAGAGGGATCTGGATGAGCTCACAGTCAGTCACGGCCCGCACCGTGGCACTCCGCGGTTCCTGATCAAGGAAAGAGATCTCGCCCACAAGCTCACCGCTGTAGATGTGTCCGAGGACAACTTCTTCAGCGCCGCGCTTCTTGGTCACGACCAGCTGACCGGCCTGCACCCAGTACATATTGTTCGAGTGCTCACCCTCTCGTAGAAGGGTCTCGTTAGAACTTAGTTTAACCTGACTTGCCATTAATGTTCTCCGATGTGCGCGAGGTATTCCGTGTAAGGTCCTGGGTAGAATCGTACACCGCCTTTATCGACCTCCGCAACTTGAGTCGTGATCTGTTTAAGAAAGTGTCGATCGTGGGAGACGATGAGGATCGTCCCGTCGAAGGCCTTGAGCGCTTCCACCAAAACCTCCCGGGACCGAATGTCCAGATGGTTCGTCGGTTCATCGAGGATGAGGAGGTTACAAGGGTTGGTGAGGATCGTCGCAAGGATCAGCCGAGACTTCTCTCCCCCGGAGAGGACAGAAACTTTCTTATCCACATCGTCGCCGCGGAAGAGGAAAGCCGCGAGGAGGTTCCGCATGTAACCGTCGGACTTATCTTTCACGCGATCGCGGACCTCTTCGAAGACAGTCTTGTTGGGGTTGAGGACATCCATCGAGTACTGAGAAAAGTAACCGATCGAGACGCTGGCGCCAATGACGGCCTGGCCTTCACTCGCCTCGGTGAGGCCTGCGATGATCTTCAAGAGCGTCGACTTCCCGGCCCCGTTGACTCCGACCACGGCAACTCTCTCGAGGCGCCGGACGAGGCCCGAGACACTCGAGAAGACTTTCTTCTCTTTGCCCTCGGCCGAGACCCAAACCTTCGCGAGGTTCTCCATCTTAACCACGTCGTTGCCGGACCGTGGCGGCTTCGGGAACTCGAAGTTTATCGCCTGATCATCGGCGATCACTTCGATGCGCTCGATCTTATCCAGCTTCTTCACTCGGGATTGGACCTGTGCCGCATGGGAAGCCCGGGCGGCGAACTTGGCGATGAACTCCTCTTCCTTCTTGAGCATCGCCTCCTGGCGCTCGGAGCTCGCGACTAACTGCTCACGACGGATGCTGCGCTCTCTTTCGTAGTAGTCGTAGTTCCCGGAGTACACGGTGATGGTCTTGTGGTTCACCTCGATGATCTTCTTCACGATCCCGTTCATGAACTCTCGGTCGTGGCTCGTCATGAAGACCGAGCCCTTAAAATTCTTGAGCCACGCCTCGAGCCAGATGATCGACTCGACGTCGAGGTAGTTCGTGGGCTCATCCATCAGGATGAACTCGGGCCGCTGGGCCAGGACCTTCGCCAGAGCGATTCGCATCTTCCAGCCTCCGGAGAATGACTCCACCGGGCGCAGGTGCTCTTCCGGCGGAACTCCAAGGCCCGTCAAGACCTCGGCCGCCTGGTACTCAGTGTCATAGCCTCCGAGCTTTTCGAATTCGGTCTGGTAGTCCCCGAGCTTTTCGAGCAATTCCTCCGAGTAGTCACCGTCCTCAAGGGCCTTTTCAATCTTCGAGATTTCCGTCTTGAGGTACCCCAGGCGCACGTTCCCGTGGATCACTTCCTCGAGGGCGCTGCGGCCCCGCAGCTCACCGACACTCTGGGAGAAGTAGCACAGCCGCAGGCTCTTCGAGTAGTCGACGGAGCCGGCGTCAGGCCTCTCTTCACCGGTGATGAGCCGGAAGAGCGAAGTCTTCCCCGCTCCGTTGGGCCCGACGAGGCCAACTTTTTCTCCCGGCCCAATGAAAAAGGAGCCGTTCGTATAGAGAACCTGACCTCCATAGGTCTTGGTTAGGTTAGCAACTGTAATCATGAATGCCTCCGCGGAACCCAAAGAGTATCGGAAATGCTATACATATCCAAGCCTTTTTCGTAATATACGAAGCCATGAATTGGAACCTCGTCGATAAAGAACACGAATTTTTAAAGCACCTCGAAGAGCGGGGAAGAAGCTTCAATACGGTGAAAAACTATAAAGCAGATCTGCAGTGCTTTAACGCCTTCTTGATCCAGAAACAGCAGCACCTGAAGCTCCGATCTTTTTCCCTGCAACAGGTCCAAGAGTACGCGCAGTACCTCGACGGAAAATACGACTCATCGAACTCCGTTCGCCGCCGAGTTCAGGCGCTGCGACTGTTCTTCGACTTCCTCCTGGGCCAGAAACTCTTCCCAGATAACCCGCTCAAGAAAATGGCCGTGTCACCGAAGGTTCTGGATAATCCCGGACCCACGCCGTTTTCAGACGTCGTGAGAATCTACCAACACCTCAAGCGCAGACTCAAGGGCTCCGAGGGACTCGCCCACCTCGTGAACGCTCGGAACCTCGTCCTCTTCCACTTGGTTTACGGGGCTGGTCTGAAGGTGTCTGACCTGGCCAAGCTTTCGGTCGGGGCCATCCTTAAAGACAAAGGAAATTTCCGGGTTTTAGTCGAGCACCCCAAGCGGGACCCCTATTCCGTGCCTCTGCCCCCGGCGTTCAATAAGGATTACCTCTACTACCGTGCGCGCATCCAGGAGCACCTCGGCGCCGGCGGCATCGACTTCGAAGAACTCCTGTTCAACGCCAACCCCTACAAGGTCCTCTCTGGGGGCCTTTCGCCGCGGGGGACGGAGCTCATCTTCGCCGAGCTTCGCCGGGAACTCAAGATCGACCTCACGGCCAAATCCTTGCGGCAGTCGTGCATCTTCAAATGGCTCAACCTGAACATCAACCATGCGACCATCAAAGAGTGGCTCGGGGTCACACCGGCCTACTCGCTTGAGCTCTACCTCGAAGAACTCAAGAAAGATCCTACGGCGCTGGTGTTTAAGGATTTGGAAGCATCCGATGAGTGATGAAGCGTTCATCAGAAGAACGTTTGAGCTCGCCCGCCGAGGTCTAGGAACCACGTGGCCCAATCCGCTCGTAGGCGCTGTCATCGTCAAAAACGACCAGATCATTTCTGAAGGCTTTCACATCCGCCCGGGTGGCCCACACGCTGAACTCGCCGCTATCGAGGCCGCCCGAGAGTCCCTCGAGGGTTCAACACTCTACGTGAACCTTGAGCCCTGTTCCCACACCAACAAGCTCACTCCACCGTGTGCCCAGAGGCTGATCAAGGAAGGCATCCGGAAGGTGGTGATCTCGAACCTCGATCCGAACCCCCAGGTCAACGGCCAGGGCATCGCCCTCCTCCGGGCCCAAGGTGTGGAGGTTGTTCACGGGATCCTAGCGCCTGAAGGCGAGAAGCTAAACGAAGTCTTTTTCCTCGCGCAGCGGGAGCGACGCCCCTTCCTCAACCTCAAAGTGGCAGCGACTCTCGACGGAAAAATGGCCCTCGGCTCGGGTGAATCCCAATGGATCACGGGCCCAGAAGCGAGGGCGCATGTGCACCAACTTCGGGCCCAGCATCAGGCGATTCTAGTGGGGGGAGGGACCCTGCGCCGGGACAACCCGCGCCTCACCGTGAGGACTCCAGAGTACGCCGGGGTACAGCCGTGGCGCATCGTCGTCTCTCGCTCGGGACAGCTCAACGTTTCGGCGTCGCTGTTTCAGGACGCGCACCGAGACCGGACCTTGGTCTACACCGAAGCACCACTCTCGTTCTCGTTTCCCGGGGCCCAGGTGACGCGAGTTAGAAATCTTCGGGACGTGGTTGAGGACCTCTTTCGAAGGCGGATCATCTGTGTGATGCTCGAATGCGGACCGTCCCTTTCTTCGGAGCTTCTGAAAGAGAGACTCCTCGATCGCCTGACTCTTTATCAGAGCCCGACCCTCATCGGCCGCGGACAAGGGATGCTCGACCATTTTTCGATCGATAAACTCTCCCAGAGGCCAAGGCTCACGGAGATCGAAACACGCTGGATCGGAGAAGACCAGCTCATCACAGGAAGGGTACTATGTTCACAGGACTGATTCAGGAAGTCGGGACGATCGAAGAAGTCATCGAGAACGCGGAGGGACGAGAGTTCGTCATCCGGGCACCGAGGCTTATCACTGAGATCGCACCTGATGATTCGGTGGCGACCAACGGCGTCTGCCTCACCGCCACCCGCATTCTGGGCGACCGGTTTCGTGTCCAAGCGATCCACATGACGCTCGAGAAAACCTCCCTCGGAAGGCTTCGCCCGCAGGATCGAGTGAACCTCGAACTGAGCCTCAGACCCACCGACCGGCTGGGCGGCCATTTCGTCCAAGGGCACGTGAACGCTCTGGGAACAATCAAGAACATCCACATGACAGGGGCGAACTGGGAGATCGATGTGGCATTCCCCCCGGAACTTCGCAAGTACATGATTTCCGAGGGGTCCATCGCACTGGACGGGATCAGTCTTACGATCGCTCGACTCCAGGAGATGACCCTCACGGTGGCGATCATCCCTCATACGTTGGAAAAGACTTCACTCTCAACTAAAAGCATTGGTGATGTCCTCAATATCGAGGTAGACATGATGGCTAAGTACATCGAAAACTTCCTTCGATTGAGTCATGACCAGACCAGAAACGATGAGTGGACACGGAATTTTATAACCCCAAGATGAAGACGGACCAATTGCGACCTCTAGATTCGATCGAAACCGCCCTGAACGAGCTTCGCTCTGGCAGAATGATCATCGTGGTCGACGACGAAGACCGCGAGAACGAGGGTGACTTCGTGATGGCGGCCGATCTCGTGACGCCGGAAGCGATTAACTTCATGGCGACGATTGGCCGGGGCCTCATCTGCACGCCAGTCTCCACAGACGTTGCCCGGAAGCTGGACCTGCGCCTCCAGGTCGAAGAGAACACGGCGTCCCTTGGAACAGCGTTCACGATCACCATCGACGCTCGCGAAAAGATCAGCACCGGCATCTCCGCTCCAGACCGGGCCCATTCGATAAAGCTCATGACCCGGCCTGAGACCGTGCCGACGGACTTCGTCAGGCCTGGCCATATTTTTCCGCTCATCGCACGGGACGGGGGTGTCCTCGAGCGCCCAGGACATACGGAAGCTTCCGTGGATTTATCCCGTCTCGCGGGGTTCACTTCGGTGGGCGTGATCTGTGAAATCATGAACCCGGATGGCAGCATGGCCCGGTATCCGGAGCTGTGCCAACTCGCTGACCAGCACGACCTTAAAATGATTTCGATCGCTGATCTCATCGACTACCGGAAGCGCTCCGAGGGTCTCATTTCAAGTGTCGAAAGCACACCCCTTCCGACGGCCTTTGGTGAGTTCCAGTTGTTCATCTTCCGGTCGGAGCTCCTGAAGCAGGAGCACGTGGCGATCGTCAAAGGCACCCTCGGGGACCTCAAGGCCAGGCCCGCGCTCGTGCGGGTCCACTCCGAGTGCTTCACCGGGGACATCTTCGGGAGTTACCGCTGTGACTGCGGCGATCAGCTGGCAGCGTCCCTCAAACTCATCGAGGAAGCGGGCTCTGGGGCGATCGTCTACCTTCGGCAAGAGGGCCGGGGCATTGGCCTCTTTAACAAGATCCGGGCCTACAAACTCCAGGACCAAGGATTGGACACGGCCCAGGCCAACGAACACCTGGGTTTCCCTGTCGATTCCCGGGACTACACGATGGCAGCACAGATCCTCCGCTACCTCGAGATCACGCACCCCCGGCTCCTCACCAACAATCCAAAGAAGATCCAGGCCCTCGAGAAGCTCGGCTTCACGGTCGAGAGAGTCCCTCTTGAAATCAACGCCAATCAGAAAAACTCTCAGTACCTTTTTACGAAGAAAGTGAAGCTGGGCCATCTCCTCAAACAAACTATTTTCAACCAATAGAAAGGTCTCCATGAAAATCGAAGGATCCCTGAACGGCCAGCACCTAAAGATCGCCATCGTCGCCTCACGGTTCAATGACTTCATCGTTTCGAAACTCGTCGCCGGCGCCCAAGACTGTTTGGCCCGGCACGACGTCAGTGCGCACAACGTGGATGAAGTGTGGGTTCCCGGGGCCTTCGAAATTCCTGTTGCGACCCTTGCCCTGGCCGAGACCGGAAACTACCACGCCGTCATCTGCCTGGGCGCAGTCATCCGTGGCTCAACTTCCCATTATGACTACGTTTGCTCTGAAACGGCGAAGGGCATTTCTCACGTGTCGCTCAAGACCAAGATTCCGGCCATCTTCGGAATCGTCACGACGGATACCATCGAACAGGCCATCGAAAGGGCCGGTACCAAAGCGGGCAACAAAGGGTGGGATGCGGCGATGGCCGCTTTGGAAATGGGAAACCTGCTCCAGAAGCTCTCCGCGCTGCCGCTAAAGAGGTAGCTCCGGTCGTGTAGGCGCGGCTTCCTGCCGATCGACCCGGTCCTCAATCACGGCCTGTGACTTGCGGTCCGGATCTAACTGATTGAGGTAGGTTCCAACTGCCAAAACTAGAAAAAGAAGAACAAAGGCAACAAGATTCATAACCATCCCTTCTTGAGTTCAATGTGATTATGCCATCAAGAGAACCCCGGCCCCAAGCATCAATTTAAATAAATGCTTTATAAGTTTGCCAAAAGGCTAGCTTTTGACTAGGATTCTCAATCTCTCAACTGTGCGAGGAATGCAGGCTCCCTGTTGGAGTTTAATTTTATTGTTTCCTGCTAAATGCCTAAAGGAGAATTTATGGCAAAAATCGACATGGGGCGTGCGCGCTTCAAAATTCAACGTCGTCTCGGCGTTGAACTCCCTGGTCTTGGTAAGGCCGGAGCTCTAGAAAGAAAGCCTTATGGTCCCGGCCAGCACGGGATGCAGCGGAAGAAGCTCTCGGACTACACCGTCCGACTTCTCGAGAAGCAGAAGGTTATGTTTAACTATGGTCTCCGCGAGTCTCAACTCCGGAACTACGTTACCAAAGCAAAGAAAGTTAAGACGGCTTCTTGGGTTGATACAATGATCATCGCCCTCGAGTCTCGTCTTGATAACGTTGTTTTCCGTGCGAACTGGGCGACGTCAACGCCAGCTGCTCGTCAGCTCGTTTCTCACAAGCACATCAAAGTTAACGGCAAAACCGTTAACGTCCCGGGCTACCAGCTTCAGCCAGGCGACGTGATCGAAGTTTCCGACAAGGGAGCAAAGTCCGCGAGCTTCCTTCAGGCGAAGGTTCGTCCACGGATTTCTTCGATCCCTGCGTTCCTCACGAAGGAGCCATCAGGCGAGAAAGAAAAAGTAAAACTGGTCGCGCGTCCGCTTGCTGAAGACATTCCGTTTGCCTTCGAAAAGCGCCTCGTGATCGAGTACTACTGGAAAGTTAAGTAATCTCTCCATTTGGAGAAACGAAAGGGCCCTTTACGGGCCCTTTTTTTTGGCTATTTTTTTAGAATTTTGAGTTTATTAAGAGTTTTCTCAGGGATCTCGATCGCGAAACTCCTTCCCTGCTTGATCAGAAGGTCCTTCGGAAACACAGACCGAGGGAGGAAGTAGATCTGATTTTCAGAGTCGATCACTTTGACCTTCGTGTCACTGAACTCATTTCCGATCTTGCCACGGATGAAGACGTCTCGGCTGGCGTCAGCTGCAGCGGTTAGAGAGATGATAAGGGCGATGAGGTAATGCATACTATTGCTCCGATGCCTGGCCAGAGAGGATGTTCTTCAATCGCGGGGAAAGGAACTCCCGCTGCTCTTCAGGTGGTTTTTGAGAGAAGTAACTCATGTCTTTCGTGCAGTTCGCTGCGTTCTGGTCCCCGGCCCCGCAGTACTGAGGCCGACACGTGGACATGCGAATGAAGCGACCTGCACCCTCGAGCTGGTTACAGATCACATACCCTGTGCAAACACGGGTGCGTGAGGTGCTATTACACCCAGGGGCATTGACGATCCGACGAGGGAGATCTGCGACCCACTTACACGAGGATGGATCATAGTTCCGAGGCGCGTTCTCCTGGTCAGTCAGCCCCGTACCCTCCGGATTCTGTCCACCTCCACCGTCTCTGTCGAGGAGGGTCTGACAGCGCTTTGGATTGAGTGCTGTCCAGGCCTCGGTGTGCGCCGTCAGTGCGAGAGGCTCCTGGGCATCGCGGGTTAATCTCGTGGCCTGCTTAATCCGCCGGTCAACAAAGCACGAGCGCCCAGCGGCCTGTTCACGGAGCTCACGAATGCGCTCTGTGGTCAGACAGAAGTCTGCGTCCCGAGGAAAGCGTCCGCAGAGCTCTCGGTGACGCTTAAGGACCTGATCGAGGTTCGCCTCGATCGCGAGGCGGACTCGGTCTCGGTTTTGGGTCGTCACGGATTCGGCGTCGCCCTGAATCACCGTTTCGATGCGTGTGACGATCTCATTGGTCAGTTGCTCAAGCTCTGCCTCGAGGGCACGCTTGGCCTCGTCACGTGGGGTTACGACACCTGCAGTGTTGCCTCGGCGTTCGGCATCTGCTTGAGTCAGAGCATCGCCTTCGACTCTATTTGGCGTGGCCTCATCTTCAGAGCTATCAGGATTATTTTCAGTCCGGCCCGGGTTTTCAGTTTGCGTCCGGTTTGGGTTCTCCGTTTGAGTCCGGTTTGGGTTCTCCGTTTGAGTCCGGTTCGGGTTCTCCGTTTGCGTTCGGTTCGGGTTCTCCGTTTGCGTTCGGTTCTGGTTCTCCGTTTGCGTCCGTGTCGGGTTCTCCGTTTGCGTTCGGTTCGGATTCTCCGTTTGCGTTCGGTTCGGAGTTTCAGTTTGGTCGCCTCCAGGTGTGACCGTTAAACCACCCGTCGATGGGCCACTTCCTCCCCTCTCCGTCACTCTCTCAGAAGTCTCCCCACTACGACCAGTCCGGCCGGCCTCTGATCCGGTGGTCCCTGATGATCCACCTCGAGGCGTCTCCGTCTGACCCGCTGGTCTTCGAGCTTCAGTCTGCTCATACTCTTGAGCGCGTCGTCGGATCTCGGCCGCAGAGAGGCCTTCTCGGAGCCATCCGTTTCGCCGCTCCTCAACACCCTTGGCGATCCGGACCTGGGACTCAAGGACTCGGCGCTGGTGACTGGTGAGACAGTTTGTGGGAGGGGTTCTTCGGCAGTACTCCTGGTGGAGTTCGGTGACTCGTTGTTGGTACTGGTCCCAGGCCCGTGCGTGTTCGGGGAGGTAGCGGTCGTTGGGTTGGTTTGCGCGCCACTGGACTCGCGCCCGCGCCTGCATCAGTTCATCATCACGTTGCGTGTCGAGTGCCCTGAGCCGTGTCTGGAAGTCCTCGGCGCAGATCGCACTCGCGGGGAGCAAGAGAATGAGGATTGAGAGAAAGCGCATAGTGGTCCTTAGAGATAAGTTTAACCACTATGCGTATCGGACGAAGAAAGGACAATTCAAGAAGCGAGAAACTGAGTAACACAGTTGTACGCTCAACGGCGTGCAACCCTCACACTGATTCGCCTACTGGCGACTCCCTCTTCCCGAGAGACGCTCACCCAGTTGAGGCGAAACAGTATCCCGAGTTTCATCACTCGGCCGGGAGGAAGAAAAGTTCATATCCTGAGTACAACGGACAGCGTTTTCATCTCCGGATCCACAGAACTCAGAGCGACAGGTGGACAGTCGGATGAACTTACCTTCTCCTTCGCTTCGGTCACAGCTGACGAATCCAGTACAGATTCGGTTTCGAGCACCAGCGGTGCACCCGGGAGCATTAATGATCCGACGAGGAAGATCGGTCACCCACTTACAGGTTTCCGGCTTAATGGTGCGGAGCTGGGTGTTGGGTGTTTGCGCCGTAGGTTCTGCTGGTGGTGGCGACACCTGAGAGGGTGGTATTGGAGGCACCGGGAGCGCCGCAGCCTCGGCGGGCACCGTCCGTGCACGGCCAAAGTTGCTGGTATCTCTTCTAAGAAGAGCATTACAGTTTCCGCGGGACTGGGACCAGTCCAGGGAGTGGCGCTCGAAAGAGAGCGAGAATCTTCCCCGACGTCGATCGGGGCCAGAGGCCCGACCTTCCCAGCGCTTCAGAAAACAATCCGAGGAGCTAAGTCTTTCGTCCACCCGAAGGGCCTCGAGACACCCCTCGGTCCTAGCTTGGCGGCAGAGGGCCGTTGCACGCTGACGGAGTTCCGCGGCCCGTCGGCGGTACTGGACCTGGGTATCATCAAAATTCGAATGATCCATGCGGGAAAGCACCGATTCGGTGAGAACTCCAAACAAGCGGTCCATCTCGGTTATAGCGACTTCAGGCGCCGACGCCCGGGAGTGGGTATGAGAGAGAAGGAGTAGGAAAGAGAAAGCGATTTTATACACCGTAGGATCCTTTTAACTAGAAAGTTAGACTTACTTCTTCAGAAGTTTGATCTGAGAGAGGTGTTCCTCAGAAACTTCGAGCGTGAACGTCTTTCCCTGCTTCACCTCGAAGTCCTTGGGGAACGCCGCTCGGGGCAAATAATAAACCTGTTGATCTGAGTCCACGATCTTGATCTTTTGATCGTCGAACTCGTTACTTATTTTTCCTCGAATGAAGACTTCTCCGCCGACGTCAGCATGGGAGAGGGTCGTAAGGATCAAGAGCGAAATGATGAATTTCATAATTACTGCCTCGATGCTCGATTGATTGTTTGGTTAAGCTCAGGCGAAACAGTGTCTCGAGTTTCTCCCGACGGTCGTGTCGACGAATACCCCATGTCCTGAGTACAGCGGACAGCGTTCTCGTCACCGTTACCGCAGTGCTCGGCTCGGCATGTTGAGAGACGAGTAAGTCGAGCGCCCCCCTGGGCCTGTTCGCAGCTCACGAATCCTGTGCAGATTCGGTTTCTGGTGGAGGCCGTACAACCTGGGGAATTGATAAGACGTCGAGGTAGGTCATTGACCCATTTGCAGGTTTCGGCCTTTAAGCCCCGTAGTTGGACAGATGCTGCAGTAGCAGGAGTTTCAGGGGTTGCCGGTCGTGCTGGAGTTTCAGCAGGTCTGGCCGTCGGCTCAGGGGCTGCGGGAGTTGGCTCTGGTGCAGGACGGCCTGTACCTGGAGGTGCTCGTCGGTCATCTATGGCCAACAAGGCTTCACAACTATTTTCCTGCGGTGCTGTCATCCACTGAGTTACGTGAGTTCGAGCGGAGAGAGAAAATCTGGTATTAGGAACATCGGAATTCAGCGCGCGATCGTAACGGTCTTTAAAGCAGGCCCCAACTGGGGTAAATCGAGTCAGACAAGCTGCATCGGTCCTACATATTTCTCTAATTCTTGTTTGAATTCGTAGGGACGTCGTACCAATGTTTTCCGGTTTAAAGCTATCTCCATTTAAGCCGTCTAAAACTGAAATCATCTGGCGTTCAAAAGCTGGATCTCGCCGGGCCATCGCTTGAAAGGACTGGGAAATCAGAACAATAAGTACTAGATATCTCATAAGTGTTCCTTTGTTTAGGACTTACAAGATACCATATCGGAACACTCGGGAATTTCTTTAGCGGATTAATCTAAAGTTATTCTGTACTGCCGGAATCGGCTACAGAATGAACATGCTCTCGGAGCTGTTTAAGTGTATGTATTGATTTTTTCACGTGCTCATCTGCCTTGCGTAACCTCTGTATCTCATCCGCCAACTGCGGGTGACTACGAGACATAAGGGTGATGACTCTCGTGAGTGAAGCATCAATCACTGAAAAAGAGTTCGCAAGATCGTGAATATACTTGCGGGTTTCGTCAAAACTCATGCTGTGCCTTCCTAGAGAGGGGCCAGGATAGGTCCCTTGGATTCAGACTAGTACGGCTTGAACATGGCCTCAAGGCATAGGACAGTAGCGTAAACTCCAGCCATGATCGGAATCGCAGCGACGAATTTCATCCACTTTGTTTCTTCCTTCAAGTGCATGTAGTAGTACGCCACGATGAACGCCTTACCTACCGCAAGACCCGTGAGCGCGGAGCCCTTGCCGAACTTAGAGATGCCCGGAATCTCAGCGACCCAAATTTCGATCGCTGTGAGCACCGCAAGGATGATGAAGATAAAGATGTACTCTTTCTTATGGCTCTTGTGCTCAACGTGTTCGAGAGCATGAGAATGGTGATTATCGGCCACGGATTACTCCTTCGTAGAGGGGCGGTTGATCAACAGCCCGACGTCAATCATAAGTTTATTTACATCATTAGTATCGAATGAATAGTACCCGCGGATCCGACTTTCGCCATCGACGAGGACGATCTTCTCCGAGTGAGCGATCTCTATCAGGCTCTTTGGATTCTGCTCAATGCCGACCTTGAAGCCATCACGATAGAGCTTGAAGAGTGCATCCTTGTCAGGACCTGTGAGGAAAGTCCACACATAGGGATTGGCATTGTGCTTTCTCGCCAAATCATAGAGGACACGCTCATTGTCATGCTCGGGATCAACCGTAAAGGTCACAACCGCAACTTTTGTGCCGGTGCCACGAACGCGTTTCTGAATCTTCTCAAGATCTCCGAGCATCTTCGGACAAACGGAAGGGCACCTAGAAAACACGAAGTTCGCTAGGTAGACGCGACCCTTGAGGTCTTGCGAACCAAAGCGCTGGCCGTTCTCGGAGATCAGCTGGAACTCCGGAACGGTGGCAATGATAGGCAGATCCGGCGGAAGAGTTCGATTCAGGGACTTCCAGATCGGGTACGAAAACCCGAGGAGGAGGAAGAGGACCCAGAAGAGCTTCGAGCGAACGAGCTTCTCGATCGCGTTCGTTTTCCTGATGAATGCCGGCCCAACCGCAGTTGCCATTACTGTGAACCGCCGAGCTTATCCATGAGTTTGTTCCGCTCAGTGAGATTCGCTCCCGTTTCCTGGAGATGCTTCACGTAGTAGGCCAGGGCCCAGAGCTCGTCGTCGGCGACGACGTCTTTCCAGCCCGGCATCCCGGAACCCGTTACTCCGTACATCAACCGCTGGACGATGCTCTGGACATCTGTGATCGAGCGAAGAGGATGGTAGGTGAAGTCTGGAGGGAGAATTTTGTAATTGTACTCGCCGTCCTGAGATTTGAGTTGGAAGTAGTCGGCTGCGGTGGTGTCGATGTCAGCACCTGCTTCTTTCGCCCAACCCTGAACCTCTTCGCGAGTGGCGTAGGCCCGGTGGCACTGAGTACACGCGGCAGTCACGTGGTAAACCTTGCGGCCTTTCTCAATGGCGATGTGCTCATAGGTATCACCGAACGGATCTTTCGGGAGTTCGAACTTTGTTCCAAGAACCTTGTCCTTCCCTTCCCAGGTCTGAGGAGCGTAGGTCTTGATGTACTGAATGACCGCATCGAGCCGCTCGTCGGAGATGTCCCACTTAAGCATGGCCGAGCCGTTAAGACCGTGGCGGATGATACGAGCAAAGTCCTCATCATGGGGAAGCTCACCGTAAGGAACCCAAGGAAACTTATACAAACCCTGGGTCAAATTCCGTGGTGGTGGCAGAAGACCTTTGGCCGAAGGACCGTTGCCCTTCCCATCCATGCCGTGGCACTGGATACAGTATTCGACGTAAGTCGTATACCCGAGGTTCAGCGTCGCTGCACTTACCTGCTTTCCGCCGAGGATTTTTCCCTCCCGGAACGGCTGCTTCTCGACGACGCAAGAAGCGAAGAGGAAAAGGCCCAGGACTAAAATAAGCGAAAGTTTCATCGTCTTTCCTTTATAAAACAAACAACATTAAATACATCAAAAACCAGATCACACCTAAGAAGTGCCAAAACTTGCCGACGTTGATGAGCTTCACGTCTGTCAGCCCCGTCGGTCGGAAGAAGATCAAGTATCCGAGCCAAAGGACCAGGGCCAGGGCCAGAACAATGTGGCCCGCGTGCAACCAGGTAAAGGCGTACACCATGCTCGGAACGTTACCGTTCGACGCCAAGATTCCGGAAGCAGCAAGGGAGTTCCAGAGCAAAAACTGAAGGACTAAAAAAAGAACACCCAGCCCAAAAGTAGCAGACCACAGGGCTTTTTTCTCAGTCCTTCTCTCGAGGAGCACAAATGTCCAAGAACTAAGCCCCATCACAACGGTGCTCAGAAACGGGAGCAGTTTGGGAAGATTCTCGATCTCCACCGGAGGCCAAGCTGGAGCGTTGAATCGGACAAGAAAATAGCCCAGGAAAAGGCTTGAAAACATCATCCCAAAAGAAATCAGAGTGACGGTCATCGCCACTGAGTTTTTGAAATGATTCAGCTCGTCCGCTGGGCCCTTGGTGATCATCTTAGACCTTCACCAGCTCTTCAGTCTGGTACTGGTAATCTCGGCCTGTGGTCAGATTCGGGTTACCGAATTCATGAGGTCCACACTTCACAACTGGAATATCTTTAAAGTTGTAATGCGGGGCCGGAGAATCGATCTCCCACTCGAGGGTACCCACTCCCCACGGATTCTTTCCTGCAGCTGGGTAATTCTTCGCAAATACAGTCTTGAAGAGATTGTAGATAAAAAGGATTTGGGCAGCAGCGGCGAAGAAAGCCGAGTACGAGATAAAATTATTGATCGGAATGAGTTTATGAAGGAACTCGTAAATAAACGGATTGTAGAGACGCCGGTGCATCCCACCGTAACCTACGATCATCATTCCCATGAAGATACCGTTGATACCAATCATCGTGAGCCAGAAGTGCCACTTGGCTAGAGTCTCGTTCATCATCCGGCCAAACATCTTTGGCATCCAGAAATAGACCCCAGCGAAGCCACCAAGGAGAACCGATGCGGCCATTGTGTAGTGGAAGTGACCGACCACGAAGTAGGTATCATGGAGGTAGAGGTCAATCGACGTGGAAGCAAGGTAAAGCCCGGTAAGACCTCCCAGCCCAAACACGAACACAACTCCGAGAGAGAAAAGCATCGGTGAGTGGAACTGGATCGACCCCTTCCAAATCGTCCCGAGCCAGTTGGCGAAGAAGATCGCCGACGGGATAGAGATGAGCATGGTAAGAGTCATGAAAGATTGAGTCAGCAGCGGCGACATCTGTGTCGTGTACATGTGGTGACCATACACGACCGTAGAGAGGACTGTGATCGCCGAGAGCGAAAGTGCAGTCATTTTGTAACCGAAGGCAGGCTTTCGGGCAAAGAAAGAGAGAAGGTCAGATACGATACCCCAGGCCGGGAGAATGAGGATGTACACTTCCGGGTGACCGAAGATCCAGAACACGTGTTGGAAGAGGATCGGATCGCCTCGACCCGACGTCGCGGCGGCACCGGCCAAGAAGAAGGTTGTTCCAAAGACGCGGTCAAAAGTAAGGAGCAATAAACCAGCTCCGAGAACAGGGACGAAAATCGCATTAAGGATCGCCGTCAGCCACAGACCCCAGATCGTCAGAGGCATCTTAAAATAGCCCATGCCTGGTGCGCGGAGGGTAATGACGGTGGTGATGTAATTCACGGCCCCCATCGTGGAAGAAATACCGAATAAGAAAAGAGAGATGAGCCACATGGTCTGACCAGCACCCGGCTGACCGATGTTCGTCGAAAGGGTTGGGTAAGAAGTCCAACCGCCAGCGGCGCCTCCGAGAGGAATGCAGAGGGAGGCAAAGAGCACCAACCCAGATGCCATGGCGAACCAAAACGAGAGCATGTTCAAGGTTGGAAAGATCATGTCTCGGGCACCGATCATCAAGGGAATGCAGTAGTTTCCGAAGCAACCAATGAGGAGCGGCGTGATGAAGAAGAAGATCATGATCGTGCCGTGCAAAGTAAAGAGCATGGCATAGGTATCAGGGGGAACCACTCCGCCCGAAGCCGGGAAGAGCATGTTACCAATGAGAGGAACCGGAACACCTGGGTACGCCAGAGTCCAGCGGATCAAGATCGACATGAGTCCACCGACGAGGCCCCAGAACAGGGCGTACCAAAGGAACTGCTTGGCGATCACTTTGTGGTCGTAAGAAACGACGTATTTTGACCAGAAGCTCGTTGGAGCATCATGAATGTGTTGTTCGACGAAGGCCATTATCTACTCTCCCACTTCCAACCCCAGCGGAGATCCATGCTCTCCGTGTCGTTGGTAGCTAATGCACGTTCATGAGTTTCGTTCAACCAGCGCTGGTAGTTGTCGGCGTCGAGCACCTGCAGCCGCGCTTTCATCAGGTAGTGATGTGGTCCGCACATCTCCGCACAGGCGATTTCGTAATCCCCTACTCTGTTGGTATCAAACCAGATTTTAGCAAACCGACCTGGGATCGCATCGGCCTTGATCCTAGCGTTAACCAGGTAGAAGGCGTGGATGACATCCTTCGAGGTCATCTGGATCATGACTTTCTTGTTCACCGGAACCACAAGTCTGTTGAGCTCCACCACGTCGTCGGCGGTGTTAAACTCCCCATCTTTCCCGGCGTGCCGGAAGTTCCAGGCCCACTGCTGCGCCAGGACCTGAACCTTGATGACTTCCGGATCATTCTCCGGAAAGTTCCAAAACACTTCTTTCATGTCGTGGGAAGACACACGAGTGATCACGAGATCCACGGATAAGAAAACCCCGAGCCCAATGGCCGCAGTGATCAGGAGGTGATTCTTCTCGTTACCATGGGTGTAGAAAGCTTTCTTGTGCCGTTTGGCCGAGTAGAGGAAGGAGAACCCGAAGAGTCCAATACACACCAGTGCGAACCAGAAGAGGTTCACATAAGTCGTGTAGTTGAAGAGCCACTCGATTAAGTGCCCAGAGCTTGAAATGTCTACCGGCGGCTTCACGCGCTCCCAAAAGCTCATCTGCTCCTCTGCTTTGAGGACCAGTTCGCTTCCGGCCGCAATCATTCCGGTCAGACGTTCATAAAATGAAAAGTCCATCCCACAACATCCTGAGAAAAGATTAATAATAAAGTGCTTTAACTTATCGAATAATATCCCAATTTCTGAGCTTCATCTAGCCAAAAGGATTGGAAAAATGCTGTGCCTTGTCCCAAACTGGCCAGGTCAAATGTTTAGACAAATGTTAGCGCAGCACCAGGAGGATGCCGAGGATCAATGGGAGGTAAAAGAGGGTCCCAAAAAAATAGATCCTGGCCCAGATCTTCTGCCGATGCTCGTCTCTCATGAAGAGGCCAATGACCGCCAGACTCAAGAGAATGACACTGATCATCAGAGAGCCCCAGAGGTAGCCCTCTCCCCTCCAGTTGGCCAAATAAGGAATGAATCCGAACAGCATCAGGAGGAGGCTATAGAGGATAATGTTCCACCGCAAAAAGGAGAAAGAATGAGTCTGAGCGAAGGTCACAAAACGAGCGGAGCTGTACTCTGATTTGCGGTACAGGCTGATGGCCATGAAATGGGGAATCTGCCACAGGAAGAGGATCCCAAAGAGGTAGACCCCGAAACCACCCAGGCCGTTCGTGGTGAGAGTCCACCCCATGAGAGTCGGGATCGCCCCAGGTATGGCACCTAGGTAAAGGGCGTAGGGTGTTTTCAGCTTAAGTGGGGTGTAAACATAAAGATAAGAGAGAGCAGCGAAGAGGCCCAAAAGAGCTGTCAAAAGATTGGCGGTAGCCATGAGAATGAGGGTCCCGCAGGCAATCAGGGACCATCCCCAAATTAGGGCCACCCGAGGTTCCAGGCGTCCTGCCGGAAGAGGCCTATCCTTCGTCCTATCCATGAGCCGATCGAGGTCTCGCTCGATGTACGAATTCAACGCCAAGCTGCCGGCGGCCTGCAACCAGATAGCGACAAGAGAAACGAGAAGGAAGATGAGGTTCAATCCCAAGGGTGCCAGGAGGACGCCCACGAGCAAGGTGATCACCACGAGGATGGTGAGCTTTGGTTTAAAGAGGTCAAGGAGATCGTTCAGATGGGTCGGAACTGGCCTCCCAAAAAAGTGGTACTCGTAGCGGCGCAGTCGCAGGATTAAAAATAGGAGAACCATGAACGAACCGAGGGCGGCCGTGAAGTGCCAGAAGATCAACTCCCGAGACGAGCTTCGCCCCATCTGCAGGCCCAGCAGGAGCTGACAAACCATCAGGGCAGTTCCGAAGACGGCGGCCGACTTCCACCGGGGAAGGTGCTTGGCGAGGTAGCTAAAAACGAAGAGGCCCCCGAGGGTGGTTAAGATTCCAAACGAGCGGTGAATGAGGGAGAGGCTTCCGGCCAGGGGAATCTGACTTTGGAGCTTCCAGCACGCCCAAAAATCAAGCGAGGCCTCGCAGCTCGCAAGGAGAGAGGACTTCCGGAGAATGCCACCAAGGATGAACTGGAAGAGGAGGAGGAAGAGAAAAAATCCGGTGACGTCCTTGAGCTTCGGGTTCCAGGTCGAGCGGAGTGCGCTGTCGAAAGAAAGTGCGCGGGTTCCCTCGAGGGAAGCGAGGTAGAGCAAAGAAAAGATAAGATGGAGCACCGTCGTCACGGTGGGAAGCTTATACGTGAACGTCGCCCACCCCAAAAGGGACTGCAAAACGATCAGGAAGACTGGAAGGAGGGCCTTGCCTCGGAGGTCACGGAATCGGGCCACGGCCCAGACGAGGCTGCCGACTCCGAGAAGGCCCGCGAGGAAGCGGTGGAGCGATTCGTAGAAGGCGGGGCCCATGATCAGAGGATGAAACTCACCGTAGCAGAGGGGCCAGTCGGGGCAAACGAGCGCGGACTTTAGCACCTGTAGCTGGGCCCCGATGAGGAGAACCACCACAGTGCCCAGATAAAGAAGGTAGAAAAGAAAGGTCATGGGAACCAGACGTAGAGCATCAAGTAGACAAGGACCCCAGTGACCGAAACGTACATCCAAATCGGAAACGTAATCCGAGCAATCTTTTTGTGCTTCTCCCACTCCTGGCGGTAAGCGTGCCAGAAGGTTTTCAGAATCATCGGTACCATCAGCGCCGCGAGGATGATGTGGGGGATGAGAATGACGAGGTAGACGGTTTTAATGAAGCCCAGATCCGGGAACTTTTTCGAGGGTACGTGGTAGTGGTAGATCAAGTAGCTCGTCAGAAACGCTGCCGAAACCACAAGTGCCGAAACCATCAATCCCCGGTGAAGATCCCGGTGCTTCTTTTTAATTGCAATGTATCCAGAGAGGAGAAGGACACCGGCCACAGTGTTGAGGCAGGCATTAAGGGTTGGCAGATCCTGGATTGTCATGGGCCTCTTTCAAGCTCTGAGTGAGCACGCGGTGCTTTTTTATCATCCTGTAGATCAGGTAATACGGAATATAGATCGCGAGAATGAATAAGGCCAGAATCAGTGTTGTGTTTGAGTCCTTCCCGCCCTGAGTACTGCCGGCGCAGTACGGACACGCGAGAAGGTCTGAGACAAATAATAGACTAAAAATAAAGACCAGTGTCCTGGGGATCATAGGAGGTAGATGAAGGTGAAGACAAGGATCCAGACCAGATCAACGAAGTGCCAGAAAAGCCCTAGGATCTCGAGGCGGTTGTAATCACCGTTGTCGTAATCACCATTGCGGGCATTGAGGTATTCGCAGATGAGGTAGCCGACCCCCGTCGCTACGTGAAGTCCGTGGAAGCCGGTAACCAGGTAGAACGTTGACCCGAAGAGCCCCGTGCCGTGAGTGAACGTGGTGAGTGTGATTCCCTTGTGCACGAGATGGGTGTACTCGTAGGCTTGGATTCCAAGGAAGATGGCGCCGCCGATGATCGTCACGAGGAGCCAGTTAAGCATGCCCTGACGGTTCTTGGCCTTACAAGCGTCGATGGCAAGCACCATCGAGACAGAAGAGCAGATGAGAAGAAAGGTCGCGATCCCGGAAAGGAAAATCCCAAGATGATCCGCCGGGTTTGGCCAGTCGAACTTCGTCCGCATCCAAGCGTAGGCGATCAAGAAGCCGGAGAAAGACATGGCATCGGTGACGAGGAAAATCCACATCCCAATTTTCCCCGGTGTGGCCCGACCAAACTGAGGGTCAACTCCACCGATGAGAGGGTTTGAAGGGTGATGAGCGTCGTGACCGTGACCTGCCATAAAATTAACTCCGCGGGAAAATAATCTATAGCTCCGAGTATACAGATCGTCAGATTATCCCGCAACCCGAAGAGCGCAGCGAACTAAATTTATTGGCCCCCGACTAGCTGCGCAAGCTTTTTGTCTAACATCGCTAAGTGGTCAATCGGCGTGACGTTAGCTTCCCGAATCGTGGACATCCGGATGTCGCTGACCGACCCGCCGATCCAGATCTCTGTGTTCGCCGGTAGAGACTTCCGAAGCGTGAGAGCGACCTCGTTGATGTTCTTGTTCCGGGATCCGTAGGCCGGGCTAATGGCCAGGAGGACGACGTCCGACTTCGTGGCTTTGGCAGCGTCGCAGATGGACTCCTCTGGGAGGTTTTCCCCGAGGTAGACGAAGCCGACGTTGTGCTCGGCCATCAGGAGACTCGCCAGCATGAGGCCCACGGCGTGGTGTTCGCCGATCGGAGTCGCGAGAGTGATTTTAAGGCGACCAGTAGTGTCGTTTCGGTAGTGCTGGGCGATCCGTCGACCGATGAAGAATTTGGTGATGGCCGAGAGGGTGTGCTCTTGAGCGATGCTCATGCGGCCGTCGTGAACGTACTCCCCGACTTTCCGGAAGAGCGCCGCCACCACCTCGAGGGCGAAATCCTTGCAGGACAGATCCATCGATGCCTTGTTGAGCTCGTGGGTGAGGATGTCGAGCTTGTAGGCATTGAGCGCCATGAAAAGGTTATTCAAGTACGTTCTCGGTTCGACCAAGCTCTTCCCGGAGGTCACCGCAGGAATGTTGCCGGGGGTCCGACCCTGGGTCATTTTCTGAAGCAGTTTCTCGAGCTCGTCATCTGGAAGGTTGGCGATCAAGGAGATCGAGTTCCCGAGGGAGGAGAGCTTCCCCAGCATCAGGAGGCGATTGAGTTCGAGTTCCGAATAAAGTCTTCTGCCATTGTCCGAGCGGGCCGGCTTTATGGCGCCGTAGCGCTTCTCCCAAGCTCGGATACAATGAGTCGAAAGGCCACACATCTGGGAAACAGTCTGAATGTTGTAGTACTTCATTTGACACCTCTCTTGGATATAGGTGTCTCACGTTTGGACTTGCCACATAATGGGCTGAATCATGTTGTTCAATGTTTGTAGAAGAAGTTAGGGCCCTAAAGAATATAAAGACTTAGGCTAGGACACCGAACTCTTTGATACCTAGTCAAACTCATACTGAATCAAGAGGTTTTCTCCGAGGGTGTCTGCTCTGGGAGAGATCACACACGATGGTTGTTGTTCTGCGGGATCAAGTGTGAGATGAGAAAGCGAATCATCTCTCTCTAAGGACTCAAAATGACACGACTCACGACCATCCTCGGTAAAGACGCTCCCCTCGAAGAAACCATCGACCGCCTGAAGCACAAACTGCTCGACTGGGGGTTCGACGTTGAGGAAGCCTCGTGGCTCAACCCCGTCCCGAACGTCTGGTCGGTCCACATCCGGGATCGGTACTGTCCCTACCTTTTCACGAACGGCAAGGGAGTCACGAAAGAGGCCGCACTCGCGAGTGCCCTCGGGGAATTCTTCGAGCGCCTCAACTGTAACTATTTCTTCGCCGACTTCTACCTCGGAGACCTCGTGGCAAACTCCGAGTTCGTTCACTACCCTCAGGAGAAATGGTTTCAGTTTGAGGGAGAGGGCATGCCCGCGGGTCTCATGAACGAAGACCTCTGGTCATTCTACGATCCCGACGGAGAACTGACTCCCTCGCAGCTGGTGGACACCAATTCTGGAAACGCGGAGAGAGGCATCTGCGCCCTCCCCTATACGCGGCTCTCCGATGATCAGACCACGTACATCCCGATGAACATCATCGGGAACCTGTACGTTTCAAACGGCATGTCCGCCGGGAACACGAAGACAGAGGCGCGGGTGCAAGCACTGTCTGAAATCTTCGAACGCAGCACGAAGAATAGAATCCTCGCCGAGGGTCTCTCTCTTCCGGAAATCCCACGGGAAGTTCTGGAACGCTACCCGAAGGTCGTTGAGGCGATCGCTGAGCTCGAGGCCCAGGGGTACCCGATCATCTGTAAAGATGCCTCCCTCGGTGGGAAGTTTCCGGTCATCAACGTGACTCTCCTGAATCCTAAAGAGGGCACCGCCTTCGCATCGTTCGGGGCGCATCCCAAGTTCCAAGTGGCACTCGAACGGACCCTCACCGAACTCCTCCAAGGGCGAAGCCTGGATCAGCTGAACGTCTTCTCCCCTCCTACTTTTGGGTTAGAGGACGTGGCCGACACGCTGAACCTCGAGGCGCACTTCATCGATTCGAATGGGCTGATCCACTGGAACTTCTTTAAGTCCACTCCCGACTTCGCCTTCGTCGACTGGAACTTCGGCGGGGGAACCACGCAGTCGGAGTACGACGCCCTCATGGAGATCTTTCCTCAGCTAGAAAAAGAAGTCTATGTCATGGACTTCGAGCACCTCGGCGTCTACGGCTGCCGGATCCACGTGCCGGGGCTGTCAGAGATCTACACCCCAGAGGACCTTACCTGGGATAACAACAATGCCGGAGTTCATTTTCGTAGGCCCATTCTTGGGTGCCATGAACTAACTCCAGAGGGTCTCGTGGAACTCCACGACGACCTCGAGGAAGCGGGCTACGAGGACATGCTCCTCCTCTCCCATGCCCTCGGCGTCATCCCGGACCAAGGAACAGTCTGGTCCAATCTGCGCATCGGCGAGTTCAAGACGATGCTGGCCCTGGCCGCGAAACACCATGAACACGCTAAGGCCGGCGTCGATTGGTGCCTCCACTTCGCTCCCCTAGACCCAGAGCGACGGACCCTCTACCTTTGCCTCCAGACCCTGCTTCAAATCGAAACCGACGACACCCTGAATAGCCATGAGTACCTCCCGACGATTGAGCGGATGTATGGCCGTGACCTCGTCGAGCGCGCCAAGAAGCTCATCGACGGCTTCGAGAAGTTCGATGGTCTCCACGAGTCAGACCTGGGACTCCGGGGCTTCGAAATGCACCAGAAGCTCCTCACGAGTTATGAAAAACTCCAACGCGCGAAGGCCCTGTGGTGGGAAACGGCGGCCCGGGACTAATGGGTTCGGGCTTTTTCTTCTCGCCCGGGCTCTCGCTGAAGTTCGTGTCCGGCGGAAGAAACCTCCGGATCGGAAGCGTGGGAGCGAAGGACCAAGGACGGATCTCGGAAGGACTCACCCGGATGTCGCCCGAGTCCATCCGCAATCGTTTCTTGGGTTCGAAGAGTGGGTTCACGCCGACGGAGCTGAAAGAGCTCACCGAGCTCGACGGAAACACTCACTACGCCATCGGCGTCGAGGACATCGAGGCCGACCGCGGAGTGGCGGTGATCCGCTTGGCGCGCTCGCGGGAGGACTCGGAGCAAGCCGAAGTTGCCATCACGGTGATTGATGGGTACCAAAAACTGGGCCTCGGGACCGTTCTCCTGAGTCTTCTGATTCTTGCGGCGAGCGAGCGAGGACTGGCCCGGTTGTCATTTACGTTTCTGCCGACCAACGAAGGCATTCAGAAACTGGTGCGGAAGTTTGGGCCACCGGAACTGGGACAGAGCAGCCGAGAGACACAGCAGTGGGTCCTGACCCTAGGGCAGGTGAACCTCGTCTCCCTTAAGGCAAGACTGGCGACGTTCCTTCCAGAGATTGGTAGGTTTCACTTAGAAACTTAAAGTACACTTGCTTCCGGAGCCCGAGGGTTTTGATCACCGCCGAGAGAAGGCCCGGCTCTTTTAGGAAGAGCTTTCCGAGCTCCACGCGCTTCTGCGCCCAGGGCTTCTCCAGCTGAGCGCGAAAGTCGTCGACGATCCTGCGCAGCTGGGGTTCGGCGTCACAGGCCAGCCACTCCGTCTCGCAGCGCTCGCGCAGGTGCTCCGTGACTTCATCGAGGTTCTGCTCATCGAGCCCATCGAGCTCCCGCTTCGTGAGTTGAATCCCAAGCTGGGTCACGACGGTTCCGAAGGGGGCAGTTCGCTCGAGAGTTCGGTTGAAGCCGCGGACCTTGAGGATCCGGGCACGGCCCAAGAACCGGCGCTCGACGTCTTCTCCGATCGCTCCTTTCATCTCACTGGCCCAGACGAGGACCATCCCTTCTGCGGTCTGGTAGACGAAGTCTTGATGGAAGCGGTGATTGGCGAGGACACCCCGGGTGCGAGTGTTATTGTAGTCGACTCGAGTGTCGCGCCCGTTGGTGCGAAGATCCACGCTCCCACTGTCCGCGACCTGCATGATGAGGCCTGGGAGGCCGATGAAAAAGAGCCGATCGCTTCCAACCCAGGTCACGGTCTGAGAAGTGGCGGCGAGCCTCTTTTGCAGAAGCTTCACATTTCCTTTTAGGGCCTCTTCATAAAACTGATGGTGCTCAGAATTTCTTAGGTCGAGGTCAAAGTGAACAGAGAAGCGGTTCCCACGAAACGCGGCGAAGGACGCCGAAGCGATGAAGGGCCCGGCCGTGACCTGCCGCCGGGTGAGATCCTCTTCAGAGATCGAAAGTCGGACACTGTGAGCGGAGAACTTTCGCAGATCAACGATGAAGTGGTTTTGCACCCCAATCGCTGCACTCGCGACGTCCACGATGCCGGCCGCAACACTCACGAATGCGGAGATTCCGCCGTACGTTTGATAGGATCCACTATCCTCGACGGACCACGCCTCGAGGTCTCTTAACTTCGCTGGCAAATTGAGTGAGCGAGAGGGAATCTCTTTTGATGCCTTGTGATGGACCGTGGTCTTGAGGGACCCCCGGTAAACGGATAGACCTAGAGTGAGGGCACCAGTGGTCGCGGCAGGCCCGGCTCCACCTTCGATGCGTTCGAGTTTGACGTCGACCCACCCAAGCTCATTGCGACGGGGGTAGAAATTGAACTGATTGTGGCGAACCGGTCGAACGTAGCCGAGTTCGAGCTTCGAGTACCCCACCTGAAGCACGGGAAGGTATGAAATGGCACGAGTTGCGTTCCCACCGTAGAGTGAGAGCGCTCCCTGCTGATTGACCGTCACCGGAAGGGTGAAAGGGCCTCCGAAGCTCCGCTGAGTCAAGAGGAAGCGGACATCTGGGAGTTCCTGTGACCAAGCGGCGTGGGTGAGGAGTGAGAGGATGAGGAGGAGTTTGTTCATACCCAGCATTTTAGCAAGCCCCGCGATGGGCAGAGGATTATTGCAATTTTTCAGGAAAATTCTATCTGTCAAAAGTTTAGCTAGTCCGGAGGCTTCAGGAGTGGGAAGCCGGTTCCCCGCGAGGGGCAAACCGGCCTCGCAGAAAAGATCTTGAGGATACGGACCCAGGTTGTAGAAGTCCCCCGGGGGTCCCGTCGTGGCCCCCTACCGTGAGAGACCCGCCATGCCTTCGATCGACTGGTACTTTTCACTGAGAAACTTAAAGTATGCCTGCTTCCGGAGCCCGAGGGTTGAGAGAACCGCAGACAGGAGCGCCGGGTGCTTTAGGAAGAGCCTTCCAAGGCCACCGCGCTTCTGGGCCCAGGGCTTTGAGAGCTCCGTTCGATACTCTTCGACGATTCTTCGGAGCTGAGGTTCGGCGTCACAGGGCAGCCACTCAGTCTCGCAGCGCTCGCGCAGGTGTTCGATCACGGTGCCGAGATTCCGCTCCTCGAGCTGCTCGAGTTCAGGCTTTCGAAGTTGGATGGCAAGCTGAGTGATCACGGTCCCAAACGGGGCCCTGCGCTCCAGGGTTCGATCGAAGCCCTGGATCTTCAGGGCCCGGGCACGGCCCAAGAACCGGCGCTCAACGTCTTCACCCCTCGCCCCGGTCATCTCGCTGGCCCAAATGAGCACCAGACTGTTCTCGGTGTGGTAAACGAAGTCTTGATGGAAGCGGTGGTTAGCGAGCATTCCGCGAGTCCTCGAATTGCTGTAATCGACTGTGGCTTGCTGGCCATTCTCGCGAATGTCCACTGTGCCGCTATCGACGATCCGAGAGATCACGTACGGAATGCCGACGTAGAAAAGCTGATCGCTTCCAACCCAGGTCACGTTGCGAGCATCGCTCCGCATCGCTTCCTGGACGAGCTGCACATTCCCATTCAGCGCCTCTTCGTAATAGCGATGGTGCGCAGGGTTTCGGAGGTCGAACTCAAACTGGACAGAGAAGCGGTTCCCACGGAAGGCCGCGAAAGCAGCTGAGGCAAAAAAAGGCCCGGCCGAAACCTGCCGACGGAAGAGATCGTCCTCGGAGATGGTGAGACTGATCTTATGGGGTGACAGTTTTCGGAGGTCAACGGTGAACTGGTTCTGAAAATCAACAGCAATACTCGCAAAGTCGATCAGACCGGCGGAGACACTCACGAACGCCGAGATTCCTCCAGAAGTCTGAAACGAACCACTGTCCTGGACCGCCCACGCCCGAAGGTCTGGAAGCGTCTTGGGTATGACGAGCGGAAGAGTGGGAGCAGCTTGGCTCGGTTTATGATGAATCGTTGTGAAAAGCGCTCCTCGGTAGACGGCCAGGCCCAAGGAGAATGGTCCGCTCGAAATCGCAGGCCCAACGCCTACTTCCATACGCCTGAATTGAACCTCAACCCAGCCTAGACCATCCTGGCGCGGGTAGAAGTTAAATCTGTTGTACCGCACGGGGCGAGAGTAGCCCATGTCGAGACTTGAATACCCCACCTGAAGAGTTGGCTGAGAAGTGAAGAAGTGCGCTGAACTTCCGCCGAGGAGCGAGAGCTCCCCGCGCTGATTGATGGTTACCGGGAGCGTGAATGGGCTCCCGAAGCTCAGATCGGTGAATAACGATTGAACGTCTGGTAACTCCTGAGCGAACGAAGCGCGAGTAAGGAGGAGTCCAAGGAGGATAAGGGTTTTCATGATCCCATGGTATCAATCCGCAACTTGGGAAGAGAAAATAAAGAAAAAATGAAGGAAAAATTATCTGTCAAAAGTTTAGAGGGCCCAGAGGCCCTCTAAATTACAGGAGTTCGAGGAGCTCGGCCCGAGTAAAACCGCGGTGGTGTGGAGAGGGTGCGCTCCGAGAAGGGATGTCTCGGTTCTCCCCCCAGATGTAGGTCCTGAAGTCCTCGGTGAGGTCAAGCCCAGAGAAGAACTCGAGGTTGTTTTTAAAATGCTCTTGGGTAATGAGAGTGTGCTTATAGGTCTGAAAATACCCCCGGAGGAAGGCCTTTAATCCCCCCGCATCCTGGAGGCGGTAATCAAGGTAGGCCAGGAACTCGCGGCCTAGGGCATACGCTCGAGAGTCGGTGTTTCTTTGGTAGGGTGATCCGAGGCCTAGGTCACTGCCGCCGTAGCCCGGCAGTGGCTTTCTCTGATAGCCGTAGTCCCTCCAACTCGCAATCGCCTCGTCGATCCAGCCAGCGTTTCCGTTCGCCGGGAAGATTCCTTTGGCGAAGTACGAATGGAGCATCTCGTGGTCCAGGGCCCCGAAAGAAGTCTGGGTCGCTCCGGCGTGTTCCATGCCTCCGGTGCCGGGAAGGGTTTCGTAGGCGATGAAGCTGTCATGGGCCCACGGTCCGTAGTCCGCTTCAAGCTCAGCAAAGATCTTGAGCGCCTCTTGCTTGAATTTCCCAGGCCGTGACCACCAGGAGGTATAAACGGTGACGGGGATGTCACGGCCACCGATCGAGCGGTAGATGAAATCCAAGCGCTTCTTCCGGCCCTTGGGCGTGGTGTGAAAGTAATGGGCCGAAGCCGTGTAGAAAGACGGGAACGTAATTTGGTACTGGTTCGGAGACGTGCGCGTGAGGGTCCCATTCGTGTAAATGTCCTGCCTCGCCTCAGACACCCCGGCGAAGGTCACGTTCATCGTCACCGGGTACTGATCAAACTCGAGGTTCGAAGGAACGTACTGCTCGAGGAACTTCCGATACTTCAGGTCTCGGATCCAAAAGGCGCTAGAGACGCCGCGGGAGAGGAAGCTGTAGCGAACGTTTTCCGAGAAGGAATTGGTGAGTTCAAGAGTGTGCGTCCCTGGAGCGACGGCCTCATCCACCTGCCGCAGCAGGGCCCCGTCCGGAGCGGCGATCTCCCGGATGCCTACGGGTCTCCCGTTCAAGAGAGCATTCTGCGGGCCCGGGATTAAGTCGAAGAGGGGTCTTCCTCCCGACGTCGCCTCGAACGTGATTCGACTTTTGACTTGAGTTTGGCGCTTCCGGAGATCGTAGGTGATGTCGTACGTCGCGGCCTTAAAGTCCACGAACACGGCCCGGCCTTGGATCGTCTCGAAATCCGGCGGGGCCAGATGGAGGTTTGCGAACGCAGGGACCGAAATGAGGGCCCCGAGGATGAATGCCTTCATCTTTTCTCTCTTGTTTTGTAGGTACACGCACGATTGAGGAACCAGCGGAACACGGGAGCACTCGCCGCCGTGAACGAGCGCTCTGGATGGTACTGAACTCCGAGGGCCGGACGATGCGTGTATTCGATCGCTTCGGCAATTTTCCGGTCATGGGAATAGGCCGTGATTCTCGTGTTGGGGTAGGAGGCCGAGTTCTCCTCAAGGTAATCGACCCGAATCCCTTGGTGATGAAGCTTGAATCCCAGGACCGTCTCCTGCGGGTAGATCTCATCCATCAGGGAAGACCCAACGATGCTCGCCCGGTCAAAGCGGCCGATCCGGTTTGGAATTCCAAGCTCTGTTTTTATGTCAAGGTAGAGTGGGATCCCCTGCCCGACCGACATCATCTGAAGGCCTCGGCAGATCCCCAGGAGCGGAAGGTCCCGGAAGTCATCGTCTTCCGAGTACGTTCTGACGAGCTTGAACTCAACCGGGTCTCGGCGCTCTCCCTCCTTCGAGAATTTGACGAGCTGAAGATTCTTCTGCGTGTAGCGCTGGAGCTCCTCACTCACTGACGGTAAATAGTACTTCGGATCGATGTCCGCTCCGCCGGGCATGAGGATCGCGTCCACCGACAGCATCGCCGTCTTGAGGTCAGAAGCTTTGGAGAGGTCTCGGAAGCGCACCTTGTGGCCCATGGCCCAGGCCGTCGTCTGGACTCGGAAGCGGTAGAAGATATTGCATTCCGTTGAGCACCCAATGGTCAGGACTTCATTCTCAGGAAGAGTACAGGTTTGAGCTGGTTGAGGAGTAAAGAGCGCAAGGCCCAGGAGGAGGATAGATGTTTTATTCATACCCCCAGTTTACTTCTGGTGGCGGTGCACCCAGGAGGTAGGAAAATTCTGCCTACCCTCGGGTTAAGAAGCGCCTACCGTCCCAGGAACTTATCCAAGCTAGGGCGGACTTTCTCATCCCACTCTTGTGCACCGAGTGCGTCCGGGTCAATGATCAGATGGTTGTATTTCGGGCGAAGCGTTGAGTCCCGGTTATCGACGGTCACGAGCTCCCAGCGATTGAGCCGCTCGACCAGCCGACGGATTTTTCCGTAGGAGACAAGTTCATCATTCCGGTCCATGAAGACCACGGCCGGGATGTTGATTAAGGAAAAGTCACCCTGGTTGAAGCTCGCCACGGTATCAAAGAGAGCATGGTAGGCGGCGACCGTCGTGCCGTGCTGTGCGCGGTAGGCCGTTGGAGAGACACTTGGAATGACTGCCTCACCCCCGAGCACTCGGGCAGCGTTTACGAAGTAACTCGTGGTGCGAATTTTAAGCGCCGGAGCAAAGAGAATGGCCTGGTCGATGCCATGAGAAGGATTGTGAGCAATAAAATCCATCCCCAGGAGTCCACCCAGGGAAAATCCGACGAAAGTGAATTTTCCGCCATGGCCGCGATTGGCCCTCAAGACCTCCGCATGGGCTTCCCGGAACTGGGCCTTCCATTCGTCGGCAGTGACCTTCTTCATGCGCTCAAGGTCTGCGTTGTGTCCGAGAAGTTTTAACAACAACACATCATGCCCGCGCTGATTAAGCTCGGAGATGAGGTGGCCCATTTTCTCTGGCTCAGTGTTGAGACCATGCACCACGAGGGCATGACCAAGCTTCACTTCCCTCTGCGTACGGATCCAGCGCTGGTAGTCCTCGGCCGAGTGGACAAGAGTGGAAAGAAGACCGATGAGGAGAGCGACGATGTTCATGGGAACCGCTTTGTTGGTTAATACCTTAAGATGTTAGTTGGTTTCTGGCCCGAACTGAGGACTGGGGAAACCATTACAACAGGTTGTCGAAAATCTCGACACCTCCGGAGGGGGCCTGTCAATGGACGGTCTCCGGCTCAGCTCATCAGTGGTCCCGCCGATAGGGTTTTCATGAACCAGCAGGTCCGAAAGCTCTCACTCGCGCTTAAAGACATCGCCCGAGACCTTGCCTTCCTTGGGAGCCCTCGCTATCCCCTTCGGGAGCTGTCTCTCTTGTTTCCCCAGCACCGAAGTTTCATCGCCGGTCTCAAAGACGATGGCGTCCCTTTTCGTCTGAGCGCTCCCGAAAAAGAACGAGCGATAGAGCGCTTCGAGGCTACCTTAAGTGCTGCAGACATGACTCCGGAGCAGAAATTGCTATTCTCGGCCCGGATCGAGGACTACCGGATCGTGTTGAAAATGATGGAAAGCTTCGGCACATCGGTCTTCTACGATCAGTGCCGGAGACTCTACGGTACGTCTCTGAACTCACCAACGGATCATGCCCTTCAGTCCTTCGTTCAACAGATTCCGAAGATCTGCCCCCGAGACTTAAGCCTTCGACGACTCAAAGGCGCCGAGGCCTTGGCCTACCTTCACCAGCGCCTGTCCGAGACTTTCAATCCCGCGGACTTCGAGGTCCGCGCGTCGAGCTCCCTCTTGGCAGATTCCTCCGCTGGGCGACGGGTCTTGAAGCTTAATCCTCACAAAGAATTTACGACGGCCCAGTTAGATATTTTTCTCGTCCACGAAGGCTGGGTCCACCTCGGAACCTCCATCAATGGGGCACTCCAGCATCAACACCCGTGGCTCGGTACCTGGGCGCCTCGGACCACTCTCCTCCAAGAGGGCCTGGCGGTGACCACTGAACTCGTGAGTGGTGCCATGACTCAGGAGCGGTGGGAGAAGATCGTCCTGCGCCACTCGGCGACCTCCATGGCCGAGCGCGGGTCTTCGGTGCGAGAGGTCCACCAGTTTTTGCTCCACCAAGGCGTGGAGGATCTGGACGCATTTAAGCTCGCCCTGCGCATTTTCCGGGGTGTTCCGCTCGACGGTGGAATGGCCTTCACGAAGGAGCTCCTCTACCTCCAGGGTCTGGTTGACCTCGTAGGGCGGCTCAATCGTGAGAGGCCAGAGCTCAGGTCATTCTTTGTGGGGAAGGTGTCGTTCGAAGAACACCAACTCCTGCAGAGACACCCGGAGCAATTTGACGCCCGAGTCAGCTACTTCCCCCAGGCGCTAGAAGCGCCTCTGGCGCGGGAGCGCTTGCGATCCCTAACGGAGCTCACCTACCAAGCTCCTAGTCACGAACTCCGCTCAGCATAGCGGCGACCTGCGCGAACGAGGCGAGGAGCTCTTGCTGAAGCCCCGGTTCAATGGGGGAACGGCCGAGGGCCAGGCGCATACAGTAAAGCCACTGCTCCCCTTCTTTTGAACCGATGCTAAACGGCATGTGCCGCATCCGCAGGCGTGGGTGTCCATAGCGTTCGAGGTAGAGTTGGGGGCCCCCCGTCCAACCCGAGAGAAAGGCCTTGAGCTTTTCCCCGGACTCTCGGAGGTCCCGCCCGGAGTGGGTGGCAAAACAATCCCGCGCCGCTGGGTCCGTGCTCATGATCTGGTAGAAGTCATCGACGAGGGCCTCGATGACAGGAAACCCACCTAAAGCTTGGTACACACTAGATCCAGAAAGGACCGGTGGGGACTTCGCGCTGGCGCATGTCCAGGCGCACCTTCAGAGTTTCTCCGTCACGGGAGGCTTCGCCTGCCCATTGACCAGGGTAGGTTCCCTCACTGACTTCTTGGTAGACCTGACCGACCCAACGGTGCATGGATTCTGGATCCCAAGCTGCGAGGTTAATGTGCGGGATCTGATTACTCCATCGAGTGTACGGATTTCCGAGGAACTTAAGAGGATTGATTCGGTAACCCGTGAGGGGTCCACCGATGTATCTCTTTGGGACATCGATGACCTGCTTCCAGGCCTCAAACTCCGGATCCATGAGACCCCCCACCCGAAGGAAGCTCACCGCGAAAGCGGAACAGCCTGCTCCCTCCCCCTTGAGAGGATCGGCCTGAAGCCCGGAGTAAAGCTTCCCGTATCCTTTCGCTTCGAATTCCTCGACGTACGTCACCATCCGAGCACAGGCTTCGGGAGAAACGTCGATCGCAAGCTCTGCGCGGCGTGCCGAGCCCTCGTAGTCTGAGAGATCTGAAACGATGCTCGCGTCTTTTTCAAGTTTCCCAGCGTAGGTGTGAAAGATGATTCCCAATCCATAGCGCTTTTTGAAGATGAGGTTACGCTCGATTTTCGTCGACGTGGACTCCGAGGTCATGCCACGGAAAATGTGGGTCCCGGTTGAATCACATTTGAGCTCAACGAAAACGTGTCCGATGGAATAGGTCCTTCGCCCGTCGCCCCGGACCAGCGAGTTTCGGATCGCACTGATCGCGAAGGCCCAGGGGCTTGACCACTTAATCCCTCGAGGGGAGCGCATGAAGTGGAGCTTGATCTCGTCGGCGGTAGCAAAGGAAGAAAGAAGACCCAAGATGAGAGCGAGACTGATTTTTTTCATCAACAATTCCTTCCTGAGCGTCTAGGTAGCTTCTAGGTAAAAATACTCACAATTAGACCGACCGGTAAAGGCGAACGGTATTTGTAGCGGCGAATATATGTTCTATACTATCTCTGTTTAACCTACTTCCATAAGGATTTTTATGAAACACCTCGCCCTTCTGTCATTCGCCACACTTCTCTCACTGGCGTCTTGCTCACATCACAAGAAGCCTTGCTGCGAGGGTAAGGATCAGATGTCTTGTGCCAAAGAGTCCTGCGCAAAGCCGTGCTGCGACAAAGAAAAGAAAATGTGTAAGGACGGCTCGTGCGAAAAACCTAAGGCAGCTTCCGATTGTGGCGACTCTTGCCACAAAAAATCTTAAGGTTCAGAGCCCATGAAATTCATCGTCGCCCTACTCCTTCTGACCGCAGTTGAAGCCAGGGCCAACTCCTGTGCGGCAGAGACCCGAAAGTTCTGCGCCGGCGTCGAACCCGGCCGAGGCCAGCTCGCCCGTTGCCTCTCTGATTATCAAGATAGCCTCTCCCCCAAATGCGCCGCCGAACTTAAGGCCTACAAGCAAGACACTGGGAAAAAGAATCCGTGCTTCGAGGACCTCGCCGAATTCTGCTCCGATCTGCCGTCAGATCCTGCCAACTTTGAGTACTGCCTACTCCGGAACGAGTCCCGCTTAAGCCCCCGGTGTGCGACGGACTTTAAGGCCAAGAAGGGAAAAATTCTAGTTAAGAACGTGTGTGCTCAAGACGTGGCCTCACTGTGCTACGCGGACGTCTCGGGCCCCGAGGGCGCAGTGCCGAAGTGCTTGATTCGAAACCGCTTGAAACTCTCAGGGTACTGCCAGAAGAACGTGGACAGACGAACGGCCGAGCTCCGGAAGAAGAACCCGTGCTTCGACGACACGATGAAGAATTGCCAGAGTGCGGTGAAGTTTGTGGAGATCCAGGACTGCCTTTCCAAAAAGGTCGCCACCATCGCCCCCGCCTGCCGGAAACTCGTCGACAATGAGAACCTGAAGATGAAGGCCAACCCCTGCTACCGGGACCTCATCACTCACTGCCGCCCCGGCATCTCCCCACGGGAGCAAGACGAGTGCCTCACCCTGAATGATGAGCACCTCTCGAAGACGTGCCGCCAGTTCAGGGTCGTCGAGAAAGAGAAAGTGGAAAGCATGGTGAAACTTTGTGAAAGTGACCGACTCAAACTGTGCAAAGATGCCCCCTTTAAAGACGGCGCCGTGGTCAAATGCCTTCGCACGAAGAAGGCCCAGGTCTCTCCCGCATGTCAGCGGCTCTTGTAAGTCTCTTCAAATGAAGAAGGCTCCCTGAAAAGGGAGCCTTCGTTTTTTTTAACTCAGGAAAGATTTAGAGGAAAAACTTCGCGACGATGAGGGCCATTTTCTCTGGAGAAGTTTCGTTCTTCTCCGCGGCCCGCTCCATCACGGATTGGAACTCACCAAGGTCGCCTCTCGCACCAGCCTCGTAGGCCCGAGTGATCTCTGAGAAGTTTGACCCGATGATCTCAGTGGCGTAGGCATTCGTATCTTCAGCCGTGAGAGCGCGAGAAGTGGCGTACTTCCGGAAGTGGTTCGCCGCCTTTGCGACCTTGAGGGAGCGCTCGGCCGAGAGACCGAACTTCCCCTTCACTTGCTTGGCCATCTCGATCACGATGTGCTGCTCGACGGCCGCTGCACGCTTCAGAGTGTCCTTGTTGGTGAGTGACGTCTCCGAGAGGAGTAAGCGGCCATCAACCACGAGCCCGCGGCGAGTTTGTTGTGGCATGGAGATCTGAGAGTAATCGAAGAGGTCGTCGTGGACCATCGAAAGGAGGTTGGCGTAACCCTGGAGCCGAGGCGCCTTTCCGACGGAAAGACCGTATCGGCCTTTCGAGAACCCGATGTCGTAGCCATCATCCATCCCATCGGCGTAGCCTAGGTCATAGCCGTCATCCGCGCCGTCGTCGTAGCCCTGGTCGTAGCCGTCGTTTTCTCCATCGTCGTAACCGACGTTGTATCCGGTGGTGTACCCCTGCTTGGCGCCGTCAGTTTTACCGACCGCGTAGCCTTGAGTGTAACCCTTCGAGACGCCGGCCGCTTCACCGTCGGCGAAGCCTTTATTGTAATCCGCAGACGCAAAGTAGGCCCTGGCCCGCTCGTATCCGGCGCTGTCACCGTCTTTGTACCCAGCAGTGTACCCAGCGTCGTAGGCCGTTTTGTAGCCCTGCTTCTTCCCTTCTTCGATCCCTTCCGCGTAGCGGTCGTTGGTTGGAGTGCTACTTCCTCCCGAATTACAGGCGACGGATAAAAAGCCTAGAAGTGAAAGTGTTGCGAGATTAAGAAACCCCTTACGTAAGATCATGAACTCCCCTTTGGTTAGAAATGCACAGGAATGCATTCAGTGTTTTGGTTAGCAAACACGACAACGAGCTTCCTGCTTTTTGAGTGTATGGGGAGTAGTTGAGCAAATATCTTGCCAACCGAAGGGGATGAAAACGGAATCAAAATGGCCCCAGACGGGCGCATTAACGCAATGCAAGATGCGATTCGGAACCACCGGCCGGTTCCACCTTGGCCCTAAAAAGGCCTTAGGGCCCAAGGATCTCCTAGCGGAGGGACCTTGGGCCATAGGGATTTTGAGAAACTAGATAAAGAGCTGAGTCACGATCTCGGTCATCTTCTCTGGCGAGACACCATTTTTCTCAGCGGCCTGTTCCATGATGGAGCTCAGGTCCGAGAGATTACCACGGCGAGAGTTATCAAACGCGCGCTCGATGGACTGGAAGTTCACACCGATGATTTCTTCGGCGTAAGCGTTCGTGTCATCCGGAGTCAGGGCGCGAGTCGTCGCGAACTTCCGGAAATGGTTCGCGGCCTTCGCGATCTTCAGAGAGCGCTCGGCAGAAAGACCGAACTTCCCTTTCACTTGCTGCGCCATCTCGAGAACGAGGTACTGCTCAACCACGGCTGCCCGGCGCAGAGTGTCCTTGTTGGTGAGAGAAGTTTCAGAGAGGAGGAGCTGACCGTTGGCAACGAGGCCCCGGCGAGTTTGCTGTGGAAGCTGGATCTTCGAGTAATCGATCAGGTCATTGTGGAACGCGGAGAGAACGTCAGCGTAACCCTGGAGCCGTGGAGTCTGACCCACGGAGAGACCGTAGCTCCGAGCGTAACCGAAGTCACCATCCTCGTAACCATCATCGTAGCCGTTCCGGTAACCGCGGGTGTACTCCGTTCTCGCGAAGGCAAGACCGTCGGCGTAGCCGTCGGCATCCCCGTCGTTGTACCCTTCACTGTACCCGAGAACAATTCCATCCTCTTCCCCGTCGTCGTAACCGGCGTTGTAGCCGTTAGTGTAACCCTGAGCAAGACCGGCACTATTCCCGGCAGCGTAGCCCTGGGTGTAACCACTGGCGCGGCCGTCCGCAACACCTTTGTTGTAGTCCGCAGATGAGAAATAAACGCGAGCGCGTTCGTACCCGTCACGGTCACCCACTGCGTACCCTGCCGTGTAGCCTTCTTTGTAACCGTCGGCCCTACCAGAGGCGTAGCCTTCGGTGCGGCCTTGGGTCTGGCCTTCGGACTTACCGGCGGCGAAGCCTTCGGCGTAGCGATCCGTCGTTTTGCTGTCGTTACAAGCGACGCCGAAACAAAGGATCGAGAGAGTAGCGAGCGTGGAAAGGGCCTTTTGCGCTTTCATCAGATTTCCTTTTGTTGTCATATCGTTCTCCTATCAGTTGGCTCCCTACTCCATGGGAAGGTTAAAACTAGTTCAGTTCGAAAGTTCGGATCGCAAAGGTGTTTTCCTCGAGGCAGAGGAAGACGTACTCGTACGCACCTCGGCTCGGGTTGAACACGGGGTTCAGGGACCTGCAGTTGGCCGGCACCACCACAGAGTTCCGGATGCTCGAGACGAGGTCTCCGTTCTGCTCTTCGAAGAGGTACACACGGTTCCCGGTGACGGGTGTGGCATCGACGAAGAGCGCGGGCCGCTGCTGCCCACCGCGGGTGTAAGTGACCGGGAAATAGAGCTCCGAGAGAAGACGCTGGGAGAGGAAGCTGTACCGAAGCTTCGGGCGGGTTGAGCGCTTCTGGGCGGCACCGGCCGTGACGGCGATGAGCTCTTCTCGTGACTGGATGACCGAGAAGCGAGTCCGCTCCAGGTCAAAGCTCGCCACATGGCCCGCGACGACGTCGGCTTCGGTCTCGTGGCGAAGAACGAATTCACCGAGCTGCGCTTCGGTCCGGGTGAAGACGAGCTTCGCCCGGGTCCGGTCGTAGACGTTGAAGAACACGTCTCCGGAGACGGAGAGGCCCGCCGGAGTGAGAGAGAAGAGAGAATCGACCTCGTCCGACTGGAGGACAAGCTGCGGAAGCTTCGCACCCCGAGAAACCGCCTTGGTGTCATAGGTCTGGATGAAAAGCTGCCGGCGCGTGCCCATCCCAACCGAGAGAAGGACTCGAAGAACTCCACGAGCACGGTCGGCCTCAGACGCGGGAAGAACCTGCTCTGTTTCAACGGTCTCAAACCAGCGAGAGTTCAGATCCTTCTTCACTTGCTCCTCCCAAACATTGGTCGTGAGGGCGCGGACGTTGAACTTATCTGCTGCTGGCTCGAGGAAGTACAAGCGCTTTTTCCGGGTCGGGTCCAAGCGCTCCCAGGTCGAGATCGGTTGGTCTGCTCGAGGCAGCATCCCGTTCGAGAAGTACGCCGGAACCAGGATTTTCCCGCGGATCGGATCTTGATACTGAACTAAGAGGAGGTCGTTTAACCGCTCGACGAAGAGATCGAGGTTTAAGCGAACATGCTGGAACTCGGGCCAGAGCGCATCGAGAGACTCGTTGTAGAACGAGAACTGGAAGAAGCGAGTCCCGTCTTTTTCGTTGATCGACTGGATGATGTAGTCTTCTTTACCATCGAAGTTCAGGTCCGCGCGAAGGAAGTTCACCAGAGAAGTTGCGTCGATGGTGATCTTCTTCTTGGCCTCCTGGTAGGACCCAGCGGCCTTGGTGAAGAGAGTAAGCTCTTGCTTCTTTTCTTCGCGGAGTGTGCGGCGGATGTAGAACTCGTGCTTCCCCGTGGCACGCCAAGCCTCGACGGTGGAAAGGAGCGGAATCAGGGCGCCTTCACGGATCGTTCCAAGCGGAACCGGGCGGTCAGCGAAGCTGAAGTTCAGGCGCTTCCAGTTCGGGTCTGTCCGAAGGTCTCGCACGACCGGGACTTCGTTCGTGTACGTTGCACTCGTTCCGTTGTGCTCGATGATCACGCGGAAGCCGACTTCACTCTCGCCGTTGAGCTCGCGCAGGTTGACGTCGAACTGGAGCTCCCGGAACTCGCCCTGGTTGAGGGCACTGATGCGTTGGGCCTGGGCCGTGAAGTTGATCACCGGTGAGAGGCTCTCCACTCTTACGGAAACATCAGAGACCGGAAGACCGAAGTTCCGAATCGTCACCGGAAGCTTCGCGTCGCGAGAGTCGCCACGGAAAGTCAGCTGACGGAGGCGCTTAAACACGGGCCGGAGCACAGGGACCTCGACCGGCGTACTCAGAGCAGCGAAGGTGGCAGCGCCGCCTAAGACATACTTATTTCTTTCAGCTAATGCACGAGTCTGGTAGAGCCGCGCGAAGATCGTATCGATGGTAAGATTCGGCTCCCTCGCCTTCACAGCGGCGATGAGGCCCGCGACCAACGGGGCGGCCTGTGACGTCCCCGAACGAAGCTCGAACCCGGAGACAGCGAAGAAGTCCGGTTCGAGGGCGGTTGGGTGAAGACCGAGGATGCCCTCGCCCGGAGCGGCGGTGTCGACGTGGCCCCCGAAATTCGAGAACGAGGCAAAGCGGCCATCCACCGTTGTGGCACCGACACAGATCACGCCGTCGTAGGCGCAAGGATAGAGCGGCTCAGAGGAATTATTGTTCCCAGCAGCGGCGACGATCGGAACATTCCGTGAAAGAGCGTAGTTCACCGCATCCCGAAGGAGCTTCGTCTCAAGGGCCCGGGGCCAGCCGAGGGACATGTTGATCACGTCGGCCCCGTTGTCGACGGCGTAGATGATCCCCCGAGCGAAGGACTCGGAGCTTGGGACGTCAGAGGTGGAGTTTGAATCCTTCATCACCTTGATCGGCATGATGAGCGCATTCGGAACCACACCGGCCATTCCGGTGCCGTTGTTGAGTGCTCCGATGATGCCGGCGATGTGAGTGCCGTGACCATCAAGGTCACCTGGATCTTTCGCGCCATCGGCTTCGATCGCCTCCGTGAAGTTCCACCCGTGGCAGTCGCCGGCGAGCTGGTTCCCGTCGTTATCGACTTTCGGATCCTTCCCGCACTCCCGTGAATTTTTCCAAAGGTTGCCCTGAAGCTCCGGGTGGTTAAGGTCAACCCCAGAGTCAAGGATCGCAATCACGGGTCTCTTTTCTGTGACCGCACCTGCGAGCGGCGCCCAGCCAATGTCTTTTCCCGAGACTCCCTTCAGCGGAAGATTGTGGATGTCATCTTTTTCGCGCACCAGAGTCTGGCCCTCGTTAAGAAGTGCCCACTGGTACGGGAAGAGTTCATCGGCAACTAGCGCTCGGGCCCCGTCGACGGGAACCACGGAGGCGTGAGCGACGGCACTTGTGAGAAGGATGGTCGTGAATAGCTTTTTCATTAGATTAACCTCGTCATCATCCAGTAGATGAAGAATTCGCCTTCAAGCATTTCGGTCTGGCGCTGGAGCTGAACCACTGGGCCCAGGATGTTCGCCGAACCGAATTCGCCGACGGAGTTTGAAATGAGGGCCCGGTCACCGTCTTCGTCGCCCTCCCGGAAACCGTCGATGCGGGAATTAACGAAGATGTTCTCTTCGCCTCCCATGAGGGCGACGAGGCCCTTGAGGTTCACGCGGTACTCGGCCTGGGAGAGTGCTTTTAAGATGTACTTATTGGCTTTAACTCCGTTCCCTCGAGTTTCGTAGCGCTTGGCCCGAGCGAGGTAGCGGAGGAAGCTGTCGACTCCGGTCTCGTGATCTTCGAGGGAGGCCGGATTGATCATCAGGTTCAGCTGCACTTGGTTCTCGCGGAAGATCTTCTTAATGTTGTCATCCGAGAGACTCAGGAGGTGCTCGAGGCCCTTCTGGTAAAAGAAGATGTTCAGCGACAGGTTGTAGAGGAAGATCCGGCGGGTATCGTTTAACACCGGTGCCGTGAAGAAATCGTGGCGGTAGCGCTGCTTCAGATTGTCGAGGAGGCGCTGCGCTCCGGCGCGGTCGATGCTCCAGCCGTTGTAGATCCGAGAGAGCTTCACGAAGGGTTCGAGCTTCCTCCCCTCGCGGTTCACTTCCTCGTCGAGGACCAAGAAGCGAGTTTCCGCGCGACCCCGGTACGAATACCCAGGATTGTCGCCGCCTTCAGAGAGACCGGCCTTCCGGTCGAAGATGAGGTTCACCCAGTGAGAAATCACTGCGTTAACGTAGCGCTGGTAGTTTCGGCCCTGCGTGAGACCCTGGTACTGGCGCCGGAAGAAGCGCTCGTCACCTTGTGGGTTCGTGACCGAGATATCTGTCGCGGAGTTGATCCACTGCCACTGCCAGAAGAAGAGGTTCAAGCGCGGGTTACGCTCCCGGAAGCTGTGCCGGACGATGTAGGGCTTATACTTTTCTTCTTCGTCGAGCTCCTTCACCGAAGATCTCACGATCGCCCCGCGGAGGAGGCCAGCGTTCCGAACGACGTCCGGGTTCTTCGGGTGGAGGTTCAGGTTGTAGAACTTGACCCGAGCACCACCCCGTGCGGCCTTGAACGACACTGAGAGGACCGGGACCAGAGAATCGAGGTCGAATCCAACGGTGAAGGCGCCGGCGTGACCCAGGTCTTTGTAGATTTGAAAGTCGTGCTCACTCCGGCGGTGAACATGGAAGCGCGAGACAACGTTGTAGCCTGCAACGAGGCTTAGGGAAGCCGAGACCCACTTCTCATAACCCGCACCAAGTCGCCCACCGAGGCTTGCCGAGACCGCGTCAGTGATGAGGATTGATTCACCCACGTTCATGGAGTCTTTGAAGGGCTTGAGCGCAGTTTCGATCTTCTCGGCCTTGGCGTCTTCGGAAGCGTTCGGGTCGACGGCGATGGTTGCAGCTTCATGGAGCTTTCTGCCGTAGTCGAACTGGACGAGGGGCACGAAGATGTTCTTAAAGGGGTAGCGGAGCGAGCGCTGGATCGAGGTCACCGGGCGCAAGTGCGCATAGGTCCGGATGAACTGCGCTTCACCAGTGGCGAAGGCCGTGAGCGGCGTCGGAAGACCCATCACTCCGGCGAAGGCCCCGGCGCCGACGGCGACACCGACCACGTCTGCGAGTTGCACGAGATTATCTGTTCCGAGGTAGGTGCCGGTGACGATGTTCCGAGAAAGGATGAGCTGGCCCCGGAAGGTCGGGAAAATCCAGCTCTTGAGCGGGACTTCCATCGGCACTTGATCCCGGACCGACCGGGCGACGGCGTCGTTGATGGCCTCTTGGAACTTGGCCTCATTCGTCGCCTGAATGTCTGTCCCGAGGTACGGGAGCTGGTTTATCTGAGAAACGGTGAGATCGAGGAGAGTTGAGATGACTCGGGATTTAATGAACGAGCGCATTTCGGAGCCCGCGAGGGGAGAATCCGGGTCGCCGTAAGCGAAGCGGGAGGCGTATCCAGGCCAGTTCTGCTGCGTGAGTTTACCGTTCACGAGCTCGACTCCGTTGGAGACGTTTGACGTCACTGGCATTTCCTGGGCATCAACGTTGAAGAGTTTCATGACCGAGTTTCTGCGGGAGATGAGCTTCTCGACCAGGATCTGCTGCACGGGCTTCGGGATGTAGGTTCCGTCGACGATTTCAGTCCAGTCAGCGCGCGTGAGCTTCTCGATCCGGCGAGTGATCCAACGGGCATCGTCCCAGGTGCACTGGAACTGGTTGAGCTGGTCGTGGAAAAGGGTGATTTGGTTCCCCGACCGAACCCCAGCGTTCCAGCGAAGCATGTTCACGGATTCGGTGAGATTCACGATGGAAAGTGGAACGGCGAGGGAAGAAAGAAGCCGGCGCCCCTGGATCATGTCTGACGTCACCCCAACCGCGAGGTTATAGATGAGGTGGTTGGAGTCCATGATGATGAGATCCTGGAGGAGGAGCTTATTGTCATCGAGCTCTTCGACGACCCAGTTCCTCGGTGCCCCAGCGAAGGCCACGTTTTCGAGGTAAGAGAGGAAGCCTTTTTTCTCGGCGTCGCTCCGGAACTTGACGATGACCCGCGGAAGGTACTTGATGTCCGGGATCTGGTAGCCGATTTTTCGGAGGATGTTTTTCGCAAGGAGGACTGAATGCACTGTCTTCGACAGCATCATGGTGTAGAGCTTACTGTCCTGGCCATTGCGGATGTTAAAGCGGAAGATCCCCGTCGGAGACAGCACGGGAGAGATGTAGCTGACCTCGTCCATGTCGAGGACTGGGTTACGATCGGCCGGAAGCTGCGGGAGGAAGGTGTTCTTCCAAAGGTCCGAGGTTTCAATTGGGTTCAGAGTAGAGATGTCAAAGCGGCCCCGGGTGTCTTCAAGGAGCTTGTGGACTTCGTCCGGAAGAAGGACCTGGCCCCGGTGAACGAGATCCACAGCAGCGTCGTTCATGTACCGAGTAGGAATGCCGTTCTGTTCCTGGCCAAAGGCCATCGACGAGAGGGCAAAAATTAGGATGAACCAGATATGCTTCATGAGAAGCTCCTTTAGGGTGCTGATCCGTCACTACATGAAAATCTGGTGCCAGGTAGAAGAGGGCCCGATGACGATTAACCCGTGGGAATGTGGGGGGACTTTGAGTCGTGGCCGTCTAGACTTTTGACGGCCGCAGAGAAGGTGAGCAGGGACATGCGATGGAAGTACCGCTCGATTTTGACCTCTTGAACTCCCTAGAACTCGTAGGCCATCTCGGTCATCACCGATCCTGCTCCACCGATGTTCGGCTGCTTCCAGCCCAAGAAAACGAGAAACTCGTGGACCGGGCGGAACTGGACGGCGTAGATCGCAGCGGCATAGTCATGGTCACCGGAGTACCAGTCGATGACACCCATCCAGTGCTCGCTCCAGCGGTGCTCGAGCCCGAGCATGAGGCTTGGTACATTCTGACCATAGACGGTACGATTGGCATAGCTCAGTCCCTGAGTCAGCCGAACGCCCAGGAGACGGAACTCCTGGGAAACGAGTGCATAATGCCAATGCGCGAGAGGACCACCGACGAGGCTTGGGCCCGCCATCTGTCCGATCGCCCCGACGACCTTCAAAGAGTCATTCTCTTTTAGGGTCTTATTCTTTTTGTACCCTAGGATTAGGGAATCGTTTTGATCCTTGCCAGAGTTGGACAGGTTGAGCACGGAGACACCTAGCTCAAGGGATTCGGAAACTCCGTAGGTTGAGAAAAGAAACCCAGAAAGTTCGTCGCCGAGTTTTTCAGATGTCCGACTCTGGAGCTCGAAGGCCAAGGCTTTTTTCTGTTTCGGGGTGGTGTCGGAACTCGGGATCCCCACAATAAGTGACTGGGCCTTCGCGAGGTTCGAGCTAAAACACAGCACAAGGAAGACGAGGCTGACGAGCAGGTTCATGGGGCAAGTTATAAGCGATTTCCCAGCGGATCGCCAGGGCTGGATCACTGCATCTATATTAAGAAACTTCGTGAACGATAAAAGTAATCGAAGAGATCGAAACTAGTTTCTCCTAGTCCTGAACCTGACAGCGAGGAAAATCCTTTTTCAACTCTGCGAGGAGGGCCTGGAGGTGCTCCTCCCCTTTAGTCTCGAGGGTGAAGATGACGTTCGTCCCACTGATGCCGAGGTTCCGAGAGTCCCGGTCGTGGACCACCTGAAGGATGTTCGAGCCGTGGCTTTTAATCACGGCCGTGATCTGGTGGAGAATCCCCGGCTTGTCTGCAATCGGAACGGAGATGCGCACCTTCCGGTGAGACTCAATGAGGCCCCGGTCGATGATCCGCTCCAGGAGGTTAACGTCGATGTTTCCGCCGCAAATCACCAGGACGACTTTTTTGTCTTTAAACTTCTTCGGATCCTTCCGATGTACCTGATCGAAAAGGGCCAGAGGCAGCGCTCCTGCGCCCTCCGCAATCACCCGCCCCTTCTCCATCAATTGCAGGATCGCCCAGGCCAACTTCTCATCGTCGACGGTGTGCGCGGCATCCACCACCTTCCGGAGGGACTTGAGCATCGCCGGCGCCACTTTCTTGACCCGGATCCCATCGGCGAAGGTTTCGGCGTTCTGGATGCTCTTGGCCTTCCCTGCTTTCAGCGAATCGATCATGGGGCTACAGCCGGTGGCCTGGCCCGCGATCAACAGAGCGTTGGACCGGTGACCCTTTAGGACCTGGCCCATGCCTGAGACGAGTCCTCCCCCACCGATGGCGGAGAAAACAAAGTCCATGTCCGGGAGTTGCTCCAAGAGTTCGAACGCAACTGTGCCCTGGCCTGCGATGACCGCGGGATCGTGGTACGGATGCACGAACACCATCTTTTTCTTGCGCATGAGTTTTTCCGCGTACTCGAAGCCCTCCTCGATGCTCGCTCCGTGAAGGAGGACCCGGGCGCCCAGGGCCTCGGTGTTGCGGATCTTGGTGAGGGGAGACCCCTCCGGCATGATGATCGTGGCCTCGACGCCGAAGCGCGCCGCCGCCCAGGCCACACCCTGCGCATGGTTCCCAGCGCTCACGGCCAGGACTCCCAGTTTTCGCTCGGCCGCAGAGAGCCGAGAAATTTTATACGTTGCTCCCCGCATTTTGAAAGAGCCAATCGGGAGCATGTTCTCGAGCTTCAAGTAGACCTGGCAGCCGTACTGTTTTGAAAGCCACTCGTTGTAGACCAAGGGAGTCGGACCGATGATCGGCTTCAAGACTTTGTAGGCATCGGTCAAATCGGACAGTGAAACCAGCATGATTAACCCCTAAAAAAAATGTGCCGAAGATCCCAGAAGACCTGACCCGACAGGAAAATAAAAATTGCCCCCGCGGCCCTCAGAGGCCAGCGCTCGGGGATGTCACGAAAGAACTGCGCCAGGGAGTAGAAGAGCCCGCAAAGGGTCGCGGTGACAATCCCAACGCCCGCCGCTGACACATGGGCTTCAGGAATGGAGCCGAAGCTCAACCCAGAGGCGAGAGCATCTAGGCTTGTGACCAAGGCCAAAAGAATGATTGGGACAACGCCCCACTCGAGCTCTTTCGCATCCCGCTTGAAACTGTCCTGGAAGCACTTGAGCGCCAGGAAAAAAAACACAAAGCCTACGATCAACTGGAAGTAATGCCCAAACGCCGAGAAGGTGAAAAGGAAGCCACCGTAGGCCCCGAGCCAGAGCATCAGGAACTGAAACAAACCAAATGTGGTAGAGACAAGGAAACCGTTCCAGAGCTTTTTTCCCAGAGGATCGTGCTCATGCATGAGGCCCACCGCAAAGGTGACGACGGCGGCGTCCATCGCCAGGGCCAGGCCTAGGAGTAAAATTTCCAAAGTAAACATGAGTGAGACCTCTTCTGGTGCAGAGAATATTTCACCATCTATCTGGTGAAAAAGCAAAGTGATCATGCTACGCTTGCGGCATGAAAGGATTCCAGCGGCTCGTATTTCTGTCTATTCTTGGCACCTACCTTGTGATTCTTGCAGGGGCCGTCGTCCGTGGCACCGGATCCGGTTTAGGCTGCCCAGACTGGCCCCGGTGTTTTGGCCAGTGGGTGCCACCGATGGACATCTCTGAGCTCCCCGACAACTACAAGGATGTTTACAAAATCGCCGGCAAGACGATTGCCGACTTCGATCCTTTTAAAACCTGGACCGAATACATCAACCGCCTCCTCGGCGTGGTACTAGGGTTTTTCATCATGGCCCTCTTCGCGGCTTCCTTCCGCCTCAAAAGCTACGAGCGGAACATCCCGTGGTTTTGCGCCGGACTCCTTCTGCTGATTCTGGTCCAGGGAGGCGTCGGGGCGCTGGTGGTATCGACCCACCTGAAGCCCTTCATCATTACCATCCACATGTTCCTCGCGGTGGTCTTGCTCTTTGGTCTACTGTACCTTCGGAAGTACTGCCAGGATCTCGAGGACACGTCGATCGTTCAAAAAATTGACCGCAAGGGCCTGGTGATCACCCGCGTCCTCGTCGCCCTCACTTTTTTTCAGGTTCTCATGGGAACTCAGGTGCGGCAGAGAGTGGACCATGTCCTCCGAGATACGATGGAGGCAACCACGGCCACGGTCATGGATTTTCTGGGCCCTGTGTTTTATGTCCACCGCTCCTTCTCGCTCGTGATCGTCGTCCTCTTCCTCTATCTCCTCTTCCACTTTCACCGCCACCGGTTCAACCGTGGTGCCTTCTTCCTGGCCCTCATGGCACTCTTCAGTGTCTGCGGGAACATCGCCACGGGGATCACCTTAAACTACTTCGGATTCCCGGCCAATGCTCAGCCACCCCACCTCTTTTTCGGAATCGTCGCCCTCGGTTTTCTCTACTCGCTGTCGCTCAATCTCCGAGGGACTCTCCTGGACGACTGAAGTTCCGAGAGCGGGCGAACTCGTACATCACGATGGAGGCTGCCACGGCCACGTTGAGGCTTTCAACCTGCCCTAGTTGTGGAATCCGGATGTAGTTGAGTGCCGGGTAATGTTCTTTGGGAAAACTAAGACCCGAGCCCTCGTTTCCAAGGACGAAGGCCGCTTTGTCAGGAAATGCGACCTCATGAAGTGCCAAAGGGGCATCCGCCGAAAAGGCATAGAACGCGTACCCATCCCGGGACCAGCGGTCGTAGCTTTCGAAAAAAGTTTTCGTCATGGTCCAGGCCACCCGCTTCATGCAACCTTTGGCCGGGAGCGGATCAAAAAACTGTGTCCCGACGACGTCCACCGCTCGGGCACCGAAGGCCTCGGCCGAACGGATGATTTTTCCGATGTTAAAATCCACCTTCAAGTGGTCGAGGATCACCACAAACGGATAGGGACCTTCCTCGGCGAGGAGCTTGTTCTGAAGGCGCTGCCGCTCGAAACTTTTTTGCATGTACTGACGCTTGTTCATGAAGTAAGCTTAAACAAATGGGTTTGAAAAGGCTTTTGATATGTTGGGACTCCTGGCCCTCGGCTTAACAGCAGTGATGATTTTCACCTTGGTCAAGAATGCCCTCATCGGGACACAGCTCAGTGCCAAAGACTCCTTCACCGGAACCGTCGAGCTCCTGATCCCCATCTCCACTCATTCAGAATTTTATCTTGAGCCGTGGGTCCGAAACCTTTCGTACATGAGGTCGGTCGGGGGCCAGGTCCGTATCCATATTTTGATCGACGGCCATCACCCGGCCATCAATGCGTGGCGAGAACTGAACCAAAAAATCCCGTACGTCGAAATCCACACCTACCTCACGAAGCCACCAGGCCGTGAAGGCGTTCCGTGGATGATCGAGCAGATCGCACCGATGATCACGGCCGACGTGGTGATCATCGGAGACGCTGAACTCGTGCCCACCGAGGAAGCCTTCGCCTCCATCGGAAAACTCGTAAGCGAAAAGCAGAAGGCCTACTTCGTGCTCCCTCAGACACAGCGCCTGACCGTTGTGGGCGAAGCAATCGCTGCCATCAATCCTACCCTTGCCCTGGCGTCGGTGTTTGGGTTCCGTCGGATCCGAAGGAACGTCTCCCACCCACTCGTGAGCATCGCCCAAGGGTGGATGGGAATGCCCAGTGCTCTCTTCCGAAGCTTCGACTGGTCCAAGGTCAACATCCCGTCTTGGAAAGAGGCCCTCGCGAAAGGCTGGGATGTGGAGAACAAGAGCTATATCCTGGCCTTCGGAGAACGGCATCTCCTGCGGTATTACCCTGAGGACGTGATGGTTCAGGCGCTTCAACTCAAGACCTACTGGGAAGAGCTTTGGCGCAAAGGTGAACGCAACGGACTCTGCCTCTACCTCGCGGTCCTTTTCATTTGGTCCTTCCCTGTGTTTTTCTTTCTAAGCCACCCTTTCTGGTCCCTTGCGAGCCTCATCCTTTTGGTGCTTTACCGCTTCTTCACCAAAATCGTTTTTCAAGAGTCCTTCACATCCATGCTGCTCCATCCCGTCGCAGTCGTGGTCTGGGTGGGCACGTTTCTCTGGTGGGCGTTTGAGGAACTTCAGCTGAGGTTTGGCCGGCGTACCTAGTTTAAAATACGCTCCTTCGGTCTTGAGATTAATCTCTTTAAATTCATAATATTGCTACAGCTCTTTGGAGGGTCTCCCGCTCAAGTCTAAAGATATACAAGATATTTTCCGATAGGTATTAAATAAGGAAACTCCATGGACATGAGAATTTTTCTTCTCTTTACCGTACTCTCAACAGTCACTTTTTCTTCCCATGCATTTTTTGGAAGACGGGAGCCAGATCGAGCGGAGCTGGAATACGGGGATAAATTAAGGGAGTGCCAAAATAGAAACTATACCTTTAGCCGAGAAGAAATCAGGGAAAAATGGAATCAAGCAGTGCTCAATCATACACGCAGTTGCCAAAATCCTGATGTTAGAAGAAATGGGTTTGAGAATTACTGCAGGCTCGTCAGGGAAGTGATGGATTGTTTTAGTAGCCGATCCCGAGCACTACCCGTCCAAGGTCAGATCACCCCAAGACCCGAAACGCCAGTTCCCGCGACACCAAGTACGACGGCAAACGAAGCCGTTGTTCGGTTGGCAGGAATCCACTCGGCTTGTTTAACGGGTGCTTCTATGGAGAGTGGATTCTTAGTTGAATCCCGAAGATTTCTCCTCTCTTTCATTCAAACTAACTGTCAACCGACCCCGAGAGACGCGAACATGAGGCTCTCCTGCGAGAGCGCTCGGACGGCTTCCCAGTGCGTCCTCAACAGGATCGATGGCTCCGGGAGAGTAAACAATAGCGACAGGGAATCAGGAAAGACCTTTCCCTCCACTGATCCAGGGACGCGGACGGGCACAATCGGGGCTAATCCTCAGTGAGTTGATGCTTTTTTGGGTTTCTTCGCCAGACCAGAACGCCTTGGTCGCCTTTTCCCGCGATCTTGAAGGGCGTAAAAAAAAATTAAACATCATCTCAACACAATTCGTAATCCTGCCGATTAGTCAAAAAAGGGTTTATATGAAACTTCAATTTTGCCTTCTCTTGTGTCTCATCCCTCTCATGAACTCTGCCTTCGGTGCCTGTGGGCCTAGGGACGAATTCGAATGTTTAGAACCGGAGTTTCAAAGGATGCTTAATGCTTGTAACTCACCGGGGAGTAGCTACACCCCCCAGCAACTCCAAGAGATGAGGTCCCTAGCTATAAACCGAGGGAATCAATTCTGTAGTACTCCGGGGTCTGCGCACAGAGGGGCCAAAGCAAGAACCTGCGGACTCTTCAACGACGTCACCAAATGCTTTGATCGCAGATTCGCTTTGCTAACTCCTGCAGTTGGAGTCCAGCCCAATGAGTTAGCTCGGTTGGTATCAATTAACAACACCTGTGCCGCCAGTAGAGACCGCACGTTTCTGATAAATTCGAGGGTTTTCTTGGTGCGATTTCTGAACACTAACTGTCAATCGCCCTCGATGCGTCCGGAGCTCGAAAGGATTTGTCGGTCAGCTCGAGATGCGTCAGCCTGCATCCTAGGAAGCATCGATCGTCTGGGTGAAGTTAACGCCGATGATCGAAGTTTGGGGAAAGAGGTTCCGGCGGGAGGAACAACTACGACCTCCGAACCACGGGGATCGACCCCTCAGTAAGTTTACAACCGCAAAAGTCTACTTCGCGAGTTTAAGCGCAAGCTTACACTTGGACGAAAGCTTTTCCTTATTTTCCATGAGGCAGGGCTTGAGTTTGCCAATCTCGGTATAACTCTCACAGGCCTTGATCTTGGACTTATCATCTTTGCAGGCGTCGATCGCTTCTTTGGAAAAGTCCTTAGCCTTAGCAAGGGCACCGTCGATTGACGGTAGCTGGGCCCAAGACGAGCTTGTAAAAACAATAATCAGCAGAAGATACTTCATAAAAAACTCTTATTTTCTCCGTAGCTCGAGGAGGACCTCGTTACGACGGAAGAATGAAAGGGTCCAGGGTGGGTTGTACCCGGCGAAGATCGGCTCAGAAATGACCTCGTACTGCCCTTTCTGGTTGATCCAGTCTACGAGTTCCTTGGCCTTGATTTGATTTGTCTCTTCACGCCATACGCCGGAGAATCTGATCACACCGTAGGTCTGGGCCGGGATTCGTTCAAGCACGACCTGGGGATCGAGAGGCTTCGGGAGAGAGTCGAGCGTGTATTTCCTGGGCATCGTAAAGGTCATGACCTGGGAAGCGCCGGTTTGAGTCATCATCACGGGGGCCGTCATCTCGATTTTCTCATTCTTGGGCGCACTTTGTGTCACCGGAGCAGTCATCGAAATTTTTTCCTGCTTCTCGTTTTTACCAAAGATATAATCGGCCAGGAGCTTAAAGCCCTTCTTTTGGGCGCTGGTGAAATTCCCCGGTACCGAGGTCTTCGCCACGATCCGAGGAGCGTAGGTGCGGACTTCGATGTTCCCGGTTGTTTCAATCACCTGGTAGCGAGGGGACTCTTCGGTCCTGATGCCCACGAGGGAGCAACCGGTCAGGACCACAACTGTTGCGAGAGGCAGGAGCGCTAGGTACTTCATGGGTTACGGGAGCACGACGAGTTGTCCACCGATGTGGGCCGGGTGCATGTGGCATTTCATCTGGAAGATACCGTCTTTGGTGGGCTTGAATGTGACGACTTCTTTTTTCCCTTTCTTCACCACTTTTGTGATCTGGAAATCCGGGAGGAAGAAGCCGTGATCACCGGACGGAACGTTGTTGATGAGAGTGAGTTCGACGTCGTCGCCTTTTTTCACCACGATGGTACCGGGGAGCCATTGCTTAACGGTGGAGGGCCTGCCATCAACCAGGGGGCCTTCTGTTTCGTAGTTCACGAGCGTTATGGACCGGGTTTCGGCAAGGGCGGAGAAACTGAGGATGAGAGCAAAAAAGCAGACCATCGATTTCATGGGGACTCCCTGATTAACGTCAAATTTAAGCCTTCCCATTGTTAATCAGCTTCTTAGGCTTTACAATAAAAAACCGTTTTACAATAATGGGGTCCATTGGACTATTAATCACACTGCATGTTGAAAAGGATGAGTTATGGGATTCGGACGTAAGAGCAAGGCCGTAAAGATGTCTCGCCGCAAGGAACAAGAAAAGAAAAAATCTAAAATCAGAGCGAAAATCGCTGCTGGTAAGACTAAAAAGAAGTAACTCAGAACTTTAAAGTCGGCATGAAAGGCCCAAGGGAAACTTCTTTTGGGCCGATCACGTGCATCAAAATTCGGATTTTCTCCCGAAGCGTCGATGCCTCCATGACGGATTTCTTCACCGACAACTCCTCCACCAGAAAAACAGTGCAGTAATTGATCAAGAGCTCAGGATCCCCGAGGGTTTTTGAGAACGTTTCCCGCTGGACAGCGTCTGGGAGAAAAGTTTGCGCCCAGCGGTCGAGCAGAGTCTTGAAACTCTCAAGCTCGATGGAAAAAGAGTCGTCAATCGAAAGGTCTTCCTCCAAAGGCTTGTAGGAGTAGACCAGGTAGGGATCTTCCGACTCGAACTTAATCGTTCGACACTTTTGGGTCCCGGTGATGTAGATGTCCATGCGTCCATCGGGGTAGGAGGAGAGGATGTGGGGAAGGCCCGCGACACACACCTGGGCTTGGTAGAGGTTCGAAGGGTGATAGGGAACGATCGCAATCGGAATCTGCTTGACGAGGGCATCATGGATCATTTGCCGGTAGCGGGGCTCAAAAATGTGATACGGCAGCGTCACTTTCTTGAAGAGCACTGAGTTCGAGAGTGGGAAGAGAAAAATTTTATTGTCCATAGTCTCAATTTACCTAAGGTCCACCTGTCCTTTCAAGATACTCTTTGACCGTCCCGAGGTGCAATCCGCGAGTCTGATCTTTTTCTAGCATTCCTTTCACTCCCCTAACCCCCCGAACTTGGTCTTGGACTTCGATCGTTTTTTTACCTAGAATTTATCTAAGCAAATTCATCGGAGGAATTTTTGAAGAACCATTATCGGCTTCTACTGGGCCTCGTTCTAGGGATCGTCCTGGGGACCGTGGCCCACACCCATCGCGATGTGGCGTGGCTTGAATTCCTCAACCTAAACCTCATGGTTCCGGTCGGTCAGATTTTCCTCCGGCTTCTGTTCATGATCGTCGTGCCCATGGTTTTTTCAGCGCTGATCCTCGGCGTCTTTGACCTGGCCCGGCACCAGGGCGTGGGCCGCGTCGCCTCCCGCACGCTCTTTTACACTGTCATCGCAAGCACCTTCTCGGTTCTGATCGGGGTGGGTCTGGTGAATTTCTTCCGCCCTGGAGACGGGTTCAAGGTCGACCGATCACTCTTCGAAGCATCCCGAGACAATGTTCAGACCATCTCCGCGAATGCCCAGGCCTCCAAAAGTTTTGCCGAAGCCCTGGTGAGTGTCATTCCCAAGAATCCCCTGGATGCCGCGGTGAGGGCCCTCGATGGGGAGATGCTCTCGCTCATGTTCTTCGCTCTTTTCCTGGGCTTCGCCTTCCACCTCCATCAAAAGTCCTCGGGCAAAAATGAGCTCGCTGTGATGGGGATCCTCGATGAGCTCTTCCACGCCTCACTGAAGATCGTAGAAGTCGCCATGAAGATCGCTCCCGTGGCCGTGTTTGCGATTGTGTTTAACACCGCTTTCAAATTTGGCCTCGAGATCTTCGAGTCTCTGTTGTACTTCTGCGCTGTCGTGGTCGGGGGACTGCTGCTGCAGCAGTTCGTCGTCTACTCGCTCCTTCTGAAATTCATTGCCAAGCGCTCACCCTGGGCCTTCTACGCCGGCTGTCGGGATGTGCTTTTGTATGCGTTCTCAACCTCCTCTTCCAACGCGTGTCTTCCGAAGTCCATCGAGACCGCTGAAACGAAGCTCGGACTTACGCCGGCGATTTCCCGCTTCGTTTTGACAGTCGGAGCGACGGCGAACCAAAACGGGACCGCCCTTTTCGAGGGCGTCACTGTTCTGTTCCTTGCCCAGGTCTTCGGCATCGATCTTTCCACCGGCCAACAGTTTCAGGTGGTGCTCATGTGCATCATCGCTGGAATCGGAACCGCGGGGGTCCCCGGGGGCTCTCTCCCGCTCATCATGATCATCATGAATGGAGTCGGGATTCCTGCGGAAGGCATCGCGCTGATCCTCGGCGTAGATCGATTCCTAGATATGTGCCGCACGACGCTTAATGTGAGTGGTGACTTGGTGATTGCGGCCTTGGTGGATGAGAAGCCTTCGGTTTAGGAGAACACCTCGTCGCCTTAAATTCCTCGGAGTCGGCGGATCATTTGAATTTGTTCCGGTGTGAACTTACAAGAGAAGTCACCCATCAAGTTGTCTTGATTGGCCGATGGATTTGTATAGACGTCTTTGAGGTATCCCCACGCATGAATGATTTCGTGTGAAAACTGACGGGAGGACCGAAAGGCGTCATTGGGGGCTTCCAGGTGAAACTCAAACTCGTCGAGTTTAAGATAAACACTATTCCCAAGTTCCTCTTCGATTGATTGGTACGGCAATTCTAAACGTTTTATTTCTTGATAGATTCGTCTCATTTCTAAATTCGCGATCTGCGATGGGTCCTGAACAGCGCATTCTTGGTTCAAATCACAGAGCTCAGAATAGCGTCTTGCCAGCTCGGATATGCGACGGCCAACACCCGAATCGTAATACTTTAAGGCCAGCTCAGACAGGTGATAAGAAACATGTGCCACATTAACTTTTTGGGAAATAATGACCTCGAACTCGTCCGCTTGGCGTCCCGCTTTTTTTATGGCGGGCAAGCCTCCTACTCTATGATAATCAAGACCGATGTTAGATGAGATTCCAGACTCCTCTTCTAGAGAGAGCTTCTCGAATCTCTTTATAGTGAAGCGGATTTGGTAAGGTTCGCGGCTTTCCTTGAGGGCTTCGTTTAAACAAGATGAAGCTTCAGATAGGACTTTTAAATCAAAAACTTCGCGTGTGATTATGCTCCCCTCACCAAGCTTAATGACCAGGGGAATTTCAAAGACTCGAGGATCTGCTGACTGGGCATTTCCCATGGTGCCCACGACAAAAAGAAGGGTCAGTCCGAGCCATGAGGGTTGTACCATTTTAAAGAGAAGCGACACTCGATACCCCTTAATTCATTGCAGTTTTTAAAGGAGATGCGGAGATCCTTCAAGCAAGGACCAGGCCAAGAAGTCTCGCTTAAACCGCTCAAGGAACCATCCAACCGATGAAGAAGTCAACACGCGTAAATAAAGTTGGCGGAAGTCGTCGCGAGGCAGTCCTCTTAGGGCTTGGACTGAGGATCCTAGAAGCTGAGCTCTTCACGAGTGAAGAGCACCGGACACGCCGGTGACTCACTGGCCTCGGCGATCGGCAACGGAAACGTAGAGAGAAAAAAGATTCCCTCAGGAACATGTGCCAATTCGAGGCACTCAAGGATAACCCCCGTGCCTAGAAGAATCTTATGAACCGGCCGCTCAGGAGAGCCAGGGCAGTAGTCACTCGACTTCCACGAGGTCCCGAAGAGAGAGAAGTTTGGCAGACCAATGAGGTACATCGCCGCCTCTGGAGAGAGAGTGAGGATCGCTGCGGGGTCGTGGTGGCCGGCGGGGGTTTTGGGCGTCAGTGCAGTCGTAAGAAGGAGCTTCCCCGGAAAAGGCCTACCTGCCAGAACACGATCGAGGTTTTCTCGAAGCTCCACTGCGCTCACCTCCCAGTGCGGATGATATCGATCGCCAGGAAGCTTGACCACCACCGCTGGGCCGAAGAAGTGTTCCGGGCGTCGAAAGTAGTGATCCATATCCTTGCCACCACGAACCACATGTTTCTGGCTCTCAATGTGGGTCAAACTATGGGAGTTTAAGACATGAGTGTCGTAGTTTACGGGAGGGAGTGATCCCGGGAGGATGGTATAAAGATTCTCTCTCCGGTAAGCGAAGCCTTCGCCCCAAAGTGGTTTAGTACTGGACGAAATTGTCTGAGCAATAATGTACGGCATAAGGCTAATCCCCCTTCAAAGTCCCCTCATGGAATAATCCCGTAAAGATTGACCCTCGGCGTCCGAAGAGACAAGTACTAAAATAATTTACTTAGGACTGAAGATGAGAACACTCACTCTAGCGCTCCTCCTCCTTTCATTGCCTGTCGTTGCGAACGACGTGAACTGTGATGAAACTCCTGCGGGCCAGACGGGACTAGGACCAGTTATTGCAGTGGCACAGCTGGCCACGTCAGGCCAGTGTCAGAATGCGAATCGGCTACGACATATTTGTATGAGTATTGACGATCGTGTTGAGGATCCCCAGCCAATGGCAAGAGGCCTCAGATACGAATATCAGCGCATGATCTTGGAGGCCGCGAGTGTAAACATTCCAGGAGACTCCCCACAAGTTCAGGCTCAGAAAATTCAGGATATGTGGCAGAGGTGTGAATCAAGACTCACTTGTAACAGTTCTAACTTCGATGTGAGAAATGGAAGTCTCATTAAGTTCGCGATCAGTTCTCTTTTCGACGACTTCATTGAAAAAATCTCAATTTGGAGAGTCAATCTGAACAGAGTTGACGAATCAGACGGTAAAACTCCTTTAGACTACCTGAGAGACAAAATCTCTCGATCTCAAGGCCCTGAGAATGCACGTTTCAGATCCTATTATGACCGTCTTAGAGCTGCTGGGGCGAAACATCGGTCTGAGTTATGATTCGCTTTCTACCCTTAATTCTGATCTCACTTTCAACTCCAATCCACGCTACGGATGAGAACTGCGATCAGGAAACCCCTCTCACTCGAGCAGTGGGTGCAATCGCGTTGCCAAACTGTGTTAGGAGCGAGATTAGAGCAGAGGCTTGTCGAGATTGTAGTTCAAACTTCCTTCGTAGATATCCTGGTCGTGCACCACAACTATCTCTTCAAGAAACTCAGGAGAAGTTCCTTAGAACTGCTCTCGAGGAATATAAAAAAACTGTTGCCCATAATCTTCTCGAAGCTACCAAACTTGCAACTCTCCCAAATACTGGATCTTCCCTAGAGCGATCGCGACGGAGTTGTCAGATCAAAGGACCGCAAGATTTCATTAATGGCTGTAGTTCAGAAGCAGCCACTAGACTCCTGAGTAGTTCTCCACTCCTAGGAGATATCACTAGAGGGACCGCTAATGAGCTCGCCCGGATACTATCAACAGATCCCAATTTTAGACCAGAACCCACCCTACTAAGGCGTAGTACTCCGGCGTGCTTCATCCCTGAACGTCACATACTCTACCTTCAAAGCTCGGCTCTTGAGGAGATGTTTCCACCGGCGCTAATCCGCGCATTCCGAAACGTTCCTCCGAATCGGTATCAAACAATGCAAGATTTTTTCAGATCACCTGAATTCACACAGAACTATCAGGGAGATCTGAGTGAACTAAGAAATTCACTAAAAACTCACCCATTATTGAATGCCGTTTTTACAACTCCAGCTCAGGCAATAGGTTTCTTATCATCGATCAGAGCGCCACAATCTACTGCTCGACTCCGAGAAGCACTCTATAGTAGAAGCGCAGGGGACCAACTTGACAGGCAGTTAGCTGAGAATTGTGAGAAGTCTTTCGCAGCTATTAAGCGTTCACTTTGTTCGGATAATTTCGAGAGGGGCAAACTTGATCTGGATCCAGCAAACAACTTTGAACGTTTAGCAAATACGCCTCTTGAAGCATCGGAAGAAGAGCTGGCGGCTTCGGAACAGCTCATTAATGTGAACCTCCAATTCCTTAGGCACTGTCCACAGGTTCAAGACGCTACCGCAACGAATCTTACAAGCGAGAATCAGCAGATCGGTCAAGGCTTAGAGCCAAGACTCAGAGAACTCTCATACGAAACTTTCAGACTTCAACGTCATGAAAGAGATATCGGATATCGACAGAGCAATCTATGCGGTATGACTGAGCAAACTTGTACTGCCGGTACTCTTGACTGCCGCATCTTCCGAAAACTCCAACAACTCCGAAATCCAAACTCCCCTGAGGCCCGCCTCGCGAACTCCACCAACGACTCGGCCCGAGAGCTCCTCCGCTCCATGGTAGGCGACGCCACAGGTGTTGACCCAAGAGGCCGCGAGGTCCTGATAGCGAATGGTATCCTCACGCGCACCGATGGCTCCTACGTCGAGCAACCCCAGGTTCAGGAGCGCCACCCCGAGTACCTCGCAAGAGTCGCGAGCGAGGAACCTGATGAATCCGGCTCCTCAGCTACAACTCCTACGACCCAACAAGCAAGCCGAGAAACTGCGCAGAGGGCACAAGACCGTGCACCGGCCGCATCCGAAGCCTCGTTTCTTCCTCCATCTACAGACGCCAACCCCGGCGCCAACGCAGCAGCGGCACGAACCAATACCGAGCCTGACCTCTCGGACGTCGTCCGAGACCGCGAAGAGCTTGAAAATGTGCAAGATGAACTCCGCCGACGGCTGGGCCAACTTCCGACAGGGCAAACACCAAGTCCAATTGAGGCACGAAGAGTCGTAAGAGAGGCCTTCACCGCTCGAAATCAACCCCTGACTCAGGCCCAGGAAGTGCGGCTCGCCAATCAGATCACAACTCCAAGAACTGAAACGCCCTCCAGCTCCAGCGTCCTGGATGATCTTCCTCGTTCTGGGACAAACCGTGCCGGCGTCTCCAACACTCCATCCCAGCTCGAGCAGTGGCGAAGCAACAGCATGAATCGAGCACTCATGGAGATGTCGGGGGCCCGAGGCCAATCGGCAGAAGAAACGGCCAGAACAGCGAACGCTGCGCAGGGCGGAGAACTGACTCGGGTTGCGCTCAACATCGGCGAAGATTCTCGAGTGACACTCGCCGAGATCTTAAACAGCAAGATCAGCGGGAATGATGCCGAGACTCAGCTTTTAAAAACTCTTTTGCGAAACAACAACAACTTCGTGCTCCAGGTCCGCTCCATGAACTTCCGGATCCAGTTCAATCAAGCGCAAGGGTTCAATCTGTTGCTTGAATCTGGTGACCGGGGTGAAGCTGAAAGAATCAGGCCCCAGCTCGAACAATTCCTGAGACGGCTAAGGGCCTAACCGGAACTGCCCTACTTCAGTGGTGGTAGGTTGTTATAAAGTTCAACTATTTCAGAGGTTTGCCCCCTCTCCCTTAAAGCACCTGCGCCTTTAAAAGGCGCTCTGAAAAATACATCCCCTATCCTCCTGACAAGATTCGAACTGGAAAAGTCAGTGCCTGCCTCTCCAACACCATTAAAAGACGGCAGTTAGTTCACAATAGGGCCTAAACGTGATTTAGTAGGGCGCTTTTTCAAAAAGGACGCACCATGTATAAAAAGGCCCTGACCTCCCTCACTGTTTTGTTTTTCATGATGGGTTTCATCACCTGTTTAAACGACATCCTCGTCCCCTACCTGAAGCAGGTTTTTAATCTGACCTACGGCCAGGCGGCGCTGATCCAGTTTTGCTTCTTCGGCGCTTACGGCCTCACCTCCATTCCGGCGAGCCGGATCATCGAGCGGGTCGGATACCACAAGGGCATGGTGCTGGGGTTTGTGATCACGGCCTTGGGATGTTTGATGTTTTTTCCCGCGGTCTCCTTCCATGTCTATGGCCTCTTCTTACTCGCTCTATTTGTCCTCGCCTCTGGTGTGGTCTTACTCCAGGTTGCAGCCAACCCGTATGTCTCCGTCATTGGCACAAAGGAATCGGCTTCCTCTAGGCTCACCATGGTCCAGGCCTTCAATTCCTTCGGGACCTTCCTCGCCCCTTTCTTCGGCTCCTATTTCATTCTTCGAAGCCTCGAAAAAACGACCGATGCGGCCGCAGTTCGCTACCCGTATCTCTTGATCGCCGCGGTCCTCGTGGTCATCGCTATCGCGCTCTACCGAATGGAGCTTCCGCCCATCGAGTCTTCCGAGGAGTCTTCTGACGGCTCGTGGAAGAAGGTCCTGAAGGACCAAAGTCTCATTCTCGGAATGCTCGGAATCTTCACCTACGTCGGCGCCGAAGTCGCGATCGGAACGTTCCTCGTGAATTACATCATTGAGCTCATGGCGATGCCAGAGACCGAGGCCGCAACCTACGTGGCGATCTACTGGGGCGGGGCCATGGTGGGTCGCTTCCTCGGAATCTTCACCCTCCGCGAGTACGCCCCGGGGAAGGTCCTCTCGGTCCACGCGCTTCTGGCGATAGCGCTCATTTTGATTTCCGTGAACTCCAGCGGTTTACTCTCGGTCTACACGATAATTCTTGTGGGTCTTTGCAACTCGGTCATGTTCCCGACGATCTTCACTCTGGGCATCAAGAACCTAAACGGCGGAGAAGCCCACAAGGGATCCGGACTCCTGGCGACGGCGATCCTCGGCGGTGCGATCGTTCCCGTTCTCACTGGTCAAGTCCTCGACGGCTACGGCTTTAGACTGGCCTTCATGATTCCAGTCGTCTGCTACGCCTACATCGCAGTCCTCGGACTTCGAAACGTCGCCGTTAAAGCACTCGCCACCGGAAAGATGCACTAGTCCGGTTACCGGCGAAGTCCTCAACGGTCACGTCGACCGTATGCTGCCCCGGGGGAAGTGAGAGCTTCCCTCGGGGGGTCTCCTTGGTGAACGTGAGATTGAAGTAAAACTTCCGGCACTGGTAGTTCCCACAGGTGCCGTCGAGGTAGAAGTCATTGATGTAAAGGGTATCACTCGTCCCACCAGGGAGATTGATGAACTCCCACAGGAGGCGCTCCTCGCCCTGGTTGATTCGGTAGCTGATCTTATACGGCGGCAGGATAAACTTATCGTGGAGCGTGAGATCACTCGCTTCCACGTAGAGCCCATGGGCCCCGCGCACTTCGCTAGATTCTAGAGGCCGGTGATTTTGATGAAGGCCAATCCGTGAAATCACCGGAGGCTTCGTATCGGCTAAAGGCTCCAAGAGCAGAAACGGATTAACGTAGAGACCGTCTTTGGCAACGACCTGGAGGTGGAGGTGGTGGTAGCGCTCACCGAAGGTCGTCACTCCCCACCGGACGACGTTACCGATCAAAGCACCTGGAGGAATCCGCTTCCCAGTTTTTAGGGCGTCTTTGATGTCTTCCGGAATGGTCCCGCGGTCCACATGGTGGTACTTCCAAACGAAGCCCTCGTCGTCTCGGATCGCAACTTCCCAGTAGAGGGGATTGCCGATGACATAGTTTTCGATGTTCACCACAACTCCGCCGGCCGCGGCGAAGATCGGTTGATCCATGGTAGAGCGGATATCCAGGCCATCGTGCCAGTACGGGGATCCTCCGTAGTCCTGGTACGACTGCATACTGTGGCCAATGGATAGCAAGGGAAAGGGCCAGGGATGTTGCCTTGGAGAGGCAAAAGAAGCCGTCGCAAAAGCATCGGCACGGGTCCGGAGTTCCCGCTCGTGGGCCCCGACTGAAGTGACCGCACACAGGAGGAGGAGAAGCATAACTTTCATAGGGACCTCAAACGATGAAGGCGTTGAACACATCTGGAGGGAGGACGCCGGAGAGCTTCAGTCCCACTTTTAATTCTTTGGCACGCTTCGATTCGCGGCGAGGCTCGACGTCGCTGTTGATGTACACGACTTCTCCGAGGATGGGGTACTGAAGCCGATGCTCCCCTAACTTCGTCAACCAGAGGATGCGGTTGTTCTTTAAGAAAGGACGGTTGTGCTCGGAAATCAGAAGGCCCAGCCCGTAGCGCGAGACGTCTATCGCTCGGACTTCGAGTTCGTTGCCTGAGTCCCGAGCGCCGGTGAGGGAGGGCTTAAGTGCTACTGTGTAATCCCGGTTGGTCGGAAACTGCATCCGTGGGAAAGAGCGAAGTTCGAGAGTTTTGAGCTCCCGCGGGAGCGAGAATGAAAGAGTCTGTGAGTCATCTCGGAAGGCATTCACTTTGAACACCGTCGTCCGGTATTCAAGCTTCACGTACAGAGGGATCTCCCGGGCCACGTTGTAGCGCCGGGGATTGAACGTGACCACGACCTCGCGGTTGACGAAGTCGATCTCGAAATGCTGAATCGGTGTCACTGTTCGGCCAAGGCCGTGAGTTTGCCAGAAGACATTCCCCTCTAGCACCGAAGAGCGCTGAAGAATACGGACTATTTCCCGATTGTCGTAGGTCGACCTATAGTTTTCTAAAATGTTCATCATATAAGCTTCCTAAAATTGTCTGAATTTGACAAATCCCAGTTTAGTCTCCGACCTCGCCGATCAAGAACGCTTCGCCCATACCTATTGAACCTTCAGTATGCCATAATAGTTTCTGGGGTTTACCATGAAGCTAGCACTCGCCTGTATTTTCTGTTTCCTCACCTACGGCTGTGGGATGCAAGAACTCGCTGTGGATAACGCCGATAGACTCCTTTCGTATCAGATCACTCGACGCCTCCCCTTGACCTCGAAACAAACGGACCTCTTGAAGAAAGACATCAAGCGGTTTTTGATCCAGGAGAAATCTGTCGCCCAGGAGCTGTTGCCAGTGATCGATCAGATCGACCTCACCGGCCCCGACAAGCTCGCGGCATCTTACCAAAAGCTCCAAGAGTTCTATGCGCGCATCGCGAGCGACTTTTCAGAGCTCATCGCGACTCACATGGCGCCGCTGGATCGAAAGCAGCGCGAGGAAATGTTTGAGACGCTCGAAGACGAGAACCGAAAACTCCTCAAGAAAGGAAAAGAGGAAAGACTCGAAGACATCGAAGAAAGCTTCATCCGACTCCTCGGGCCCTTGTCTGGGCCCCAGAAGAAAATCGTTCGAAGCTACGAAGACTACTATCATGCGCGGGCACAGCAGCGGGTCGAGCGAAGGGCGAAGCTTCAGCAGGAGATCAAGGAAATCTTTAAAGTGGATCGATCCGACAAACGAAAGACGCAGTTGTCGCAGGCGTTCGGCTCCTTTCAGAAAGTGGCCCTCGAGGGAAACAAGACTCTTGAGATCATACAAAAGATTGCGCCGACTCTGAGTAAAAAGCAAAGAGAGCACTTCCGAACTCAAGTCTCAACCGTAAAAGAAATCTTGAAATACTATCTCACGGTTGACTACTAGTCGGCCGCGACGAAGCAAGAAACCGCAGGCCCTTGAGAATCCGGTGAAACTTCCCCGCCCGTTCCAGATTGCCCCACGTCTCGAGGGCCAGCTCCAGAGCTTGACCCTGGCACTTGACTTGCACGATCCCCCGGGAATCAGGAGGGGCCACAGATGCTCATGAAGCAACAGAAAAAATCCATTCGCTACGCGGTCATTGGTCTGGGGGAAATCGCCCAGCGCGCCGTTCTGCCCGCATTCAACAACGCCCGGTCGACCTCGAAGCTCGAGGTCCTCGTCTCTGGGGACCCGGAGAAGCTCAAGCGGCTTGGGGATGCCTACGGTGTGGAGAAGCGCTACCTCTACACGGAGCTCGAGGACTGTCTCAAGCGCGGAGAAGTGGATGCGGTGTACATCGCAACACCCAATGCTTCTCATCGGAACCTCACGGAGATGGCGGCACGGCACGGCGTCCATGTCTTGTGCGAGAAGCCTCTAGCGGTGACCGCCGAGGATTGCGAGTCAATGATCATAGAGGCGGAGAAGCACAAGGTGTATTTGATGGTGGGGTACCGCTTACAGCTTGGCCCGGTGAGCTTGGCGACCTTAAGAGACTCCTACGCAAAACGGCTTGGAGACCTCAAGGTCTTTAACTCCGTGTTTACGCTCCAGGTGCATGATCCGAGCAACATCCGGCTGGAAGAAGTCGAACTCGGGGGAGGGCCACTGTACGACATTGGCATCTACTGCATCAACGCGGCCAGGCACCTCTTCAGGGCCGGTCCGATCGAAGTTTTTGCGTTCTCGGGCCGAACCAAGGACTCTCGGTTCAAGCGCACCGATGAGGCCGTGAGCTGCGTTCTCAAATTTCCTGAAGGGCGGATGGCCACCTTCAGCATCAGCTTCGGTGCCTTCGCCGTTGCCGACTTCGATCTCATAGGCACGAAGGGGCGCTTGCGCCTTGAGAAAGCCTACCGGTTCGAATCGTCGCAGACCCTTAGGATTTACGAAGATCACAGGATCATCACCAAAAAATTTTCTCGCCGCGACCAGTTCGCTGCCGAGATCGCCTACTTCTCCGACTGCATTCAAAAGAAGAAACGTCCAGAAATGTCGGGAGAGGAGGGTCTGCTGGATGTCAAAATCATCGAGGCCTTGCTCCTGTCCATCGACCTGGGATCTCCGATCACACTCGAGGAGATGAACCAAAAGAATCGCGATCGAGAGGCGTCGAAGCTCCGCCGGTCACCTCCCCGACCGAAGCTCTTCGATGTTTTTTCCTCCAGTGCCCACAAGCACTAATGGCGTCGTCCTGAGTTTAAAGATCTTCTCCAGAGGTAATAGCTATGATCCTCACAATCCTCACCCTGGCCGTGGGCCTGGCACCAGCGACCCCGGACGTGGCGCTTAGCATGGTCCCCAAGGGCAAGATCCTCGAGACGAACCTCTTGGATTATGTGGTCAAGACCGCCGCAGGGACCAAGATCACTGTGGAGTTTACGAGCTCGGGCCAGTTTAAAGAGGCGGCGGGGAAGAATCTCAACCAGGGCGACGAATTCGAACCGGGAGAAGGCCTCCTTTCGCTCGGGACCGTTGCTCAGCGCCTAACCCAATCAGGAGCACGGCCTACGGGACTTTGGGCCCTGGAGCGCGAGCCTCGCTGGGGATGGATCTATCAGTTTACCCAGGTCATCGTCGACGCCAGAACGGGCCGAGTCCTGAAGCACCTCAAAGCACAGGCCGAAGCTCTCCCAAGATAACGTGCGCTCAAACTTCACCAGGAGGACACGATGAACTACGACACCAGAAATCTAGAGAGGCTCAGCTCCATGATCCAAGGAGTGCAGTCCGTCACGCTCACGACCTTGTCACCTGAGGGGGAGATCCACTCTCGACCCATGTGCCCGCTGGCAGCGAACTTTACCCCGTTCGAGGGTATCCTGTGGTTTTTTTCTCGGGGCGATTCCCAGAAAAATCACGAAATCGAGGCGGATCAACATGTGGGACTTACCTACTTTGACTCGGAAGATGAGCGGTTTGTTTCGATCAGTGGAGTGGCCATCCTCTCCAAAGACCGGGCGAAGATGGAGGAGCTCTGGGACCCAAGTGTGAGCACCTGGATTCCTGAGGGTCTTGCCGATCCCCAGGTCTCCCTGATTGGGGTTCGAGTCGAGAAGGCCCAGACCTGGGATTCTCGATCGGGAACCGCTTCCTCGCAAAGGGGTCAAGGACAGCCCATGGAGTTCCGCCAATAGTGCGTCGGCGGGTCAGGAATCTTCACTAGTTAAAGATTCACAAGTTGAGAAGAATTTCACACTCTCCTTTTTCCTCGCTTCCCCCTCTTGACGACCCGTGTGGTTTTGCATGAAATACAGCGAATTTATTAACACGCCGGTCATTCGACCGGGTCTTCAAAGAGTCAATCATGTCAGGAAAAGGTCCCGTCTCCCAATTCATGAACCACCACTATCGTCACTTCAACGCCGCAGCGATGATGGACGCGGTGAAGGGCTACGAGGCCCACCTCGCCACCGGCGGAAAAATGATGGTGACCCTGGCCGGTGCCATGTCAACCGCTGAGCTCGGAATCTCCCTGGCCGAGATGATCAGGAACGATAAAATCCACGCCATCTCTTGCACCGGTGCCAACCTCGAGGAAGACATCTACAACCTCGTCGCCCACGAGCACTACGAGCGCATCCCTGACTGGCGCGCCCTCACCAAAAACGCCGAACAAGACCTCTACGACCGCCACCTAAACCGAGTCACAGACACTTGTATCCCAGAGGAAGCAGCGATGCGGAAAATCTGGGCGATCATGGCCGCCGAGTGGACCGAAGCCGAGGCGAAGGGCGAGCGCTGCTTCCCGCACGAGTTCTTCTTCCGTGCGCTTAAAAAAGGCAAGTTCAAAGAGCACTACCAGATCGACCCGAAGAACTCCTGGATGCTCGCTGCCGCCGAGAAGAATATCCCGATGGTTGTGCCAGGTTGGGAAGATTCAACACTTGGCAACATGTACGCCTCTTTCTGCATGCGCGGAGAAGTTAAAAACGTCCACACCGTTAAAACCGGCATTGAATACATGACCTCCCTCGCCGACTGGTACATGAAAACCGCTGAAACCAGCTCCATCGGCTTCTTCCAAATCGGCGGAGGCATCGCCGGTGACTTCCCGATCTGTGTCGTGCCGATGATCCGCCAAGATCTCGAGAAAGATGACATCCGCCTCTGGGGCTACTTCTGCCAGATCTCTGACTCAACCACGTCCTACGGCTCTTACTCGGGAGCGGTTCCGAACGAAAAAATCACCTGGGGTAAGCTCTCGAAAGATACTCCAAGCTTCATCGTTGAAAGTGACGCCACCATCGTTGCTCCGCTCATGTTCGCCCACATCCTGGGCTGGTAGTTAAAAAATTTTAAGTCTGCGGGGACCTCTGAGAGGTCTCCGCAACTTCTCTCCCGCTCGACCACCGACGAATTCCCAAAACTCAGCGGCTAAGACCTGTTCATCCTCTAGATTATCTACTAAGCTTTTGGCATGACAAAATACTCCGAAGCCTTCATTCAAGAAATGCCCAAGTCCGACCTCCATCTTCACCTCGATGGATCCCTCCGCATTCCGACGCTGATCGAGATGGCCAAAAAGAATAACATTAAAATGCCATCCTACACCGTCGAGGGCCTCCGGGAGACGGTCTTCAAGTCCTCCTACGCCAACCTCGGCGACTACCTCCACGGGTTCCAGTACACGTGTGCGGTCCTTCGAGACCTCGAGAACATCGAGCGCTCGGCCTACGAACTCGCGGTGGATAATCAGCAAGAGAATGTGGCCTACATCGAGGTCCGGTTTGCCCCCCAACTCATGATGGATGTGGACAAGGGTCTCACGATGGAAGCGGTCATGACGGCCGCCACCAAAGGGTTCGAGCGGGCCAAGAAGGAATACAATAATTCGCCCGCGGTGAAGTCGGGGCAAAAGCCGGAGTTTGACTACGGGATCATCAGCTGTGCCATGCGGAAGTTTGGGCCCAAGGGCTACTCTCCTTACTACACGAACTTTTATAAAATGATGGAATTCTCTAAGGAGATGGAAGTCATTAAGGACGCTGCCCTTCAAATGGTGAAGGCGGTGGTGAAGCTTCGGGACGAGAAAGATCTCCCGATCGTGAGCATCGACCTCGCGGGCCAGGAAGATGGCTACCCTCCGGGAAAATTCCGGGATGTCTACGCCTACGCTCACAAGAACTTCATGCACAAGACGGTGCACGCCGGCGAGGCCTACGGGGCCGAGAGCATCTTCCAGGCCATCACTGAGTGCTACGCGGACCGGATCGGTCACGGGTACTACCTCTTCGACGAGAACAAGATCAGTGATCCGTCCATCACCGATAAGAAGAAGTACCTGTCGGAGCTCATCTCGTTCGTGGCCGATAAGCGCACGACCATTGAGGTGTGCCTCACGAGTAACCTTCAGACGAACCCAGAGATTCCGTCGATCAAAGATCACAACTTTAAGCACATGCTCGCTAACCGGATGTCGGTCACGATCTGCACGGATAATCGGCTCGTCTCTGATACGACGGTCTCAAGAGAGTTTCAGCTGGCCGTGGATAACTTTGACATCCCCGTGAAGCACCTCAAAGACATCGTCGCCTACGGGTTCAAGAAGAGCTTCTACCACGGGAGTTACATCAATAAGCGGAACTGGGGCAAGAAGGTGATGCAGCACTTTGATAGCATCGCTAAGAAGCATGGCTACCTCGACTAGCATCCCTAAAGGGACCATGACTTGTTTAATTTCCTAGCAGTTAACGCAACGAGCATTGTTGACAGAAATCTGTTGATCGCAGAAACTTCTAAAATATTCCTATTCGCTATGGAGACGTGCCCGAGTGGCCCAAGGGAACGGTTTGCAAAACCGTAAAGCCGGCGGTTCAAATCCGCCCGTCTCCTCCAAAACTAAAAAAGCCAGGCCGAAGGTCTGGCTTTTTTAGTTTTAGCGGGGATGGGAGGTCCATTGAACCGTCACTGCGGTTTGCGAGTGGCTCAGGGATGGGCCAACGAGAACGAGCCACCTGCAAGGTGGCGAGCCCGAAGGGTCGAGGCCAGGAGGCCGAGATAAATCCGCCCGTCTCCTCCAAAACTAAAAAAGCCAGGCCGAAGGTCTGGCTTTTTTAGTTTTAGCGGGGATGGTAGGTCCATTGAACCGTCACTGCGGTTCGCGAGTGGCCTAGGGATGGGCCAACGAGAACGAGTGAAACTCCTTGAAGGGTTGGAGGAAAAAACTTATAAACAAAATAAGAACCTTTGGAGGAAAAAATGAAAAGACTCTGCTTTGTTATCTTAATGTTCATAACTACGTCGGCCATCTCTCAGACAAGTCCACAGAGAAAGAATAAGATCTTCCAATGCGTCGCTCAGGCAGCAGGAATTGTCGAAACTAGATATTTTCGCGCCCAGGAGTGGACTGTTTTGAGTTCTGACTTTCAGACCACCAACAAAACCAGAATCGCTGCAATTTCCGACTTGAAGGATCTATGTTTAAGTTCGAGCAATACGGATACCCTAAGAGTCAATGGGGTGAATGATGAGGTGATCGACTACATCGAATCTCATCGAGAGAGGATTTTAAATAATGTGAAAGTCTGTAACTACATCATCGCTAAAAAGCTCGAATGTGAAGAATCAGAAGAAACGGTCCAGGTTTGCGAATAACTACTATGAGTTTGAAAGAATCGTTTTTAGTAAGTTAAGTCTATAGAAGTGGCGTACTCAGATTTGTACGCCACTTTAGTGTTTGTTTTGTGTAATCTAGTCGAAAGTTATACCTGCTAAGTCTTTAAAAGAGATTTCATTCTACGGCCTGAGGTTTGTAAGAATTTAGGCTGAAAATTCAGGTCCCCCTCAAACAGCAACCCCAAGACCTACCCTTATGGGGACAGACCTTAATAAACTCATTTGAATAGAAAACCCTAGTTGAAGTCATTAAGCATAGTAAGGCTTCATCCTGAAGAACCTCTGCACCATTATGTTGTGTCCTTTTTACTGTTGGGATGCAGCCCAGTGTTCAACTCTCGTCACAACACAGTCTGCGGAATTGCCGATCTGACGAGCGTACACAGAATAGGTCTCAATCGCACGCTTCACCGAAAGAGTGACAAGGTCATACCCAGAGTTATTTGACATCGCTTCGGACCAACCACCGCCCTCGTACTTAACGAGTTTCACGTTGCTGACTGAAGTCTTGAGTACAGCAGCGTGCTTGATCTTGGCAGCGGCGATCTGCTTCCGCGCGCGGGGAGAATTCTGAGCGAAGGCGGACGAGGTACCTAAAGCAACTAAGGCGACAAGAATCAGTTTCATGGTGTCTCCGATATGAAGGATGAAAATTTCCTTGGAAGTAGCACTAGAGCTGGGTCCATGTCAGGAAATGAAGGCACGCTGATACTTTTTCCAATGCTCGGTTCGTAAGAGATGGGACGAAGGCCTGTAGTCACTTCACTGTAAGTATCAATCTCGCCTTTAGGAGAGTCTGTAAAAGAGGAGATAAAAAGAATCTGGATTCTCAGGAACCATTTTCCGAATTTTGTGGGATGGGCAATTGTTAAGATTACGTATCCAGACCAAAGCGGTCCCTCATTCGTTTTTCGAAGAATCATCGATGTTTCAAAAGGTCACGGGACCAACCTTAATCTTTAATAAAATAACCAATCACTCCAGAGGCACGGATTTCAAGGCTGTTCGAAAAAAAATTAAAACATTTTTTTTACCCAACCTATAATGACCGCAATCAAACTCAGCAGCATAACTTTGAACATTCCTCGATGAAGTTCTTCGGTTAAATTTTTGAACTTTGATCAAATCCCTAAACGAGCAAAGAACTTCCTCATAAAAGACTTATGAGAAAAGAAACTAAGGAGATGTTTTGAAAAAATGGTTATTGTTCCTGAGCTTAATCTTGTCATTCTTGTCAACCCAAAGAGCCGATGCGGGGACCATTCCTCAATCCACGGTCATCAATGCGGGCACCTGCCACAGCGTCTCAGGTATGTCTGGCTATCGACTTTGTCTCTGGACGGATGGAGAGTTCGCTCTTCTAAATCCCGGAAACTATCCGGTCTGGTCTACGAAGCATAACCCGAAGTTAACGAATTACAATGTCCCAGGATATAATGGGAATACGTATGACTGGCCCAACGGCTGCGCGAGTTGCTACGCCACCTTCCAAACGGACGGGAATCTCGTTGTCTACAATCCAGGCTACAATGGCACATCAGGAAACGCTTACTGGAGAAGTGCCACCCAAGGTTACCCGAATGCCCAGCTCGTGGTGAGTGCGACGGAACCGTATCTTAAGATTATGAACGGGTCGACAGTCCTTTGGTCACCGACAGCTGAAGGACCCTACTCGTACGGCGTGACCCTTCCGGAGAACAATGCTGTTGCATGGGATCAGGTGCCATGGCTCGATACTGCTCCCTTTAACACAAGGGATATTTTCGTTGGGCGAAAATACTTCAGCGGAACCGAGGGCCCCTTCAAACTCATCGTCGCAAGGATGAATTGGGAGACCAATACTCTCTCCACTATCAATGATGACTTATATAACTTCGCACAGAATTCAGACATCTTTTCTGGTGACCCAAATCGAACGATCAGACTCACGTCTGCGATGGATCCGACGCTGTTTCACGCCTACGGTGAACTCTGGGTTGCATTTGAATGTAGTGATGTGAATCCAGCGAACAATACCTCAACCATTGGGAACGCTAGCTGCATCGGACCAGTCATCACAAAGACCAGACTAAATGAAAACTCTCCATGGACTCAGATACCACCTGAGGACTGGAAAATCGATCACGCACGCACGACGGTTGTGGTAGAAGGAAATGCAATCGGAACTAATACGTACTCGGCTTCTGTTCCTAAAATTTTCTTCTGGCATGGCTTCCCTTACCTCTACTACTCCTCAATCAAAGTCGATGGCTCTCCCGATCTCCATACCCTGAGCACGTACGGCATCATCATGCGGAAAACGGGCACTACCGGAAACGGTGTCTTCTGGGAGTTTAACAGTAATGGGCCTGTGGATGCGAGGGGTCCTCAAAGTACTGAGGTCTGGAGACGCGATCTGAACGATCCTCTCTCGAATCAGTTTGCTGACGGTTTTGGAGTTTACACCGATGGCCCAGCAGGTGCAGAAACGAACATCTACATGACAGGAGCCCTTGGCGGATCTTCCAGCCTAAGCTGTATCAAAGATCCCGCAGGTGGTGGTCTCAATGATGCTAGCCCAGGCTGCTACCGTCAGACAATCGCTCGTGCCTTTGAGAACCAACCTCTCCGGATAATCGGATTCAACTACGAGCGGGTAGCTGACAAAGACTTACGCATGCCATCTAACCTCTCTCAGTACGTTCGTCGCTTTATCCATGCCAATGGCGAGCAGATGCTTTGGGGCGCCTACAAAGGCCCGAACAATGCCAACCCATTCAATAAATGGAAACATCACTCCAAAAATGAAGAACTATTCCTCTCGCAGATGATCGTCGTTCCAGCGAACCTCTCGCACTTAAACTACCAGCAAACATTCAAAGTCTTTTACGGTGAGCAGCTCGCGCTAACGCCAGGACAGAGGATTGAGTTGCCGAATGGATTCCTCCTCTACCAAGACGACGGAAACTTAGTCCTCTACAACTCCTACTCGATGCCTCTCTGGGCTTCCGGAACTGGTCAAGCTGGTAGATGCGTGAATCATTCTTGTCTTGCGAGATACCAGGGTGATGGAAACTTCGTGCTCTACCGCGACGGTCAAGATTACTACGCAACGGCCACTAACGGCAGCAATCACCTCGTAGTAGGAATCCTACCTTACTTCTTCCACATGGGTTTCCAAAACAGTGCGTGGCAATGGACCTGGGGCCAGTGCGGCATCGGTCCTTACCAGTGTAACTTCTAATTTCCCAGCAGGTCATCTGAACCATAGATGACCTGCTCTCAGGTTCGCAGGAGGTGGAGCCTCCGCCTTCTGCGAATCTCTCCACCAACTACACCAAGCCTAACTTCCGCTTGAGTGCTTGAATCACCCGATCCAACGATCCCAGAAACGCCGAACGATCTTTTTTCTCAAACGGCGCCGGCCCCCCTTTGGCCTCACCGAGTTCACGCAAATGCTTCATGAGCTCCCTCGTGGCCAGGGCGTCTCCGATCATGTCTTCGGTGAACTCCTCCCCTCTGACGTTGAGGACCCGGGCCATCTTTTTCAAGCACCGGTCCGCGAGGGGAATGTCGGCGGTGATGCAGATGTCATGGTCCTGGATGTTTTCCGCGATCCAGTTGTCGGCTTCGTCGGCCCCCTGAGGAACGACCTTCATTTGAAACAGCGGGTTGGGCGGAATCGTGAGTGCCTTGTTTGCCACGAGGACGACGGGGATCTGATACCGCAGGGCCACTTTGTAGGTTTCTTCTTTAACCGGGCAGCCGTCGCCGTCGATGTAGATCGTGATCATAGAACTATTTTCTCTATCCCAGGGTGGATGGGCCAGAGATTAAATCGGGCGACTCCCTAGGGCCTCCTGCTTGCGGCATTTGGAAAAAATGGGTACGCTCTGGCCCATGACTAAAAGCCGAAGCATCCGCTTAGCAACCTCCGAAGACGCCCCCATTCTCGCGGCAGCGGAAAGAGAGATTGCCCTGATTCCAGGCAGACTTGCGTCGAGACCTGAAGAACTTAAAGACGACGTTTTTCGGGACAAGATCATCGCCCTCTCTCAGAGCGATTCCGGAACCTACCTCGTGCTCGAAGAGGACTCCGAGGTCGTGGGCCACGGGATCCTCGATCCTCTGAAGCTCGCGGTCACTGCACATGTGGTCGTACTGACCCTCGCCATCCACGAAGGGCACCAAGGAAAGGGCCATGGCCAATTCCTCATGGAGCACCTCATCGCTTGGGCCCGGGCGAATGCGAGAGTTGAAAAAATCGAACTCCAGGTCAGGTCCTCGAACTTTAAGGCGATTGAGCTCTACAGGAAATTGGGCTTTGCCGAAGAGGGCCGGAAGCTCAAACGCCTCAAGTACGGTCCGGATCAGTACCTTGACGACGTCTACATGGGTCTCTGGGTCGGGCCTTCCAGTCAAGCTTTACCGTGAGAGAGCCGATACCTCTAAGAGGAGTTTCTTAGGTATGAGGAAGTACTGTCTTTTAGGCCTCTATTTGGGATTCGTAAGCTGCGCTTCCGGGCCTACGGGCCTCCGTGTCCCGGCTTCCCAGGAGGCCTATCAAGCCCAGACCCCTCTGAGCCAAAGTGGTAAGCTTCCGGAGCAGAAAAGAAAGTTTCAGATCACCCGGAGCACGTGCCGCTGCCTTCCCGCGACTCGCCGAGAGGATGCACCCGTGCTCTCTCGAGTGGAAACCTTCTCCGTAAGAGCTGGGCGCCCCTTCCAAGAAGACTTCGACGTCGATCTGAATGTCCTCTCCGCGCTTCGCCGAGCTCACAGCAACAGCTCACTTGTGCTTTCGGATTACGAGAAGGTCCTGGGGGAGAACAACCTGATCCTAAATCGCAGATCCTTCGTGATCTTCGCGACGAAGATATCAAAGACCGATTCCCGGCCTTACCGGTGCAAATTCGAGGCAGAAATTGGTCAAATCTCTCAGGCACTCAGAGTCACGGACGCTCAGGGAGAGGTCCATTATTTGAGCTCCCGAGATGAGCCCGCCGTGAGTGGCCTCGGGAAACTGACTGTCGCCTTCGGCGTCCAGGCCTTCGAGGGCCATGAACTTTTCCTGCAAGAAGACACTGTCGTCGAGGCCGAAAACCACAGACCCAGCCAGTGGCGCTACGTCTTCGATTTCAACATGACGGCCGCTGTCCAGAACGGAGGACACAGCTGCCATCTTGAAAATCACGACACGGTCCTTCTCCCCGATTCCAACAGCTAAGCGCTCGATTCCCGACTCCTCCGGTCAAAAATCTTCGAGCTGTTTAATCCTTTGTTTAACTCCCGAAAGGGACTTCTGAGGTATAATGAATCCATGTCAGTGTTAAGCCGAGACTGCGCTTGAAAAGAAGAGACTTCCTCCTCAGTAGCTTCCTGAGTACCCTCGCACTGTCCTTTCCCCGGACAGGTCTCACCTCTAGTCCTCCGCAGACCGGGCCAAGGTTCCAGAAGAATGATCACCAGCGCTTCCTGGAACTCCTGAAGCGCTCGCAAGGCAAGTTCTCCCATCTGTCGATGACCGGGGTCGACCCTACGATACGATTCATCCACGAGCGCCAGAACGGAGACTGGGGTGCGCAGAATCCCGGGATCGCGTTTTTTAATGATTCCATGGAGTCCGCTGTCGTTGACGTTCCGATCTTCGCCCACTCGGTGGAGCAGAATCCGAACCTGCAAAACCGGATCATGCTCATTCCTCGCCGGGGGAAAAAGTGCATCGAATACGACGTCGTGGCCAATGAGGTCACCGCAGAGCTCGACCTCGGGAAGAATAGTTTCTACGGCCACGGCTGCTACGTCCCCGGCACGACGCTCTTCTACGCGGCCTCCTTCCTCTACCAAAACAACAACGCCTCGATCGTCCTCTTCGATACAAAAACGGGGAAGATGCTGCGGGAATTGGTGATCCCAGGGGGAGCGGGAGCACACCAGTGCGCCCTTTCCTATGACCGCAAGTACGTCATCATGACTCTTTCGGAGAAAACGAAAACCCACGGCCCGTCTGTGCTCTGGTATGACATCAAGACCGAGCAGATCCATCGACGGGTCTACGGCATGCGCGAACACGCCGAGCATTTTTCGGACCTGAGCGACGGCTACCTAATCTACACCGGCGGAGTCCAGTCTCCGCATGTGGAAACCGTCATCGGGAGCATCGACCCCGAGAAGAATGTGGCAAACTTTTCGATGGGTGAGGATTTCCGGAAGCACTTCAGTGGCCTCTCCGTAAGTATCTGCGGCCTCGAAAACAAGGGCCTCTCCTTCATGACTAATCTCGTGGAGGCCTCGCTCTACATCTTTAACTACAAAACCGGTCAGCTCGTGAAGAGAATCCAGACTCCGGCACCTCGGGGCCTCAGCCTAAGTAACGATGGGAAAATCATTTTCGTGACCTCACTCATGGAGCGGCACGAAAAGCAATCCATGGTCAGAGCTTACTCTGTGGAGACGTACGAACAGATCGGTGAATTTCATATTCCTCAAACCATGGCCTACTCCAGTCACTCATCCCGATTCAGCCTCAGCTCCTAGGTTCTCTCGCTTTCGGCAAAGCCTACCTATCTGCTTGGATTAAACAATCATTGTTACAATGAAACCGAACACGAGGGCTTCACCGGAGGAACCATGAAAACAGCAATCCGCTTCTTCACTCTAACCGTCGCGGCATTCGCCGCTGGTGCACGGGCCCAGGACGTCGACTATTCACGCTGCAACCTCGCAGCAAACCTGACACTGGCCCCGTTGAATCCCCAAGGCCAGATCACACTAGGCCCAGGTCAGCGGATCAAGACCAAAACCACTGAGGGCCGCCGCGAGAGCTACGTCATCGAATACACCCAAATGGGGAATAAGCAAACCTTCGAGCTGGTGCTCACTCGCGATGAACAGAATCGAGTCGTTCGAGTGCAAACCGGAGGCAACCGGGTCGACCGGCAGACACTGGATCAGATCCGCCATTTCCACGTGCAGATGCAGATGAACTCCATCGCAGCGGTGGGAGGAGCGAGGCCGGGCCCCAACGGATCCCCGAACATGGAGCCGGTCTTCACTGTGACCGACGAACTCGGGCAGCAGCATAACCGCTCGCTCTCTCAGCTCTCTCCCATCGAGCGCACCCAGCTGGGGATGAGCAATGAGCTCTACCGCGATCTCCAACAGACACAACGGCGCGATCAGCGAACCGTCACTCGGATCGAGCGCGGCCTGCGCGATCTTCACAAGAACACGAACATGACCTTACCCCTGGGAGTCCAGGCGGAGTTCGAAGTCCGAGACGGGATCTGCTCTCCCGTCTCCGTGGACCGTCGAAACTTCCTAAGCCGCGACGGTTCCATTCAGAATGTTCCGGCCTTTAACCGCGACGCCTGCGAAGAGATCCAGCGGTTGTACACAAAGCACAGCGAAAGTATTTCCCGCTGCCAGACCAGTGAGATGGAACTCAGTCGAGACGTGGTCCAAAACTCCGCTCGGCTTCGGACCATGATCAACATTCCCAATGCCACCGGTGCGGGCATGGTTGGGGGTGTTGGTGGAGGGATGGCGGGCGGCGGCGGCCTCGGTGGCGGTGCTGCGAGAGCTTCAAACGGAGGAATGAACCCCTACGCCATGGGCCCAGGCCCTGCGACTCTGGCGCAGCAGATCTCCATGTTCCAAGAATTTTGTCAGGTGCTGATGAACCCGAATCCTCCACGGGTCAACACTTCTGGAGACGGGGAATCCACGACACAGACAAGCACGCCTCAGTAACTCTCTGTTGATGCACCCAAGGGGCGAAAGGAGATGAGACTCCTCCGCCCCTTGAGCGCAACTCAAAGCTTAAAACTTCGCACTCAATTCTTTCTTCTTCTCCAGATCCACGTCGAGGTACTGATAGAGATGCTGGAAGTACTCCGTGTACCCGAAGTTCTTCACCCACCCCTGAGAAAGGTACTGCCGCGTGCGATGGACACCGAAGATCCAGGGAACATCCAGCGCCGCCATCCGGTTAAGCTCCTGGTAGCTCTTAGTCCGCTCCGGTGAATCCTGGAGCACCGAGGCCTTGAGGAAAAGTTCGTCGAACTGAGGGTTACAGTAATTGGCCCCGTTCGATCCTGGCGCCTGGTTCGGGCAATGGAGGATGGCCAGGAAATTCTCTGCGTCGGGGTAATCCCCGTGCCAGGCCATGGTATAAATCTGGTACTGCCGCTTGGAGACTTTGTTGACGAGCTCGGGCCAGGTGTTCGCTCCGATCTTGATCCTGATCCCGATGTCCGCCATGCTCTTGGTGAAAAACTCGAGCATCTGCCGGGAGTCGGTGTTGTTCGTCGTTTGCACCGTAATCTCCGGGAGACCTTTCCCACCGGGGTACCCGGCTTCCTTCAGGAGTTCTTTCGCCTTAGCGACGTCGTACTCCACGTAGGGATTCTTGAACGTCGGATCGTACCCACCAAGGCCTGGAGGGATGGGTCCCTGAGCGGTGAGGGCCGTGCTGTTGTAAAAGAGAGCATTGGACCTAACCCGATCGTAGCCAAGGGACATCGCCTGGCGGAGCTTAAGATTTTTTTTGAACAGCGGATCGTCGTGGTTAAAGGCGTAGAAGGTCACATCGAGCATCGGCTCGGCGGCGTAGTTCACGCCTTTTTGTTTCATCTCTTCCGTGAGGGTGAGGTCCTTGGTCAGCGCTTGCTCGAAGTTATCTTTCGGAAGCTCCAGGACGTCGACCTTCGCCTTGTTGAAGTTCAACCACCGCGGCTGAGCCTCGGGGAGAACGTGCACGACGATCCGGTCGACAAACGGAACCCGCTGCTTGGCCAGAGCGGGATCTTCCGATGGGAAGTACTTCTCCCGGTAGTTCGGATTCCGGTTATAAACGATGGTGTTGGACTGAGTGAACTCGGGGAGCACGAAGGGCCCAGTACCCACCGGGTGGTTGAGGAACTGGTCCTTATAAAAATCTACCGCCTCTTTCGCGACGGCGACGGTGAATGTCATCGCGAGTGAGTACATGAGCTGCGGGTAAGGCCGGAGGAGCTTGAGCTGCAGAGTGTAGTCATCGAGGGCCTTGATGCCCTCGACTGCAGCCGCGTAATCCGCGGCTCCGCTGGCGGAGGCCTGCTGGCGCCACTGTTCAACGCCGGCGAGCTTCCCATCGAAGAGCCACCAGCCCTTGGACATGACCTTCGGATCAGCCAGGCGCTTTAAAGAGTAGACGAAATCCGAGGCCTTGAGCTCTCGGCCCTTTCCTCCAGGGAAGCACTTGTCGTCGTGAAAGAAGACTCCTTTCCGGATGCGGAACGTGTAGGTCAACTGGTCTGCGCTCACCTCCGGCAGCGCCTCTGCCAGAGCGGGCACGAGTTCATACGGACGCTTGGTCGGATGGTACTCGTAGAGGCCCTCGAAGACCTTCCCCATCTCATGGGATTGATAAATGTCACCGGCCAAGGCCGGATCGAAGCCCGCGACCTTCGCGGCCGAGATGAGATTGAGTTCTTTGAGCTTGTCGTCTTTCTGGCGGGTACAAGAGATGACACCAGCGAGCACGAGGGCGAGCGTGAGATGTGAAAGCTTCATGGGTCTCCTTTATGTTAGCTCCTCCCATGGTAGAACAATGGGGCCTCTTTTGAAAGGAAGGCCTGCTTCAAAAAATGGGATCTTGGAGTGAGAAAAAAGGGAGTGCTAAGTGAGAATCGTCGCGAGCGTCCCGATTAAATTTTCATCATAGAAAGCCGCGTTCTGCTCAAAGAACGGATCGATCGCCTGAAACGGAGCAAGGTTCTTCACCGTACAAAAGCGGTCAAACTTGTTGGTCAGCGAGAGGATCTGGTAGGCGGTGTCCATCTGGAAGAGGTTTTTTTTCTCAGGGTAACCTCGGCCCTCACCGTACTCCTCGTGGCCCGCGATGAGGCCCAGAATTCGAGGGCTAATGAAGGGCTTCCCCGCTAAGAGACCCACCCCATCGGCGGGATGCTGCTGGTACTGCCGCTGCTGATCTTTGGTTAACTCTTCGTAAGGCCGGTTGTAGTCGAACTTCAGCCGGGCCTTGCCGATGTCATGCAAGAGTGCGGCGTAGGCAAGCTCCGTGAGTTCCTTCGTCTCGAAGCCTTCGAGCTTCGAGGCCACCGCGATCGAGAGGCTACACACCGTCGCCGAATGCTGGTTCGTATCTTTGGAAAGGCCCGAGGCCTGGAGCATCCCCTTGATCGCCTTCCGGTCCTCTCCAATGAAGCCGGAGATCTGCTCGAGCTGCCGGAGTTGGCTTTCGTAGCCCACTTCCGTGTCCAAGTTCTTTTCTGCGTTCTCGGCCGAAACGATGAGGGTATCGCTGGCACGGGCGGCCCGATCCTCGACAGCAACCGACTTATTTGATAGGGCTTCAATCCCCACCTCGAGGTACTTCAAGTAGGCCGATTCGTCTTCAGGGCGGATGAAAAGCTTTTTGACCCCATGATTTTTTAGTCCTCGGAGACGATCGACTTCCACCGCATCCATGGCCCGGGTATAATGGACCAAACGGTTACCCACGGCGACGTAGAGGTCGAACGGAATCTCTTCGTTTCCGCGGATCGTGTTTAGCCGTATCGTGTAAAAGTCATTACTCATGGAGCTCTTGATGACAATGGATGATGAAATTATAGAATCCTTTAAAGCGGAAGCCAAGGGCATCCTGAGTGAGCTCGAAGCCGTCATCGACGAGCTCGAAGAGACCACCGAGACCTTCCCACGCGCACTTTTGGAAGACTTCGGTAATAAAACCGATCGAATCATGGGGACTGCCAACACGTTCTTTGGCCAGTACCCGGAGAAAGAGGTGTTTAAACAGATCGGGAACTTCGGGGCCCTTTGCAAGGCCACGGGCTACAAGGCCTCCACCCTCAATCACTTGGAGCTGATCCCGATCTTCGCGGGATTCTGGGCCGACACCATCGAGATCATGAAAGACCTCTGTGATAACGTGGACCGCCCTGAAGCGTTGGTTGAGATCAATAAGAAAAGTGCTCCCCTGCTCCAACGACGGCTCACTTGGCTCGCGGAGCAGATCGTGAAGATCACGAAGGCAGATCAGTCGACGGAGTCTGCGAAGATCAATGTGGATGGCCTCCTCCGGAAGCTTGGGATCGAGCCCTAGGTCGAGGATGAGGAGCAAGCTAACCCTCGTTTTTGGTATCCTCGGCTCAGTTCTCCTCTTCGTCGGGACCCTGTACCTACTCCTGCGGTTCTTTGCTGTTCCCTCAATCGCCCAACAACCTGCGCCGCTCAAGAAGATCATCCGCGGGGTCAAGGTCCGAGATCAAGTCCTCCACCAGACGTTCTACAGCTCCCCGAACCTCGAACTCGAAGTCGAGCTCATTCGCGGAACACAGACCGTTTACCGACAGTCCTACAAAACCGATGAGCACCTCCTCCGGATCCCTCTAAGAAAGATGCCCGACGCCCGGGCCCATGCGTTCTTCGCCGGCTGCTCCTTTGTCTGGGGCGAAGGCGTGAAAGAAGAGGAGACACTCCCGGCCCGGTTCCAGGACCTCGCTCCGAACTACCAGGCCTACAACCTCGGTCTCTCCGCCGGTGGCCTTCACTCGCACCTGCGCTACCTGGAGCTCTTTCCTCTGAAGAAAGTCATCAAAGAAGCTGAGGGCATCTACTTTTACGTCTTCATCACCCACCACCTCGATCGCTTCTTCGGCCGCTACAATTTTGTGAACATCGGTCCGAAGGATGTTCCCCACTACAGGATCGAATCCGGACAGCTCGTGAACAAGGGAAAGTTCAAGGAGCAGCCCTTCTACGAGCGCTTCAAGGAGGCCGAAAAACTTGGGCTCGCCGATGCCCTGATCCGCACCCAGGACCCACTGATCTGGAGCGATGACGAGCTTCGGGAATTTGCCCTGGGGATCAAGTTTCTAAAAGAGCGCTACCTCGAGCAGTTTCCCAAGGGTGAATTCTTCTTCGTCTTTCACCCGCTCGCGCTGATCCCAACCATCGCCACCCCGCTGAAGCGGCACTTGAGTGAGTTTAAAATTTCGGTCGTAGATCCACTGGAAACCTTCGAGCGCTTCCGAGGGAAGGCGGGGCTCTTGCGCTCAGAACTCGCGATCCCCGACGACCATCACCCGACGGCCAAAGGGCACCTTCTTTTTGCGCAGGCATTGGTCGAGGACCTTAGAAAGGGCGATCAAAGCTCCCGATCTTTCGTTTCTCCTCAAACGTCGACGCCCGCTGCTGAAACGCCGGTTTCCGGAAAAAGCACCGGTAAAGAAGACCGTAGGGAGCAAAGAAGAGGAAGTAAAAGAGCGTCAAGATAAGAGTGGAATTGATGCGGCCGACTCTGACCAGCAGCAACTGCTGGAACTTTGCCATGCGCTCGAAACGGAGTGCCAGTAAAAGCCAAACCACAAGCAAGAGGTGCCAAGCAAAGTCCCGGCGGATGCCGTACAAGACCAGAGCCGCTGCGAGGCTAAAGTTTATGGTCAAAAGATGCCGGTTCCGAAACCTAATCCAACTCAAACTCACTCCTCCAGTCCTCACTTTGGTTCGACGGCGGTAAGGACTCTTTGGTGACGATGAAGTTCTCCAAGACAAGGACGTCAATCTCCGTCCGCCGGAAACAGCGGTAGGCATCCTCTGGGGTACAGACGATGGGTTCTCCTCGCACGTTGAAGGACGTGTTCACCAGCACCGACGACTGGGTTCGCTGGCGGTAGACCTCAAGGAGTTGCGCCAGGATCGGATTCCGGTCCCGAGAGACAGTCTGAAGTCTGGCGGAGTAGTCGACGTGCGTGATCGCCGGGTACGTCGACCGGACCACGTTGAGCTGATCGATGCCAAACTTCGTGCGATCCGCTGGGGCCAGAGGCACGCGGAGTTCAGGCCTCACCGCCGCGACGAACAGCATGTAGGGACTCGGCCGGTCAAACTCGAAGATCTCCGGTGCGTCTTCCGCAAGCACGACGGGAGCGAAGGGCCTAAACGATTCGCGGAATTTGATCTTGAGGTTCAGTGTTTTCTGAAGTTCCGCCCCTCGCGCGTCAGCGAGGATCGAGCGGTGTCCCAGGGCCCGGGGCCCAAACTCCATGCGGCCTTGAAACCAGCCGATGATTTTTCCCTCGTCTAAGTAGCGACTCGTTTCTGAGAGCATGTCTTCTTGCGTGAGTTTTTGGAAGGGGACATTGTTCTTGCGGAGAAAGCTCTCGATCTCGACGGCCTTGAAGGAGGGACCCAGGTAACTCCCCTTCTGCGCATCACCGTGGCACACTCTCCGCTCCCCCTTCTCGGCCAGATGGTAGTAGGCGAGCGCCGCTCCGAGGGCGCCGCCGGCATCGCCGGCCGAGGGCTGAATCCAAAGATCCTCGAACCCACTCTCCAACAAAAGTTTTGAGTTCGCCACACAGTTCAAGGCCACTCCACCGGCCAGGCAGAGTCGCGTCGCCGAAGTCTGCCGCCGGAGTTCTCTCGCCAATGGGATCAACGCCCGCTCGAGCACGAGCTGCAGAGACGCGGCCACGTCCATGTGGAACGGCTCCAAGAGCTCTTCCGGTCGCCGCGCCCGTCGCCCGAATAAGTCTTCCAGTGCCGGAGAGAACATCTGAAGTTCTTTGGTGAAAGCGAAGTAGCGCAGATTGAGCGCAAAGGAGCCATCGGAGTTAAGCTGGAGAAGATTCTCCAGCATGCGGTCTGCGAAGCGAGGCTTCCCGTAGGGGGCAAGGCCCATGACCTTGTACTCTCCTGAGTTGACCTTGAATCCGAGGTAGGCCGTGAGCGTGGAGTAGAAGAGACCAAGAGAATGCGGGAAGTGGATCTCCCACAGGGGGGTAAGATCCGCCCCCTGCCCGCGCCAGGCGGAGGTGGTCGCCCATTCGCCGACCCCATCAGCGCAGAGGACGGCAGCGTCCGCGAAGGGGGAAGGGAAAAACGCAGAGCTCGCGTGGGAGAGATGGTGCTCCGAGAATTTGAGCTCCGGAACGGGGCCCGCTCCGAGCTGCGCCAGTTCGCGCTTCAGGAGACGCTCGAGGAAGAGTTTTTCTTTCATCCACGTTGGCATCGACGCCAGAAAGGAGCGCAGGCCGAAGGGAGAGGCCTCGAGGTGAGTTTCGATTAAGCGCTCGAAGGTGAGAAATGGTTTCTCATAGTACACCACGGCCCGCACCTCCCGCAGAGTCACTCCCCGCTCCCGCAGGAGGTAGGAGATGGAGCGGGCCGGGAAACTGGCGTCGTGCTTTTTTCTTGTGAAGCGCTCTTCCTGAACCGCTCCCACGACGATCCCATCCTCGAGGAGCACAGCTGCACTGTCGTGGTAGTAGCAAGAGATCCCGAGGAGGTAGGAAGCCATTAGAAGAAGGTGTAGATGAAGGGTGAGTACGGATTCGTCGGAGACACGAGGAGGAGTCCCCCGAACACCACGAACGCAGCGATGATCGGAAGGAGCCAGAATTTTTTCCGCTCGCGCAAATAGGCCCAGAGGTGAGTGAACATGGGTCTATCTTACTCCAAAGAGGTCACAGTTCAAAGAGTCGTCTGCGCCGGCGCCAGCGGTCTTTGTTCTCTCTTCGTTCCAAAAAAAAGGCCGGGGAACCCCGGCCTTATGAGACTTCCAATTTCGATGGAACCTTAAGCTTCGCGGATGACGTACTTATCCTTCCCTTCATCCACCATTTCCTTCAGTTCTTTTCCGACCTTGAAGAACGGGACTTTCTTCGGTGAAACTTTCACCACTTTGCCGGTCTTCGGGTTGCGGCCCTCGTAGGCCTTGTAGTTTCGGTTCGCGAAAGAGCCGAAGCCTCGGATCTCGATCCGTTCGTCGTCGAAGAGGGCCTGGATCATGCTGTCGAAGCAGATGTTGACGATCTTCTCGGCCTGATGGTGCGGAAGGTTCGCTTGTTTTTCAATCACGGCAATCAAATCAGCTTTCGTCATGATCCTCTCCTGTTACGGGACTCCGGAGTTAGCAAATCCGGTCTTTATGATTTTGAGAGCTTGTCGGTTCGTTTCAATATAAATTTAATGACTGCCTTCAAGCCTCGGCAAGTCCCCAATCAATAAAAAGTCCTTACTTCCCTCTAAGTATACGGAAAAATACGCGTTTGGGGAAAATAATCTAGGGATGAGAACCCTCCGATCTAGAATGGTCCTAAGGTCAAAACGAAAAGATTCGATAAGTCGTTGAGGATTAAGGACAATGAGCTCACGATTAAAAAATTTCTTCAAAGGTGCCTGGCCGCTCTGCCTTCTCGGGCTCCTCATGTCCTGCCAGGACACGATCCCGAATCGGTCCACGATCACGGATGGAAAAACCATCGAAACACCTCCCACTTGTACCCCGGAACAAGAACTCGTGACCGAGGGCGAGGGTGAAGACGCGGTGCAAGTCTGCCGGGACAAGGGCGTCAGCCGCCCCGACAACGCCATTTTTTGGAAAGCCGATTTCTGTGGTTGTAAGGACAACAAACCCGTGACCCTCGGGAACTGCTCCAGCTTCTGCGCCGATAAGAACACCGGCGGAGCTGAGACCCTCTATGCGAGCTTCACAGTCACGGAGGCGATCTCCCTCGGGGGACTTGGTAACGTGGCGGCCTGGTGCCGGACGCCAATCTCCGGCGATGCCCAGAATCCCGAGTGCGAAGTTCAGGCAAAGGATGAGGCCGGGAATGTGACGTCCCTAGCCGTCAATGTTCCGGCCAACAGTAACTCGATCACCGCCAACATTAAAGACGGCCTCGCCTACGATAAGACCTATGTTCTGACTCTGGTGGAAAAAGTTTCCGGGGCCAAATCGAACTCGATCCAGCTCATCAAATTTTCTCCCACTACCAACATCTCGCTCCTGAGCCCCTTGAAGAATGCTCCGATCTCTCAGTACAGCTGCCTGGTCCGAGAATTCTCCACGGACGACGCGACCGGAGAGCCCTACTACGAGGGTGCCTACCGGCTCCACTTCTATTTCATTCCGCGGATCCCACCGAAGCCGATTCCGGCGGGGAACTCGAACCTCATTTGCCACGATATCTTTAATCCGCTCTATGGAACCACCGACCAGGAGCTTTATCCCCGCTTCGAACAACAGCCGGGTGTGTTTAACCTGTGGGATACGATGGACCCACGCTTCTACGATAACAATGCCAACAGGATCTTAGATGTGAACGAAGTGATTCGGCAGAAGACCATTAACTTCGGCGGCAACATCCCTGAATCGACGAATTTCTTCCAGCCCTTCACATGGCCCGGGTCCCCGGAGCTAGAAGCCGAAGCAGGCGGGAACAACACCTCGACCACAACGACCACCACTCAGACCCAGGCCCCACTTGGCTACTACATGGCCCCGTGGATCGACCAGACCACCTTCCGGTCCTATTGTCTGAATTCCACCCACTACAATAGCTCGAACCCTCTCTTCAAGGCCATGCGGGACATCATCGGCGTCGATACCCAAGGTCTCTACATCGGTGAGAAGGCGCCGGAAACCGTGACCACCAGCACTGGCACAGTGACCTCGGGATTCAGTGACTACATTCTTATCTCCGAGACGGATCTTAAGGCAGTGTGGTTCTACATCAATAACGGGGTTCACACGGCCCCGACCGACGCCAACGTCGCCAACAACGCAATCTTCTTCTACTACCCGCTTGATAAAACGTCGCCGTACATTAAAAAATCGAGCCAGCGGATCTTCCGGGTCCGTGGCGCAAGCGAGCTCAACGGTGGCAACAGTGGACAGACCACGGGTGGCACGGGCGCCACTCCAACCGGTGGGACCACGAGCTATCCTCCCCACGATCGAAAGATCGGCTGCGTTCCGAAGTTCTAACTCTTCGAGAGATGCTTCAGGATAATCTTCGCCGTCGGAGAGAGTTCCGCTTCGAACATGCGGTAAAAAAGAGACAGCGAGATACAGGTCACGCAGAGGTTCACCAGGAAGCTCGAGAGAAACCGCTTTCCCCCGCTCCAGTCTTTCCCGAAGATGATCTTTTTAAACAACCAGCCTAGGATGAAGAGGCAAACCCAGATACCGGCGTAGATCTTGAAGTCATCCTTCCGCAGAAACAACCCTACGAGAGAGCTCATCGCGTGCTGATCACGGACGATGTCGACGACGCAATCCATGACCCGTGGGTTGTTCATCAGGAAGCGACCCAGGGAGACGTTTTTGACGTTCTCCAGAATGAGGGCGCGGACTTCTTTCTCAGGCTTCTTCTGGAGCTCCGAATCCTTGAACATCCGTTGAACGAGCCCGACCACTTCCGGGTTGAGCATCGCCTTCGAGTCGATCTTCTCAAACCCCAGTTTCTTCAGCTGCTGCGGGATGCTTTGGACCCCAGCGGCGACACCCTCGCTCGCCTGATTGAGCTTGACCGCCGCTTCGACCTGCTTGCGGCGATCGTCCTCGAGTTCCTGAAGAAGCTCGTCGTCCTCCTGCGCTGGCCCCGAGAGGGAGATCAGAGAAAGGAGGACAAAGATGACGGCCTTCATGCCACGGTTTTTTTATCCACGAATTTTTCGTAAAACGCCGTCATCGGAATGGCGATGAAGATGGTGGAGTACACACCGAGGATCACCCCGATGGTCATGGCGAAGAAGAAGTCCTGGATCACCGGACCACCCCAGACGAGCATGACGACAGACACACCCAACACCGTCGCGGAAGTGATGATCGTCCGAGACATCGTTTCGTTGAGGGCGCGGTTGATGGTCTGGAAGGTCGAGAGCTCCGGGTGCATGGTTTCAATTTCGCGGACTCGGTCGTAGATCACGACGGTGTCATTCACGGAGTACCCGATGATGGCAAGGAGGGCCGCCACGATCTGCAGCGAGAACTCTTTCTGCGTCAGGATGAACGCACCGATGATGATCGTCACGTCGTGGATGAGGGCGGCGATGGCCCCGGGAGCGAACTTGTAGTCAAAGCGCAGGGCCAGGTAAATCATGATCGCAACGATCGCCCAGAGGAGGGCCTTGAAGGCCGAAATGCGAAGTTCGGCACCGGCCTTCGGGCCCACGATGTCGTTCTTCAAGATTTCGAATTTCCCTTCGCCGTACTTGCTGGTGAGGACACTTCCGACCTGGTTCGACACCGCGTTCAGGTCGCCCTTGTCGCTCTCGAGCTTCAGAAGGAATTCGTTCTGCGTATCGTCTCCGATGCTCTGGAGCTGGGAGAGCGGAACCTTATTCTCCTGCATGACCTCTCGGAGCTGTCCGAGCTCGACCCGCTCGGCGAACTTGACCTGCACTTCGACGCCACCGCTGAAGTCCACCCCGTAGTTCAGACCCTTCGTGAAGAGCCCCACCACCGAGGCCAGGATCAGCGCCAAAGAGAGGCTGCCAAAAACTTTGAACTTCCCAACGTAATCAATATTTAAGTTTGTGAATGACATAAGTCTCGTCCTTTAGATTAAATGCTCAGTGTTTTTCGGTCACCCTTGCCGACGTACATCTCGAAGAGCACCTTGCTCACGAAATAGGAGGTGTACACCGTGGTGCAGATACCGATCAGGAGGGTCACGGCGAAGCCACGAACGGGGCCCGTGCCGAAGTTCAGCAGGCAGAGACCTGCCAGAGCGGTGGTGATGTTCGCATCAGCGATCGCCCAGAACGCTTTCTCAAACCCTGTTCGAACGGCTTCGAAGGGAGTCATCCCCGCACGCATTTCTTCGCGGATCCGCTCGTAGATGAGAATGTTCCCATCCACCGCCATCCCTACCGTGAGAGCGATCCCGGCGATCCCCGGAAGAGAGAGGGTGGCGCCGACGAGGATGAGGCACGTGAGCGTGAACAGCACGTTCAAAATGATCGTCGCCGTTGCGATGGCACCAGAAAACTTGTAGTAGAAGCACATGAAGGCCAGGACGAGGAAGGAGCCTATGAGGGCGGCCAGCTGGGCCTTGTCAATGGCGTCGGCCCCGAGGGATGGACCCACGACCCGCTGCTCTTCAAACACGAGCTCCACGGGGAGCGCACCTGCGCGGAGCACGAGGGCCAGGTCGCGGGCTTCCATCATGGTTGTGTTGTAATCACCGGCCCCCAGAGTCACCTGGGCCGAACCACCGGCGATGCGGCCCTGAACTACCGGAGCTGAGTAAACGTTCCCATCGAGAACGATCGCCAAGCGCTTGCCGATGTTGGCCCCCGTGATCTGCTCGAAGATCTTCGCCCCTTGAGGCTTAAACTCGAGCGCGACATAAGGACGGTTTTGCTCTTGGTCGATCCGCACCAGGGCTTCCTGGAGCTCTTCTCCCGTCAGCGACGAGCCCGCCTCCACCAGGTACGGCTCGAGGTTCGTCACTTCGTTAGTGTTTTTATTCATCGTCTTCGAGAACGCGACCTCGAATCCCTTCGGAAGGTCGGCGGTGATGTGGGCGTTGATCGCTGCGACGTGATCCGACCAACGTTGGCCTTTCTTGTACTCGATGCCGGCTTTCTTCGCCTTGTCGAGCCAGTCATTGAGCTGGGTCAAGGAGACATCGTCATTCACGAACTTAAACTCGAGTTTCGCGGTTCGGCCGATGAGGTCCTTGGCGCGGGTAATGTCTTTTACCCCCGGAAGCTGGACCACGATGCGGTCATTGCCTTGGGAGACAATTTCTGGTTCCGTCACCCCGAACTCATCGATCCGGTTCCGAATAACTTCGATGGACTTTGAAAGAGCCGTGTCTTCGATCTCCCGGAGGTAATCCCGACCGAGCCCGTACTGAAGGGTTGTCCCCTCATCTTGCGTGATCCGGAGCGGGTAGCTGTAGAACTCCCGGAGCTTCTCCTTGGCCGCAGATCGGTCCCCGTCTTTTGAAAGGATGATCGTGTGCTTCGGATCTTTGGGATCACTGGCATCCAGAGTCCCGACCGTCGACTCGATGCCGACGTCCTTGAGGGTCGCCTGGGCCTTCCGAGCGTAGGCCACGACTTCGTCCCGGTAAACCTTATTGAAATCAATCCCAAGGACCATGTAGAGGCCGCCCTGAAGATCGAGACCTAAGTTGATCTTCGCCTTCAAGGGGAAGGCACTGTCTTCCTTGAGGCCGAAGAACGTCGGGGCCGTCGCCAAGAGCGAAGAAAGCACCAATACTGCTAGCAAACTAAATCGAAACCACCATCCCTTGGCCATGTCCACTCCATATCTTTAAGGGTCGATCACAATACTAAGATTTCAAAATTCTAAACAATTTCGAAAGTTAGAGCAATGAGAGATGGGAAGTTTCGAGGGATTTTGCCGGCAACCCTCTTGGGATCACCGGCCGTGGTGAGAAAATGTCAGGTTGGAGACGAATCTATCTTCTTCTCGGTAGGGGCAGGCGTCGATTCCTCTTTGACCTCAGCCGCGTCCGCCACTTGCTTCGGTGGGGCCGCGCTGGTTGGAGACTCATCCGCGCCATGCTGAAGCTGATCTCCAAAGCCCTTGGCGGCGTTTTGGAATTCTCTGATGCCTTTCCCAAGACCCTTGGCCAGCTCCGGGAGCTTCTTCGGACCGATGAAGATCAAAGCAATCAGGAATATGACGACGAGTTCGCCGAAGCCCAGACCGAACATGGGCTACTTCTTGGGTTCGGCGAAGATCGCCGCTGCCGAGCCACCGATGTGGGACTTGAGGACCTTCATTCTCGTTCCGCCATCGAGCTCGATGGTGACGACTTTCTCGGCGATGCCCGTGACTTTCCCGAGGATCCCCGACTTCGTGTACACGTCATCGCCGTGAGAAAGTTTCTTCAAGAACTCGGCTTCTTCATCCATCCGCTTCTTCTGAGGACGGATCATGAGGAAGTACATGACGAGGAAGATCAGAACGAATGGAACGAACGAAACCCACGCTGGCTGCGCAGGAGTAGCGGTTTGTGCGTGAGCAGAGGAGATGAGTAAATCAAACATGGTGATCCTTTTTTATTCCCAGCGATTAGACGTGTAGTTGTTATAAAATGTCCGGTAATATTCGTCAAATTCTCCTCGGAGAATGGCCTCGCGCGCAGCGCCCACCATCTGGAGGTAGAAGTGGATGTTGTGGTAGCTGATGAGCTGCCCTGAAAGAAACTCTCCGACATTGAAGAGGTGCCGGACATAGCTCCGAGAATACCGGACACAAACTCGACAAGAGCAATCCGGGTCTGGAGGCAGCTTATCCTCGAGGAAGCGGGCCTTCTTGATGTTCAAAGGCCCGTGCCGTGTGAGGAACTGACCGTTTCTGGCGTTCCGAGTAGGAAGCACACAGTCAAACATATCCAGGCCCGCGCGGATTCCATTCAGCACGTCCAAGGGTTTCCCGACGCCCATGAGGTAGCGCGGCTTCTCCTTGGGCATCAGCGGTACGAACTGCTGACAGAATTCAACCATCTCGTCATTTTTTTCACCGACGGAGAGACCACCCAGAGCGTAGCCGTCAAACCCAAGTTCGATGAGTCCTTGCATCGACTCCAAGCGAAGGTCGGCGTGAAGTCCGCCCTGGATGATTCCAAAGAGGTGCTGGTGCTCTTTGAGGGTGACAGACTTGCAGCGACGGGCCCAGCGGTGCGTGAGCTCCATCGACGATTTGAGGGTTTCCTTGGATGCTGGAAGTTTAGGACACTCGTCGAAGGCCATCACAATATCCGACCCCAAGGCGCGCTGGATCTCCATGGACTTCTCAGGGGTAATCAAATGCTTTGTGCCGTCGATGTGCGATTGGAACGTCACCCCTTCTTCAGTGAGCTTGTTGATGTCCGAGAGTGAAAAAACTTGGTACCCACCGGAATCGGTGAGGATGGGCCGAGGCCAGCTCATGAACTCATGGAGTCCCCCCATCCGTTCGATCAGCTCATGTCCCGGCCGAAGGAAGAGGTGGTAGGTATTCCCGAGAATGATCTGTGCCTGAAGCTCTTCGAGATCCTCCTGCCAAAGAGTCTTCACACTCGCACGAGTCCCGACCGGCATAAAAATCGGCGTTTCAATGACTCCGTGGGAGGTGGTGATGCGCCCTGCTCGCGCTTCACCGGAGGTCGCCTCAAGTTGGAAAAATGACATGGGGTGAAAATACTATGTCCAGTGGGTGGCGTCTAGTTTTTTGACCCGTCCGTGAGTGCATCTAAAACGTAGGCCGCGCCCCAGGCGAAGGGCCGTTCTGCGTCCAAGAGCCAAGAGCCCCAGGGGCGGAAATCCCGTTCGGGGTCATAGATTTCAACCACGGAGTCATCGCGGGTCAGGAGCCGCTCAACATGCGCTCGCTGACGTTGAAAAAAAACTTCATCCCCCATGAGCCGAGAGACCTTGAGGCCCAGGCCCGCGAGCCAGCTCCAACTAAGAGCACCATGGTACCGGTCGAGCTTCGCCAGACGGATGTGCCAGGCGAGATCAGAAGATAGCCAATCGGGGTGACTGCACCGACCGAGGACACCATCGAGGGTCACCAAGGGATGCTTCTTGAGTGCCTCCCAGAGCCGAACCTTGGCCTCTCGATCAAGAAACTCCGGGGCCTCGAGGGCAAGGAGGTTTCCTTCGACCGAGATGACGTCGGACCCTTCCAGAGAGCGGAAGAGATCCTGGGACTGAAACACTTCGATGATCCGCTGCCGGTAGGTCGGTAGATCCAGAGCGACCTCCCAGCCACGCTCTTTCAAACGCGCGGCCGCTAGATAAAGAAGGAGATTCAGCAGGAAGGTTTTCCCTGCCCGGTTCGTTGTATCCTGCCAGTCTGAGAACGGCGGCTGCAGGACTAAACCGTCTTGAAACTTATCGCCGTACCACTCCCACACCCGCCGAAGTTCTTCCTGGTGCCGGCGCCAAAACTCCGACGGCATCCGGAACGCCGCGAGGAGGAGAAGGACGTTAGAGTCATAGGCATTGGAGCCGTGTTCGTCGATGTAGCGAGGGGTAAGCGGCTCTCGGAACGCGAGTCCTGGAAGGATCGGCACGAGGGTCCGAACCGTCTGCCAGGCGACCCGAAGCTGAACCGGGTAGTTGTCAAGGACTCGCGGCACGAGACCATCGGCCCGAAGGTTCGCGAGCAGCCGTGCCAGGTGGCCTTCGGCGACGCCGTCTTCTCCCGCCAGAACGAGACCGCGAACGGCATGGCAGAAGTCCCGAGTCCAGAGAGTCTGGAACTGGTGCTGGCCCGCGGTGAGGAACTTTCCCGTCGGAAGCTGGACGATGTTCCGACGGAGAGACTGGAGCGCGATCTCTCGCAGCGGGTCGCTCATGCGCTTATCCCTCGGGGCTTTCTCAGGATCAGCATCCCATCGCCGTAGGAGAAGAAGCGGTAGCGTTCGCGGACCGCAAGACGGTAGAGATCGAGAGTTTTTTCTCGCCCGATGAGCGAACTCACGAGCATGATCAGAGTCGACTGTGGCAGGTGAAAGTTTGTGACCAGTCCGTCGATCGAATGGACCTGTTTCCCTGGGTGAAGGAAGATCGAGGTCGAGGCCATCTCCCCGGGGCGAGCGAACTCGATGCCGCCACTCTTCCAGGAACTCTCGAGCGTTCGAAGCGATGTGGTGCCGACGGCGATCCGACAGGTCGCTGCCTGGATCCGAGCGAGGTTCACCTCGTCGATGGTGTAGAACTCCTCGTGCATCTTGTGCTCGAGGATGTTCTCCGACTTCACTGGAGCAAAGGTCCCAGCACCCACGTGGAGAGTGACCGTCGCCAGAGGGTGCCCGGTTTCTTCTAAGGACTTTAGAAGCGTCTCGGAGAAATGAAGGCCCGCCGTCGGCGCGGCGACGGAGCCCGCTTCTCTGGCGTAGACCGTTTGGTAGGAGGCCTTATCGTGCTCGTCGGATTCGCCCCGGCGGATGTACGGCGGGATCGGGATCTTTCCGATCTCCTGAAGGACATCGAGCAAGGCTTCGGGGGTCCGGTTGAAGCGGACTCTGAAAGTCCCATCTCCTGGGATCTGAACCAGTTCGGCCTCGAGGTCACCGAAGTTGAACCGCTCCCCGACCCTGCGCCGTCCCGAGGCCCGAACCAAAGCGGGGTACACGAAAGAGTCGTGCAGCAAGGAGAGGACAAACACTTCGGCCTCTCCACCGGATTGGCGGTGACCCAAGAGTCGGCAGGGGAAGACCCGAGAGCGATTAAAAACGAGGGTTGAGCGAGGGGGAAGGAAGCGGTGGATCTCGGCGAAGGTGGCGTGGGAGATCGCCCCCGAGGCCTCATCGTAAACCAGGAGCCGGGAAGAGTGCCGGTCAGGCACAGGCCGAGCAGCGATTAACTCCGGTGGGAGGTCGAAATCATAGCTTTTGAGCTCGAGATCAGACATTTTTTCATTCCGTCTTTCAAATTTTGGCCGGGCCAGGTAGGATCTAAAGTGGGAGATTGGTACCATGAGAAAATTCGTAATTCTAGCTTTGACTGCGGTCACTTTTTCCGTCTTCGCCCAGAGCGAAGCTGAAGAGGCGATCATCCTGAACCAAGAGCTCCAGTTCCTGGAAGAATCCGTCCGCTCCGTGGAGACCGTCACCGTCAAATCTAGCGACGAGGCCCAGCGCAACCGCGCACTAAACGAGCCGACGCTCGAACGCCGCTACTTCGGTGAGGCCGTGGAAGAGGACGTCGTGAACACTCGGACCGCAGGCCCCAAGCGTCGGGGCCTCTAGCGCTGAACGAAGCCAGCGAGTTTTCCGAGCTCCTGAATGCGCGTAAGGATTTCGTCGATGAAGGACTTCACGGCCTTGTAGGTCGCGAAGTTTTCGACCTGCTCGAGGAGAAGGAGGATCAGGTTCCGGAGAATGTTGATCGCCGGTGCGAGGTTAAACTTCATGATCACGAGGTCGATCAGTGAGCTCGCCTCGTGAACGTCTTTGCCTTTCACCACGTAGAGAGGATTCTTATTCTTCTTCATTGTAGCTCCTTGTGCACGGTCTCCGTCATGGCCACGAACTGCCGCTGCAGATCTCTAAACTCTCCAGACTTGAAATGAAACACGGACTTTCTCTGGGCCAGTGACTTTCCGAACTGAACCTTGTTCGTGAACGGTTCATGGATCGTGCCTCCCCCGAGGTTCAGCCGGATCTGCTCGAGGTCTTCGCTGGCCTGTTTGCGACGGGTGTCGAAGAGGTTCGGAATGTAGCCGAGGTTCTTCGGCACCGCTGAGATCTCCATCTCTCCGATGTCTTTGACCGCCTCGAGAATGTTCCGAAGTCCCTGCTCGGAGAAGCGGTCCGGAACGAACGGAAAGAGGACGCCGTCGGTGGCGCACAGGATGTTGACCACCAGAAGGCCTAGGGTCGGTGGGCCATCGATGATGATGATGTCGTACTGGGACCGAAGCTCCAGCTTGTCGATGAACTTCTTCAGAATCAGCTGCCGGGGCATGGAGATCCCGGCCACCGTGAGTTCGAAGCCCGAGAGCTCTTGTCCAGAAGGAAGCAGATCGATGCCCTCGGCCGAAGTCACTCGGACGTCATTTAAAAACACCGGCGTGTGAAGGGGCCTCAGTTCCTTGATCGTGTTGATGAGAAGATGATGGACGTTCTTTCGATCCGGGTCTACGGGGAGATCGAAAAGGGAGCTAAAGTTCGCCTGGGGGTCCATGTCGATGCAGAGGACTTTCTTTCCTTGGTGATGGAAAGCATGGGCCAGGTTAAAGGCCATGGTGGTTTTCCCTACTCCCCCCTTCTGATTCATCAGAGCGATGACTCGGCCAGGGGCGACCGGAGCCTCAGGGGTCTTGAAGAAGTTAAACATGGCTACACTCCTCTACAGCTGCCCAGCAATCTGGTCAGACAAATCGACTCGCGACAATTCTCCTCTTCGCAAGAAGCTTTGTAAACTATCGGATTCTTAAGAGTTCTTCTCCGACGTTTGACTAGTCCAGTAAGGAACCTGAGACAATAGGAAAGAGGAAATCGTCCAAGTCTAAGGAATTTTAAGAAAAGTCCCGATAAAGATCGAGACGGATCGAAAAGGAAAAGACCATGGTTGGTTTGAACACTTTCTGGATAGCATTAGGTACACTCTTTCTCTTCGCGGCCTGTGTGCCGCAGACGAAGCAAACGGAGTGTGGCTCGAACGAAGCCTTCAATGCCTCTCTGCGGACCTGTGTCCCGGTCGTCGGAGGCCCTTCATCCTTTCTCACGATCGATACCTATTCACCGAGTTTCACCCAGACCCGAACCAAGGGTGATACGACGCCGCTCCAATTCACGGTGAGCGTCGCCAATCCGTACAACCAGTCCTACACTCTTTCGTGGGAGAAAGTTTTCAACGCCGCTCCCGAGAGCATTTGCTCGAACTCCCACACCTGTACGCTCATCGCTTCGCTCTACGACGTCGGAAGTCACATCATCACGGCCAAAGTTGTCGCGGCCAATGGCTCAGTGGTTGACACCCACAGCTTCGAGCTCAAGATCACCAACCTCCCGAAGCCCAGTGTGAACACGACGACCCTGACTCCATCCACCTACGCCTTCGATAAACTCCCGACAGATCCGCGGGTGCAGTTTTCCTTCACGATCAGAAACCCATTGGACTCAGGCTTTTCCATGAACGCCTCGGACAACTACCGGACGTCTTGGTCGGTCATCAAAAACGGTTCGACCATTTACAGTGAAACGGATACGTTTACAAACTTCACTAACGGCGGAACCAACACCGCGTTCCTCGGCACCCCTCCGACTCCGTATTTTAACCCGGCCACCATCGGGGTCGGGACCTACATCGTTAGGGCCGCAGTCCAGAATGACAACCCTGGAGAGATCGTCGCGGAGTATCAGTGGAACGTGAACGTTCGGCAGCCGGACCTCGCCAACGTCTCGGGCATCGGCTTCCCGGCACCAGGGGTTGCGGTCACCGCGCACAACAACGTTGGCTACAACGACTATCCTACCTTGAGCTGGATCTACGGCACGGGGTCTCCGGCCTCGAGACCTCTCTTCTGCGTGACCGTAGATGACGCTGACGGCACTTACGCGGGTGACGGGAAATCGATCCAGGTCCGCTGGTACCTGAACTCCACGGGCGCAGAGATCTGTACGAAGAAAACCTCGGACTCCCTCGGGACCGGTGCCACTCAGCAAATTTGTCTCGTGGACGCCCTCTCCAACTGCGAAAACTCCGGCGCTCCGTTTGATACGAACATCCTAGACCTCGCCAACACGGCCGCCACCGTAACTCAAAACCAAAAGGTCACGGCCCGCCTCTTCGACGAAGCGACGAGCTACGAGTTCGAACGCTCCGATGTGCTCCCGAATAATGGCTCCTACCCGGTGGAGTGGCTCGTGACGGTGAAACCCGTCAACGTCGCGCCGACCGTGACGTTCGGATCCATCAATCCTACGGGCTGCACCACCACCAGTGCGTTCTCAAGAACCGGTTGCCAAGTCGATCAGGGAACGGCCTTCACCCTCTCGTTCACGGTCTCCGACGATTTCTACTCTGCGAGTGCGCTCGAAGAGGAGTTCCAATGGGACCTCCGGTTGCGCCACAACGGTTCGGACATTACAACCAATCAGGCCGGGGCCACCACCAGCTGTTCCAAGGCCTTCGGTGCGACCACTCCGGCCTACACGACTCAGTGGACCTGTAGCTTGATGGTCCCACATCACATCCCTTCCGGCCCCTTGAACCCGGCCTCGGGAACGTACCAGGCCGTGCTGACTCTCTCCGACTCCGGTTCTCCCGTCGGCGGTGACGACATGGTGTCTCCGAACCTGACCTGGAGCTTCATCGTCCGAGAAAGAAATCCATCCGGGATCGTTCTCACAGCACAATCTATTCTGGCCGGCCAATCGAACATCCAAAGCATCCAAAGCGGCTTAACTGTGACACTCAATCCCGGAGATCCGACGAGCTTTGCGCGAGAGCTCGACAGTATTCTCTTCAACATGTACGTCACGGATACAGAAGTCGACAACCTTCAGTACCAAGTGTCTTTGTGCACAGATAACACGAGCTCTTGTACGACCTCGGTGCCAGTCAGCTCCAACGGCTCCACCTCATCTCCTTCAAGCTGGGTGAACTTCACCCGAACCATCGACACCGACCCTCTGCAGGTCACTGGGACCCTCTACCAGCTCCCCGAGGACCTCCTGATTGGGCGTCTTGCGACCAAAGTTGACATCAACCGAGACACGTCTCACCTGGTGCACTTTAAAGTCGACGTCAAAGACATCATGAGCACCTCCGGTTCCACGGCCCCATCGACAGTGACTGACTCCGAGGTCTTCCGAGTGTATGTCAGAAACTATAACCCGGCCCCGGTCATCAATACGGCCACCGCCGCTCCCGCCGTCGGTTCAACTACCATCGTCTATTCCGGCTATCAGTTCTCGATCGATCCCGGCTCCGTCACCGATGCATCGGGCCCAGGTTCGGAGCGAGACCTGAAGTACCAATGGTACTCTCGCTTCTCTGCCGGAGCATGGACCGCCATCACCAGCGCCACCGATCGCTTACTCCGCTACACCCCCGGGAACGTCACCGGAACCATCGAACTCCAGCTGTGCGTCGGAGACAACACCGCCGCCAATCCGTTGGCCGCCCCGGGGACAGGAACCTGCGCCGGGACCTGGTACGTCACGCCGAAGCCCTACCTCTACAACCAACCGGCCACCGGCAGCGGCAGCTTAGGGAACGAACTCGCCGTCTGGTACGACGACACCAACACGGTCCCGAACACGAACGTGATCTACTCCGCCTACGTCGATCAAAACCTCGATGTGTTCGTTGAAAAAACTGTCCGTGACACGAGTGGAAATATCGTTCTCACCACTCAGACGATTCAGTTCGAGGCCCTCGACAGCGGCACGCCGAGCATCGTGACCAACCTCTCCATCGCGGGGTCCGCAGATAGCGTCTACGTCGCGTACATCGCGAGCACGTCATCCGCTCCCAATACGCTGATCCCGCGCATCCGTCGCATCGACAAGAGCTTCGAGGTCGCCGGACGACGGAAAATCGGAATGCCTCACATGGCCCCGTTCGGATTCAACTACGCTCCGTATGGCATCAGCTGCTCAAACGTCGCGGCCTGCACCATCGCTCCCGTTGACGGCGACGGCTCGGTGGCAACCCTCGAATTCATCAACCGCCTTAGCACGGGCGAAACCATCACGATCAACGGCTACGTCTTCACCGCCTCCGATACTCCTTCTGCGGGAGTGGATCTCATCTGCAGCTCCAATGCCTGCGCCACCGAAAACTCGGCGGCGTCGAATCTTGCAGATAAGATCAACAACTCGACCGCCTCGGCGCTCCACGGGATCACCGCTGTATCGGTCGGGGCCACCGTCGAGCTCTACTCCCAGTACGACGAAGACTTCATCGACTTCGACGGAACCATGATCGGGACGATCAATGCTCCGGGCCTCGTCGTTGCCAACGGAGGCCTGGGCCGAATCTTCTTAAACGGCGGGCGCTGGCACCTACCGATGATCAACTCCTCTCTGGGGGGTAGTGAGCAGAACAACGTCACCGTTGTGTCCGGAACCGCCGATGTTCACCTGCGGAGCGCGGGCCTTGCGATCAGCGCGAATGACACGCTCACAGAAATGGGCCGAACCGCTGCCTTCGACGCGAAAGTCAACTTAAGCGGCGAGCTCGTGATTGCTCGGATTTCCGGTGAGCTCAACAACGCCGGTGCCCTCTCGATCTACCGGTACACCCTCTCGGGCATGGACTGGGTCCTCTTCGACACGACGGGAGGCATTGCCACCGACCGGGCCTCCCAAGAAATTTTCTCCGGGCTCTCGTTCCAGTCGGTTCGCCTCGCGACCAACGCCGTCGGAAATACCTACTACTACGTCCTCGCCCAAGAACAGGTGAGCTCCGGCAGCGACTACTTCATCGGGCGCTACAATCCAAACCTCGACACCGCTGCCTCGTTCACGGAGAACGTCCTCACGACGAAGGTCAGTGGCGCAACCTCACAAACCATGATCACGAACACCCGACTCCTCGTGCCCGACCTGGTCTCAGTCCCTGGTCTGGCGGAGGCCAGGATCTTCTTCAACTCCGTCGGATCCGGCGTGGTCTCCTACCCTCGGGTCGCCCGCTGGCGCACCGATGACACCGTCACCTGCGGAACCTGCTTCTCTCTCATCGGAAACCTCGAGCACCGGCAGACCGCCAGGATTGGTCTCTCTCAAGTCGTGAGTGACCTCACCCTCGGGGCCATCGGGTCCACCGCAAGTGAGAATGTGAACGACGTGGTCTTCGCTCTCTTTAGCTCTGACACCACAGCAACGGATACATTTAAGCCCCAGATCGGTGTGCTGAACATGGAACCCGAAGCGATTCACTCAACCGCTGTGGATGCTTCCGGGCTCTTCCAACCACCGTTCATTTTAGATCAGTAGGAAATTCCCTCGAAGCTGGTATGATGAAGACATGCGTTTTCGTCATACCCTCTTCGCTCTTCTCTTGACCGTCGCCTACAGCGCCGAGGCGTTCGAGCTGATCATGATTCAGGCCGTGTCCGAATCTCGGAAGACGTTCATCACCCGAAACGGCAAGCGCCAAGGGGTCGAGATCGGGATGACGGCGACGTTCACGGCGGAGGACGTTTCCGTTCTAGCGAGGGCGGTGAACGTCTCTGGGAACTTCACCCAGTGGCAGCTCCTGAACATCGACGCCGTCCTCCCCTTCGAGAAGGGAGCGGTGATCACGTACTACCCGGCGACGGAGTACATCTGGGCCCTGGCCCCGGAGTCTGAGCGTCGGAAGTACATTAAGACTCAGATTAAAAAGTCCCGGGCCTCCATGGTTTTCAAAGGCGCCCTGACCCGGGGAATCTCCGAGTCCGTCTCTGAAGCTCCAGCGAATACTCCTCGCCGCGGGGGTTACCTGGCCGAAGTGTTCTACGAGCGCGACCTCTTCGGAGACTTTGCCTGGGACGCGGGCCTGCGCTACGAGCGCGAAGTGATCAATTATAGCGGGGCTTCGCTTCTGACCCAGCGGAACCTGGCCATGGTCAACCTCATCTACTACTTCGACTCCTTCCGAGACTACGTCGCCGGAGGCCGGATTTACCTCTCCGGCGGGATCGGGTACGGGCTCTCGAACACGACGACGGTGGGTCTATCCCAAGCGGGACCTGTGTCCATGATCCCATCGTTTAAGCTGGGCATCAGTCTCCCCTTCAACGACACCTGGGAGTTCGTCCTCGACAACGCCTTCGAATCCTTGAGCACCCGTGAGGAACAAGAAGACGGCAACATCCAAACCACCAACCAAACCAACTACAAAGTTGGCTTCGGACTGCGGCGTTTTTTCTAAACAAAGAACTTACGATCGTCTAGAAACTCGAGTTCGATTCCAGTGAATCTTTATATTCCATGATGATCACAATGGGCTCCGGTTCCGACGAACCATGCTCACCAAGCGTGCTAAACGGACTGCGGAACGCCTACTCATGTATCTTACGAAAATCTAAAGAACATTAGCGCAAGCCTCCGCGCTAACGAAACGCTCGCCGGTGGGCTGATTCGTACTCATGTTGTAAATGGCATGCGCTCCGCCATCCCAGTTGCAACCAAAACCTCGGCGAGATTTTTGAGTCGTGGCGGTGCAGGTGGCGATGTCGGTGTAACCGTTCCCAGCGAGACCGAGTACGGTATTCGTGCTCGCAATGATGGGCTGGAAATTGCTTCCTCCCCAGTTGCAGATCAACCCGCGACCGGCCCGCTGAGCGGCTTTGCCACAGTCGCTCAAAGAATTGAACCCGTGACCAACCTTTCCAATCGCTATGTTACTCCGCAAAACGTACGGCTGATAGTTAGACCCGTTCCAGTTACAAGCGAACTCTCGACCGGAAAGCTGTACCGATTGGTTACATCCTGCCAGATCATTGAAGCCTTTGCCATCCTCGCCAAAGCCCCGGTTCGTCTGAATGTGGTAGGGCTGAAAGTTAAAACCGTTCCAGTTGCAAACCAAATTCCGGGAGGCGCTTGATACTGCTTCATCGCAGTTTGCCTGCGAATTAAATCCTTTTCCGGGCTTACCGATGAACTGTCGATCACTCCGTCGGAGCGGCTGGTAGTTCATCCCATTCCAGCTGCAAACCAGACTACTTTCGCCCCGATCCTCCGGGCGCACATCCCTTCCCTGAGCGAAAACGATCGTAGGAAGTATAAGGATACTGACTAATCCCAGTTTCATAAATGCCTCACTTATTAAAAACATGACTCGACCTCGATTGCTATTCGTACCCAGGAGGTCTGAGTCCCGTTGGGGGTTCGTCGAATCCTACACTTGATATTGATCGCCAACACACTCTCTAAAAAAGTTACCCATCGGGGGTGTAAAAGACTTATACAATGGTGAGCTCAAGACGAATGGAAGCGAGGGAAAGATGAAATCACGAAGGAAGCATCGGATATCAAGATTTATATTGAACATCCGATGAGCGCCCGAAAGAACATGCCTGCATCATTTACACCAACTCAGGACTGGATGCCGAACATCAAAAACGATGATCGATCACTGCGAAGAGAAGAAGAAGATCTGCCAAGAAGTCTAGAGCGTCATGGAGCGCAAGGATCCGCGGTTTAACAGATTCTTCGTAGGTTCCAAAACACATTCTCGTAGAAGTATCCTGGCACCCTACTTCTTAAGGCCAATTTCCTGCAAACGGATGTTGAGCCAATCGTTGGAATTGATCGGTTCGTATTTCTCTCCCGTGCCACGGCAAGAAGGAATACACGACAAAATTGTGTCTGGATTCGGATGGGTGAAGAACGGCATCGAATAGCGGGTGTCTGTGGCAACGTCCGGGTTCACGACACGGTGAGTGGTTGCCGGGATCACGTCATTCGTGATGCGAGAAAGCATGTCCCCGGAGTCAATCACGAGTTGCTTTTCGTTGCACATCACCGGAAGCCATTTGCCGTCGCGGTCCAAGAGTTCGAGGCCGGCCGAAGTCGCACCGACCATGACCGTAATGAGGTTGATGTCTTCGTGGGCCGCCGCACGGACAGCGTTCTTCGGAGCGTCTGGTGAAAGCGGTGGGTAGTGGATGGCCCGGATGATGGAGTTCCCGTCCTGAAGCATGTCCCGGAAATATCTTTGAGGAACATCGAGCGCCATCCCGAGAGAGTCGAGGATCAGGTTCGAGGTCATGTCCATCCCACCGAAAAACTTGAGCATCACGTCCCGGAACTCTGGGAGCTCTCCGGGCCAGATGTTTTCAGGGAAGAACTGGCGGAACCGGGCCTCGTTCACAAGCGTCTCTCGACCTACGTGCCAGAACTCTTTGAGGTCCGGGAACTTCGAGTTCCGGGCGTGTTCGACACCGAAGGCCGTGTAGCCTCGCTGACCGCCGCCCTCTTTACAGACGTATTTCTTTTTCGTTTCAACCGGAAGGTGGAAGAACTCGTGCACGAGATCATAGGCCCTGGAGGTTAGCGCATGATCGACGGGATGATCCACGAGAACAATAAAGCCGTAGTCTTTGAGGCCCCGGAAGAGTTCGTTGGTGAAGGTCACCTTGTCGTTATTGGTTCCATTCACAAAACTCATCAGACTAAGTTCAGGTACGCGACGAACGGCTTCCATGTGGGGCCCCCTTGATGTTGATGGATCTAAATAATCCGGTTCGACGTGGGATGTCTAAGCGAATAATTAGATCGACCCTAGCGATAAAATACTAAGAAAAGATTGAACGAATCATTAGGTGAACTTATATGAAAATGACCGAGGTCCTGCCCCCGAGCTAGACTCAGAACTTTCGAAAAACCTTGTAAGACTTATCTACGGGGCTATACAACATGATAAAATACTTCGCGCCACAGAGCCCATTGTTGGAAACCACAAGGTACGCCGGGAAATCGGCGGCCGCGTTTTTTGGAGCAAACACTGAGAGGTTCGGATCCAAGACCCCAGCGTTCGAAACGAGCTCCATCGCCTTGCCCTTTGGTACCGGCAAACTGGGTGTGTCGTTTAACTCCAGCATGTTCATTCGTTCCGCCCGGCACTCCAAGGGGCCGGTCTTGAAGCGTGACTTCAAATGGACCTCACCCATGCGCTTATTGGCCGAGGCCACGTGCCGTCGGCATTCAGCTTCGTCGATCCGCTGAGCGGTCGCAACTCCGTTGTGGTAGTTGGACGAGAGGTAGAATTCTTCGGCCTGTTGAGAGAGGACGTTCAAGAGAAGGTAGGAACTCGAGCCACCTCCTTCAGGGCCGGTGGTCGTGCGGTGGATGAGGACGGCAGTCCCACGGTAGTTCCAGGCCACGGGATCGAACCGCTCCGGAAGGCAAAGACCTAGGGCCGTGGCCGAATAAAAGGCCAACAGAAACGGCCACGCCTTCACTCACTCTCTCCGGTAAACATCATGGTCCCCAATCGAACCCAATCGGATCGCTCCCGAACCGCAATCTTATAATCCTGGCTCATCCCCATGCTGGTGAAGAGGCGGACTCCCAGTTCAGTTTCAAGCTTTAATTTTTCAACATTCAAGTCCTGAAAGCAGCGCCCTGCTTCCGCCTCGAAGTCCTCGGTCCGGAGGGTGCCCATGGTCATGAGCCCGGCGAGCTTTAGCCGCTTGGTCTTCAGCAGAAGCTCCGCACTCGCCACCAAGTCAGTATACGTTTCAAAGCCCGACTTCTCCTCTTCGTGAGAGGTGTTGAACTGCAGATATACCAGAACGTCATGTTCCAAACGGCTTTCAGACTTGATGAGCTTCTCGACGCACTCTCGGTCATCAGCGGAATGGATCGCAGAGAGGTTCGGGATGGAGAAGAGGGCATTAATTTTATTGGTCTGAAGGTGCCCGATCATGTGCCAGCGAAGCTCCGGACACAGGTCGCGCAGGGCCTGGGCCTTCTCGGCCATCTCCTGGACTCGGTTCTCCCCGAAGTCTCGGTGACCCAGCTCATAGTAAGCGCGGATTTCCTCCAGGGACCTTGTCTTGGAGACAATCAGCAGCTGGCTCGTCCCAAGTTCGCCTCTCACCTTGGCCAGCTTGCGGGATAGGATTTCTCGAGGGAGCACTACTCCTCCTCGGCCTTGGTCTTTTTCTTTCGCTTTAGCGAGATCGTCGCCTTGACCTCGAAGTCGTACTTGTCGATGATCTTGTCGATCTCTCGCGAGACGTCGATTTTATCGAGGTAGGACTTGAGCTCATTCTTCACCCCAGCGATGAACTCAGTCTTCGTGTTCCGAGCGTTATCCACCAGACCACCGACGATTTCTTTCGGCAGGGGAAGGTCCTTCAGCACCGAGCGCACAGTTTCCTCGGTCATGAACGCGGCCGTGACTCCGCTGGCCAGAACCTTTTTCAGGATGCCCTCGACCTTCCCGTCTTTTTCCCCGTCGCTCATCAGTAGCTCGCCGCTTTCTTCCCGAACGCTTTCATCGTGAGCGGAAGGTTCGTGTTCACGAGGGTCTTTTCGATCATCCCAAGGCCCGGGAAGAAACCTTTGAGTTCAACCTCAAGGGAATAGGTCACTTCAGTTTTTCCACCGACGTCTTTGAGCGTCCAGCGGCCGTTGTTGACCTTCATCAGGTCTCCGGAAACAAGGGACCAGCTGACTTCCAGGTTGGGTCGATGGGCGAGCTTCAAGACGTAGGAAATTTCTTTGATCAGTGAGAGGTTAAACTTCACCGTTGCTCCCTCACTGGACTCACTCTGGACGTCGATGGAGCGAACTCCCTCCACGAACTCTGGGTAGGCACGGTAATCAACGATGGCCCGATAAAACTTTTCTGGTGAAACGTCGTAGATCTCGGTTCTTTCAGCGCGCGCCATGGCGTCTTCCTTTTTTAGTATCTCGGTTTCTTATCGAAGTGGTGCTCCGCTCGGATGTGTCTAATTGTACCAGATTCAGAGCGCATCACAATAGAATGGGTGTGGCATCCCCAGGACTTGAAGATCACTCCGTCGAGGAAATTCCCCGTGGTGACACCCGTCGCACAGAACATGAGATTTCCTTTGGCCAGGTCGTCAATCTTAAAGAGCCGATTGATGTCCTCGATGCCCATCGCCTTGCCGCGATCGATCTCCCCTTGATTGCGGGGCTTGAGGATTCCTTGGAACTCCCCGCCGATGCACTGGAGCGCAGCCGCTGCGATGACACCCTCTGGAGCGCCACCGATCCCGAAGAGGATGTCGACACCGGAGTTAGGACTGGCCGTGGCGATCGCCGCCGAGACGTCGCCGTCGCCGATCAATTGGATCCGTGCACCTGCGGCGCGGATCTCTTCGATCAGGTCCTTGTGCCGTGGACGGTCCAGGACGATGGCCGTGAGATCGGCCACTCGGCATTTCTTGATATCGGCCAGGCGCTTAAGGTTTTCCGTGGGTGACTGCCGGATGTCCAGAAGCCCCTTGGCCTCACGACCCGCGGCGAGCTTGAGCATGTAGGTGTCCGGGGCATGAAGAAGGTTCCCTGCTTCCCCGATCGCCATCACAGAAATGGAGTTCGGTCCGCCGTGGGCGCAGATGGTGGTTCCTTCGAGTGGATCCAGAGCGATTTCGAGCTTGGACCCCCGGCCGGAGCCGACTTTTTCTCCGATGTAGAGCATGGGGGCTTCGTCGCGCTCTCCCTCACCGATGACCACCGTTGCGTCACAGTCGATGGAGTCGAGCATCGCTCGCATCGCGTCCACCGCCGCTTGATCAGCGGCTTTCTCATCTCCGCGTCCCATGAGACGGGCGGAGGCGATGGCGGCCATTTCAGTTACTCGAACAAATTCCATAGCTAGGTTACGATTCATGCGGTTTCTCCCTTAAGAGTCAGACGCCTGAATCATACCTTGAGTGATCGGGTTTCGGGAACCGATTAGCTCATTTGACGCACCAAGAATGTGCGTACATCGACCGGGAGCAGGTCTTCCGAGATGTGAGAGATGAGATCCTTGACCCGTGCAACTCTTTCGGCATCTGCGTCCGCGTCAATGTGAAAGACCCATTCGTCCTCGGTGAGGAGGGGGGAGTCAACATTCCTTTTTGAGAGAATCCGACCCGTCTTAAGACCGTTGCCATCCTCCCATTCCAAGAATGTTTCGAGGAAGAGGATCTGACACTTCGCGATCTCTCCGTCGCCGTGCTGCCACACAAAGATCTCAACTGGCCCGTCAGAGCGCAGCCAATACTTAAGTCGGGCGGGGATCTCGAGACCGTCGTTAAGCTTGTGCAAGGGCTTGAGACGCTTGACCAGTTCCTCGAGGGAGAGGAAACTCCGGACTTTGTCGAGCACATCCCGTTTTTTCGCGAACTCGACTCCGATGCGGTTGGAGGTGTGCCATTTGACAGTGCCCACGACATCGAGGTTCTTCCCCAGCCAGTGAATGTTGCCCTTGAGGACGTTCTCTTCTTTAAACCCATGCCCCTCGTCTTTCAGCGAAAGCTGCATTCCGGTGTGGGAAATGTCTTTGACCTCATACACTCGAGCAGTTTCGTCGGGCTTAAAGGTCAGGTAGCAGAACGGAAACCGAGGCAGAACTCGCTTCTCGTGTTTCTCGAAGTCACTTTTGATCAGGTTAAAACGTCGTTCCATGGTCACCTCATTGTTCTCTTATTGTAGGTGTTCCATTAAGATAAGGAAGCTGGGTAAAAATTGTTAAATTGGAATGACATGGAAATGAACGACCTGGAAATAGACAACCTACCGAACCGGATCACGTTCTTCCGAATGCTCATGATTCCCGTCGTGGTCCTCGCCTTGTATTTCACTGAAGACACGCCCCAACAGCTTCTGCCGCACCAGCACCTCCTGGGCCACTTCGCTTGCTGGATCTTCGTCGTCGCAAGCCTCACGGACTGGCTCGATGGCTACATCGCTCGGAAGCAAAACATTGTCACCGTTTTTGGCTCTTTCCTTGACCCGATCGCCGACAAATTCCTCGTGGTCTCGGGGCTCATCATGCTGATGGCCCTGGACCGCGTCCACCCCGTTGTCGTGATCATCCTGGTCCTTCGGGAAATGTACATGACTTCCCTGCGTCTTCTGGCCCTCACGGAGGACGTCGACGTCCCCGTCAGCTGGATGGGGAAATGGAAAACGGCGACTCAAATGGTCGCGATGCCTATGCTCATGATTTACGACGATTTCCTGGGCCTCGACCTCCCGCTTTTTGGTACGGCCCTCATCTACGTCTCCGCACTCCTGTCTCTGTGGTCCGCGCTCAAGTACTCTCTCTCGATGATCAAAAAACTTCAGGAAAAGCGGGCGGAAAAGAAGAAACTCAAAAAACTCGTGAAGGACGGCGTTTGAAAACTTACAACCTCTGTTGCATCTCGAGGATCGCCCTTCCTGAGTCCCTCCTCGAAGGGGTCTTGGAAGCCGTAGAAAGTTCGGGCACCGTCCTCCGGAAATCCGAGCATCAAACGAACCAAGGACTCCGTGCCCTCGACCTCCAAGTTTCCCTCTCGACCGACGAGGCCTTCTTTAAACAGCGCCTGGTTGAGCTCGCCCACCGCTGGGAAACGGACATCGCCCTCATCCCCTGCGACTTAAAGCGCGAAGACGTGCGGCTCATTGTGTTTGACATGGACTCGACTCTGATTCGGCAAGAGGTCATCAACGAACTTGCTCGCGCCCACGGGGTGGACGGGGCCGTGGTCGAGATCACCGAGCGCGCGATGAACGGAGAGCTGAACTTCGACGATGCTCTGAAGGAACGAGTCGCTCTTCTTAAAGGCCTTCCTCGCTCGACCCTCGAGGGCATCATGACACGGCTCGAGCTCTCCCCCGGGGTATCGAAGCTCATTCGGGAAGTTCAAAAGCGAGGCGTGAAGACCGCCATCGTGAGCGGGGGCTTCCAGTTCTTTGCGGAAAACTTCCGACGACAGCTTGGCATGGACTATGTTTTCGCCAATGATCTTGAGGTCCAGGACGGGCTCTTGACCGGAAGGGTTCAGGGACGAGTCATCAATGCCCAGGCCAAGGCCGACATCATCGAAGACCTCGCGCGAAAGGAGGGCCTCTCCCTGGATCAGGTCATGGCGGTCGGAGATGGCGCCAATGACCTTCCGATGCTCGCACGGGCCGGTCTCGGGGTTGCCTACCACGCCAAGGAGAAGGTCCGACGGGAGGCCCGGCACCAGGTGAGCTTTGGTGACATGACCACCCTCCTCTACTACCTGGGTATCCCGGGTGATCACCGTGATGAAGCTCCATAAAACCCTCGCGGGTGCGCTCGAAAAAAGCACGGATGTCTTGGCGCTGAAACTCACCTTGAAAAGGCCCTCCTTTCCCCGGGAACTCTTCGACCTTCCGAACCTCAGAGAGCTCTATCTCGAAGGGACCTGTAGCGAGTGGCCGGATGAAACGCTTCCGTGGAAGGAGCTCAGAGTCCTGAGCCTAAAATTGCCTGGGCTTCAAGGATCAATCGCTTCGGTCTTCGGGCTTCCGCAGCTCGTAAACCTCAAGCTTCTTCAAACGCCTCTGAGGGCCCTCCTTCTTCCCTTAGGACACATCCCCGCCCCCCTAAAATCTCTCACTCTCAAGGACTGTGGACTCCGGGAGCTCCCCCAGGAAATCTCCCTTCTCACCCACCTGTCTGAACTGAACCTCTCCGGAAACAAGCTCCAAAAGCTCCCGGAAGGATTCGTTGACCTTCCCGGGCTCAGTCGGCTGAATCTGGATCATAATCAGTTTGAGAGATTCCCTGATCTCGTTAAAAAAATGGCCACCCTTACCCACCTTTCTATCGACCGGAACCTCTTCTCTGAAGAAGAAAAAGAAAGAATCCAGCGGGAATTCCATGTCTGGGTGGAGTAGGTCTTGCGGCCGTCCAGTTAGCGCCAAGCCGTTCTAAGAGTCCAAGAAATTCATTTAGGAAAATTTCGCCATTCCCATGATTTAAGAATCATTCCTAAAGTTAGGTCTCGTTTCTGTCGTCAAAGTGTCATCAACCATTCCAAGGAGAATATGTGATCAAATTCATGCTGCTACTTGCTCTATTAGGTGCCTACACGGCGTGTGGGGATTCCCACAAGAAAAACATCTCGACCTTCACCCTTCAGGGCTCAGACAACTAGGAGGGATGATCATGAAAAAAATCTTAGTCGGAACGTTCTCAGCACTTTTAACCTTCTCAAGCTTCGCGGCCGATACCGGTTTGAGCCCGTCATCGCTGAAGCTCATGGTCTACAAATTCTCTGTCTCGACGGATCCTCTTTGCACGAACCCCGTCGCCGTCATCGATAACGGAAGCTCACCGGTTGAAGTTGATTTCGCCGGTGGTGTGGACCTGGGCTCAGGCCCCCTCGAGGCGGGAACCTATCCGTGTGTGATCGTTGAGTTCAACTCGAACATCAAGTTCATGCCTTCGAGTAACTCGACTTCTACGAACTGCAACAGTAATGACTACGAAACGAGGGACATCTGCAGAAGCGGGGATTCGTCTCGGCTCTCTGACGGCACAACGACGACGTGCACTTCCGCGGGCGAGCGGGTTGCGATGTACATCTCCACCGCCTCAACATCAACCACGGGAAGCGATGCCTTTAATCCACCGACCTCAAGCTCTGATTCGGCCCATGGATTTAATCTCGCCCAGTCCCTCCGGGTGACCGGATCCGCGGCAGGAAAATTCGTGGTAAACCCAGCGGGGAAAGTCTGTGATGATAACGACGCTGGCTGCGACGGCGGTCCAGGTGGTACAGGAATCGGTACCGGTTCCTGCAGGCTCGAACCACCTACGTTTACATTTACTCAGATCTAGATGATTTCAGGGCGGATCGAACTCTGTTTCGATCCGTCATTATTCCTTGAAGAACTCTCTGTCTTATCCCTCATTTTTTTTACAATTCGCCTTGAGTTGCCCTTCAAAAACCTCCTTCGATGTACGGAGTCCCTCATTCTCTGGATCGGTCAAGAGTTGCCTCTCGAGCATCTGGATCATTCTTTCGATGGCCTGGCACTTCTCGTGCGCTTCTTGGTTTGGATCTAATTTCGTGACTGGCCTGTGGCAAAGTTTCTTGTAACGGCCCTCGAGGTCATCCTTGGACTTCTTCAGTGTTTGGTTCTGCGGGTCCAAGAGGAGTTGGCTGCTCACTGCATCGATGGACTTGAGGAGCGCTGCGCACTGGGCCGCCTGTTCGATGTCCTCAGACGCGCCAGCTTCGATGACGAAAACCCGGTGGTCTCCCTGGAGGTAGCGAATTTTGTAAGGAGTCTTCTCCCGGATGCTGAATCGCTCGACCGGAGGGTAGTGCGGAATGACCTGATTTAAGAAGACGATCTCCTTCATGTCGCCGGACGGGAGTTTGATGTAGGCAACGGATTCAGTCATCCGCACATGGTTAACGATAACGCCTGCGTCTCGGAATTCGGAGATGACCATTTCTCCTTGCACGCCATGGTTGTAAATGTAGCGATGGATGTTTTCGAAGTCCTGGACCGAGGAGTAGATGAAGAAGATTAAAAGGCCTGCTCCAAAGACTCCGACGAAGACCCCGAGTTTCGATTTCACTGCTAGCAAACCTAGAGTTAAAAGCAGAACGAAGATCAAAGAGGGAATGGCAGAAGAAATGGTTGTGAAATAGTGATAAAAAGTTCTTACGAAAAATTCCAAGGTGAACCTCTTCCCAGCAAGATGATATGGGTCTGACAATACTCATGCCTGTCTTCAGTTACCCTCAATTTTACGGTGGTTAAGTTTCGAATGTCCAAAATATCTAGGGGTTGATCCCTAAGGGAAGATGATCGTAGTTAGGCTCAAGTTTTATCGTTCAAAAGATCAGGAGAAATTTCTTGCGACTTAGGAGCCAGTTTTGAATCTGCCTCTGACGTTTCGTAGCTTGAGATCAGCGGCAGGCCAGTCGGCAAGCCTGAAGGCTGGGGAAGCAGCGCGTGGCCACCAATCCGCCCATGTTAAGAACGCTATTGTCGTTACAGGCCCATTGGCCGCTGCCGCAAAGCCCCCACCCACCATTACAAAAACGAGCCCCCGGAATTTTATCCATCTCCACCTTAAGCGCTTCAAGCTCTCTACTCCCAGATCTAGCGGTTTCCTCGCAAAGAAGATTGTTTTCAATGCCCGGACCATAGGTGTTAACGGCAGTTGGAACCGCCACCGACGAAAAGCTAAAGACCAGGACCGAAAGACTCAGAAGTAATACTTTCATAAGGATGGCTCGCTTGTTTCAAAGTTCATTCGAACCCATCGGCGAAACAGAGGAGAATCTTTAGCCGACAATGACTGTCAAAGACTAAATAAAACGTTCTTCCAACAGACCTTGTTTTTGACCTCACCGGTTTCGGTGCCTCCGATTCCCTCGACCTCGCCGTCGCTCATGGTGATGCCACAAAAATAAATTTCTGCCTCTGGGATGAACTGTGTGTTCTACGGCCGTCAATTTTTTTTACACTCCCCGAGAGCTAAGTCTGTATTTCTCACGCCAGAACTTTGTCCGCATCTTGGTCCTCTGTTTGCAGAGTGACCTTCACACTGTCTCAAGCCCAAGGATACCTATGAAAATGCTCGTTTCGACTATCCTCCTTTCTGCCACAACCCTCGCCAGCGCTCAGAGTACGGTGAGCCGTCTCTGCGAGGATCTTCCACTCAACGGAACTGTTCGAGTGAGTGCCCCCCCGAGTCGGAACAATCCCCTTCCCGCAAACTACGGCCTCCGGAGAACCGGGGAGCGAGAATACGAGGTCTATTTTAACCTCGAATTTACCGCAACTCCGAGCTACACCGGACCCCACCGAACAAAAGAGCGCCTCAATCAGCACTACAAGAACTCGATGCGTGAATGTTTCCAGAACAACGAGGATGAACTCGTCGATGAGTTCCAGAGAAAACTGAAGCTTAAAGTTTACGATGGCCCATCGTCGCCGTTCGGCGAGGCACCACCCGTTGTGAAAATTGATATTGTGGGAGACGGTGCGCGCGCCAACGCCGCGGCTTATCCGCAATCGATCACGTGTTCAACGATCATCCATGAGGTCCTTCACCTGACGGGACTTAGTGACGAATACCCAGAAACCGCCTTAACCTACAGTGGTGGAGATACCCAGGGAGGCCAGCCCGCAGCGTTCGACTGTCGCCCCTTAGGACCACGGGACTCCATCATGCGCGACCAGGTGGCAGCACTCTACCACAACGGGCAGGGACTCTACTCGGGCCACGTCAACATGATCATTTATCCAGGGTGCCGTCAGAATAACCAACGCTACATGGCGTGTGTTAAGTTTGCGTATGAAACCAGCGCAGCGAACCGGAATTCAAGCACGCGATGGTTTGATTGTGCAACTCGGATCCCGGACCACTGCCGGTCTGAAGACTGGGTCCGAATCTCTCAGTAGATTTAGAGCTCTCATTCCCCGAATTCAACGACCATCAGAAAGAAAAAGTCCTCCCCCCTGCACTCGCGGGGGGGCTTCATTTGGCGGCCATTGCCTCTTGGGAATTCACAAACCATCGTGACCATGCTGGGACCCCAGAGTACTCCAACTAGTGACTCAAAGATTCCCCTCCCAAACCATTCATCCTGACACCCGTTCTTACCGGCCGTCGAATTTTTAGACACTCGCTCAAGCCCAAGGCCTCGAATCTCCGATCCCTCGCAACCCGGTTCCCTGGCACTGCGTATGCAGAATGGTCACTACCAACTTACCCTGGGGGGGCTTCATGAAAAAACTTATCGCACTTTCACTCGCAACACTCTCTTTCTCCGCACTCGCAGCAACACAAGCGGATCTGATCCTCAAAGGACTGGTTGCTCCGATCCTCGATATCTCCATCGTTCACGAAACCGTCGCCGGGAACCTAGACCTCTCCCAGTCCGCGTCGAACGTCAAAGTTGCTACTCTCACAGAGAAGTCAAACTACCACTCAGGCTATAAGATCAAGGCCAAGTCCAACAACTCCGGAAAGCTCGTCAACACCGTGGATGCGAATAGCTTCGTTAACTATTCGCTTACCTATGGCGGATCGGCCGTGGCCCTGAACTCTTCTCCAACCCAGATCTACTCGACCAGCAATCTCAAGGGGACTTTCACCAAAGAACTTCGAATCAGCTACAACGCCCCTTCGAACCTCTCGGCCGGGAGCCACGAAGATACGGTTCAGTTCACAATCGAGGCGAACTAATACCTAACTAAAGGATTCAACTAAACCTACCGATAATACCGAGGAATGAAGCCCATCCTCGGTATTATTGTTTTAGCATTCTCCTTTCATACACTTGCGCAATCCCGGAGCGCCTTTCTTCAACTCCGGGCCATTGTCCCTGAGAAGACGACAGTGAAAGTCAGCACCAGTGGCAGAGGTCCAACCGTTCAGCTCGAAACGAACTCTTCCCCCAACTCTCCCCAGCTCACAAAAGTCACTCTCACTAAACTCTCCCATCCTAAGTTCAACCACTCCTATCTCGTCTCCGTCACCCACCCTTAGCCCAAAGTTAACCCCCTCTCGACCCCACTTTAACCCTCTACGCCGCCACCACCGAGTTCAGTTTTGTCAGCGCTGATCCTGCCGGCCTCTCCTCGAGAATCCCACGGTATTTAACAGGAGATCTTGTCATGAAAAAAAATTACCGCTCTCGCTCGAAGTGCCTCCCTTGAGGCTTTCGCCGGTAAGACCGGAAAGCTCAGTCAAAGGCGCGACACTCACAGAGAAGTCACACTCCCACGGGGACCTGATTTAACCCCAGACTTTTTTATTTCAAAGCTTCGCGATATCATGGAAAGAAATACCAAGGACACATGCATGCACCGGCCCTCGTCCCTGATCTTCCTGATCGCTCTCCCGCTGTTTGCCGCTTTCAACTTTTCTCCGATGTCCCAGTCCATCGACCTCGGCGAGCAGCGCCGTGGGGCACAGTTCCTCATCGAAAACGACGGGGCCTCGAACATCGCCGTCGAACTCTCGGTGCGGGAGCGGCGGATGGCAGAAGACGGCACGGAGACTCTGGGAGAAACCACGGACATCACTGTCTTCCCTCCGCAGATCATCATTCCCCCGGGAGATAAGCGCACGGTGCGCGTGAGTTACACGCTCAAAGACATTCCCGAGAGAGAAAAAAACTATCGCCTCATCGCTGAACAACTGCCCCTCAAGGTTGACGCAAAGTCGAAGGCCCAAGCGGGCATAAAGATGCTCATGAAGTACGTCGCCGCCCTCTACGCCACTCCACCGAACACTCGTGCCGACATCAAACTCATCTCCCATAAAAGAGTCGGTGAGGAACTCTTGCTTGAGCTGGAAAATCAAGGGGGACGGCACCGGCTGGTGACGAACCCCGTCCTGCGGTACGTGAAGGAAGGAAAACAAGGAGAACTCCGAAGCGCGGATCTCCCAGGTCTTGCCGGGGAGAACGTGCTGGCGGGACAGCGCCGGTTGTTCCGAATCAAGTCGCCAAAAGAGATCCCTCTAGGAGCGAAGGTCGACCTCAAGATCGATGACTAGTTTTTTCCACCGCTTCCTCCTAATGCTCCTGCTGGGGGTCTCCCACCCACTCAGGGCCCAGTCCTATTCGGCTGGACTCCCGCTCTTTGATGGAGCGACGAACCTCGGCGATGTCCAAGTGGACATCGAGGGCGAAGAGGTTCGAAGCATCGACCGTGCCTCCTTGATCGAGCTGTTCCGGGGGTACCTGGGAGAAGACACCATTCGCGCGGTTGAAGCTCTGCCAGAAAAGCTCACGCCAGCACAGATCCCATTTCCTCTGGTGTTTAACCCCAGCGAGCTTCGGCTCGAAACCAAGATCGACCTGAAGCTTCGAGCGACCAAGAGGACGGATCTCGGGATTGACCTGTCTGAAGAGCAAAAAGTCGCCCTCGCGCCGGCGCCCGTCGGAGGTGCGGTGAACTACCGGCTCGAGCAGAACTGGGGAGATAAGCGGCTCGCCGGAAAGTTTTTTTCAGGCCAGTTCAATTCCTTCCTGAACATCCACTCCGTTGTGCTCGAGAACCAGTCCTTCTACCAGTCGAACCTAGACCAGCGTTGGTTCCGCGGTGACACGCGCCTCGTGAAGGATTTCCAGCGCTCTGACATCCGACTGCAGGCCGGGGACGTGTATCCGCAGGTTCAAGGTTTCATGGTCGCCAGACCTCTCGGTGGGATGAACCTTCAGCGGAACTTCTCCCTGAACCCCTACCGGCTTCCCTACCCCACGGGTCATCAATCCTTCACTCTCCGGGCCCGCTCGTTCGTGCGCTACTTCGTAAACTCGGTCTTGGTGAAATCAGAATACCTTCAGCCCGGAAACTACAAGGCCCAGGACATTCCTCTGAATAACGGTCTTAACACGATCACCATCGAGGCGACGGATGACCTGGGCCAGAAGCAAGTCTTCGTCTTCCGGTCCTCGTCCAACATCAACCTCCTCAACGAGGGAGAGAGTCGCTTTGACCTCTCCTACGGGATCCCGTTCCTCGATACGAACTTCAAGCGAGAGTACCAGGACCGAGACGGGAAAGTGTTCTCCGGCTTCTTCCAGTACGGCCTCTCGTCCCTGTTCTCAAGTTCGGCCTACCTCCAGAATCAAGCCGATTTCTCCCTCTACGGAACGGAACTCATCCGGGCGATCCCCATCGGAAACCTTCAGGCGGGCCTGGCGCGCTCGAACCTCCAGGGTCAGGAGGGAAATGCCGGAAGCCTTGGGTATCAGCTCATCACGCAAGGGAAAAAGTGGTTCGACTCGCACACCGTCTCGCTTCGGTTTGAGAACCGGGGCCAGGAGTTTAAGACGAGCGCCCTCGATACGTCGTCTCTCGTTCAAAACGCCTACGCCGCAAACTACACCATTCCGGTTTCGAACCGGCTGACATTTTCGTTAGGCGGAAACTACGGCAACGTCCGAGACAATGATCTTGAGAACCGCTACGGCGTTGACGTGAACCTCGGTCTGCGGATCATGAACCAGCACAATCTCACGTTCTACGTCAGCCGAAACCGCGACGAACTGCGCCGCTGGAACGAGACGGCCTACGCCTTCCTCACCTTCTCGCTTCCGGAATCCAATAGCTACGCCTCCGCACTCTACGATCAGACACAGAAGAGCACCCGGATCAATGTGCTAAGAGATAATCAGAACCGGCTCTACAATTTCCGCACGCAGGCCATCGCCGACGTCTCCGAAGAGCGCCGGGCCGGGGAACTTGATCTCCTCTATCCAACTCCGGTGGGCGACCTCGGTGCCCAGCTCTCCGGGAACCGAACGGACTCGCTGGGCACGGCCGGCCGGGGGAGCCTCCGGTTAAACTCCGCTCTCGTCTTCGCCTACCAAGAGGGAGAAGTGGGCGGGGGCATCTCTCGGCCCATCCCAGGGAGCTTCGTCATCTTTAAACCCGAGGAACGCCTCCGAGACCAACGGATCGGTCTTAAGTCCACGTCCCCCTACACCGAGGCCGAGACGGGCCTTTTTAACGAGATCGTTTTCAGTAACCTCATCGCCTACCAGTACCGGGAGATCCAGCTCGATCCGACCTTCCTGGATGAGGGCAGAAGCCTGCGCCAGGAGAAGTTCGTTCTCTATCCCACTTACCGAAGCGCCCACTTGATCAAGCTCGAAGAGCGCGGCGCCGTCATTCTGACCGGTCGCTTGGTGGGATCGGACGGAACTCCGCTGGGCCTTCAGGTGGGAACCATCGGCGACGTTTCCTTCTTCACCAACCGTGACGGCGCTATTTTCATTGAGGGTGTTGAACCTGGCTCCTACCGCCTCAGCCTCGAAGGCCGGGAAGAGGCAGCCCAGGTCAGGGTCCTCCGGGACGAGCGGGGCATGAAAGACCTCGGAACAATTGTGATAAAGGAGAACGAGCTATGAAATTATTTTTTGTCGCCCTCGTGTTCGCCTCTGCTCGCGTGCTCGCCAAAGACTGTGACTATAGCTTTTCGATCAACAACGCAACGGTCGAACTCCTTGACAGCACTCAGACCGTCGAACAATCCCTCCGAGTCGCTCGGGACAAGAACTCACCGAATGGGCGCTGTAAGCTCTACCGAGTGTTCTTCTCGAAAGGCCTCGCGAACAACTACCAACGGAAGGCCTTTAGTGCCCGTGGGGGTTCGATCGACTACAACCTCCACGGCAGCATCAACCGCGCCGGGATCTTAAAGGAATTCGCCGACGCCGTCACGGCCAACGAGTACGTGTCTGGGGAGGCGCCGGAGAAGTCTACCTCTTACACCAAGAGTTTTTACATCTCCGCTCCGGGCCTCAAGAGTCGGGTGATGGAGGCCGGGACTTACAGTGATCTCGTTCAAGCGACCATCTATGGGTACAACGAAAACTCCGGAAAATACCTCTTCGAAGAGACCCAGAATTTCACCGCCGTCTTCCGGGTGTCGAACCGGTTACAGGTGAGCCTGCTCGACGAGGGGGCAACCTTCGATCCCTCGGCAACGAGCAAGGTCATCGACTTCGGGGCCTTACAACAAAACCAGGAGCGCGGGGCCGACCTCCGGGTCGTTTCAAACAGTCCCTACAAGCTTCGGCTCTCGTCGCAGAACAACGGAAATCTCCGTCAACTCTCGGGAGAAACGATTGCCTACACGGTCCGAGTCAACGGCGCCATCGTCTCCCTGGCGGGAAGTGCATCGGGCCCCGTTTCGATCGGCAGCGGAGCGGTTACTCCGGAGGCAGGCCACCTCTACAATTTAAAGATCCGGATCACCGAAATGACCACGCACAAATCCGCAGGCCTCTACCAAGATGCGATCACCATCACCGCCACGGCCAACTAAAGCGGCAGGGACTGGCCCGGGTCGAGGACCACAAAAGCTTCCTCGGGCACCCGGTGCTTCGGGAGGGCGAGCTTCAGGTCGCGGACGGGCTCGTCGATGCCCTCGTCCGTGAGCTGGAAGGTTCCGAAGTGCATTCCCACAGAAAGCTTCGCACCCAGGTCAAGATGCGCTCTCACCGCCTCCTCCGGGTCCATGTGATAGTACTTCATGAACCAGCGGGGTTTATAGGCGCCGATGGGAAGGAGGGCCAGATCCGGCGTTCCCAGGCGAGATTTTATATCTCTGAAGTGAGGCCCGTACCCCGTGTCTCCAGCGAAGTAAATTTTCCGAGCGCCACTCTCTATGACGTAGCTTCCCCAGAGGCTCTTGTTCTTATCCCAGAACTTCCGCGACGACCAGTGCTGGGCCGGAGCGAAGACGAACCGCACGTCCTTCACCCGCACATCCTCCCACCAATCCAGTGCCTTCACGGTCTGGATGCCGGCCCTCTTTAACAGCTCCTCGTCACCGAGGGGGACTAAGAACAATGGGTGAAAGCGAGCGTCGATGAGCTTCAGTGCTTCGAGGTCGAGGTGATCGTAATGGTTATGAGAAATGATCACCACGTCCACCGGGGGAAGTGAGTCGAGGGCGAGCCCTGGCCCATGGACCCGCTTTGGCCCGGCGAAACTCACCGGGCTCACCCGCTCAGAGAAGACCGGGTCTGTGAGCACGGTCACGCCGGGAAACTGGAGGAGGAAGGTCGCGTGGTTGATCCAGGTTACGCTCGACGCCTCCGACGGGGCGAGGGGCCGGAAGGGATGATTCTTAATCGGAACCTGAGAAGGCCAGGGCACGGTCGACGCCGTCGCTTTCCACTTCACCAAAGACCAAAACCCTTTTAGGTCATCTCCCCAGGGGAGAAAAAACTTCTCCCCGTCATAGTGATCGGACTTTGGATACGAGAACACCATCAACGGGAACAGGAAAACAAACAGATTAAGCATAACTCCTCAGTGCAGTTCGGCCTTCGATTCCTCGAGCTCATGGATCTCCATCCCGTGACCGTTCCAGGTCATGAGAAGCTCCCCGCCGGAGAGGTTCCCCTCGAGGATCTTCTTCGAAAGAGGTCTCGTCACGAGCCGCTGGAAAACTCCGTTCAAGGGCCTCGCCCCGTACTGGAAATCGAACCCTTGTTCCTCGAGCGTGTCGACGGCTTTCTTATCGAGTTTGAGAACCACTTTCTTGGATTTGAGCCGCTCGTTTAACAGCTTGAGCTGCTTATCGACCAACTGGCGCATGACTCGCTTATCCAGACCAAGGTAGGTCAAGACCCCATCAATCCGGCCCAGCACCTCCGGCTTAAAGTCGGCCTTCGGGTTCTTGGAATTTGAAGTCATCATGACGATCGTATTCTTAAAGTTCACCGTCCTGCCCTTGTTGTCCGTCAGGCGCCCGTCGTCCAGGATCTGGAGCAAGATGTCGGCGAAATCCGGGTGGGCCTTTTCGATCTCGTCGAAGAGGACCACGGAGTACGGCCTGCGCCGGATGGCCTCCGTGAGCACTCCCCCTTCGTCATACCCAACGTAGCCCGCGGGTGCACCGATGAGTTTTGCCACCGAGTGCTTCTCGGAAAATTCCGAAAGGTCGAAGCGAACGATGTTCTCTTCGTTATCGAAGAGGTACTGGGTCAGGGCCTTGGCGGTCTCGGTCTTCCCGACTCCGGTGGGTCCGAGGAGGAGGAATGATCCCAGCGGTCTTGATTCGTCGGCGAGGCCTGCGTAACTGGCGATCAGGGTCTCGGCAATCTCATGGATCGCCTCCTCCTGCCCGAAGACGCGCTTGTTTAAGAACTCTTCGATGTGAAGGATGGAGTCTTGCTTAGACTTCAGGATTTTTTCCACCGGAATTCCCGTCTGCCGGGAGATGACCTGCGCGATGTGCTTCTTTCCGAGGATCCACTCGTGTTGCAGGGACTCGAGCTCCTTTTCTGTCTGCGGAATGAGCATGTACTTGATCTTCGAGGCCTCTTCGTAGTTGCCGTTCCGCTGGGCCGCTTCGAGGTCAAACGTCAGGCGATCGATGCGGCCCTTGATCTCGGCCACTTTCTTCAGGGAAGAGACCTCTTTCTCCCAGACACCTCTTCCTTCGGCGAACCGGGCCTCGAGCGCTGAGATCTCGTTTTTGAGGTCAAGGTTCTCGCGCTCCATCTGCGCGTAGATCTTCTTGGACCGGAGCTCGGCCTCGAGCTCCACCAGCTTCGCCGGCATGGCCTCGGCCGAGAGCTTTAACGCAGAGGACGCCTCGTCCAACAGATCGATCGCCTTGTCCGGAAGATTCTTATCGGTGATGTACTGGTCTGAGAGGAAGACTGCGTTGTAGACAGCTTCATCGGAGATCTTGATCCCGTGGTGGGCCTCCATCCTCGAGCGAACCCCCATCAGGATCTCGACGGAGTCCTCTTTGGTCGGTTCATGGACCGGAACCGATCGGAACCGCCGCTCGAGGGCCGCGTCGTTGAGGATGTACTTTTGATATTCATCAAAAGTCGTGGCACCGATGCAATGGAGTTCTCCGCGGGCGAGCGCAGGTTTTAGGAGATTCGCCGCATCCATCGCACCGTCCGTACGACCGGCGCCGACGAGCTGGTGGATTTCATCAATAAAGAGGACCACGTCCCCGGCCTTAGACTTCACGAATTTAAGAAGGTTTTGAATCCGCTCCTCGAAGTCTCCGCGGTACTTCGTTCCCGCCATGAGGGAGCCCATCTCGAGGGAGTAAACCGTTTTGCCTTTTAAGACGTCCGGAACGTTCCCCTTAACGATCTGTTCGGCGAGGCCTTCGATGATGGCCGTCTTGCCGACGCCGGCGGGCCCCACGAGCACAGGATTATTCTTCGACCGCCGGCCAAGGATCTCGATCACCGATCGAATTTCCTTGGTGCGCCCGATGACCGGATCAAGTTTCCCCTTTTCGGCCAATTGATTGAGGTTGATGAGAAAGCTTGGGACCTCCTGCTCTTCCGCCGGGTCGGAGAACTTACTGTAGTCGACCTTAAGCGCCGGGAAGAACTGCGGAAGGTGCTTCAGGAGATGGCGCTCGGCCACTTCCTGCTTCCCTTGCTGAACGGAGTCACCGCTGGCGAGGGTGATCCACTCCTGAAGCTTCGGTGACGTGCGAAGGTTTTCTAAGGAAAGTTGTCCCGAGCTTCGCGGGAGCTTCCCGAGAAGATCTTCGATCTCTTTAAGGTTATCTTTCAGGGCCTTCGAGGCGTAGGAGGAGCGGTTCAGAACCAAACCCAGGAGCAAATGCTCGGGTGAGAGCTCCGTGTTCTTCCGTTTCAGGGCTTCGGACTGAGCGATGTCGAGAGATCCTAATACCACTTGATCAAACTTATTCATGTTGCACTCCTTGCCGTTCTCTTTCTAAGATAAGACCCAGACCGGAGACGTCAAGGTGTCTCCTTAAAGATTGTTGGGCGTGACGAGTTTTACTCTCGTAAACTGCTCGGTCTCTTTGAGGACTTCGGTGACCACCGCCGCTCCGGCGCGCAGCTCACCGAGGGCCTTTGACTCGGTCTTCGTGAGGTCACGTTTCAGGATCTGGTAGCGCTGGAGTTGATTGTCACGGCACACCTCCCAGTCATGGGCAAACTTCGTTTCGCTATGGACTCTGACGACCCGTTCCCGAGGATTCTCACTCGAGAAGGTCCGGGAGAAGGCCTGGACCGTGAGCGGAAGGAGCTTCCGATCCTTGCGCGCCAACTGGGTGAGTCGCTCGACCTCGGGGTCCTGCCGGACGTGAATGAACTGGTGACACCAGTCATCACTCCGGTCCATGGGGCAGGCCGTGGGAAGAGGACACGGGAACAGAATGCGGTGACCCAGTTTCAAGAGATGAGCGCGCAGCTCCAGCATCTTGGGAAAGAACTCCTTCGTTCCGGGTTCGACGAAGAGCACGTGGTCCGGGTCTACGGCATCGATGTAGCGGACTGCGGTAGCGACATCCATTTCATTGGCCGAGTGACCGAACAGGAGGAGCTTGGGGTTCGGCACGCTCCACTCCCAGCGCGGACCTTGCACAAGCGCCCCGGTCCCAAAGGCGCTCCAGAGCTTGAGTGCCTGCTCTCGCATGAGGGGCGACTGTTCAATCTGGTAGACCGTCCGTGGGACCCCCGCCGCCGTCCACGCCTGAGAGAAGGTCCCGGGCCCCGCACCCAGGTCAATCAGCGTTGAGCTTTGGAGTTCCTTGACCCAAGCCTCTGGCATCCACCGGAGGACCTCACGGAGTTTTGGGATATTAGTTAGAGCGTAGAAGGCAGTGTACGCCGCCACCAGTCTCGGGTCCCGAAGATAGTCCGTGATCCGCTCCCGCTGCCGCGTGAACTTCTCCGAGACTTCTTCGATCGCAGAGACGAGCTCAGCCTCGCTCTTGAAGGAATAGATGAGATGCGGAAGCACGGCGGTGAGGGTGAGGTCCATTTAATTTCCGATCGCCTTGATGACGATGCGCTGCTGTTCGGTGTCGATCTTCTTCCGTACCATTCCGAGCCAGTATTCCTCTCGGAGGTTCGGGATGCTTCCGATGCGCACAAGTTTTCCAGCGTGAACCCAGGCCTCAGCGCTGTCTTCTCCCATGATGATGAGCCCTTCCCCGCGAACGGCGAGTTCCTTTAATAGGGCCGTGTCCTGGGCCTCGATGCCGACTTCAAAGGCAAGGCCCTGCTCGAGCATGAATTTCTCGAAATCGTGCCGGAGCGGGTTCTGGAACCCAGGCAGCACGAAGCGCATGCCGGCGAGCGAGGCCGGGTACGTCTTCTGGAGTTTTCCAAACTTCCGAGCACCCCAGACGCAGACCTGCTCCTTGGCCATGGAGGCGTAGATCATTTCTTTGCCCTCCACGAGGGGGCGAAAGTTCCCGAGAAAAAAGTCAATCTTCCCTTGGAGCAGGAGATTGAACAACTCCTCTCCGGTCCCCTCCGTGACCTTCACCTTCGCCTGGGGAATTGTGCCAATGGCACCGATGGCGCTGGCGATCACGGTCTTCGGTACCGACTCCTGGGCCCCGAGGGTGAACTCGCGGATGCCGGCCTCTCGGGCGTGCCCAAGGTTCGAGACGAGCTCATCCTCGAGCTGCTTGATCGCCTTGGCGTACCTCAAGACGTACTCCCCTTCAGCGGTGATCTTCATTTTCTTTCCAACGCGGTCGAAGAGCCGAAGCCCGAGGCAGCCCTCGAAGTGCTTCAGCTGTGCCGACAGCGCCGGCTGACCGACGAGGAGTTTCTTCGACGCCCCGGAGATCGATCCTTCTTCCGCGATGACTAAAAAATACTTCAGGTGGTGGAGGTTGAGCCAATTCATAGTACCTTCGCTTTAAATTATACGTACAGTCAGTATTATCGATTTTTATCATAAATTGATTGTCGCTATTATGACAATCTGCAAACAAAAATTAAAGGAGTGGTCCCATTGAAATCGATCATAATTCTAGCGGCGTGGACGGTTATGGCTGTCTTTTGTACAAAACCTCGTGCTAGCATGTTCCAAGAAAATCTCCAGAATGACTCTATGACAGAAAGCCGCTGACGCGCTTCAGGAGACCCCATGGTTCCCCATCATTTCCTACCCACGGTCCGCCACCTTCACACAACCCGGAAATACATCATCTACTCCGCGCTCTACGGGATCACGACCTTGATTGTCCCGCTCGCGGTCCAATTCCTGGTGAACAACCTTGCGCTCTCTGGACTGTGGCTCAACATCTTCGGTTTCCTCTTCATCATCGGCGGGGGCCTCGCCCTCTCCCAGGTCCTGAAGTACTGTCAGTTCGTTCTCAACGAATACCTCCAGCGGGAACTCTTCTTCTATGAAGTGAAGCGCTGGAAGAAGGCGCTCGATAGCGCAAAACGCATGTACTACGTAGAAATTTTCTTCGCCATGAAATCCTACTCCAAGTCTTTTACGACCTTCGTGGATATCGCGCTCACGGCATCGTTTGGCCTCCTCACCATCGTCACCTTCCACCCGGCCTTCCTCCTCCTGCCTTTGCTCATCGGGATTACCCTCTACCAGATCCATCTCTCGACGAGGCCCGCCATCGAGTCCTCGATCCAAGAGTCCGACGAGAAGTACCACCTCTACAAGATGGCCTTCTCCGACGACACCCCAGATAACACAGACATTAACGCCTTTCTGAAGGCGCGGGACGGGCACTTCCATTTCGTCAAACGCAACACCCTTAAAATCTCCGCTCTCTTCGGAGTCTGTCAGATCGGACTCCTCGGCGCAGGGACGTACATGGTCCAGTCCGATCAGCTCTCCATCGGTCAGCTCGTTTCCGCCGAGATCATCTTTTCTGGAATCATGGTTTCTCTCTCGAAGCTCCCCTCCGCCCTCGAAGGTCTCTACGACTACGAGACAAGTATCTACAAGCTCATGAAGGCCAAAGGAGAAGAGGAATGAGTAACTCTTATCTCACCCCCAAACTACCGCTGGAACCGAAACGGACGGGGACGATCTTTCTGTTAATTTTCTTTTTCTCCGTTCTCCCCTTCCTGCCCTGGGTGGCCTTCACCACAGGCGAAGGCCAGGTCACCGCGATCGATCCGAATGAGAGGGTCCAGACCTTGACGACACCCGTGAACGGCTTCATCTCCCAATGGCTCGTCCGCGAGGGAGCTCGCGTCAAGCGCGGCGATGTCCTGGCCCGGATGCAAGACAATGACCCGGGTCTCATCGAGCGCTACCAGCGAGAGCTCGACGCCGCTCGGGCCGGGATCGCGTCCGCGAAGCTCGTCCTTGAGACCTCTCGACTCAACCTCGATCGGCAGCGGAAACTTTTCGAACAGGGTCTCTCGGCACGGAAAGAGTACGAGAAGGCCAAGATCGAGACCTCGAAGATGGACATCGAGTACTCGAAGGCGATGGCAACACTCACGAAGGCCGAGACTCAGTTCTCTCGCCAACTCCAAACCATCATCGCTCCTCGGGACGGCGTGATCACTCGAGTGCTCCCAGGAGAGCGCGGTCAACTCATCAAGGCCGGGACTCCGATCGCTGTGTTAAGTCCCTACATCACGACTCCGGCCGTGGAAATCTGGGTCGATGGAAACGACACAGCGATGCTCACTTCGGGACAGCATGCTGTGCTTCAGTTCGAAGGTTGGCCCTCTCTCCAAATTGCCGGCTGGCCTGCCGTCGCGGTGGGAGTCTTCCCGGCCAAGGTCTACCTGGTGGATGCGGCCTCCTCGAACAAAGGTAAGTTTCGAGTCCTCCTCGTCCCGTCCGGCAGGAAAGCGTGGCCTGATGCCCCGTTCTTGCGCCCAGGGGCACACGCCAAGGGCTACATCACCCTCGCCAGGTCTTTTGTTCTGAAGGAAATCTGGCGGCAGCTCACGGGCCTTCCACCCGTTTCCGGGCCCGTCAAGGATGAGCTTGCGAGGATGATGAAGATCAACAAGTCCGACTACGAAGATGAGGATAAGGAAAAGGAGAAAAAATGATCCGGCTCCTGGCCCTCGCGTTTCTGAGTGGCACGGCCTTCGCCGTGAGTGAAGAGGAAATCACGAAGTCCGTGCTCGCGCACTTTCCCCTCATCCAGCAAGCGGAACTCAAGTACGAGGCGTCTCGGGGTGAAGTCGAAGAAGCCCAGGGCGCCTTTGATCACAAGCTCACCTTCAAATCTCGAAACCGCATCGAAGATAAGTACGAGAACCAGTACTTCGAGACGACGATCGAGCGTCAGACTCGCTACCAAGGACTCTCCCTCGTGGCGGGGCATCGGTCAGGCCAGGGTCTCTTTCCCGCCTACGATGGAAAGTACAAGACCTCCAGCGCCGGAGAGATTTTTGCGGGCCTAGCGTTGCCCGTGCTCCGGAACTTCCAGAGCGACGAGTTCCGGCTCAACATCGAACTCGCCAAACTTCGAAAAGGCATCGCGAAGGCCGAGGTCGAACTCAAGCAGAACATCTCCATCCACAAGGCCCTCTCGCTTTACTACAAGTGGCTCTTCGCCAACCAGAAGCTCAAGATCCGCGAGTCCATCCTCAAGATCGCCGAGGAGAGGCAGGTCATGCTCGAGAAGAAGTTCGCCGCGGGGGATGTCGAAAAGCTAAAACTGATCGATAACCTGCGCTCCATCGACAAACGACGGGATGAACTCGCGAAGGCAAGGATCGAGTGGCAGAGTGCCCGGACTCAGCTCGAGCTCTACTACCGCGACGACGCAGGAGTCTCGATCTCCTTGTCCCAGGAAGTTCTCCCCAAAGACGACATCCGCGCAGTGCCACGGGAGATCCTCACCGCAGACGTTCTCCCTCAGCTCCGGATCATCGACCAAGAGATTCGCATGCGGCAGGCCGAGCGGAAGTTCTTCGATCAGTCCCGGCTACCGGGGCTAAACCTCGAGCTCGTGGGCTCGCGCGAGCTCTCTGGCAACGTGCCCTGGGATCCATCAACGCTTCAGGTAGGGCTCAAGTTCGATCTGCCTTTAGAGAACCGGAAGGCCGAAGGAAAGACAACGGCGGCGGAATACAAATTCCGAGCTCTCCTGCGAGAGAAAGACTTCATGATCCAGCAGCTCAAGCAGCAGCTGAATTTCTCCTACGACGCCCTCCAGGCCACTCGCGGTCGCTGGGAGGTTACTTCGAGCGAATTCGAGAAGTCCGTTAAGATCGCGGAAGCCGAGCGCACGAGATGGGCCCAGGGGGCCTCGGACCTCTTCATCCTGGCCATGCGCGAACAGGACGCAGCAGACGTCGACGTCAAGCGCTGGGACGTTTGGTACGATTACCATCAGCTGTTAATTGATACTCGCCTTTTCTCCGGAAAGATGGTGCCTCGCTAGTCGCAGGTCCAGTCAGATCGGATCTCCGAGTCGACGTCCAGGCAGTGATGCTGAAACTTTCGTAAGCTCGTGCGCATGCGGCCCTGAAGGGCCTCGCAGTCATCCGGGTCTAAGAGGTAGACCTGAGCGGCGCCGCCCTCTCCGATCCTGAGACCTTGGATGAAACTCTGGCAATCGATGACGACTTTTTCAGTCAGATTGGTTTGCAGAATGAAGCTTCGATCAAGAGGGGGATCCTTGGTCATTTTCTTTACGCGGATGTCTTCCGCCTGAGTAGTCGCAGAAAGCAGAAGGGACGCGAGGACAAGGGCAAGTGACAGTGGTTTCATGTGGACTCCGATGGTCAAAACCTTTCGGATGGCCGAGGGGCCAACTGAAGCCTCGGAGGATCATCGGCAATTCGTGCCGTGGGATGCGGCGTCTTCTCAGAAGGGCCAGACCCATCAGCGAGAGCGCGACTGCAGGGATTGTGACAAGAGCATGGAGCACAAAAAAAAGGCCGCCCAAAAGGGCGGCCTTGACCTCGCACTCAGCGAGACTTCAGATCTTTGTAAGTGTTCTTCGTGTCACCGGTGTAGATCTGCCGCGGGCGACAGATCTTAAACCCAGGCTGCTCCACCATCTCTTTCCACTGGGCGAGCCACCCTGGAAGGCGCCCCATCGCAAACATCACCGTAAACATGTTCGTCGGAATCCCGAGAGCTCGGTAGATGATCCCAGAATAGAAGTCCACGTTCGGGTAGAGCTTCCGAGAAACGAAGTACTCATCCTTCAAGGCAACTTCCTCGAGACCTTTCGCAATGTCGAGGAGCGAATCCTGGGCACCGAGAGTCGCTAGCACGGAGTCGCAGGCCTTCTTGATGATCTTCGCCCGAGGGTCAAAATTCTTATACACCCGGTGACCGAAGCCCATCAGGCGAGACGAAGAATTCTTGTCTTTCACTTCATCGAGGAACTGCTGGTAGCTCTTCCCAGACCCCTTGATCTCCTCGAGCATCTCGAGGACCGCTTGATTGGCGCCGCCGTGGAGCGGGCCCCACAGGGCATCGACACCGGCGGAGATCGTCGCGAAGATATTGGCCTTCGATGAGCCCACCAGGCGCACCGAGGAGGTCGAGCAGTTCTGTTCATGATCGACGTGAAGGATCAGGAGCACGTCGAGTGCCTTGGCGACCTCCTTCTTCACATTCTTGTTCCCTGTCATCATGTGGATAAAATCCGAGCAGTAATCAAGGCTGCGATCGGATTTCACAAAGTCCTTCCCTTGGGAATGACGGAAAGCATAGGCGGCCATCACCTTCAACTGTCCCATGAGCTGCGCGATCGCCTGGTCCTTCTGCGGGGGCGTAAGGTCCTGGGCGCAGAGGTCATGGTGGAACGCAGAGAGCGACACCATGTTCGCCGAAAGAACGGCCATCGGGTGCGCGTCCTTAGGGAAGGCCTTAATCATGGTCTTGATCCCCTCGGGGACGTCGTCGAACGCAGCGATCCGGTCTTCGAAAGTCTTGAGCTCAGTCGCCGTTGGAAGCTTCCCGTAGAAAACCAGGTAAGAAGCTTCGAGGAAGGAAGACTTCTCCGCGATCTCTTCGATCGAGTACCCCCGGTACTTCAAGATCCCTTGTTCGCCATCGAGGAACGTGATCGCCGAGGTGCAGGCGCCAGTGTTCATGTAACCCGAATCCAGGGTTACGTAGCCAGTCTCCGCTCTCAGCTTCGTGATATCGATGGCCTTCTCACCTTCGGTACCTGTGAACACGGGGAGCTCGATGGTCTTATCACCGAGAACTAATTTTGCCTTATCAGACATGGGGGCTCCTTCAAGAAAAGTGAGATGGGAATACAAAGACCGGTTAAATGTTCGCATCTTATCGAATTTCCATCCGTCTGTCTAAATACTCTTAATGAAGACCGTGTCGGAAAATGGTGACAAAAGTTGAAGCGTCTAACATCTCCTGGTGCCAAAGTAGCTCCGAGGTGGTGACAAAACTGCTCCAGTACCCCTTTAGCGCTCTCGCTCAGAAGCTAGTGTGCGGCGCGTCTAGTTATTGAAATATTATATCTCCTTGGGAAAGTTCGAAATTCCAAAAACTTGGCAAGTGAATTGCTTCAAATCACTCACAATTCAAACATGATGTTTGGGTACTATAAGGAGAAAGCATGAAACACGCTTCATCGTCACTATTGTTGGTTCTGTTTGCAGCACTGTTTGTATCGCTTCAGTCATACGCACAAATTTCCGTGGATATTGGTCGCCCACGCCCAGATCGAGGACCTCGTCCAGACATCCGCCCGCAGCAGCAACTTCCTCGGGACCAGGTCATCCGTGAGGACATTAACCGGTCGGTTCGTGGCTACGAGAGACTCCGTCTCGGAGATCTTCTTCGTCTTTCTTGGCAAGAGCAGAGTGCTCTCGAAGTCCTCTCTCTTCGGGTCGTCGCCCAGAGTCTCATGCAGGGGCCGGCGGAACTCGAGCTCAGTGCCCGGGGCCAGCTCCTCTCTAGCGCACTCCTGCGCCGTCAACTTGGCGAGGTGGCCTTCAACCTTCCCCTTGGCACACGCATCGCCGAGTTAGAGCTGGGAAGTCGCTCCGATGTCTTCCTCGCTTCTGTCATGGTGGAAGTTCGCTCGGATTGGCAGCAGGGACCCGGCCCCGGTCCTGGACCTGGTCCAGGCCGAGACCCCCAGGTCTCTCCCGGTTCGTTTCTTACATTGCAACTTAATCAAACTATCCGCGGAGCGGCCCAGATCCCACTCCATGAGCTCGTCCGGCAGCAACACCGCCTGTCACTCTCCGGTGCCCAAATCGAGCGCGTCGTGGTCCAAGGTCAACCCCTCAATGGTCGTTCTGCGAGTGTGCAAGTTGAGCTCAACCGAAGACCGGTTTCCGACGTAGGCTACTTATCTCAGGGCCAGCGGATGTTGCCGCTTCCCGTGAACTCACTCGAAGAAGTGCGCAGCTTGAGTCTCTTGGTTAACGGGGACGCTCAGATCTTCGAGATCCGCATCAGAGTTGGACAGGTTCGCCCGGAAAGACCCGAGTTCCCACAGTCCGAGCGCTTCATTGTCAATCAGGAGGTATCCCCACGCTTCCCCCTCGACCTGGGTCACATCCTTCGCTACGACCGACGCTTCATCCGCTCCCTCACGATCCACGCTCGCTCCCTTCGTCAGGCCCAGGCCCAGCTCTCGCTCATAGCCCTCAACGGTGAACAGCAAGGTGTGATCTTCGTCGGTCCTAACAGTGTTCGAGTCTCCGTCGTCCTCCGTCGCCCGATGATTGCCCAGGAACTCCGCCTGGAATCAGCGGCACCGATCCTGATCGAGATGCTGGAGGTTGAGTTCTAAGTCCTTCGCTTAAAATCTAAAAAAAAGATGCCTTCCTTCCCGGAAGGCATCTTTTTTTTAGATAGATAAGATCCTTCTTCTCGACTTTCCATATGCATGAAAGGGGCCTAGAACCAATCAACTTCAAAGGTCGTGCATATGAAAAACATCATCATTCTTCTGTTCTGTCTCTTCTCCTACAGCGCCTTCTCCCAGGTGAGCGTCGACATCATTTCGGCCGAGTATCCGGTGGAGGATTACGAGGGAAATCCATCACTGTGCCTGACGGTTGTGCGAACAACCAGCGGTCAGCTTCTCGGGATCGTCGAACCGATCGAGGACTGTTTCTATGCGCGGAAGGCCCGGAAGGCTTCGAGCAATCGCCTGACGATCTTTCCCAAGGATCTTGCTAAAATCCCCGTTGGTCGGCTTCAGCTGCATTTACAAAGAATCGATGCCCAACTAGAGTTTTACTACTCAGGAGAATAAACTTGCAATGGGACCCTCCCCTTACGGAAGCCATCCTCATTAAGCGCTACAAACGGTTCCTGGCCGATGTTCGCCTCGGTTCCGACACCACCACCGTTCATGTGCCCAACACCGGGAGCATGACCGGGTGCTGGGAACCTGAGTGGGGATGTGCCATCTCCCGTTCCACAAATCCCACGAGAAAGATGCCCTACACTCTCGAACTCACCCACAATGGAGCAAGCTGGATCGGAGTGAACACCGGCACGGCCAATAAGCTGGCCCTCAAATGGATCCAAGACGGTCTCATCCCAGAGCTTTCAGGATACGATCGGATCACCCCGGAGAAGAAAGTCCGAGGCTCACGGATTGACTTCTTCCTGGATTCCCATCCCTCGCTTCCAGCGGCCTATGTTGAGGTCAAGAGCGTTACCTTGAAGCTCGACGGTGTGGCCCAGTTCCCAGACGCCGTCTCAGAACGCGCCCAAAAACATGTCACAGAACTCATCGCACTCAAGTGTGAGGGGTTCCGGGCCGTCCTCCTCTACATCGTCCAACGCCAGGACGTAGGTTCCGTCCGACCAGCGGCGAGCATCGACCCCACGTATGCCGCTCTTCTTCGAGAGGCCACCAAGGCCGGAGTTGAAGTCCTTGCCTATCAAGCTGATCTGGATCTCCACGGAATCCGCTTTGGCCGCTCCCTCCCGGTGTCTCTCGCGTGAACTTCCTCCGCCTGGTCTTTACCACCACGGGCCCAAGCCTCATGGTCCGGGAAGCCTTCTCGGGTGAGAAGTTCGAAGAGGATTTCCACTGGAAAGATAAGCTTGAGTTCACGGTCAGTGACAGCACTGATTTCACTATGCTCTGGACATCCCTCTTGCCAGACCTAGAGCCCACCTACGCCGAAGCCTTAGTCGACCTCGTCGCTGCCCGGTACCCGGTTTCTTTAGAGTTCGAAAAGCTCCGGTCCTACTGCCCGAAGCTTACCTACTCTCTCGACGCCGATGAATGGGTGTTCTATGGAGGGACCTTCGATCCCTGGCACCCCGGGCACCAGGCCTGCCTCGATCTACTTCCTCCGGACAAAGTCTGCTTCGTCCTTCCCGATAGAAACCCCCTCAAAGCGATCACGAGTCTCAATCCCGTGGCGACGATCCTGGAACTCAGTACCCGAGGGAGGTTTCGTCCTCTCCAGTTCCTGGTACCGAGCTTCCTTCTCAGCGCCGAGAAGAATCCCACCGTCGAATGGATTGAGAGACTTCGGAGGATTTACCCGAACCGCAAACTCTCATTGCTCCTGGGATTTGATAGCTTCGAAGATCTTCCTCTCTGGCGCCGCCACGAAGACCTGCTCCGAGCGCTGAGCTGCATCTACGTCGTGTCTCGACTAGAGGACGGTCAGAGGGCCCTCGGAGCACAAAAACGAGCTCACGGCATCAACCCCAAACTCAGCGTCGTCTTTTTAGGACGGCATCCGCACGAGGCGCTAAGTTCTTCGAGTCTTAGAAAAAAAGAAGGGACCCCGTAGGGTCCCTCCTGCTTAAAAAGTCGTCTTTAGAGATTAGTAGCAGATGTAATCGCAGGTGTAGGCCTGGCAGTAGAGCGGGTAGCCGTAGTAGTCATAGCCGCAGCTGTACGAGTAGTAGTAACAATCGTTGTAGCACGACGTGTATCCACCAGTTGTGGTCGTTGTATTTGTAGGAGTTCCGCCAGTCGCGCTACCGCCGCCTGCAGCAGCGAGGCCAACGGCGAGAGCAACGATCAGGAGACCGACGGCGAGGTAGACGAGAACATCACCGTTCCAAGAAGCACCGTTTGAGTAGGCGCGCTTCATGGAGTCGACCATGTACTGAGAAGCTTCTTCAGAAGACATCTTGTTGATGGTGATCATAGAGAAAGCAGTTTCGAGGTCACGTGCAATCCGAGCATCTTTAACTTGCGACTTGGCGAAATCGATCATTTGAGAGTTCGTGAGACCCTGCTTCTGGAGTTCCCGAACAGTTCCTGTGAATTTCTTGAGCTGAGACTCGTAGAAAGACCGGTCTTGCTGGTCCCATTCAACAGTGAGGGCGTAGTTCATTTCGTCGAAGGCGGCTTTGAGACCGTTGTGAGTTGAAGCGTGGGCCTGGACGGTGAAGATGGCGACGACCATCATCAGGGTGATGAATTTTCTGATCACAAATGCCTCCTGTGGCGTGTGTTTAGGTGGGCAGTTTGTAGCCCAGGTAGGAATCTGGGTAAAGACTAAATAACCTTACAACTAAAAATTTCAGGGTCAAATTGACACTTCCCCCAAGTTCGGGAGGGGGATGTAAAAAGTAAGGAAGAGCAGCTCACGCCTTTCTTTGGGAAATCTTGAGTTGCCACCATTATCAAAGGTTTAAACGATGCTCGGGGAAGTTTATGGAACGGAGGGCTCAGAATCAGCCCTCGGTCCAGATAAGCAGAAGCCTAGTTGCAAACGTTTTCGCAGGACTGGTGGTAACACCAGGTGTAGGTAAAGTCGTAAGAATAGTCGAAGGTGTAAGGGGAGCCGCAATTCATTTTTTGTGTGTAGCCATACAAGTATGAGCAGCTATAGGTACACTGCGGAGTGGACGCTGTTCCAGGAGTTGCACTCGAACCGCCGTCACCGCCACCGTCTCCACCGCCGCCGCCAGTGAGGATGAGACCCGCGACGACCGCGACGATGACCACAGCGATGAGAAAGGTGATCGTCGGATCACCGGTCCAATTGGCAC
>JAIYDL010000022.1 GCA_027487515.1 Pseudomonadota bacterium
AGCGTCGACTTGCCGTGGTCAATGTGTGCGATGATGGAGAAATTTCGGATGAGAGAAGTATCCATGGAGTGTTGGGCCTTTCGAGTGTGAGTGCGATCAGCACTATAGCGTATTTTCCTAAAAGCTACACTTTGAAATTCAAGAGTTTCCTAGACTCGACTCGGTGCAAAGATCACGAAATTGACGAGCATGTCTGAGTATGGCAGGATTCTGAAAAAATCCAAGGCTGTCTATGAAATTTCCTGTTCTCATCGTTCTCCTCACTCTCATCTCCTGCGGCAAAGGCTCCTCCGGAAGCGCACGCCGGGAACGGTCCGTGGACCCCCTGTGTGGGAGCGAGAGCGACTGCGCGCAATCACCTGCCTGGGTCATCAACTCATCGGCGGTGAATTTTCCGTCGAAGTTTCAGATCATCATGGATAAAATTCTGGTCGCCGACAGCTGCCGCTCGGGCCGAGTGAAGATCACCCAAGAAGGCGGCGGGCGCATTGCGATCCGCTTCAACGCAACTTACCGACCAGAGCGGATCGGGGCCATCGAGGTCATCGACCGGGGGAATGATTGCACGAACGATGCGATCTACCATTCGGAAGAGCGCCCGTTGATGTCCGTCGTAGGCGTCACCGTAGAGGGGAAGACGACCTACTCCGTATCCGTCACCCTTGGAAACTAGACGAACACTTCCTTCGAAATGATCATCATGTAGTTGTCGAGGTTCGACTCCTTCCCCCGGATCGGAATGACGTTCGCGTACCCTTGGAAGACCTCTTCCGTGTCTTCGAAGATGTACTCCCCCGTGAGGGAGTCGATGACCTTCTTCCGCTTCGGAATCGTGATCTCGGCGTTTTCGATCTTCGAGCGGCGCTTGATCGCGAGCTCGAAGGTCTCGACGATGGAGTCCGGCATCAGCGTATCCGTGATGTTCTTGTTCAGAACGTCGTCGGACTGCATCTCCAGGGTGGCGTACATCGGGTTGTTCATGTAGATGAGCTCCCCTTTGGCGTTGGCGATCATGATGTTCTTTTTGATCATGTTCGCCAGAGTGTCGAACTTCCTGTGTTCGATGGAGATCCGGTCCTGCCGGAGTTGCTCGAAGCGCTTCATGCTCAGGATCATCTTGTTGAGCTCGCGCGCGAGCTCTCCGATCTCGTCGTCCTGGTCATAGTAGATGCTCACGTCGAAGTTGACCTCCTGGAGCTCGCGGACGGCGTCGTTGATCTTCTTGAACGGCATCGCGATCTTCCCCGGAACGACGAGGGAGAGGAGGATCGTGCCGAGGAAGGTGATGATGAGCGTGATGAGCATGTTCCGCCGGGTCTCGCCGATGATCGACTTCACCTGCTTGTCTCGCTGCTCGTTTTGAAAGTACTGGATGTCTTGGAACTCGGAGAAAGACTCGAGGATCTTATCGGTGAGTTCGTTGATCGTGGAGATCCCTTCGCCGTCGCGGTAGAAGAGGGACGACTTGTTCACGATGGTTTTCAGGGAATCGACGTACCCCTGCATCCGGGAGATGATCTTCTTGGCCTCGACCTCGGTGTAGAAGCCGTCGAGGCGCTGGAGCTGTGACTGGAACCCTTCGCAGAGGTTCTCGAGCCGCTTCAGGTCCTCGGTCGTGGGCTGGCCCGTGAGGATTTTCTTTTGCATCTTCAGGATCGACACCGCCGAGATCCGGACCTCGTCGGTCAGCAGGGAAATCTTGTTCGAGTTGACCGTGATGGAAGAGATCTGGCCATTGAGGGAGTCCAGAAAAAAGAAGACCGTAAAACCCATGACCAAGACAACGAGGTTCGCGATGATGAAGCTGGCGGCGACTCTACGTTTAAGGGACAGTTGCATATGTTCTCCGTTATTAAACTTCCTCGAGGTCGTGAAACAGGCGATCGAGGTTTTTCTCGCTGCCGACGAGGACGACGACGTCGTCGGCCTCGATGATATCCATGGGGAGCGGTGAATCGTTGATGACGACCCGGTAGGCGGCCCTGCCCTCTTCGGTGATGTACGGGACGCGCTTCTGGAGGGCGACGATGTTCAGGGAATAGTTCTGACGAATCTGGGACTCGACGAGAGTTTTTCCCTCGAACGATTTGCCGAGCTTGAGCTCCACGATGGAGTAGCCGGCGGCGAAGTTGTAGCGCTGGAGGACGTGGGGGGCCGCAATCTTACTGGCCACGATCTCTCCCATTTCTTCCTCGACTTTGATGATCTCGGAGGCGCCGATCTCCCGGAGGACATGTTCGTGGAGCTGGTTGGTCGCGCGCGCGACGACGCGGCCCACGCCGAGCTTCCGCAGCATGGCGACCGCCATGATGCTCATTTCGATGTTGTCCCCGATGGCGACGATGGCCGAGTCAACGTCGGAGATGTTCACCGCCCGGAGCGACTTCTCCTGGGTCACGTCGATGCAGATCGCGTGGGAGACACGGTCCTTGATCCGGTCGACGAGCTCCGGGTTCGAGTCGATGGCGAGCACTTCTGCCCCTTTTTCAAAGAGCCGGACTGCGGTTTTTGCACCGAAGGTTCCAAGTCCGATTACTGCGACAATCATGTACCTATCCTATGAGAATTTTTCCGTCGGGGTATTCGACCTTTCCCGGGCCCGCGGTGTTCGAACCAACGGCGAGGACGAGGGTCAGTGGGCCGACACGTCCCACGAACATCATTAAAATAATAGTCACTTTCCCCAGCACAGTGAGGAAGGGCGTGATGCCGAGCGAGAGCCCAACGGTCCCGAACGCACTCGTCACCTCGAAGAAGAGGGCGAGGAAGCTCTTGTCGGGCTCGAGCCGCATCATGATCAGGACACCGGTGCTGACGACGATCAACGAGATGATGAAGATCGCGATCGACTTCACCACCGTCTGGGCCGGGATCCTGCGCTCAAAAAACTCCACGTCGAACTTGCCCTTGAGCGTCGCCGTGACTGACTGGAGGAGGACCGCGAAGGTCGTGGTCTTCACTCCTCCCCCCGTGGACCCCGGAGAAGCTCCGATGAACATCAAGAGGATCATCATGTAGAGGCAGTGCGGGTGAAGCGCGTTGAGGTTCACCGTATTAAACCCCGCCGTCCTCGGTGTCACGGCCTGGAAGAATGAAACCTGGAAGCGCTGGAACATGCTCATGTCCTGGAAGGCGTGCAAAAACTCTCCGAAGAAGAGGTAGACCGTTCCGAAGACAATGAGGAGGGTATTCACAGAAAGGACGATCTTCGTGTGCACCGAAAGCGAGCGGAAGGGCCGCCGGTTCCGGATGGCGTAGGTTACGTCCTTCATGACCGAAAACCCAATGCCTCCGAGGATGAGTAAAAAGGCGACCGTGAGAGAAATCAGCGGATCGAACTTAAAGTCCTCGAGGTTGTTGTTAAAAAGAGCGTAGCCAGCGTTACAAAAGGCCATGATGGAATGGTAGAACCCAAAGTACAGAGACTGACCGATCTCGAAGCCTTCCTGGTAGAAGCCCACCGTGAGAAGCATCGCCCCGATGAACTCGATCACAAACGTGTAGCGGACGATGTCGACGACGAGGCTCAGGAGCTCCTCTGAACTGGACGCGTCCAGTACGTCCTGCATGATCACCTGCTCCCGCATCTGAAGGTTCTTTCCCATGATCACTGCCAATGAGCTGGAGAGCGTCATGATGCCGAGGCCTCCGACCTGAGTAAGGATCAGCATGACCATCTGACCGAAGACGCTGAACTCATCGGGCAAAGAGATCGACGAGAGACCCGTAACGCAGGTTGCGGAAGTGGCCATGAAGAGGGCGTCGATGAAGATAATGGTCTTCCCCGGAGCGGCCGAAACAGGGAGCATCAAGACGAGTGCTCCGAGAAGAATCCAGCCACCGAACGAGAGGAGCACCACCTGCGCTGGCGCCAGCTTAAGCTGAAACAAAAAGCTGCTGGTCCCGGTGTAACTGGCGGGGGTGGCCTCGTCTTTTTCGTAGACCGAAATCAGCGTCGAGAAAAGGTGGACGGCCGAGAGCCAGTAGGCGAACTCGATGTCGCCTCGGGTGATCAAGAGGGGAACGAAAATGATCAGGGAAAAGATGTAGCGACGGAAGAAATCTTCGAAGCCGTCACTTTTAAGAAAATTCGTCGCCAGGGAAATAAACAGCACGACAGGGACTGCCCAGATAGCATTGGCCGCGATAAGATCCATGGGCAGCCGGCGAAGGAGCTCGGGTGCGGAGCCCGCCTTCTGGAGGGTGTAAAGGAGAACGAACGATCCGTTGACGATCAATTCGAGCATCAACGGGAGGCGTCCCAGGATGTAATTCATGGCTCCGATTTTACGCTTTTTTTCTAATAACTCCTAGGATTTGTTCATGCAGAAGAAACGTTTAATCCCTTTCAAGATCACGGGCATCGATAGTTTGGGACAGGGAGTTAGTAAACTCGACGAAAAGGTCACCTTCATTCCCAAGACTGCCATCGGTGACGAAGGTGAGGCCATGGTCATGGCCGAGCGAAAGGGCGTTACGTTTGCCCGCACCGTGGCACTGACTCTCGCCGCGCCCGACAGAATCACGCCCGCCTGTGCGCATTTCCAGGACTGCCCCTCGTGCCACTTTCAGCACCTCCCGTACGAGCGCGAACTGGCCCTTAAATCCGAGAGCTTTGAGCGCCTGTTCCGGAAGTTTTCTATGCCGGAGCTGGAGGTCGTGGGAGCGCCGGAACGGTATCAGTACAGAAACCGGATTCAACTCCACTACAGCCTTCGGACGAGGCGCCTGGGAATGCGCGACCCACAGACGTTCGAGATCACCCCGATCCCCGAATGCCTCATCGGCACTCCGGAGATCGCGACGGGGCTGCGCGCGCTCTACCAAAATAGCGCCTGGCTCAAAGAGGCCCCGGCCGACAAGGCCGAAGGCCACGTGGAGCTGTACTGGGTGAGCGGCGAGCTTCGGAAAAGTTGGAACCGGCCCTACGCGGAGGGAGGCTTCACTCAAGTCTACGAGACCATGAACCGTCGGCTCAAAGACCTCCTCACCGAGCACCTCACACTCAAAGTTGCCGGAGCTGGGCTCCTCGATCTCTTCGCCGGGAACGGAAACCTGTCGTCGGCGCTCAAGTACCCGAAGCGCCTTTGCATCGACGTCTACCGGCCCGCGCGCGGGGGTGACTTCTTTGATCAGGATCTCTACGCCGCCGGGGCACTGAAGGCAGTTCAGCTTGAGCTCGCGAAGCGAGCACTGACCGTCGACCACATCATCTTGGATCCGCCGCGGTCTGGCTTCCGGGATCTTCGGGTCTGGCTCGAAGCCCTGAAGCCTCGGATCGTCGTCTACGTGAGCTGCGATCCCCACACCCTCGCGCGGGACCTTCAGGGAATCACCGAGTACGAGGTCACGAGGTCCATTTTGCTCGACTTCTTCCCCGCGACGTTCCACTTCGAGAGCGTGATATTTCTCGAGCGGAAGGGCTGAATAGGTTTTACAAAAATCCTCCCCTTCCCTAGAATAATCAAAAGCCTTTTCAGCCTGGGAGAAGTCATGTTCTCAGTTACCCATTCGTTCCGCCCCTGTCTGGCGCTGGTCGCGCTGATGATGCTCGCTGCGTGTGCCTCGAAGAACGAAAAAATGACCAAGAAAGCCGAGCTCTACTTCGCTGCGGGGACACAGAGCTTGATCGAGCGGCAGTACACGGAGGCGCTCCAGAATCTCACGAAGGCGGATCAGCTCACTCCCAACAGTGCGGAGATCCTGAACAACTTAGGCATGGCGTATTTCTTTAAGGGTGAAACAACCCTCGCGATAAAAACACTCCAGCGAGCGATGAAGCTCGACCCGGAAAACTCGGACACAAAAAACAACCTCGCGTCGATCTACTACAAGCAAGGCAACGTGGCCGCCGCAGAGAAGCTTTACAAAGAGGTTCTCCGGCACCTGACCTATGACAAGCAAGCGCGGACGCTCTACAACATGGGGATCCTCGAGATCGAGGCCCGGAAGAACGTCGCCGCCGCTGAAGACTATTTCCAGAAGTCGGTCAAGGAAGACGACAACTACTGTCCATCCTACATGCAACTGGGTCTCATCTACTACCAGCGCCGGCAGTACACGCGCGCGCTCAAGAACTTCAAGGACGCGTCCCTCGGCGCCTGCTACGAATCACCCGCGGCCCACTACCATCAAGCGCTCACCCTCATCGGGCTCAAGCGCTACACCGATGCGCGGATGAAGCTGGATGAGATCGACTCTCGCTTCAAGAACACGACGTACGCCACGCTGGCCCGCCGGAAGAGCATCGAACTCAACGACCTCGAAAATCACAAACCCCTCGAATCTCACGCAACGAAGAGTGTGCTTGAGTCCCCGGAATTCTAAATGACCAAGGATGGCCTGAATGGATAAGCAATTAACGAATGAGTCCGGAGCCGGCGCTTCGAACGTCGGGCTACTCGGCGAGTTCCTAAAGCAGCGACGCATCGATAAGAACTACACCCTGGAGAAGCTCTCCCAGAAGACGAAGATTTCCGTGAACATCCTCAAGGCCCTCGAATGCAATGACTATGACCATCTGCCGAGTGCGGCCTACATCAAAGGCTTCGTCACGAGCTACGTAAAAGTGCTCGGAGTCCCGCTCGATGAAGCGATCCTAAAAATGGAGTACACGTACTTGAACGTTCTAGGGAAACCCTTCCCGGCCCTCAACCACACGAAGGGCATGGCGGCGCCAACGCCGCAGCCCGTCCGCGCGACGAGAGATGCGCAAGATAGCGACGAATCTTCCGCGGCCCAGTCGGTGATCGAAAGCGGGGACTCGTTCATCGAGAGCACGAAGTCCCTCATGCCGATCGTCATCTTCGCCGGCATCATCCTTCTCTTCGTCGCAGGCTACAAGCTCATTTCTTCCGTGATCGAAAGCGAAGTCACGGATCAAAAGGCCAAGGACCTCGGACCAAAAATTGAGTCGAGCTCCGCTCTCGTCAAGCAACCCGAACAGGCCAAGCGCACCGAGGCTCCAGCGAATGACGTCGGCGCCCCGGGAGTACCCAACGAAGTTCCGGTCGTTGCCAACCCAGACGAGGCGAAGCTGGACCAAGAATTCCAGCGGAATTTCCCCCCGGTGGAATTCAAGAAGCTCCGCGGGAAGCTCTTCTCCGTCAAGATGGACGCCCCGGAGAACCTCGATGAGGTCGTTCTACCCAAGCAGATTAAAGACTCCATGAATTCGGAACTTCAGAACGTCTACATCCGGGCGATCGAAGGGAATACTTGGCTCAGCTACAAGGTCGATGACGGCCCCATCCAGAGCGTGATCATCAACAAGGACAACGACCTTTTCCTCCAGGGGTCTGAGGTGAGGATCTTCCTCGGGAACGTCAACGTCACCAAGATCTTCTACAATAACTACCTGATTGAAACGCCGACGAAAACCGGTGTCAAAAGTCTCGTCTTCCCAGAAGAGAGCAATTCGAAGTTCCAGCTCCCACTCTTTCCAAAGGCCAAGGACGACATCCTCTACACCTCCGACGAATACATCAAGCGGATGAAGATGGAAGATGACGAGCTATTGAAGCGGAAGGAAAACCTCTAGACCTCGGGGCCGAGGTTGAACATCCTAGGACTGCCAGTCTAGCTTGCGGTAAAAGAAGAACCCGAGGCCCAGCATCACCGTGACCGGAAGGAAAACGGCGAGGGGGATCGGGATGACTTCCTTCTTCGCCGCGCTCACCAGTGAAAAGTAGAGACCGTAGTAGACCAGGAGGCAGAGGAGTCCGACGACCCCGGAGCTCTTCGACTTGCCCCGGTTCCCCTTGATGCCGAGGGTGAAGCCCAGGAAACAAAAGATGAAACAAATCAGCGCTCCGTTCTTTCGATTCCAGTACTCGTAGCGGGCATTGAAGAACTCTTTTTTATTAAAGTCATAGGCCTTCCGTGCTTCCGCTTCGGTCATGGTCAAAACGCCCTGAAGTTCTCTCGAGGTGAGCATGGTCTCCTTGATGCTGAACTGGTCTTCGAACTGCTTTTGCGAAATGGGAAAGACGTACTTCTGGAAAAGGATCTTCTCCACTTCCCCCGCACCGAGAAGCCCCACGATGTTTCCGTCGTAGAGAGTCAGTGTGAGCTTCTCGGAGAGGGTCCCGGGAGAGCGCTCGAAGAGGAGTTCACCCCGGTCCGCAAAGATCACGCGCTCGGACTGCTCGGCCTCATTTTCTTCCCCGTCTTTCTCCTCTCTTGTTTTTTCTTTTCCAGCTTCTTCCTTCCCGACTTTTTCTTTCGCGACTTTTTCTTTCGCGGATTTCTCTTTTCCTACTTTTTCTTTCACGTGAAGAAAAACTTCATCGAGGTTACGGCCAAACTTGGTGGACCGCGAGGCGAAGAGAGTGATGCCGGGGATCGCCGTGAAGAACTGGCCCTCTTTGATGCCGGCCAGGAGACCGCTCGAGGTGAGGTAGGTGACTTTCTGCCGGAAGGCCTTGTTCGAGAGAGGAATGACCGTCTGATTGAGTTGGTAGACACTGGCCGAGAGAAGGCCTGCGACGAGGAGAAACGGGATGAGAATTCGAAGCTTGGTGAGGCCTCCGGCACGCATAGCAATATACTCTGAGTCAGCGGAGAGCCGATTCAGGCAGTAGATCGTAGAGAAAAACACTGCGATGGGCAATGAAAGTGGGACGAAGGTCAGAGCGATGTTTCCCACGAGCTTAAGGATGAACCAAAGCGAGACATCCCGGGTCACGAGGAGCTCCGTCATCCGGAAAAGCTCAAAGGTCAAAAGGAAGCAAATGAAAAACACCGTGCTGAGGACAAGGGGAAGGATGAATTGGGCGGCGAGGTACCGTTGCAGCAGGAGTTTCATAGGCCCCGAGGTAAGAATTTAGTCACAAATAAGAAGGTACTCCAGATTCACCTTTCCTTCAAGAAATGGCAGAATGGAGTGACTATAAAAGGAGTCCTCATGCAAATTAAGCTCGACACGATCGGTGACCTTTTCCTCGGCGCTGACCTCAAGATTCTCACCGCCTTCCAGAAGGCCGCCGCCTCCACAAAGGGAAAGACCAAGGTCTCCGAAGGGAAAGAGACTTCGGTCTCCATCGAACACTGGAGCGACCAAGGCCTCAGGGAGGAATTCCACAACCTCCGTGCCGCGAAGACCTTCAAAGCGGCAAAGGATGACACACTGTCGTTCACGGGAGCAACCGGAGAAACCGTCTGGGTCATGGGCCTCGGCGATAAAACGAAGGCCTCGCCTGAGGACATCCGGAAGGCCGTGGCAAAACTCTTTAAAACCGCGAAGGCGTCGAAGTACACGTCCGTCGCCTTCGACGTGCCCGGGTTTAACGTCGTTCGCGACGAAGTTCTCACCGCCCAGCTCATCGCCGAAGCTGCTCTCCTCACGGACTACACGTTTGATAAGTACAAGTCCAAGCGGCCCGAGGTGATCGAGGTCACTCTCGTTCTGGGTCACGTCGAGAAGAAGAACAAGGCCAAGGTTGAAAAGGCCCTCGAATCTACGTGGAACATCTGCGGCTCGATCGATGTGGCCAAGGACCTCGTCAACGAAGCGCCGAACGTGCTCCACTCCGAAGAGTACGCCCGCCGGTTAGAAGCCGACGTGAAGAAAAACCTCAAAGGCGTGAAGGTTAAAATTCTCAACAAGGCGCAGATCCAGAAAGAGAAGATGGGAATGTTTCTCTCGGTGAACGCAGGCTCGGCGTTCGAGCCGCGGCTCGTGCATCTGACCTACGAGCCAGCGAAGGCCACGGCGAAGACAAAGCACATCGCCCTCGTCGGAAAAGGGATCACCTTCGATACCGGCGGCTACTGCATCAAGCCGGGCACGAGCATGGCCGGGATGAAAAATGACATGGGTGGGTCCGCCACAGTCTACGGGGCCTTCAGGGCAGCAGTGCTCGAGAAGGCGCCGGTGAAAATCACCTGCATCCTCGCTATCACGGACAACGCCATTAACGAGCACGCCACGGTGCCGGACGCCATCGTCACCGCTCGCAACGGCAAGACCGTTGAGATCCTTAATACGGACGCTGAAGGACGCCTGATCCTCGGAGACGTGCTTGACTACGCCTGTGACCAGGGCCCCGACTACATCATCGACGCTGCGACTCTCACGGGTGCCTGTTTGGTGGCCCTCGGGAACCAGGTCTGCGCCGTCCTCGGAAACGATCAGAAGTGGATCGAGGAAATCCTCAAGGCGGCGAAGGCGAGCGACGAGTACATGTGGCAGTTGCCGATCATCAACGAGTGGCGCCAGGACATCAAGTCGAAGATCGCCGACATCAAGAACATCGGCACACCGATGCGCGCGGGCACGGCGATCGGTGCGGCCTTCCTCGAAGAGTTCATCAAGAACGACGTCAAATGGGCACACCTCGATGTCGCTGGAGTCGTGGACGGTCAGTCGCACCTTCCTTACTGTCCGGCGCACGGAGCTTCGGGGCTCATCGTGCGGACCCTGACTCATCTCTTAGTGAATGCCAAGTAAGTTTAAGCTCGTCCTTTTTGCGCCCGAGATTCCCGGAAACACCGGGAGCATCGGGCGCACTTGTGTCGCGCTGGACCTGGAGCTGATTCTCATCAGACCCTACGGGTTCGAGATCGACGAGAAAGCGGTTCGGCGCGCCGGGCTTGATTACTGGAAGCACGTGAAGCTCCGAGAGTTCGACTCCTGGGACGATTTCCTGGCCCGGGAAATGCCCCTTCGAGAGAAGCTTCTGTTCTTTGAGAACACAGGAGCGAAGCTTCACTACGACGCACCCTACGCCCCTGACTGCTACCTCATCTTCGGGGGGGAAACTCGGGGCTTCCCGAGGGAGATCGAGGAAAAATTTTCTCACCAAATGTATCAGCTCCCCATGTTTTCAACGGAGATCCGATCCCTGAATCTCTCGAACGTGGCGACGGCGGTTGCCTACGAGTGTCTGCGCCATCTCCTCTAGTCAGAGCTCCCAGTCGAGCTTCCGAAGAACTTCCCTGGCGTATTCCTGCGGCGTGAGAACCTTGGCCATTCTGAGCTTTTCTAAGATGGCATCCATCCGCTTCCTTGCAAATCGAGTGAGCTTCTTTTTCCGGAAGGACACCGAGTAGCGCTTGGGACCCGGGAGGAGCATGGCGAGGAATGCGCTTTCTCGTGGATTCAGCTCCGCTGGCCTCTTTCGAAAATAGAACGCCGCTGCAGCACTGATGCCGTAGACTTCAGGGCCGAACTCGATGACATTGAGGTAAATCTCAAGGATCTGATTCTTCGTCAGCGTCGCTTCGACTTTGTGGGTAAGGACCGCCTCGCGGATCTTGCGCCAAAGGCTGCGCTCGTGCGAGAGGTAGAGATTCTTCACGAGCTGCTGAGAGATCGTGCTCGCCCCGCGGAACTTCCCGCCGGTGAGCATATCCCCGATGGCGGCCTTGATTTGGGCCAGATCGAGGCCTTGGTGCTGGTAGAAACTCCAGTCCTCGGACAAAACAATGGCCCATTTGGCATAGCGAGAGATTGCCGTCAGGCCCACCCAGGAGCGAGGTCGTGCCGTTCGGAGCTCGTAGGTAACCGAGTCTTTCTTGACGATGGTATGGGGGTAGTGAGTCTTGAGCTGGGCGACGTCTTGGGAAGAGTAGATCCCGGCGAGCGTCAGAAGCACACCGATGAAGACGGCCATGACGAAGAGGCCAAGTCGCCACCCTGTCCGGAGTTTTTTAAAGCTTACTGGTGTGAGAGTGCTCATGTGTCGGTATGATAATAACCGATGAAGACTTTTTGCAGATATTTTAATGAAGGCGTTTGCCGCTCCTGTGATCAACTCGGAATAGAGTATGGCCTTCAGCTGAGACGGAAGGAAGCGATCCTCTGCGAGGCACTCGGAGCGCTCGCACCGGTGAAGCTCTTGCCCTCCGTGCCCTCCCCGCTTCAGGGCTTCAGAAACAAGGCTAAATTCATTGTGACTGGAGAAGCTCAAGCTCCCGTCATCGGATTACTCGGTCAGGAATCTCCGGACCAAGGGCGGGAGCTCCTCCAATGCCCGCTGCACGTCGCAGAGATTAATGCCTGTCTTCCGACGGTGAAAGAATTCATCACACTCGCGAACCTGGTCCCGTATAAGATTTCGGAGCGCAGGGGTGAACTCAAGGGCCTCATCTTTTTCCTTTCTCCAGAGACGCGCTCGCTGTACCTGCGATTTGTCCTCCGCTCCAAGGAGTCCTTAGACCGGCTCCGGAAACACCAAAGCTTTCTCATGGATCGAGTGCCCGGTCTGACGTGCCTCTCGGCGACGATCCAACCGGTTCATAAGGCGGTCTTAGAGGGCGAAGAGGAGATCTTCCTGACGGAGGCGACCTCGATTCCACATCGGCTTGGCCCGGTCACACTGGGAATGGATCCTCGCGCGTTCGTGCAAACGAATCAAGCCATCGCGGGTGAACTCTACCGGACTGCTGCGGAGTGGGTCCGAGCTTCCCCCGGGGATCGGTTTCTGGAACTTTTCTGTGGCCTGGGTGCGTTTAGCTTTTTCAGTGCCCCGTATGTCTCAGAAGGACTTGGGATAGAGCTGAATGGGGACGCCGTCATCGCGGCGAATCGATCGGCCACCGACCTCGGACTTCACCAGCTCAAATTCAAAGAGGCCAACGCGGAGAAAGTCGGAGATGAGCTCAAGGCCTTTGCTGCGGACATCATCCTCGTGAATCCTCCACGCCGAGGGATCGGCACAGCTTCTGAACTCCTTCTCGCGGCGAGGCCTCAGACGATTCTTTATTCGAGCTGTGACTACACGAGCCTCGCCATGGATCTTCTCAAGCTCTCAAGCGGGTATGAAGTCGAAGCGGCCCAGATCTTCGACATGTTCCCGCACACCTCGCACTTCGAGACCTTGGTGAGACTCCGCCGCAGGAGCTAGTTCGGGCGGTTGAACTTGGTCATAAGCTTGAGGCCAGCGAAGATGAGCTCGAAGCGCGCGTTCGTCACGGGCGCAGAAACTTTGCCACTCGTCACAGAGATGACAGTATCCTTCCGGACATCAACAATCCGAAACTCGTCGGTTCCGCTCACGAGGATCCAATCACGCTCCTTTTTCTCAAGCGGCTCCCCTACGCTCGCTGCTTTGAAGGCCTTCTTGCAAGACCAGATCCGCTGCATGAAAGACGGGAGCACATCGTACTGTGAGGTCAGGTGGTTAAAATCCGCGGCCTTCCGCTCCGGAGTCACCCAGAGGAGCGGAACGTAGGATCCGCTCGCACCCGGGAAGGCCCCTGTGAGTAAGACGTGCGTGTTTCGAAGGAGCTCCTCTCTCTGAAGGTCCACGATGACCTGATGGATGAGCTTATCCGCTTCTAGCGACCTCTGGCTCAAGACCACAGACAAGAAGTACGGTTGCTGTTCGCCGCCAGAACGATTGGTGAGCCAGGTTCGAAAACGAGACATCGTTTGAACATCCTCGGATGCGTCTCCCACGGTGGATTTCCCCGTATCAAGAGTGACGACCTCGTACCTCCGATCTTTGAGTTCCCGGAGGAGGGCGGGCCTAGCGTTCGTGTCGAGAGAGGACTTGTAGGATGCAGGCACAGAATAAAGAAGGGAGAAGAGTCCACCCTCGATGTTCGTGGCGACGGCCATGTTGGTATTGAAGCTCAGCGCGTGCCGCTTCATGTGAAAGGTCTGGGGCATGAGCTCAGGGGTGTAGTCGGTCGTGCTCCATTCGCGGAGGACGATCATCACGACATTGGGATTTTGTTTTCCCTGACACACGAGATTGTCTGAGGGGTAGTAGAACCGTCGGTTGTCATGAAAGTCCCGCGGAGGTCGAGGAAGATTGAAGTTAAGCGGAAACATGTCAGCGAGCTTCGGATGGATGTCGTTCGTCCGATGCAACACCTTACTTGTCACGAGGCTCAAGAGGATAAGGAGGAGGTACCAGTTTCGGATCGGGTTGCTGAATCGACCAGACATGTAGCGCCAGAGAACCTCACCGCGGACCCAAAGGAAGACGCTCATGACCAAGGCACCGGTCGTAAGGACCATCATTCCGGCGCCAGAACCAATCAGGTGATGGATGCCTTGTTCGGCGAGGAGCTTTGATAGGTAACTGTAGATGTGTAAATGGAAGCTCGAAAACGAGAGAGCATCGACGAAGATAAAGAGGTTCAGCGCTAAGATCAGGAGTAGGGCCCAGATCCGAGAAACGTAGTAACTCGGAAGGACCAAAATCACTGGGCAAAAGAGGAGGAAGTAGAGGGCCGCATTGAGAAGACCCATGTGCCCGATGTACGTCACAAAAAGATAGATCCAATCGATCTGCGTTTCAGGAAGAATGAAACTCCGGAGATAGAGAAGAGCGATGAGGCAGGAAAATGGCCAGGAGAGGCCAAAGAAGATCTGTCTCCCCCAAGCGAGAGTAAACTTGCGACGATTCATCGAATTTTTTATCATCCCTTAAGTTTAAACACACCCTACCGCAATATCAATAACGCAACACTCTAAGTTCTGAGATTTTCAGGGAAGTCCGAAAATTGTTTGATATACCAAACAAAGGTATTACTATTGATACTCAGGAGGAAGATATGATCATTCAGCACTCGCTTAAAATCCTAGAACAGTTGGCAGAAATTGAAACGCTCATCAAAAAAGTTGAGCGCCTCATCGATGATGAAAACCTACCGATCGAAAGGGAAAAATTACTTTGGGGGATTTTAAAGTGCCGGGAGCTTAGGCGCTCCCGGAGTCAGGATAAGGAGTGATTAGAAAAGGAGATCAACTCCGATACCAAAGAAATCTTGGCGACGCTTGAGCGCGATACCGGAGCCATTCACCTCACGGTCGTAGCGTGCGTTACGGGCCATGTCGTAGCGGAAGCTTCCGATGAGTGTGTCGGTGATCAAGTACTTGGCCCGGAAAACGAAGTCGAGGTCAACGTGAGAAGGATCAACGATGCGATTAGAATCTGATTCCTGATCAACCTCTCCGAGACGGGTTGCTTGTGCGGACATAAGGATCATGAACTCATTCACGGGACGGTACTGGTAGGTCGCACGCAGGTAGGTATCAAGAGAACTATCGATGTCGTAGGTCTCATCATTTGACGATGCCTTCTGGACACGCTCGCCATCCTGGTGATAGGTAGCACCAGCGGCGAGTTGCCATTCATTGGCCTCGTTCCATTTCCGGCCCATGCGAGCATTCAATTCAAGGCCATTCCGGCCTGTGGAGAAATTCCCATCAGCGGAATCTTGACCCACCGAATAGCCTGTTTCAGCATCTTCGAGATTGATCCGAGCTACGGCCCCGAAATCCACGTTGTAGCGGTCAGTGTTTTGACTCATGAGTCGGTAGTTAGCAGCAAGGGTCGGAGCGGCGAAGCCGTCCTGTGAGAAAGCGGCGTTCGTGGTCGTCTTCAGGTCTTCCACTTCGCGATCGTAGGCATAATCGACGCCGAGGTAAACGTTGAGTCGATCGGTGATCCCGAACCCGAAGCGTGTCTCAGACAGGACTCCTCGCGTCTCCAGCTCGGAGCCCGTTTTCGGAGTTTCTTTGTAAAAGGTCTGACTCAAATCTTGAGATAGATTGAACTGCCCCTGTTTAAGAAAGTAATTTACATCACCGAACTTCAACTCTTCAGCAGCGTGGGACGAAGACACGGCCAAGAAAGCGGCCACCGCAAACAATTTTCTCATCGAGGAGACTCCTTGTGTTTCCGGTAAAGTGTACTCTTTCATTTCGAAAATAACTAATGGATTTTCCTGACAGAAGCATGGGGCCAAAAGGAACCGGGGCGAAAAAAAAGGGCCCGGGAAAACCGGGCCCCAAAAATCTGATCTCTTGTGGAGATTAGAAACGGTAAGTCATAGAGACGCGAGACATGAGGACGTCTGAACGGAGGGTACCAGAATCTGTTCCGTTAGCAGAAGAAGTTGTGCCTTGAGCAGAGTTACCGATAACACCGTCAACAGAGAGTTCGCCGAACTTCAGAGTCGCACCAGCGTTGATGATGGTTGCGTTCTGGATCGTGCGCTCGTTGTCTTTGTCTTCTTCAGAGCCCCAAACAACCGCGCCGACAGAGCCGCGGAGTGTGAGCCAAGAAGTCGCTTCAGTTTCGAGACCGACAGTCACAGGAACCTGTGAAGTCTTGTACTCTTCGCAAAGTACAGCTGCTGTACCAGTGCCGCAGTTACCAACACCGAAGTTGTTTGTTGAAGCGTCGTTTTCAACTTCGCTCATGAGGTAAGAAGCCTTCACGAAGAGGTTAGACTTATCGTTCAGGCGCTCAACGCGGCCGAGACCGATTTCGAGGCGCTTCAGACCGATGTCGTCTTTCTGAGTTGTGTTCTCAGCTTCGAAAGAACGGTAATCAGCGAACACTGTGTTCCCTTCCCAAGCTTGAATCACACCGACTTGGTAGCCGAGGTCACCTTCGAACTTATCTCCATCAGTGCCTTTCGCGTTGTTGATGAGGTTAACGTTACCGTAAGCCTGGAAGTCGCCCATGATAACACCGAGGCGAGTTCTCATAGACTCAGAAGAAAGAGGACCTGACTCGTCAGCAGTTTTAGCGTAACCGAGGTTCGCGCCCCACTTCAGACCAGCGTCGCCACCGACGAACACGTCGATGTTGTTCTGCTCAGCTGCGCCTGTGAGGCCCGCACCTGTGCGGAGAGCGTTTGCAGTGTTAGAAGCGCCACCGAACTGAACGCCGTAAACCATGTTCCCCATGGCCTTGTAAACACCACCTTCTCCACGTGGAGAAGAAGCGTCATCACCAGAGTTCTCAGTTCCGAACTCGTACGTCACGAGGTCTTTGTGGTTGTTGATCTGAGCAGCGTTCAACCAGATGTTCCGGTTGTCGTTGATGTACTGAGAGCCGTAGCTGTCTTCGCCGAGGGCCTGAAGACGTGCCTTAGTAGCGAAAGCCGGTGTTGCGAGAACAGCGAGTCCGAGTGCAACTGTTAGCTGTTTTTTCATGTGATCTCCTTGTTTAGTAATGACTAATAGTCATTGTCTTTCATGGTTAACTAAAACGTTCACTAATTTGTAACTATAAGTCTCAACAACCTACGCTCCTTTGGCAATATTTTTTTAGCTCTTTAAGGACTAGATGTTGATCATTCGAGCATCAAAATTTTGACACTGTTTGCCCCTACCGCTTGGAAAAGAGCAAAAAAAAGCTGCTCCGAAGAGCAGCTTTTTAAACACCGTCAAAGTAAGAAAAAACTTAGAAGAGGATGTCGAACTTGAGGAAGTTGAATCGAAGTTCGGTTTCGGACTTGTAGTACTCGTCCCGGATGTCACCGCCGAAGCGCTTCCACTGAAAGGCGACGGTTGGAGCGTAAGAGATGTTGAGCTTGGCGTACTCGCCCATGTCCCAGCGCTTGCCGCCTTCGAAGAGGAGGAACATGTTGAGACCTGATTCATCATCGACACCGGCCTCTTCAATGGTCTGGCGCTCGAGACCGACCATCGCCGAGGCAAGGAAAGAGTTTTTGACGTCGGTAGCTTGGAAGTTGTAGAGAAGTCCGCCGGCCGCTCCGAAGCGCGAATCGAGGGTGTCGTTGCTGCCCTGATCAATGTCCGTGCGGTTGAAATAGGCCTGGGCCTTCCACATGAGTCCTTCGTACTGAGGGAGGGACTGCGCGTAGTTGAGGTTCAAGCGAAAGGTTGTTTCGTCTTCGTCTTTCCGATTGCCGGCCGCGTTCCTCGAACCGATGAGAAGGCCGCCGGTGTAGGACATGTCGAAGGCATCGATCGAGACCAAGCGCGACTGGGCCGTGGCCGCAAACGCAGAGACGAGGAGGCAGAGGGCGAGGATAACTTTCATGAAAACTCCTATGATGACTAACTTAATAGAGCGCGGGAGAGGTACTTTTCTTGCGTGAGCGGTGCCACCATCGGCGTCGCCTGGCCTAGGAACTTGAGGGTGGGATAGTCGAACGCAAGCTGTTCTGCAGCGGCGTCTTTTACCCCGGAGATGAACATCTCTTCGTCGAAGCGGATGTATTCTTTTTTGACGTGCTTGTCGATGTCCGGGAACACGCGATCGAGGACTCGTTTCATGAGCTTGATCTTCCCGGCCAGATCTTCTGACTGGGGCTCTTCCTCCTGGATGAGGTAGAGGACGTGGCAGACCTGCTCTTGGTCTTGGTGATTGTACGGAGTGAACTCCACCAGGAAATGACCCCACTCATGGGTCATCGATTGGGGCACGAACAGGGTCCGATCCTCCGGGTACATTTCCCGGTCAAGCTTCCAGCTCACGGAGATCGCCGCTTGAATCTGGACGGCGCTACAAAGGTCAATGAGCTCCGGTGTGAGATCATCTTTGTTATCCACTAGCCCTAAAAATTTCTTCGGCGAAAAGGCAACATAAAGATGCTCGCAGCTGGAGAGACCAAAATCCTTGAAGGTCAGGGACCACTCTTTCTTCTCAACGAGATCTTGAGGAGCAGTCTTCTCGATTCCTTCGAAGATTCGGATCTGCGAGTGCGCCGACAGGAGCGCATCGAGATTTTCCCAGTCTTCAGGATGAAAAAGGCTAGCGACGTCGAGCCGGTATCCCTTCGCGGCGAAGAAGTCTTCCCCGGTCCGGAGGTCCATCGATTTCGCCCGGCCTCCGAAATCATAAAACTTTCCATCTTTGTAGAACGCCGCTTCCTTTGATTGAGGGAGCATCTTGGCGTTGTGAAAGCGCCGATAAATTCCTTCGACGGCCGCCGGCGAACGAAGGTGCGAAACACCGAACTCATAGCTCTCCACCAGCCCCTGTCGCGTGAGAGGCCTCGAGGTGATGAGCTGCACAGACTCCGCTGGGTGAGTTCGAAGGAGCTCGGTTAACTTCAGGACAGCACCAAGGTCTTGACCGAGAATGAGGTGCTGAAAATGGGCGGCGGTCTTTCCGTGAAAGCTGCTGGTCTTTGTTTCTTTAAAGCGCTTTAATAATCCAAAACTCATGGTGCGATTCTAGCTTCTCCACCAGAGGAATTACAAGTGGATTGGTCGGGTTCGTCGACTTTAAACTTTGACTCACCTGCTTTTGAGTTCGAATCCAGAGGACGGCCAGAGAAGATACGGAGTTTTATGAAGGTTCTAGCACTCGTTCTTGCGCTCACCGCAGGATCTGCACTTGCCGGAAACGGCTACGATTTAACGATTGATCTCACGATGAATGGCAAGCACGTCGCTTCCCCCAGAGTCATCGTGAAGGACAGTGAAGTTGCAACGGTCTCCACCACTTGGAATTCTCAGGGAAGATTTCTAGAGGTCGTTGCGACCGAGTTCAAAGGAACGGGTGCCCCGGGCATCTTGATCAAGTTCACCCTCGGCTCAGTTGATAAAACCGGAGCGCGCACCGTCCTCTCGCGACCACAGATCCTTACAACGGAAGGCCCGGTGTCCAAGATTGAGGTCGGGAACACGGGCGCTGAGCAGGTGTCTTTAACCGTACAGGCCAAAAGAATCACCTTCTAAAAGACAAACGTAGAATCGTCGAGACCTAGCGGATGGCCAGTTTATCTCCAGGGAGCAACTGGCGCCGTTTGATGAGGTGGCGGTTCGTCCGGATGATCGTGCTCATGGGAACTCCAGTCCGCTGGGCCACGCGCCAAAGGGTGTCCCCTTTTTTAACTGTGTAAAAAACCGACGGGTGTTTAATCAGACGGCCTTTCTTGAGATACGAGGCAATGACCCGATCGTTGCGACTGGACCGAGATTTATTCCGTTTCGTGGGACTCTCGTAAATGTCGGCATAAAGACCATCTCGGAGTGAATGATCTTCGCGGAACGGCAAATAAACGGTGGTCTGGGGGGCGATCCGGGAGGCGCTCGTAAGATCCGGATTGAGCTCCTCGAGGACATCAACGGGCACCTTAAACTTTCTCGAAATGTGCTGGAGCGACGAAACCTCGGTCGCCACGTAGGTCTTGAAGCTGTCGGCCACAACGGAGTCTTTTTCTTTGTACTCCTCCCACTCATCCTTCGCTCCCACAGGCACGCGCAGTGGATAGCTCTCGAGGTAGGGCGGGATTTGCCAGCGGACGATCTCGGGGTTGTAGCGCTTGACCTCTTCGAAATCGAGCTGGAGCACTTCGGAAACTTCGTAGAGGTCGGCGTTACCTTTTACCATGATCTCTTCGTAGTCCAGCGCCTGCTCGAACTTCACCTCGTCTTTGAATCCGAAGGCGTCGAGGTTCTTGCCGATGATCGCGAGGGCCATGATCTTGGGCACGTAGTTCTTAGTTTCTGGACGAAGGTAGCGTCCGTTGGTGAGCTTCCAGAAATCGTTGGTTCGGTACATCCGGATCGCGCGAGCGATCTTCCCTTCGCCGGCGTTGTAGCCGGCGGCAGCGAGTTCCCAGGAACCGAAGAGACCATGGAGGGTCTTCAGGTAGTTCGCTGCGGCGATGGTGGCCTTGAGCGGGTCACGGCGCTCGTCCACGTACCAGTCGATGTTCAATCCGAATTTCCGACCCGTGGCCGGCATGAATTGCCAAGGCCCCACGGCTTTGGCCCAAGACCGGGCATGGTTTTGGAAGCCAGACTCAGCCATCGCAAGATAGATGAGGTCACGGGGGAGACCGTTGTCGGCCATGATCTTTGAAAGGACCGGGGCGTAACGGCCGGCGCGCTGGGTATAATTGATGAAGTGCCGACGGCCCTTGCCTGTGAAAAACTTCACCCACATGGCCGTTTGCTTGTTCCAGACGATCGGGATGTCAAACTTGGTGTTCCTGAGACCTAGCTCATGGGCGGCTTCGGGAGAGATGTCATAGGTCCGGAGCGGGGCCGAGAACGTCAACTCATGGGCACTTCCGTGGATGCACCCGCTACAATTGGGAAGATCCTTCTCGATCAACTGCTCTTGCACCCGGTAGTACTCGGCTTGTTCAGCGACAGAGGGGTTGTACTTATTCTTGTGCCGTTTGCTACTCGTCTTGGTGCTTGAACACGACGTAAGAAACAACAGAACCGTTAACGGCAACAGGGCCAGCTTAATCATTCAATCCCTCAATCTTCCTGAAGTAAGTAGGATACTCCATCACAAATAGGATAATCCAAAGCATCTTATCGACAAAGAAGGCAAAAAATATTGTCCCGATGGCCTAGAACTGGAGCTATTTCAGTTATTTACCAAAAGTTTTCCTAGGACCAAAAACGAGCTTTACACAGGTAACAAAACAGTTCTCCCCTTAAAAAACCAAAAAACTCAGGTATCTAAATGAGAGCAAAATAGCTCCGATTCAGTGCTAAGATTATGACCATGAGAAAACTTCTTATCATTTTGCCATGTTTGTTGCTCATGTTTCAACCTCTAATGGCGAAAGTTGAGGCCCCGAATTATGATTTCAGCCTGGATGCCTTCGGAGATTTTGTTCCCGGGAAGGCGGTCTCGGCCCTGGAGGCGAAGCACGGGAAAGGCGAAGCCGTAAGTACGCTGGATGGGATTCAGACGTTGAAGTTTAAAGTGGCGCAGCTACGCTACAAATTTCCCGTCATCGTGCAGGCGAAGGAGGGCGTCATCGAAGACTTCTTCGCTCGACTGCCGAGCTATTTCCTTCACGACGTTTTCTTTCGCTCCCTCGTGAACCGACTGGGCAAACAAACGAGCTACAAGAGAACTGGGGAAGAAGCGTTTTACGTCTGGGACGCGGCCCCCCTCAAGCACGTCTACAGCGCGGCCTGTACGATCACCTGTTTCCCCATCTTTTATTCAGTCCAACGCTTAGAACCGGCGTCGGTACCGATCATCGAAAAGATGAAGCGAGCGAACCGCTAATCCGACGCCCGCTGCGGGAGGTACGGATTGGGAACGTTGGCCCGTCTGGCCCATTGAAGAATGAAGTAGGATAAGGCGATCATCGCGAGACACAAGAACTGGCCCATCGTGAAGTACTCAAAGTAATACCCGAGCTGGGCATCGGGCTCCCGGAAGAATTCCACGATGAAACGGAAACTGCCGTACCCCAAAAGGAAGACCGCGCTCACGACACCGTAGATGCGCTGTCGGCGGTGAACGTAGAAAAGAATCAAGAATAAGAGGATCCCCTCTAAAAAGCCTTCGTAGAGCTGGGACGGATGCCGCGGGAACGGCCCACCGCCGGGAAAAACGACACCGGCCCAGGAGTCCGTGACACGTCCATAGAGCTCGCCATTGATGTAGTTCCCGAGCCTGCCACACAGGAGACCAGGAGATCCGGCGACGGCCATGCAGTCAGCGATCTGAAAGAAGTGGAGCTTGTGTTTGCGGGCGAAGAGGTAGGTCGCGATGCACATCCCGAAGACGGCTCCGTGAAACGAGAGGCCCCCCTTCCAGACAGCAAACGCATCGGCGAGGTTCACGGAGTAGTATTCCCAGTTATAGATCACAACGTAGAAAAAGCGAGCACCGAGGAACATCCCGATGATCAGGGAGGTGACGTACTTATCGATGTCCTCTTTCGGCAGGGGCCAGAACTTCTTGTCGGCGAGGTACTTTAGGATGGCGCCACCGATCACGAAACCGAGGACGTACATAGCGCCGTACCAACGGACTTGGAGTGGGCCCAGGGAAAAGATAACAGGATCGATCCATTCGTTCATGGGGCTAGCTTAGCGAAGTCGAAGAGCGAAGACAACTACAGATTGGCCGTGAGTTCGGTGACAGCGTAGGCCCCGCTCGCGCTGGAGCTCAGGTCGTAGATAGCCTTTTTCATCATCGGGGTGATCCCCGTGAAACTCAAGAGGCAGGTGCTGACGCTCAGGAATCCGATGAGGTCTTCGCGGGACATCTGCGCCGCCGTTCGAGACTCTTTGTCTTTTCGGATGATCTTAAGCCCGGCGCCGATCCGAAGTTCACCACCATTGGAGAAGACGAGGCGCCGACCGAAGTCGATCAGAACGGCTTCGCCGAATGACTGCGTCTGCTTCATGACGATGACGGCGTCGTCCTTGACCATTCCCCAGTAGCAAAGGACGCCGGCGTAAGACAGCGCCTGAGCGAGGAAGCGCACCAGGACAATCCGGAGCCCGACCAGTTGATCCGTGTGCGCGAGGTCGGGGTGAAGTGCGAGCTCCCAGAAGGTCTTCCCAAAGGGCATCCCCATGAGGCCCACCTTACGGAACGTGTACACGGGCATTCCGCGCTGGAGCGAGAGGGATTCGGCGCCGTACTTATCCAAGATCTCTGAGCCAGAGATCTCTCTTTGGATTCGGGCACTCGCTTCCTGGACCGAAAGAATCCGTGTGTGCATCCGACTAAGGGAGACCTTCTTTCCTTCAGCGTCGGAGAGCGCTGAGAAACCCAGTTCCGTCAAAAGGTGGATGAGCTTGGGGGTCGGAGCCTCGGCCGAAAGTCTGATGTAGATTGGATAATCGTGAGGTTTCCGGTACTGGTAGTAAGTCCACTTCGCCGATTCCATGGTGACTCCTTCGTCATTCCACGTATCGGTTCCTCGGAGAGGAAGTTAAGCCGTCCCAGACCGACTGTCCGAGTCGGCTACCGCTCGCGAGCGCGGAGAAACTCGATCAGCCGCTGCGCCCGGACCTGCTGCGTCGGCATGAAGCCACTGGGGGAGTAATGGGTGCCCGGCACGGCCAGGATGAGTTCTCGGCGGCTTTTCGAATAGAAGTAGGTGCCGTTCATGAAGTGGGTGAAGAGCCAAATGTCATCCGTGACTTCTTGGACGTTGGAAGAGATGAACGAATAGAAGATGTGGCGAGGTTGAGCTTCAAAGGTTTGCACCAGTTTCCCCGACCGAGGATCGAGTTCGTTAACCGCTGACCACAGGTCCGGGAGCCCAGCGCCCGAGACCTGAAAGAACTGGGGCTGACCGGACTCCACCATGTTGTTAAAGTACAGGAACGTCCCGCGGCGAGTGACCTGGACGTCGTGAACGTTGTGCCGGCGGGAGTTCGCAAACGTCGTATGGAAAAGGACTTGCTGGAGATCCGGGGAAAGGATGAAAACTCCAATGTGCGTCGAGTTTACGATGATGTTCCCTTCGCGCAGATACGGTGGAAGATTCGGGGCCTCGAGCTTGGGAACTTCATAGATACTGTTAAAATGGCTCGACTCGATTCGGAGCGCCCCAATGGGGGCGGACATCCGGAGATTGACCCGAGAAGTTTTAGTCGCCGTTAGAAGCGGCTGGGCCGTTTGGGAGTGGAGAATTTTCCCGTTCAGATCGAGGACTAGGAACCGGTCTTCCCGTTCGTTCCCCGCGGGAGCGGAGCTTAAGGCCAGGATCCGCTTCCCATCAGGACTAAGGTTAAGCTGATGGTGAAAGTGCCCGGGAATCTCCCACAGGATCTCATCGGTCTTCGAGAAATAGCGCAGGTGCGTCTCCGATCCCGAAACGAAGGTGCCATCGGGGAGAAAGATGCACATGGTCCCCGGAAAACTTGCCACCGATTCACCCGTCAGCGCATAGAGGCGGCAGCCGTTTACGAGGGTTAACCTCTGGAGCTCAAGCAGCTCGTTCACCGGCGAGGAATGAGCTGCGACGGAAAGCATCGAAAGGAGAAGAGTAAGGATTAGTTGCATAAATCAAGCCTCTGATAATTAGTGATCACTCCCTCACGTATCTGGACTTCCACCACCGCCCCGAGGGCAGGGCAATAGGCATACAAAATCGAGGAGAGGCGATTGCCAGTGTTGAGACAAGTCCCGGCCGGGAGACCGAGATTGGTAGGAGAACTGGTGTAAATCAAAGCGTCGAGTCGAAGCCCATTGTTAAACGGCCCGAAGATCTTCTGGGAGTCGAGACAAGGAAGAGGTGCTCCGATGTGTGGTGCAGACCGGACCGACTCAAGCAGGAGCTCCAGGAAGCGCTTCTTTTGCGAGATCAGTTTCCGGGCCTCATCGGCGCTAGCGACGTAGAACTCTCGTCGAGAAGTTCCGGAACCGAGGTACTCGCTAACGGGCTGTCTCTTGACACCCGCGCAAGCCGCGAGAAGGAAAACGAGGGCTACAACGCGCATAGGGTCGCTAGATCGACGTCGAACTCTGGGACGAAATCGAACCGGAGTTCCCGGACAACCTTCTTCTCGAGGCAGTGAGCGAAAACGAGGATGACCTTTTTATTTCCGTCGACCCCGGGGCAGCCGCCGGGGTTGGCTTTTGCATCAAGGTAGAGGGTCGAGATGGCCATCCCCCGCGATACTTTTCCAATCTGCGTTTCCTTGAGACAACTTTCGGCCCACTTTGGAGTCCCGTAGTAGGGCTCGATCGATTGCTCATAGAGGATCTCAAGGTAGCGCTGCTTCCTTCGCAAGAGCTCAGTTCCACTGGTCTCGCTGGCCGCCTCGAAGGTCTTCTCCGAAACGACTCGGGGGAGCGCGGATTTCTTCGCGCTGATGGCGCAGCCAACGAACAAAACGGTGAAGAAAAAAAGACGAGAAGCTCTCATGTTCGGATAGTTTAGGTGATCAAAAAGTGGCCGTCAAAGCATCTTAAATTCATCGGTTACCGGGAGCAGAGAAGCACGCTCGAGGAGCATCAACCGCTTCGGTCAAAGCGTCTCCCGAATGCTCGATTTCCCTCCGTCGGCCCACCAAGATGGCCCACTTTAAAGTGTCAAAGATTTAGACGGTCTGACTAGGATCTAGTCGGTTGAGGGACCCTCTGAACTGGAACCTCCCTCTTTGGCCGGCACGGACTTTGCTCCTAACTCCCACCATGGAACAACAACAAAAAAGCCTTCTTCTGAAAGACTCTCTCTCCGATGCACAGGATCTGGATTCGTTCCGGCTCTTCGCGAGGCCTTTGACCGGGCGGCTCCTGGAAGCGATGGAGCTCGGGAAGCAATACTTTCATGGAGAGGGCGACTACCTCTACTACCAGCAAGACAACCGGATTCACCGAGCGCTTGACGTCACCGGAGGCTACGGGGCCAATATCCTTGGACACCGCCACCCTTCGATCCTTCAGAAGGTCCAAGAGTGGCGCGAGGCCGGAGCCCCCTCCTTGACCCAAGGGAGTAATCGCCGGGAAGCAGGCCGGCTTGCGGCACGACTTTCGGAGACGCTCAAGAAAGAAACCGGGGAAGGCCCCTGGGTGACGACCTTTTCCAGCACGGGGACCGAGGCGGTGGAAGCGGCCTACAAGCATTGCCTCCTCTACTTTAGGCAAAAAGCCCTTGAGCTGCAGCAAGAGGTTGAAAAAGAACTGAACCTCGCGGTCACCAGAATCCTGCGCTTAAAATCGGAGCAGCAGATCGCGGTGGTTCGTGGCCTGCGCGCCGAACTGATTCATCGAACGGATTCCCTCCGGATGTCCCCCGAGCGCAGGTCTTACCTCCTCCACCAGCTGGCCAATTGCCATGACCTCGATGGTCTCCTCGAACTCGTTCGGGTCGTAAATGAAGGTCAGCTCTCTGAGCATCCGCACTTCCTAGCACTCGAGCGCGCGTACCATGGAAAGACGATGGGTGCCCTGAGCCTCACCTATAACGAGAGCTTCCGGAATCCGTTCTTCCTCGATGACTCTTCAAATACGCGCACCACCTTCGTCTCCCAGTTCATCGAAGCCGCGGATCTCCAGGCCTTGATGGAGACCCTCCGAAGAGACCTTCTCTTCATCGGCCTGGGGCCCAGCGGCGCCACCTGGGTCCGACACTCCTTCTCCCTTCTGGCCGGGGCCTTCGTTGAACCGATCCAGGGCGAGGCGGGAGTCATCGCCGTCAGCGCGAGCTTCCTCGCACAGCTAAAGAAGTTTTCCATCCAGGAGAACTTCCTCTTGGTGTTCGACGAAATCCAGGCCGGCATGTACCGCACCGGCCGCCTCGCTTCGGGAAGTCACAGCGACGTCACGGCCGACGTTTACACGTTCTCCAAATCCCTCGGCGGCGGCGTCGCGAAGATCGCCGCGACGACGATCAATCAAGAGAAGTACGTCGAAGACTTCGGCTTCCTCCATACGTCAACCTTCGCGGACGATGACTTCTCTTCGGCCGTCGCTCTCGCGGTTCTTGACCTCCTCCAAGACGAAGCGTCGCCGGTTCCCCAGGGCCTTCGAAACGCTGACTACCTGGCGACTCGGCTCGAGTCTCTGCGGGACCAGTTCCCAGACCTCGTGAAGGAGATTCGCGGCAAGGGACTGATGCTTGCGATCGAGTTCCAGGACTGTCTGGCAGGGCTGGGCTTCGAGTTCAAGATCATCAGTGACGCGAAGATGCAGGGCTATCTCCTTGCCTCCTGTCTCCTGAACCACGAAAGCATCCGGACGACTCCGTCGCTGTCAAACAGCCTCACGCTTCGGATCCAACCGAGTATCTACTTCAAGGAATCCCAAACCGACGAGCTCCTCCGTGGGCTCGAGAATCTTTGCCAGGCCCTGAAAGAGAAAAACCTCCGCTACCTTCTCTCTGCCCTGTACCCGAACCAAGAAATCCTGAACGTCCCTTCTCCCGCGCTCAAGAACGAGTTCGTTCCCGGGCAGCGCCGGACGGCGGTGTTCCTTTGTCACCTCATCGACGAGCGCCACGTCCAGCGCGTGACGAGTCCGATGAACAAAGTGTCTAGCAAACTCCTCGTGAAGAAACTTGCTCTCACGAAGGAGCTCGCGGAGTTCGAAGTCTATCACTCGCAGACGCTCGTCGATAACTCGGGCCAGGAGATGGATGTCTTACTCATGGCCGTACCGATCACCTCTGAGGAACTCAAAAAATCATACACCTCGAAGCAGAAATCCAAGGTGATCCAGAAGGTTCAGAACGCCATCGACTACGCGAAGGAACTCGGTGCGTGCACCGTTGGGCTGGGACAGTTTACGTCGATCGTTTCTGGCAACGGTCTGTACTTGAATCCTCGGGGACTCAATCTCACAACCGGGAACGCCTTTACGATCGCCCTGACCGTGCAGTCTGCGCTCCGATCCGCAGAAACGAAGCGCATCGAACTCTCGACGGCGAGCGTCGCCCTCATTGGAGCAGCGGGGAATATCATGTCCGTTGCGACGAGTCTCATGGCCGACCACGTCGGAAGGCTCATCCTCATCCATCACACACCGATCGAGGCGAGTAGTAAGTTCCAGGATACGCTCCGGAAGATCCTGACGGAGATCGCTTCATCGGACGCGGCCTCGGACGTGTGTCAGGTGGTTCGTGCGCAGTGGAAGAACCAGGATCTCCTGAGCTTCCTCGAGCTCGAAGACGTCAAGCGCGTTCTGATCGCAACCGCCGACATTACTCAAGTCCGTGACGCCGAGATCGTCCTCTGCGGCGCCAGTGCTTCGAACGGCTTTCTTACCCTCGACCTCTTCCGGGAGAACACCGTCGTGGTCGACATTGCTGTTCCTCCATCGATCACGCCCGAGATGCATAAAGAGCTCAAAGTGAAGCGGCCAGACCTCACGTACCACATGGGTGGAGTGGCGCAGATCCCGCAAGGGCAGAGCCTCGATTTCTTCATCTTCCCACTCGGAGAAAACGAATGCTTTGCCTGCATGGCCGAGACCTTCGCGCTCGGCTTCAGCGGTCGCAAGAATTTCTTGAACATCGGTGACTTGAACAAGGCCATCGTCCTGGAGGTCCAGGAGATCGCCCGGGACGCCGGGTTCGTCCTCGGGAGCGATAAGAAGAAGAGCTCACTCTAGGTCGCGGCCGTAGAGCACGTACTCTGAGTAGGATTCCTGGGAGCGCTCTTCGAACGATCTCCGGGACGGCGAATTCTTGATCTGGAACGTCACCAGAACCGTGCGCATGAGTGCGGTGATCACTTGGATCCTCTTCGAGACCTGGATCTGCACGCCTTTGATCTCTTCCCCCTGAGGCCCGAGGACCTTTCCCACATGAGCGATGAGGAGGGTCGAGAGATTCGTCCGGAGTTGGAGCAGGAGAAGCGCCTTCCGTAGCTTCGAAAGCTTGCGCCCCTTCACGCGCAAGAGAATCGGTAAGGGGTCAGCGAAGTTGATGCTGAATCCGACCGGTTCTCCCCGCAGTTCGACGATGTAGGCGTAGTAAGAGTTGATGATGTATTTAAAGTCATCGTAGATGACTTTAAACTGCGGGAAGCTGATCGGCTCCCACTCGGGCATGCTCTTGTAGGCTTCGGTGAAGAGCCGATGAATGATCCGGAGCTCCCCGTCCCAATCTTCGGGACGCACGCAGCGGACCGTGGTCCGGAGCCGCTTGTCTTTCGTCTTCGAGTGACTCCCGTCGGTCTTCTTGGCAAGCTTCTTCCGTTTTACGAGGTAGTCCCAGATTCCCTTCAGGCGCTGGATCTTGTAGGTATCCCATCGTCCGATTTCTTTAAACCCCGTGCGCGCAAAGAGGTCGTGGTAGTAATCCGGGTAGATGGGTTCGCCCCAGAAGGGCTTCCCTCCGCCGGGACACTTGATGCGGTACTTGACGTAGAAGTTGAGATCAACCGGCGTCTTCAGAGACGTGAGCCCGGTCGACCGACCCGCCTGAAGGACAGCGTCGACGAGGACGTTTGCGGCCTCGAGGTTGTTCTCCCAATCCAGGAATCCGAGGTTCCCGATCGCACCGTCGCGGCGCCAAGCGAGGATCGCTTTTGCGCGAACCGAAGCACCGTCAAGGACCATGAAGCCGACCCAGGAGTAGTCCGCAGCGAAAGGATTCTCGGGCCCGAAGTAGCGCTCGTAGTCCTCGAGAGTCTCTGGCAAACTCGACGGCAGCTGCGAGTGGACTCGGTTTCGAAACTCAACGAAGAGTTCAAAGAAGGCCTTATCCCAGCGTTCTACGGTGACCAGTTTCATGCGCGCCTCCGGAATCTCATTCTGATGTTGTTGACGGGCCTCAGACTTATCCCCGCTTCGTTGCGCTGGGGCCCGGGTTCGACGATCTCCCAGGTGAAATGCTGAACCAGACAAGCGAGAATGATCCGTGCCTCGAGGCCCGCGAAGTAGGCACCGATGCAAGCCCGAGGGCCAAGGCCGAACGGGTAGTAGGCCCCGGCAGGTATCTTCTTCCTTTCTTCCGGAAGAAAGCGCGCGGGTCTGAACTCCAGGGGCGAGTCCCAGAGGTCGGCCGAGCGGTGTGACAGAATCGGGGCCAGGACAACGTTGGCCTGCGGGGGAATCACCAGATCCCCGAGCTTATCTGCGACCTCTGCCTGCCGCATGAAGACCCAGACCGGGGGCCAGAGGCGCATGACCTCATCGAGGACGGCACCATGCCAAGGAGCCGTGTTAAGTTTCTCGAATTCGCGGTGCTGAAAGAACGCGAAGGCCTCGCGCTCTAACTCGGGCCGACACTCCGGGTGGGTTGCGACTTCGATCAGCGTGTAGGTCAATGAGTTGGTGATGGTCTCGTGCCCCGCCATCATGAAGGTCATGATCTCGTCTCGGATTTCCCGGTCGCTCATTTGGGCGGTCCCCTCCTCTTGTGCATCGACTAAGAGCTGGAGGAGATCTTGTTTTCGGGTGCCGGTCCGTCGCTCCTGGATGAGACCAAAAACATGCCGATCGAACTTCCCGATGATCTGTCGCAGTCGCCGGTGGTTGGCCGTCGGTACCCAAAATGGGAGCGGGATCGATGACCTCGTTTTCGCCGTGATGATGCGCATGAGTTCGAGGATCTCGTGGAGCCAGGCATCGAGCTCCGGGGTCGGCTCTTGGGAGAAAAGTGTCCGGAGGATAATCCTCCAGGTGAGCCTGTTCATTTGGTGGAAGCCATCGAGGTCCGCTTCCGCGTCTAATGACGGCAGAAAAGTTTCGACGGTCTCGAGCATCTTCGGCGCAAGCTCAAAGACACTCCGGAGGTTCATCACCGGCCGGATCATCCGGTGCTGTTTGCGCCAGGATGCCCCTTCATTGGTGATGAGTCCGTTCCCTAAGAACCGCCGGAGCGCCTTGGTAGTGCGCCCCTTGGTGTACCCGGCGTTGTTCGTTTTGAGGACGTGGAGGACGTCCTCCGGGTGGCTCACGATGAAGAGCTTCTTTCCGAAAATCTCTAGCCGCGCTCGATGGCCCTGGGCCCGATGCAAATCTTGAACGAACCCTAAGGGGTCCCGCCGGTAGGCCTTCAAAGTCCGATACGATTTCAGCAGACTCATAGTACCTCTATCGTCCCTTTAACAGCGTCCAGTCGCAGCCGGTCGCCGGTCTTGATTTTCAGTGTCGCTCCTCGCACGCCCACGACCGTCGGGATGTTCAGTTCGCGACCGATGATGGCCGTATGACTCAAGAGAGATCCCTTCTCAGACACCAGGCCCTTGCTCCGAGACATGATGTACACCCAGGCGGGGTCAGTGTTCTTTGTGACTAGAATGAAGTCCTGAAACTCAGAAACTAAGACGTCGCGTGGGTTGTCGAGCACCAGAGCGATGCCCTCTGCGATTCCCGGCGACACCCCCTGACCCACAAGCTCCCCCTGGACCTGGGCCGCTGTGTGCTCCGGCAGAGGTTCCTCAGCGACCCAGGCCAGGACTTCCGGGTAGTGGCGCTTCTTCTCCTTCCACCCTCGACGATCCCGGATGCGGGCCCGGACTTCTTGGGTCGAGATCTTGCCGTCAGCGAACTCGAGCCACTCCTCGGTCGTGAGGGAGAAAAAATCGAGGAGGTCGAAGGCGCTCCAAGCGGGATCACTCTTCAGGAGCTTCCCGGCCAGAGCGAGCACCATTTGTCGGATGAGATGGTAAAACTTCCCGCGCCAGAGTCGAGTGGCCTCCCGCACAGACACCGCTTCCCGGGTGTACCGCAGGATCCGGTTGCCGATGAATCCGAGATCCGGCTTCGCAGGGCGAGTTCCCGGGGCCTGAGTCCGAGGAGGATTCTTCTTACACCAGAGCATGAGGTCGGAGAGAAGCTTCGGGTTATTCCTCAGGGGAAGGCTCTCGAGCTTGAGCTCTTCAAAGGAGCGGTCCCCGTAGCTCAGGAGAAAACTTTCGATGAGGTTCACTTCGCGCGCGCGGCCCTGTGCCCGGAGCCTCTGAAAGATCTGCGCGTAGGGCTCGAGGCCAATGGAAAGATCTTGGGCGGCAAACTCCCGCAGGAAGTGTTCGTCGAGCTCCACGAGGAGCTGGTTGAAGTGCTCTAACGGTTTTACCGAGTCCACCCCGTCATCGGTCTTGAGTAAGTCGATGACTGTCTCCTCATCGAGGCTCATCGATGTCACTTTCCGCGTGAGATACCCAAGGCCCATCATGATGAAAATATCGTTCACCACCGTGAGCCCAAACCCGAGGGGACGGTTCGTGACCGCCACCAAGTAGCGGATCAGCTCCTCCGGATTCTGCCGCGTCTTCGCCTCCACTTCGATCTCCCCTCGCAGTCGCTCGAGATCCGTAAGGAGCCGAGAAAAGATTGACCGGCGCCGGAGCATGATCCCGACGAGGGCCCCCACAGTCCGGAAGCTTTCAGCCCGGGTGAGCTCGGTCTCATGATGCGGGATGCGAAGGTCGGCCACTTTTCCGCCGATCATCTTGTGCCAGTTCTCAATGTTCCTCTCGCCACCGGGAAGCGCTCGGAGAACGGCGTAGTAGTGCTCGAGGTTGTAATAAAGGTGGTTATCCACTTGGCTGATGAGTCGCGAATAGTGATGGTTAAGGGCCGCGAGCCGAGGGCCCCGGGCCCCCATGAGGACCGCCGACTCTCGGAAGACGTTCTGGTAGGCGGTCTTCACAAAAGCAGCTGTCAATGGGCTCACGGTCCCCGGGTAGGACTCAGACAGGTTCGTGTCAACGTAGTACACGAGGGGGTCAAAGCTCCGCGTGATGGGTCGAATCTGAAAGACAAAGAGCGTGCCCTCTTTAAGACCCCACTCAATGTCACTGGGAGCACCGGCCTTGGCCTCGAGCCCGAGGCTCAGCTTAAGTAGCACAGCGAGTTCGCTTTGCGAAAGAACCGGGGTCTCTCCGAAGATTGTGGACGTCACGAGTTCTCCCGTCCGTGCTAGCCGATACGTGTCTACGTCGGCGTGGCCAGAGACGACCCCCTCACCCATCCCAAATGCTGCGTCGATCGCAACGGTCGCAGTCGGTGGGACTGGGGAGCGGGTAAAAAGAACGCCGCTCTTTTCCACCCGGACGAGCGCCTGAACCACGACGGCCATCTCGAGGTTGACCTCGAGCTTTTTATGGAAGACATACTCACGGACACGGTCACTTGAGAGCGACCGATAGACTTGATTGAGGGCCTCTTGCCAGCCCTCTTCACGGACATCGAGGATCGTGTCGAAGAGGCCCGCGAAGCTGGAGTCTGCGGCGTCCTCCGCGATCATGGAACTCCGGAGCGCGACCACCGGGTGGTCTCGGAAAAACTGCTGAAACCGTTCAGCAAGGTCCGGCGGAAAGCTACCGTGGTCCCGGAACCATCGGTAAGCCATCGTCGTGATAACGAAGAAGGGCGGGACCGGGGCATCCCAGGAAATGAGCCTCTGAAGCTGGTGCGCTTTTCCCCCGACGAACTCTTTCGGTGCGACGGGGACCATTTCGGCCAAAAAACTCATAGGAGGGCACCGACGAGAAGCACTGACACCACGAGGAGGATCTGCGCCTCCGCGATGGGTTTTAGGGGCCGCGGTAACCGAAGGGTCACCAGAAAATGCACCGCCGGGAACACGAGGCCTGCCTGGATGAGGAGGAAGGCCCCACGGAGCAGTCCCGGAGTCGAAAGTTTTTCAAAGATCGCAAGGACGGCCAGAGTATAGACGAACTGGAGGACAAGGGCGATCATGACCGCGGTTCTTGGGCCAAAAATTTTTGAGTAGGTCGTATACGAGTCCTCTTGCTCCGGCGCCCGGATCTTCCGAACGAGCTCCCAGTTCGTGAAGATCAAGCAGATCGGGAGGATGAATCCGATGCTCGAAAAGGTAACTCGCGGATCCACTTCCGTGCAGGCCAAAACGAGGTAGGTAAAGTTGAACAGGACGATGGGGTGGTGTGACGCGAAGGCAAGCGGGAGACTCTTTCGCATCCGCGCTTCGATGAAAAACCACTTCAGCATGAGGTACGTGAATCCAAGAGTGACCAGTGCCCACAGGAGGAGCGTTAGTGAGGTGAGGCTCAGAAACACCACCATGAAGACACAGAAAAAACCCAGCGCCCGGAGATCGGTGATCAGGACTCGCCCAGAAGGCAGCGGTCGCTTCGGGAAATTGATGAGGTCATCTTGGTAGTCCTTGAACTCATCCATCACTCGGATCAGGAGCGAAATGAAAGCGAGAACGAGCCCGGGCACCACGAGGGAGAGGATCGAACTGCCCCGGACATCGTACAGCCGGAGGTAGGTCAACTGAACGGCGACTGCCGTGAGAATTGACCCCACGAATGACGAAAGGGGGAACATCTCATTGAGGTACACAAAGACACGCTTAACCATATCAATTCCTAAAGAGGGTTCTTCCGAAGACCCGCTCCGTAAAGGGCCACATTAATGAGGAGATGAAGGACCGTGCCGAAGCCGACGGCCAGCGCCATCGTTTCCATACTGATGGGAAACAGGAGTCGGTACGCCAGAAGGCAGCCGAAGGCAGAATCTGCCTGATCGAGGATGACGAAGAACCACTTGTACCGGTCCGACGTTTGACCTTCCCGGATCCCCAGACGTCGCTTCACGAAGGAGTTGGGTAATTCGGCGAGGCAGTACCCGAGTCCGAGGAGCACCGCAACCAGAAGGGTGGAGTGGTTGCGAAATAGCGGCTCATTTAACTCAAATAAGGGCTCCACGGACTTTGCTAAGAAGACTCCGGGCCACGTGGCCAAGGGCATTACGAGAAAGCCACGCCAGGTTTTGTTTTGTCCGAACCACCTTTGATGTATGGGCTTCTTAAAGTAAGATAGGATATCCGCCTTAACCGCAACCATATGCACGACGCCTCCGACGATGAGAGGGATCGTGAGTAAGAACACACGGCTAAATTCGTGGACGGCGAAACCTGGATTCATAAGTAGATTATATGCTGAACGATGAAAACCGCTACCTTTTCAAATTTGCCTGGAAGAGCATCCGGCGCCACACGGGAAGAAGCTTCTTCATCGGCTTCTCGGTGTCCATGGCAGTGGTCATCGCCGTCTGGGTGATCGCGTTCTTTGATGGCCTCAACGGACAGATCGAGGAGGCCGTCGTCAACACGAACACTGGTTTTTTCCAGGTCCAGGATCCCGTCTACGCCAAGACGACGGACACGGGAAAGCCTCGACCCTACACCCCCGAGCTCCGCGCCCGCCTGGAGACTCACCCGACCCTCGCCACGTCTCCAGAAGTTGTCCTCGACGGAAACATCTCAACTCCCGAGGGTGCCGCGGGCCTCTTCGCCATCGGCGTGGTCCCGGAGCTCCATCGAAAACTCCTTCCCATGGCCCAGAAGATCGTCGCTGGAAGCTTCGTCGATGGGAGCACAGAGGGGGAAGTCGTCATCGGGAGCGAACTCGCCCGACTCTTCAAGTTTTCGGTGGGAGACCAGCTCGTGCTGAACTACCAGGATGTGACCGGAGACCTGCGCTCCGAACTTCTCAAGATCCGGGGCATCTACCACTACAATAGCATGAGCTTCGAGAAGCGCTTCGTGTACATCAATCATCCCACCTGGCAGCGACTCTTTCTGAACCGCAACTCCGGAGAGATTCTCTTTAACCGCATCGTCATCAACACTCCCGGAATCCAAGACGAACCCGTGATCCGGCAGCGGATCGCAGGCCAGGGCCTCGAGCTCAAGAGCTGGAAGCAACTCAACCCGGAGATGGCCGTGGTGCTCGAGTTCCACGATGGCATGATCAAGTTCTTCTTCTTCATCATCGCCGTCACGATCACGATGACGATCCTGACCCCGGTGAGGATGCTCTGGCAGGAGCGATTCAAGGAGCTCAAGATGATGAACGTCATCGGCGTCTCCGTCGGAAAGTTTTGGAAGCTGGGGTTCTACGAGGTCGTTCTCATGATCCTCTTCTCCGGGGCCTCTTCGGCCCTCATCCTGGTCGGTCTCATCGGGTACCAGTCCTGGAGCGGCGTTGACTTTCGTTTCCTGAGCGACGGGATCTCCATCGAACGTGCGGGGATAAAACTTCCGGGAATCATCTACCCTCGCCTGAGCCTGCAGCAGCTCGCCGTGACGTTCTCGTTCGTCATCTTCGTCCTGGGCGTGAGCTACCTCTGGTCGATCTACCGGACCCTCCGTCGTCTTGAGGTTGAGGCATGAGGGCCTTCATCTTTTTGGTGAAGTTCAGTTACCGGAACCTCTGGCGCGCTCCCAAGCGCACACTCATCATGCTCCTTTCCCTGGCCATCGGTACCGGTTTCATCATCTGGGATCTGAACTTCGCGAACTCGGGCTCGAAGGAAGTCATGAAGGAGTTTCTCACTCAGTACGCTGGGGAGTATCACGTCACCCATCGGAACTACTATAACGAGGAGAACAAGAAAGAGTTCGATATCTTTCAGACTTTCTCTGACGCCGAGATTCAGGACAAAAGCATCCTCGCCACCTCGACCCGCAGGGTGACGGCCCCGGTGTTTGTGTCAGGAGAAAAGAAGACCCTCGGAGTCCTCCTGACAGGCATCGAGCCCGAACGAGAACGGGCCCTCACCGCGCTTCCGCGAGCTGTGAACGCCGGCCGCTTCCTCGATCCCGAAGGCCAGCGAGAAATCATACTCGGCAAACGCCTCGCCCGACGGATCGACGTCAAAATTGGTGACCGAGTGGCGGTGATCGGTCAGGCCCTCGATGGATCCATCGCCAACGACCTCATGACCGTCGTGGGACTTCTGGACTTCGGCGGCGGTGACCTCGAAGAGTCGCTCGCCTTCACCCAGATTCAGGGTGCGCAAGAGTTCCTCGCGATGGCCCCGGATCGAGTCCACCAGAGGGTCGACTTTAACATGAAAGACGACTCGACACCTGTGCTCCCAGGCCTCGCCGTCACTCACTGGGCGGAGATCCTTCCCGAGATTGGAGTCTCGGTGCAGTTCGTTGATAACTTCACCTGGATCGTCTCCTTCATCATCGTCCTCGTGATCAGCCTTGGTCTCTCGAACACGCTCATGATCACCTTCTTTGAGAGAGAGCAGGAGTTCCAGACCCTCAACATCATCGGTGCCAAGACCTCCTGGGTTGCCAAGGCGCTCATGATCGAAGTCTTCCTGCTCGGAACCCTCGCCGTGATCATCGGCGCAGGCCTGGGCCACGTTGCGACCACTCTCTGTTATTACTTTCCGGTTGATCTCCAACTCTTCACCGGCGGACAACCCATCATCATGGGAGGACTCATCATCCAGCCCCTGGTCCGGTTCTATCCGATCATGGCCTATTACTGGAAGGTCCCGCTTCTGATATATTTTTTCCTGGGCTCGACCATGATCTACCCCCTTATCCGCGTCATACGGAGGAGCAAGAATGCAATTTGAACTCGTGAATGTTGAAAAAGTTTACCAGGCCTCGGAGGAGACAAAGGTGTACGGGGCCCGGAACGTGAACCTGAAGATCGCCGAGAGCGACTTCATGGCCCTGGTGGGCCCGTCGGGGTCAGGGAAGACGACGATCTTAAACCTCATCGCGGGCCTCATCCTCCCGACGCTCGGGACACTCCGGCACGGCACCAGTGATATCACCGCCCTCTCGCTCGAGGAGAGAACCAAGCACAGACTCGACTACATGGGGTTCATCTTTCAAGACTACCAACTCCTGCCGATCCTCACCGCGGCCGAGAATGTGGAGTTCCCGCTCCAGCTCAAAGGCTTCTCGCAAGGGGAAATCAAAGACCGAGTGACCTGGGCGTTGGCCCAGGTGGGACTCGAGACCATGGGCCACCGGTTCCCGAAGCAGCTCTCCGGCGGCCAGCAGCAGCGGGTCTCCATTGCCCGCGCCATCGCCGGGAAACCTCAACTCATCCTCGCCGACGAGCCGACGGCGAACCTCGATTCCAAAACGGCGCAGGAGATCATCGAGCTTTTTAAAAAACTTAACCAAGACTATAAACTCACCTTCGTCTTCTCGACTCACGACCAACGGCTCATCGATCAGGTGAAAACGGTCCACTACGTGAAAGACGGCCAAATCTCAGAAACAAGGACACACCATGCGTAAATTCCTCCTCCGGAAAGACATCGTCTTCTGCGTCGCCCTCGGCGCCAAGGTCAACAGCCCCGATGCCTGGCTTGACTACCAGGAAAAGCAAATGCGCGGCGACCGCTCGCGCTCGGAAATGGTCATGACCATCAAGACCCCGAACTGGAGCCGAACGCTCGAGATCCTCTCCGATGTGGAGGGAAAGAAGCAGGCCCTCTCGACGATCCAGTCTCCGGCAAAGGACAAGGGAATCCGGACCCTCCGGATCGACAACAACATGTGGAACTACTTCCCGAAGCTCAAGCGGAAGGTCGCAGTTTCCAGCTCCATGCTGCTGGCGAGCTGGATGGGATCGGATTTCACGAACGATGACATTCTGAAGGCGTCGTCGATGGCGGAGGACTACAGTCATAAGTTCGCCAAAGACATCTCTGGCTTCAAGGTCATCGTGAACACGGCGAAGAGTAACTCGAAAGTGATGTGGCCTCGGATCGTGACCTACGCGTCGAAGCGAGACTGTCTCCCGCGGCGCTACTCCTACTACGACAAGGACGGGAAGCTCCGCCGGACGCTCACGTTCAGCGAGATCAAGGTTTTCAATGGACACAAGGTCCCCACCCACTGGGTCATGGTTCCCCAGGATGACAAGACGAAGACGACCGTCATCGACTACCGGTCGATCGACTTCGCCGTGAGCTTTAAACCGAACCATTTTTCCCAAAAAAACTTAACCGGAAACTAGGATGAAGTACTTAGTCTCGGCCATTCTTCTAAGCCTTGCTCCCCTCGCCGTTCGGGCCGGGGACGCGGAACTCTCCGGCAACCTCGAGGGCCAGTTCCGGAACGCGACGAATAACGATGAGGCTAAGAAATCTCCTCTCTTCCAGGACTGGGATAACGAAAACTTCTTTCTCATCTATGGGAACGTGAATGCGAAGGTCGACCTCGGAGACTCGCGGTTCGAGGCCAACTGGTTCGGTCGCCACGGGAAATCTCCGCTGTACGAGCCAGAGCCTTTCAGCGCCCAAGGGACCCCGCGTGATCCCTACCTCGCGACGAGCGTTTTCACCTTCCCGCAGCGGCTCGTGGCCCGGGACATCTTCCAGCTTCAGCACGTTGACCAGCGGGGTGACCAGAGGACTGAGTCCGTGCTGAACAAGATCTACTACGAGTGGGAATACGCCGAACACCGGATGATGGTGGGCCGGATGTACGTCAACTATGGTCTGGGAGAAATCTTTAATCCGTTGAACCCCTTCAACCAACCCACCGGCCTCACGGCGATTTCTCAAGTGGCGCAAGGGAACGACGGATTCTCCCTAACCTACTTCGTCGACGACTTCCACACGATTCAGTTTCTCGTTCTGGGAGATAAGCGCATCGAGGGGTACGATGGCAGCATCAATCGGACACTGTGGATGCACGGCGAGTACCAGGTCACTGAGAAGTTCCAGCTCGACTACGTCTTGGGCGAGGACCAGAACCGACGGAAAGCGGGGGGGCAGATGAGCTACCAGTTCGAAGATGCGCTCGTGTTCACGCAGGTCCTCTACCAGTCTGCGAGCGTAGAGGACGAGCCTTCCCACGACCTTTTGGACGCGCTCCTCGGGTACGACCAACAGATCACGGGCATCTGGCACGTGCGATTCGAGGGCGGCTACCAAAAGACCAATCGCTTTGCGACCGCGACGAACTTCGATCGGTTCTTGCCGACGGAATACTTCGGGGCCCTCGCCAACGTGCTCGAGGTTCATCCCCTCTTAAAGCTGAGCGGGACTCTCATTCACGATGTGAAATCAGGGTTCAGCTACGCCGTGGCCAAGGCAACTTTCAGCGCCACCAAAAGCACGGAGCTCGAGGCCTTCGGCTTCAGCCCCATCTCCCGCGGGGATGAAGCGGACAATCTGGCGCAGAAACTTGTGACGCAAGATCTTGGCGTCGCCCTACGGGCCTTTTTCTAGGACCTCCACCACTCCCGTTTTTCCGTTCATCTTAATCAGGTCACCGTCGTTGATGAGCTTCGTGGCGTCGATGAGGTTCAGGATGGCCGGGATGCGGTACTCGCGGCCGATGACTGCGGCGTGAGACAAGAGTCCACCCACCTCAGTGATGACCCCGCCAACGCGAGCGAGAACCGGCGTCCATCCTGGGTCCGTGAAAACCGTGACGAGGATCTCCTCCCTGGTGAGGCCCCCCGTTTGATGGATGTCAAAGATGACCCGAGCTCGGCCAGTGACCTCCCCAGGACTACAGCCCAGACCCTTGAGGTCTCCGGACCCCGACGCTTTGGCGGCCTGGATCCTCCCACCGAATTCATTCGGTGGCGTAAACATTCGGTAGCCTTCGTAGTACTGCCGCCGGCGCCGCGTCTCCGGAAGCGGAGCGCCGGACAGGGCCCGGGCGACCTCCCGGACGTCGAGCATGAAGGCGTCGATCTCCGAGAGGCCGCGGCGCCGGGCGAATTCGAGGAGACCCAGGCGCAGAAGGTAGTAGGCCCGCGTCGAGTACGACCGCATTTCCTCCCGGAGTCGGAGGAACTCGCGAGAGGCTTCCGTGCGTCGTTCAAAAAGTACTCGAGCTAGGGGCCCGAGGTTTCTTCGGATCCGGTCGAAGGTCAGTTCATAGCGGTTCTCACCGCCCTCCTTCGTCGGCAGATAGCTTCGAACCAGATCGTCGACCCAGTCCTTGCGCTCTCCCCAACGCGCGACCCGGAGATCGAGCTCGGCAGGGCCGTGGTGATAATGGTCCGCGAGAAAATTTTCACGTTCGCGGTGATACGCTTCCGATCCTAGGCCGTGGTGTTCCGCCACAACCCACAACTTCCCAAGGCCCGCCTGGACGTCGAGGTGGGCGACGCCCCGGAGTTCGCTCATCAAGTCAACCTCGTCTCCGAGTTCGTAGCCGGGAAGTTTCTTGAGCTGGCCCTTGTACTCCGTTTGGTAATTCGAATTATTGTAGATCGTCCGGAAGTAGCTCTTCTCCGTTTGGTTTTGGAAGCGGATTACCTCAGAAAACCAAGCTTCGAAGTCGCGGGTCGGCATCGAGGGCAGTCGTGGAAGTTGAGCCTTTAGCGCGCGGTCATCGCCCTCGAAAGTCTGCCGGAAGTGCCGGATCATGTTCCGGCAATCGAGGAATTCCGAGTTCAGTCCGATCAGAACGGGGATGGCGCCGACGACCGACGCCACGGAGACCGGAGTGTGCGCGGGCCCGGCCTCGCCGTAGTCTTTTTGAACTCCGATGTCGCGGTCGAAGTCGGCTTCTTTAAAATCCGGGAGCTTCTTCAGGCCATCCTTCACTGCCCCGGCGTTCCAGTAAACTCGGCCGTAGTGGTAGACGATCCAGTCCACCGTTTCGTCGTTCGAAATGAGCCGAACTTTCTTTAAGTACTCACCCATCGAATACTGAAGCGCGTCCCGGTAAACGGAGAACATGAATGGCGTGCAGACCCGCGCCGAAACACCCCCGTCCTTGAAGTCCGCGTTCGTGAGCTCGGGAGAATCGGTTCGAGGCAGGAACGTCGTGACTGGCCGGGACTGGAGGATGTAGACCTTTCCATCTAGCCCGATCGCCCACTCTATGTCCTGGGGCGACCCATAGTGCGCCTGGATCCGCGCGGCGAGCTCCACGAGTTCCGAGAGTTGTTCGGACGTGATCCGCGTGCCTTCAGCGTTGACGGACTCTCGGATCAGGCGATCGGAGATCCAGTCGTAGACGATCGCCGTGGGTGTGACGTGGCCCGAGACGAGGCGCTCCCCGAGACCAGCACAGAGTTCGATGTACATCTCCTCCTCGTGACCGTTGAGAGGATTGATGGTGAAAAGAACCCCGGCGGTCACCGCCGGAACCATCTTCTGCACGAGGACACTCATCCGCAGGGACTCCGGAGTCCACTCAATCCCTCTCGTTTCAAGGTAGTCACGCACTCGTGAAGAGTCGCGAGACGCGAAGCACTCAAGGATCCGGGACTCGAGGTCCGTCAGAGAGGAGACGTCGAGGAATGTTTCGTACTGGCCCGCGAAGCTCGCGTCGCCGAGGTCCTCGAGGCTTCCGCTCGAGCGCACGGCAACGGGGAATCCTCCGAGCAGAGCGACATCGGCCAGACTCACCGGCGCGGGCTTCTCGAGCACGAGTCCTCGAGGAACGGGAAATCCGGCCAGAAGCAGTTCGTGTAACTTCTGCGCCTTCCCTCCAAACTGCGAGGTCGTCTTTGGGTCAAGCCCGGGGTTGCCTAGATAAAAGTGAGTCATGCTCCTATTCTAAGGCCGATGGCGCCGATCACTCATTTTTTTTAGCCGACGAGATCATTAATCTTCCACGGCCATCCCGCTGGTCCACCTTCCATTTGACCAAGGGACGAAGATGCCAATAAGATGACTCTATGAATAGAGGCATTCCCCACTCACTTGTTCGAAACTGTGTAGCGCCATGGGAGCCTTTTTTCCAATTTTCTCAGAGGCCCTGTGCAGACATTTAATCTCCTAGAACGCTTCAATCTCCGGGCCGTCAAAGGACTTAACTTTCTTAAGCCCCGTGAACTCTGCTACGTCCGCGTGATCTCCCTCGTTGACCTGACAGCGATCGACGCTGGCGTCATTTCCGAAGCTGCCAAGCACTCCTCGATGACCTTCGTTTCTTTTCCGATCGAAGAGATCAACCAAGCCGAGAAAGTCCGTGCCGTCATCCAGCTGGGGATCAGAGGGTTCGCGCTCCGGGCCAGCTACGATGACAAGAAGTTCCTCCACCATGACCGAAGAGGCCCCGAGCGCTCCGGTGACCTGGATCTCATCGCCAAGGTTGAGCAGTTTCGGCGAGAATATCCTGACGTCGAGGTGGTGGTTGAGTTCCAGCTCCGGCCCGACCTGCGCATCCTCGCGCCGACCATCGCGCGGCTTTACGAAGAGGGAATGCGGTGGGTTGTCCTGAACGCCGAAGGCGTGCCCGATAAGCTGCGAACATCGAGCTTCCGGGAAGTCTTCGAGTACCTCAGGATCCGGAGCTGCAACTACCTGAACGTCTACTTCCCCTTTTGGAATCCGGAATTCCGCGAATGGGACATCAAAACTCAGAACACGTTCTCGGGCCTCTTCGAAGTCCACATCGACATCTCGAACCGCTGCACGCACAGCTGCACGTTCTGCGGTCTCTATGGCCCCGCGGCCATCGAGGACATCAAGAAAGACAACGGCGGTAAGCTCAGTCCCCAGGTGAACGAGTTCATGAAGATGGAGATCGACTCCGAGCACTGCCACCGGATCATCGAGAGCTTACCCTGGAGCGTTCGACTGGTGCAGTTCGGCGGCGCCGGCGATCCACTCATGCACCGAGACGCGGTGAAGTTCATCGGCGCCGTTCGCAGTCGGGGCTTCCGAGTGAGCGTCCTTTCGAACATGGAGTATCTCGGAGAAGAGGATATCCTCGAACTCCATCGACTCAGTGGCCGAAAAGATGAGCTCCATTTCATCGCCAATGTCTCGGCCGGGACTCCGGAGCTGTACGTCGAGACGAGGCCTCGGCAAACCGAAAAAACCTTTGAACGCGTGGTCTCGGTGCTCGATCGGTTCAGCACTCTCCGAGAGACCAGCACCGACGGGAGAGGAGTCTATTTCACTGTCATGTGCGTGGTCACCTCGATTAACTGCCGCTCGCTCCTTGATGTGGCCAAGCTCTCCGTGAAGTTGCGGGCCCAGAAACTGTGGTTCAAGCCCATGGAGCTTCACGCGAATTTCCAGGCACCTCTGGTACCAAGTGGTGATACGATGATGCGAGACATGGCCCGCTCCCTGAAGGCCGCAGCGGACTATGCCCTGGCCCACGGAGTTGAACTGGAGCAGCAAGAGTACTGCGACCAAATCTTCGAGCGCTACTTGGGAGAAATGCATGTCTGACCTCGTGAAAAAAGTTCCCCAGGACCTTACCGTTGATGAAGTCCGGATCGGCGTCGCCAATGGGGATGTCCCCGCGAACCTTTACTCAGAGATTCCGTGCACCATAGGCCACTCCTACATCCGGTTCGAGGTCTCCGGAAACATCGTCCCTTGTTGCATCGCCAAGCACCGGATCGGCGATGTCAAAAAAAATGATTGGCGCGACGTCTGGCACTCCGGCGCCTACGATTCCTTTCGCCGGAAAATGTCCCGGATCCATCTCGATCGGTTTCATCTGGTAGACCCCGAATGGACCTTCTGCCAACAGTGCAGCCACGTGCCTTTGAACCAGACCAACGCAGACCTCCTCCGCAAAGGCCGTCAGGAAGAACCATGAAAAAATCCAGCGAAGTCCGTGACGAACTCAACGCCGTTTCCCCAAGCTTCTGTTTGGCGAAGTGGCTCCAAGTGACCATCCACCTCCAGAACGGACACACGCACTCCTGCCACCATCCCATGACCCATAAAGTCTCCCTCGATGAGCTCGCCTATGATCCGTCGGCGCTTCACAACACCAGCGAGAAAAAAGAGTACCGGAAGCAGATGCTCGAGGGCACCAGACCGAAGGAATGCCAGTACTGTTGGAACATCGAAGACGCGCACCCGGACAACTTGAGCGATCGCACGTTTAAGTCCGCCGATGACTGGGCCTACACCCGGCTCGGAGAAATCTCCACCGCTCCCTGGGATCGGTCGGTGAACCCCGCCTACATCGAAGTGAGCTTCGGGAACGAGTGTAACTTCAAGTGCGCCTACTGCGCCCCGCACATTTCCTCGGGCCTCATGACGGAGTACCTGAAGCACGGTCACTACTCAGGCATGCCCCAGTTCTCCCTCGATAACATCCGGGACCTCGGTCAGTTTCCCTATTCCAAAGACGAGCACAATCCCTACGTCGACGCGTTCTGGAAGTGGTGGCCAAGTGCGAGCAAGGACCTCAAAACGTTCCGGATCACGGGCGGAGAACCACTCCTGAACCCGAACACCTACCGGTTCTTCGAGTTCCTTCGACAGAACCCCATGCCGGACCTGAGTCTTGCGATCAACAGTAACCTCGGAATCCCGCGCGGGACGCTCGACAAGTTCATCCGCGAGGTCAAGTACATCACCGACCACAAGCTCATCAAAGACTTCCAGTTTTTCACGAGCGTCGACACCTACGGGAAGAACGCCGAATTCATCCGGTTTGGCCTCGACTACGACGAGTACATGGAGAACGTGAAACTCTTCCTTCGGGAAGTCCCGCAGGCCCAGCTCATTTTCATGTGCACCTACAACGCCTTCTCCGTCTTGAACTTCCGAAAATTCCTCGATCAAGTGATCGAGCTCAAGCGCGCCCATAAGAACGAATGGAACTACACGAAAGTGTTCCTCGACACTCCGTACTTGAAGGACCCGCGGTTTCTCTCGTGCTACGTCTTAACCGAGGACTTCTGGCCCGTGGTCCGCGCAGACCTCGAGTACATGAAACAGTTCGCCGTCGGCGACGCCCCGGGGGATGCGCTCTTCTACGAGCACGAGGTCAGCAAGTTCGAACGGATCCTTAACTGGCTCGAGAATCTGGAAGAAAGCATGCACCGGCAAGGCATGCGCCGGACGCTCTACGACTTCATTCAGGAGTACGAGGACCGGAAAGGGATCCGCTTCCACGACTACTGCCCCGAGTACGCCGCGTTCTACGAACTATGTAAGTACAGCTGACGATCCCGGAAAGAGTGCCTGGAGCTGCTCGTTCTCGCGTACCTCATCGAACCCTGGCCTCAGTACCGCCCGGACCTTCGTGAGGCGTGAGAGGTGCTCGAGCATCTGCTGGGCCTGGCCCCAGGGCCGCTGGCAGTAGAGACCCCAAACCTCCCAGGCAATCTGGCGCTCGATCAGCGAGCGCTCGTCTGGGGTGAGCCCCTCCAAAAGTTTCCGATCCTCCGCTTCGCGGTCATGGTGAAACCAGAGGTAGAGATGCGGCGCGAGGATCCGAAAGCCGCCGCCGAGGTCTGCGTGATACACATCGAACTCTGGCTTCCGCGCCTCTTCAAGCCAGCGGCCCAGGGATTCCGGGAGTTCTGGCCGCGACGGGAGGAGGCCCCCTAGCACCTGAATGATCGTCTCCGTTGTGATTTGCTCCGCAGGTGTGTTGAGACCCGTGAGCTCAAGGTGGTGTCGCCATTTCTTTTGGCGAAGCCAGGGTTCTCCCTGAAGCGTAAAGGCATCGGAGAAAAACATCCGCTGCAGGAAGATCAGTTTCTCAATCCGATCCACTGGAGCTGCGGACTGTGTGAGCGACTCCAGCACTGGGTCCCGGCGCAGCTCAAAGGAATTCATCCGAGGCACGAGCTCTGCGAGATCCTTCAAGAGGTAGACGTTCGCTTCTCCGAGAAACGGAAGCACGCGCTTCGCCGTGCCGAGAGTTCGCAACAGAGTTGACGTGGGCAATTCCTGATCCGAGAGCACGGTGACATCGAGGTCACTGACACCGAAGACAAACGTTCGTGCACGGACACTGTTCCGATCCCAAACCTTAGTCCCTGGCCCCAGGAGAAGCTTGAGGAGAACCCGCAGGATGAGAAGGCCCGTGACGTATGGGAGTATGGCGATGCACCGGGGAAGAATCTGGTCCAGGCGGTGAAAGTCATTCTTTTTCATCCGCTAAGTATAACCCGATTCCGAAGACTTAACTTTCAAATTGACGGATCCCTTGGAGGGGTCATGTCAGGCTCCTCAATCGGGGACCATCTGGAAACGGTGCGCAACCCTTGACAATAATGTCTCGAACACTTACAACCCTAAGATACTTTAACTCACCTAGGGCCAAAGCAGGGCAAACGTCCTCCCCGACAGGTGGTATCTCTTAAGGAGTTTTCATGTATACGGTTGTTGAAATCAAAGGACACCAGTACAAGCTTGCAGCTGGTGACCTGATCGACGTAGAGCGGATCGAAGCCGAAGTAGGCGCGACTGTCACGTTCGACAAAGTCCTCCTCGTTGGTGGAGCAAAGACCCTCGTCGGCGCACCCGTCGTTGGCGGCGCTACTGTCACTGCGAAGATCGTAAAACAGGGCCGGACTCGCAAGATCCTCGTGCTCAAGCGCAAGCCCGGCGCGTACCGGAAGAAGAACGGTCACCGTCAGTGCTTCACAGGTCTTTTGATCACAGAGATCAACGACGGTCAGGGTGGCGTAGCTAAAGCTGAAGCTAAGGCCAAGAAGTAATACCAATTTCAAATTAGGAGATTCCATATATGGCACATAAGAAATCGGGTGGTAGTACATCCAACGGTCGTGACTCAAACCCAAAAATGCGCGGTGTAAAGAAGTTCGGTGGTGAAGCCGTCGAAACCGGCATGATCATCGTTCGTCAGAAAGGAACTAAGTTCCATCCAGGTCCAGGCGTTAAGATGGGCCGGGACTTCACTCTGTACGCCAACGTTCCAGGCACCGTGAAGTTCGGCTTCTACAATAAATCGACAAAAATCGTTTCAATCATTCCAGCTTAATTGATCTTTAAAGATTAATAGCATAAAGAGGGAGCAGAAATGCTCCCTCTTTTATTTTGCGCTCCAGAAGTTTTTTATGAAGTTTATTGATGAAGTTGATATCGAAGTAATCTCCGGTGAAGGTGGCAAGGGCTTCGTCGGCTATCGCCGAGAGAAGTACGTTCCTCTCGGGGGCCCAGACGGGGGTGACGGTGGCCACGGTGGCAACGTCTATTTCCAGGGCGACGAGGGCCTAAACACCCTCCTCCATTTCCGTGGACTAAAAACCTTCAAGGCCGATGCCGGTGGAAACGGGGCCGGCTCAAACATGACCGGTGCGAACGGTAATGATCTGATCCTTCGGGTCCCGGTGGGCACTCTGATTTCACACAGAGAAAGCGGCCAGCTTCTTTGCGACATCACCGAGAACGGACAAGTCTACGAAGCGGCGAAGGGTGGGCAGGGCGGATTCGGGAACGCTCACTTTAAATCCTCCACTCACCAGACACCGCGCTTCGCTCAAAACGGCGAACCCGGGACGATGATCCCCGTTCACCTCGAACTTAAACTCCTCGCTGACATCGCCCTGATTGGACTTCCAAACGCCGGTAAATCAACCCTCATCAGCGCGATCAGCGCTGCTCGGCCTAAGATCGCGGACTATCCGTTCACGACGCTCGAGCCGAACCTCGGCGTGGTTGAGCTCGATGACAAGACTCTGGTCGTCACTGACATTCCAGGCCTCATCGAAGGCGCCGCTGAAGGCAAGGGCCTTGGGATCAAGTTCCTGAAGCACATCGAACGCACCTCGGCCCTCGTGCATCTCATCGACTGCTCCATGTTCCTTGAAGAGTTCGAAGCGATCGAGGCCTACATGACGATCCGCCAGGAGCTCGAGAAGTTCAATCCGGAGCTTCTGAACAAGAAAGAAATCGTCTGCCTGACGAAAATTGATGCGATGACTGAAGATGAGATTGAAAAATTCCGCTCCAGCATGGAAACTCAGCTGGACCGGAAAGTTCTTCCGATCTCCGGGGTTTCGGGCCGCAACATTGAACACCTAAAGCAACTCATGTTAAGAACAAAAGAAATCATCCAGGAAGAAGAGAAAGAGGCGAACCATGGCAAATGAATACATTCAAAACGAAGTTAAAAAAGTCATCACAAACTCTTCGTTCGAATTCCCCCTGAATCACGCGATGGCATCCGCTTGGATCCTGGCCAACTTCAAGGGCGATAACCTGAAAATCTTCGACATGAGAAAAGCCTCGGCGCTGGTGGATTACTCGGTGATGGCCACGGCCCAGAATGCGACCCAGGCCCGCGCGATGGTGGACGAGATTTCTACCAACCTCAAGCAGCAGGGTGCGAACATCGTTTCCTACGAAGGCTATGACTCGGCCGACTGGATCCTCCTGGATACCGGGGACATCATGATTCACGTTTTCAACGGCCCAGCGAGAGACGTGTACGACCTCGACATGGTCTACGCGAAGAGCCCTCAGGTCAAAATTCCGGAAGACTTCTACTTCTCCAAACCGGCACAAGTTTCAACCGAGAAATCTGACCTTAAGGGCTACTTCTAAGTGGCCCGCGCCCTCAACCTCATCGTGGTGGGCAAACTCAAAGATCCGCACCTGGAAGCCGTCGAGGCAGACTACCTGAAGCGCCTCAGCGCTCCTGAACTTTTGATCCACGAACTCAAAGCATCCGCAGAAAATAAAAGCACCGAGGGCGAGGCTATCCTCCGAAAGGTCCGAGAGCTGTCCCAGGGGGGAGCGACTCACCTCATCGCAATGACTGAGTGGGGCAGGCGGCAAACCTCTGTCGCCTTCGCCGAATGGACTAAAGGTCTGATTGAGCGCCCTGCGAAAATCTTTTTCCTCATCGCTGGAGCTGAGGGTTTTTCAGAGGAAGTCCTCAATAGTTGCCAAGAGCGCATCTCCCTTTCCGAGCTGACTTTCCCCCATAAGTTGGCCAGAATACTTCTGGTAGAACAACTCTACCGTGCCCAGACCATAAGATCAGGACACCCTTACCATAACTAGGGGAATCACATGCAGACGATCCAGAATCTCAGCCCGCGCGTCCTCCTCGTCGTGATGGATGGCTTTGGCATCACCACCCAAGACCACAAGAATGCGATCAAGGCGGCACACAAGCCGAACATCGATGACATATTCTCCCACTATCCCCTGACGACCATTCAGCCCGGCGGCGAGGCTGTGGGCTTACCCAAAGGAGTTTCCGGGAACTCCGAAGTTGGCCACTTGAACCTTGGGGCGGGACGGCCCGTACGGCAAGACCTTGTGATCATCAATGAGTGTATCCAGAAGAACGGACTCCGGGATCTCAAAGGACTCACGGACCTCATCGCACAGGCCCGAGCAGGAACGAAACGGATTCACCTCATGGGTCTCCTCTCTGATGGAGGAGTGCATGCGCACATCAACCATCTTAAGGAACTGCTGAAGATTCTTCGCGAGAACTCCGACCTTCAGCTCTACCTCCACGCCTTCACCGATGGCCGTGATACGGCCCGGGATCGAGGTGTGCACTACGTAAAAGAGATCCTGGAATGTCCGGGCTTCCGGTTCGCATCCATGGGGGGCCGCTCCATCGGAATGGACCGAGACCGGCGGTGGCCAAAGATCGAACAACACTACAAGACCATGATCGGCGAAGGGGCGAAGACGAAGCTCAAACCCCAGGACTACATCCTCGAGGAGTACAAAGAAGGCCGCTTCGACGAGTTCATCACACCGGTTCTTTTCTCCGAGGAAGGGGCGATCCGAAACGGCGACTGCGTGTTCTTCTTCAACTACCGACCGGACCGGGCCCGGCAGATGACGCTTGCCATGAACGACCCGAAGTTTCATGAATTCCCGGTGCCCGTCAAACCCGGGTACTTTCTTTGCATGACTCCTTACGTTCAGGATGAGTTGCCGAACCTTCCGATTCTTTTTGATAAGGAAAAGATCCAAGGGACTCTCTCGGAGTACCTTTCAAAGCTCGGCAAGAAGCAGTTTAAGATTGCGGAAACTGAGAAGTATGCCCACGTGACTTACTTCTTTAACGGAGGAGAAGAGCGGGCCTTTCCAGGGGAAGAGCGCTGCTTAGTCCAGTCACCGAAGAATGTGGCGACCTACGATGAGAGGCCAGAGATGAGCGCCGTCGAAGTGACTGATAACCTCCTCCGAGCACTCGACGACAAGGCGTTTACATTTTATCTCGTGAACTTCGCCAACGCGGACATGGTCGGGCACACGGGGAACTTCGAGGCTGCGGTGAAGGCCGTCGAAGCGGTCGATGCGTGCGTCGGGCGCCTGTTCAAAAAGTGCCAAGAGCAGAACGTCACCATGCTTCTCACCGCCGATCACGGGAACGCGGACCAAATGGTCTACGAGGAAGGTGGGAAGCACACCTCGCACTCAGATTCGGAAGTTCCGTTCTGTGTGGTGAATTCGAAGCTGCGCGATCAGAGTATCCTCGTGAGCACAGAGAGTAAGATCCTCGCACTCAAGGACGTGGCGCCGACGGTGCTCAAGATCCTCAACATCCAAAAGCCAAAAGAATTTTCTGGGAACTCGATTTTCGTTTAAAGGACGCTCATGACGTTTACACACTTCGGTCTACTTTGCTCCGGCGGCGACTCTCCGGGAATGAATTGCGCGATCCGGGCCGTGGTCCGCACAGCTCTTTTCCATGGAGTCCAAGTGACCGGGATCAAGCGGGGCTACGCGGGCCTTTTGCGCGGGGAATTTCAGAGCATGAACCTTTCCTCCGTGGGGAACATCATCCAACGGGGTGGAACCGTCCTACAGACCTCCCGCTCTGCGGAGTTCATGAAGCCTGTGTTCCGGAAAAAAGCCGTGGAGATTCTTCGGGCCCAGCGGATTGAAGCGTTGGTCGTCATCGGCGGAGACGGATCCTTCAATGGCGCAAAGGCCCTGTGGGAAGAGCATCAGTTCCCAGTGGTCGGGATCCCAGGAACCATCGACAACGATGTCTCGAGCACCGAGTACACCATCGGCTTCGACACCGCCGTCCAAACCGCCATTGAAGCGGTCGACCGGATTCGAGATACGGCGCATTCGCACGCTCGGACTTTCCTCGTCGAGGTCATGGGACGAAACTCCGCTGCGATCGCGATCAAGACCGGCGTCTGCACGGGCGCGGAGAATGTGCTTCTTCCCCACGAGAAGGTGAATCATCAGAAGATCGTCGACGACATTCAGCGGGGCATCGCCCGCGGAAAAGATTCTTCGATCATCGTCGTGGCCGAGGGACCTACCGCAGGCCGCAGCTACGAGATCCAGAAAGTCCTCCGGGACAATTACCAGATGGACACTCACGTCGTGATCCTGGGCCACATCCAACGCGGCGGCTCTCCCACCTCCAATGACCGCTTCATCGCTTCCCAGATGGGGAACATGGCCGTGGAGGGACTTCTCTCAGGAAGGTATCCGACGGTCACAGTCGTTCAGGCAGGGAAAGTGCTCCTCGAAGATCTCGCCAACTGTGTGACCAAGGCCGACCATAACTTCGAAGAGTACCAGCAGCTGGCGCAGACGCTCTCGATCTGATCACTGCTTCGGCAACGCGATCCTGAGGGATACCATGTTCCCCTGATACGGTACGAGGAGAAGGTGTCCAGGCCGTCCGGGAATTTTCTGGGCAGCGTAGTAGGTTTCACGCAGGAGTTTAGGGAGACACTGACTGATGTCTCGGTACCCTGATCGATCGCGGTAGATCATCCGGGTGTGGAAAGCAGGGGCCTTTTTCTTCGGATCCCGGAGGATGCTTCTGACCTGGGCCAGGATCACTTTCACTCCTGAACCAAGCGAGACATCTTCGAGGGAATGAACATACCCCTCGGCACTTGGCTCCGGAGAAAGGGGGAGCTCATGGTCACTGAACCGGAGGACTCCAGATTGGGATTCGTTCCGGTATACGACGATCTTCCAACGGTGAAAACCGAGGTCATGGACCGCAGTCAAGAGATCGGGTTTCCCGTCATCATTCTCATCAAAGGTTTTTGCAAAGACAGTTCCCCAGGATCGAGAGTCTCGTCTAGGAGGAATGGTCTCAAGGGGAAGGAGAATGAATCGACCCTTCCGCTGTGTGAGAATCCGGTCATGGGCCTGTTCGGGTTTCGGGTTCGGAGTATCGCAGCCTCCAAGAAACAAGTCCCGCACTCCGTCTCGATCGAAGTCTTCAGCAAGGGCGGTCATTAAGCAGAGCTTATTCGGACCCAGGTCTGAGGGCAAAAGGTTCGATCGGTCGACCCAGTTCCCTTTTTCAAGCGCGAAGAAAAAAGGACCTCTCCCGAACACGTTGGCCTTGTAGATTGCGGGCGTTCTACCGAAGCTGAGGGCCGCGAGATTGAACGTGAAGTCCTTCCCTAGCGCTTTTGATCGCTGGTCATACTGCCACTGGCCCTTCACTTTTCTTAGCACTATTGGAGCAGCTCCTGGATACGGGGGCTTATCTGTGCCATGGTCCGCGATAACGATTTCCGGCACAGAATCGCCGTCGACGTCTTCCATGAGCATGTGGCGAGCATGCTGAGTCCGCGGCAATTTTTCTGAAGCCTTAGAATCATAACTCCATTTTCCGTTCACAAGAGTATACATCGCTAGTGGAGCATCGACGGAGGAGGAGCTAGGAAAGTTGCTGACTAACACTTCACGTGGTCCAGTGAAGATGAAATCTGTCGGGCCGAAAGTCGGACTCCGATGGACCGGACTCTCCGGAGTCAATGACAACGTCACGGGGCAGGTCGCAGAAGCGACCAGCGGAAAGAAGGCTGCAGCCGAAAGCCAGCGCCGAGGGCTAGTCATCATTTTTTTTCAGGAGCTCATTTTTCCGTTGGTTCTGATCTAGGTGGCTGCACTGTTGGCAGAAGGTCCACTCGGGATCCGTCAGGTGGAAGCGATCCACGTGAATGCGCGCCATCTTCTTTCGAAAATTTTCATAGGCGCCGGAGAACCAGATATCACGCCAGTCTTGATCGTAGACGCTGCCAATCCGGTGCTTGGCGATGCAGCAGGGGGCAATATCTCCACTTACCTCAAACCGCAAATAGTTATACCCTATCACGCAGGGAGACTCGCTGTAGAAACTTGCTGGAATGCTTCCATTGACCACTTCAAGTTTGATCTCCGCCGTTTCAACGGGGACTGAATTCGTTTTCTTTGTAAGCTCAGACATGGACCGAGGCTCCTGAATACTTTCTGATGATTTCTTCACAGATTGGTCGTTGGAAGATGTTAACTCCACACCCATCGGCGTAGGCGATCGCGTCCGAGTACGCCCGGGCCATGGCCACCATGAGGTCTTCGCCGGGCACGTAAGACCGGTGCGGTTCTCCATGGATCTCCATGGGCTTGAACCACACCTGCCAGGCACCCACTTTCTCTGCAAGCTTTACGACATCGAGAAGTTCGAGGCAGTTGAGTCGGTTCACAACACACATGATCGTCGTGTGGGCTCCGGCACCAGAACTCTTGTTACGAAGGTCGCTGAAAAGACGGAGGTTATTCACGACTTTCTCGAATGTTTTCTCGCTCTGCCGCGGCCTCGTTTTCACATAGAGTTCCGGCGTTCCGGCCGAAACATTCGCGATGAAATGAAACTCATACCAATTGCGAGTGCCAAGCCGATGGAGCAGCAAAATGTCATCGTCGTTGAGGTACTCCATGTTCGAGAGGACCTCCACCGCAAATCCGCGGCGACGGGCCGCCGCGATGATGTCGACGGCGCTTTCGTGCATGAGAGGGTCACCGATGCCGCCGAACTGAATCATGTGAACGGACCAGGGAAGGCTCTTGATAATCCCAAGGCACTTTTCTGCATCGATCTCCATTTTCATGAGATTCTTCAAGGGCTCTGGGAGGGTTCCACCAGAGCGCTTCTTCATTTCATCGATTGAGTCTGCGCCATAGAGTCCACAAAAAACGCAGCTATGAGAGCAGCGATTCGAGATATCAATGTGAACGATCTCAAGCCCGGAGAACGTGTTCTGCGTCTTCAGATCCCACTCCGGCATTTCTTGTTTCCAAAACGGGAAATAGACATTCAACCGGGTTGGACCACGGATCTTCAAATACTCAATGACATCCCGGAACTGCCGGAAGCGCTCACTCGAGGCGGATCCCAGAGGATTCAGCACAACCCAACTCGCCCCGAATTGATGCACGCCCATGATCGTTGCTCCGAGCACCCGCGTATCGTCTTGAACCTGAAACTCGACCGTCAGAAACCGGTCCACAGGAAATGATGACCGGATTTGGTGGAATCTTTCGATGAGGTCTCGGTCACCGGAATGAATCTGACCCAGCCCATGTTGCTGCAACCAGCGCTCCGGACGATGGGTCATGCGGACGGCGATTCCATGGACCCCAAGACGGAATAAACCCTGAACCAGAAGAAGGTCATCGACCTCTTCCTGGGGAATTGAGACCACAACTTTAGAGCTAAGACTCGCGGCCTTAGTCACTAATGAGCGGAGCTCATCACTCAATGTTCGAAGTGAAGGTATCCGCAGGTAGAGGAGCTCGTCTGGTTTTAACAGATCGATGGCCTTGTGATCGACGAAATCTCCGGGCGCTCCGATGTCGAGACTTTTCATGTAGGTGCCTTATGTTTCCTCACTATTTAAGCAAGATTCAGGACCGGAGTCCAGTTTTGAAATGCTCCGTTTCCCTTGTGAGTTCCTTCGCTTTAAACTCGAGACGCGCACTCAATCCAAAGAGATCTCTTCCATCGATAACTCTACTGTAAGTTTCGGCCGGAGACGACGAGGTGATGAGGTTGAGACCATGCACTTCACAGAGCTGGGCGATGGCGGGTCCAAATGGTTCCTCGACGATTCCCCCTGGATTAAGAGCGCCAATCGCAAGGCAATTGTCGAGAGTTGTGATCGGGAGCAGCCCGGCCAGGAACCAGTAATGGAGCAAAAACGGGTACTCAAGCCAACGGACACTGGCACCCTCAAGGCCACCGAGTTCGTCTCCGAGCTCAACGTTAAGAACGAAACGCTTCATGGGGACTGGAAGACCTCGTGAGCGAGTAACGAAGACAACTTTTTCCTTGATTCCACGACCGTACTTGCCCAAACCGTTGATCTCTAGCCCGGGGACACTTTTGGTTGCGTAACCGAAGAGAGAAACTAAGACGGGTCCTTTCTTTGTGATGTAGCAGCTTTGAAGTTGTGTTTCCATTGGCTCCTCCTAGAGCAGAGGAGAAGCAAACTTCATACCGATCTTGCGAGTCCAACGTCTTTAAGTGAAGAAGTTCCTGCGCAGAGAATCAAAAAAAATACATAATCGTGGTTGGTTAGAATCCCTTAAATTGTCTCTGATCTCTTGGGGAATGAAAATTAACACCCTCTCGTCAAGGCCTCAGAGTGCCATACACGGGTATCAGTTCTGGGAGGGAATCTAAAATCCTCTGCCCCCGATGTCGATCGAAGACATCGTTATGGCGCTGAAATTCCCGAAAGAGTTGCCCTTTCTCCGGGCCTCGGAGAAAGCCGATGATCCCCCGAAGATTTGCGATTAAGGGATCTCGCACGTAGGGTTTGAGTCTATTCCACCCGAGGTTGAGTTTTCTTATGTACGCCTCGATGAGAGCAATCGCTTCTTCCCGGTAGACCTCCGGAAGGACATGCGCAGAGAGGTGTTCTGGTTCGAACAGGAAATTAAAGATGGGGTACGCTAAAACATTGCGGAAGCTCGCAAGGTAGTCACAGATTTCGACGATCCGTTTGATGTTGTACGCCTGGACGGTCACTTGAATCTGACACGTTCGAAGATTGTAGGCCTGGAACTCGTCTTCGATGGTCCGAAGATTCCGATCGAACTCTTCCCAGTTTAACGGATAGCGAATGAAGTCATTCGCGGCCCCGGTGGCATCCATGGAAACGATGAGCACCACATTCTTAAACCGCGGCCAGAGCTCTTTGGCTTCGGTCGGAATCCGGGAGAGATTGGTGTTGTAGGAGAGAGTGATGTCCTTGGCGCAGTCATCGTCGGAAAGCTTCCGCAGGAAGTTCCAGCAATCCTTGATCAAGAGTGGTTCTCCCCCGGCCAGGTGGATCTTCCGGAAATGAGACCGGTACTGGTGGAGCTCCTCCCAAAAGTGCGGCGACTCGAACCAGTTCATGTTCCGGTACGGTGTCACGGCGTCTGCGCCAAAGAGTTCCGTGTACTCATCGAAGAGCTTCCTCGAGTTGTAGGGGATGCACATTCGGCAGGCGAGGTTACAAATGTTCCCGAAGCGCAGATCGACGTACTTGAAGGTTGGGAGCGCCTGGATCGGGCGCTCGGCCACCGGGATCGGGTATTCGCTGTTCGCGATCATCCTGAAGCTCTCCGTGCCGGTCTCTTCGATCTGCCAGCACCGAGCGCAGGCCCCACTCTTCTCATTCCGGAGGAAGCTCTCTCGAAGCCCCATCATCGATGGTGAGTTCCAGTGATTAAGGATCGATTTCGGCTCACTGGCCTTAAGAATTTTCCCAGCGCTATCCTTGGAGTACGCGTCGGTCGCAAGACCAAAGCAGCAGTTATAAAAGTGGCCTTGGCCATCGACGAAGAGGTGCATCCAGGGAAGAACGCAGGAGGAGTCAGTCATCTGCCAATGATAGCCATGATGCTGTACCCAAGCCACAGAATTTCTCATCGACGACGGCGTCTAGAGAATGACTAGCGACCGACGGTTTCCGTTGCTGGAACCGACTCGAAGAAACAGTTTAACTGCTTGATGCCCTTTTCGTTCTTTAAGAAGGACCCATGAACAAGGTCGAGGCGTCGGGCCAATTTAGCTTTGATGTACGTGCAAGCAAAGTCGGCCGTCTGAGAACAAAGGGCACGGTCGGTGAGCTTCACGCAGAGGTAGCGGAAGAGGACCTTCTTCCCCGAGACACAGATGACTTCCTGCCGATCAGCGTTCACCACTGCCCGGAGGTAGAACGGGTCTCCCGCACGCTCCCGGTCACAGAAATCTGCGGCATCGATCTTGCGGCCCATGCAGTCTAAGGTTGATCCGGAGAATACTTCGATCAGCGGTGAATCGGGATGACCGGATTTGCTACACACCGTTTTAAAAGAATACCGATTCTTCTCCGAGACCGTAACATCGTCTTGGATCACGTGTGAGAAAGCGAGCAGAGGGATTAAAGCAAAGGCAAAGACCATCCGATGATCCTCAATGATTTACCGTCCCAGGAACCACGACCTCAGGCGAAGGAGCGGCAACCTAGCCTGGCCACATTCCCCGGAGTCTCATCGCACCTTCGATGCGCTGGAGCGAAGAAATGAACGCCGCTTGCTTCATGTTCACTTTGTAGACCTCCGCATTTTTCCAGACCTTATCGAACGCGAGCTTCATGATGTCATGGAGCTTTTTGTTCACCGTCTCGAGGTCCCAGAAGAACATCTGAAGGCCCTGAACCCATTCAAAGTAAGACACGATAACGCCACCGGCGTTACAGAGGATGTCCGGGATGATGAGGCCACCGCGATCAGTGATGATGTCGACCGCTTCGTGGGTCAGTGGACCGTTCGCGCCTTCGGCGATCATCCTGGCCTTGACTCTGTGAGCGTTATCCTTAGTGACGACACCGTCGATCGCCGCCGGGATGAGAATGTCGACGTCGAGTTCGAGGAGCTGTTCGTTGGTGATGTGTTCGGCGCCCGGCAGATCCCGCAGGTACCGGCGCTGTTTCACCCATTCAATACACTGAGGGATGTTTAAACCATTCTTGTTATAGATTGCACCTGAGACGTCGGAAACGGCCACGATCTTCGCACCTTGGGCGTAGAGATCGTCGGCCGCCGGCATCCCAACCTTACCAAACCCGTGGATCGCAACCGTCGTGTTTGTTCCGACCGACTTATTGAGTTTCTCGTAGGCAAAGTTGATGCAATACACGACGCCTTTGCCGGTGGATTCGGCCCGGCCAAGAGATCCCCCGATCGCGATCGGCTTGCCCGTCACAACTCCCGGAATCGCATAGCCGTGAAGCTGCGAGTAGGTGTCCATGAGCCAGGCCATGGTCTGACCGTCGGTCCCGATGTCTGGAGCAGGGATGTCTTTATCTGGGCCAATGATCATGGAAATTTCTGTCGTGTACCGCCGAGTGAGGGCCTGGAGTTCGGCGCGCGAGAGGTCACTCGGATCGACCTTGATGCCGCCCTTGGCCCCACCGAGGGGAAGACCCACGAGGGCGCACTTGAAGGTCATCAGCATGGCGAGGGCCGCCGTTTCAGAGAGCGAGACATGGGGATGGAACCGGATTCCGCCTTTCCCAGGTCCGAGGGTCATGTTGTGCTGGACGCGGTAGCCTTCGAACACTTTGACCGTACCGTCGTCGAGGCGAACGGGAACAGACACCTGGAGGGCGCGCTTCGGGTACTTCAAGCGCTCGAGGACATTGGGGTCCATCTTCATCGTCGTGCCGGCCGATTCTAACTGGGAAAAAGCATCCTGGAAAAACGGCGACTCGAAGAGACTCATGGTAACTCCCATCTGTGAGGTAAAATTTAGTGTATTTAGTCTACTTGGAGAGGTGTCAGGAGGCTAGAAAAAATCCGGTCTAGAACTGCTTAGCGTAAAGCAGCATCGCCGCATCACTCTTGCTCTTTTGCTCAGGATTTTTCTGGCTCGTCACGCGGAGATAGACGTTCTGCACCAGACGCTGATCGAGGGTCGTGAAGTAGCGGCCAGAGTTCGCATAGTAGTTGTACATGAGGCGGGTTCCGGTCGAATCAAAAGACTTCTGGATGTTAACCTCCGTCTCGCCGTTGACACCAATCCAGGCGCGAGCGTTGGCAATGGGGCCCCGGATCCCAACGATGATCAACCCCTGGTCTACCCGAGGCTGGAAGATGAATCGGGTCTTCTTCCAGAGTGACACTTCCTTTTCCTGGAAGGCACGCGGAAGGCTTCTGTCGACTCTTGATCCTTTGTTACCCTGCCGAAACCGCGCCTCCATCTCATCGATGGTATCGACTTCGTTCGAGGTGCGGAAGTTTTCGTACCAGTTTTTCGGTGCGTCCTTAAGCGGCTGCTCTCCGCGCTGGCGCAGGTAGCGCATGTAGCGTTGTTTGAAGTACTCGAACTTCTCGTCAGGTGTTGGAACAAAGAAGGTAGACCCGGCCAGGGTTGAGTCGAGACCGTATTGGTCAGCAAACTGCTGGTTCTCGTTCCAGATGCGCAGCTGGTTACGAGACTGAGTGACTTCTCGGCCATTATCAGAAGCTACGTATTGTTGGTAAAACGAGAGTTCGTTGTCGACGGGCCTCACGATGACATCATCGTCTGGGACATAGCTCGCTGGTTTGCGCTCCACAGTAGGTCCCGGAGTATGAACCACTGGGGTGACTAGCCCCTGGGCAAAACCCACGGCAAGTAGGAGAGAGACACCCACTGAGTGTTTAATTGTTGGATAGCTCTTAATTTGTGACCAAAGTTTCAACAACATTTTATCCCCTAAAAGATCGTAACCACCTGAAATTCCATTTCCCGTTGTGCCTGATCTCTGTTTCTTCCTAGTTATCCAGCAAGTGAAGTGCCAAGGGGGCTGTAAGAAATTCAAAATGACGCATAGAGCAAAGAGACCATGGTAAAAGCTTTCTACCAACCCCCAGGAGGAAACAACATGAAGGGATTATTCTTACTCGCCGCCATAGCGATTTCAGCACCGGCCATGGCCAACATCTGCGAAGTCGACATGGTTGACCTGCGCTCAAACCGATTGATCACACGCATTCGCTCCAATGACTTCGGAGATGGTTGCCGCGAAGGAATGAAGGCTTGCCGCCTTGAGATCCGGCAGCGGGGCCTCCATGGTCGCGCGGACTGCGTACGGATTGAAGGCCGATTCCCAGACCCGGATTCTCGACCGTTGCCTGATTACGACCCGAACCCAAGACCACGCCCACGGCCGGACCAGGATAACTACCCTAGACCGCTACCGAACTCCCCTGCACGCCGCCAGATCAGTGTTGGTGAATCAGTGATCTTCCAGAACCGCTACGTCACAGTCGCTGGGGTGAGCTTCAATGGCCTCTTCGCGGTTCGTTCAAGCGACGGTAGGTACACCGTGATGAGCAACATCCCAAGAGAACAACTCTCAGTAACGAATGGATGCAATCTCGGGCTCTGCGCTGGTGCAAAAGTCATCGACGTCGTTTCTGCCCGCTACGTGAGTATCGCTGGTCTCTCATTCTACGACCGCTTCATCACGCTATCTGAAGATGGCCGATACACCCTTTCAGGGGAAATTGATCGGCAACAACTTGCGGAAACCTCCGGTTGTATTTCGTCTCGGTACGCCCAGATCTGTGTTGGCAACCAGGTCATCGACCAGTTCAACCGGTACGCGACAATTGCTGGGATTCAACTCGACGGCAGAGTTGTGCTTCTTTCTACCGACGGAAGATACACTTTGACCACGAACGTCGACCCGTCTCGCCTCGTCATCACTCGCTAATCATTCCTCACTCGCCACCGGGCCCTTCGCCCGGTGGCTCCTTGGTGACCAATCAAAAACCTATCCGAGGCGAATCAGAACCAGGAATGATCCTGGGTAAGAAACGAAGCAACTCAGTCACCGCGGGAGTCGTCGCGGCCCCACTGGTCTCATCGCACCCTTTCTCCGCAGGCCGAGCAGGACAGTTGGTAGCTTCCCCTGGTCTGTTCAAGGTTAAGTTCATGCAAGTCAATTCAATGCCCGCAGACGTCGACGACTCCCTCCAATCAAAGGCATCCGGGAACTGGCGGAGACAGAAGCTGTCATCGACGGGTGCATCCCTTTTCAGATCTCTACACTCTCGGGCCAGAGCCGAAAAACGAGGCCTCCCAGGGATTCGGCCCGCTTCGCCACGTGTAACTAATCTCCATTGGTACTCAAGGTCAGAGGCCTGGGCCTGGGGCCAAAGGATGAGGTTGAACAGACCCAAAAGAAGAAGTCGTCTTGAGCTTCGGAACATCAGCATCCCTCTCGGTTCTCACCCGTCTTCAAAAAGTCCGGGATCAGATTCGTCGTATCGGATTTTTCAAAACAAAAGATTATCCGGTCTTCGCTACCCGTGGGGAGCCTTTGCCCGAGGATGGACATAGTTGACACGTTCGGATGGGTTTGTCGATTCGAGAGGGAAGACTGCAAACGTACGTTAGGTAGACCCTCAGCGGCGGCTCCTCACCCAGTCTGCTCTCTTAAGCAGGTAGCGAACACCGCGTTTGTCAGACCCCGGAAAAAGCTCTTCCACGTATTCCCCGACAAGCTGAAGCCCGAGTTTCTCCATGACTCCCCTTGAGGCCAGGTTCTGCTTCATCGTGACCGCAAAGACCGCCTCGATCCCGTAGCTCCGGAAACCGAGCTCCAGCAAGGCCTGAGACACCTCGACGGTGAAACCCTGCCGCCAGAATTTTTGTTTCAGCCGATAGCCCAGCTCGATGTTCCTGTCATCTGTGGGCGTATCCCGACCGGGTCGGAAATGGAACCAACCGAGGAATTCGCCGGTGTCCTTTTTAAACGCCCACCATAACCCCAACCGGCCTGCGTGCGTGCGGAGAACAGTTTGGACTCGCTCCATCGACGCACGGGCTTCGTCCATGCTCGTTGGCCTGCCATCGGAGAGATAGCGCATGACCTCCGGGTCCTGGTCGAGCTCGAAGAAGAACCTCGCTTCATCCTCTCGCGGTTCTCGGAGAATGACCCGGGAAGTCTCCAGGAAGGGAACTTCTGTGATGACGACACCGCTGTTCGCTCGAAGCTCGGACTCACTCGGCGCGACGAAATAGCTCTCCATCCAGTCGAAAGTTTCTTTCGTGACTAACACCGAGGCGGCGCCGATGTTTTTATTCCGTCTCTCGACCCTCCGCCAGCGCTCATCGCAGGGGATACTCAGGTAGTGGAGCTCGTACGCAAGGTTCGCACTCCGAAGTAAGTCGTAGAACTTCTGCCGCTGCGTCGGCTCCGAAAACCCCAAGTCAAGGATGCAGTCGTGGTCCTGTCGCTGCGACTGCAGAAGTTGCGCCCAGATCACGTCTTCGCAGCGAGCGATGCGCTCAGAGATCCACTCAAACGTCCCCGCGGTTGGTGCGTCCATCCAGAAGAGGGATTTTAGCCATCGGTCGAGGGAGAAGATGAGGGCATTATTCTTGAGCGCCAGACGGTCAGCGTACGTTGTCTTCCCGGCCCCCGTGGAACCGCAAATGAGGTAAACCAAAAAAACTCCAAAAAAAAGGCCCCGAAGGGCCTTCCGCGTTTACTGAATTTTGTTTTCGATGAGCTCGGCCATGAGTGCCTTCGCCTTCTCCTGCAACTTCGGATCTTTCATCTGGGTCTTCAGGAGCTTCATCATCTTATCCATCGAGTCTTCTTTTTTCTTCGGCTTCTCGATCTTGAGCTGGTCGATCACGCGCTTAAGCTGGACCCGCTTCGTGATCTCACCGGAGAGGATGTTCTCCTTGATCTCGGCCTTGAACTCATTCTTCGGAAGCTCATCCCACTCGAGAAGGACGTACTTCTCGGTGTTGTACTTCTTAGCCGCTTCCTTCAGTTCCCGGGGAAGCTTCGCGATCATGAGGCAGCGGTGAACCTCGGACTTCGAGATTCCCAGGGCCGCCGTGATCTTCCGCTCGGAGGTTCCCGTGAGCTTCTGGTACCCCATGATCGAATCCGCTTGGTCGATGTAATGAAGATCCTCGCGCGCCTGGTTCTCCGAGAACTGGATCGCCATGAGCTCTTCTTTCGACTTGTTCTCGAGGATGAAGCAAGGAGCATCCTTCATGTCGATGAGGCTCATGGCACGGAATCGCCGCTCGCCGCAAATGAGGACGAACTTATTTCCTTCTCGGTGAAGAACGAGCGGCTGGATCAGTCCATTGATCTTGATGTTCTCGGCGAGCTCCCGGAGGGACTCGTCGTTGAACTTCGTCCGGACCTGATCGCGAACCTCGATCTGATTCAGAGCGATGTTTGCGAGCTGCGCTCCCCGAAGGAGCTTCTGGTCGTTCGCCCGCAGGATCTTCTCGTCGATCCCGGATGTGATGTCTGTGACTTTACGTTCCCGCTTCGATACGCGGGGGGAAAAATCCTTGGCCATGGCCTCTCCTATTGATGATAAATCCGTTTATTAATTGAGTCCGAGGGAATCCCAAAGGAGCTGATAATCCTGCTTCCCCTTTGAGTTGCTGGAGAACATAAAGACCGGCTTCCGGAGCGCGACCGATTCCTGCATGTCGACGAGGTTCCGGATGGTGGGAGTAACATTGAATGACTGAGAGAGTTCCTCGAGCCGCTGGCGCTCGATTTTTCGGCGCGGGTTAACCATGGACGGGATGATGGAGAACTCGAGCTTCGGGTTCTCCGTTTCCTTGATGATTTCAAACGTATCCATCAGCTCCTCGAGTCCGTCGATGGAGTAGTCCTGGGCCTGTGTCGGGATGAGGATGAGGTCCGACGCGACCAAAGACATGATCAGTTCGTCGCCCAGCATCGGCGGAGTGTCGATGACGACGTAGTCGAATTGATCTTCAACTTCTCTTAACCGGAGCTTCAAGAGTCGTTCTTTTCGACCGGCGTTCTTCCGAACTTCACTTTCTGAGAGGATCAGGAGTTTCGCAAGGTTTGCCATGTGCCGGGAGCTCGCGATGAGTCTCACGTTCTTGTAAAACTCGTAGGTACCGTCGGCTTCAGAAATGATCTCGTCGATCTTCACGTCACCGATTAACCATTCGGGGATGAGTGTCCGCTGGATGTTCACCCCAAGAGTCGAGCTCAGGTTCGCTTGTGAGTCGAGGTCGATGGCAAGGACTCGGTGCCCTTTATTGGCCAGATGGCAAACCAGTTGGTAGCACTGCATTGTCTTACCAACGCCACCCTTGTTATTACCAATCGTGATAATTTTCATAACCTATCTCCTAAAAAAGAGTCTCCGAAAAGAGTCCGTGGTTAGTGGTCCTTTAAATGGTCCTATTACTTAAAGTCTAGGAAAGCAGTCACACTTAGTCAAAGGGCCAACTCAACAAAATTAAAAGCGTTTTTGCTGCGCGGCCAAACTCGAGACATTTGGCCCGACGCATCACAGCTAAGCTTGCCCCTTTCTCCTCACCAGTATATTGTGGGGGCAAAATCTATTGAGGCGAAACATGCTAGATATTTTTGATGAACAGGAACGCAAAGATCACCTTCCCCAGATCTCGGAGTCAGAGTTATCAGACGAAAGAGTCTTGGAGGAACTCACCGCCGTGAAAAAGCGGCTCGGATCCCGGGTCGTGGTCCTCGGGCACCACTACCAACAAGACGATGTCATCGCCTTCGCCGACGTCACCGGAGACTCCCTCGAGCTGGCACGGAAAGCGGCGCAGATTAAGGACGCCGAGTTCGTGATGTTCTGCGGGGTGCACTTCATGGCCGAGACCGCAGACATGCTCACGGGCCCCGAGCAAAAAGTCATCCTCCCCGATCTCCGGGCCGGGTGCTCCATGGCCGACATGGCCAACCGTCGTGAAATCGACCTCGCCTGGGCGCACATGAAAGCGTGCACCTCAGACAAAATTGTCCCCATCACTTACATCAACTGTTCAGCGGCTCTGAAGAGCTTCGTCGGTGAAAACGACGGCTCCATCTGCACCTCCTCCAACGCCGAAAAAGTGATCACCTGGGGCCTCTCCCAAGGTGAGAAGCTCCTATTTTTTCCGGACCAGCACCTCGGGAGAAACACTTGCTATAAGCTCGGCATCAAGCTCGAAGACATGGTCGTCTACGATCCCCGCCAGCGGCACGGCGGCCTGACTCCAGAACAGATCCGGGCCGCCAAGGTCATCCTTTGGTACGGCTTCTGTTCTGTGCATCAGGGGTTCACCGTCAGTCACATTCAAGAGTGGCGGCGCAAGGATCCGAACCGGATTTTGATCGTCCACCCAGAGTGTAGCTTCGACGTCGTCCAGGGAGCAGACCTCGCGGGGTCGACGTCCTACATCATCAATCAAATCGCCGCGGCAGCTCCAGGGACGAAGTTTGCGGTGGGGACGGAGATCAACCTCGTGAACCGCCTCGCCCAGCAGTACCCGCAGCTCGATATCACCTCGCTTTCGCCGTACCAATGCTTGTGCACCACCATGTACCGAGTGCGGCCCCGCTGGCTCCTCGAGAGCTACCGGGCCATCGAACGGGGCGAAGCGATCAACGTCATCCGCGTCGACGAGGTCACGAAAAAATTTGCACTCAAGGCCCTCGATCAAATGCTGGCCATTTCCTAAGGGATTCTATGATCTACGCTGACTACAACGGCTCCGCTCCTCTTCTCCCCACGGTTCGAGAGTACCTCAAAAAGCGCGTCGAGAGCGACCTCTTCGCGAACCCCAATGCCATCCATTCCCTGAGCCAGAAAATAGCCAAAGGGATCGAGAAATGCCGCGGGATCGTGGCCGAGACCCTTGGGTGTTACCCGGACCAGGTGTACTTTAACTCCGGCGCCTCCGAAGGGATTTCGCACATCTTCCACTCGATCCTCGAACAGGCGGGGCCAGGGAAGAACGTCGTGATCACGAGCCCGATCGAACACTCAGTGATCCCGAGCGCGCTGAACTTTTACGAGAAACACCGTGGCTTTAAGCTGCGGAAGGTTCAGATCGACGGCGACGGTGTTGTGAATGTCAAAAGCCTAGAACAGCTCCTCGACGAACACAACGGCAAGGTTGCGATGGTGGCCGTCATGGCGGTGAACAACGAAACCGGGGTCTACCAGCCCTACCGGGAACTGGCACGGATCTGCCGTTCTCGGGGTGTGGAGTTTTTCTGCGACACCACCCAGCTCATCGGTAAAGGGGACTTTCACTTCGAAGAGTCCGGCCTCGATTACGCCGTTTGCTCGGGCCACAAGCTCGGCGCCCTCTCGGGCTCCGGGTTCGTCATCGTCCGCGAGCCCTCCAAGCTCCTTCCGCTCGTCTTCGGAAGCACCCAAGAGCGCGGGGTCCGCGGGGGAACCCAGCACTACTTAGGGATTGAAACTCTGGCCGTCGCACTCAAAGAGTTCAGCGAGAACAAACACAAGCTCCAGCAGCTTGCCGCCGCCAAAGAAGTCTTCGAAGCTTCTCTGAGAGAGAGTTTTCCAGAGTGCGTGGTGATCGGTGCGGGGGCCCGGCGACTGGCCGGAACCACTTTAATCGGTTACCCGGGGATCCATGGCCAGGCGATCCAGATTGAGCTCGAATCCCAGGACATCTTCGTGACGACGTCCTCGGCCTGCCAAGACAATCAACCGGAAACATCGAAGGTGCTTCAGGCCATGGGAATCGACGACCGTCTTGGTCGGGGGGTCGTCCGAATCAGCCTTAGCTACTCCCAGAGTCAGAACGAATATTCCGTCTTACGAAATGCACTCCACGCCGCGTATACTAAGCTAGGTAAGATCCAATCTTTCTGAAGAAGACCAAATGAACTACATCCTTTGTCTGCTCCTCGCTGTGGCGTGTTCCTTTAAGAAGACTAACCAGACGCTGAAGGGGCACGAGGAACTCTACGCGGAGCCAGAGCCACAGCTCCTGCGCCTTTCTACGGACGAGCGGCGGATCGTCGTGGCAGCGACCAACGACTTGCACGGTAACCTGGCCCCGCTCGATGTGTCCTTCGACGACCAGAAGAAGCAAAAGCAAAGTGTCAGGATTGGTGGGCAACCGGTCATCACTCAGTACTTCCAGATCCTCCGAGAAACGCACAAGAACGTTCTCCTCGTAGACTCCGGAGACATCCTCGGGAAAGCCTCCGACACAACTGCGATGGCAAGCTTCCTCAAGACCAATCAGTATGATGCCGTGACCGTCGGACTCCGGGACTTCAACCTTAAAGTCCCTTCTGCCATCGGTGGGACCCGCGACCTCTTCCAGCGCTTCGCTCGAGAGATCTCCACACCCCTTCTCCTCGGGAATCTCTATGACCTGAAGACCGCCCGGGTCGTCGAATGGGAGGGCACCAAATCCCATCTTCTGAAGGAGATGGATGGAGTCAAAATTGGAATCATCGGCATCATTCCGGATGACGTCGTGGGCCAGACCCCCGTGAATAATCGCGTCGGTTTTTATGTCGAAAGCATGCTCCAGTCCACGCTTCGGCATGCGCGGCTCCTCCGGTCTCTGGGTGCAGACCTGATCGTCGTCATCACCCACCAGGGCATCGACTGCCATTCTCGTCTCTCCGAAGAGGGGCGGCTTCCCACGGATAAAGTCAACTTCGAGCCGGCCCTCGAGCGCGCCTGCGACCTCCGGAGTCCGCTCGGGGAGTACCTCGACCGCCTACCGCCGAACCTCGTCGACGTGGTGGTTGGTGGGAGGACGGAAGAGAAGATGGCCAACATCGTTAACGGGATCGTCGTCCTCGGTGGCTTCCCGGATGGGAAAAGCTTTAGCCACGTCGAGCTGGTGGTGGACGTAAACTCCCGGCAACTGAACCGCGAGAAAACAGTGGTGCACCAGCCGGTTCTGTTCTGTCATGAGTTTTTCAAGGAAACCAATGACTGCTACACGGGTGACCCGACCATCGATCATTCTCAACGAACCTCTGCGCGGTTCCTTGGAAAACCAATCTCGCCCACCCAGGAGGGAAAATCTGCGATGCCACGTCGCCGAGAGGCCCTAGAAGTTCAGCGGGCGATGGTCCTTAACGATGCGGAACTTAGCTACGTCAACGCCTCCAGCGGTGACACCCAGCTCCTCGTGCTCAAGCTCTCTGGCCGAGAGCTGGTTGAACTCCTTGAAGAGGATTACAACTCTGGCATGAAGGACTTCTGGTGGCCCTCCCCGTTCCTCCTGAAGCAGAATGACCTTACGGTATCCATCGCTGGCGAGGCCCTCGACACGGGACGATCGTACCGGATTCTCACAGATCTCGAGTCGGCCCAGATGCATCCGCGGTTAGTGAAGCGAGTGAGTTCGACGGACGTTGAATCAATCGTGCATAGCTCGTTGCGGTCGCTTGAGGATGCCGTCGGAACGGGCATGGCCGCTTCGGCCCGTTAACGGCAGAAAGCCTTTCTTCCTTCGCAGGCCACAGTGAGACCCGGGGCGCAGTACGCGAAGGAGGAATTCGTGCGGCAATCGAGTTCAACCTCTTCTCTCTGCCAGCGCAAGCCTCGGCGGCACGCGGGCCCATTCTTCTTCCCGCACTGAAGAACGCCGCAGAACCGAGGGCCAACCGGACAGCCATTTGGGATTTCATACCAACCAGATTCGCAATCCCCACAGGTCGAGGGGGAGGCCTCTGTGCAGTCGTCGTTGATGCCATGACAGAGACTATCTTTCATCGGGAACGGACGGAGTTTTCTTTGGGCCGTTGGGCTCGCGGGTGCCAGGAGAATGAACCCCGGCGCTTTGAACTCAGCGGACGAAAGACCCGCGACCGGTGGTTGCCTCGTGAAGACACTTGCGAGCGGAATATCCCAGCGGAACCGCCGCTCTCCTCGAGTTCCCTCGAGCCAGATCTCAGAGTCGCCGACGGTAAACCGCAGGGACCGAACCTCCTCGATTAAAAGACCCTGGTTCTGAAAAAAATAATCGTCGCAGCTCTGACTAGGGGAGACGGTCACAACTTTCAGAATCCCAGCCTCCGCACCGGGGACTCGGTAGAGGACGCAGTCCTTCTGGCGACTGAGATTGCGGTCGTAGTACGCCAACGAGAAGAGAGTCTGCCAGGCATCGCTAGGTTTAACCACGGGGGCGCCGTTTTGGTAGAACTCGTGACGGTCAGCGGCGTCGAGGACGTGATCCCAGTGCTTGGGCCTCTCGGCCGAAAGCGCCGTCTCGAGGAGGAAGGTGAGGATTAAAAACATCACTTCTCAACCTCCTCGTAGCAGCGAAATGCGACAGGGCGTTTCGCGTCTTGCTCACCACTCCAGGTCGTCCGCACCCCAAGCTCGTGCCAGGGAGAAGCCGCTGGATAGAAGCGGGAAGAGGCCTTGAGATTCAGGGACGGGTCGATGAAATTCACAAGGGCCTCTGGGTAGAATCCAAGAGCATGGTGGATTCCCATCCAGGTCGCGGAGTCACTCGTAAAATGCTTCTCCGGACAGCCCTCCACCTGAGCGAGTTGGCAATCGAGAGGTGTGAGTTGATAGTCCGGATTGATCCGGGCCATTCCGAGGAAGGAGCGCGCGTGATCGCGCTGCCACGGAGTCTCGGGTCGAGGGACCTTTTGGGGCAGCGGATTCTTGGGCTCGGCCGGCGCCATGGTCGCGGCATCAAAGAGCTTTGCCTCGAGAACTCGCTTCCCGTGAAACGCACAGTAGGCTTCTTGCTCTTGCCGGGTCAGAAGCGCGGGCCTGGGCCAGGACTTCCGATCCTTCGAAATCTTCTTCGGAGAACCGGAGAGGAGGTACCACTCATTGACCTGTCGGTTGGTGACGTAGAACCGATCCAGAAAAAGATAGCGCTCGAAGTTGTCCCAAACGAATCCCTCGGAGCGCTTGTCTTTGACCTGCCCATACCCGTAGATCCTCTGAGGAAGGTAAGTGTCACGGCAGGAGTCGGCAAGGAAGACAGACTGCGTGAGACCGGGGATTTCGCGCACACTCAGCTCCACGGTGATGCCATACTGATGAGGAAAGCCTGGTTCGCGGCGCCGAAACGAGGAGTAGTAGCGAGGAGCCGCCGAGAACGCCGGAATCGGGGGGAAGGAAGGCAGGGCCACGAGATGGAAGGTCTGACCGAAAAGATCGACTGAAATCGCTGGCGCGGACCTCACTCCGCCTTGCCAGTAACACTGCCAGAAGTGCGGATTGCAGTGGTAGTAGCTCCTCCCGACTTCCTTCGCATCGTGGATCTCGTCCGCGCATTTGGTCCCGGTCTTAGGGATCAACCGCGCACCCTCGCGCCAGAGGCTCAACACCTCGGGCCCCGCGGCGCGGATCACTTGAGTAAAAAGCTTGTCGGGAGTTTCCACGCGCTGTGCCCGGACCTGCTGAACTGGACGAGGACGCAAGAAGAGCAAAATTATGCCTAGGATGCTAAGAGTCCCCAAGATCACGATGATTTTTGGTATAATCGAACTATCGGAACGTCTCTTCACAGGATCAGGTTATATGAATTGGATGGAAGAAGTAAACAAGGAAGAAGGTCGCTACCAGAACGTGCTGGCCTTCGAAGATTACATGAAACTCTTCTCGAAAAATCCGGAGAAGGAGCTACGACCATCGAACATCTACCTGCGGGACATGTTCGACCATTTCGGGAAAACGGATGCCGATGCGTTTCGGATCTTCACGCGGGATCACGCGGACGCGCCTCCGGTGCACGGACAAGTGCGAACGCAAAAACGGATCTACAACTTCCTCCAGAATTTCATGGAAGAAGGATTTAACAACAAGTTCATCCTCCTGGTGGGCCCGAACGGATCTTCGAAGTCGAGCCTGATCAAAAAGATCATGCTCGCCGCCGAAGACTACTCCTGCACGGATGAAGGCTCCCTCTTCAGCTTCAGCTGGATCTTCCCGATCGATCAGTTCGTGAAAGGATCTCTGGGGCTCTCGAGCGCGGTGGCCGACAAGAACGTCACCTCCTACGCGTTCCTCGAAGACAAAGACATCTCGGCGATCATCACGTCTGAGCTCAAGGATCACCCGTTGCTGCTGATCCCGATCAAGACTCGGCAGAAGCTCATCGAAGATGCGTTCCGCGGAGACGGAGCACGGCTCGAGACGGTCCGGAAGTCCTACCTCTACAATGGGGACCTTTCCCAGAGGAACCGGCTCATCTTCGACGCCTTACTTAAGAACTACAAAGGCAGCTACCAAGAAGTCTTTAAGCACATCCGGGTCGAGCGCCTGTTCATCAACCGCCGCTACTCCATCGGCGCCACAACTATCGAGCCCCAGCTCCACGTCGACGCGAACCTCCAGCAGATCACCATGGACCGCCGGCTCGCCTCCCTTCCTCCGAGCCTTCAGTCGCTCAACCTCTTCTCGATCTCCGGGGAGGTGGTGCTTGCGAACCGAGGCATCCTCGAGTTCTCCGATCTCCTGAAGCGGCCGCTGGACACGTTCAAGTACCTTCTGATGACGATGGAATCGAAGACCATAAATCTCCACGGGATTCTGACGGAGCTAGACATTTTTTTCATCGGGTCGAGCAACGAGATCCATTTCGCCGCCTTCAAGCAGCACCCGGATTTTAATTCGTTCAAAGGTCGCTTCAACTTCCTGCGGGTCCCCTACCTCATGAACTTTCGTGAGGAAGAAAGAATCTACGTTGAACAAATCACGAAGCTCAAGGAAGAAGCCACGTTCGAGCCCCGGGCCCTGAGTGCCCTGTGCCTTTGGTCCGTGATGACGAGGATGCGCGCCCCGGTCGGGAAGAACTACCGGGAGGAGAAGCTCGGGAAAATTGCCGAGGCACTCTCCCCGCTTGAGAAATGCCTCCTCTACGCAGACAAGGAAACGCCGGACGTCTTCGATTCGGAGTCGCGCCAGATCCTCCGCGCCGGGATCGAAGAAATCCAGGACGAGTATGAGAATGACACCATGTACGAAGGGAAATTCGGCATCTCGCCGAGGGAAGTGAAGCAGATCATCTACGACCTGGCCTACACGCACCGGGCCGTGACCTTCGTTGAGGTCCTCGACTACCTCCGGGTCCTCATCGATCGGAAAGCGGAGTACGACTTCCTGAACATCTCCCATCAGGGCGAGTATCACAACCCGAAGAAGTTCATCGATCTCATCGAGGCCTGGAACATCGAGCGCCTCGACAACGAAGTCCGCGAATCCCTCGGGCTCGTGGATGAGCGCTCCTACGAGGACTACATCTCGCGGTACATCCTCGAGATCAATGCGGTCATCAAGGGAGAAAAGGTGAAGAACACCGTGACGGGGAAGTTCGAGTTGCCCGATGCGTACTTCATCAAAGAGTTCGAGTCCAACGTGCACATGAACGAAGACCCCGAGAAGTTCCGCTCGAACCTCATCGCTCGGCTCGGAGCTTACGCCCTCGACAACCGAGGGAAGGCCATCGTTTACGCCGAAGTCTTTGAAGATCTGGTGCACCTCCTCCAGGAGTCGTTCCGGAAGGAACAGAAGAAGATCATCGACAAGGCCGGCAAGAACCTGGTTCTCTATCTTGCCGAAAAGCAGGACAACGTGTCGCAGAACGTCCCGAGAGATGTGAAGGATATGCTCACGCACATCATCACCGCTCTTCAGCAGAAGTACGGCTACAGCGAAAACGGTGCGATCTCTTCTCTTCAGTATTTGTTAAAAATGCGGTACGAAACTGAGAGATGAGTGAAATTGAAAAATCCTTCTCGACGGAAAAATACGTCGTCACCTATCCCGTTCAGCAAGAACAGGATGGGTGGCGCCTAGACCAGTTCGTCCACAAGTGCATGCCGACCCTCTCCCGGCAGTTCCTGAAGAAGAAGATCGAGCGCGGAGAGGTGGAAATCTCAGGCCGCAGGCCTCCCCACAAGTCCAGTGTAAAAGTCCACTACGCCGAACGGGTGACGGTGACGACTCACAACGACGGCATCATCGAGGAGGAGTACTGGAACGGGGAAGTCGTCGCAAAAACCGAATCCCCCACCATCGTTTTTGAAGACGATGGTCTTCTCGTCATCAACAAGCCGCCGTACATGATCACGCATCCGGCGGGCCGGAACCTCTTCTACTGCGCCACCGTTTTTTACGAGACGATCTACAAGAAGACGATCCATTCCATCCATCGACTCGATCGAGAGACTTCTGGGCTCCTTCTGTTGGGGAAGAATCCCCGGGTCTCGCAGCAGGTCGCCGCTCTCTTCGAAGCTGATCTCGTGCGGAAATGTTACTTCTTCATCGCTCACAAGAATGCGGGAAGCACCGAGTTCCCATTCACGGCGAAGGAGCGAATGGATCGAGAAGAAGGCTCCATTCCCCAAGGGATGATGCACTGGTACCCGGAGACATCGGATCAGGGGAAGGAATCGGAGACCCAGTTCCAGGTAGTGCTTGAGCGAGACTCCTACGTGCTCGGTCTCGCGTTTCCCCTTACGGGCCGGCAGCACCAGATTCGCGTCCATGCTGCCTGCCATGGCTACCCTCTTCTGGGTGACAAAATCTACAACGGTGATCCGATGGTCTTCGGACGATTCAAAGACAACACGGCGACGGAAGAAGATCATGAGAAGATGCAGATTCCACGCCAGGCCCTCCACGCGATCGCCCTCCGCTTGGCCTATCCGGCCGGTGAGGAAACGACCTTCGTTGCTCCTCTTCCCAAGGACCTCTCGAACTGGATTGAACTTAAGCTCGGAATCAACCACGGTGAAATCGAGGGATTAGTCTTGGAGAAGGTTGCGGGCATTTTCCCAAGTGTTAAGACCGGCCTCATAAAGGGATCGGTTCCTTAACCGTTTAAGTCCCAAGTACGAAGCGCCGAAAAAGGATCTATGAAGAATCATAGCAAGATCCTCGTCATCGATGATGAAGAAGAAATTCTGAGTATCTTACGACACATGCTGACCAAAGAAGGCTATGAGGTCGAGGCCACGAAGAGTGGGCCTGAAGGATACGCGCTGGTGATGCAGAATAAGTACACTGCCGTCATCTGTGACCTCAGCATGCCAGAGCTCGACGGTTTGAGTCTCATCAGATTGGTCCGCGGGTCCCACAATCTTATCCCCTTTGTCTTCTTGTCAGGCCACGCCCAGGAGGGCCACGAGCGAGAGATGATTAACTTCGGTGCGCACCAGCTAGTTCAGAAGCCCCACCTCGACCGCATCCCGAAGATCCTGCGCCTTCTCATCAGTGCTGACCACGAGTTCTCCGCCCTCGCCGAGAAGGGTGGGGACTCGATGGAGTTCATCGAACTCCTCAATGACGTGGAGAAGAAAAAAAATTAGACGCGCGCCCGGATGAAGTTCAAGACTCCCTTAGGGCCAGCATTCTCTTTTCCCTCGAGGATGATCCGCGGCTTATGGCGGAGCTTGTGCAGGCATCGGTCGATGTTGCTGACGCCGACAGAATTCTGGAAGAATTCGAACATGCTCTCGTCGTTCGGCGCATCCCCGAAGAACCAGCATTGCTCGGCTGAAAGGCCTGGCCGAAGGGTCTTCAGAAACCGCTCGACGCCTAGGAATTTCGAGATCGTCCCGCACCAGAAGTTGATATGCACATTGGACTTTGAGTAGTTAATACCTTCCGCGTCCATGAACGCCATCACCTGGTCAATCCAGGCCTCATCCATAAGATGAAACTCGATCGCGCGGTCAGTGAGGCGACCGAAGCTATCCACCGAAAGGGGCACGTGCGGGAACTGGTTCTTGAGCTGGGCCGTAAACTCTCGCAACCGGTCGAGCTCAGGATGAGTCACGAGAGGCTCCTCGATGATTTCGCCACGCTCGTCGACTCTCAGAATAACGCCACCCCCTTCCATGATGCATGCCTTAAGAGGGAAATGGGTCAGAAAGAAGTGGCCCCAGGAGAGCGATCGACCCGATACGATCACCAGCTCGTGGCCCCGGGACTGGATGAGTTCCATGATCTCAAAAAAGTCTCTCGTGAGCCCTTCGCTTTCTTGGGTAAGTGTTCCATCGAAATCGGAGAAGAAGATCATAGGTTAGTTCCAAATCCAAGAGACGAGGCACCCGAGTGAGTCGGAAGCCGCGCCCATGTTCTTATTGCCTTCAAAAGAGAGAAGCACGCGGTCGGTTCCGGAGCTCGGAAAGGGCATGCTTGCGCCGACGGTCAGAGAAGCATAGTAGACAAACTCGTTCGTGGCACTATCAATTTTTAATCCTGTCGGAATGGCGAGGTACGGGAAGAACTCTTGATTCGAAAGGACGAAGCCTTTTCGCAGGGACGGAGCAACGCCGAGGAGGTTCGCTGATTCGCCGTCGAATTTTTGGTACTGAAGGTACGGCTTGAGACCGACGCGAGGGGCGGAGACGTCTTCGCGCTGGAGCTCAAAATCCAGACCTGTACCAAGGGTGAGGGCCCGAGATTCTTGTGCCCCTGCAACGCTCGCGTCCAGCAGTCGTCCCTTTGCGACCTCTTGAGTGTAGCGGAGACCCGCCCCTACTTCGTTCCGCTGGGACATGTAGCCGGTCATCTCCGAACTCAAAACCCGTGCCTGGCGGTTCAACGGGTGGGCGGAAATGCCCATGATAGAAGCGAAGGACGAGAGCGGAAGAAGAAAAACCAGTAAGATCATTATTTTCATCCTTCAATTATCGAATACTACGGTGCAATTGCAAGAAATCAAAGCTTTGTCGCTGTGCACACCTGGAGATAAACCGCACCTTTTTATTGACTTGGGGACCTTCCCTCCTATAGATTGGTCGCTCATATAAGCGGTGACCGTAGTTCAGTCGGTAGAGCGCCAGATTGTGATTCTGGTTGTCGTGGGTTCGATCCCCATCGGTCACCCCATTTTTAAATTCAGTTTCGATCTTCGCAAGAAGTGAAAAATACTAAAGCCCAGTTTAACCCACTGGGCTTTTTTTATTTTCGGCTGATTTTCTTACGGACCTGTACGCAACCCCAATCACACATTCATAATACTGATGAAGAGACTTATAGAATCAACAATAAACATTCTTTGCCGATCTAACAGGACACTTTTTCAAAAACTGTAGCTGTTAAAAATTTAGTATGAGCATCCAATAATATTCGATAATTTTAAAAAAGAACTGTAAGTTTGATTTGTTAACCTCTGAACATACTTAATCTCTGAAATTTATTCAAAAGGTCCTGAATGGCTTCTGTATCACCAAAAATTACTTCATTACCTACGAGATATGAGCCTCTAGTTAGGACATTTGGTGATAAGGCAAATAATACATTTGTATCTTCTGACTCTGATATGGCAAAGCTAAAGAAAGTAGTTGCATCAGTTCAAAGTTCTGGCCAAGGTAAAATTTTATTTTTATCAGGAAGAAGTGGGTTAGGGAAAAGTACTTTTATTCATAGTCTTGAAATGTACATCCCAGACTACGTTAGCAAAGTTATTCGCGTTCCCCTACCGCATGACCTGCCCCTGGCTGAAATACCAGCTTTCATTTCTAAACAACCCATCACCCCTCAGAAGATTACAGTTGTAAATTTCGATGGCCGCGAAGCTCCCTTGTTTGATGAGGATGAGTATAAAACATTCCTTGGAGCCTTGAATAGTGTGTTGAGATCAAGGTCGGACTTGCTATTGATCTGGCCTGTAAATGACTCTAACTTTGCTACAAAAGTCGTTGGATTACTCTCAATGGTTGGAGGCAAAAGTATGTTTGCATCTGAACCAATTATTCCGCTCGAAGGCCTTAAAAAACAAAGCTACATGTTGGCGCTTGAAAAAATACTACAAGTTGCCAACTGGAAACTTGAGGACGCAGCAATAGGTGAAGATGAAGTAAATTCTCTAATCGCAAATGAACAGACGGTTGGAGACTTTCTTGATTCCTTACAACAATTGATTGTTTCAAGATTTGAGACTGATAAAATGGGAGTCCAATTCCCAACACTGTCAATAATTATTTCATCTTCAAATTCTGAGATTCGAGAAATGTGTCGGTCACTAAGGAGAGCAGATAGTTTCTATATCGAGGCAACTAGGCTTCTAATGTACACAAAAAAATCTAATGTCGCGGAATGGTGGTTTAATCGATCTAATGATCTAAAGTGTGCTCTGCCTCATGTTATTGCTCTTTTTAATGCTCAATTAGTATCCTTGTCCTCTAGTGCTGTTGTTCACTCAGTTCTTCAGCATGGAAACGATGAATATAAATCTCTCGTAGTCGGTGTAAGATCAGACAAAGGAAATGCTAAGCGGGTTATAGAAGCTTCCGAGTTGTATCGTTTCGTTTCAGGAATTGGAGCTGATAACAGAGAATACGGTTCGAATCTAAAACCTGAGACAATACAATCCTATAACACCATTCAAAAGAAGCAAGAAGAACTCGGCCACAAAGATTTAAACAAATCGATACTAGGGCTGCTGAATGAAAGCTTCCCTCTAGTTGATCTGAAACAAGAAACTCAAATAAGAACCGGGTTACAGTCTGATGCAACTTACTTAAGCCAATCCGAAACGATATCGCTTGAGTTTCATCATAAATCCCCTTCAGAAGCTTCGCAAAACAAAATAGCAATTTACATATTGGAAAAGCTTAAGGAGTACGCAATCAATTACGGGTTAGCACAAAGATAAACAATAGCTTTCTTTGTGACTACCAATAACGGAGATTTCTTTTCGCTGTTTTATAAGAAGGTTCATCTATTTTCATACAAAGCCCTCTATCCCTAGAAGATAAAATTTTACATACTTAAAACTAAAAAACTCAGCAAAAAAGCGTGAAAAAATAGGAATTAATAAAGATTTTTTTAAAGTATCGAGTAACACGACACTTTTTAAATACATTTCCGATCTTCGCAAGAATTGAAAGATACCTAAGCCCAGTTTAACCCAGTGGTCTTTTTTAATTCTTTAGTTCCAATCATCGCGACAAATAACAACTCTGTAACTTTCCAAATCTTCAAATGTACACCCATGCTGCTCCCAATAAGGATTATGAGATTTAACTTTCTTAAATCCAGCTTCTTTCATTTGAGATTCGATAAGTAAGAATTTTGAAGGTTCAGGAATGTAAAAAACTAAAAGAGACTCCTCGGAATGAGAGGCCGGAGCTTTAAAACCGTTTTGTTGAGTAAACTCTAAGTGATAAGAGGAAGATTTATCTCCAATCATTATCCCATCAAAATCAGAATGATCTTCAAAGGATCCAAGAACTACCATGCCAAGACCATCGCAATACATTTTTGAAATACTCAAGATGTCGTTAGTAGCTCTTGCTATTCGAATTTTCATCAATAAATCCTATAAGTTATGCATCACGTGGCCGTGCCAGAATATCACCCTCGCTGACGTTTGTCCCCGGTCTCGACTGCCACCCCACTTTTTAAATTTAGTTTCGATCTTCAAAAGAAGTGAAAAACACTTATGCCCTGTTAACCCAATGTGCTTTTCTCATAGCCCCATATCAACCCTTCTACTCGGTTTTTTGAAATCAACTTCTGTCTTATAATTTAATCAATAAGGCGGTATTAATGAATTTCGTAGCACTCATGTTCCTGATCTTTTCCTTCAACATCTTCGCAATCGAGATTGAATGTCGTTCTATTCATGAAATTCAGCTGAAGATGGATGCTCATGCTTCAAATTCATGAATGCAGAAACAACAAGAACACCAGAGGGTGGAGCCTACAAGTATAAAAAAGTCGTTTGCAAAGGTGAGTGCAAAGTCGAAGGAATACGATCTTACGTTCAGAAGCATCTTCCAGGTCACCCCGATGCCGATATGAATGGGTATGTTTCATTTCCTCAAATCGATAAACCAACAGAAAAGAGTTTCATATCTACCTATGCAAAGTCCTTAATCATGGTATCAAAGGCATGCCCGTCAAACGCAAAAGTACTCGAGAATCAAAATGATAGCGCTTTTTTGAACTACAAATCAGGAAACATCGTCTCTGATATTTTTAACTTCAAAGATGATGGCAGTGTTGTATCTTGGGTCCGGCAAACTAAGAATGGTGAATCAAAAATCATTAATCTATAGCCCTGTATTGCGAAAGTTCCACAAGCATCAACTCCTGTAGGCCGGGGCAGACATGTCAAGTTATGTCCGACTGTCTCCTGCATCGACGACCACTCCTTTTAAAAACTAATCCTCGATCTTCGGAAGATGTCCGAAATTCGAAAGCCGGGTTTTCCCAACTGGCTTTTTAATTAAACCAATGGAGGAGTGCCCATTCGACAACGAGATCTCACTCACATTTGCTAGAGCTTCTTTTCTCTAATGCAAGCATCCAAAGACTTCTTCGATCCACTCCATGCCTGTGCAAGTTCATTGATCTGATCTAAAAGGTTTTCCAGATCCCGCCCCCGCTTTGTAAATTGGTAAGATACCTTCGGTGGGATTGTACTTTCCTGATGTCTTTCCAAGACCCCTGCACTCTCTAGCATCCTCAAACGTTCCGTGAGCACCTTGGCAGAAATCTGCGGCATCTGCTTTTTAATTTCTCCGAAGCGCATCTCTCCACCCCGTCGGATGAGCCACAAGATATAGGTTGTCCATGGACCCGCAATAAGGGTTAAAAGTCCATCCATGGGGCACCGGATGTCACTGTAGTCTCGGATATCAAATCGCGTGCTCTTCTTCAGTGACATTAGTTACTTCCAGGTAATTAGTTACTTTAAGGAACCTACTTGAAAAAATTTATCATGAGCATAGAGTGGAATCAACCATACGAAGGAGCATTCATGAAACTCTACTATTCTCCGGGCACTTGCTCACTCTCACCACACATATTCATGCGCGAAGCAGGCCTTGATTTCGAACTCTCCAAGGTAGACTTAAAAAACAAAGGGGACTTCCTCGAGATCAATCCAAAAGGTCTTGTTTCATTTTTAGAACTGAGTAATGGCGAAGTTCTATCAGAAGGTGTCGCAATCGTTCAATTTATCGCAGACAAGAATCCCAACACCAACCTTTTGCCCAACAATGGCACATGGGAGAGGGCTAAGGCACAAGAATGGTTAAACTATATGCCGCCTACAGTTTAATAGAAAAGAATCTGAACGAAAAAAGTTATCTCCTCGGCGAGCAGTTTACCGCTATTGATGCTTACCTTTTTACAATCCTACGGTGGGCTTCTCATCTGAAGATTGATCTTATAAACTGGTCCAACATCTCTAATTACAAAGAGAGGGTATCTGCGCGACCCAAAGTCCAGGCGGCTCTCTTCGCTGAAGGTCTTATAAAAGGTTAAAGTATGAAAGAAACAAGAGTTAGCAAAAAAATTAATTTAAAGTATCCCATCATTCAGGGACCTTTCGGTGGTGGCCTATCTTCCACCAAACTTCTAGCAACCGTTTCAAATTCTGGCGGACTCGGATCATTTGGAGCCCACCATTTGCAACCTATTCAGATAAAAAAACTTTGCAGTGAAATTTTAACTCTGACGAGGAATCCATTCGCCATCAATCTTTGGATAAGTGATCAAGATGATAATGGTCTTCAAATGAGTCAAGCCGATTTTGAAAAAACCTATCAAGTCCTGAAACCATACTTCGATGAACTAAATCTCTCTAAGCCTGAGTACCCCTCAAGGTTTGGAGAAAAATTCACCGAACAAATCGAAGCGATTCTTGAAATAAAACCCCCTGTGTTTAGCTTCGTCTACGGAATTCCTGATAGAGCGATACTTTCTGAATGCAGAAGAAGAAATATTGTTACTATGGGGACGGCAATTACTCCTGATGAAGCAGTGGCCTTAGATCAGGCAGGAGTGGATCTCATCGTTGCGACAGGCTTCGAAGCTGGAGGTCATCGAGTGTCCTTTCTGAAAGAGGCTGAGAAATCCCTTTACGGAACTTTGTCACTGATCCCTCAAACTGTGGATAAGGTAAAAGCTCCGGTAATTGCAGCAGGTGGGATCGCAGACTGGCGAGGCGTGAAGGCTGCACTGACCCTCGGTGCGGAAGGCGTTCAGGTGGGAACAGCCTTTCTGGCCACGGAGGAATCAAACGCCGATAATCTCCATCGCTTAAAACTTTTTAGTCCCGAAGCCAAAAATACGGCTTTGACGCGAGTTTATTCAGGAAGGCTTGCAAGAGGAATTGAGAATAGGATGATGCTTGAGCATGAAGTCCACGCACCTTATCCGGCCCAGAGCTGGTTCACTGGAAAGATCAAAACTGAAGCCATTAAGCAGGGTCGGACAGATCTTATGTCACTTTGGTGTGGGCAGAGTGCTCCATTGCTCAAATATCATCATGCGGAAGAAGTTTTTAAATCATTGATTCTAGACGGTGACACCTTGCTTTAGTCCTCGATTTTTGCATGAAGTGCACGAGACTAAAGCCTACATGAAGCACTGGGCTCATTTGTTAATTAGCCAATTACACTACAACTCGGCGACAGCCTGAATTATACTTTCATCATCAACCTAGACAAACACGAGCATTAAGAGCCACACTTTTCCCATGGTCTTCCCTTCTGGCCCCATGATTTTGTTCATAGGATTCACTCTACTTACTGGATGTTCATCCAAGGGCCATTTGACAGGTGAGCTTCACTTCGATCAAAGTGCAGTGAAACATTACACATTCGACTTGGAGAATCTCAAGCACTTACCTGCTCCCTACGTTGCAAGATTTGAGAAAGGGAGAAAGACTCTTCTTTATCTAGCATCCGAACATGTGTCCGCCGAAAAATATCCGGACTTGCTTCAACATCCTACTTTTAAAACCATCAAAAAGTTGTTTATTGATTTCCGTCCTCAGGTGGTCATTGTGGAAGGGCTGGATACTGGGAATGAGCTTTCACCTCGATCAATTATCGAGTATGCAGATAAGTGTATAACCACAACCTATATAAGCGGCTGTGGCGAATCGTTCTATGCCATTAACCAGGCCCGCCACAATAAAGCCGATTACGTCACAGGCGAGCCTGCTGAAACCAAACTCATAAAAGATTGGACGGCCCTTGGTCAGAAGCCAGAGGACCTCTTGGGCTTTTACCTTGTACGTCAAATTCCTCAATTCAAAAGGCAAGGCTCTTTTGATCCATTGGGTTTTCCTCAAAGAGCTGACCAGTTCTTACAAAGATATCAAAAGAAAATGGGAATCCAGGTGAAGTACGGGTTCGAGGAATTTGTTCAGTGGTATCAGCAACACATGAGCAAACCGAAGAGCTACTTAGATATTGAAAACAATGACCCTGCTCCTCACGGAGGCCCAGATGCCACTTATGTACAACGCATTTCTCATGAAGTGAGCTTTTTCCGAGACCAGAATGTGCTGGAAACAATAGAGCGGATGTTGAACCTCTATGACCGTGTGTTAATTATTTACGGGGGAAGCCACCTCATCACTCAGGAGCCTGCACTTGAGCAGGAGCTCGGGAAGGCAGAATACTTTAAATTGTTCTGAGGAACTGCAGCGATTTCTAAGATTCATCGCTTTAAAGTAAGTGAAAAAAATGTGGCGATGCTCACGGTTGACCTCGTCTTGACCACCATCCTATTGTTACTTAGTGTTTCGATCTCCGTAAGCGGTAAAAAACACTAATCCCCAGATTGACCCACTGGCCTTATTTATTAACGGACAGATGCACCATGTTCCGGCGGCGACAACCAGGAGCACAATTTAATCAGTCTAGGTCAGCCCTATTGGAATCCCTAGAAGGGAATACGGATCTATTGCCCTTTCTATAAATTGAAATTCCTATAGTGAAAAAACCCGCATTCCGTAAAAGGTTCGCGAGCACGTAAAAGTTCTCAGCAAGACCCAAGAAGCCTGTAAAAAAGCTGATGATCGACGATGTAAAAATTAAACTGAGAGCCCAGCGCGGGAAGTGTGTCTCTTGAAACGCACCCACGCTGAAACATAAACCGCCAACCACGAGGATAAATCCATGAACGAGATACATAAGACCTAGGCGCCGGACGAGCTCTTCATACTGATAGACTTTTTCCACAAGTGCGAAGGTGGCAGTCCCAGAAAAATAGACGAAAGCGATCGCTATCAAACCTATCCCAACGAAAAAAGGAACTCCTCTATTTCTGGAATCCATAAATCCTAGTCCCATCATCGAAAATGGAATGAGCATCATGGAAGAATAGGTAAGGATTAATTGAAACGGAAACAACTCTCCGAAGATTATTTCGAGAAGATCACTGATGATGTAAAGTCCGAATGCAGTTACTGTTACGGAGGCAGTTATTTTATGTAAGCCGCTCGATTTCAAAAGATCACCTCCGGATTGTTAATAACTTGCAAGAGGAAAGGATAGCCTTTAGCAACATGTTTCATGACCTAGCGGTAACATAATTGTATTTATACGCATCCATAACTTAGGCCAAAGTAAAAATTATCGGCGTAAATCTTTGCTAACATCGCGAAGTGAAACTAATGCTTCGTTCGTCAATTGTGTGGCTATTTTTTCTTATCATTGCGTTCATGAATGGTGCATTCCGTGAATTTGTCATCATACAACGAATTGGTATTGAGCAAGGTGCTGCGAATCAAATATCTTGCCTTACGGGAGCAACACTTTGGACAACTCTTCTACTTCTTCGTTGGCGAAAACTAGAAATAAAAAATTTCAAACAAGCTATGTCTGTTGGAACAAGTTGGCTCATTGCCACAGCCTTATTTGAAACATTCGTCATCAATCGAAATCTTACTTGGAAAGAAATCGGAGACACTTATGATGTCCATGCCGGCGAGTACTGGGGCGTAGTTTTATTATGGTTAGGAATCATGCCGATGATTATCCTCAGCCTTCAACTATCATTTTTTAGAATTAGGAATAAAATGATCTCTAATGACTCCCTAGGCCAAAAATGAGTAAGTTGAAAAGTGTAGCTACCGTGCTTCCTTGTAAACGTTTGGCCCCAGGATCGACTACCCCCTCATTAATAAATTCAGATTCGAGCTTTGCAAAAAGTACAGAGTACGGAAGCACAGCTTATCCAACTGGGCAGATTTATCTACAAGATTCAACCTCACGACCTAGAGAGTTGCTTTATAATCATTGAATGATAAACCTATTTTTTTCGCCGCGATGGTCTTCCCCCAACTCGCTTTAGGAATTGATTGCTCAAAAATCAAACCATTTATATTCTTAGAAAATCAAAAAGTGACTGTTGCAGTAACTAAAATTTCATGGCTTGAAGGTAAACAAGAGTTTGAGGATATCTGCGAAGGCAAAACTGAGTTTGAAGCATTCGATGTTCGAGGGCGAGAAGAAGATGCTTTCAACTGCCTAAAAGCAAAACCTATTATCTGTAAGACAACCCTTAATGGTAATACGGCTACAGTAGCTGTTGTTTCTGCCTCCTGGATTAGGAGTTGGAAGCCGTTGCCAGTTCGTGATTATCATTTCCATGCCTATATCAGTCAAGACAAGGATCTAGATTACAACTTCGATTTATTTGCAAGGCAGTTGACGGAAAAACTGGTTGCCCAACATTTCATTTTGGAAAGTGCATTAAAGTCAGGCCCCAAAAATCCTGTGGAAGGTTTTTTAGTGCGTGTGCAGTTTTGATCCACACGCCTAAAGCAGGCGGAAACGATTCAAACATCAATGACAAACATTTTGTAAAAAGTGGATGTGTCTCTGACTGTCCCCGATCTCAACTGCATCCCCCTTTTTTTAAGTCAATACCGTTCAGGGAGCCTCACGAAACAGCAACAAACAGGGGAAAGAGGATTTTAACAATCTGCGAGGATCAATTCTGCTGATCTATAATTATCAAAATGATTTCCCTGGAGACAAAGTGAAGACAGATTATTCAATAGATCATACTTTTTTGATTGAGAAGGTCATCTATTAAGGGGCAATCGCCCAAGAACTGGGGACAGTCTGAAGCATCAACCTGCTTCAATTGGAGACTCGAGATTGCCTACAAGGACTCTAATTCTTATTGGCAGGAAGACGATTTATTTTTCTTGCCGCAAATTCAAAAGCCCGCGCAGCATCTAATTTCCCTGCTCCTGCCACTTTCCCTTCAAAACTTCTAACCTTCATCACCGATCCAAGGATGATTTCTTTTATCTGAGGGCCGGTCAACTTGGGATACCTTGCTTTTAGAAGAGCTGCAACTCCCGTAACAAATGCCGTCGCCTGGCTTGTGCCGGTCATGTAGGCAGATTTATTACCGATGAATGCACCTCGAATCCGGTGCCCTGGAGCTGCGATATCGACAGATCTCATTCCAAAGTTCGACGATGAAACGATGTTCAATTGATCATCGTACCCTGCGACCGTGATGACATTGCTTAGACCATAATTGGCCGGGTACGACGGATGCCCTGGTTCATCAATGTTCTCGCCTCTGTTCCCCGCAGCTGCGATGACAAGGATCCCCCTCTTTCTCGCCTCTTGAAGCACTTTCAGCTCTTCAAGCGTATTCCCTGAACCAGCAGATGAGTAGTTAATGAAATCAACTTTTGCATGGATGGCAAATCGTATGGCCTTTACTGTTGCTCGTATGCTTTCGTCTGCAGTCTGGTTGGCGTCATAATACTTCAACGGAAGAATCCGCACATCTGGATAAATTGATTTGATAATTCCAGCGATGTGCGTTCCATGCCCGTTAACATCGCTTGAAGTTGTTTTTGTGAAATCGACAGGAGGAGCGATGTTTCTTGCTAAAAATGAATGTTGAGGATCAATGCCCGTGTCGATGACGGCAACAACGACTGGTTTATGGGTCTTGAAATTTTTCCAAGCGTCGAGGAGATTAATCGAAGCAAGTCCCTTCTCTGGATCTAGTCCCCAGCTTGCAAACCTTGAGAAAAGTAACTCGTTGTTCTGGGCATACGCCGAGAAAGTAAAAAGAAGGAGTGCGATTTTAAGAGATAAGTTCATGTCTCATCTAAAGCAACCAGGGTGCCAACAGAACCATGTCATTTTAACCACCTGGACTACAGGAAGCTTAACAGGTGTATAAGTGATGAGCTATTTTAGACGGATTGCATCGGGGTGCTGGGGAGACTAACAAGCTGCTGAGGAGTTAAAAGGGACTAGAGGAAATTGAACCTAACGCCCAGCCTCCTTAATGAGGAGCTCCACCGATGCAATCTAGAAGTACTTTCAATTCTCTTGAAAACCTTTTTGAATCGACATCGAGAGCATTCTTAGATCTCTTGGTTTCACTGTTCTTCGCAGCTGCGATTGAACTACCGTGGGTGAAATCAACCAGGATATTTAACCAGATCGTTTGCTTTGCTTTGGGGACTTTTAACGAGGAAATCAGCTCCAGAAGATATTGAGTTATTCTTTGAGTTTCATCAGGGATAGCTCCTCGCGCCTCAAAAATACTCATCGTGAGATTCGGATGTTGGATGAGTGATTTATAGTATCTCTCAAGTAGGAACTCAAGCTTGCCCCGGGTAGTCCCTGAATAATCATTGAAATCCTTTGTGACCTCACGGTAGACCCTATCAGAGACGCTCCTTAGCAGGGCTGATCGATTCGGGAAGTGATTATATAAGGCCATCGGGGTAACTTCGAGACTTAAGGCCAAGCTCCGCATCGTGAGGCCCGGTGAACCATGGGCATCAAGGAGCTGCAGAGCAGTTAGCAGAATTTTATTTTTCTCTAAGGGAGATTTGCCCTTCGGCCGTCCCAGTTTAGATTTCATTTTAACTTGTAGACGGATTGGACGAGACCGGAAGGAAAGCATGTGGTTCTCATGTGCCTTACGGGAACATCAGCATTAAGTGAACCAAACAGTGTTCGTCCGCTTCCGATGAGAACTGGAAGAACAGTAATTACTATATCGTCTATAAGATCATCTCTCAAAAAAGATTGAATCACTTGTCCTCCATCAACGTAGACTTTACTCCAACCTTCACTAGTCAAGAGATTCATGACATCTTTCGGACTCAAGTTCATCAATCGAACCTTCCCCCGGAGGTTATCAGGAAGCGATGATTGTGAAAGGCTTTGAGATAATACCACTACTGGTTTTGTGTAGGGCCAAGTTTCAAAGCTCGTAACTTTTTCATAAGTTCCACGACCCATGACGATTCCATCCATGCTTTCGATGAAACTCTCGTAACCAAGATCCTCTGTTGGATCACCTCGACTTAAGAGCCAATCTATCCCTCCGTCTTTTCTAGATATGTACCCATCAAGACTTGTGGCAATAAAGACGTGGCCGGAAATCATGGAGCACCCCAAAAATTTAATATATACAATGTATATTTAAATGAATGGTCTGTCTATCCATTGACTGCAGGATGCAAGTTCGAAAACTTGAACTTTAGCGAGGACGTTTGCTTTCGCGTAGAATCATTAGCAAGAGATCTCTTAGCCGATTCTCAGCGATTGGATCAAGTCCGTCTTTACAACAAAGTGGTAGTTTAAAACGACGGGACTGCCGGGGAAATTTCCAGAAACCTTTGCGCTTAAACGCATGCTAGTGTTATTTCCCTCGAAACCTAGAGGCTCTGATTTAAAATCGTACTTGCTCCTGGTGCTCACGAGCCAATCTCCAATGTCCGTGTGACCTGTATGAGTCTCGCCTTCATCGTGCACTACTGCATCCCGTGAAAAGCAAGAGATCATAGTATCTAACTCACCATTGTTTGAAGCTTGAACATACGTTTCGATGATTTTTGGCAGTGAAAGTTTCATGACTATGTCCTGTGTTAAATTGTGGGAATTGTTCCACCGTCGATGATGTACTCATGCCCGGTGATGGCTTCTGCTCGATCTGATGAAAGGAAGGATACAAGTTCTGCGACTTCTGCGGGCCATGCTGGGCGACCAATCGGGATTCCACCAAGGGCATCCATGACACTTTTTGTCGCTTCTTTGATTGAAACGTTGTTCGTTGTGGAGATTCTTTCCATCATGGCATTAGAGGCTTCGGTGGCGACCCAGCCGGGTGAGACAACATTGACGCGGATCCCTTCGGGACTGATTTCTTTTGAGAGACCTTTGCTGTAATTTGCTAGAGCTGCTTTGGCGGCGGCGTAGGCCAGGGTTGAGTCGTGTAAGGGTAACGATCGCTGGATGCTGGAGATATGGACAATCGAACCCTTCTGCTGCTTAAGCATCTCTGGGACAAGTAAACGATCAATGCGGACTGCGGGGAGAAGATTAAGATTTAAAGCTTGTGACCAGTCCTCCTCAGTCTGGGCCAGGAATCCTCCGGCGGGTGAACTTGAGCCACCGGCCACGTGGACGATGATATCAATCCCTCCTAACTGCGAGAGAGTCCTTTTAGCAACATGCCTCGTGCCCTCAGGGGTTGTGAGATCGGCTTCTATGAAAATAACTTCTCTTGGTAAGTCATCGCTAGAACTCCGTGCAGTCGTCACGACTCTCGCCCCAGAGAGGGCAAACTTTGTAACGATGGCCAACCCTTGGCCTTTCGTACCACCAGTGACTAGTACACGTTTTCCTAAAAACTCTGTTGAATCAACTTTGAATGGATAGTTCATCGAGACCACCTTTTTTGATATTTTAATACATTTCTGCATTAAAAACAACACCCATCACAAAAGCTATTGCAAGTGCTCGAGATTACCATGCATTCAAGCCTTGTTTTAATGCCATTTTGTATTAAAATTTATCCATGAAGACGAAAAAAGGTGAAAAAGAAAAGCTGAGGCAAACCATACTAGAGAAGGCCATCATGTACCTAAAACGAAATGGCCGTGGAGGAACTGGCACGAATGAAATTATGAGTTACATGGGGTTAACTCGCGGAGCTTTGTATAGTCACTTCAAATCAACGGATGATCTTTTCGCGAACGCCGTTTGTCAGGACCTGAAAAAATTGGAAGAGTCCCTCGCCCATCGATTTCTCATGGATCGACAAGAGGCCTTGGAAAACATTATCAAAGACCACCTTTCGGAGAAAAGTCTTACCGATGTTGAAAGTGGATGTGCGTTCACGTCCCTTAGCAGTGACATGCAGAGAAGCAAGGCGGCACACCGGGGTTCTTACGAGGTTTACATGAACCGTATCTACGAGCTGATAGCGACTGCGATGCATGACCAATTTCCGGACGATCCGAAAGAAGAGAGCTACCAAAAAGCCCTTAACTTTTACTCGAGCCTTGTTGGAACTCTTTCGATGGCAAGAACCATGAAAGATAAGAAGAAAGCGCTGGAAATTTTAAAAGCGGGCCGGGACATGCTCATTAAAACATATACCAACCGGTCAGTTGATCAGCGGAGATGATTCCAGAGACGTACTGCAGTCAGAGCTTCTCTGGCGTTGTGGGAGCTTTGAATGATCTGGGCTGTGAGAATTGATCTTCTAGCCTTTTATAAGTCGAAGAGAATTCGTATGATAGTTCCATGAGAATCCTTATGATCGGCGGGACCCGATTTTTCGGTAAACGCTATGTCGAGCTGATGCTCAAAGAAGGGCACACTGTGACTTTGCTCACGAGGGGTCTCAGTGTCGATTCCTTCGGCACCAGGGTATCTCGACTCACCGCCGATCGCACTGACTCCCTGCAGTTCCGGAATGCAATCAGGTCAGACTACGATCTGGTCGTTGATAACATCCTCATGAACGCACAAGAGGCGAAGAGTGCGGTCGAAGTCCTAGGGAATCGCACCAATCATTACATCATGACTTCAACTATTTCTGTCTATGACCCAAGGCCCGGACCTTTAATGGAGATCGATTTCGAGGCCCTGATTCCGCACCCAGGGGAGACCTATCAGCACGGGAAGCGGTCAGCTGAGCATGCTCTCGCTGAAGCAGCGTTCGGGGTAAGTATCCTGCGGATTCCCGTTGTTGTCGGACCAGACGATTACACTCAACGACTGTTGACTCACGTCCGGGCGGTGAAGATGAAAAAAAAACTATACTTTCCCAATCCGGATGCCACATTCTCCTTCCTTCATGCGCAGGATGCTGCTCGCGCCCTGAGTTGGTTGTCTGAAGCGAAGCCCTGCGGAGTCTATAATGTTGCGGCACCTCATCCCTGGACCCTAAGAGAACTCATGGATCGGATTGGAAAGATCACAGGCCAGAGCTTCGAGTTCGGAGGTCCAGCCGATGGCCCATCCCCGTTTGGAGTGACCCAGGATTATTACTTGGACATCACAAAAGCTGAGAAAGCTGGATTCAGGGTGGATGGTTTAGAGAAATGGATGCCAGGGCTCATTGAAGAGCTTGCCAAAAGAGTTGTATGATACCGGGATGAACCAACCCGTGGGCTTTCACTTTCTTCAGAAGTTAATCTATCGTTGGTCAAAATGGTACTTCCGAGCAGAAATCAAAGGCCTTGAGAACATTCCCACCGGACCCTGTTTGTTCGTTGGTAATCACAATGCGATTGCGGCGCTGAGCCCAGAGATTTGGATCTTCGGCTCCGCTTACTTCGAGTCGAGGAACTCTCTAAAAGTTCTAGGACATGACCTCGCCCTCAAGGTTCCCGGAATTTCGTATCTTGCGAAGAAGTACCTCAAGTACATTCCGAACAATCATGAGAGTGCGAAGAAATCCCTTCGCGAAGGCTCGCAGGTCTTAGTTTTTCCCGGAGGAGGGTGGGAATCTTGTCGACCCTCCAGCTTAAGAGACCAAATCGATTTTAAGCATCGCTCGGGATTCATAAAGCTCGCTCGAGAAGCTGAGGTTCCGATTGTGCCTCTAGTAACGACCGGAGGACACGATGGAGTTTACATCTGGAAGCGCGGTGGCAGGATAGCAAACGCGTTGAAGTTTAACCGGATCTTTCGCATTGATACCTTTCCGATTGGGATAAGCTTGCCCTGCGTCCTCCACCTTGGTCCATTTATGCCCTTTTTTCCGCTTCCAAGGAAAGTGATCCTGGAAGTCATGGCCCCGGTCAAGGCCGAGGATTTACGCCACGGGGATGATAAGGAGAAGGCTACCGATCTCATCCTATCCATGCAGAAAACCATGGATAGGAACGTCAAACTTCTTCCTCGAGCACTGTCGGACTCCCGGGCGAAAGTCTAGTCTTAGATTGAAATCGGAAAGCTCACACTGACGATAAACGATCGATTTGTGGAATCGACATTCTTCGTAGTTCCGGAGAAGAAGCCTGCATCCTGAAGTTCCGTTTCTGCGTATTCAAGTTGTTGGTACTCGAGGTTTAGACTGACTGCGGAAAGTTTGATCCCGGCGCCTACTCTGTACCCGGAGGCATCTTTGAATTTCAAGTCAATGCCTTGATCTTTCTCAAGATCCATTTCTCCGCCCATGATGTATCCGCCCCAAACTCTTATCCCTAAGTCAGTCGGCATCTGTATTCCGACGACAGGGCCGAAGTTGTAGGAAGTCCCGCGAGTCTTAATGTCAGTGTCGTCGTTTTCATAGGTCGGCATGGAGTATCGGCCGTCGACTCCAAGAAAGACGACTTCAGCGACGTGGAGACCTAAGCGCGCCCCAAGGCCAAAGCCGCTGATGTCACTCGTTGAAGAATTTACTGGTGCCGGGAAATCGACGTCACTCGTTCCGGATTCGTAAGTCAGCATGGGTTCCACAAAGATGCCACCATTGTTGTCTGCGTAGGCAGAGACTGATGTGAGAAGCGCCAGGCCAATCGTTAAATTCAAGTTTTTCACAGTACCTCATTTGTTAGATGTCTTTAGGGTGAGTATGCCCGTCTGACCTGGAGAAAGCATGGCTGGTTGATCTAGAGATTGTGTAGTTAAAATCACATACCCCAATCGATGGTTTTAGGGATAACATGTGTCATGAAAAGAATGCATACCTGGAAAATGAAAGTCCTTGTGGTCGATGATTACCCTGAGAACATTCACACGCTGAATAAACTCATCGCTGACGACGACATCGAGATCCACTCGTACTTGCACGCAGAAGATGCGATCCGCGCGTGCCAGGGAATCACGGATTACTGCCTCGCGATCATCGACATGCAAATGCCGGAGATGAGCGGAATCGAACTTTCTAAACGCATCCGACAAAACGCGAATTATCAGAATCTTCCGATGATTTTCTTAACGGATCAGCAGAACAATGATCAGATCCTCGATGGGCACTTAACCGAAGCCGTGGATTTCTTATTTAAACCCTTGAATCCCTCGATCGTTCGCAGCAAGGTCCGGATGTTCGTCGATTGGCAGAAGCAGAGGATTCTGACGCAGCTCCAGGTTGAGGAACTTCAGAACCTGAGCATCGCTGCAGAAGCGGCGACTCTCTCGAAGTCGCAGTTTCTGGCGAACATGTCGCATGAAATTAGAACACCGCTTGCGGCCGTCATGGGATTTGCGGATCTCATCGCCAGAGGCGCGGTTCCGGAAGATGAAATAGATGAGTGCGCTGACTCAATCCGGAGGAACGGGAATCTACTCCTAAGACTGATTGATGACATCTTGGATCTTTCAAAGATCGAAGCCCATCATCTCGAGATGGAAATGCAGAATTATTCACTGAAAGATATCTTAAGGGACATCGAATCAACTCTTGCCTTCAAGGCGCGGGAGAAGTCGATCACGCTTGTCTTTAACTGGCCCGCGTTTGTGCAGGAAGGTTACATCTTTGACCCGCTGAGGATGAAGCAGATTCTCCTCAACATCATCGGAAACGCCATCAAGTTCACGAATAAAGGAGAAGTTTCAGTAGACGTCGCTCTGTCGACTGCCGATGACAAGCATGACCTTTTAAAAATTGCCGTTACCAACATGGGGCCACCCATCACGGTGGATCAAGCCGCTCGATTGTTTCAGCCTTTTTCTCAAGCGGAAGCGTCGGTGAAACGACGATACGGTGGATCGGGCCTGGGACTGGTGATCTCAAGACAGCTCGCCCGCGCCATGAACGGAGACGTTGTGCTGGTGGAATCTAACGAGAAGAATGGAACTCGGTTTGAAATTACAGCGACGCTAGAGAAGTCATTAGACCAGGGAATGGACATCATTGCTCTTCGGAAAATGACCCTGGAAGCTAACGAGCTAAACGCCAAGTTTAATGGAAAACGCATTCTGGCCGTGGATGATGCCCGAGACAATCTGGTGCTGCTGGAAATGTACCTCAGAGGATCAGAGTGTACGCTGACCTTCGCTCGAGATGGGCTAGAAGCTTTAGAACTCGCACGGAATAATAAATTTGATATCATCCTCATGGATATCCAGATGCCAAAGATGGATGGGTTCGAAGCGACCGCCGAAATCAGGAGGACAGGATACAAGCGACCCATTATTGCGCTCACGGCCTACACGACAAAGATCGAGTACGATCGGTGTATCAATGCCGGTTGTACCAACGTCCTGATTAAGCCCTACAGCAAGAACAACCTCATGAAAGCTCTCATGCATTACTTAGATGAGAGGTAAGCCTCGGTCTCCCCAAGTAGTTCCAGGCAAAGAGAGAAGTTCTTTGCAGCTGCGGCGGCTTCGAGCTCCGTTGCTAGAATTGCCAGTTCTCCAAAACCGTAGGGAACGGCAAAGCCTCTCCATGTGTGACACACCTGTTCAATCGTCCTAAGATCACCTTCCGCAAGAGCGGCGTGAAGCTTCACGAGCTCCTCTTCCCGCGAGAGCTTGAACTCAGCGCTAAAAGCACCCAGCCCGGTGAAGGGAATCTCGGTCGATGGATCTTTAAGGATTCTTTTCATAAAACTCTTAGGTCAGAAGTGTCTTAACTGTACCAAAGACAGAGTGGTCAAGATATAGTTCTCTCAAATGGATAAGATACTGCTCGTTGAAGATAGCAAAGAAATTTACCAAATGGTGCTTCAAAGTGTTTCCCAGGTGGCAGAGCTTACCTGGGCCACCTCCATTCAAGAGGCGAAGTCGGTCCTAGCGCAATCTACCTTCAGTCTTATGATCCTCGACGTGGATTTACCTGATGGAAACGGGATTGAGTTTTGCTCGAGCATCCAGACCAGTCATTCTCACATTCCGGTGTTTTTCCTGACGGCCCATTTGAACCTTTCCGACAAAGTGATGGGGTTCTCCGCCGGTGCTGATGATTACATCACGAAGCCCTTCTCTCCCCTCGAACTCCGGGCACGGATCGAAGGTCGGATTCGGAAAAGTAAGCTTCACAGTGGCCAATCCGACCTCATGAAATGGAAAGAAATTCAGATCCGGAAAGGGCAGCATGAAGTCCTGATCTTGGAGAATGGTGAGTTAAAGAAGATTGATCTGACGTCGCTCGAATTTAAGATTCTTCTTTACCTCGCGAGCCGCCACGGTCAGGTTGTAGATCGGGATCAGATCCTGAATGATATCTGGGGAAAGGACGTTCATGTCTACCAGCGGTCGGTGGATACCCATGTGAGTAAACTTCGGAAAAAATTGGGTGAGGCATCTTCTGTTCTCGAATCCATCCATGGCTCCGGTTACAAATTTAATCCCTCACCCGCTGAAAGCTAGACTTTCACTGGGATGGGTTCGGTAGGCACTAGTTTCTTGGGAGAAAAAGAGTTGATGAAGCCGTTGAGCGCTTTATACATTTCAGATTTTTTCTTCCCGACATAGTCTTTGATCGAACCTGTGAGGTACTGAACTTTGCCTTCGGTCTGAAGCTTTTCATCTTCTAGGAGTTTGCCGGCCTGTTCTTTGATGGTTCCGGTAATTGTGTCTTTATTCATGCGAGATCCTTTGGTTTGGTTGGCATCAATCTATTCAGGTCTGTCTTAGAGACCTTCTCGAGATTGATCCGGTAGTATTTCACGGGAACAACTTTTTTTTGTTCCACGATTTTTGGTTTTACAAATTCTTCGGGTAAGATTTCCACGGGGTCTGTAAGCTTGGTCATAGTGATCCTTTAGAGTTTGAGACCTTTCCTGTCGCCTCTGAGCATTCCGCCGAGGAGTGAAAAGAAACAGAGTGCTATAAATATGAAGAATACGATTCTCGCCATTTCAGCGGAAGCTTCAGCGAGCCCGCCGAATCCAAGGACTCCCGCGATCAGGGAAAAAACAAAAAAAACCAAAGTCCATCTCAACATAAAAATCCTTAGAAATGATTAAAAGCCTACTTGGATACTAACCACTTATCGGCTCTGGAACATCAGATGGGGGTGGAGAATGTGTGTAGTTTTTAACACATTTATTAAAACTCTCCTCCAAGCTCGGTCTCGTGATTCTGATTAGACTCTACCTATCAAACCATCTTGAAGGAGATAGAAATGAAGAAACACGTAATTACGGTACTTAGTAGCGCTGCCCTAGGAGTCCTCATGAGTTGTTCTCATAGTGTGAAACCTGTGGCCCTAGCCTCGAACACGAACCCCGCCGATGAGATCTCTGCTCAAAGCGCTTTGATCGACAAGGCCTACACAGCTCAAGTCGATGTCCTTGCCCCGGATCAGTTTAACGACGCGCTCCGATACTTAAGGGAAGCTAAGGAAGAGAAGACCGACGGTGCTCCTTCGAAAGAGATCCTGGAAAACATTTCTTACTCCCGAGCGTACCTCCAGAAAGCGACGAAGGAGGCAGAATCTGCACGGCAACAGACATCGCAGATCATCATGGCACGCAAGAAAGCCATTCTTGCAGGGGCCCGATCATTCCCGCAGATGCTGGCGAAGGTCGATAAGAAACTCATCGGTTTCACAGACGCTTCAAAAATTTCGATTCCCATGGCGGAAAGAAACGCTCTTCAAGATGAGTACTCAGCACTTGAACTCCACTCCATCGTTCAGGCGAACTTAGGTCCGGCGAAAGAATCTCTGAGAGCTGCGCAGGAGGATGATGCTGAAGTCATCACTCCGAAAGCGTACAAGGAAGCTATGAATAAAGTGACCATCGCTGAGAAGTTTATTGAAACTGACAGACACAGCTCTGAACAGATCCGGAAGCTTTCTCTAGAGGCGACGACTGCGGCGAACCGAGTTATCTCTCTTCTCCGATCAGAAAAAGTTTCAAGGAACCAATCTCCGGAGCAAAGGGCCGTCAACCTCGAGAAAAAGAATATTGCTCTCGCAGAATCGAAGAACGCCACAGCAGAAGTCGTCGAAGAATCTCTTCGGAAAGATGATGAGATTGCCCATCAGAACAACATCTTAACTGAGAAAACTGAGTCTCTCACCTTGGCAACGAAGCAGAATTCCGAGTTCAAAGCGAAGGCGATCGATGAGCTTGCCGTGAGAACTGCGGCTGCACGCTTCAGCACCGACGAAGCCGACGTCTATCGCCAGGACGGTGTCCTCATCATCCGTCTCAAATCGATGAACTTTGCCACCAGCAGCTCCGAACTCCCTTCGAGGTCCCTCGATGTCCTTGCGAAGGTTAAAGAAGTCATCATGGGTTTCGGCCCCGGGAAGGTCACAGTCGAAGGACACACGGACAGTATGGGTCAGGCCACACGAAACCAGAAACTCTCTGAGCAGCGGGCACAGTCAGTGGCAAAGTACTTCAGTTCCGATGATACGCTCATGAACTACGAGATTAATTCGTTAGGTTTTGGATACACCAAGCCCTTGGGAACGAATAAGACTTCGGCCGGACGATCACAAAATCGCCGGGTCGACATCCTGATTAAGCCGAACCAATCTATCTAAGACATAGGGCAAGCATGAATTTGAAACCGAAATTTTCATGCTCTGTGCTAAGTATCCAGACAGTTGATTTTAAATTCATACAAGACCAAGTGCATGCTCCGACGAACAGTACGAATCATGCACTTGATTTTCTTAAACCATCCAAACTGCCCTCTAAGATTGGTGATTCTCCTGCGGCACTAGTATGGCGTTGTAGTAGTACATGAAGATGTCCAGGTGGTCCTGGAGTCGACGAGGGTCCTTGGTCGTGCACCACGTCTTTCGGATCAAGCGGTTAACATTCGCTCGAAGAGTCGCACATGTGTGATTCACCATAAAAAGCGGGTCGAAGCGCAGCTTCTTGAGTTCCCC
>JAIYDL010000011.1 GCA_027487515.1 Pseudomonadota bacterium
CTGATAACTTCACAGTGTTCAAGACTTGGGAAGAAGCTGAAGCTAACTGCTTCTACCCAGACTACGTTCAGGGTGTTCTCGGTCGCCGGTTCCGTCTTATCGGTTACGCTTGTGCTCCGGTCACTGACTCGAACGGTGGCAACGGCGGGAACTAATCCTTCCAGACACTAGCTCATAAAGAATGGCCGGCCGGGTTTATCCTGGCCGGTTTTCGTTTGGGGCCTGGTGTGGGCTATGTTTTTTGGTGAGTGAGTTTCAGCACGAAAGCGGTCCTTCCTGCATCTTTCTCGAGGAGGAGGTCTCCGCCCATGTCGGCCATGAGAGTCTTCGAGATACTCAGTCCTAGCCCGGTCCCTTTTCCGACTTCTTTCGTTGTGAAAAACGGCTCAAAGAGTTTGTCTCTGATCGCGTCCGGAACTCCCGGGCCTGAGTCGATTATCTTGAGGTAGGTGAACTCATTCTCGGTAGACGTCTTGAGCCAAATGTTCCGTTCCCCCTCTACCATTTTGTTGAGTTCATCGACCCCATTGTTAAGCAGGTTGATGATGACCTGCGAGAGGTGGGTGAAGTTGCCTTGGACTTGGGCATTAGGATCAACCTCAGAGATGTCGAGGGTGATCGAATTATTCCTGATGCGCTCATTGACGAGATTCAAAACGTCCTCGATGACTCCCGAGAGACTCAGGGTGGTGAGCTCGGCATGGCCAGAGGATTTTGCAACCTTTCTCATGGAGGTGACGATCTTCGAGATGCGATTGGCCATCTCCGAGATCTTCGTGACCGTTTTCATGACCTCCCGATCAGAGACAGATCCGTCGGTGATTTGGTTCAGAAGGATTTCGCAGCGGCCGACGATCACGGCCAGGGGATTGTTAATCTCATGGGCGAGGCCCGCGGCCATTTCTCCGAGGGAAGCGAGCTTAGAAGATTGGATCGTGGAGAGACGCTCTTTCTCCAGACGCTGGGTGACGTCAATGAGATCGGCGACGTTTCTCTGGTAGCTGGTGTAGATGAAGTAGATGAGGATGAAGAAAGAGATCGCTCCGATGAGCGAAACGACCGCGGAGATGTAGCCGAACTGGATGTTCTTTTCAATCACGCTTTGCTTTTTAAAAAGGTAGTTCTCAATCAGAGTTTGAAGGTCAACCTTCAAGTCTTCCAGAGACCCCTGCATCTTCGAATCATAGTTCTTCGACTCGAGGAGGCTTTTGAACTGATGGTAGTTGGCCGAAGTGGTCATCGTCGCCGCATAGGAGGGATGGTCCGCAGTCAAAGTGATGATCGCATTCATCGAATCATCTAGCGCTAACAGTTGAGTTCGGATCTGTGACTGATCGAGGTTGGGCTTCTCTAGGGAATCGATCGCTTCACCCATGAGCCGGGTCGCGGCACAGGAGAGCTGAAGCACAGGAACATCGCTCGTGCTAAAGGACTTGATGAGTTCGGAGGTCCGGACCACGGAGAACAAACCGAACCCGAGCACCAGGCCCAGGAAAGCGAGAGCGAAGACGGTCAGACGCTTGGGGAAAAGATTGTGCTGATTCATTAGTACACGAACGCCCAGAGCAAAGAATAGATATCGAAGTTGCCCCCTGGGGATGCGTTGACGAAGGTGCTCGCATTGGTGGTGGTCGGGAGAGGTGACGCGAGGCCCGAGGGGACAGTGATCTCTTTGTAGTTGATGTGCTCAAACCCAATCTTGATCACGTTGTTAAGGTCAAACCGGTAGTTCAAGTTCAGCCCATAGGTGGCGGTCTTGCTCGGGCCGATTCTCGAGGCGACATCGAGATCCGTCGAGAACGTGGCCACCGTGGTCCAGGTTTCAGTCACGTCTTTGCCCACCGAGACGGAAGCCGACTCCTGAGTCTCGACCACGGGGCTCTTCGACCGGATGAGGCTGTACTCCGAAAGGAGGAAGAAATCTTTCGGCTTCAACTGGACCCCCGCGGTGGTCCCGGAGATCTGTGAGAGTTTAAACTTTTGGCTGAAAGTTCCCTGCGTCCCTTCCGGGAATCCCGCAGAAGTGAGGGAGGTCGGTGCGTCAACTTCAAGGATTCCGCTGGAGCGGTAGTGGTTGATGAAGGCTTCCAGAACGCTCGCCGTGAAGTTCAACCTTGCGCCGATCAAGTTTTGGGTCTTGAACACGTAGTCCCCCGTTTCGCCTTCGAAGTCATCATAGGTATCGCCGAAATATCCGTGGACCCCAAAGTGCGTACCCAGTTTCTTTTCGGCGCTTAACCCGGTGAAGGAGTAGATCGGGACACGACTGTAGATTTCTCTCGGAGCGTTCAACCACGGAAGTAGGGCCTGGACCTGGATGTTTTCGGAGTGTAAGTTACTCGGGAGTCTCTGCTTCCCGAGCCTCAGCAGTAAGCCGTCCTGGGCAAAATACCGGAGCTGCACAAGATCGATCCCGATGTTTCGATCGCTCTTTAAGATGAGTTGGGTCAGGACCTGGAATTTTTCGTTGAGGCTTGCATCGGCGCTGATTCCGGCCGTGGACAATGGGGCGATGGTCGCTTGGTTAGAAACTCGGTCGAACCTGACGTCGTCAGATCTGATCGTGCTCTCCGAGGCGCGGATGCTCCCAAAGAAATGGATGTTCTGTGCCTCTGCCGAGGCCGCCACCATGAGAAGAAGCGGAAGGAACTTTTTTAACATTTTATTAACATATTGTAATTTTCTAGGTTACAGTTTGAGGAATTATACTAACATAACTATCATGCTCAAAAGTATTGTTTGTGGCCTCATCCTTGTCCAGTCAATTTTTTCAACAGTCGCAGCCGCAGTCGTTTACGTATCGATCAGCAAGACTAACCTCGCGAGCATCGACCGAGATTCGGTCAAAAAACTCCTCCGCGCAGAGCAGCTGACCTGGGACAACGGTAACACCGTCGTGCTCATGATCGACGATCTTCAAGCAACGAACTCCGAAGAGTTCTCCGACGTTCTGAGCATGAGCAAAACGAAGTTCATGGAATTCTGGCGGATCAAATTCTTCTCCGGGCGTGCGCTCCTTCCGAGGCAGGTGAAGAACACTTCCGCAGTGGTCGACCTCTTGGCGGAGAACCCGAGCGCCATCTACATTCGCATTGGTCGACCGCCGGACAGGAAGCTCGAAGATGATCCGAACATCAGAACAGTCCCGGTCACGTTTTAGTCTTCGATCTCTCTTTGACTAAATACTCCGTCGTGTCCTCGAGCCTCGCTGCGATCGTCTCGAACAGCATCTTGAACCACTTCGGTTGATCCGTGAAAATGCGGTCGAACTTCTCTTTGGGAATCGGCACGAGCTCTGAGTCAAGGACAGCGACAACGCTGGCGGACCGCGGTTTGTGTAAGAGGAAGCCGAGCTCGCCCACGATTTCTCCTGCCCCGACGGTGCAGATCGTAACGTCAGTGTTGAGCGGACCTTTCTTTGTGACCCTGAGGTGACCGGATTTCACGTAAAAGATTTCCGTGGTGAGGTCCCCCTCACGCATCACAAAGTCACCGGCACGAAAGTGCACGGTCTCGCTGGGGAAAGCGGCGGTTTTAGAACCGCCTAAGACCTCCCGAACCTTACTCAAGGCTTCCACCGGTCTGAATGGCTTTTCGATGGTCACGACGTCGCTAAGACCTTCAATCTCCGAGCGGTACTCATCGACGGAAGCACTGACAAGGAGAATCGGGATCGGTGCGACGGCCCCGCCACCCGGTGATCCTTTTTCTTGTGTCCGGATGTGTTCGACGAGTTTTAATCCACTCTTCCGGGGCATCTTGATGTCCGTGATGACGGCATCGTACCCCTGCTGGGCGTACTTGAGCTCAGCGTCCACCCCATCGGTCGCGGTGACGACTTCCATGCCGTCTGCCGTAAAGATATCCTCAAGCATTTCTAGCAGATCAACGTCATCGTCAGCGATGAGGATTTTGAATCTCTTGCCTGGCAGGGCGTCTTCCATGTCTACCGTTCTCCGTAACTAGTATGAGTTATCGGTAGTCCCTAAGAGAATGTGAACCATTTACGGGATGACTTTTGTCAGGGTCTTCACACCAGGCCGGGCCGAGGCAGAGTAAAATGGTAAGACTCTTGGGTCGGATCAAACTGAGCTTTTTACGGAGAATCTCCGACCGCTCTGCGCTGAACTCAACCAGCGTCGAAGGAACTAGGCCCAGGGGCTGCCTGGGCCCAGCGTCTTAGTTGTTAGTCAGTTCGCAGCGGACAGATTTCACCGAGAAAATGCCCCAGTCTTTCTCCGCGTGGTCGTAGGTATCGAAGTACTCAGAGACGACCGTGACCTTGTACATGTCCCGGACACCCTGATCGATCCGGCGTGTGGCCGAAATGACTGTCCAGTACTTCACGTCCCGGATGCCCTGGTCCACTTGTGTCACCTCTTCTTCTGAGGAAACGAGGACCAAGTCCCAGAAAGGGCCACAGTTGTTTGTGATCGCACGCTCGATGATCGAGTTGTGGCGTTGAGAATACTCCGAGCCTTCGATTTCAACGGCGAAAGCAAGGTTCGACACGAGGGCAAGTAGCATCAGGCACAGTTTCATTTGGAACTCCTTTGGGTTTTAAACTCGGGCGCACGATACCCTCGTTCCGAGCTCGGTGGAAGTTAAGACTTCGTCAGGCACCGGGTTATTTTTACAGGATGACCGGGGATTTTTTTCTCGCCGCTCTCTGGATTAGAAGAAGCTTCCTAAAGGAAAACCGATGGATAGTCCGACCATCGCCGCCCGCCGATCGTCCTGTCTCCAGTCGATGTAATTAAGCTCCCAGAAGGTGCTCTTGCCGTAGCGAATCCAGATGTTTTGGTAGTCGTAGAGACCCGAGAAACTCGCGAACATCCCGTAAGAGAATTTATAGTTTAACTGGCCGAAGGGATGCTTATAAATGAACTCCAGTCCCTGGGGGAGAATCAGATCAGACTGGGTCGCACCTGCGCCGGCCGCGCGGAACTCAACTCCCTGGGCCCCGATGAGTGAGGTGAGAACGCAGCGCTGGTCGCAGAACTCCGCGAGGTCCCAGGCAAAGTAGGTTCCCCAGTTATGGAAGGTGGCCGAGTTCCTAGAATAGGAGTCAAAGAACCGCAGGGAGGAAGTCTCATTGAGGGCGAAGTTCCCGTAGAGCATGGCGGTGGGAGCAATCACGTGTCGTTTGTTTCCATTTTTGTCCTCCGTCTCAAGTTGATACGGTCCAAGCCCCCCGGCGAGGCGCAGGCGCGGGAGGTTTTTTGGAACCCGCGCCGAGACCTTGACGACTTTTTCTTCACCGCGATAGTTGACCAGTGAAATGCTGGCCGCACCCGTGGCATGGAAGGCAATGATGTAGGGCGGCCCGGACTGATCCTTCATCCGATACGCAGCGGAAGTCATCAGCACTTCGAGGTAAGGTTTCTCCTCACCGAAGGGGCCTGTGCGCTGAACCTGACAGCCCACGGAGATGAAATCGTTATCAATCCCAGAGAGTTCCACCTGGTACGGAGCACAGGAGTAATCGATCAAGAGGGCCCGGAGTTGGCGCGACGGGATGATCCGCACGACGTTGACCACTCTCGTGTCCTCCGTGAGCGAGAGGGGGAGTGACTCAAAAAGTGAGACGAAGATCTGGGCGGTGTAGCGTCCGGTCGTCGGGTCGAAGAGAGGGATGACCTTCTGGTCAGCGTAGCTCCAGGAGTACCGATGAGTCGCGGGGGCGAGGAAGGAAACTTCGAGCAATGCTCGAGGAAGAAGGAGAGCTCGGTCGAGTCGCACCCATTGGAGCGAGTCATGGACCATGGCACCGGACACGGCGTAGGTCCCCTCGCTCTGGATGGCAAAGGAGTCGAGGTCGATGGGCATCCGCTCCTCTGCGAGCTTCACTCCACCGAAGGAGATGGGATCAATTTTTTGCCGTTGCGCTTGGGCCACCGAACAAAGGATAAAACAGAGTAGACTGATCAGTTTCATGGAGGTCGCTTTGTCCTAGGTCACAGCAGTGTGTGTAGGCCAGGGCCTTTCCGACGCCGACCCCGGCAACGGAGTTAGGTTTTCTTGAGGAAGGCTGCGATCAGAACAATCTGAACGCCGTTGACCCGGCCCTCGATGTGTTTTGGGTTCTCGGTCAGTTTGATGTTTTTCACCAGGGTACCCCGTTTAGCGGTGAAGCCTCCGCCTTTGACCTCGAGGTCCTTAATGATTGTGACCGAATCTCCATCTTGAAGACGGGTTCCGTTACTGTCCAGAGTGGGAGTCTGGGTGTCATCCCCGTCGATCGCCGGGCCCAGATCTTCGCGGGCCAAGAGAAGGTCTTCGGGTTCTAAGTAAAGTTGCTCTTGGAGTTCCCGGGCCCAGTCGTGAGTCCCGAGCCGCGTGAGGAGACGATAACTTAAGACCTTCACGGCCCGGTGTTCGCTCCAGATTCCATCGGCCAGGCAACGCCAATGGTGCGGCTCCATGGGGCTCTCCCCCTGGGCCTGCGCCCGGCAGATTTTACACAGGAGGAGGGCACTTTCAGCGGCCGGCGCTGACTCAAGAAGAAAGGGCCTTAGGTCATTGGGATTCTGGCAAAGTTCGCACTGATTGTGGGCGCGCGTGAGGAGGATTTGTTCGAGGTTCATGGAGTCCTATCTTGATCGACGTTTGTCCGAATATAGCAGGCAATCAGGTAAAAAAGTATGGTAAACTTCATGAGGAGAGGTGACGATGGATAAACCTTTTTCTGAGGCCTGTGAGCGTAACCGGATTCCGATCCTAAAGGTCCTGAAGGACGTCATCAGTTCTCGGGATACGAGACTCCTTGAAGTCGGATCGGGCACGGGGCAACATGCGGTCTACTTCGCTCCCCACTTCCCGCACCTGATCTGGGTGACGTCAGATCAACGGGAGAACCTTCCGGGCATCCGAAGCTGGCTCGATGAGTCCGGTGCTCCGAACCTCATCGGTCCGGGGATTTTCAAGGTCGGAGAGGACGCGTTTCCGAACGGGGTCTTCGATGTGGTCTTCACCGCGAACACCTTCCACATCATGTCCTGGGATGAGTGCCGCCAGTTGATGCGAGACCTCGGGAGGCACCTCCCGCCAGGCGCTCGGTTCTTAGTGTATGGTCCCTTTAACTATCAGGGCCGTTTTACTTCCGAGAGTAACGAAGCGTTTGACCGGTCCCTGCGGGCCTCTGCACCCCACATGGGGATCAGAGATTTTGAAGCCGTGGCCCAGGCCCTCGCGGAGAACGGGCTGGGGCTTGTCCGAGACTACGATCTCCCGGCGAATAACCGACTGCTCGTTTTTAAAAAAAACGAACTCGTTCAATAGACTTCGGCTACCGGAAAGTTCTGTCCTGGAGTATGATGGCTATCACCTACTGCCGGAGATACGACCATGCTGACTTTCCTTCCTCTTTCTTTCTTGCTCTTCTTGTCCACCGCTCACGCCGCGACCGGAGAAGCCCAGAGCAAAGCGATCCGAGAACTCCTGCAGTCCAACAAGTCAGCGCTCAAGGCCTTCTACGTCGACCTCCACGAAAACCCAGAACTCAGCGGTGAAGAAAAGCGGACCGCCGAAAAATTTGCGCAGGCCCTTCGCTCCGCCGGCTACGAAGTGACCCAGAACATCGGTGGCTTCGGTGTCGCGGGAGTTCTGAAGAATGGCCCGGGCCCCGTGACCCTCATCCGTGCCGAGCTCGATGGACTTCCCGTCGTCGAAAACACCGGCCTAAGTTACCAGAGTAAAGTCTCTGGGAAGATGCATGCCTGTGGGCACGATTTTCACATGACCACGGTCGTCGGCGCGGCCCAGGTCATGGCCCGGTTGAAAGACCAATGGAAGGGCACCCTCGTGGTCATTGGCCAACCCGCAGAAGAAACACTCCAGGGTGCGAAGGCGATGATCGCCGATGGCCTGTTTAAGAAAGTCCCACGTCCGGATCGGTTGCTCGCGGTTCATACGAGCGGAAAGTACCCCAAAGGGACGATCGCGATTACTCAGGGGTTCGCGCTCGCGAACTCCGATTCCGTCGACGTCGAGTTCAAGGGACGAGGATCCCATGGCTCCCTCCCCGACAAAAGTATCGACCCCTTCATGATGGCAGCGGAGTTTGTTTTGAAGACTCAAACCCTCGTGGGCCGCGAGATCGATGCGCTCCAACCAGCACTCATCAGCGTCGGGTCAATCCACGGGGGGACGAAGCATAACATCATCCCGGATTCCGTGAACCTCCAGCTCACCATGCGCTCCTACGATAAAGATGTCCGAGAGCACTTGAAAAAGCGGATCGTCGAGGTCGCCAATGGCATCGCTGAAACCTCCCGGGCCCCGAAACCCGTTGTGAGTTTTCCCCATGGGATCGAGGCCACCTACAATGATCCGGAGCTGGCGGAAGAAACGAAAGCAGTGTTGACGAAGAAGTTCGGAGACAAGACCATCCTCAAGGGAGAGCCCTCCCTCGGAGGAGAAGACTTCGGGAAGTTTGGCCTCGCCGTTAAGGCCCCCTCGCTCTTCATCTGGGTTGGGCAGCTCGACGAGAAGGATCCAACGATCTCAGGCCACTCTGCCAAGTATGCGCCGGAGTTCGACCGGAGCTCGACCCTCGCCATCGACGCCGTCGTGACCAGCCTTCTTCATTACCACTCGGCCCTGTAGGTCAGCTCTTAGTCGACCCAGACCTTGTAGCTACGGCGTTCGATCGAGAAGTCAAAGAGCTCTTGAGGAGCGTTGTCTGAGGCCTTGACCTTCGCGATCAGGTCGTCGAGATCGATCTGTTCGTGCCGAATCCGGTCGATGACTTTCTCCGGCATGAAGCTCTCCAAGGTATCGAGAGCACTCAAGGGCAGAGTCAGGAACACCACCTGTCTCCCGTCTTCGAGGACTTCGATCTTGATCCCCGTTGCCTTCGTCGGTTCGCTGGTGACTTCCAAATGCCGGGAGAGGACCTCCCCGAGAGGGATCGGAACCTTTCGGTCCTGGTAAACTCGGATCAGTGAAAAGAGACTGCGCATCATCAGGAGGACCCAGGGGTCTGTGAACTCTCGCAGGCTTTTGATCTTATCGCCGTAGATGTGCTGCAAGTCTTCGGAGTAGGTGAGGTCCGGCGCGATGGGGCGGTCGATGAGGGGTCCGAAGAGGCGATCCCGGAGCTTTTGCTCCTGCCCTTTAAAGGGCGTCGCTTCGAGCCGGATTCCGAACTCCCTAAAACCGTCGACCACATCGGTGTTTTGAAGAAGTTTTTTGAGACCGTTCGTGCGCCGGCACGAGACGATCTGGCTGCAGCCATAGTCGTACACCACGACGACGTCGTCTTGCCCGAGGCCCCAGTTCCGATCATTCAGATCGCCGTGGAGGACGCCGTGGTCGAGGAGGGCCGTGAAAAAGAAATCGAAGATGTGGTGGTGCGGGAAAGTTTTAAGGTCCCGAGCGACCCGCGACCGGGCGAGCTCCTGGGTGAGGAAGTCTGAGGACGAGAGATCCCGAATCACCCGAGGAACTTTGAACCGTCGGTCGTGCTGAAAAATCTGGAAAAACTTTTCTTGGAACTGACCCTCGCGGGTGAGGTCTGTTTCTTCTTGAAAGACTTCCGTCAGGAAGTTCCGGAAGACCTCGCGGTTGAAGGTGAAGCGGTTCGTCTTTGCGAAGTAGCCTCCGAGGAGAAGGACGTTTTCGATCTCCCCTTTAAGCTTCTCTTTGATTCCAGGATGCAGGAACTTGACCGCCAGTTCTTGGTCAGGGGTGCGTGCGAAGAAGACCTGACCCATCGACGCCGCAAACACTTCTTGGGAGAACTCGACCGGAAGGGGAAATGCCTTTCGGAACAAGGCCTCGGCCTTGGCGACTGGAATGGAGGATTTGGGAAGCTCCGTCTCTTTCCCCTGGGCCAGGACCTGACCGAGCTTGGCGGAGAGGCCCTGGGAATTGAGAAGCTCCTGGGCCCAGAACTTCTGGGCCTTGTCGGGGAAGTATTTATACTTCGCCTTAAGATACGGGATTTTAAGCAGCGTCGAAAACATACGCCCAGGGTAGCAGGAAATGACCCAAAGGGCGAGCCGTCCTCCTCCTACTTGAGCATTAAATCTTCAAACGATGAGAGACCAGCTTTCGCCCCTTCGCCCATGGCGATGATGATTTGCTTGTACGGGACTGTGGTGACGTCCCCGGCGGCGTAGATCCCGGGCACGTTGGTCCGGCAGCGCTCGTCGATGACGACTTCGCCGTGCCGGTTCAGCTCAACCACCCCTTTCAAAAAACTGCTGTTGGGAATGAGGCCGATCTGCACGAAGATACCGGCCAGCTTCACTGAGTGGAGTTTACCCTGCGCGCGGTCTTCGTATTCAAGGCCCGTCACCTTCCCCGCGTCGCCGATGATCCGATGGGTTCGAGCGTTCGTGATGATGCGCACGTTCGGGAGGGACTGGAGCTTGTCTACCAGGACTTTGTCCGCCTTAAGTTCCGGGGCAAATTCAAAGAGAGTGACTGCGGCGACGATGCCCGCAAGATCGATGGCCGCTTCGACACCGGAATTCCCACCACCCACTACCGCGATGTCTTTGCCCTTAAAATAAGGCCCATCGCAGTGGGGGCAAAACGCGACGCCTCGGCCCAGGTACTCTTTTTCCCCCGGAACATTGAGCTCTCGCCACTTCGCTCCGGTGGCAACGATGAGGGAGCGCGTCTCGAGAAACTCCCCGGTTTCGAGGTCAACTCTCTTCATCGCACCCTGGCCGATCGCCTTCACGCGCCGGTGTTCGAGGAGTCTTATGTCGTAGGCCCCGATGTGCTGGAGAAGCTGTGCCGCCAGCTGCGGGCCCTCGGTGTAAGTGACGGAGATGAGGTTCTCAATCCCCTTGGTGTCCTGGACCTGGCCTCCGATGCGTTCGGCGATGATGGCAGTCCGAAGACCTTTTCGAGCGGAGTAGATCGCAGCGGAAGCGCCTCCGGGGCCGGCGCCTAAGACCACGACGTCGTAGACGCCGAGATGGACTTCTGTGCTCTGAGCGGAGGCGGATGGATCAGTTCCGAGCACGGCCTCGAGCTTCGTCAGAAGATCACCGAGGCTCACCTTGCCGGAGGATAACAGCTTCTCGCCCAGGACAACACTTGGCACACCTTGGATCCCTAGCCGCTGGACTTCGGCTTGAACCGTACCTCCGTCGACCATCGTATGGGTGAGCTTTGGATTGAAAAGGGCCACAAGGTTCAGGGCCTGGACCACGTCCGGACAGTTTTCGCAGGTGAGCGAAACGTAGGTGCGAAGGTCCGCCGGACCGGTGAGTCGACGGATGCGGTTTAGGATCGCTTCGTCGGGGAGCTTCCCTTTCCCATCGGCGTGAAGGATGGAGAGAACGAGGGAGGTAAACTCGTGGCCGCCGGGGACACCGAGGAAGCTCACACCCGTTGGCCCACCTTTGTAGAGCAGTGAAAGTTTCGGGACCTCGGAGGTCACCGGACTTAGGGCCGCGGTGATCTTCTCTGATGTTGTAGTGAGGTCCTCAACCAGGGAGAGGAGCTCACTTTGGGCCTCGCTGGTGCAGGCCGCGACCTCGAGGGTTACCGGGTGTTCCAGGACTTGGAACACGGATTTTAACTGCTCAATGATGGACGAATCTAGCATAGCTTCCTCACCGTTTAAATTTTACCCACGAGGTCAAGGCCCGGCTTCAGCGTCTCGGCACCCGGTTTCCACTTGGCCGGGCACACCTGGTTCGGGTTACTCCGGATGAAGTGGGCGGCCTGAACTTTCCGGAGAAGTTCGTCGGCGTTGCGGCCGATGCCGTCGTCGTTGATCTCTGCGAGCTTAACCTTGCCGTCCGGATCGATCAGGAAAGTTCCTCGCTGTGCGAGGCCCTCGGTTTCCATGTAAACGCCGAAGGCACGACTCAGCTGGCCCGTTGGGTCTGCCAGCATGGGGTAGGTGATTTTTTTGATGGACTCTGAGGTATCGTGCCACGCCTTGTGGGTGAAGTGCGTATCCGTGCTCACGGAGAAGACTTCTACTCCGAGGCGCTTGAGCTCCTGGTACTTCTCTTCTAAGTCGACCAACTCCGTGGGGCAGACGAAGGTAAAGTCAGCGGGGTAGAAGAAGAAGATGGCCCACTTTCCGGTGAGGTCTTTGTCGGTGATGGTTTTGAACTCCCCCTGGTGGTAGGCCTGTGCTTTGAACTCTGGAAGTCGGCTGTTGATGATCGTTTGCATGATTCCTCCTATTCAGAATCGGTTGGTGAAGTCATGATCGTACGGAATGTGTTCGGGCGCCAATCTCGGTTTTCTATGGGGAGATAGGGCCACTCTATGCGGAGCTGCCGCCATCTTAAGCCTAAGGCCAGCGACCAGGTCAGCTCCTGAAACGGGGGCGTTATCCAGGAGACCAATACGGTCTCGCATTTCCAGTCACTTTCCCGAGGTCTTCAAGGGCACTTTTTATTATCAAGGACTTAGGCGCGATGGCAGGCCTCAGAGAAAAGCGAAAAATGATATCAATCATGCGAAGAAAAGGCCCAAGAGAGTCGATAGGAACATCAAGAATACTTAGGCCTGCAGGAGATGATCATGTTTAAAGCCCCGATGCCCGCTCGTGAGACTGAGCGCTTAAACGCCCTCTTAGATTATAAGGTTCTTGATACGGTCTCCGAGAAATCCTTCGACGAACTCGTCCTGATGGCCTCACAGCTCTGCGGGACACCGGTGGCGATGGTGAGCCTCGTCGATGAGCATCGGCAGTGGTTCAAGGCAAAACACGGAGTGACGACCGAAGAGACCCCGAGGGATATTTCTTTCTGCGGCCACGCGATCGTAAACCCGGATTCGGTGTTCGTCGTCCCGGACTCCCAGAAAGATGAGCGCTTCGCCGATAATCCGCTCGTGCTCGGTCCGCCGAACGTGCGCTTCTACGCTGGTGCGCCACTGGTGAGTGCGTCGGGGTTCGCCGTCGGGACCCTCTGTGTGATCGATCATAAACCCAGAGAGATGACTCCGGACCAGCTCAAGTTCCTCGAGATCCTTTCGCGGCAGGTGGTGGCGCAGCTTGAGATCCGCAAGGCGCTCCGGACCACCACGGAGAACTTCCAGGAGCTCCAGAAACTTTCGAAGACCGTTCTCGAGCAGCAGGGCCTCATCCGCGCGCAGGAGAAACTCTCGGTCATCGGCAACCTCGCCTCCGGTGTCTCCCACGAGATCAACAATCCCCTGGCGATCATCAGCGGAACCGTTCATATCCTGCGCTTTTTGATCCAGAAAAACGAAGCGCCGGAGAAGATCATTTCAGAGCTTGGACGCATCGACACGACGGTCATCCGCTTGACCAAGATCGGAAAGGCACTGCGGTCGATCTCCGGCGAGCGCGCAGCGGGGTTCAAGGACGCGAAGGCGATCGAAGAAACTTTCCTGTCGATGATGGCCGAGGCGAAGAAGAGTGCCTAGAACTCGAGGTTGAGGTCCCGGTACTGCCGATCGTCTCGCAGCTCGCGGTGCCTGGACTCGTACTGCTTCCAGAGGAGTTTGAGTTTCGGCTTCTTTCCTTTGTCAGCACGAAACACGAGGTCGAGCTCCCTCCTGAGTTCCGGAACGACTTTAGCGATTTTCTCTAGCTCGTCTTTCATCTGATGAACTTTCATCTCGGACCTCCCGGTCCCTCGGATGATCCGTGAGGCCCCGGCACCTGGAAAGGGTGAGAGCGCTAGCACGCCGCTAGGACCGCTGCTGCTTGGGGACGCGGATCCGGAAGCGAGTGTTCTTAGCACTCGAGTCAAGGTCCAGCGTGCCCTGGTGCGATTCGATGAGGGCCTGAGAGAGGCTCAGGCCCAGTCCGGTGCCTTTTCCGGACTCTTTGGTGGTGAAAAAGGGCTGCATGATTTTCTCCCGGATGGGCCCGGGAATACCCGATCCCGAGTCCTCTACGGTGATCTCAAGGAAGTGCTGATCATACTTAACCTCGAGCTGAACCCACGGGTCCGGATCTTTCACGACGGCGTCGAAGGCGTTGTTCAGAAGGTTGAGCAGCACTTGGCTGATCTGCACCGAGCGGCAATCGAGCTCGAGATTTTCGTCGAACGGCTTCACCGTTAGGGGGACTCTGTTGTTCCGGAAGCGCTCTTCGCAGAAGCTCAGGGTTTCACGCAGGATGTGCCCGAGGTTGGCCTTCTCAAACGGATCTAAGGACCCATCCCGGGCAAAACTTTTGAGGCCGGAGATGATTTTAGCGATGCGGCCGACGGTGGCATCGATCTTCGCACAGGCGTCCGTGATGTCCTGGGGCCTAAGCTCTCCCAGGAGGGCGAGTTGCTTCAGGATCTGGGTTTTGCCGAGAATGATCGTGAGCGGATTGTTGATTTCGTGGGCCACGCCTCCGGCCATCTCGCCCAGGGAGGACATCTTGGCGGCGGCGACGATTTTGGCCTGCTGCTCACGGATGAGTTTCTCCTGGCGCCTCTGGGTAGAGATATCCTGGCCTATGCCGATGCAGCGGCCGTTTGAGAGGCGGACGTTCATCCAGGAAGTTGGGATGACCCGACCGTCTTTCGTGTGGGTGTCAAACGTCATCCAGTCGTTCCGCCGGGGATTGCGCATGAAATTGATGACCTCTTGGCGCTTGGCCGGATCCGGGTAGTACTGGGTGAAAAGATCGATCTCCTGGCCCTCTTGAATGGTCCAGCCGAGACTCTGTTCGAAGGCGGGGTTGGCCCATTCCATGTGGCCCTGCTCATCGTAGATCGAGAGGAAGAGAGGGATATTGTTCACGATGGTTTCAAGCTTCTCTTTTTCCTGACGGAGCCGATCTTCGGAGATCCATTTCGCATGAATGTCCCGCAGGATTCCGGAAGTTCCGATGGAGACTCCGGAGGCATCGGCGGTCGCGCGAGCGTAAACTTCGATCCACTTGTAGCTGTGATCACTGGCCCGGTAGCGGAGCTGGGAGCGGAAGTCTTCTTGGTCTCCATTCAAGAGGCGCTGGAACTGCTCGGTCGTGGGGACGAGATCTTCTGGATGAATGAAGTCGGCGAACCCCCTCCCAAGAGACTCTACAGGTGAGTGCCCTAGGACGTCAAACCAGGCAGGACTTAGGTAGGTCCAGCGCCCGGCCCTGTCGGTTTGGAAGATGATCTCCTGAAGATTCTCAATCAGTGAACGAAAAATCATTTTCCTTTCGAAGAGATTCTCCGCTCTCCTCTGCTGCTCCCGCAGGGACTTCACCTGCTCGGCCTGGGCCATGGATTGCCGGGCCAGGGCCTGGAGCCCACGGAGCTCGGAGGGCAGAAGCCGTCGGGGCTTCACGTCGAGCACACTCAGGGTCCCGAGCCGGAGCCCATCGGCTGAAGAGAGGGGGACAACCGCCAGAAACCGATGGCCGCTACCCAGGGCCTTCAGTTCGGCCAGCTGCGGGTGAGACCAGAGGTCTTCAACGATCAGGCCTTGAGAATCGCAGTGGGTCTGCGCGAAGAGCGCGATGCTTCGGTTGACCGCAGCAGAGTCTGAGCCCACTTGGGCTTTGACCCAGACTTGCTCCCCGTCGACGAAAGACAGAAGTGCGGTGGGTGCCTGACAAAGTTGGGCCGCAAGCAGGACCACGTCGTCGCAGCTTCTCTGGGGTAAGTCCGCGGGGGAGTCTGAGCGGCGATCTTGCAGCTGTGGCCCTTCGGGCTTGTTGATAGAATCCAGGGCTCCTCCAAAAGAATCGTGATAGGACTTTGGTAGAAACTAGTATTCTACCCTCGAACGCTTGAAAAATTAAGATACTTTAACGATCGGAAGTTCGACGATGAAGTTGGCCCCCGGACCGGGGCCCGCTTCGCTCCAGATCCTTCCGCCATGGGACTCCACAATCTCCCGAGAAATGAAGAGCCCAAGGCCCATCCCAGAGGCTTGGTTTTCGGAAACGGCGCGCTCAAACCGCTGGAAGATCCGGTGGCGCGCGTCCAGGGGAATTCCTGGCCCCTCGTCTCGGACAAAGAGGCGGACTTTGTGTTTCCCGGCCGCAGAGAGTCCGATCGTGATGCGTGTGCCCGGTGCGTACTTGATGGCGTTGGAGAGGAGATTCCCGAGCACCTGCTCGATCCGGAACGTATCCACTCGCACCAGCACGGACTCGCAGCGGTCGAGCTGAAGGCTCCCGCCGACTTCCAGGATCTGAGGCAAGAACCGCTCACTTACATCCCGGACGATGGGGGAGAGGTCTTGGACCTTTGAGTTAAGCACCAGGTGTCCCTTTTGGATGCGCGAGATATCCAACATGTCCTCCACCAACCGAGTCAGGCGCACGATTTGGGTGTTCACTTTATTGGTGAAACTGCGCAACTCCTCGTGCCTCCCGGAGGCATCACGGTCGAGCTTGCGCTCTTGCATCTGACTCAGGAGTTTGAGCGTGGTGAGTGGGGTCTTGAGTTCATGCGAGGCGATGGAGAGGAACTGGTCCCGCGCCCGGACGGCCGCCTCCAGCTCTTTCGTGCGGTCCCGGACTCTCGCCTCGAGCTCTTTGGTGAGGTCCTCCAACTTCAGCCGGCGCTCTTCGGAGAGTTTGGCGGCTTCTGCCACTCGGACGATGGCCAGCCGAAGACGCCAGAGATAGATGCCTGTTCCAACCGACGCGATGGCCGTGATGACTTTCACCAAGGCCGACCACCAGTAGTCAGCGTGCCAAAGATTCCAGACCTCCAGGAGGTGTGTCACGCCACAGGCACCGATGAAGAGCCCGAAGCAAAAGATCACTCGGTTGAAGGAGATTTTGATCCGCTTCATAAGGGCGTACAGGGTGAGGGAGATAGAAATGTAGGCAAGCCCGATCAGCGTGTCGGAGATGACGTGCAGAAACACCAGCGGCGGCTTCCAGAGGTAACAGTGGCCGTGAGGCATGAAGTCAGACTGAGAAAAGATCTCGTCGAGCCGCTGCAGCAGCGGCAGCTGCGCCGTCGGAGAGAGTAGCTTGAGGTGCGAGTGTTCCATCGGTTCCTTTCGGCGATCCTCGAGACTGAAGAGTCGTCTGGCCTTCGGAAGATGCCAAGACGTCCTAGGCTAAGTTCTTCCGACGCAGATCTCCTCTCTTCGCGGTGAGATTTTTGTTAGCTTGAAGACCGGAGGATTCCATCATGGTGAGCATCCACATCGACTTCGCCAGTGCGGCGATCATCGCCGGCTTTTACGCCGTGGGCCTGGGGCTTGCCGTTAACTCGGCTTTCCAATCTCGGACACCCCAGGGCACGATGGCCTGGTTCATCGCCCTTTCGCTCTTTCCTTTCCTCGCAGTTCCGGCCTTCCTTTTGTTCGGGAAAAAGAGGATCGAAGACTACGATCAGCATGACGGCGACCTCCTGCAAGTGCGGCAACAGATCGAGTCTGGCGTCGCGCCGTTTCGAGTGACCAAGGAGGCAACACCACTGCACCGCTTTCTGGTCCACTCGGGGGTCGATTTCCTGGGGGGTCACGAGGCGAGGCTCCTCCTCGACGGGAGAGAGACGTTTAACGACATGCTCTCGGCGATCGAGACCGCGCGCAGCTATGTGTTTCTCCAGATGTACATTTTCCGGACGGACAAGATCGGAGCTGTTTTCGCTGGTGCGCTCATGGCCAAGGCGCGGGAGGGGGTTCGAATCTATGTCCTCTATGAGCGCCTGGGTATTCGGATGTCGCGCACGATTCTGCGGCAGATGAAAGACGCCGGAGTCTCCTTGGGGGAATTCTCACCGATCCGGATCAACAAGCTCCAGCTGAACTTTCGAAACCACCGGAAGCTCCTCATCGTCGACGGCGCCACCGGGTTCTTCGGGGGGATCAACATCGGAGACGACTACCTCGGCCGCTACCCTCAGATCGGTCATTGGCGGGATACGAACGTGCGCATCGATGGGCCAGTGGTGAGCCTCGCGCAAATCGACTTCATCAAAGACTGGAAGTTCTCCCAAGGCGAGGCGATCACTTCTATCCTCTCTCCACCGGTCGCTCCTGGTACTGGTCACATGCTCTTGGTGAACACGGGGCCTTCGCAGGAGCGCTCTCTGAACCTTCTGACCCACATCGAACTCATCAATTCGGCGACTCACCGCCTGTGGATTGCCAATCCCTACATCGTGCCGCCGCAAGGAATTCTGGATGCTCTCTTGATCGCGGCCATGCGTGGAGTGGACGTGAGGATCCTTGTGCCGAAGAACAGTGACAACCGCATCGTCGCACTCGCGATGGAGGTTCACCTCGAGCGGCTGGTGAAGGCTGGTCTTCGAGTCTACAAGTACCGGCATGGGATGATGCACCAGAAGGTCATCCTCCTGGACGAAGGCATGGCCGTCATCGGGTCTTCAAACTTTGATTTCCGGAGCATGTACATTAATTTTGAGAACTCCATCGTCACCGACGACGCCAGACTGATCAAGGACGTCGATCTTTTTCTTCGGCGCGACTTTGATGCATCCATCGAAGTTGGGATCGTTGATTTTCGCCTCCGCACCCTCCGGCACCGATTGGCGAGTCATCTGGCCAATAGCCTCGCACCGATCCTTTGAGCCTCACGCCGCTGTCAGGACGTAGAGGAGTGACCCGATGACAACTGCCGACCAGAGTCCAATCGCGAAGAGGAGGGGGCGTGCACCCACCTGCCGGAGTTTGTTGAGATCGAAGGTGAGGCCCAGGAGGAAGAGGGTGATCGAGAATCCGGCCCGGGAAGTGGCGACGAAGGAAGATTTGAGGGGGGCCAGTGAGGGGGCGAAGGTAAAGGCGAGTGACAGCCCGAGGAAGCCCAGAACGAACCAAGGAAATGCTGGTCTCCGTTCGGTTTTCCGGTAAATGAGCGCGAAGACGAGTGTGACGGGGATGATCCACAGCGCTCGAGTGAGCTTCACGGTTGTGGCAACCTCCAGGGCCCGGCTGCCATAGACGGACGCGGCCGCAACAACGGAGCTCGTGTCGTGGATCGCTAGGGCGGCCCAAGTTCCGAAGGCCTCTTGGGAGAGTCCAAGAAGTTTTCCCAGGGGTGGAAAGAGGAGGATGGCCACCGTGTTCAAAAGAAAGACGAGGGCCAGAGCGATGGTCGTGACTGTTGCTTCCGCACTGATGACGGGCGCAAGGGCCCCAATCGCACTGCCGCCACAGATGGCCGTACCCATGGTGATCAAGAGTCCGAGAGTCCGATCCAGGCGCAGGAGCTTGAGGCCCCCGTACCCGAGAAGAAACACCGCGAGGATCGAAACAAATGTCGCAAGCCCGCCTTCTGCACCGTCTCGGAGGACCGTCGAGAAGTTAAGGGCGGCGCCGAGGAGGATGATGCTTCCCTGAAGAAAGTAGGTGCCCCAGGTTTTCGCCCAGGTCTTCATCGATGGTCGAGGCGCACCCACGAGTGCGATGACCACCCCGGCCAGGAGAGTCCATTGCGGAGAGAAAAACGTCATGGCCTCTCCCCAGGGAGGAGCGCGCGGAGTTCCTCAAAGCCTCCTAAATTCATCGCCTGGATCCCGGACTTCTTGAGGATCTCTTGCACCTGGCCTGACCGATTGCCGCTTCGGCAGTAGAGGAAGATTCTCTTCCCCGCGGTCAGACTGCGAAAGTCTTTCTTCCATTCGCCACCCTGTTGAAGGCGCGAGAGAGGAAACCACTTGGCCCCTTTGATCATGCCCAGCTTGATTTCTTGGGCCTCTCGGACATCCACGAAGACCGCCGTTTGGTTCTGGACCATCGCGAAGGCCTCGAGAGGTGTCGTGGTGGCGAAGAGGGATCTCGTGAAGAGTACGAGGAACACTGTAAGGAAGGGGTTCATGGGTTTCTCCGTGGGTCTGGGCGGCCGGTTTTATTCTGACGGAAGGTCGCAGCGAAGACAAGTGTGTTAGCCCCTTTCTTCAGGCCTAAGGGGTTAACGCGGGATGGCCTTCTGCCGGAACTTAGTCATGGTTGTACAAATCCTTCGGGCCGCGACATAATCTGACGCAAAACAGGAGGCGCCGGTGCAAATAAAAGACATCCTGATCCCGGGACTAAAAACCATTTCGATCGATGCCACCATGGTCGATGCGGAGAGGATCCTCAAAGAAAAGAATTTTCGCCACCTCCCGGTGAGCGATGGCCAAAAGCTGGTGGGCATCCTGAGTGACCGCGACGTGCAAAGGGCCATGACCGTGTTCTTTTCTCCAGACAACCGGCCTCAGGGACTCATTCAGAAGCATAAGAAAGTGACCGAGTACATGTCCTCTCCGGTGCACAAGATGAAGCACACAGAGGAGATTGAGGTCCTGGTGCGCGAGATGGTGCATCGGAAGGTTTCTTGTTTTATCATCGAGGACGCGCTCTCCGGAGAAGACCTTGGGATTGTGACCACGGAAGATCTTCTCATCCTGCTCCTTGACCTCATGGGGTCCCAGAAAGGACCGCTCCAGATCTTGAAGCGCCTCTTCGGCCTTCAACGCTAAAACCTCGGAGACAAAATGAAAGTCCTGGTCTTCGATGCCCATTCCTACGAGCGGGATTCTTTCCAGGGCGCCAATGCGCACTATGACTTCACTCTCACGTTCCTGGAGTTGAGGCTCACACCCCAGACGGCGGCGGCGGCGAAGGGCTTCGACGTGGTTTGCGCCTTCGTAAACGATGTGCTCAACCGGGAGACGTTAGAAATTTTAAAGTCCTCCGGCGTGTGCCTCATCGCTCTCCGCTCGGCGGGCTTCAATCACGTTGACCTCCCGGCAGCGCGATCTCTCGGGCTCCCGGTTGTTCGGGTGCCGGAGTATTCTCCCTACGCCGTGGCCGAGCACGCCGTCGCCCTGATCCAGACGCTCAATCGAAAAATTCACCGCTCCTACAACCGCGTGCGTGAAGGAAACTTCTCACTCGAAGGCCTGGTCGGTTTTGATCTTCATGGGAAAACAGTGGGAATCCTTGGCGTTGGGAAGATCGGAAAGGTTCTGGCCCAGATCCTCCGAGGCTTCGGTTGCCGCGTGCTCCTCAATGACCTCACACCGGACGATGACTTCGCCCGAACCCACGCCTGCCACTACGTTTCTCGGGATGAGCTCTTGGCGCAGAGTGAGATCATCTCTCTCAACCTGCCCCTCTCTCCGAAAACCCGTCACTGCATCGACGAGGCTGCGTTGGCCAAAATGAGGCCCGGGGTGATGCTCATCAACACCGGTCGAGGGGCCCTGATCGAAACCCGGGCACTGATCGAAGGGCTTAAGTCGGGGCACATCGGAGCGGCGGGCCTGGATGTCTATGAAGAGGAGGAGGCGATTTTCTTCCGCGATCTGTCGGGCCACATACTGACCGACGATCTCCTGGCGCGGCTCTTGACCTTCCCGAATGTCATCGTGACGGGCCACCAGGCCTTCCTGACCCGTGAAGCACTCCGGAACATCGCGGATACGACGCTTGCGAGCATTCACTCTTTCGAGCGCGGAGAGCCTCTGGTGAATGAGGTTCTGCCGACTTAAGGCGCAGGCGTCGCCGTGATCTTGAGGGAGGCTTATCTTTACGAAGGCCCCTTCCTTCAAGAGACTAGCTTCATGAGATCCGATTCTAAATCCGAAAGAAGGAGGTTCTATGAAGCAAGTTGATGAACTGATTCGAGGTGAGATGTCAGCGGTAAAAAGCATCGACGTGATCCTGGCCAGGATGAAGGACGAGACAGAGAAGAGTCAACTTCATGCCATCCGGGAGGACCATGTGATGGCGGTCGATAAGCTCAAAGGTTTTGCCGGGAGCGAGTTCCGAGAGAGCGCCATCAAGACCTCAGGCCCCTGGGGTGCCTTCGCCTCTGCCTTTACTACCGGTGCTTCATTCTTCGGTGATAAAGCTGCCCTCCGGGCCCTCAAGGTGGGCGAGCAGCACGGCCTGAACGAGTACCAAGAGGCGATGAAAGACAGCTCCATCGACGCGAAACTGCGGACCGTGATCCAGAACGATCTTCTTCCGATGCAGGAGCAACACCTCCGGACCATTGAAACGTACTTGCAGTAGGCCCTGCGGCCTGAGGGAGGCCTTCTGGCCTCCCCTATTTAGGGAGGATTTCGTGACGAAATCAGTTTGGCCCTCTTCTTTTAGGGAGATGTCTTTTGTACCTTCGGCCCCAGGTAAGTACGTGGGGTGTAGGACCCGACCTCGCTGGAGTAGTCCCCTACCGGTGGGGGAGGGAAGCGGTGGCGCCCTCCGAAATGACCAGCAGCACGTCATGAGTGAGGACGAAATGGTGGATCAAGCGGGACTTGAGAGTTTCCCGGCCAGTGATCCTCCGGGACATCGGTCTCAATCCAGCATCGATCGCCTGGAGCACAGAAACAGCAACGATTCTCCCTGAAATATCTTCTGCGGCAGTGGCACTGGCCGCAGAGTGTGGTAGAACTTCTGAGAACTGAACACTGTCGCTAGAGGATTCTTAAGATGGACAACGAACTTTACTGGGACACGGAAATGGTGATGGAGAACGACCAGGCCATCGCTCTCCTCGAAGCAGAACTCACCGAGGGGAAGGCGCTCCTGGCCCGGCTCTCCCTGGAAGACGATCTCTTCTAAGCGGGAAGGATCAGTCGGCACTGCCGTTGGAGTTCGGCGAAGACTTGGTCTGGGAGCTCAGTCTCAAGGGAGACCCCGCACTTCAGGTCGATGGAATCCTTAAAGCGTTTCTCGAAGCTGTAGACCACGGTTCCAAAAATCGGACCTTCCAGTGACATCCCACCAATCTGTCTTAGCCACAAATGATCGTTGCGCAAAAGCCCATCGATCTCCCCGTTCACTACTAAAATCCCTAGTCCTTTTCGAGAGACGTCAACCATTTGCACTTGGCCCGCGAGCGAGCAGCCGCGCTTTTCGACGCGTCTGATGTCGGCGTGCACCTCTGCTGTTAGGGGAAAGGCATAGCGCTCGTTGTCCCGGATCGGTAAGGCCCGCGCGACTTTTGGAACACGACCGATGAGGAGATCCCCTTCTATAGAAAACTCCTTCGGCTCGACCTGGAATGACATACTCCGGTAGCTCAGTCTCACCTCGAGGGGGCGCTCCCGTTCGATGTACACATCGCTCCGAAGTCTGATGGAAAATGTGTCGCGATGGACAGTCATCTGAGCGATGGTCCCCGGAAGGCCAGAAGCGACCGAAGGCTGGGTCACTTTTCCCCCAAAGAGGGAGGCCTTTTCCATGAGAAAGGGGATTTGGAACGCGGGGAGCGGTTGAAGCTGCTGACTCATAGTGGGCCACATCCTGTTGGGTTAAAGAACCTCTCTGGATAAGCTCGATCGACACTGGCTTCGTAAAAATCTAATGCAGCCTAGGGAGTGTAGGAAATCAGGACCTTAGGCCGAAGAGGCGACGGTCGATTGAAAATCGGCCGGGTCCCAGGACGGTGAGGAGCAAGGTGACTAAAAGGTAGGTCATGGCAGGCTCAAAAGAGGGCCCGCCCTTGGCCACGAATGGGTGGCCGAGGACAACCGCATGGAAGTAGGCGGCCACGATCATGGTGACCACGAGGCCCAGGGCCGCAAGATGAGAAAGAACTCCCAAAATCAGAGCGATCCCCCCACCGAATTCGGCCAGGGCCGCGAGGGCCTGAAGAATTCCGGGAAACGTGTCCCCAGGCATCCAGCTAAAAGGGCTCAGGATCTTGTCTTTTCCATGGATCACAAAAGCGATTCCCGTGATGAGGCGGACAAAGAAAAGAGTGGCGTCGATGGAGACGCTTTGGGGTTTTACGGCGAAGAAGTTATTCATAAGATTGATGCTCTTTGCACTTATGTATCTTAGTCAACTGTTTATTTTAACTGCCGGTGTATCCTTCGCTTCGGAGGTAGCTCTCTGGAAGAAGTTGGCCCTCCTGTGAAAGGAGGGCCAACCTTGTTTAAATACTTAGTTTAGAACTAACCAGACTAAGGTTCCTATCATTAGTTGAGCGGAATCTCTTTGATCTCTGAATCAAATGAAGGTGTCACCTGATCGGTGTTTCCGACGCGAATAACGGATCTTTTTACGAACCGTAAGATTGCGTCGCTGTGATAGATGGCTGACTTCTCTATGAGAAATTCCTGAGTCTTTGCGTAGGTCCATGGGACGTTCCCCGGAGAGGGTATAGATCTTCGAGCGACGAAGGTCTCCAGGTCAATTGTCTTATTGTGAATGCGAGAAAAACTCAAGACGCTTCTATAGTTTTCTCTATTGTTTTGACCATGGGGCAACTTCTCACCTGTGATCGTTGCAACCAAGGATTGGTTCCTCTCTGTGGTGATGTATTCGAGGGTCACTTTGTAGCCATCGAAAGCGAGATCTCCCCTCGAAGCATTGATCTGGACCCTCTCAACTTTCGCATCAATCACGTCCAGCTCTGGGAGTGAGCGAACTAACTGGAGATTGATCGTCTCTGCAGACACCGTTAGAGACAGCGAGCTTGAAACGAGAGCTAAGGCGAGGAGTAAAGAGTTCATGTAGCTTCCTTTGTTTAAGTCTTCACAATTTCTTATGAATGAAGAACGCTTATTTGATTAAGCCTAGTATTCGATGGATTTGCATGGGCAGATAGAGCTTGGGAAAAAAAGATTTGATTTGAATCGATAGTGTCGAGAGTATAGACAATCGCTTAACCGCTAGAACCTGTCAGAATCGCCTAACTTCTATACGATCGCCCCGGGAATTACCTTCCCATCGAAGTTTGACTTAGTCGGACTACCGCTGCTGATTCTGTTGGCGGAGCTTTTCGTTGAGCTTCTTAAGGTTCTCCTGCCACTTGCCCTCTTGCTCTTCCCGGGGAGCTTGGGTCCCACCGGTTGCGGAGGTTTGCGTCGGCGCAACCGCTTCCTTACTCACGAGACCGTCCAGAGAAGAGTAAGACAGAAAGGGCCTGACCTGAGTGTCTTCATCGATGCCCTTTGCCTCGAGGGCCATGAACTCTTCGGTGGAAAGCTTTCCGTCATTGTTGGTGGTCTTGGTTTGCTCTTCGTTGTAGATCCGGGTCAATCGATCACCGCGCTGGATGGGGGTCGTTCCACGGGCGTGGTCCGTGACCTCGGCTTCCCCGGAGAGGAGCGCGTAATCCGCAACGTAGTAAGATCCCCGGACTTGGTGATTCATCAACACGTAGGTGCCTCGAATGCCCATGCTGCTGTAGCGGGTTTTAAAAATAATGTCACCGGGCTTGGCCCGATTCTTCACGTCTCCCGTGAGCTGTCCCTTGATCAGAGTCACCACGAGTTTTCGGTTGTTCTTGTCCATGAAGTCGAACTCGTCGAGGCGCAGTTCACTCGCGGCGCCGACGGTCACGATCGTGTCATCGACCAGTTGGACCTTCGCGAAGGACTTTTCCGCCGTCACGATCACGTCGCTCTTCCGGAAGCGCTCTCCAGGGGAGACGGGCACTTGACCCTCGGGTGTGGTCTTGAAGACTTTCCCCTTCATGAGCTTAAGCTGGCCCGCGAAGGCGGGGACGGCACGGCCCTTCTCTTTGTCGAAAACAAAGTCCTGGGCAAAGACGGCGAAACTAACGGTCAGGATGAGAAGGTAATTCATGTCTTAAGCGTAGGGGAAAAGCCCTTTAAACGCAACCTACTGTGCCAACGTCCAGCGGGGAATTTAGATGTAGGGGCACCACGTCTGGTCGATGGAGATTATCCTCGATCTCCGGCGGATTCGTTCAGGGATCGAGGAGAGCATCAAAAGTATCGCCCAGAGGAAAAGGAAAAGTTTTCTCGGCATTCCGACCACCGTTCGACTCCGGAGGGCAGCTGGGCCGGTCCTTTTTATTTCTCTGCCAATCTCCCGGTAGAACAAAGCGGCCAGGGTTACGACGAAGGCAGACCGGAACGGAAGGTTGAGGGTTCCCCGCAGACCACATTGGTAGTGCGCCTCCGCTCTCTCAAGAACCCGCAGGACGACTCGGAACAGGGCATCGGGGTCCGCCATCAGGGCGCTTGGTTGAATTCCTTCTCGCTCGAGCTCTTCTCGTGGAAGGTAGAGGCGCTTGTTTTCGAAGTCCTCCCGGACGTCCCGCGCGATGTTGGTGAGCTGGAGGGCGATCCCCAAGCGGGAGGCTTCCTCCAGCGCCTGGGCCCGGAAGATGCCCATCACATAGCAGAGCATAAGTCCCACGGTACTTGCGACCCGGTAGCAGTACACCTCGAGCTCTTGAAAAGTGCCATAGGTTTCTCCTGAGGCGTCCATCTCCATCCCTTTCAAGAGCTCTAACGGATAGAACGAGGGGATTCCAAAATGAGCACTCACTCGGGCGATGGATTCCACCGCCGGACACCTGGGGACGGACCCCTGATCGAGAACCGCAATGATCTCTTGGCGCATTTCGAGGACGTCTCCGAGGTCCCCTCCGTGGTCGATGCGATCGTCGCAGTAGCGGCACCAGTGGTAGATCTGCGTTGCCGCGGTCCAACTCTGGCGCGAAAAGAACATGCCCGCCAGGGCGAAGGTCTTCGAGCCCTGCTGGATTGCGGCTTCCGCGCAGCTACACACGGGCGAAGTCTTTCTGGATCAAACCGACCGTGGCCTTCGCCGAGTTCACCACACCCGGGATCCCGGCCCCAGGGTGAGTTCCTGCTCCAACGAAATAGAGGCCCTCGATGTTCTGGTCTTTATTCCGGGTGCGGAAGAACGCACTCTGGGACAGGATGGGCTCCAGCGAGAAGGCGGAGCCGTGGTGGGCGTTCAATTCGTGCTCGAAGTCCTGAGGGGTAAAGAGGCGCTGGGTAACGATGTTTTTCCGCAGGTCCGGAAGGTAGCGCTCCTCGAGGTAGGCGAGGATCTTCTGGGCGTAGCGGGGGCCCTCGACGGCCCAGTCAACGGTGGAGAGGGAGAGGTTGGGAACCGGGGCCAGGACGTAGAAGGCTTCGTGTCCTGGAGGAGCGAGCGCCGGATCTGTCCGCGTCGGCGCGTGCAGGTAGAGTGAGAAATCGTCCGAGAGGTGACCGTGCTGGAAGATGTCCGAAAGGAGTTCTCGGTAGCGGGGGCCGAAGAGGACCGTGTGGTGGGCCATCTCGGGGTACTGCTTCTTGGTGCCAAAGTAGATCAGAAACAGCGACATGCTATAGCGCATTTTCTTGAGCCGTGCGGTTTGCCTGCTCGCCCGGGGACTTCGCTTCAGGAGAGTCCCGTAGGTGTGCATGACGTCGGCGTTACTGACGACCAAATCGGTCTCGACGGTGACGCCGGTTTTGAGCACCACGGACCGAATCGAGCCCCCGGACTCATCTAACCGCTCGACCTCGGCATTGAGCTCGACCCTTCCGCCGAGGTCTTGGAAGAGCTTCACGAGGCCCTGGATCAGAGCACCGGTTCCCCCTCGGGGAAAGAAGACCCCCCACTTCCGCTCAAGGTAGTGGATCAGGGTGTAGATGGAGGAGGTTCGAAAGGGGTTCCCCCCCACCAAGAGGGAGTGAAAACTCAGCGCTTGGCGCAGGTGCGGATCGGCGATGAATTTACTCACCTGGGCGTACACCGAGCGATGGGCCGAGAGCCTCGCGAGCTGAGGTGAAACGCGGATCATGCTCCACCAGTTCAGGAAGGGCACGTGGGCGAGTTTGGTGTATCCTTCGTCGAAGACCTTCTGCGAGTAGGCCAGGAAGCGTTGGTAGCCCTCCACGTCCCGCGGGGCCTTGAGCTCGATCTGCGCCAGGGTCTCCTCGACGCTGGCGCCGTAGTCGAAGCTGTACCCGTCTTCCCATTTGAGGCGGTAGAAGGGCTCCACTGGGATCAGGTCCACGTAGTCGGCGAGCTTTCTGCCGGAGAGTTCAAAGAGCTCTTCGAGGCAGTGCGGTGCCGTGATGACCGTCGGGCCAGCGTCGAAGGTGAACCCGTCATCGCGATACACATAGGCCCGGCCTCCGGGTTGATCGCGCTTCTCAAAAATAGTCGTCTGAAACCCCGCCGATTGAAGCCGGATCGCGGCCGCGAGGCCACCGAATCCCGACCCAATCACGGCGGCGGTGAGGTTAGGTGACATAGGCGAGCTCCAGGGTTCGGGTTAGGGTGAGGAGACCTCGAAGGGTTTCCGGGTGGGTGGCCTTCCATTCATCTTTCCAGGAGACTTCAAGGAGCTCCCGGTAGAGTTCGGTGCGCTGTCGGAGAAGAGCAGTGAAGCGGCAGCGGTGAAGCCAAGCGCTGAGGGCGCGATCGTCGGGGAGCTCGTGGACGCATTCCTTAAAGCCTGCGAAGGAGCGCGAGTCCATCGTGGAGGCCACGGCCCAGACCCAGCTGGGCCTTCGGCGGATGAGGTCCTCGTAGCGCTTGGGGGAAGGCCTCAGGAGGTTCCCCACGTCGTCATACATCTGCAGGAGGACTCCGAGCTGCGGCCCCAGCATCTCGAGGGCCTTGTGGTTCATCCCCCGGATGCCGGCCCCGATCCGGATGGCCAGGGACAGGAGGGCACCGGTTTTGAGTTCCATCGCCGCCAGGGAGGTTTCGATGACGTCTTCTCCGCGCAGGAGATCGATCCGAGTTCCGATGTCGAGGGCCTGGCCTGCGTGGGCCTTCATCATGAGGGCGATGATGTCGTCCGTGAGGTCCCGGCGCGCCATGCGAGACAGGTTCATGGTGCGGATTTGCGTTAGGGCCCAGAAGTAGAGCCAGTTCCCAGCGTTCAGGGCAACCGGAATGCCATGGGCGACGTGGAGCGCGGGAGCGTCCCGGCGGGTCTGGCTCCCGTCCTGAATGTCGTCGACGATGAGCGATCCCCCGTGGATCAGCTCAACGATCTGTCCTCCGTGATTGAGGAGCGCGCGGATCGAGAGACTTTTCTCGCTCCCGTCTTCAGGCCCCGCGAGCCGGTACCCGAGTTCTACGATCTGCGCTCGAAGATTCTTCCCTGGCCTTCGGAGAAAATCCTCCAGGGGACCGAGGAGTGAATCGGCGAGAATCTCTTGCAGCCCTTGGGAGCTAAAAACGGCGTCAATGGCACTCGAGGGGGGAAGGACGTCACTGAGCTGATTCATAGGCCCCTCCTCTCTCAAAGATCACATCCATCGCCCGCCCAAGCTGAACCGGAGGACGACCCAGGAAGAATTTCAGACGGTCGAGGTGAGTCAGCTCGCCCCGGTAAAACTTTTTGATGCTCGTTTCACTTCCGCGGTAGAAGAATTCCATGGTGCGGTACCTCTGGGCCTCGTCGCTGGCCGAAAACATCAACCGGTTGAGGAAGCAAAAAAAGCGCCGATCCGCTTCGCGAGACCGACGGTAGTCTGTGATGATGCGGCGAAGGTCCTTGAGGCCGAAGGTCGACCGGGTCAAGCGGTCAATGAGCCGGACGGCATCGGGGAGAGAGTAGCCGGTGGTGTCGTGGAAGATTCCCCCGAGGTTGAGGACCCCGGTCTCATCTGCTGCCGGAGGCCTTGAAAAGGGGATGGGCAGTGCTCCGTGCTCTTCCCGCAGGATCGCCTCGACTTCCCAACCTCGACCGGACGCAGCCGTGAGAAGCTGCTGGCGAAGCCGGTAGTGGTCCAGAAATGAGGTCTCCGAGTAGCGCGTGTCCTCGATCAAGATGCGGTGGTCATCGAGGGGGAGGTAGTACAGGAAGCGAAGCCCCTCGATCTGTTCTACGGTGGCGTCCATGAGAATGGGGGTCGTGAGACCATGCGGTCGGCGCGTCTGGAGTTCGAGGCCCAGGAATTTCTGGTGGGCGCAGCGGACCCAGGGCGTGATGCCCCGGGCATCAAAGACGATGGGGGTTTCTTTAAGAGCGGCAAGAGGGGAAACTCGGCGCCCGAGACGGAGGCGCTCTTCCGGAAGCTCGGCCCGCAAGACCGAGTCGAAGTGCGCAGAAGTGATGGTGTGGTAGGGAAGCTCGACCCTGCGCTCATGCCCTGGGAATTTCACCGCATAGGATGGCCAGCTCTTCCGGATCAGCGGCCGCAGGAGCTCTAGCCCCTCGAGGTCCACGTCCGTTTCATGGAAGCTCCAGGTGTGGCTTCCTCCCAAATTGGTATTTTCCTCGTAGAGGATGAATTCCAGGCGGGGGTGTCGCTTCAGCAAGAACCAGGCGAGAAGTCCCCCCCAGAGGCCGGCGCCGACGATGATCACGGGAGTCTGCATGGCTATTCCTTTACTTGAAGAAAGGGGCTTGATGTAAACCTAGAGTGTGAGCTTTGATCTTTAAGAGACGGGAATCGGTGGTCGGAAACTGAAAGGATAAGAATTTTAGTGACCATACCTCCCACGGGGGGAGTCGGTTCGGAGAGTGAGGTGGCGGAGCTGAACCTCTTCACCGGGGCAGCCGGGCCCCGGAAGAGACAGGGCATCTTCATGGCGCCACTATAGGAGATGAGTGACCCCGTCAGCTACCGAGCAAGACTTCGACAGCTTTAATTCTTCCTCTAGGGAAGCTGCGCTGGCGGAGTGAGCAACGGGACTGGTTGCTCAGGGCCAGCGTCACGCTGGTCACGGAGCTTTGGCGTCTCCTTCTCAGAGGTAGTTTCTTCGTCAATGATTGTCATGAAAAGTGTTATATCCATAGCGCCAATATAAACCCTCCCGGGATCGTCGTCCCTGGACTTCCGTTAGTGTCTAGCGCAAGTCTAGTCTTAGGCCAGCCGAAGGAGTCCCTCAAGGTTCAAAAGAGTCGACTGCTCATACGGGAGGAACCAGCGTGGCCTCGGGAGAGTGTCTATGCTGCGCAAATCGAGCTATACTCAGAGTCAATCAAGGGGTGGCCATGAAGCCGTACATTGACCTGGGGCAACCCGTCCTACTGCTGATCCTCATTCTGTGGGGCGGTTTTGCCATCTCCGCTCTCGCGGCCGCGTTCTTAAGGCCCGCCAACTTGAAAGAACTGAAACAAACGCTCCAGGGCTTCTTCGATGAAACTCCCCATGGAAGGAGGCCCCGATGAAGCGCTATGCTCCGGACCATCCACTTCCCCCCTATGTTTTCGTTCCTGGAGTCAATCCGCATCCGAAGAAAAGCGGGGGTCACATGGAGGGGGTGCCGGAGCCCGTCTCGCCGCCACTAGACCCCGAGAAAGCGTGGGAGAGTGAGGCCTTACGGTATGCTTTGGATCTCTACAATCACGGCTATTTTTGGGAAAGCCACGTTTACTTCGAGGCCCTCTGGAATGCGCATCATCGCTCCGGGCCTGTGGCCGAATTCTTAAAGGGAATGATTAAACTAGGGGCGATGGGAGTCAAGCTCCGGGCCGGATCTGAGGGGCCCGTGGCCCAAGGCCACCGAGACCGGGCGCGGGAGATCTTCGAGGGCGTCAGAGACCAGGCGGGGGAAATGTTCCTGGGGTTTGACCTTCGGGACATCCTCCGGGAGCTAGAGCGGCAAGAGGTTGCGACCTTCGAGGTCCACCCGGAATGGGAGTAGGGAGATTTATGGAAAAACGAACCGTGAAGATTGGAGAGTTAAAGTTTGAGCTTCTCATCCCGACGGACGCCGAGGCCATGCCCGTGCTCGAGATTGAGAACGACGCGAGCATGGTCTACGAGACCGTGGCGGTGCCAGAGGCCCTGCGACTCCGGAGTCTCCTGGACCAATTCATCGAGGCGGCGGGAGATAGCTAAAGGCCAAGGATCCCTTGAGGTAAGAATAAAAATTCCTTCTTTTCGAGGGGAATATGCAATTTTTGTTTGTGTTTTAAGTCGGAATGGTAAAGAGTATTAGTATTAGCGTAGGAAAGTATTCCGAATAACATCCTCTGGAGGATCATCATGGCTAAGAAAGCTACGAAAAAAGC
>JAIYDL010000024.1 GCA_027487515.1 Pseudomonadota bacterium
GAATGAAGAAGCAGAGAGAGCGATGAGAGCAGCGAAAAGAAAAGTTTTCATGTTATCCTCCTCAGGATGTTTATGATGAGAATCTTTTGATTCCCGTGTTTTGTGAGGATAATATAATATGACTCGCCGCAGCTTTCGAATTATATATTTTGCGCAAGATAATCCCACAAGATGAACCAAAAAAAGGACCACCTTTGGTGATCCTTTTGACCGGTCTGCCCTCAAAAATTTACCGTCTCCGGTTTCTTTTTTTGCTCAAGAAAGGGATTTCGAACTCCCCCTCCCCGGTTAAGTTTCATTCTAGCAAAACGGGACCCCCGCCGGGAGTCCTTCCTTCAAAAACTTACCGCAAGAAAGCTGATGAGCTCGGTTACTTTCGGTCTAGGATCGAGAAAACGAACTCGTGGTCATTGCCCGGCTTTAAGGGGAAGATTTCCTCGGAAACGGTCTTCCAATTTTTCAGCGAAAGCACGGGAAAGAACGCGTCCCCTTCGATCTCGGCCTTAACTTCTGTGAGATAGATTCGGTCGGCCAGAGAGAGCGCCGAGCGGAAAATCTTTTCGCCCCCGATGATGAAGAGCTCGCTTTCCCCCATTCGTTCGGCCTGCTTGATGGCGCGAAAAATTGAGGTGAACCAAAGGACCGATTCCTCGTTCGCCCGAGGCCCCGAAGAAACCACGAGGCTCATCCTTCCGGGGAGAGGTTTTCCGATGGACTCGAAAGTCTTGCGGCCCATGAGGATGTGGTGGCCCATGGTGATTCTCTTGAAGTTTTGGAGATCATCTTTGAGGTGCCAAGGGAGCTGATTGTTGACCCCAATGACGTGATTCTGAGATTTCGCAACGATGAATGAAATACGCATGTTAAACCGCCACCGGAGCTTTAATGTGAGGATGCGCTTGGTAGTTCCGGACCTCAAAGTCCTCGAAGGTGAAATCAAAAATATCCTTGACCCCTGGATTGATCCACAACTCCGGCAGTGGGAACTCCTCCCGTGAAAGCTGGAGCTGGGCCTGCTCGAGGTGGTTCACGTAAAGGTGCGCGTCCCCGAACGTGTGGACGAAGTCGCCGACCTCAAGACCCGTCACCCTGGCCACCATGTGGGTCAGTAAAGCGTAGCTCGCGATGTTGAATGGCACCCCCAGGAACACATCGGCCGAGCGCTGGTAGAGTTGGCAGGAGAGTTTTCCGTGGGCCACGTAGAACTGGAACATCGTGTGGCACGGAGGCAGTGCCATTTTCTCAACATCGGACACGTTCCAGGCAGAAACGATGAGCCGCCGCGAATCCGGATTCTTCTTAAGCATCTCAATCAGGCCCCGGATCTGGTCAACGGTCCGTCCGTCGTGAGTTTTCCAGCTGCGCCATTGAACACCGTAAACGGGACCTAAATCACCGTTGTCGTCGGCCCACTCATCCCAGATCGAGACGCCGTTGTCTTTGAGGTACTTAATGTTTGATTCACCCTTCAGGAACCAGAGGAGTTCGTGGATGATGGACTTGGTGTGGACCTTTTTCGTCGTGACCAGGGGAAACCCCTCGGCGAGGTTAAAGCGCATCTGGTGACCGAAAACGGAGAGGGTGCCGGTACCAGTTCGATCATCCTTACGAACGCCCTCGGCGAGCACCCGGCGCATGAGATCGTGGTATTGCTTCATTTGTCCCCTCCAGTAGCTGTCGTGTGTAGAAAAATAGTAGCAGAGCTACCATATCCTGTACAAGGGAAGCTTCGGCGCCAAGATTTTGACGGAGATCTCTGATTGATTGAATTCAAAATACTCCCTAGAATATGGGAAAAGCATTTTACGGGAGTTTTTATGGCCGTGGTTTCTACCGGGTTACAGCGTTTGATCGAAGAAAAATCTCTTCAGGATAAGTTCAAAGGAAAGATCGGTTACCTCTGCCACAGTGCTTCCGTCACAAAGGAGCTTGAGCATGGTCTCCATGCCCTCCAGCGCGTCTTTGGTTCTCGGCTCACAAAAATCTTCGGCCCTCAACACGGATTCGTCACCGACGTGCAGGACAACATGGTCGAAACCACCCACTACATCCATCCCTACTTTAAGCTGCCGGTGTATTCCCTCTACTCAGAAACACGAACCCCCACGGACGAGATGCTCGAGGGGCTTGACCACGTTTTCGTCGACCTCCAGGACGTCGGGACACGGATCTACACCTACATCTACACCATGACTCTCCTCCTCGAGGCGTGCCAGAAAAAAGGCATCGAAGTCGTCATCCTCGATCGCCCAAACCCCATCGATGCCCAGACTCTAGAAGGTAACATTCTTGATCCCCACTACGCCTCCTTCGTGGGCCGCCATCCGATTCCCGTCCGGCACGGTCTCACCATGGGTGAGGTCGCGAAGATGCATCAGAAATACTGGGCCCAGGGGAGCTGCCCGCTCACGGTCATCGAGATGAAAGGCTACCAGCGCCACATGAGCTACGAGGACACGAAGCTCCCTTGGGTTCTCCCGTCTCCGAACCTCGCCACCATAGAGGCGGCCTACACGTTCGTCGGGACCGTCCTCTACGAAGGCACGAACATCTCCGAGGGGCGAGGCACAACGCGCTCGCTTGAGATCCTCGGGCACCCGAAGCTCGAGGCCTTTGGCTTCTTCCAAAAACTCCAACCGGTGCTTGCGGCCGCGAACCTCCGGGGCTTCGTGCTGCGCCCGCTAGTCTTTTTGCCGACCTTCCAAAAGCACATGGGGAAACCCTGTGGAGGCTACCAGATTCACGTCACCGACCGAAGAGCCTTCGAGCCTTGGCGCCTGTGCCAGTACCTCCTCCGGGAGCTCTACCATGAACTCGGGAGCGATTTCGCCTGGAAGCAGCCACCCTATGAATACGAATACCATAAGATGCCGGTGGATCTGATCAACGGGACCGACGAGCTCCGCCATTGGGTCGAACGCCGAGGCAGCGAGGAGGAATACCAGGGCATCATGAGAAAGGGCCAGAACCAGTACAGCGAAGAGCGGGCATCGATTCTCCTCTACTAAGTCCTAGGGAGTCTTTACACGAAGGCTTGCGAGGACCCCAGGAAGAGGTAAGCTTCATGGGATGAAAATGCGAATCCTGGTGCTGTTCCTCTTCACTGCATCTGGGGCCCACGCTGGGGCCCGAATGCGGGAGTCGTTTAGCTTCGGGGACATGCGCTCGGAAGTTTCCTGGGCCATCAATGACACTGGGGGGGACGCGCTCCGAGGCTTGGTGAGCTTTACACCCAATTCAGCGGCCCCTGCCTGTGAGCGCCTGAGCTTCATTCAAACCGCTCGAGTGCGAGTCGACTCAAGCACCGATTTCCCTTGGCAAGCAGGGAGCGGGCAAACCAACCGGAGCCTCATGAAAACCGTCGAAGGGCCCACCGTGGAAGGTGGATTCTTCATCGATCACGATGCGAGCGTGTGCCGTGCGGGGCAAGAGTGCTCGCCCTTCTACCGGGACAGCTGGCCCAATCCGGAGGAGTCCGCCGACGGAAGCTCGACGGCGGTAGAGAAAAAGACTGCCTCTCTTTTTGATGCGCCCTTTGGCTGGGAGAGCTTCGAATCCATCGAACTCGAGGCCTGCGCCGTCTGCCTAAACCAGCGCCGTTACGAAGTCTTCGCTTGCGTCCGTTGGGGTGGGAAATGGCCCCTCACCGCCGAACGGTTTCTCCTTCCCCTCTCCATGGCCCCGAAGGCATCGCCGACGTTCAACGAGGCGCTGGAGCGGTTCTTCGAGTTCTACGGACCTCGTCCCTAACCTTCTTCTGGTACGACACATTTCTTGAACTGCTTAATTGGGATCTCGACGAGCACCGACTGAGGTGTGCCGGCGTCTAAAACGAGCACAACTTCCTGCCTGCAGTTCGGGCGAAAGTCAGACCCCATCTTCAACGCCGCTGCGACGATCCGATCGACCCGGGCCTGGGAGTAGGGGCCCACCGTTGAGCCATCGTAAGTGTCATCGATTAAGGACCAGATGGCGAGCTGCACATCACCAGACGTGTAGGCACCGAGATTGTCTCCCGACGATCTCCCCACCAAGGTTTGGTTGGCGATCCAGTTCACCTCATCGAGAAACTCTGGCCGGTGAACGAGCCCCGCCGGAAGATTGAGATTGTAACTCGAATAGAAGCGGTACTGGTAGGATGTGTTCTCCTCAATCGGCCGCGCCCAGTCCGCGCACCACCCAGGGTACTTGCCGTCTGGGAGGTCAGCGCTTCCCGAGAGAGACACTTCAAAGTAGCTCTTCCCTTTCAGAGGGCGGTCTACACTCAGGCCAGCTGGGGAAGCGAAGGTCCCTCGAAGGATGACGAGAAAAAAAGCGACGAGGACTGCGAACTTTTTCATCCATTCTCCTTGGTAAAAATCCCTTAGGTGGAAGGTAGCGGTGACCCCGAGCAAAGGGGAAGACCCGCTACGGCGGAAGAGATGCCACCAGAAAAAGGCCTACAGAATAGGTTAGACAAGCACTCGCGTTTAATGCTGAAATAAAAAGATAGGCTATTTTTTGAAAGGAGTGAGCATGCTACAAACCATCGAACAGATCACCGCCGACTTCGTAGGCGTGGTCTGGGGTGTCCCCCTGGTCCTTCTCCTCGTGGGATCCGGGATCTTTTTTACAGTTTATTTTGGTTTTCCTCAGGTGCGCTTTTTTAAGCACTCCATCCAAATCATTGCCGGGAAATACGACGATCCGAGTAATAAGGGAGAAATCTCTCACTTCCAGGCCCTCTGCGCAGCGCTCTCCGCTACAGTTGGTCTCGGAAACATCGCGGGAGTTGCCGTCGCCGTCTCTTTAGGAGGCCCGGGCGCGGTCTTCTGGCTTTGGGTCGCGGGCTTCATCGGTATGTGCACCAAGTTCACGGAAGTGACCCTGGCCCTTACTTACCGGGACGTGACAGACAAGGGCTCGGTCCACGGCGGACCGATGTTCGTGATCAAGAATGCCCTCTCCAAGAAATTTTATCCTATTGCTTGGCTCTATGCGGCCTTCGTGGTCCTCTCTTCCTTTGGTGCTGGGAACATGTTCCAGAGTAATCAGATGGCTGCGGTGCTCAAGACTTCGGCCGGCGTTCCGGAGTGGGTCTCTGGCGTAGTTTTCTGCATCGGCGCGGGTCTCATCCTTATTGGTGGGATTAAGCGCATCGGCCAGGTCACGGAGAAAATGGTTCCGGCAATGGTGGGTCTTTACCTCTTCGGCGCCATTTGGATCCTGATTGCTCGCTACGAGATGATTCCGGGCATGTTTGCCCAGATCTTCGCAGGTGCTTTCGCCGGTACCGCCGCAGTCGGTGGTTTCGCCGGAGCAGCGTTTAAAGAAGTCATCATCATGGGTATCCGCCGGGCCACGTTCTCCAATGAGGCCGGAATGGGTTCATCGGCCATGGCCCACTCGGCCGCCAAGTCGACTCCAATCCAAGAAGGGATCGTTGCTCTCCTCGAGCCGTTCGTAGATACAATTGTCGTCTGCACCATTACTGCTGTGGCACTTCTTTTAACTGGTGCCTGGCACGCGGAAGGTGTTCCTGCAGGATCGGAAATGACGGCCTATGCGTTTGAGACGGTCATGGGGCCCGCAGGACGATGGATCGTTACGGCGACTGTTACTCTCTTCGCTTTCTCGACCATCATCTCCTGGGAATACTACGGCGAACAAGGTATCACGTTCATCTTCGGTGACCGCTTTATTCCGGTTTACCGCTACGTGTTCATTGCCTTCATCTTCGTCGGTGCCATCGCTCAGCTGAACATCGTCCTGAATCTTTCTGACGCGGTTTATGGCCTTCTCGCACTCCCCAACATCATGGCGTGCTACATCCTTCTTCCGAAAGTTAAGATCGCTCTCGATGAATACAGTGCTAAGCTCAAGAGTGGTCAGATCAAGGCCTACAAGTAATTTCACTGCTCCGCTGACGTTGAAGCTCTCTTCATTAAAAACAACCACCCCGCAAGGGGTGGTTTCTCTCGGATCCTAACCGCCAGATCATGAGTCGAAATCATTTAAGAATAGCCGCTTCGCCTTTTAGATTCTCTCCCTAAGATCCAGCACCAGTGTTCAGACGACGAAGCGTTGTTACTCCGGCCGGAGAGATCATCCTTGGAGACGACATTTCTCCTCTCGCTCTTGGGTCCCAACGAGAACCTTCACCGTGCGTAGAGAGGTTCGCTCTCTCCCCTCAGCGGAAGTTGCTAAAGGAGACTTCTCGACACTCCGCTTGCGAGGTCTAGAAAGATCTACGCCTCAAGGTGAGGAGCAGTCATGGTAAGTTGTTCGCTTTGAGCGGAAAGCATTTTTGAGGGACGTGAGACCAAAGCGCGCTCAGTGAAAACTCTGTTATCAATCAGTGACGTGAATATGGGAAGGGATTCGCTTCAGAAAAGATCAGAACATGATACGGGGCACCCGGAGGTGCCCCTCGAATAATTAGAGACGAAACATCGGGAACAAAGGAAGCGGAGTCACAGCAGAAGCGTCTGCCTCTTTAGTGCCTGTGGTTTCAACGTCGCGGACTTGGATCCGAGACTTGGCAATCGCAGAGGCAAGGCTTTCGCTACGGGACATTTGGGCAGCGATCACGGCACGCTCAGAGTTCACGATCCCAGCAGTTGAAACTTTTTCCTTGAGGAAGCTCTTCACATCGACGGTCCCGAGGATGATCGCCTTGATTTCCTTCGGCGTGAGCTTCGAGTTGGCGTCTTTTATTTGGGCCGCTACATTCGCTACGAAAGGAGCTGCCTGAGATGTGCCAGAAACGGCGAGGGTATCGTTCCCAGGAATGGCCGAGGTCACGAGCATCCCTGGAGCGGCAACGTCAACGGTCCGGGTGCCAAAGTTAGAGAACGGCGCAAAGAAACGGTTCTCATAGGTCGCACCGACGGTGATGGAATTATCAGCGCGGATGTTCGCCGGAGAAGTTCCGTACTCATCGTTCGAGAGTCCATCGTTACCGGCCGCGAACACGAAGAGCGTATCCGGGGCCGCACCGACGAAGCCCTGGCCAGACTTCAGGAGAGCGTTGATGAACAGACGAGCAGCGCGAGCAGAATCTTCTGGAGACGGCTTCTTAAAGAAAAGTGCACGGTACGCAAGATCCGTGATGACTTTCGCCTGATTAAACCCGGTTCCGAAAGATCCGTTGGCGACGTCAACCTGGTGAGAATTCACGAAGCGGCCAATGTCGGTGAGGAGTTTCATTTGCTCCGCCGCAAGAGTGTCAAACGCACGCTCAAGGAGCGCCCACCGGTCGACTGCCGAGGACTTATTTCGGAGGCCCTGGAAAAACGGAGTGACCTCGGTCGGAATGAGTTTTACGCCCATGACTCGGTTCAAGGAATTTTCAACCGTGATGCCCGCGACGTGGGTGCCGTGAACGAAGTTCCCGAACTTCGAGAGCTCCTGGATGAACTTACCGTCCTTCACTTTTTCGCGGATCCATTGAATCTCACTCTCCGTTGCTTTCCCGAGGAAGATCTTTCCCTGGACGTCGAAGTACTTCTTGCAATCCGGGGAAAAGGTCCCAAGGTACTTGTAGTCGATGATTCGGCCGTTCTGTTCTGCGAAGTTCCAGCCGTGGACGTCATCCTGATACCCGTTGCCATCGTTGTCACGGCGGTCTTCAACTTCGTTCAGGTTCGTCCAGAGGTTCGGAACGATTCGATCGTGCTTGTAGTCGAGGCCCGAGTCAATGACTGCGATCGTGGCAGCGTTTGCTGCGGATAGCCCGCTCATGACGAACAACATTGAAATCCATTTCATCTCTGTTCTCCTTGAAGAGTTAATACCTCATTGTCTGTGACCCAGTCTTTGATCGTCAAATAAAAACGGCCTACATGTGGGGGCCGTTCCTGTCACTTAAGAGCTGAGAAGATTCTAGCGCAAGTGCTTGAGCGCCGGGATGCTTGTGATGGAAGTCACGTCCTCACCTCGGCACTCATTCTGGGCGCACCGATTGGAGACCTGACAGCCTTGTGCTGGGTCAAGAACGTAATCATTTTCCCCGCGGACAAGGATGCCCTCAACCTCATCGGTGTGGTGGTTAAACACCGCCGAACCGGAATTCCCACCGTAGGTATCAAGGCCTGCGACAAAGAATTTTGAGTTAACCTCACGCACCGTCGCCCCGTCGGCGATCTTGGTCGGAAGACCGGTCGGGTGGCCGATCACCGCGACGGCAGTTCCAGGAGTGATCTGTCCGTGACGACGGAACGCTAGCGCCGGCCGGTCCTGGACTCGTCGATCGAGTTCGATCACCGCGAAATCTTCCTTCGTGTCCTCATCGAGCGCACGGGAAATGATACGTTTGCAGAGGTACACAGAGGAAAGTGGAACCGTGACCGCCCCCTGATCAGCGGAGTCGACTCGGTAGTCAAAGACCCAGCGGTTTCTGGTGCAATCGGATTGATCCTGGATGCAATGCCCGGCCGTGACAAGGACGGTCGGTGAAACGAGAAATCCGGAGCAGCTCGCGGCCGAGATTTGGCGCGCAAAGCGCTCGGTCGCACAGATGCCTCGGGCCTGAAGTGTCGACGCTGAAACAACGGCCTCGGTTGCTCCGAGACGCAGGTTCTCGGGGCCAATCATCGCCGCGGTGGAGCGAGAGAGCTCGACGAGAATGGAGTCAGAGGACTCGAAGACGTCGCGGCGGTTATCGTCTCCGTAGATGACGTCGACTTGGGAGGGACGTGCGTAAACGCTAGCACCGGAAAGAAGGAGTGAGCTCAAAAAGAGGATAGACAGCTTCATCGGAAATCCCTTTCCCACCTGGGGAACAAAATTCTGCAAGGGATCATTCCAGAATGTGAAACCGAAGAGAACTAAAAGTTTCTTACACTCAGCTCGGAAGGATCCGGAGGAAGGAGCGGCGCTGGCCGCTCGAGCTTAAACCGCCAAACACGGCCATCGGGATCAACGAGGTCACAGCGCTCTTCATCCGTGCCCAGGAAAAGAAACCGGGAAGCCCCCCGACGGTAATAAAAAAAACTCACCTTCTGTGCAAGGGCCTCGAACTCAACTCCATCAAGGAGAAACTCCACGTTGCTGGCCACGAGGTAGGGGGCCGTGGGAACTTTCTTCACCTCAAGCCAGGTCCCCTGGAGGTCAAGGCGCATGGAGATGTCCGTGAGCTCGAAGAGCTCGAGCTCAAGGACCTCCGTCAGGAACGAAAGGTAATCTTCGAAGTAAACGGTTTCCAGGGTGAGTCCGCTTAGGCGCATTCGTAAATTATACAAACGATCCCGCTAAAGAGTAAACCGCGCCCTCGGAAAGAAATTGATCCCTCGCCAGGACCCCGGTAGGATAGGCCCATGAGTGACATCCTCCAAAAGCTCCAGGACTCCCGATTCCTTCACGTGCGCCAAGTCTACGAACCCTTCGAGTTCCTGGGCTTTGAGACGCGGAATAAGTACCAAATCCTCGACGACAAAGAGGGCCTCATCCTGTTTGCCGCAGAGGAGGCCACTGGTTTAGGTGGAGCTCTCCTGCGGCAGATCCTGGGCCACTGGCGAAGCTTCAAGGTCGTCATCTTTGACCAAGACCGGAACCCCAGGTTTCACCTGCACTTCCCTTTCCGCTGGTTTTTCAAGTCTCTCACGGTCACTGACGATCAAGGTCAAACCCTCGGCACACTCGAGGAGCGCTTTGCGATCCTGCGCAAAAAGTTCGATGTCCTCGATCCACAAGGAAGAGTGCTGGCAAGGATCAACAGCTCCTTCTTTCGGTTCTGGACCTTCGAGTTTTTCCACCGAGGGCGGTCTCTCGGAAAGATCCAGAAGAAATGGTCCGGAGGAATGGCCGAGCTCTTCACGGATAAAGATAACTTCGTGGTCTCTTTTAGGCCGGGCCTTGAGAAAGAGACTCAAGTCCTCATGCTCGCGACCTGCATCATGGTGGACATCATTTACTTTGAAAATAACAAGACGGACCTCGGGGACCTCGTCAACTAGAGCTCACCCAGAAGCTCAGGCCGATGGGTTCGAATCCAGACCTCGCCGGTCATCGGAATTGACCGCAGCACCTCTCCGTGGATTCGGTCCAATTCTTCACGGTCCTGAAGCGTTAAGTTAAAGCGCCTCCGGAGGAAAGACTTCCGCGAAAATCCCAGGAGCCACCGGTGATGGCCCGTCGCCTCTTGCAGCTCTTGAAAGTGGTTAAGCACGTACCAGTTCTGTTCAAAGGTTTTAGAGAAACCGAGGCAGGGGTCAAAGATCACGCGAGGATGGACGTGGGGTCGGAAGTAGTGGGCGAGATCCAGGAGGAAATCTCTCTCCTCCAAGGGAGAGAGGAACTCCATGTGCTTACCGGTCAGTTCTCGCGTGGGCGCGAGATTATGACAGAACACATAGTGAAACCGCTCAGAAGAGGAAAGAAAGCTCCGGGCAAAGTGGTCGAACTTCCCCGAAACATCGTTCCAGAAAAGATTCACCGGAATTTTTTCCTGGAGCCACAGTTGCGCCACCCTTTCGATCGTTTCGGGATGGTAGGTATCGATGCTCACGGCAACGGGCGAGGCCATGAGCAATGGTAAGAAGGCCTCAAGTCGGCCCCACTCCTGGGCGGCGGTGATAGACCCATTCATCGGGGCCGTTGATTCGGCACCGGCATCGAGGGCATCCACGGAACCAAAGGTCTTTAGCTTCTCCTCGAAGCGACCCCTTTGGTTAAACTCACCACCGTCTGAAAAAGAATCGGGGGTGAAATTCATCACCCCCATTCGCTTAAGTGTGAACTGTGCCCGGTTCAAGGTCCAACTAGGCCGGAGTCGGTTTCCCAGCTCCGAAGAGTGGATTCGCAGCAGGGACGGTTCCCGTCGGTGCCGTGTCTGTGGGCTTTTTGGTCATCACCGGTTGACCGATGTCTTTCCCGGCAACGATCTCTCGGATCTGTTCAGCGTCAAGTGTTTCCCACACGACGAGGGCCTCTGTCAGACGGTGCAAAGAGTCCATGTTGTCCTGGAGGATCCGCTTGGCGACCTCGTAGTTCTTCTGCACGAAGTTTGAGATCTCCATGTCGATTTTCCGGGAAGTATCGTCTGAGAAACTCACCCCTTCTCCGTACATTGGACTTGGGCTCTGCTTAGCGTAGTTGATCGGTCCGAGCCGCTCGGACATCCCCCAGTTACAAACCATGCTGCGAGCGAGGTCGGTCGCCCGTTCGATGTCGTTAGAAGCGCCGTTGGTCATTTCGCCATACACCAGCTCTTCGGCGACTCGACCACCCATGAGGAAGGAGATGAAATTCTCTCCCTTCTCTTTTGAGAGGTTGAGCATGTCTTCGTTCGGAAGCGTCTGAGTCACACCCAGGGCCTGGCCCCGCGGGATGATCGACACCTTATGAATCGGATCTGTGTAGGGAAGATTCATCCCAACGAGAGTGTGCCCTGCCTCGTGGTACGCGGTGAGCTTTTTTTCCTTCTCGGAGATCATCATCGACTTGCGCGCAACCCCCATCAAAACTTTATCTTTGGCGTTCTCAAAATCGATCATCGCCAGGGCCTTCTTACTATCCCGGGCCGCGAGAAGTGCCGCCTCGTTAACCAAGTTGGCCAGATCCGCTCCGGTGAAGCCCGGAGTCCCCTTCGCGATCACTTCGAGGTCGATGTCATTTGAAAGTGGAGTCTTCCGGGTATGGACTTTAAGGATCTGGTGGCGACCCCGCACGTCGGGACGACCGACGGTCACACGACGGTCGAAGCGGCCAGGCCGCAGGAGGGCCGGGTCAAGCACATCGATCCTGTTCGTCGCGGCCATGATGATCACGCCCTCGTTGGATTCGAACCCATCCATCTCGACCAGGAGCTGGTTCAGGGTCTGTTCGCGCTCGTCGTGGCCTCCGCCCATCCCGGCACCACGGTGACGTCCAACGGCATCGATCTCATCGATGAAGATGATACAAGGAGCGTGCTTCTTCCCTTGCTCGAAGAGGTCTCGCACTCGGGAAGCACCGACCCCGACGAACATCTCTACGAAGTCGGAGCCTGAGATAGAGAAGAAGGGAACACCCGCTTCTCCGGCCACCGCGCGGGCCAGGAGGGTCTTCCCTGTTCCCGGAGGACCTACCAGGAGACAGCCTTTGGGAATCTTCCCACCGAGGGAAGTGTACTTCTTTGGATCCTTTAAGAAGTCGACGATCTCGACCAGCTCTTCTTTGGCTTCTTCGACACCAGCGACGTCCACGAAGGTCATGCGCTTGTCATTCTCGGTGAGCATCTTGGCGCGCGCTTTCCCGAAACTCATGGCTTTTCCTCCGCCGCTCTGGAGCTGGCGCAGGAAGAAAAAGAAAAAGAGGAAGAGCAGGATCATCGGGAGCCAGTTGATGAGAAGGGTCGCGAGGAAGCCTTGCTTCTCTTCGCGCTTGTAGTTCGGGATAATCCCGGCGCCTTTGAGGATCCGGAAGGTCTCATCTCCGGTGTTGCCGGTGAGCTCAAAGTAAGCCCCGTTTTCGTAGCCGGACTTAAACTTTCCTTGGATCGTATTGTCACCCTGGAACGTCACCTGCTCGATGTTACCTTTCTCGACGGCAGTGATGAAGTTGCTGAAGTTGATATTCTTGGCCGTAACCGTCTTTTGCTCGAGGACCTTCATCACAAAGGCCATGATCAAAATAACAACGATCCAAAGCATTAATGTTTTCTGTTGTTTTCTCATGACAGGAACCTTCTTTGTAGCATTAGGAATGGCCGACTGGGAATCGACTGAATTGATTATACCGAAAGTCCGCTATCGTTGGGAAGTAAAGAGATTAGAAAGGTTATACAAGAGTAAAAGCTTGATCGTTTTAGGCAGCCTCTGCTCTTTCTGTCTCCAGGTATCAAGACATTTCCGGAGAGGGACGAACCGTAGACCTCGTTCCTGACAAAGCTTAGACACCTCGGGGAACCGTGGATCATAGACAGACGAGTTTAACACTTTGTGTATCACCGGCGTGTCGAGGACGAGGATGAGACCCGGCAGATGCGCCAGAGCATCATGCCGCTCCAAGAGCCGCTGCCATGCCAGTTCGAGTTCGAGCCTTCCCATAGAGGCCTGGGCCTCTATGGCCTCTGGAGAGAGCCGTCCGAGCGCGGCGGCGATCGCTTTGTCGGCGGTCACGAATCCGCGCCGGTAAAGGAGAAGGAGTCCGGGCGAGTAGTACGCCTCGACCCCTCCGCTAAAGTGGAAGGGCCCTTTCTTTCGGTTCTCGATCGCCAGGAGCATCCGCTCCACAGGGGTTGAGGTCTCGCCTCGATCCTTGAGCGAGTACCGATGGATGAGCTTCTGAAGCTCCGACGAGGAGAACCGAGTGCCTTCGATCGCGGCCCCGGCTTCGAAGACATGCACGTGACGGACGTCGGCGCGGGAAGCCGGGAGATCCACCTTCAGGAGCGAGGCCATGGAGTTCGCCCACTGAGCGTAGAGCTTTAAGTATTTCGGATACCGAGCGAGGACCAACGGAGAAATCTTCTCCCGCACATAGTTGCGCTCAAACCGCACATCCCGGTTCGTTGGATCAACAGCGGAGGGAAGGTTGACGAACTGACCAAGCCGCTCGATCTGCGCTCGGGTCACACACAGGAACGGTCGCACGATCCGGTGGTTCCTTACCGGGATGCCGATCGCCGATCGCACCTGCGCTGACCGGTGGCGCTGCATGAAGTTCCATTCAAAAGAATCGTCCAGGTGATGCCCAACCCAGAGGAGCTCTTGAGGTGCCAGCTCTGCTAGGCAAAGCCGGCGCCGCTCTTTGCGCGCGCGCTCTTCGAAGTTCCCCGCAGAGGATTGAAGATCCGTGGCGCGGAGTTCAACGAAAGGAATCTCCTGCTCGGCACAGAACCGCCGAACGAGCTCTCCCTCCTGCTGTTGAGCTGGTCGCGTTTGATGGTTGACAAAAATCGCCCGCACGGGTCCGAGCTTCTGCTGCCGGCGAAGCTCGTGGGCCACCCAAAGCAGGGCCATAGAATCGGGCCCACCGGAGACTGCAACAGCATGATTTCCGGCGAGCTCGCGAGGGCTTGCCGCACGACTGAGAAAGCGCCAGAGGTGCTTTAAAAAGAGGGTTTGGTAAGCAGCAGAACTCAATTTTTTCATCGGACAAACATTTAATAATATTGACGGACAGTCTTGGGAAATCTAGTATGACACTACTTTTTTATCGGGGCAACGTAGCTCAGTTGGTGAGAGCACAGCATTCATAACGCTGGGGTCGGCAGTTCAATTCTGCCCGTTGCTACCATCTTTTTGGTGGCCCATTCTTTTTATCCCCTGATCACATAGGTCCGAACCCCAGTTTTAGGTATTGCCGAGGCTGAGTGTCTTATTAAATTTGAAGAGACACAGACTTTGATGAACGCCCTGAGACACAAAACTAACTCAGCGGGCTACGGGATAGCGTAATTCTTCATCAACGCCTGAGCAATAGGATTAGAGATCTTTCGCTCAGAGCAAATGAGAAAGAGTTCCTCGAAGACGCCGGAGAGCTGCCCGATCTCCACCAGCTCCCGTGCTTCGAGTTGACGCTGGACCGTTGGCCGAGAGGCAGGAATCATCGCCAAGTTATTGGTACACATGAGCTTCTTGAGTGCGATGTCCTGGGTCTCTGCGATCACATCCACGTTGACCCCGTTAAGCTTCATCCAGTGCTCGATATCATAGCGGAGCTGACTATCGAAGGTCGGGAGAACGAAAGGCTGCTCGTTGAGGGACTCCGGGAAATTTTTCGCCAGAGTTTTGAACCGCGGGGCCCCGTAGACTGAGACGGGTCGCTTGGACAACGACCGGTGAAACAAGCCTTTGTTGGCCTCACTGTGAGGCAAAAAATTGGTGATGGCAATGTCGACCTTATGGGCCCGCACCTCCCGGAGGAGGTCTTCGAACTTCCCTTCGATCAAGGTGATCTTACAAGGCGCTACTTTGAGTGCCGTCTCCGTCAGCTGCAGGACCACCTGCTTGGGGATGCTGTCCAGGGCGCCGATGGAGATGTTCATCTTCGAGGGACGTAAGCGGTCGTGGAGAGCTTCGTACATCTCCCCGCCGAGGCTGAAGATGTTCCGTGCGTAATCTAGCGCAATCTTCCCGTGCTCGGTGAGGATGAGCTTTTTGTGCTGGCGCTCGAAGAGCTGGACCCCGAGGTTTTCTTCAAACTGCTTGAGCTGCGCGCTGAGCGTGGGCTGCCCGAGGAGAAGCTTCTCTGCCGCCTTGGAAATGCTCCCCAGTTCGGCGATGGTCTTGAAGTAGAAAAGGTGGTGATAGTTGATCCACTTAGACATCGAGAAATCCTTTGTTAGCTTCGATCGTATGCGAAAAAGTGACTTCTCAAAAATCGATAATAAGTATTCGACCCATCACTTAATATGATCGACTCGCCTCCTCATGTTGGAGAGACTCCAGCGGTCACTCCCCCCAAGCTTTGATCCTAGAATCAACGAAGCTCTACGGGGGCGATGAAGCTCATTCCAATCAATCGACAACACGCATTCGATCCCTTCGCTTTTAAGAACCGCCACGATCCTTCAAGTGACCCGTAAAGAAATTTTAACGTGGACCACGAACAAAGTTTCAGAGCATTAAGCGTTGACACGGAAACTCCTGAATCCTAACTTAATTGGAGTTCCCTTAGCGAGGTTAGGTATGATGAACATCCTTGTCGTCGAAGACGAAAAAAAAGTCGCAGCTCTCATACAACAAGGTCTCCGGGAGGCAGGCTATCAAGTCGAAACGGCCGAGTCCCCAACGCTCGCCCGCGAGGCCATGCGGACCCAACGCTTCGATCTGATGATCCTCGATGTCATGCTTCCGGATCAAAGCGGTATGGACTTTGCCAAAGAGCTCCGGATCGGTGGTCACAGGGGGTTCATCCTCATGCTCACCGCCCTGTCTACCACGAAAGACAAGATCCAGGGGTTAGATGCTGGGGCGGATGACTACTTAAGTAAGCCCTTCGAGTTTGAGGAGCTCCTGGCGCGAGTCCGGGCACTCTTTCGCCGAAAGATCGACGATAAGGCGCAACTGAAGAACGGAGAGCTCATCATGGACCTCATTGGTCGCTGGGTGACCCGGGAGGGCATCCGCATCGACCTTACCACCAAGGAGTTCACACTGCTTGAGCTGTTCCTCAGGAACGTGGACCGAGTCCTCGACCGGAATGCCATCGCTCGGCAAGTCTGGGGAACGGACTTTGATCCGGATTCGAACGTCATCGACGTCTACGTGAATCACCTGCGGAAAAAGCTCGATGTCCCGTTCCCCAGGAAGATCCTGAAAACCGTCGTGGGCCAGGGTTATGTCCTCAGTAAACTGGAATAGGCACTTCAAGGGCATCCGCTTCCGCCTCACCCTGGTCTATGCCACCCTCTTTGGCCTGGTCCTGATCGTCTTTGCCTACGTCATCAGTAAGCAGTACTTGGACTCAGGCCGCGCCGATTTCGACTCGAACCTCATCAACCTTGCCATCGACCTCTCCGATCACCTCACCGTTGACAAGGCCGGCGCCGGCATGACCATCGAGGTCCCGCGCTCGGAGGTGGAGAAAGTCTTTCCCTTCATCCTGAAACAAACTCACTACGCCATCCGGGACCTCGCGGGAAAAGTGATCATGCGGGCGCCGGATGCTTCAAGTCTCCGGATTCCCTATGACCCCGAACTTCCGCTGAAGCCGGATTACACCCACCGACTCCTCACCTTCGAAAGTGACGGCGCAAACTACCGAGCGGTCAACATGCGAATCACCAACATTCAGGGAAAATCCGCGATCCTTCAGGTGGCCACCTCCTTTGACTCTGTCATCGACCGGGAGAAGAACCACCTCTTAGTGACGGTCCTCATGATTCCCATCTTGATCCTGGCCTCGAGTTTTTTCTCCTTCGTGATCACGGGCAATGCTCTGGCCCCCATCCGGCAGCTGAGTAACACGGCCAATTCGATCGCGGCCCAGAACCTCTCCCTGCGCCTGCCCCTCGTGGACACGGGTGACGAAGTCGAGGAGCTCACCAAGACCCTTAACAATCTTCTGGCCCGCCTCGAGACCGCCTTCGAGGCCCAGGAAAACTTCGTCGCTAACGCCAGCCACCAGCTCAACACGCCCTTGGCGATCATCAAAGGGGAACTTGACGTCCTCGAGGCCAAAGAGCGCTCCCCGGAGGAGATCCAGCGGTTTCACCGCTCCCTTCGTGAGGAGTTGCAACGGCTGATCGAACTCGTGAAGAACATGCTCCTGGTGTCTCGGGTTTCGGCCGACGTTGTTCCGGTCACCTTCCACCCGGTCCGTCTTGATGACCTCCTCATCACGACCGCGGCCCGACTGCAGACCAAAGCGCGCGAAAAGCGCATGATCGTTCGCTTTAACATCGACGAAGCCTTGGGCCCCAAGGAGCTCGAGGTGCCGGCCGAGCGCCAACTCCTCGATGCGCTGTTTGAGAACTTACTTGATAACGCGATCAAGTACTCTCCGGAGGGGAGCACGCTTGAAATAGCGATCAAAGAGACCCATGGCAACACCGAGGTCTGCATTCAGGATGAAGGTCCGGGCCTCCAGGGAAACACCTTCAATGAGATCGTCGGGGCCCGATTCAGGCGGGGTAATGGTCACGTCCCAGGCAGCGGGATTGGACTGTCCATTGCGGCCAAGATCGCTCAGGTCCATAACGCCAGTATTCTGCATGAGAATATTGCGCCTCGAGGGAGCTTATTTCGGGTTAGGTTTTCCTCTAAGGGCCCTTAACTAGGGCCGGTCTGGAGACCTGAGTTCAACAAAAAATTCAATAAAATTGGCAGGTTGCTTCTAGTACCAAATTGCCCAAACTTTAGACATATGTCCTCGTATGTAACGCGTTAAATCATATAAGTGTTTAAAATAAGGCCCTTCTCCCGCTGTCACCAGATTTGCATCCAGATGATCGGGGTTTTGGAATTCAAAAGACGTGATTTGCCAACCACTCGTGTAGGTATTACACACTGAAGGAGTAGTTAATGCGACGCACAATTCCTTTGGATACACTCCCCATAGTTTGGAAATTCATTTGCTAGCTTACATTCCGGAGAGGTCACAGTGATTAAAGTTAAAAACGCTCGAAAGAAGCTTAGTCCGTATAACCCGAACCAGGGTTTCATCGGATCAGTGAAAGTCGATGTTGCCAACTATATCTTCTCCTCCCGAAGGAAGCGGGCCCCCTACAACCATTCCCGCGCCCTCGTGAAAAACCTCCTCTCGCGGGAGGTGTCCGTGCACCTCAAGGAGTCCCAGAACCTGACGAAGTTCATCCGCAAACGGGATCTGACCTTCCAGAAGTCGGACGCCGAAGGGAACTACAAGATCTTCACTGTCCCGTGCACGACAACCATCGTGCCCCTGCAGAAATCCGTCTTCAACACGATCGAAAAAGCAGCGCAAGCGCTGATCGTCTCCCTCCGGTGTGTGATCCAAGACATCTACGGCTCGAAGTCCGTTAAAGATTCTCCGTTCGTGAAGTCACTTCCGGTGGAGATCCGAAGCATCTTCATCCAGGCGATCATCGATTCGCCCAACTATTTCCCGCAGCTGCATCACCCGAACATGAAGAAGTATCCCTTCTTCGATAACGTGGGCCTCGACCTCGTGCTGATCGAAGACTACGTGGAGCAATCGAAGAGCTTCGACCAGATCCTGAAGTCAAAGCGCTTCGAAAAACTTCCGACGCAGCTCCCCTTCCGAATCCTAGAACTCAACGCCGGTGCCCCGAGTGGTGCCTCCAATAACATGAACGTGCTCGAAGGCCACTACGAGCAGAACCCGGAGGTTCTCGAAAGCCTCGGGCGTTTGCTCCCGAACGATCACTTCTCCGTGCTAGCAGAGACCTACCGATCCCTCGGTGAGGACTGGACCGGAATCAAAGACGGAATCCAGGTGATCCTTCCGCCGGGTGGAATGAACGGCGCCGCACCGGAGATCCATAACCTTGCCGCCTACTCCGGCCTGGTCTACGCCGACCCAGTCCAACTCTTCCAAGATGAGAAAGGCCACATCCGCCTGCGCACGATCAACGGTTCGAACCCGATCGTGACAGCGATCTATTCGCGGATCAACGCTGACTCGGCCCTCTTCGACATCGACAAGGGAATCTTCCTTCGGGACCCCGACACGAATGAGCCGATCTTTCTCCGGGACTCGCTCAAACTCGGGCAAGAGGGAGAAGCTCCCCTCGTCCTCGACGTGAACGGGAACCCGATTCCGCTCCAGAGCGACTACGCAGTTCCGGGCCTTCTCGATGCGATCCTCGGGAAGCGCATCTACATGGGGGGCCTCAACCGCATCCTCGACAACAAGATCATCCTCGCAGCCCTCACAACCTACGCGCCGAAGTTCTTCGCCCCGAAACTGCGGGAGCTCGGGCTTCAAACGAACGGGCCCAAGATCACACCGCCAGACACCCTTCCGCCGAAGGCAGAATCCGTTAAAATCATCGAAAAGAATATGGATGAGTGGGTCATCAAAGCACCGAACCTTTCCGGAGGCTCTGGGATCTACATCATGAAGACCTTGTCCGAAGCTCAGAAGAAAGACGTGATGGACATGATCCGGAAGGACCCGGGCCATTACGCTTACCAAAAGCTGGTGAAGATCGCACGGATTCCAGTGGCGATGAAGGACAAGAACGGCTCCCGGTTCGCGAATCTCGCAGCCGACATCCGTCTCTGGGTCTTCTACGGAGGAGGGGCGAAGGCACTCCCGAAAATGACTCACAACGCTCTGGTGCGCTACGCCCCTGAGGAGAAAGGGCCCATGAGCTCGATCGTGAATACCTCGAAGGGCGGCGGCTACGCCCCGTTCGTCGTGGTCGACGATGTGGGGACGCCGGAGGCCGTGACGGCGTCTGAGTTCATCCGTCCGAAGGCCCCGGTTCCTCTTCAGACCCACCTCCCGATGTTCGTCGCCGCTCAGTTGATTCAGGTTGGCCGCCTCGCCTCAGAGATGTACAATCACCTGAAGAACGGGACCGCAGACAGCTATACCCTCCTGGGGTTAACCCTCTCCCTGAAAACGCAGTGCCGCGAGGTCCTCTCGTTCTTGAACCCCCGAGCGATCGAGCCGATCTACAAAGTGATCGACGTCCTCGAGACCAAGCAGGCCAAGACGGCGATCGCCGCCTATTTTGAAAAGATTAACACGAACCAGATTCGATTGGTTCAGCTCCTCGCAACCCTCGAAGGAAAGAACAAGCTCTCGAAGAACTTCCGTGACCTCATGGACGAGCTCCTGGTCCTCGACCAGGACATCGTTTATCAGAACTACACCGTTGAGCATCGGAAACACGACCGACGGATCCTCCGGGAGCTGCGCACGGCCCTCATCGAGCGCGCCGGAGACGACCTCAAACTTAAAAAAGAATTCGGCACCATCCTCTCCATCCTTCGGAGTTCCATCGAGGCGTCGTTCCCTCGAGAGACGATCACGGGTAAAACTGCCACCAACATGCTCCGCCTGATCGAAGGATTCTTGGCGACCGTGCGGGAGCGGCTCCAGAACTCGGAGAAGGCGATCGAGTTCGCGAAACTCTTCACTCCGGAAACGGTTCACCCAGAACTCAAGTTTGAAACCTTTGGACTTTCGGAAGCGTCCCTGGGAAAAAGCAGTGGCTTCGCCAACGCCTCCCAGCGTGAGTTCGCCACGGGCGAGCTCCTGACCGACTCTGACTATATCCCAGCGCACGTCCGCGCGGCGCGGACGGCGTGGCTCACGGTTGAAGCCGAGGCGAAGAAGCTCCCGGTCCGAGACCGGGAGGCCTTCCTGGCTCGGAAGCGCACGGCACACTTTCAAGAGTTTCCGTTCCTCGCGCGCATGACCGAGATCATGACCTCCCGTCGGGTCGGAGTGAAGGATCTCATCGAACTCATGCCGGCCATGCCCTATGCCATGTATAACCTCGAACAGTTCGCCAAGAAGCAGGGTCTGGCCCTCGAGGAGATCTTCACCAACGAACTGACGCCGAATAAGATCTCCATCCTCTCGTCGAAGAAGATCCGGGAGGCCCACCTCTCCGCCCGGGAAGACGCCGGAGAGTGCTTCGCGAAGAAACGCAAGTCCCACGGCCTCTTTTCTGACTCCGACATCTTCATCTGGGTCCGCAAAGAACTCGACCCGCTTACCCAGATCTACACCGCGGGCCACGAGGTCATCCACTTCCACCAGATCGAAGAGACCACCAAGATGGAAGCGAAGGCGCTCTCCGACGGCGCCATTGCCCAGGCGTACTTCCTGAACTTCTACGGAAACTTCCTCGGAGTATCTGCGGCGAGCCTCGAAGGCCTGAACGTTGACATCTCGGTGGAACGGCAGCCGCTCTATGGCCTCGCGGACCGGATCGTCCCCTACTTCTTGACCGATCTCATCACCGAGATCCGCACCGGGATCAATGCGTCCCGGGAAGAATACGATGCGGTCCTCGACAAGTACGGCTCACTCTTTGGCTACATGATGCCGAACTCAAACCAGGTCAAGGTCAAGGCCCTCCAGGAAGTGATCCCGGCGCTCGAAAACGCGAAGAACATCACCTTCGCCAAAGAGCTCGGGCTCGAGATCGGCTGGGATGAGATCCGCTCGGCGCTCCCGTCGGCGAACCGCCGCCAGATCAAGCTCAACGAGGCCAAGATCAAGCGCGCGATCCGCAAGGCACGGCCAGACTACGAGGCCCTGACGGCGATCGGGAATCACCAGTTCTACGGAGTGAGCTTCGCGAGGAAACTCGACCTCAATCGGTCGATCACGCTGAGACCGATTCTGTCGACGATTTCTCTTGGGAATAGCTACAACCAGACGCAACAGCAACAGCAGCAATAGCTGCAAGGTAAGTATGAAGCACGAATTCCTGACTTCGGACGTTGAGCAGCTGCTCCCGTTTCTAGAATCAGTCCTCCAAGACGGTGGCCAGCGCCGCTATGACATCAACGGCACCATCTCACCGGTGCGGTTCCTGAACGGGATGAGTGGGTTCGCGTACCAGGTCGAGGGCATCGAAGGAGAGCTCCTCGTGGGACTCATCCTCGGGGGGACAGGGTACGCTCTCAAACGGATCCTCCGCCAGGACGGGGTCACGAAAGAGCGCCATGATTACTTTAACATTCAAGGCGGCCTCACGTTCTCGGCCGACCGAGAGGCCCTGAAGTCCGTCATCGTGGACTTCCACGAGATGGACCTCTCCTGCCCGATCCTCAATCACCTCTACAATTACCTCTCGCTGGAGTACAAAAACGCGGCCGAAGGTCGCTCCCAGACCGCACTGGTCCACGGGGTAGAGAAGTTCCTCCGCACCCTGGGCCGCTCCCAGGAAATTGTGCTTCCGGTCCGCCACAGGACCGAAGACTCCGCCATCGAGGCCATCTACAACCGAATCCTCGCCACCGAGCTCGATCCCGTGCTCACCTGGGAGGAGCGGCAACTCGTCTTCACGAACCTCCGGCAGGAGCGGGACCTGATTTTGGGAACCAAAATTCGTGCCCACCGGCTCTCGAAATTTGCCTTCAAGCTGAGCCTTTTGCGCCGGACTGCGGAGAACTTCTGCGCTCGACTGGTGGCACGCCCGCTCGACAACATCTCGGGTCTTCTGTACCGGTACACCGTGGGAAAGATCATCTGGTTCTTCCAGACGGTCCGGAACAATCTTGGCTACTCCATTGCTCTGGCCGTCTACGGCCCGTTCACGTACTACTTCATCACCATGCCCATGAATCCGCATGCCATGCAGGCGGTGGGCCGAGTCCGGAGCGCGTACCTTGAGGCCAAGACAAGCCTCTCCGACCTTCTCGAAAGTTCTGAGAAAGTCGCGCAAGACCTCGGTGCAAAAGAGGCCATCGCCGGCGCCAACGTAACCCCAGTGAGCGACACCGTCTCGACCAACCAGGCGGCCCCACAGACGGCAAGCCCAGGACCGATTCCGCTTGCGAACATCATCTACCAGTCCCCGGTGACTACGGCCTCCGCACAACCCCACGTGGTCAACCTCGGAGACGGCGTCACGGAAAAGATCGTGCCGGCGCATCTGAACATGCTCCTCACCACGGACTCTGACTCCGTGAACCGAGCGACCTGGTCCGAGCGCATGAGTAACTTTAAACAGCTCCAGATCGCCTACGAAGAGAACATCGAATACGCCTCCCGGATGGGCCGCCTCGAGCAGCTCGAAACCCAGTACAACTTTCCGATTCAGGTCGAGGCCACCTGGGAAGAACTCGAACGCTACTCCCAGGCGATCTTTAAGCTCCGGGGCGAGAACCCGAACCTCTCTGCGAAGATGAAGCAGTATCTTTTCAACGAGATCAACCGCACCCAGCAGCTCCAGCTCTACCTCTGGGACCGGATGGGGCGCTTCATCCTCGATCAGATCTACGTCATGCTCGACCAGGACCGGGAACAGAAGCGAAACGACTACTACGTGGGCCGGGCCTTCGTCTTTATGGAAGAGATGACCAATATCCTCTCCTGGCGCTACAAGGGCCTCAAGCTCCCGGCGGGCCACGAGCGGATCAGTGCTCTGGCAGAGCACTACGCCAAGACTCGGAAGGAAACCGGAACGGTGCTGCGCAATCTGGTGGCGAACTCCGACCTCTTCAAACAAAAAGACGTCTACGACACAAAAGAGTTCCGGGGCTACATGAAGCGCCAATGGGAAATTCTCTTCCTTCAGAATTCGAAAGCAGAAGAGGCCTCCAACATGGGACTCAACATGTACATCTGGTCCGTCAGAAACACCGTCTGGGTGCTCCAGTCGGTCTACTCGGCCAAGCGCGAAGAGCTCGCTCTACTTTTGAAGCGTGATGTCTCGGGCCAGATGTTCACACCGGCCGAGAACCTTGCCCGCACGAAAGTGTCCATGCTCTACGAAACCCTCCTCCACAACCTCACGCTCGAGTACGTGGGGATCCGGGAAGAGATCAAGAATCGCCTCGGGAAGGACATCGAATCGAGCCAGCGGATGATCGTCATCGACAACCTTAAAGAATTTCTCTCCGACCGTGAGAAACTCGACAACCTCAACATCGCCGCGAGTAAGAATACGGCCGGGACCAAACTATGAACACTCGAACTTTTAACCTCCGTCCGCTGCTCGTCGCACTTGGCACCCTCTCCACTGGAGGCGCCTTCGCGCAGAGTACGAATGATCCGGTCTTTGCCCAGGTGAATAACCAGGGAAGCTACCAGGCCCAGAACCAGACCGTCCCAGGCCAGGTGATCCAGCGCTCCCTACCTCGGAAAGATCTGGCCCGTCGGCTGATCGACAACACTTCGCTCTCCTACTACCAGCAGTTCCTGGGCCCGACACCCGTGGGGTCGGGGTCCGAGACCTACAACGTCTTCCAAGAGGGCATCGACTCTCCTGGAACAGGGCGTGCCCCCCTCCAGTCATTCCATGCCCTGAACTTGCGGCATCAGATCACGCAAGACTGGGCGATCGGAACAACCCTCTCCGCCGTCAACGGCTACACCCGGGAAGTCCGGAACGAGAACGACAAAGGCGAAGTCTACACCAACACCTCGGACTGGCTCTTCTTCAACGCTCGCGCCTACGTCAACGTGCCCTCGCTGGCACTCTCATTCGGGACACTCTACACGACTCTCTCCTATGAGCACCCGACGTCGAACATCTCAAAAGATGATGAGATGCGCTGGGCGTGGGTGGTGGCGCAATCATTTGCCCTCAATCTTCCCAGCGTAAACTGGAGCGCCGGTCTCATGGGCCAGGTCTACAGGATGTACTACCAAAACAATGTCAAGGCCCCACCCTTCCCGGTTGAGTTCGGAGGAAGGCCCACGCCGCTTCAGACGATGATCGTCTCCGGTGGACCCTACGTGAACTACCGGTTCAGTGACCGCTGGATGCTCGGGTCCGTCGTGACCTTCGACTGGGATCAGCGGGGAGTCCAGTCGAGCACCCAGGACTTCAACAATAACCTCTCCGACCGGGCCCGGCTGACGTTGAGCTACTTCCCGCAGAAGATTCCCTTCCTGAAGTCCGTGGGACTCTTCACGCAGACACTCCTGAAGTTTAGGCCTGAGACCAGCGCCATTGGTGCGGACCTTACACTGCGGTTTTAAGTCTCTGCGATCAAAGTCATGACTGACTGAAGGCCCCCGAGAGGGGTCTTCTTCCGTTGACTTGCCTGAACCAAATTCCATCTGTCACTCCCGAATGTAATCTTTACTAAACTTCGCGAATGATCTCGAAGTCACTCCGGGTTTTTGATACACCACTGTGCATATTCTCTTCCGGAGGTTCTATGAAGACCAAGCACTATCTCATGATGTCCCTGACTCTCGCCGTGCTCTCTAGCCACGGCCACGCGCAGATGCTGCCGAACCAAGACGACTGCGACGAAGAGACTCAGGACTGCTCAACCCAAGGAAGAGTTGGCGACGCCAACAGGTCGATCTATCCCTTTAAGCCGTTTACGACAGATCACATCAAGGCCCGGCTCACGGCCCTCAACGAGGGAGAGAACTACATCTCCAACGTCTTCCAAATGGAGCGCCGGGGCCTTAACCGCGCCAACACGAAAGTCCAGCCCTGGGGTGGTCCGTACTGGGCACTCTACCAGGGGATGATCGGGAACACCTACCAAGACAAGGATCTTGATACCTTCGTCTTCTCACTCCGCCGGAACCTCGACTGGAAGAAGAACGTCAGTGACTACAAGAAGCGCGCCGAGAAGGTGCATCCGAAAATCTACGACCTCGATGAAGAAGAACTCGGAAAGCTTGCTCCGTCGGAGAAGTATGATCTGCTCCTCGGAGACACGAGCTTTGACCTTACGAACCGCATCTGGGCCTACGCCGAGAAATGGGGAAGTGAAAAGAAATGGGGCTTCCTTTCGGCGATCAATCTCCCGGACGGCTTCCGCGTCCCGAGTGTGAACCAGCGGATGGCCCTCTGGGAAGGGATTTGCCACGGTTGGGCGGTGGCCGCAGGACACACGCCGCGGCCTGAGCGCACCGTCACGGTGACTCTCCCGAATGGCAAGCGCATGCCATTCTACCCGAACGACATCAAGGCCCTGATCTCTCTCATGTGGGCGAACTCCACACTCCAGTCGAACGTGATCTTCGAAGGTAACCGCTGCAACAAGAAGAATCCTGACAAGGACAGAAATGGCCGCTACATCGACTTGGTTAAAGACCGGGATGACGTGAGCCTCCTCCCCCGCTGCGCCGACGTTCACCCAGGGATTTTCCACGTCTCCTTGGTGAACATCCTCGGAGTCGAAGGTCGAAGCTTCGTGGTTGATAAAACCGCCGAGGCACCGATCGCAAACCAGCCGGTCTCCGGGTACGAACTGTACTACTTTAACCCGCGCACCGGGAAAGAGGGTCCGCTCTCGGAGTCTGTCCTCTCCCGCACCATCTACGGTGACAAGGACCCGTTCCGGAGCTCCCGGAACGCCGAGGCCACCCACATCGTCGGCGTCGAAGTTAAGCTGAAGTACGTCGACTGGGAGTACCCGAGGAAGGCGGTAACGAACGGCCCGGGGGATGACAAGATCTCGGACTTTAGCTTCACCTACGACCTCGAGCTCGACTGGCGCGGAAACGTGGTCGGAGGTCAATGGCGAGTGGCGCGGAAAGGAGGCCCGGGAGTGGTCAACACGAAGACCCACCAACCGGACTTCTTCTGGGTTGTCCCTCGGGATTGGAAAGAGTACTTCAAGCCACTCTCTCTGCCAGCGTGGAACTTCTCTCGCAGCACTCTTCCACCGAGTGACTTCGCACCGGCCGCGCGCGGCGCCCATAGCTTTATCTACGAAGAATCCAAGCGCTACTGGGGCGTCTCTCCGATGTGCCCCGTGTTCCCGGAGAACGGAGGAGCACCAATCATGGTTGAGTGCGAGTTCCGCTACCCGCGGCCTCAGCCGCTCATCAACGTCATCGAGACACTCCTCGATCAGTCGCGAAGGTAGGGTGTTATGAAGAGCCTTCTCCTCATCTCCGCACTCGTCTCTGCCACCGCCTTCGGGCAAGCGGCGAAAACAGAGGAAGACCCGACCCCTCTCTTCGAGGGTCAACGGGAAGTACGCTCCCTCTCGGAAGCGGCGAGGCTGGGTCTTAACCGGGGTCAAACGGCGCTGGACCTCTGGTCCGGTTCCTACTGGCCAACCTACCAGGGGGCCCTGGCCGTGCGGTACCGGGCCCAGGAGCTGAAGCCTCTTCTGGAAGGAAAAGCTCAGTGGGACAAGCACCGCGAGCTCTACGAGAAACTCCCGCTCTACAGCTTCATCGGGCGCGAGAACGAACTCTCTCCGGCGGAGAAGTACGACCTCCTCGTTGGGGACGAAGAGATGACCCTCACGAAATACGCCTGGGAGCTCGGAGAGAAGAGTAACCTGGGAGGGAAAGTGAAGACCTGGCGCGGGCTCTGCGACGGCTGGGCTTCCGCAGCCCAGATGATGCCGAGGCCTCGGAAGAGCGTGACTCTTGTGACCCCGAAGGGACTCCCACTGACGTTCTTTCCCGAAGACATCAAGGCCCTGGGGTCTCAGATGTACGCCCGCTCTCAGGGACCCGTCATCTTCATCGGTAAGCGCTGCCGGCCCGTGATCGGGACCTTCACCGGCGCCTGCGACGAAACCAATCCCGGAACCTTTCACCGGGCCCTCCTGACTCGAGTCGGGAAGCTCCGGAAGACCTTCATCGCCGACGTGTCCCCCGGGGGAGAAGTCTGGAACTATCCGGTGGAGAGCTACCAGGTCACCTACTACAACGTGTTCGACGATGAGGAGTCGCAAGACTTCGAGACCGTGAAAGAGGCGTTCGATAAGAAAGGCCGGTTCGCACGCCCAGGGCGTCGGGATCCACGGACGGCGTTTATTGTGGGCGTGAAGCTCACGGTGAACTACCGGGACATGCGCGACGCGAACTTAAGCGAGACGGATGGACCACTGCTGGATAAGGTTCTCACCAAGACCTACGTCTACGACCTCGAACTCGACGGCCAGAACAATATCCTCCGCGGGGAATCCTTTTCGAAGAACCTTCCGGATTTCATCTGGGCCCCGAATGACCGGACGTATCCGCTCTCGGACGCAGAGGAAAGGAATGCTTCGACGTCAGTCGTTGAGCTCTCGAAGGTTTCTGCGAAACGAGGACAGCCGCTCGCACGGATCGTGGAGCGGTTGTTCGAGCTCGCAAAATAGGTCTATTCGTGGAGTGGCTTTGACGAGAGCTTCTTAGCAATGTCTCCCACGATGTAGCCGATGGCATACGGGGCAGAGTCGTACTCGCTGGCCGACCGGTGGTCGAAGCCGAGCTTGTGGGTCCACTCGTGGGCCAAGTTGGCAGCGACGTCGGCGGGCGCGTAGTTCCGGAAGAAGCGCCAGTTGATGTTGATCGTATTCGTCGTCGCCGAGGTGTACCCGATGACCCGGGACCAGGGCCGGTTGTAGAGACGAAGGTAGAAGTTCATCTCGCCAGGGGTCTGGGGCTGGAGCGTTTCGCGCCCTTCCATGAACTGCTCGTAGATTTGCTCGTTCGTGAAGCCCTTGTTCGAAGCGAAGGCAGGTTCGCCTTTGGAGTTCTTGAAATTGAGCACCCGGTCCTTAAACTCTTCGCTGTTGACGGCTGCCTCGAGGACCTTGAAAGCGCTCTGAAGCTTCTGCAGGGAGGCCCCCGAGAAGCCCTCGATCTGCATCCCCCGAACCTGGAGATCGCGGGTTTCAACCAGCGCCGGATCGAGGTACTGGGCGTCCTCTACCGAGAAGGTCGCAGGTGCGTGTGAGTCGTCATGGGAGAGCATGAGCTGGTTCTGTGAATCTTGGAGCCCCAAGGTAGCAAACAGCGCCATTGAAAAAACCCATTTTTTCATAGGCCATCCTTTTTGGTTAGAGTGGATGGATGCTCTTCGGCTCCTAGGGTAAAAATTGATCCTTGAGGTGGGCCGGGCCTAGAAGAGGAAAAAAATGCCGATGCCCTTTTAGGAAACGAGAAAAGGTGAGAAGAACGCTCCATGAAAAGGCTCTTCTTCCTCATGCTTTGTTCTGCCAGTGCCTGGGGGCAATCTCACGTGGTCATCAGCTACTTCGATCCCTTCGGAGGAGCGGCGTTTAACAACTCGGAGCGCGTCGCCAGAGCGCTCGAGAGTAAACTCCGTGGTCACCCATCGCTCACCGTCCACCTCTGTGCTCTTGAGACCGTGTTCGAGCGCTCCTTCGGGCAGCTCGAGGCCTGCGTGCGCTCGCTCCCCACTCCCCCGACAGTTGTCCTGGGTCTTGGAGAAACGGGATGCAATTTGAAAGTCGAGCTGCTGGGAAGAAATCTCGATCACTCATTTGGCCCGGACAATAGCGGGGTCATGCGGAAAACAAGTCCGATCAATCCGGGCGGTCCGCAGGAACTCGGTCTGCGCTACCCGCTGGCACAGATGTACTGCGCCCTCTCACCCGAAGAGCGACGAGCGGTGGTGGTCTCGAATGATGCCGGAAGCTTTGTGTGTAACAACGTCGCCTACCAGTACGCCTGGCGCTACCCCGAGGAGCGCTTCGGCTTCATCCACGTGCCGTCGAATGACTGCCGGAACCTCGAGCGGAAAAATCGGGACGTGATACCGGCACTCGAGAAAATGATCCTGGCCGCTACGCTGACCGATGCCTCCGCCCGACTCCCGGTCAGGAAAGTCGAACTCGACGTCCTTCGGGAGCGGCACCGAGGGGACTCGTGCCTCAAGGAATTCTACAAACGAGCTAGGGGAATTGACGAGCAAGGTCCGTGGCGATTTTAAGTGCGAGCGTAAAAGCATTCTTATAGAGGCCCCCGATGAAAGTTAAGTCGCCGTGCGGAACCACGTAGGGGGCCCGACGCCTGGCCTTCTCTCGGAGACCGACCTTGATCACTCCCGCTTCAAAGGCCGGAATCTCAAGCCAGAGTCGGGAGGTCAACCGCTCATGAAGAGAACGAAGCTCACCTGCAGGTGGTAACAGGTGGCCGACGTCCTCGCTCGTGGAGCCAACGAAGAGCCGCCGGAGGGCGAGGTTCCAAACGACGTTATCTCCGTCGAGGGTCAGAGAAAATGATGGGCGATCCCAGGGCACGTTGTGAAACTCGAGGTAGCTCCCCTGGACAGGTTTCGACGTCGAGAGCTCGGTGTCTGGTGCGAGAGCTTTCCAGAAGCGGTTGTAAGTCCCGCATGCAAAAACGACTCGGTCAGCGGAGAACTTGCGCCCGTGGAGGGTGGAGAGGGTGACGGGAGAGGTCTCTCCAACCTCGGTCACTAGCTCTGAGACCTCTTCGAGCCGAGACCCGTAGAAGGTCCGCGCCTCACCGAGGAGCCAGTCTACGTAGGCCCGAGTGTCGACGAGGAACGCAGGCTCCTGTGCGGAGTACGTCGGAACGCGGAAAAAATCGCTCGCGATTGTCCCACCGGGAAACCGTTGAGAAAAGAGATCGATGTTTTCCATCGCAGCGTTATGTTGGGTGATGGGAGTGAGACCCAAAGGTCGATCACTCTTCACGTGTTCGCTGAGCGTTGCGAGGCCTTCGACGAGAAGGTCACCGAGCGCGGAGTGTCCCCTGGTCACCCCTCTCGGTGCAGCGACAGCAGTGGAGTGTGCCGTGCAGGGAAAGGTGACGTCGTCAGAAGAGAGAAGGACGACTTTTTCAAAAAGCTTTCGTTCCCGAGCAAGAGCGTACAGGAGGCTTCTGCCCGCGATCCCACTACCCACGATGGCAAGCGTCGTCAATGCAAATCCTTTTCATTTAATTCCCCTCACATCTTCTCACAACTTCTTGCCAATTTCCACCCGCTATCGTTACCCTTTGAGTCCAGGATTTTTCGCATACCTCACAGGAGAGACGTTCACCATGGCCGCGCAGACACTCGATCCGAACGCAATGATTTTTTGTACGACGAAACTCGGCATCGCCCCAGCGAAGATCATGGCCACCTGTAAGCTCCTCTTCGAAGAAGAGTGCACCATTCCCTTCATCTCCCGCTACCGGAAGGAAGTGACCGGAAACCTCGACGAGGTCCAGATCCGGGACATCCAGGAAAGCTACAACGAGTACGTTGAAACGGAAAAGAGACGCGCCTACGTCATCGACGCCATCAAGAAGATGGAGGCCCTGACTCCGGAGCTCGAGCGGCAGATCAAGGCGGCGGCCACGCTCACCCAGCTCGAGGATATCTACGCCCCGTACAAGTCGAAGAAGAAGACCAAGGCGATGATCGCCAAGGACAATGGCCTGGAGCCTCTGTCCGAAATGATCCTCACCGGGGAAAAAGACATCCGGTCACTCATCACTGAACTCGACGAGAAGTTCGTGAAACCAACCGCGGGCAAGGTGAAGGATGTCCAGGAGGCCATCGCCGGCGCCTGCGACATTCTGATCGAAACGTTCTCCCATCAGCTCGAACTCAAAGAAAAGATTCGCCACACGTTCTGGGACTCCGGCGTAATGAAAACCGCCCTTCGAAAGGACGGGGATAAGATCGAGGATGCGTCGAAGTTCAAAGACTTCTTCGAATTCTCCGAACCCCTCGCCAAGCTCAAAGATCCGAAGGCGTCGCACCGGTACATGGCCATGCGCCGGGGCATGAACCTGAAGATCCTTAAGGTGGACGCGGAAATTATACCGGAGGTGGGAATCGGCCTCATCGAGCAGCAATTCTTTGCGAAAAAAGACAAACTCGGAAACCTCGAGCTCTTGAAAAAGTGTGCCGAGAAATCCTTCACCAACTACATTCAGCCCTCCCTCGACCTCGAGGTGAAAAACGAACTCAAGAAGATTGCCGACACCGCGGCGATCTCGGTCTTCGGGATCAACCTTAAAAACCTCCTCCTCCAGCCCTACCTCGGCTCGAAGGCCGTCCTCGGCGTCGATCCCGGGATCCGCACAGGGTGCAAGCTCGTCATCGTCGATGACACAGGGAAGTTTGTCGGCGACCACGTGGTCTACCCCCACGAGCCTCGGAACGACAAAGTCGGTGCCGCACAGATCATCACGAAGATGATCGAGATGTTCAAGGTCGAATACATCGCGATCGGAAACGGCACCTACGGCCGCGAGACTCTCGAGTTCATCGAATCGCACATTCCGCAGGTCAAAGAAGGGAAGGTCAAGGCCACCATGATCTCCGAGTCCGGTGCCTCTATTTACTCGGCGTCCGACATCGCTCGGGAAGAGTTCCCGGATAAAGACGTCACCGTCCGAGGCGCCATTTCGATCGCGCGAAGGTTTCAGGACCCTCTCGCCGAACTCGTTAAGATTGACCCGAAGTCCATCGGCGTGGGCCAGTACCAACACGACGTCAATCAAGTGCAACTCAAGAACAGCCTCGAGGCAGTGGTCGAGTCCTGCGTGAACTTCGTCGGCGTGGACCTGAACACGGCTTCCGCTCCACTCCTCTCCTACGTCTCCGGCATTGGACCCACGGTCGCCCAGAACGTAGTCAAGTACCGAGAAGCGAACAAAGGGTTTAAGTCTCGGGCGGAGCTTTTGAAGATTCCACGGTTCTCGCAGAAGGTCTTCGAGCAGTCCGCAGGGTTCCTGCGGATCTACAACGGACCCCATCCCCTCGACGGCACCTTCATTCACCCCGAGCGCTATCCCGTGCTCGAAGAATGGGTGACCGGGAAAAAGAAGGATCTCAAAGACCTTCTCACCGACGAAGCGCTCCAGAACGAACTTGCCACAGACAAAGCGCTCAGAGACAAGATCGGAGAGATCACTCTCGGGGACATCGTGAAGTGCCTTAAGGCACCCTCTCAAGATCCACGGACAGCGTTTAAGTCGGTGGAGTTCACCAAAGGGATCTCTGATCTTAAGGACATCAAAATCGGCCAGTGGTACCAGGGCCAGGTCACAAACATCACCATGTTCGGGGCCTTCGTCGACATTGGCATCAAAGAAAACGGCCTGCTTCACATCTCCGAGATGAGTGACCGGTTCGTCGAGAACGCCATGGATGTCCTTAAAGTAGGACAAGAGATCAAGGTGCGGGTGCTGGGGATCGACATGGACCGGCGGCGGATCTCACTTTCCTGCAAGTCGGATTCTCAGACCGAGGGAGTCACGGGAACAGGAACCAACGCGGGTCCCCGCAGAGGCCAGGGAGGACCCCGGCCAGACGCGAGACCGCAACAACCTTCTGGGCCGCAGTTTAAGAACAACGCCTTCGCGGGACTCAAGAACATTCAGGTTAAAAAGTAGCCGCGGTGGCAACAGAGAAAATTGGCCGTATCTATAGTTGATTTTCTTTGCTAGGATTTTGTCATTCACCCCATAGTTTAACTGGATAAAACGAGACCTTCCTAAGGTTTTGATCCTGGTTCAAGTCCGGGTGGGGTGACCACTTGTCACATTTCAGTTATTAAGAAGCCTCCCCTCTTTTTTCGAAACCCCGATTCCAACTCCTCAAAGGTCAAACTTTTTGTTTGAGGCCAAAGATTCTAAAGAGAGCTCCTGCGATTCTACCGGTGAAAACAGCGAGCAGATTTTGGACAGAACCCTCCTTAAGTTTCAGCGACGCGATTTCTTCCTCGAGGAGCGTGTTCTGCATTTTACGTTCAACATGCAACCCCTGACCCAATCCGTTTCTGCGCCCCTTGGATGTTGCGGTCACTGAGTGATACGGCTTCGTGAATCATGGCAACCAGGGCAGCATGATTGACGAGTGGATTGAAGGAGTTTTCCCAGTGGGAACCCAGTGGATTCCGTTCTCCTTCGAAGCCTCCGGTTTCTGCACAGCTCAAACCCAAGCTCATTGACAACTAGGCGCCCCACACAATAACCTCGTAGGATAATCTCGGAGATTCTTATGAAGTTCTTTTTGATGCTCGCTTGCCTCGCGCCGATTTTTTCCTTCGCCTCGACGCACACTCAAACTCTTGCGCAAAAAGGCTATCCGAATGGACTCATCTCCCGAGAAGGGAAGTCAACGGCGTCGGTCTACGTCCGGCTCCCTTCACCGGGCCGAATCACCTCGGCCAATCTCAAGCTGGAGCTCGAGAGCTCCCCGCTCCTTAAATCTCCCTCGATGGTGAAGATTTTTTTTTTTTTTTTTCTTCTGACCCAGATTCCGCTCACTGGCTCCGCAGGCAGTGAGTTTGTGAAGACTTCACTTTCTCTCCCGCTGCCAAGGACTTCCCTGGCCGCGAAGTACGGTCGCTTTGATTTTCAGTTCGTGAACATCGTTTCTGGGGACCCGTGCCTTGATCAGCGCCTCGGCGAAGGTTTGGTTCGGGTCACGGAGCGAACGGCGCTAGAGTTGAGTCTGGACGATTCGGACCTCACAGTGGGAGACTTCTTTCTCACTCTCCCACAAGTCGTTCGTGTCTCAGTGCCGGCCGATAGATCTCCAGGGACGATGAAACTTCTCCTTCAACTGATCGCGATCGTCCAAAGTTCTGGCGGCCGCGTCGAGTTCGTGACGAGTCCAGACGATGCCGAAATCGTTTTGACGGAGACCGGGTCAGACATCGAACTTCGCACGTTGAACGGAACTCCTCGCCTGATGGTTCCTCTGAAAGCTTCCTTCGCTGCCGCTCCCTTTCTGGGAGACATCGGAGGACTGTTTCAGACCACGGTGATGCCGTCCGTGACTCTCGCCGAGGACGCGCCAAGAACCTGGCTCGCCCGGAATGAACTGGGCCTATCCGCAACCGGTGAGCCCACGACAAGTGGCAGGAGCTGGGCGGTGAATCTCCCGAAGCTCTCTGGCCGCAATGAGACCCCGACTAAACTCCACCTCTCCCTCACCACCGCACCAAGCTTCGGGCAGCGTCCGGCCGCGCTGTATGTCTACCTGGGGGAAGAACTCCTTCGGGTGATCTCGCTTCTAGATTCCGAGCTCCCGCAGTACCACCAAGTCCTCTTGCCAGAGCGTCTGCCAGAGTGGCCAACGACTCTTCGACTTGAGGTCCGCCGAAACGACCTTGCCGGAAAATGTGGTCAGGACTACGGCAGAAATTTTGACCTGAGGCTTCTTGAAGACTCGGCCCTTGAGTACGCTGCGCCGACAGAAAAAGCGGCCGACTTCGTTGGCTTCGCCCGAGTTGACACAGATCTCGAGGTCATTTTACCCAAGACTTCCGGGACAGACCTTCGCTGGCTCCATCAGCTCGCCTGGCTCAGGAAGTCCTTTGACTTGAACGTTGACCGCATGCACTTCACTACTACCGAGGGATCTGCATCTCGCAGGATCCGGCTCGTGCAACCAAAGTCCACGGATCCCGTGGTCCTCCGCTTCCTTGCATCGCGGAAGCTTTCGGTTTCAAGCCTTCGCAAGATCACGCTCGTGACTGCGGGCCTGGAAGGTGAGACTCCGACGCTTACCGTAGAGGCCCTGGGTGGACCGTTTGTGACCCGCGCCCCAAGTTTTTCACCCGATCACCATGACCTATTAGCGTTCGGAGCCGAGCGAGTAGAAGCCTTAGGCGCAACACGAGAGCTTAGGGAGCGAGTCGCGCGCCATGGGCAAGGACCGTCCCTCATCACTTTCCTTGAGGAATGGCGCTATCTCTTGCTGGGTCTTGCCTGGGTAGCACTCACCCTCGCCTTCCTTGCTCTTGGGAAAAAGTTCAAGTGATTGGGATCCTCTTCCTTCTCGTTTCGGCCCTGGGCCATACCGCGGCCAATATTCCGGCCGTAGGGAAGGGGCAACTCTTTCTGGGAATGAATACCTACGAGGCCCGCGCTCAGTTCGACGGAAACGGTGGCCGCGACTCCTTCGGGAACTCTGGCAAGTTCACAAAAAGTGAATTCACGTACTATGCAGTTTATACCCTCCGGGAAAAGCTCGCCGTCCTGGCGACGGGCGCGGCCTTCAACCGTCTTCGGTATGAGGATTCAACTAGTGACCGCAGCTTCACCGGTAGCGGTGACCAGGGCCTGGGGTTGCGCTACCTATTTCAGCGAGACAATTCTGGGGCCCGGGCGCTGCAACTTGTGGCCACGGCTCCGGCCTATTCGCGGTCAGCAGATCCAGGGCCTGGCAACCGCCAGCATGACGTGGAACTGCGCTACCTCCAAGACCACTACCAACTCAGAGGCCTTGACTTCATCACCTTCGAAGTTGGATTTCGCAAGCGCTTCTCGACCCCCGCAGACCAGCTCCGAGGAGATTTGAGTTTTGGAAAAAACTTCCGGTCTCTCCTTCTCTTGGGCCACGTCTCGTACACCAAGGGTTTGCGCAACGACGACGGCTTAAGTTCGAACACGAACCCCACCGTCGCTACCGATTATGATCTCCTTAAAGTGGGCCCTAGCGTGGCCTGGCGCTACCGCGCAGGTGAGGCGATTCAGCTTGGGTACCTCCGGGACCTGGCCGGACGTAACGTCGGTCAGGGGCACGCGCTCTTTACCACATGGTGGAAAGAGTTTTCGCTATGAGCCGCTTAGGGGAGATCCTCTCCGCGCAGGGTAAGATCACTCTCGAAGACCTGACACGAGCACTGGAACTGCAGCGGCAGCGTGGGGTCCAACTGGGTCAGATTTTCGTTCAAGAAGGTATCTTAAGGCCCGAGGAACTCGACCGGGCCCTGGCGTCTCAGCTTGGCCTAAGCTACCGAGAAAAACTACCGGACACCATCGGCCTCACCCACCTCACGGCCTCGGAGGCACGGCGCTGCCTGGACGAGCTGGTGCTCCCGCTGTCAGAATCCGAACTCGCGGTCGCAGACGTCACTTTAGAGAAAGTCAAACGCCTCAGGGCCGTCTTTGGAACCAGCATGGAGTTCGTGGTGACCTCACGGTTCCAGCTCCTCTACCACCTCCACATCGGTCTCCGGGAGCACCTCTCCCACCTCTCGGTTTACGCGCTCGCTTCATCGTATCCACACTATTCCGCTGCCCGGGTCATCGTCGGAGAACAGCTCCTGGTGCTCTACGTCCTCGCCAGCGCCTCTCTCCTCTGGCTGTTCTTTGCGCCCTGGAGCTTCCTTCTCGCCTTGAACGTGCTGGTGACGATTTTCCTTGTCGTGAGCTTTGGCTTTAAGTTCCTGCTGGCGTGGAAGGGCTCCCACAGGTCCGTGGACTTGAAAGTCGGCCCCCAGGATCTGGCCCAGATGAAGGACGCTGGCCTTTCGACTTACACGATCCTTGTGCCGATGTACAAGGAACCAGAAGTTTTACCCATCATCGTCCGATCTCTGGCCGAGCTCGACTACCCGAAAGAGAAGCTCGACATCAAGTTCGTTCTCGAAGAAGACGACCACGAAACCCAAGCGCGAGCCCGGGAACTCTGCCTTGGGGAAAAGATGGAAATCGTCGTCGTTCCCAAGTCCCACCCGAAGACAAAACCCAAGGCCTGCAACTACGCGCTCCAGTTCGCCCGCGGCGAATACCTCACGATCTACGACGCCGAAGATAAGCCGGAGCCGGACCAGCTCAAGAAGGCCTTCTGGGTCTTTGGCCAAGGGCCTCGGAGTTTGGCCGTGGTCCAGGCCCGGCTGAACTTTTTTAACGACGAAGAGAACTGGCTCACGCGGATGTTCACGATGGAGTACTCTCTGTGGTTCGACTTCTACCTCCCGGCCCTAGAGCGGCTCAATGTTCCGATCCCGCTCGGGGGGACGTCGAATCACTTCCGCACCGACTACCTGCGGGCCGTCGGGGGATGGGACCCCTTCAATGTCACCGAAGATGCAGACCTCGGGATCCGGTTCACCCAGTTCGGTTACACGGTGGGTGTGGTGAACTCCACGACGCTCGAGGAAGCGAACACGAACTACGGCAACTGGATCCGACAGCGCTCCCGCTGGATCAAGGGGTACATGCAGACCTACCTTGTGCACATGCGGGCACCCTTTAAACTGTGGAACAAGATCGGAAACCGGGCCTTCTTTTCGTTTCAGTTCTTCATCGGCGGAACCTTTTTGACCGCACTCGTGACTCCGCTCCTCTACGGCGTCTTCGGCTACTGGCTCCTCTCGGGTACCGACGTCTTCGACCCGATGTTCGTGGAGCCCCTGCTCTACCTCTCGCTTTTAAATCTTCTCCTCGGGAACGCCTTTTTTATCTACATCCAGATGGTCGGCGTGTTCAAGCGCAAGAAGTACCACCTTATCCCCTGGGCGCTCACGACTCCTCTGTACTGGCTCATGCTCTCTCGCGCAGCGCTCAAGGGCCTGTGGCAGCTCTTCACCAATCCTTTTTACTGGGAAAAGACCCAGCACGGCCTCTCGAAAATGACAAAACAGTTGGTGAAAGATGCGTCCTAGCTTGGGGAGCTCCCTTTTCCTTGCGACATTTTTCTTCGGCATCGTCGCCGCCGGACTCGAGCTCCGGGAGCGCTTCTTCCTCCCAAGCATAGAGCTGCGGCTGTGGGCGATCCAAGGACCTGCGCTGGCCGATCCCCTGGGCTTTGCCTCTTACCTCTCGAACGCACCCCTGGCCTTCCATAACCTTCTGGGCCCTCTCGTCAAACTCCTCGGGGTCCAGAGCTTCTTTCTCCCCTATGTCTTGGTCCTCGCGGTCTTCACATTTCTCCTGGCGCTAAACCTCTTCCGAGTTGAGACCTGGGGAACACTGGCGCCGCGCCTCCTCCTCGTCACACTCTGCTTCTCGCACCCGGAGGCGCTGGAGATTCTGACCACGAATCCCCTCGCTCTTTTGCTCCTCATCTTCTTGTGGCTCTTCACCAAGGGCCTCCTGGAGGCCAACGCCGGAAACCTGGGCCGTGGTGTTCTCTTGATGGGCTTCTCGAGCGCACTTCTGGTCCTCTCCGGCGCCCTAGGCATCGCCTACGCTCTAGCACTCTTTGCCTTGGTCCCGATCCTCATCCGAGGCGATCTCTTCCGCGAATCCGTCACCGGTGGTTTTCTCGTGTTAACTTTTCCCACCGCCGCCGCTCTAATCGGACTCTTCTACCTGGGCTGGCTGTACCATAAACCTGCTGCAGATCTCGCCTTCATGTCTCCGGTGACTCTCTCGCTGAACCTCGAATTCCTTCCATGGCTGCCATTCCTACCGCTCATCCCCGGACTCGTCCTGCCTTGGGGTGGCAGAGGAATCATGGCCCGCATCTTCAGCTTAAAGACCCCCCTTCTGGGAGTTCTCGCCTACGTCTTTGCGGCGGCCCTGGGGATGGAGTTTTCCCTGGAGACCATCCTCGGCATGACGGCGATCGGTGCTGGCCTAGAGTTTCTTAACCGGCAGCACCTCTCTTCGCTTCATTTCCTGGCCGCCGTGAGTTTTTCAGTCGCTGCCTGGCTCTCACCGGTCACCGTTCACCAATCTCCCTCCATCCGAGGATCAAGCTGGCACGCGCTCCAGGGCTGGGTTCGGGCCCAAGCGGAGGGGCAGGTTCTCATCCTCTCCCCAAGGCATACCCTTTTGACTTTAGGCGCACAGAATCGAGGCGACCTTTTAGCTCCCGGTGGAGTCAACTTTAAGCAGCGACTTATTCTGGGTAACTTTCAAGGGATTGGTCGACTGATCGTGGAGATCCCGTTTGGTAAAGCGGCCGTAGACACCCTAGGCCGCTACCAGGAGCGGTATTTCTTCTCCCCTCCACCTGGCCTGCAACTGGTCTTCGACGATGAAACTTTCAGGGTCTATGATCGAAATCCTAAGCTTGCGGCCCCTCGGATCGGCCAGGGCCCGCTTTCTCAAGGCCTCACCGACCCCTGGCGCCTGATCCGCGATGTATTTACAGGAGTCCTTTTCCTGGGGGTCCTTCTTGTGGTAGGTAAACGTGGCACTAACTCTGAGAGAAACGCATGAAATTCTTCCTTCTTGGACTCATTTTATCCGGAGCGGCAGCGGCCGCAGACATTGGAGTCAATCCTCTTTTCACCTACGGGAACCTTCAGCGCTTCGATGAGGTCACAAACCTTACACCGGGGGATTCTCCGGAAGTCGACGAGCGCGGCGAGAATGGCTACCAAATCCTTTCTGTGGGGAAGGCGTATCTCTCGGGCGGGGCCCAGGGGTCGACCTCCATCGGTACGGACTTTTATACCGGTTTAGGACTCTACCCATCCGTGAACGCGTACTCGAAGTGGAGCGGACGAGTGAACAGCGTATCGGAGCTCGAAAATTTTTCACGCGCTCTCCCCATCACTCGCGAGAGACTCTTAGCGATGAAGACCGGAGACGCGGCCTACTGGAATGCTCTGGGCGGAGTCGCGGTCAGCTTATCCGTGGGCTCGGGCCCCATCTCGGCGGGACCTAAAGTTATCTTAGAGGGTGGGTTCGCAGTCTACGTCGAACGAAAAGATGCCTCCACCTACTACGCGGAAGTGCGCCGCATGCGCGCGGGCACCTTCGGTGTGCTCGCCGGGACCTACATTGCCTATGCTGAACTTTCCCGACTGGTCGAGAAAACCTCAGGGCTTGCCTTTGTGATTGACGCGAGCACGGAGGAAGGACTCGATCTCCTCTTGGGTCTCGTCCGGCGGGGCCGGGCCGACCGACTCCAAGAATCAGACCGAGTCCGCTATCAGGTCGGTGACCTGTCTGCGCTAAAAACTCTCACCTCTGCGAAGGCCGTGGCCGGAACACCGTTCGTGCCTGTGATTGAGCTCAAGCGCGGGTCGGGGATGGAAATCATCCACGAAGAGCGAAGCGACATCTGGGACAATTCCTCCACGGTCATCCGAGCACTCTCCTTTCGAGACCGCTCGGTGCGCCTCCTCCGCTACCAGACCTACATGCAGACGGCGGCACTTGCTGAAAGCACCGAGCGCAATGGCGTGAGTGAGCTCCGGGCCCAGCTCCACTGGTTCCGGAAAGGAAATCGGATGAGCGGCCGCTCACTTGGCAAGGCCCTCACGAAGCTCATCAATCAAACGGGCCTCACCTCGCTGCAAGTCTCCGTTCCCCAGGGAGGTCTCGGGTTCGCGAAGGTGGACTTCACGGCCACTCCCTCCTCCGCACTACTCAAGGCACTCGCGGAGAAGTTCGAACTTAAGTCACCCAAGGAGATCGCTCGCAAGTTCCAGTCTTACTGGAATGGTCCGCGGGCCTTCGCCGAGATCCACGCCCTCATCCAGGCCTGTGGCGGGAGTGTGATCTTAGAGGTCAGCGGGCAGAAGCTTAAGCGCTTCGTCAACGCGCAGTCTTACCCCGAAGCGGCGTGCTCTCCTTAAGAAGCTCCCGCCTCGCCTTGGCACTTCCCGGTTCTAGAACACCGAGATGATCCCACCGACCGTGGGTCCAGTACTGAACGAACAAGAGACTCTGAGCATCCTTTAAGACGTCGGCGTAGGACTGGGTCTCCGGATCAAGGGCAAACTCCCCGAAGCCCAGGGGCTTGGACGCCATCACTTCGATCACCTCCGGGGCCTTGGGACAAAGTTCGTTGAGCCGTTCGCGGAAGCGGGCCCGGTAAGCGTCGATGGTTTTAGGAAGAGAGAGATGGCCACCGTCTGACTTCTCAAAGTGGCCCTTGTCCCCGTACATGGACGGGGTGAGGCCGTCGAGGCCCGCCAGCAGACGCTTCAGTTCGGAGCAGTCATGCCCACGCTCTGCCGTCAGATCTTTTCCGTGAAAGAAGTCCCCATTGGTATTCAAGTAATAGCGGGCCGCAGGTCGTCGGAGGCGCTTTAGTTCTGCCTCGAGCCACGCTTGGCCCGCCCGCACCTTTCGCGCATAAGAGAAGACCATGGGATCTAACTCCGCCGCCAGAGTGAGTGAAAGGGGTGCCGACGTGAAGGCCTTCGGTCTTTTGGTGAGGTAGGTTAACAAAGGGCCGAACCCGTGATGAAAGTAGTGATCGTCGATCGGAATCCCAGAAACCAGCCTCCAGTCTTCCTCGGTGCCTGAGTCCACCATCGCCTTCACTCCCTCGAGGTGAGGCACGTAATGGAGCCTAAGCTTTTCACGGTCAATCAGATCGAGGCACGCCTCAAACTCGGATTGAGAAAAATGCAGGGTCGTCTCAAAGCGCCAGTGCTTGCCGTAGGTCGGGCCTCTGGGCATTTTATAGCTCTTGGAATTTCCGCCCGAAAAATGCACGGGATGGTAGTAGGCAATGGTCTGAGACCCGAGGGCCTTGGCGGCCGCGACAACTTTGGGGCAAGTGGCACTCAGTTCTCCGCGCTTGAAGGCGATGATTCCCAGGTGCTGAGGGACTGGGTAGGTGAAGCTCTGTTGCACGAACTCCCGGGCCTCACTCGACGGCGATCGAGAAGATTCGAGCTGGGCCTTGACGCCGTAAGCGAGGTACCTTTGATAAATGTTTCGATAGCCGGGCTCGAGGAAGGTCCGCTCGACCAGACCCTGGTCGTAGGTCAAATGCCGGAAGCTTTCCTCGGAAAAATAGTCGACTTCATAGCTGTAAGGACCGAGATCTTCGAGAATCCGGGTCTTCTCTCCAGCGATCAAAGGTAGGGCAACGAGGCCCAAGATCCAAAAAAGTTGGCGCATAGAACTCCTGACTATTCTTGTCGGAGAACCTGCTTTAATTCTTGAGTTTTTAGCTCTTGTATATCGTCTTTTCCGAGTCTTGCACTGGCCTGCGGCCAGGCCAAAAGTCAATGAACTCTGATTGCCAAGGTCTGCCAGAAGCGCCCAAGGGACTCTTCCTCACACCATGAAGTAATTACCAGATCGGTACGCTTAAAAGTGCCCTGCTTAAAATAGTTTCGCGCCACAATACACAGCACTCGAATTTTTGAGTGCATGTCGCTATAACCATGCAGCCTCGTAAACAAGAATAGGGAGTTTAAAATGAAAATGATCTACTTAGTTTTAGGACTGGTACTTTCAATCTCGTCAGCTCTGGCCTCGGCCCCATGGAATTTTATGACACGAAAAAACTTCCAGGACGCGCATCGGGGAGGCTTCTATACCAATCATCAAAACTTCATCACTCTCGGGTCGAGACACATCCGGCTGTCCTGGGTAACCATCCACTACTATGGCCGAATAGATGATGTCCATTTTTCAGTTGCGCATGTTCGCGAAGATGATCCAACAGACGAGCTAGATGAGGGTGAGTTTACCAGCTTGTTGCGCACGCTGGATTGTGGCAGAAACAATCGCACTCTGAGCTACTCAGTTCTGGACCCCTCGAGAATCGCATTCAACTGCTCCCGAAGACTGGAAGACGTAAGCGTGTTTGCAGGAACCAAATCGATCATCGTGAACTTGGATTCGATGAGTGCACGGATCGTGACTCAAAGATAGGAAGTCTTTAAGAAGCAGTCACCCGGTGAGGATTCGAGTGACCAGTTCTCATGGAGGCCTGAGGGCATCAGTGCGTGCCGTTGAGCTGGGTGCTAAAGTAGAGAGCCGCTCAAACCTTGGGCCGTCCCACGACTTCCAGGCCCGCCAATCCCACCCAGGTCGTTACCGAGACCACGAGGATCAGGATGGTGAAGAGCTCAGCTCCGATGAGTCCCTGAGAAACGGCCGTACTCGCGAACGCAAACCCAGGGATTCCTCTCGGGACAAGCCCCCAGGAAACCAGCGGCGGATCGAGGTCCGCGCGTTTCCGGAGTACCCACGCTGCCGTCCCGTACTTCGTTAAGACCGCCACCACCGAGAGCACCAGCGAAAAGCCAAGGGCCCAGGATCCGGTGAAGACGCCGGGGGAGAGCTTCATCCCAATCGACACCATGTAGAGGAGAAGAAATGGCCTTAAGAGTTTGTCTAAGTGAGTCTGAAGCTCACTGCGAAAGGAGCTAAAAAGAGCGCCAAGGAGAACGCCCGCAGCGAGGCCCCCCATCACCAACGAGATATGGAGGCGCTCAAGGGTCAAGGCCAGAGCGACGCCAAAACTGAGGGCCAGCACACTCGCCGCGGGAGATCGAAATCGGAATTGGAGCTTCGACACAAGGGCCAGCGCAAGAAGAGCGACGAGCGCAACGAAGGCTGAGTTTCCTCGGAAGAGGGACCCCTCGACCTGGGGTAGCGGAGCAGAAAAAAGCAGCAGCGACATCAGGAGCGCCGCGGGAACATCATCGAGCGCAGAGACGAGAGTCAGGAAGGTTCCCGCGCGGGTCTGAAGGAGGCCCAGGTTCGCGAGGGTCTGGATCGTCACACCGGTGCCCGTTGTGATCAGGACCACCGACAGCGTGAGTGCAGGAAACAGCTCCACGCCGAAGAGGAGGGCCGTGAGAACGAAGACGACAAAGGGAACGACGGTCGTCACGCCGACCAACACACTCACGATGCGGAGGTCCTCGGAAAAAGATCGCTTCTCGAGTTGCAGGCCGACGCCGAGGAAAAGCCCGATGACAGAGAAAGTGGTCCAGCTAAGAAATTCCTCGAGCGCAGCAGACTGGGGCAAGAGGGCCTTCAGGAGTGCACCGAGCAGTAGCTGAGCAAGGACAGAGCGAGTGAGGTAGCTCATGGACGGCTAGGTCTCAAGCTGCAGCACCTTGGTGGTTTTTGCCCCCAACTCTTTAAGATTCTCCATCCGGTGCGCCAGACTCCCCTTCCCCGTGAGCATGCGGGACCTCAGGTCGTCGAACGAATCGCCGACTTTTCTGATCTGCCCTTGCATGTGGTTCAGCTCATCCGCGACACCAGCGAACTTGTCATACAGAAGACCGGCCTGCCGAGCGATCTCAAGAGCGTTCTTGGTCTGTCGCTCTTGCTTCCAGAGGCCCGCGACAGTCCGGAGCGTCGCCAGAAGCGTCGAGGGGCCAACCAGCATGATGTTCCGTTCCCAGGCGTGAGAAAAGAGCTCCCGGTCCTTCTGCAACGCAAGCATGAAGGCGCCCTCGATCGGAACAAAAAGCATCACGTAATCGGGAGAGGCGAGTCGGTCGAGTTGCTGGTAGTTTTTGGCCGAGAGACCCTTGATGTGGGCATAGAGGGAATCCAGGAAGTGCGACAAGTCCTCCTCTCCTTCCCCGTTCACAAACCGCTCGTAGGCCACGAGACTCACTTTGGCATCGATGATGAGGTGCTTGTTCTCCGGGAGATTGATGATGACGTCCGGCCTCTGAGTGCGGCCCTCCTCGTCTTTGAGGTCCAACTCAAGACCCTGAACGATGAACTCCTCACCGGGCCTGAGCCCCGAAGCCTCGAGGAGGCGCTCGAGGATCATCTCCCCCCAGTTTCCCTGGAACTTGACGTCACCCTTCAGGGCCCGGGTCAAGTTCTCTGTCTCAAGGCTCATCCTCTGTCCCGTGAGCACGATGCGCTCAATTTCGGCCGAAAGCCTTACCCGATCTTTCGTGTCAGACAGGTGCATCTCTTCCACCCGCCGTTGGAAGTCGCTCATCTTTTCTCGAAAGGGATTGAGGATGAGCTCCATGCCTCGGAGCGAGTCCTCCCGGAACCGCTTGGTCTTCTCTTCGAAGATTTCCTGGGACAGCTCCTTGAGTTTAAGTTCGAGCCGAGCTGAGGAATCTTGATGATTCTTCTCTTGGAGCGAGAACTTTTCTTGCAGGACCGCATGCTCCAGGAGCAGGGGCTGGACCCGCAGGTGGTAGATGAGAAGGCCCAAAAAAAGGCCACCGAGGCCAGCGAGAATCGGAAGCACCATGGTCGAATCTCCGTTCTCTGTATTATCACTCTAGCGCTGAAGTTGTTCAACCCGTAGAATGAGACTATGGCAAAGAAGACGGACGCTGCGTTGACCACCAAGTTTAATCCTGAACTCGCGCGCAAGTTCCAGGAAGCTGCCGGTAAGAAACTGGAGATCCAGGACTTCGTGCGGGAGTTTTTGGACCAGTTCCTTTCCCCGGACACCAAAACCGCCTACCTCAAAGACCTGAAGTTTTTCTTCGATTTCCTGCGCTCCGGAGACGTCGTGATCACGCATCCCCGGGAGATCCAGAGCTACCACTTTCAGCTCTACCGAGACCAGCTCCTCGCCCGAGGGCTCTCGTCGGCGACGGTCAACCGCCGGCTCGTGTGCATCCGCTCATTCCTCAAGTGGGCGATCGCGGCCCGCCTCATCGACTTTAACCCCCTCGACGCCGTCAAGCTCCCGAAGGTCCAGACCGAGTCTCCCACCGTCGCCTTCGACGACGAAGAGGTGCAGCGGATGATCGATGCCCCGGATCGGTCGACGCACAGGGGACGGACCCATCGCCTCGTCATGGTCTTACTTTTCCACCTGGGCCTGCGCCGAGCCGAGCTCACGCAACTCAAACTCCAGCATCTGGTGGAGGAGCGAGGGCACCGGATCCTGCGGATTCTTGGGAAAGGTGAGAAGGTGCGCCTCGTGCCGCTCAATGCTGCCGTCCAACGAGAGCTCCAGATCTACCTCGCCGCACTTGAGGCCCAGGATCAAAAGCTCGGCCCCGACGACTATCTCTTGCAAACCGAAGATTCGCAGAAAAACGACAGGCCCATCGACGGCTCCACCATCTTCCGGATCATCACCCGGTACGCTCGGAAGGTTGGGATCACGAAAACCGTCTCCCCCCACTCCTGCCGCGCGACGGTCATCTCACACCTCCTCGATACCCAAGACGCGGCGATCCGAGACGTCGCAACCTTCGCCGGGCACTCCAACATTACGACCACCGAGCGCTACGATAAACGCCGCAAGAACCTCGACAAGAGTGCGGCCTATCAGGTTGATTTTTACAAAAAAGATGCCTAAGCGGACTTCTGCTCGAAGCGGGTTCCGAAGTGCAGCCGAACGAGGTCCCGAGCGTGGGCCACGAAATCCCGGATGAGCGTCAGGTTCTTCGGATCGGAGCTTGAGAGGTTGTCGTAGGAGACGAAGAGGAAGACTTTACGGTTCTTCGAGAAGTCGAAGGCCGATTGTATGGAAAGGTGCCTAAGGCTGCATTCCACGGCGTCGGTCTTCACGGAGGAGTAAAGGAAATTGTGCGCGGACTGAGAGAGGTGGGGTTTCATCTCCTCGAGGGACATCCCGAGCGTCGGTGCCAGGGTCGAAGCGTTCACGAGAAAGCGGACGCTCTCTCCGCCCACGACCTTCCGGGTGAACACATCGGCGTCGAGGGAGATCAGAAGTCCCGTGGCCGTGAGCTGCTCGATCGCGACGACCTCGGCCCCGCCCAATTCTGCGCCGTACTCCATGAGGATCTTACTCTTGAGTCGGATCCGGAAGTCTCGCTTCGGGAGCTTTCCCTGTAAGAGGTAAACGATGACGAAGTCACGGTAGGTGGTCGGGTTAAAGCAGTCCGTGATCGAGAGCAGCTTGAAGGGTCCCGTCGGAGAGATGAAAGAAATCTCAGAGGGATAAAAGGGATCGAGACCGACGAGCTGAATCTGATTGAGAAGATACCGCTCGTAGAGACCGTAAACCGTTGTCTGGAAGACCTGGTGCTGAGTCCGGACCCAGATCGGGACATGGGCGAGGCCCGCGAGATGATGTTCCCGGCGCTTGAGATCGGCGGCGAGGGAAGCATCTTGAAGGAGCTGAGTCTTCACGAGGTCGCAGGTTTCAAAAAAATCTGCCCAATGGAAAACGACGGACCTCCGGTCACAGAGGACGAGGTCTTCGCCGAGTTTCGAGAGCGACGCAGATTGCACCAGGGAGAGATTTCGAAGCGGCATAGGTTCCTCTTGAGAGATTTCTATTTTATCAGATCGGTCAAAAGGAGGTTAATTTTTACTCGAATTTCTAGCTTCTATCCTAGACTTCTTACGATCGCCACAAACGATTGATTTTCCTTCCTGAAATTGGCGAAGGAAAAGTAACTAAATACGACGGAGATTCCAAAGGGGATCAAAAGGCTAATCACGACGTGTGCGAAATCCAGCTCCACCGGGAGCCGCCGCTCAACGAAAATATCGGGCATGAGCTCGTGCCCGAAAGTTTCCAGGAGCTTAAGCGCCAGGAAACCGCAGGCCCCGCCGATGGCGACGGTGATTGCCGAGAGAATCAGTACGAATTTAAAACACAGGGCCAGCAATTTTTTCTGGGACATCCCAAGGATCCAGAAGCTCATCAGGTCACGGCGGATCTTGGAGTAGAAGATCAAAAGGCCTGAGGTGATCGCGATCGCCACGAGAAGGCTCATGCTGATGAAAAGAAAGAGCATTACCTTGGTCTCGAGATTGAGCGACCACACGAGGGCCCCGTTCATCTGCTCCCAGCTCAGGATGCGCTTGGGAACACCCGTCTCCGTGCGCCGGAGCTGCGCCAGCACCCGCTCGGGGACTTCGCCGAAGAGTCGGATCTGATTCACCCCTCGGCGACGGACAAGATTTTGCACCATGGGAAGCCGCACCCAGGCCTCGAAATCGTCGACCTCGGAAATTTCAGTGTAGAGGTAGTCAGAGAGCGTCTCCGAGACGAAGCGCGGAACCTCCCCCATGAGCGTGTCCGTGATCCCCGGTGCGATCACCTGCAACTCGTCTAAGAACTGGAGCTTAGTTTTCGCCGCCAGCTCTGACCCCATGACGACGCCGGAGAATTCCTTCTCGGCCAAGAACTGAGGCCGCTCGTCCTCAAGGTCAATCCCGTGAAGTTTCGCGGGGGCCACGAAATTCTTGTTCCGAAGCATCACCTCGACTTCGAGCTCGGAGTAAAAGGGCACCGCTGCCTTCCGCAGAATGTCTTTGAGCTCCGGAAGGCCCTCTTCCGTGACTCCCTCGAAGACCAGGAGGTAGGAGCCATTCACAGCTTTTGACCGCGAAATAAGACCCTCCTGGAGGCCCCCCATGATCCCCTGGATGACAAGCAAACTAAACGCTGAGAGGAAGAGCCCGGTCACGGCGATGAACAGGAGCCGCTGCCGGGTCTTCGCCCGAAGGATGTAGGAAAAAAAATAACTAAAGAAAGGCCAGGATCTCACAGGTCGTAGAACTTCTTCTTATCGGCCACCATCAGGGAGAGGAACGGGGCGATCGAATACCGAGCAGCGCTCACGTCCTTCGTGAAGTTGTGGAGACGCTCCGCGATCTGATCCAGGCCTTCCTGATCCGCCCAGCGGCAGAGGCCTCCCCGGAACGGAGGAAAGCCGGTGCCGTAGATCATGCCGATGTCCACCGTTGCGGCCTTGTCGACGATCCGGTCTGCGAAGATGTACGCCGCCTCGTTGACCATCGGCAGGAAGAGCCGCATCTGAAGTTCCATCTCGTCTCTTCGGAGCTTCTTGGCCGTGAGGAGTTTCACCACGTCTGGATTTTTTCCCGTCACCTTCCCCTTCTCATCGTAGAGGTAGAAGCCGCGGCCGTTCTTTTTCCCGAGGAGCTTTGCCTCGTAGAGCTTCGTCGAAAGCTCACTCGGAAGGGCGCGGTCGCCGAGGCCATCGTGCATGATCTTTCCGACCTTCACGCAGACGTCGAGACCGATCTCATCCATCAAGCGGCAGGGCCCCATGGGCATCCCGAAATTCAGGGCTGCTTCATCGAGGGCCTCGATGGTAACACCTTCCTCGAGGAGGAAAGCGGCTTCGTTTAAGTACGGTGCGAGGATCCGGTTCACGAGGAAGCCCGGGCCATCTTTAACGACGATCGGCGTCTTCTTGACGTCGAGGACCCACTTCACCAAAGCGTCGATGGTGTCTTTGGACGCCCGCTCGTGAGTGATGATTTCAACCAGCGGCATCTTGTTCACCGGATTAAAGAAATGGAGACCCGCGAACCGCTCCGGTCGCTGGAGCGCTTTACTCATCTCTTCGACCGACAACGATGAGGTGTTCGACGTCAGCATCGCGTCCGGGCGGACGTGTCCCTCGAGCTCGGCGAAGACCTTCTTCTTCACGTCCATGTTCTCTACCACGGCCTCGACGACCAGGTCCGCCGAGCGGAGCCCTTCGAACGAGAGCGTCGGTTCGATGGAGCGCATTTTCCGATTGAACTCGTCCTCGGAAAGGCGCCGCTTCTTGAGGGCCGCGGAGAAGTTCTGCGAGGCCTGCTTGAGACCCAGCTCCAGCGCTGCGGGCGTGAGATCCTTCATCAGTGGTGCCTGATTGTTCTGGGCAAAGAGCCACGCGATGCCACCACCCATGACCCCGGCGCCGAGGACCGCCCCTCGGTGTACCGTCGGGAGCTGATCTTTGTTATCGAGTTTCTTCGAGGCATCGGTGAGGAAGAAGATGTGCTGAAGGTTCTTACTTTGAACACTCTGAGAGAGCTCCGCGAAGGCCTGGGCCTCTAGCGCCAGGTAATCTGACCTTCCCTTCCCCGCGCCGCTTTCGAGGACCTCGAGGATCTTCAACGGGGCCGGGTAGAAGCCCTTCGTCGATTCCAGAACTTTTTCCCGGGCCTTTTGGAAGATGATTTTCCGAGTCAGGAAGTTATCCATCGCCGCGGCCTGAACCTCTTCTTTGACACTCTTCCTCTTTCCGGTCTTTTTCTCGAGGAGGTAGGCCTTTGCGAGCTCTCGCATGCGCTCGGTGGGGAGCATCGCATCGGCGAGCCCCAGCTTGAGGGCGTTTTTCCCTTTCACCTGTTTCCCGGTAAGAATCATATCCAGCGCGGTCGGCAGCCCGACCTTCCGGGGAAGCCGGTAGGTCCCCCCGAACCCCGGGAGAACACCGAGCATGACCTCTGGCAGGCCGAGCGCGGTCTTCGGGTTATCGGAGACAAAGATTTTCTTGCACGCCAAGGAGAGTTCAAGGCCCCCACCAAGACAAATACCGTCCACGAGGGCCACCGTCGGCATCTTCAGATCATCCAGGGCATTGAAGATGGTGTGCGCCTCATCGAGGGCCCGCAGGGCCTCGGCCTCCGTCTTCAGGGAATTGATCACCGAGATGTCTACCCCGGCGAGGAACACACCGGGCTTGTGCGAGAAGAACACGAGCCCCTTCACCGCACTCCTCTTGTCGAGCTCCGCCGCTTCCAGGATCGCTTGCCGCAGCTCGAGCAGCGTCTCCCGGGTGAAGGTCGTCATCGACTTCTTTTCATACTTTCCGAAGCCGATCCAAAAAAGATCATCCTTGGTTTCAACCGTGAGGTTCTCGTAGCTCATTCTTGACTCCGCTTAGACTTTAAGGTTTTCGATAATCACAGCACCACCCTGACCGCCGCCGATACAGAGGGTCGCCAGGCCGTAGCGCTGCTTGCGGCGCTTGAGCTCGTGCGCCAGAGTCACCACCAGTCGTGCACCCGTGGAACCAACGGGATGGCCTAGAGCGATCCCGCCACCGTTCACGTTGAGTTTCTCCAGCGGAACCTCACCGATGGTCTCTTCGATGCCCCACCTCTGCGAGAGGGTTTTATCCTTCATCACCTTGAGGCAGGCGATGACCTGGGCGGCGAAGGCCTCGTTGAGTTCAACGAGGTCCATCTGGGAGAGCTTAAGTCCGGTGCGCTTCAACACTCCATGGGTCGCGAGCACGGGCCCGAGGCCCATGCGTTCAGGCTCAAGGCCATGGAAGTGGTAGTCCACCATGCGTGCCACCGGATCGAGGTTATGTTTTCTGACCGCTTCTTCAGACGCGAGCAGCCACATGGACCCGCCGTCCGTGATCGGACAGGCATTGGCCACGGTGACTGTGCCGGTTTCTCGCTCGAAGTAGGGCTTGAGTTTTCCGAGGCCTTCGACGGTGGAGTTGGCACGGAAGCCGATGTCGTCGGCGATCATCTTATCGAGCTTGTGGCCCGCGGTGATGGGAAGAATCTCATCCCGGAACTTCCCTTGCTTGGTGGCCTCGGCGGTTTTGTGGTGAGAGGAGTTCGCGAACTCATCCTGCTCGCGGCGAGAGATCCCGAGCTCCCGGGCCAGCGTCTCTGCCGTCTGCCCCATGTTTCGGCCGCAGAAAGGATCCGTGAGCCCTTGCTCAATCGCGATGATCGGCGCGAGGTAATGGGGGCGGAACGTGGAGAGGATTTGGAGCTTCTGAAGGGACGTCGCCTTCGGGTTCATGAGTTTGGCGAAGAACTCCGTCATCGACTTACTGTAAAGGAGTGGCATCTGCGACATGCTCTCGACGCCGCCGGCGAAGATCAGCCCATTGCGGCCGCTGGCAATCTTGTCGTAGGCCTGGGAGAGGGCCTCCATCCCGGAGGCGCAGTTACGGTGAACGGTGTAGCCGGAAGTTTTCTTATTGAGGCCTGCTTCGAGAGCAATGACTCGGCCCACGTTGGGGTACTTTGCGGGAGAGCCAGTGTTCCCCACGATCACTTCATCGATTTGATCCAAGCCGAGCCCGAACTTGTCGACGAGGTGGCGGATGAGGTAGTGACCTAAGAACGGCGCTGCAATTTCCTTCAGCTCCGCTCCGGCCTTGACCTGCGGAGTGCGTTTACCATCAACAAGATAAACTGGTTTCATTTCGAATTCCTTTTCGAGAGAAAGTTTAGTCGTTATAAGGGCTTATTCTATGCTAGGAAGTCTATTTGATTAAGTGAAAAGCGTTTCTGTCAGGTTAGTCCGGTTCGAGTCGTCCTCGAACCACCAAAAGCCATAAAAAAGGCCCTCAAACCTGAGGGCCTTTTTTAGAAATCGTGGTTCCAGAAGAATTAGAAGTTAATCACAGCACCAGCGAAGACGGAAAGGGCCGCGGCGTTGATGATCTCATCGCCGAGTTCGTTTAACCGACGCTGGTCGGGAGACGTTCCACCGTTTTTAGCGGCTTTTGAGGACAGGCTATCTCCGAGGCCCGTCGAATACGCGCCTTCGATGTTGATCCCGAAAGTCCGAGTGATCATGATCTCTGAACCGATCATAAGGTTCCCGTTCACGAAGCTCGTGTTGTACTCTTCCGAGCCGTAGCTGAACGAGCTGAACTGATCGATGTACGGGTTGTTGTCGTTGTATTTCATGGTCGCGCGGGCGTAACCGAGGCCCGCACCGAGGTAAGGGCGGAAGCGCTCACCGTTGGTTAAGAAAAACTTCCCGTACACATCAAGGCCCATCGAGCGGTACTGAATTTCCCGGCCCTCGATTCCGTATTGCCCAAGGTAGCCCTGGTTCATGTAGTTCGAGTTGTTGGCGAAGTCATTGGTCTTGAGCTGGTTCAGGTTAAATCCGATCCCCATGGAGAAGCGGGTCGTGATGTTGGACTCAAGGCGCAGACCCGCAGACAGTTGCGTCTCGAGCTGCTCGACGTCGCCGTTGTACGATGTGGCACCGGCGTACGGGAGGAGCTTGATCGCCTCGAACGGAGCACCCGCGATCTGAGCGACTTCGGTTTGGGAAATCACTGGTGTTGCGGCCGCCTGAGAAACCTTCACTTCCTGGACTTCTTCGACTTGAGCTTCCTGGACGCGGTTCTTTTTGTACTTGCTCATGTACGGCTCACATTCCTTCGAATCTGACTCTTCCATGATGCAGCGGAGTTTGCGCTGACCTTCCTCGTACTTCGAGTTGAATTCTTTGATCGCTTGAGTGCTTTCGATCTTTTGATCGATGTACTCATCCTGGCTCTCGAGGAGCTTTTCGGTCTGGTTCGTGAGTTTACCAAGATCCTTGGCCTTCTCCTTGTTCAGCACCGTGCCGGTCTTCTGCTTGTTAATCTCCGATCGAATCTGCTCGAGCTCACCGTCGGTGACTGGCTTCTCATGGAGGTATCCGTCCACGTCGATCGGCGCTGAGTTTAGCACCTGTTCTTCATTCACCTGAGCGTAAGCTTGCGCGAAGCTCATAGACAGGGCCAGCACCAATAGGGTTTTCGTTTTCATAACACTCCTCCTCAAAAGGAAATGACTCTTTGCGTTAAGAGTATAGGAACTCCCCGCCAAGTAGTAGGAGCCATGAAAAGATTACATGAGGGACTAGAAGTTTAGCGCGCCATTCTAATAGGGAAGCGCTTGTATTTTCCGTTTTGATCCATGGCCTGACGATAGGAATTCAAAGGCTTACCCACAAGACCATTAGGATTTTTGATAAGATACTCATCCAATTTCTTGAAAACAGCGATGCCCAGGCTAACCGCAACCGCAACCATCATCACGTATTCTACGGCAGTCTGACCTTTCTCGGATTTTACAATACGACCAAGCATGCTTGGATTATAACCTAGATCCCCTCAATGCCGTAAGCCAGGCCTAAAAGTCCCTGAGTTTGGTAGCGGAATGGTCCCCAATACTCGAAGCCCTTGATCACCCGATCTTCGGCGATGATGTCCATCGGCAATCTTTTGAGGACCGGGGCCTCGTGCTTGCGATCACTTTTGAGGCGCCGAAGATCCAGAGTCACGCTCCCGGTGAAGGTAAGCTCCACGGGCACCTGGGAAAAAGGTAGGAGGGCGGCGTCCTCCTCGAAGGCAAGCCGCAAATCCCGTTGGAAAAACTCGGGTTTTGAGCCCGGTAACTCTAGATAAGGCCAGTGATAAAAGGCAAACTCCCGTCCCTGCCCTAGAACTCGGTAAGGCCGATCCGTGCCCAGAAGTCCCTCGTCGGCAAAGTATGTCAAAGAGGCCGGCGGGAAGGGGGCGGTCATCCGCTTGACGGGGGTGAGCTGAGTTTTCCGAAAGAAGCCGAAGGAGGAAGCGATGTGAAAGGGAACGTCTTCCGGAAGGTGCGCAAAGAAAAGCACCCGCTCCCCGGAAATAACCCCCTCGAAGCTCTCCAGAAGGAGGTTCTCAAACCGGTGTTCAAAGAACTGCCAAAACTGCACCCCACTTTCTTTGTAGTCCCCACCTAAAAGAACCAGTCTCCGTTTGAGCTGAGTGGTGAGGAAAAAGTCGTGGAGCCGGTAGACCGGCGAGAACGTCCGGAAAAAGTAAAACGGAACTTCTTCAGCGCCGAGGGACGTTTTGAGCTTTTCCTCGTGGTGGAGTCCCAGCAGGTGCAAGAGAACTGCGTACTTGAGGTCCTTCGACTCCCGGTACTCCTGGTTCATGAGCTCACCGAAGCGAGCGTAGATGGTCTTAAGCCATTTCGGGCCCTGGAGCTCAAAGCGGTGGCCCTTGGGTCTCATGCTCGCTTCGAAGTTCTGGGTCTCAAAGCGCGAAAGCTCGGCCAGGAAACTCCGGTTAAACTCTTCCTCCGGCTCAGCGAAAACTTGTTCCAAGTCCGACGGATCTAAGAGTTCGGGGTACTTCCGAAGGAGCTCTTTGAGATTCTCGAGCGGCGCACGACCAAGTCGAAGACGGCTTTGATCTGTTGCAAGCGCAATGTCCGCCGGGACCAAGAACTGCCGCAGATCCGAGAGTTCGGGGATGTCGTACTTCTTTCCGATCCGGAGCAGTGCCAGGATTTCGAGCTCAGATAAAAAAAGACCCGGATAGCTGTCGACGGTGAAGCGCCGGTCGTCGATCAGCAGGGTCGTCCGGTTGCGCTTCAGAGAAATGATTCCCCGGACGATGGACATGAGGCCCACGCCGACTAAAATTTCTTGGTAACGATTTTTCAACATGAGATCACCAACTCCCGCATGACAATGTAATCCCTGGCCAGGGACTCGATTCTACCACGCTCCACCGAGAGCGAATCCTGCGCGAGCCAGCGCTGGAACTCTTCGGAGGTGGTGACTTCTGTTATTTGGTTAAACGTCGCCGCCACGTCGAACTCCGTTGAACGGTGGTGGGCAGGCCCGCAGGCGAGAGGCCCGGAACCGGCGACCAAAGGCTCGAGGATCGAGTGAACGCTCCCCTCGAACCCTCCGCCCACGTAGGCGTGTCCGAAGTCCGCGTAGAGCTCACACAGAAGGCCCTTCCGGTTCAGAAGAAAAGTCTCGCCCTGGACAAGAGGTCTCGCGTCGTGGTCGATCTCCTGGGCTTCGCGGCCTAGGGCCCGAAGCTGCGAGCGAAACTCACTCAGAACTTTAGGCGATAGGCTGTGGGGAACGATCAAGACCAGCACCTCCGCGGGAAGACCCCGCAAGAGGAAGAGGTCGCTAGGCCATGCGTTCCCGAGGATCACGCGACGCGGGTGCTCCTCGAGGAGGGCCCTGAACTCTCTGTACTGAGGAAACTCGTGCTGGAACTTCGACTCGCGAAGCGCCACGCGCCGACGGATTTGCTCGATCCGAAAATCAAAAACTAACCCCGGAGCGTGCAGCTCCGCGCCCAGACGTGCCTCAGGCCCACCGGCGTAAACCACCACGCGGGCGGCCTTAAGAAAGAGCCGTTTCCACCGGGAGGGCGCTCGGCGAAGGGAGCGCTCTTTTTTAAAGCTCATCCACAAAAGCACGAGGCCATTCCCCGGAGCAAGCGCCCACAGCAAGAGTTCGGGGAACAAGTCATAGCGAACCATCACCAAAGTACGGGCCGTCGTCCAGTGAGTGAATGACCGGCGCGCCACGAAAGGAAGGATCCGAACTAGCGGGTAGCGGAGGTACCGGATCTGCTGGGGGTGGGCCTTTGCCAGCGTCATGACTCCCTTTTCCACACTGGGGGAGAAAAAGACGAGTTCCACTTTCTTCCCCGCGGCCAGGGCGTCGTCGACCAAAGGAGCGATCTGCTGGAACTCTCCCTCGGAGGAGAACTCAAAGCACAGGTCTGCGACCGCACCGATATCCGCAAACGAGTGCGCGAGGCGCTCGAACTTATTCCTCTTCTCAAACCGGTTTCGCTCTCGCACAGCGGGGTGCCAGCACAGCAAGAGAGCAAGCCCGCGAACGACGGGGACTGCGACGAACCAAAACAGAAACCACAGGAGCGGTCTCACAGATCCCCCAACATTTGCCGGATGGTTTCACGGACTTCCGCTACGCTGATCTCTTCCATGCAATAGTGCCGGTCTCGGTAGCAGGCGTATTTCCCGGTCGTCGAACAGGGTCGACAGAACATTTCTTTGGCAAGGAACCGGGACTTCGTTCCATGGGGGGCGAATCCGAACCGCGGGTCGGTGGGCCCGAAGATGGTCAGGCAGGGGACCCCGGCCGCCTCCGCGATATGGTTCATGCCGGAGTCGTTGCCCACACAAAGGGTGGCGTGGGCCAAGATGTCCATGCTCTGGCCGAGGGAGGTCTTCCCCTGAAGATTATGAAGCCTCTCCGAGGCCAGAGCCCCGAAGGCATCACAGAAGGAGTCCTCCGGCCCGGCCAGGATCACCAGGTGGTACGGAGTCTCGGCCAGAAGAATTCTCGTGAGCTCGACGAACGAAGCCACGGGCCAGCGCTTCGGCGCAAACGAGGCCGATGGGGCGAGGACGATGTAGGGCGCCGGGAGTGGGTAGCGGACCCTCGCTCCGATGGAGGTCAGCTCCTGGTTCGCTCCCCGGCGGAACTCGATCGTGCGCCGGACTCCCCGGCCGTCGTCGAAGATGCCTTCGAAGTCGCGGATGATCCGCGTCACCTGAGGCTCGAGACCGAAGAGGTCTAAGTCGAAGACACGCTTGACCCAAACGGACTTGATCTTCGTTAAAAAAAAGCGCTCCCACCGGCGCTTATCCACGGTGAGGGCCGGGATCTGCCACAACGAGCACCGGAGGCGAAACGAGCGCAGGGTTGCGTGTAAATCGAGGATGAGATCAATGCGCCTCTCCGAATGGAGGGATCGAATTTTGCGCTTCAGGTCCCCCCACGTCTCACCGTTCCTCCGGTCAAAACTAATGACCGTCCCCACTTCCGGGTGGGCGCCGATCATGGAGACGAACTCCGAGCTCGTGACGAAACTAAAATGAGCGTCTTTCCCGAGCAAGGCACGGAGCCAGTTGAGCGTGGCGCTTTGGAGGACCACGTCTCCCATGCTGGAAAAACGGACGAGCAGAATGTGCATGGGAAAATTATACGTTCAGCGGATTGGCTTTTACAGAAGTTTCCAGGCCATCGCTCAGATTCCCATGAAGATAAAGGGCCCGTTGTCTTCGAGCTGCTTCCGGTAGCCTTTCTGATTGAACGCCTCCCGGAACTTCTGATAGCGCTGCCAGTTTTTTTTCCCGTGCAGGGCCTCGAGCCGCTGGTGGAAGGCCTCTTCCTTGTCGATCATCTGCCGGCGCTCGGCGAAGGAGAGCTCCCGCATGGGGGCCTTCTGCCAGAGCTGACCCATCTCTCGGAAGAACTCTTCTCTCAGCCGCTGATGGGCCTGGAGCTTCTCCTCACTCACTCCCAGCTCCTCCGACAAAAACTCCTCGCGATCGGCCTCCATTTTTTCCGCGGCTTCCTGGAATTCCTCTGGGACAGCGGGACCGGGATCCCTGGGCGCAGATCTCTGAGCAACCGGATCCGGTGACGAGACCAGTTTTTCCGGCGACGGCACCGCGGGCACCAGGGACCGGGGTTCGTTGTGGGTTTCGATGATGAGCCGCTCTCGCCCAGGAGAGGCAGCCGGTCGCAGCAAGAGGATGGCGAGCGCGACATTGGAGAGGAGGCTCGCGGCGAGGAGGAACTTCATCATGTCCGCAGGAGCCGGGCTGCGTCTTTGGCAAAGTACGTGAGGATCACGTCGGCCCCGGCTCGGCGGAAGCAGGTCAAAGTTTCTAAGACCACCTTATCGTGATCGATCCATCCGTTCTGTGCCGCGGCCTTGACCATGGCGTACTCACCGGAGACGTTGTACGCAGCGATCGGAAGCGTCGACATCTCTTTTAATCGGTAGATGATGTCGAGGTACGGGAGCCCCGGTTTCACCATCAGAATATCTGCGCCTTCGTCGGCGTCGAGTTGAGCTTCTCGAAGCGCCTCGGTCGAATTCGCGGGGTCCATTTGATACGTTTTCTTGTCCCCCCGCTTCGGCGCGGAGTCCAGGGCCTCGCGGAAGGGTCCGTAGTACCCAGAGGCGTACTTCGCGGTGTAGCTCATGATGAGTGTGTTCTGGAAGCGCGACTCATCGAGCGCGCGACGCAAGACCCCCACTCTGCCGTCCATCATGTCGGAGGGCCCGAGGATGTCTGCGCCCGCTTCGGCCGCACATAGGGCCTGTTTGGCCAGCACTTCCAACGTCGGATCGTTGAGGATTTCCCCGGTCTTCGGATCGACTAAACCATCGTGCCCATCGGAGGAGTAAGGGTCTAGTGCGATGTCCCCCATGACCATCATTCCGGGCAGCGCCTCTTTGACCGCTCGGATGGCGCGGGCGTTGAGGCCGTCTCGGTTGTAGGCCTCTCGGGCGTCGGGGGTCTTGAGCTTTTCATCGATGGCCGGAAAGAGTGCCACGCACCGGACCCCGAGGCCATAGAGTTCCTTGGCCTCGCGGACCAATTCGTCGATGGAAAATCGGGCCTGTCCGGGCATGGAGTTAATGGGAATGACCGCACCCTTGCCTTCGACCACGAAGAGCGGCGCAATCAGATGATCCGGTGAGAGGTGGCTCTCGCGCACCATGGAGCGAATGACTTCGTTTTGGCGGTTCCGACGGGGGCGGTGAAAATTCATGGGTCACTCAACCTTTTGCATGGATTTGAATACCAGTGCGTACATCTGCATCTGCTTCATCATGGCCGCAAGACCATTCGAGCGGTTCATAGAAAGATGCTCGGTGATCCCGACTTCTTTGAGGAAGTCGGGCTTCGTGCTGAGGATCTCCTCGGGTGTTGCGTTCGAGTAAACGCTCACGAGAAGGCCCACGATCCCTTTGACTAAGAGAGCATCCGAATCGGCGAGGAAATACACGCGCCCCTCTTTGAACTCCGGGTAGAGCCAGACCTGGCTTTGGCAGCCCTTAACCTTATACTTCTCGTCGCGCTTATCATCGGGATAGAAGGAAAGCTCGCGCCCCAGGTGAATGAGCTCTTTATAGCGGTCTTCCCAGTCACTGTACTGAAGGAAGCGTCCTCTCACTTGACTGATTCGTTCTTGCATACTCACGTAATTTCCTCTGATTGTGGCAGGTTAGTATCCCCCTTCAGGAGAGCTTCGTCAAAACTGTCAATAAATTGTGTAGACATTTTTAAAGGTTTTGACGCGTCGAGCCGAAAGGAATTAGGTAAAGGTGGACTTAGATGGTTGCCATTGACCTAAAACCATTGTCGGAAGAAACGATCCAGGAAATGGGCTTCGGCCCTCATGACCTCTGGCTCGTGAAGATCAGCTCGGTGGTGTTCGGACCGTTTGAGACCGAGACCCTGAAGCACTACGTTCTTGAGAATGAAGTGCTCTTCGAGACCGCCGAAGCTTCCCGCACCGACGAAACGGAGTGGAAACCTTTTTGGACCCACACGAAGTTTCAACGGCGAAGGCCACAGATCGTCTCCGGTGAACGCCACGAAGGTCCCTTCTGGACCCTCACCGGTGGGGTCAAGTCCGGTCCCTACGGCTTCCATGACATCGACAAGAAGCTCGAGATGGGTCTTCTTGGCATGACCGATCGCCTGTCCACTGATAACGGCGAGAGCTGGGTCAAGATCTACGAGATCTCTGACTTCGATCGCCGCTCCCACGTTCCGGAGGAGCTGCCGGTCGCGCCGACGGAATCGACGCTCCAGCGCTCCCGCCTCCACCTGATGGGTGAGCACGGCGAGCAGAAGTTTTCGGCGGCCGAAGGTCTGGCAGAAATGGCCTGGGAAGGGAAGCAGGCGCAAGTGCTTCAACTCAAGCTCGATGAGCTCGGACACATCCCCACCAGCGAACAGCTCATCAGTCCGACCATGAAGTTCGCAGTTCCGATCGCCGCGAGTCTCGTCTTCGCCCTGATCAGCGGCGCGTACCTCTTCTCCCAAGACCCGGACCCCGATGCTTCGCTAACCGCAGAGACCGAGAAGCCCTTCTACCAGAGGAAAGCCCCGTCGAGGAGCCTGGGAGAGGTCTCCGGGGCACAGATCCGGATGCCGGCCAGCACCGGTTACGCTCGGCCTTCGGCGGGCTTCCAGCAGACCGAGCACTCGCGCTATCCGACTCAGATCATCACACACGAAGACGCCAATAACATGCCCCCACCCGAGCATTTCGACCAGCAGTCTCCGGATGCTCAGCCTGCCCAAGAGCATTCTCTCGTGACGGAAAACACCGGAACACCGGAAGAGAACTCCCTGGACGCAGCGATGAATGGGTCCGCCGAGGCTCCTCAGCCCGTGGTCGAAGAGGCAACTGATTTTTAGGGCCGACCCTATACACTTGCCGCCCCCTTCGTTATGATTCGGTGTAATGGAAACGCCCTCCCCGACAATGAAATCCCACTTCCGACACCCCGTGACTCCCGGGAGCCTCTTTCTTTCGCTCGAAGGAATCGAGGCATCGGGGAAAACCACACAGATCAAAGAAATCGAGGAACTGGTGGTGAAAAAGGGTCTGCGCGTACTCACTCTCCGAGAGCCCGGAGGCACCGCTTTCGGGGAGAAACTTCGCGAAGCGATTCTGAGTTCGTCGGCGCCGCTTCATCCCCTCGCCGAGTGCCACCTCTTCCTCGCAAGCCGAGCTCAGCTGTTAAAAGAAATGATCCTCCCGTTTCTCCTCACACCGGGATCGGTGGTCATCCTCGATCGCTACATCGATTCCACGCTGGCGTACCAGGGCAAGGCCCGCAGGCTTGGCTATGAGACGGTCCTCACGCTGCACCAGCACGACCCCTTGAACCTCCTTCCCCATCGGACTTACTTTTTGGACATCGATCTTCACACCTCCCTGCAGCGGCAGACGGTGCGCGGGAACACGAAGGATTACTTCGAGTCTCAGAAAGGAGAATTCTACCAGAACCTCATCGACGGGTACCGGGAGCTTGCGGGGATGTATCCGGAGCGCATCCTCCACGTCGACGCCCAGCGGTCCGCCGGTGAAATCACCCAAGTCATCAAGTCTGACCTCGAAAAATTCTTCCCATGAATCTCCACGACGTACTGTTTAAAAAAGCCAAGGACGGACAGCTCGGGCATTTCTACGTGATCGAGTCCTCAGCTCCCGAAGAAGAGGCCCACGCGCAGCTCATCGCTTTCGTCGGTGACTTCATCCGCGAGTACTATCAAAAAGTCGAAGGCCATCGGCAATCCCTCGCCGTGCTCATGGATCACCCTGACGTCTATGTCCTGGGGAACACCGACCGCGGCGGTGACGAGAAATTAGAAAAAGCCTTCCGAGTGGAAGAGGCCGAAGCCCTCTCGCGGTTTTTTGAGTTCAAGGCCCTCCAGAGCAAGAGGAAATTCGCCGTCATCACTGAAGGCCACCGGGTGAACGTTCTAGTGGCCAATAAATGGCTCAAGCTCCTCGAAGAGCCCTGCGGTGAGTCCACGATCTTTCTTCTGAATCCCCGCCGAGTGCAGCTCCTTCCCACGATCCACTCCCGGGCGATCCACTTACGGCTGCCTTCGGTGCCTCGAGTGGTTGAGAGCTCCAGTTGGAAAGCCTTTCTGGAGGATGTAAAGAAAATGCCACTCTCCCAGTTTCTCGAGAAACACTCGCGGGGGAGCGAGACCCTGGGCCAGCGTTTAAGCGAGCTCATCGTCTGGGAATCTGAGCAGTCTGATCGCTTCGCTTCAAAAGCGGCCCTCTCGCATTGGCTGAAGAAGTTTGAAGAAATGGAGACGTTTCATCAACCTGCCGCAACAAAATGGTCCCTCTTTTATGCGTATCTAAAAGAGCACGTTTTACCCCGCCTCCCTTGATCGTTCATTGACTTCATAATCCTTTCTGGCCACAATCAGCAGATGACTCAAGAGCAAATCGTAGAAGAGGAAAAGATTCCTCCTACGGAAGATATAAATTCTGAGGACGAGTTCTCAGAAGATTCAGACACCTCCGAAGAGAAGCAAAGCCGAGAAGACAGCAGATTCAAAGATGGCCAAGTCCTTCGTTTTGTCCGGGTGCGTTTCCCCGGGAACTCCCGTTCCTTTCCCTTTCTCGTCGGCAAACGCCACATTGAGTACGGCCAAAAAGTCGTAGCGATGTCTGACCGCGGCATGGCCGTGGGGTACGTGAACTCCTTCCCTTACGACGTGACCTTCAATAAATCCATGCTCCCCGTTCGCAGCATTTCTAAGGTCGCCAACTACGACGACATCGATCAAGACCGAGAGGCCTACCGCCAGCAAAAACTCGCGGAGAATGCCTGCACCGATTTGATCATGCGCTACAAACTCGACATGCAACTAACCCACGTAGAGTTCACCTCCTTCGGGAAGAAGGCGATCTTCTACTTCATCGCCCCTTCTCGGGTGGACTTCCGTGACCTCGTGAAAGAGCTGGTCGGGAAACTTAAAACCCGCATTGAACTGCGACAGATTTCTGTTCGCGACCGTTCCGCGTCCATCGGAGGCATCGGGCCCTGTGGGCGTGAGCTTTGCTGCTCCTCGTTTTTGACCAAGTACGGAAACGTCGGCATCAAGATGGCAAAAAACCAGGACCTGACGTTGAACTTCTCCAAGCTCAACGGCGTCTGTGGCCAGCTTAAGTGCTGCCTTCAATACGAAGACGATGTTTACCGTGAAAAGCGCTCTCGGCTGCCGAAAGAGGGCGACATCGTCACGACCCATACTGGGGAGACAGGACGAGTAGACCGGATTCATCTTTTGTCTGAACAGTTCGACATGATGACAACACGCGGTATCCGGAAACGGTTCGTGGTCGACTTGTTTAAAGAAACTCTCAACAAAGAAACAGCAAATTTCCCTAAGGAGTTTGAATCCGTCTCCGATGAAACGCATAAAATCATTGGAATGGATGAGGCCGAAACTCGCCAAGTTAAAGAGTTCGAAGCTGAGATCAAATCCTACAAGGATAAGAGTAAGTCTTTCGCCGACGCAGTCTTCAAGGACCTGTTTGGCGAAACATCCCTCGACTACGCTCTCCCCGAAGTCCCAGAGCTCGAGTCCCAACTCGCTCGGGTCAAAACTCCGGATGAAGAGGAAGAGATTGTTTATACACCGTCGGAAGAGGAGCTCTTGCCTGAGGACGATGACGACGATCTGTTGGACAACGAGCCCGTAAGGACTCAAGTCGACCTGCTCGATCAGCGGCCATCCCGAGACTCTCGTCCTCGAGAACGCCAGGACCAGAGAGGCCGTGGCCCTCGCCCTGAAGCTCGGAGTGAGCAAGACAACCGTGGACCTCGTCCAGACAATCGTGGTGGCCGTGGAGGCCAGGGCAACCGCGGCGATCAACGGAACCAGTCCCGCGGCCCTCGTCAAGAAGGTCCTCGTCCAGAAGGATCGCGGCCTGATGGGCAACGCGGTGGAGGCAGAGACGCCAACCGACAAGGCCGCCAAGGTGGTGGTCAGAGTCCTCAAGGTAGCGGACAGGGCCAGAATCAAGGAAGAAACAGACCTCCGAGATCATGAGGCTTCTTCACACCTCTGACTGGCACCTCGGGAAGCGACTCTTCAAGATGGACCGAGCAGCGGAGCACGACCGCTTCCTCAACTGGCTCGTCGAAGAAATCAAGTCTCAAGACGTTGATGCTCTTCTCATCGCTGGAGATGTGTTCGACACTCCGACTCCGCCGCACCAAGCGCTGGAAGCCTTCTTTAACTTTCTTCATCGGGTCTCCACCGAAACTCGGGCCCAAACCCATATCATCGCCGGGAACCATGATTCAGGGCTCCTCCTGGAGGCCCCGGGGAGGCTTCTCGCCCCTCACCGGGTTAAAGTCTGGGGAAAGCTCTCCGTGAATCCGGAGCACCACTGGGCGCAGGTTGGTTCCATCGATCTCTGTGCGCTGCCGTTCTTCCGCTCTTACGAACTCCTGCCCCACGGAGATGGAGACGCCATCGGAGCGCTCAAGCACTATCTCGTTCGCGATAAGGTGAGGCCTCAACTGCTCATGCTCCATCACCTAGCGGGGATGTTTGAAGCCGCAGGTTCCGAACAAGTCATCGGCCTCTCGGGCCTCGATTCAATTCCTACGGAACTCTTCTCCGCTTTTGATTACGTGGCCCTGGGCCACATCCACAAGCCGCAGAAGATCGGCCCTCGTGCTTACTACTCGGGCTCACCGATTCCACTGCGCTTTTCAGAAACCGCTAAGAAGTCGGTCATCATCATCGACGAGGCCCAGGGCCAACTGACGTCACAGATCCACCCGATCCCCGTCTTTCGGGACCTCTTCAGTGTGAAGACGACGGAGACGACCTACCACGAAGACCTCCGCTCGTTGAAACAAACCGGAGAGCTCACTCCCCAAGTTGAAGTCCAGATCGACCTCTCCCAACCACGCATGGGGCTCGTGGAAGAAGTCAAAGATCTCCTGGCCCAGGCGGGGATGGAACTCCTTTCGTTCATCCCTCGTTACCAAGACAGTGAGACCCCACTCCGCCGGCCTGAGCGGATCTTCGAGCTCGAACCCCTGGAGCTGTTCGCCGAGTTCTACGCCACGAAGTATCCCGATTCGGGGGAACTCCCCGAGGACCTGGCCCAGGATTTCAAAACGCTTCTCGAGAAGGTACGGCATGCGGCCCCTCCGGCTTAAGCTTCGAAACATCGCCTCACTCCGCGGTGAGCACGAGATCAACTTCCGCGAAATTCACACCCAGGGTCCCCTCTTCGCGATCACCGGTGAAACCGGGTCCGGCAAATCGACGATCCTTAACTGTCTGGGACTTGCGCTCTACGGAGAAGTCTACAAGAAGAACGTCAACCAACCCGACGTGGTGACACTCGGAGAAAAGGACGCTTCCATCGAGCTCCTGTTCCAAGTCAAAGGCAAGCTCTACCTCGCGGACTGGCGGATCCGTGTCCTGCGCCAGGATGGACGGCCCTTCGCCCAGACCCCGACGGCCCAGCGTGTGCTCTACGCCCTCGAGGGAGAGGACTCCGAGTCCCTCAAGACCGCAATCGGCCAAACGGCGGCGGAGCTTCTGAACCTGGACTTCGATCAGTTCTGTAAGTGCGTGATCTTGAATCAAGGTGAGTTCGCTCGGTTCCTGACGAGTTCGTTTGCTGATCGAAAGGATATCCTAGAGAAGCTTTACCCAGGAGTTCTCCTCGATAACATTTCCCGGGAGCTCGAGCAGGAGAAAAAACTCCTGGAAAAAGCGCGGCATGACATCACCATTGAGCTCGACACTCTCCGCGGGAGCACCGTGCTCGGAGAAGACCTCGTTCAGAAGAAACTCGAGCTCACCGACGACCTAAAAAACCTCGACGTGGCCCAGCGGCAGTTCGAGGCCCTGGATGTTCGTTTTAAGGAGCTCCTGTATGCCTTTGATAAGTTCCACGAAACCGAGCGCCGTAAACTCCCTCTGACGGCAGAGCTCGCCAGTGTCACCGGTCGCTACAATGAGTTCTTGAAACGCGGCGAAGGACTCCTGGCCCAAGCGGAGGAACTCCGTCGCCAGCAATCGACGGAAGTGCCTCGGCTCCAGAAATTCCTCGAGCTGGAGAACTCCTTACTGCACATCGAGGAAGGATGGGCCCGCGCCCGTCAGGAGCTGCAGGCACTCACGAAAGCGGCGGAGGAACTCTCCGAGAAGCTCGATGGGATCGCGCAGATCGAAACCCAGAGCGCGGCGCGGCTCGCGACACTCGTCGCAGAGCTACCGTATCCACTGACAAAACTCAAACTCCATAGAGATGACTTCCGTGAACTCTTCGACCTCTTCGGTGAGAGCGAGCTCCTCGAGCGAGAGATGACGGGCAAGGCCCTGCGACTCAGGGACCTCGAAGACGGGGGGAAAGAGCTCAAGGCCCAGGTCGAAAAACTCGCGCAGTCCATCGCCGGGCTCGCACCGAACACGAAGGAGCTCGAGGCGAAAATTTCCCTCGAGCGCCGGACTCTTGCGGGCCAGTACGATGAAAAGCAGCGGGCCGAGATCAGGGCCCAAGAAGTGCAGACCCAACTCCAGGCCCAGGTGAAAGAACTCTCCATGGTCTCGGAGCGGCTGAAGGAGCTTGAGCTCCTGCGGCTGAAAACCGAAGACGAGATCTTGCCCCTCGAGGCGACGCTCAGATTGCAGGAGGTCCTGACGGCCGCAGGCACCTGCGTCGATCACGCCCTCAGAACCGAATCCTCGGTCTGCCCCGTCTGCGAAGCCTCGGTTGATCGGAGCCGCTGGGAATCTCTGCGCGACAAGCTTTTAACCACTGACCTCATCACTCTGCGCCAGAAGTTCCAGGCCGGAGAGAGTGTTCTCCTCAAAAGCCAGACGGAGAAAGTCTTTCTCGAAGCCCAACTGGAGAAGCTCAAGACCGAGATCAAAGGCCGAAGCGATGAGCTCCACAGTCTCCAGCTCCTTCGATCGAAAGAGCTCCCGCCGTTAGAGGCAGTGGACCGGGAACTCGAGCGAGTCAGGCGAGACGCCCTCCTCATGGCGCAGCTCAACCGGGAGGAAGAGGCTCGGACGCAAGAGCTCCTCAAAGTGCGCAGGCAGTACAAGGAACTGCGCGATGAACTCACCCAGATGGAGGCCCTGGCCCGGGACCTGAAAGAGAAGCTCTCCGGAGTCACACTCAGGTTCTCTGGGCTCTTCGGAGTCCTCACTGCGGAGGTCATCCGGGAGCTCAAGTCCCAGGTACGCACTCTAGAACTCTGCCTCGCAGAAGAGCGGCAGCTCGAGGGACTCCAGCGAGAAAAACTCTTCCTGCGGCAGAAGAAAGATGAAACGGGTGTCGAGATCGGTCGGCTCGACGCTCTCGAGCGGAGCGAGCGCGGGAGGATGACCGAACTCAAGGCCGAACTCGAGCGGGGCCTCGCTGGCGAGCGAGCGTCGGTCCTCATTCAGCGGATCACGACCGCGGTCAACGACGCGACCGATGCCTGGGCCCGGCACGCCGAAGCCCAGCAGCGCGAAGAACTTTCCATGAAGGACACCCAGGTTCGGCTCGCGGGGCTGGAAGACCTGAGCAAGGCCTATGACCTCCAGTTCACCGGAGAACTCCATGGCCTGCGCGAGCTCGCACGAACTCCGGAGCCTCGGGAGGAATCTCGCGCCCTCCTGGAAAAGCTCGCCGCGTTCGAGCTCTCCACCGCGGATCCACGAGAACTCTTCATTCCAGTGAAGGAGCTTATTTCTGTCCAGCGGGAGCAGTACCGCAGGAGCGCGAATGACCGGAGGATGGAGCTCGCCAGTGTGAGCACTCGGCTCACTCACTGGGAAGCGCTTCAGGATCGGATCCAGGGTCTGGAGGACCGGGCCCGGCAGCTCAGTGTCGAGCTCGGTCGGAAGCAGCGCCTCTTCGAGGTGCTCGGGCGAGACGAACTCCGAACCTTCGTCCTCTCTCGGGTCGAAGAGAACCTCATCTTTCAAACCAACGACGAGCTCCAAAAACTCTGCCAGGGTCGGTATGAAATCGTCCACCAAACTCGGTCCTTGAAACTGTCCCCAGAGTTCTATGTCCTCGATAAATTCCGAGGCGGAGGCCGGCGAAAAGTTTCCACTCTCTCGGGCGGTGAAACTTTCATGGTTTCCTTAGCGATGGCCCTGGGCCTGGCCGAGCTAAGCCGTGGCCAGGCCGAAATAGATTCTCTCTTCATCGACGAGGGCTTTGGTACCCTTGACCAGGACTCTCTTGAAGACGTAGTGGACATGCTCCAGCAGATTCAAAACCGGGGCCTCATGGTCGGCATCATCTCTCACGTGAAGCCTCTGACAGCGGCCCTTCCGATCAACCTGGTGTTGAGCAAACGGACAGACGGAACATCGGCCATAAGCCTCAGACATAACTAGAATCCCTGCCACCCTCCTCAAGGGGAGAGATCGAATATCCGATACAACCCCTATGAAAGTTCTGATCTTGCTCTTAAGCTTCGTTTCCTGTGCCCAGAGGCCAACCATTAACCGCCCCAGCTGGGTGGATGCGGTCCGGACCGGGGAGGAGACTCTTAAGGTCACGAACGGAAGCAAGACATACTACCGCCGAATTGCGGGCAACCCGCAACTCCCCCGAGAGGTTTCCTGCGACTGGGCCACTCTGCGCGCCGAAGAAGATCTGCGCCGGGAGCACTCCGAGGATGTCCCGGCAACGGTTGAGGTCCTCTTCTATGACCCTGACCATGGGGACTGTGCAGTCACTCTCTCCGTCGACCTCCGGGCCTCCCGATCCCTGGCCGGGGACTCTGAACCCAATGAAGCGGTCCTGCTCCTTCGGAAACGTACTGAGCGCGCCACGAAGTACGCCCTGACGGGACTTCGGCGCGATGAATTTGAAAAGTTCGCCGGTGATAAGGTGGTCCTCTCCGATGGCGCAGGGCCTTGCTTTCATGGCTTCGGAACCCTCAGCACGTCGACCCACGGGGGTGCGCAGGTGTGTTGGAGAAATGATGTTCTGGTAGGGTACTGCTTCCTCAAAGATGGGCAGTGCTGGACAAACACCGCCGACTAAACTGCCCGACTACATTGGTGAAGGAATTCAAGAAAAGCCTGAGATTCAGAGTGTTTACCCTCTGTTCCACCAGGCATTTCTCCGGCCACGGTTCTCATTCTCTGGCGTTTAAGTCTGGGATCCCTCTCGAGTTTCGCGCTTGAAACATCGAGTGCCATTATCCAACACCATTTAATGAGGCCAGTTTGGAAGATTTTACTGACCCCAAGCACAAAGAAAGAACTCTGCCCCTGAATCCTTGCAACTCATGGATTCGATTGCTATAAGAGCGCCTTTGACTAACACCCCAAGGCAGCTATGAAGTCTCTGTTCCTATTTGGTCTACTCCTCGTGTCCCCCCTTGCACTCTCTGTCGGCGGTGGAAAGAGCAGCATGGAGGCCGACTTCGGGCGCACCTCTCACATGTTCCTCCCTTTGTCTTATTCAACAACCAGTGGACTTGCGTTTGAACTCGCGGGCGTCGATCTGACGGCCGGTGCCGGCGTACCGGAAGTGGACACCGAAGCGGAAGAGTTAGGTTTAGAGCTCGAGTTTCACCCCGAAATCGACGCCGGCTATTCTCGGATCAAGCGCAAGGTCTTCACGACCGAAGTCGAGGCCCCCGACCTCCGGATCGCACCCGCCGCGGCCGCCGGGCCTTACGTGCTGATCGAAAGCCGGAGCTGGGACCTGGGTCTCGGCCTGGTGACTGAAACGACTCTCCCGATCCCGAACGTTGGCATCGGCATCGGTGTCTCCTACCTCACGGGGAAAAATTACTATTCGCTCCGAAACTTCCAGGCCCTGGAAGAGCGGGCGCCGCTGCGGCTTCCGAAGTCCGCTGAAGCCCTGGCAGATTGGCGCGTGGGAGACGAGCTGTCGTACTCCTCCCGGGGTGGAGTGATGTTCAATCTCATCCTCGGGCTCGATCCAGTTGTGAAGATTGGCCCTCAGTACGCGCACACCGGAGTTCACCGCTTCCGCCTCCGGCGCGAGGGCCCGTCGACCTTTGAGATCGAGGTGATCACGCTGAAAACAGATCGGATCAGCATCGAAGGTAGCTCCGTCATCCTCGACGCCCAGGCCGGGATCGAGCGCGGTGTCTCTCGCTCTGTGATCTACGAAGTTGACCTAGGCCACCCGGGCGCGTTCGACGTGATCGATCTCATCCTCCGAGGGCGCCTCGACCTCGCCGGGTCCGTGGCACTGAACTCCGCCGGAAAGATCGGGCTTCGGACTGACCTCACCCAGCGGAATGCATCCCTCTCCGGGGTCTTCGGTGTGCCCTTCGTCTATTTCAATCATCGCGGTGCCGGGGTCTATCGGAACGAAGGAACCATGACGGGAGAAAACGGATCCACGGAAGTCTTCACCACCACCTACTCCCGCGAGAATTTCACCCGGGGACTCCTGTCGAAACAGAAGTGGGAGAACCAGAGTGTCATAAGCACAATTTTTTCGGGGCCCGAGTCTCTCATTGCAGCAGCCTTCTCGTGGTCGTTTTCCATAAAAAAAGCAAGCGCAGAACTCATCACCAAAAAGCTCCGGCGTCTTCACTGGATCTTCGGGTATCCGGCGCTGGCCAAGCTTGAGTTTTCGGAAGAGCGCCTGGGGTACGTGAAGGCCGACTTCGTGCTGAACCTCAGTGGTCGAGAGATTCTCTCGCTTCTGGCCCCGGCGAGCATCGAGGCCCTCGAAGCGCGGGCGCTGAACGAACTTGAAGAGGACTTCCGTCGCGATGGACACGAAGAGTTCTGCCGAATGCGCTCTTACGCAAACTGTCTTCTTCGGTACCAGGGCCTCGTGAAGGCCAAGGCCCAGACCCTACGCCAGATGCGGCAAGACATTGAAAGCTTTTATCAGAAACGCTCACTTGATCGAGTCACTCAGAAGCTTTCCTCACTTCTTCGCAGCCTCTTCTCTTCCCGCTACCTCTCGCGCGCGTTCGTCGAGACCAATCCCTCCCTCAAAGGAGAACTGAGACTCGAGGGCGATAGAATCGATCGTCACCGCTTCGACCTCTAGCTGCAGAGCGACTTCATTTCCTCAAGAGAGATGGTGGATAATTCAAGGTGACCCTTCTACCACCGCTCTCGACAAAGGAAAGGAAACCTATGAAGAAGCTCATCCTCCTCGCGACTCTCGTGCTCTCGACCGTCGCTGTGTCCCACGCCCAGATCCTCGAGGCCCGGAACGTCACCGATCTGCAAAAAAGCCTCAAGAACGAGAAGTTTACCTACAAAGGCAAGGGCATGATCTTTGGCTTTGAGACCATCGAGTCCTGCCTCTACACCTCTCAAAACTTTGCCATTTTTAAGAACTACTGTTTCCCGGCCGAGCCGTACCCAGCGAGAGGGTACACCATCATCTCAAGACAATTTGGGATCGTTGACCTGTACTCCGAAGACCTGACGGGGGTCGTGAAACGCGACATCCGGATCTCCGAGTTTCCGGCACTCCTCGCGCCGTATCTTTCGGCCCCTCTTCCGGAAAGCAGCGTCAGTGGGTTATCGGACATTCTCCGGAAGCTCTATGAAGTTTACAACCCGGCGTGCTGGTCCACCAACTTTGACCAGTATACCCAGCGCCCGGACGTGGGCTGCACCGTCCCGAGTGATCGCATCGAAAACTACTCGAACTGGGAGAGTGAGAGCCAGTGGATCGTGGGGGATGAGAACATCTACGCCGACCTCATGGACTCCGTCGAAAAAGCGATCAAGTAAATTTCCTTTCGAGGTGGACTCTCTGACCGGGGCCCACCTCGAGTTCTAGCACTCGTGCCGATCCTTGGGGTTGTCTCGCCCAGTCTTGTGTGAATAATTTTCACAGACCGTCCATAAAATGTTAATACTCAAGAAATCGACTTATAGTCGACCCCACCAAGGACAGCCCCATGAACAAGCTCCCTCTCCTCCTCACGTTAGCGATCAGCACCTCGAGTTTTGCCGGCCCTTTGCACCTCGACCTCGAGATGAGTTCGGAGGAGTACCGTGCACTCCTGAGTAAACAGCGTCAGGACCGAGCGGTTCGGAAAGGCATGCCAGCGGTAGAACATCCGGGCATCACCGAGGCCATCCGCCTGGGTGAGCGGCTCTCCCGCTGGATCGCCAAAGTGAACGAAGGGCGCTCCGCTGAGACCGCGATCCGCTTAACCTCGGCGAGCACACGCAGAGGGATTCCTATCGATAAACCGAACATGTACTCTCCAGACATTATCCGGGCCGACCTCCGGGTCGTGCTCTCGGAACTTCCCACGGAAATGAAAGACGTCCTCGTCGGCAGCGGTGAGCTTCCGGCCACGATTCCTCTTGAGGATGCCACGTTCATCACCCTCGCGCGCAAAGTCGATAAGAACTACCAGTCCGCCGCTCGGTATAAGTCTGTGGATCAGTACCGGTATTGGTACATCGAAGCCGCCGCCCGAGACGTCCGTGGGTACCACTACCTTACGACCCAGAAGATCGGCGCCGAGGAACTCAAGGATGTGGCCCAGATCCCCGAGGCGAAAGTAAAACCCATCCGGGACGCACTCACTTTGGTGTGCTTAAATGACCTGGGCGACCTCCCGAAGTGTAAGACGGCCGTGGAATCTGCGTTCGCGAACAACACCGTGGCCGACCTCTACACCCAGCACATGGCGGGAGCGACGGCGAACTGGATGAGCTTCTTCGACATCCCGACAGAGGCCCGTCGAAAAGATGTTCTCTGGGGAACCACCGCCGCAACAGTTCCCTTCAACACTCCGGAGATCCCGAAGTTCGTCCCGTATCTCAAAGATAACATCGAAGATGAGTTCCGCTGGAATGGCTGGGGCCTCAAGCTCGTCTTCGGCACCTACGCCGATGGCCCTCTCCTGAAGTTTGAGCCGGGTGTCGTTCCCCACGTCAATGCCCTGGGTGGGAACGAGATCGTCATGGACGCCAATCAGCCGATCGAGGAGTACGAATCTCAGTGGACCATCCGGCATGAGTTCGGCCATGTCCTCGGTCTCCCTGACTGCTACCACGAATTCTACGACACCACCGCCGAGGCCTACGTGAACTACCAGCTTGATGTCACGGACCTCATGTGCTCTCGCGCAGGGAACATGAACGAGCGAATCTTCCTCGAGCTTGAGGAAGCGTACGCTCCGTCCCTGACCCCGGTGGCCGGTACAAACCCTCAGGAATAATTGTCCGCCTGGCATTTCCGTTTCATGCTACCCTTGGGGGATGGATCGATACCGTAGGGCCTTCCGGCAAAAAGTCATCCCTCGCTATTACCGTGGGTCCCTCCACGTTGCTTCTTTCGTCGGAATCCAGTCTGGAGCGGTGATCTTGGTCGGCTCAAAAGTGCACTGGAACTGGGAAGCGGTGCTCATCGTAGGCCTCTCCCTTGCCTACGCAACGACCTTCACGTATTTCCTGCACCGTTTTCTCTTGCACCGAAAAGTTCCGGGCCTTGGCTGGGCCCATAAGATGCACCATTGGCATCATACTTTTTACCAATCAAACTCCATGGAGTACGAGGAGCTAGACGATGTCTACATGCTCCTCATGCCACCGTGGATTCAGATCCTTTACTATCTTTTGTACCTCCCCGCTCTGGCCCTCGTGGCGGGGCTCGTCTTCGGAAGTGAGGTCACTCTCCCCATCGTCTTCGGCCTGACTCTTTGGTACGGAATTTACGAGCTCGTGCATTGGATGGAGCACTTACCCTCTGGGACTGGGCCTCTGCGCTTCCGGCCTTTTCAAAGGCTACGCGCCCACCACGCTATTCACCACTCATCCTTAAAGGACAAGGCAAACTTCGGGATCGTGGAGCCGAGCTGGGATTACATCCTCGGAACTAAGAAGTGAGCTATTGATCAACGTCACCATGAGACTGCGCCGGAAGGCCGAGTCCTCGGTCGAGAGTCGGGACGACGTGAAAAGATCAGAGTGATCCATCTCTAGGACGAGCTCCCGGTAGGGCGCGCGGGAGATCGTTTGCTCATCCAACGTCAGAAGGCCATCACTCCGGGCCCCGGCACGCTTCATCACAAAGTGGAACGGTCGGATCGCCCAGGAGACTTCGCGGGACTTCGCCTTGAAAGTTCGGATCACAGTCACCCGGTCTCGAAGAAACGCGCTCCGCTCTGGGACATCCACGAGCTCACGCTGGAAGAACTCGGTGTAGTAATCCTTCGTCAAGGACGCAAGCCCGGGCCAGGCCCGGAGGAGCGGCTTAAGGATCGGGGCCTCGAGAACTTCAGATCCCTTAAACGGAGGCTGGACACAGATGATCCGCTCCACCGCGGACCGGAAGAAATCGAATTCCTTCCCCAGCGCAAGCAGCACCTCGAGGCAGGCCTTACTGTGGGAGAAGATGATGAATTTTTTGTCGCTGGCGGCGTACTTACTCCGCAACACATCCATCAGTTTGCGAGCGTTTCGGTGAGCGGAGTTAAAAGAACTCAAGGTCATCGTGTGGATGTCCTGGACGCCAAGCTCCCGCAGGATCTTCTCGTTCTCCCGCAGGTAGTTCCCGACCACCGGAAGCTCGAGGATTTCTCCAAGGATTCCTCCCATGAAGACGTACTGATACCGGTTGGCCTCGGTCCTAAGCACGGAGCGCCTCCTGAGTTTTCTCTGTGATGAGAGAGTTGCGAGAAGCGACGGGCATGACGTAGTTCTTGTACCGAGCATCGTAGGTTCCGAGAAGCCAATCCCAAAGGTGGGAGGTGTTCCCGAAGTTCTTATGCGGGGCCCGGTCATGGTGATGAAAGTGGAAGCGCTGAATGTAGCCCAGGTACCCACTGCCATAGGCCCGGTAGTGAAGGAGGAAATGGACGCACTCGTAGAAGAAATACGCACCTGTGAGACCCAGAGTTAAGGAGCCAAGAACACCCGGGTCCCGGGTGAGGAGTAACACCGGGGCCAGGACGATCGGGGTCAAGAGGTAGATCATCCCAAAGCCCGCGTTGTACACTCGACGATCCCCCATGTCTTGATGGTGGTAGAGGTGAAAGGAGCCCAGGAGGTAGTTCAAGGTGCGGGACTTAAAGTGCGTGTGGTAGAGCCAGCGGTGGATCGCGTACTCGAGGAAGGTCCAGTAAAGGGCCCCGAGGATAAGACCCAAGAAAGAGAGACCAAACCGCTCCACTCCATAGAGAGCGAGGCCCCAGAGGGGAAGGACGAAGAAGAGGAGCTGCCCCGGGTTCTTCGAGGCGAAGAACTTAACCAGCTCCGGATAATCCGAGATCATAAATTGGCTCTTTTTCATAAATTGAAGTCTACCGGCACCCCCTGTCCAGGAACAAGACAGCGGGTGAGGGATTACAAGGGGGTGTAAAAAAATGTTGCACCCCGCGGCACTCGCCCCTAAACTTTCCTCATGCTCACACTGCAAGACACTCTCGTGTTCGCTGTCTTTTTAACCTTATTTCTAGGGGTTAACTACCTCGTTTTCGCCTACGGAGGGCACTGGTTTTTCTACCGCTTCCTAGGGCCCAAAATCCCCCACCGCCGGATCCTCGAGGCCGAGGCGAGCCCCTCGCAAGTGGCGAAAGAAAAATCCCGCTCACTCATGACTCAAGTGATATTTTTTCTCACGGCCCTCACGCTCTACATCCTGTTTAAGCTCGGGTGGACCCAGGTCTACGTCACCTGGGACGAGAGGGGCCCGCTCTACTTCATTCTGTCCTTCTTCATCGTGCATCAGATCCACGACGCCTACTTCTACTGGAGTCACCGCCTCATGCACGAGTGGCGTCCCCTGAAGCGGTTCCACTTTGTGCACCATGAGTCAGCTCCACCGACGCCGTTTTCGGCCCTCTCCTTCCATCCTGTTGAGGCGTTCATCCAGGGATTCTTCTGGATTCTCATCTCCTTTTTGATCCCCGTTTCCGCGCTCTGGCTTTTCGCGTTCTACTCGTTCATGTTCTACATCAACATGTGGGGCCACTCGAGCTATGAGTTCTGGCACCGGGATCTCCTGACCCATCCCATCTTGAAGGCCCTGAACACGCCCACCCACCACAACGTCCATCACAAGTACCATAAGTATAACTACAGCATTTACTATAACTTCTGGGACCGGCTGTGCGGAACGAACCATCCGGAGTACGAGAACCACTACCGCGCCGTCAAGGCCCGAACCGAAACGGCCAAGACTTCCCGGCTCATGAAGCTCCTGAAACTATGATCACTAAAAATGTCCATCTCCTCCCCGCCAGACCTTTGTCCGCTTGGCGCAAGATCTCCCTCGGGTCCTGGCGCCCGAACGGAGACTCACAGGTGTACGCGGAGATCGTCGTCGATGCGGGCCCGGCCCTGAGAAGAATCACGGAGCTCAACAAGACCACGCAGACGCAGATCACCCTGACCCATTTCATGGGCAAGGTCCTGGGGAAAGTTCTCGCGGAGGTCCCGGACCTGAACGCCGTCGTCCGGTTCGGGAAGATCTATCCCCGAAGAGACGTGGATGTGTTCTTCCACGTCGCCTACGCAGAAACCGAACTCTCCGGTCACGTGGTTCGAGGCATCGAGCGTAAACCGTGCCGAGACATCGCCAGCGAGCTCACAGCGGTCGCGCTGAAGATTAAGAAAGGCGAAGACGTGAGCTTCGAGAAGATCAAGGCCAGCTGGCGCTTCATCCCAGGGTTTCTGGCCCGGCCCGTCCTCGATCTGATCGGATTCTTAAGTTACTCGCTGAACCTCAACATCCATGGGTCGGGGATTCCCCGGGACTGCTTCGGATCCGTCATGATCACGAACATCGGAAGCCTAGGCTTCACCCAGGCCTTCGTTCCGATCCCGCCGTACACTCGAGTGCCGCTGATCCTGGCCCTGGGGAGACCGGAACTCAGGCCCTGCTCACTTCCGGATGGCTCCGTGGTCTCAAGAGAACAGGTGAGTTTAAACATCACTTTCGATCACCGGATCATGGACGGGGCCCGGGGTGCGAAGATGGCGTTCCTCCTCAAGAAATTCATGCGCCACCCGGAGCTGATTGATTAAGGCAGAGCTCGCAGAAGGCGCTGCCTAGTTCAGAACTGCGGGTTGCTTATCCAGGCGACGGTCACGGACAACACCCGGCATCTCGAGGGCGTACCGAATGGACTGCTCCTGATCTGTGGCGATGAATTTTTTGGCGCTAAATGAACTCAGGACACAGGCCTTGAACTTGGGTGAGAGCGCGTCTCCATCCACCGCAAGGCGGGTGAGCACTCCCTTCGTATCGATGAGGAAATCGAGGATCACTTTTTTGATCGTCTTCGAACTGCGGCCATCGTCACTGTCGATGCTGTGATTGACGTAGCAGCTATAGATCAACCCCTGGTTCGAATTGATGAGAGCGAAGTTTTGATTCGGGGCCCGGCCCCGGTGCTCCTCGAGGTTAAAGCACGAGCCCTCATCGCCGAGCTGGCAGGCACGGGCCGTGTAATCGAAATCCTTCGTCAGGTACCCGATGCGGGCACAGGCAAGAGGAAGAGACCTGGCTTCGCAGTCACTTCTGAGCTGGGCCAAGGACTCGGGAGCTTTCTTGGGGACCGCGGAGGTGTTCATGTCCGCGGTCCCACAAGAGGAGAGGATCAGAAGAAAGAGAACTTTAGAACTCGGCATTCTTCGGTGTCCGTGGGAACGGAATCACGTCGCGGATGTTGGTCATGCCGGAGATGTACATCACCGCACGCTCGAAGCCCAGACCGAACCCGGCGTGGGGAACGGAGCCGTACTTGCGCAGGTCGAGGTACCACCAGTAGTTGTTCACATCCATTTTCATCTCTTCCATCCGCTTCACGAGGCGCTCGTAGTTATCTTCGCGCTGTGAGCCTCCGATGAGTTCCCCGACCCCCGGGACGAGGACGTCCATGGCGCGGACCGTGCGGCCGTCATCGTTTTGCTTCATGTAGAATGCCTTGATGTCCTTCGGGTAGTCCGTCACGATGGTTGGCCGCTTGAAGTACTGCTCAGCGAGGAAGCGCTCGTGCTCGGTCTGAAGATCAATGCCCCACTTCACCGGGAAGTCGAACTTATGAGTCTTGGAGACCTCTTCGAGGATCGAAATCGCATGGGTGTAAGTGACGACCTCAAACGGTGAACTCAGGACGTGCTCTAAGGTCTTGAGATTTTCGGGAGCGTAGCGGTTGGCAAGAAACTCGAGCTCGTCCGGACACTGCTCCATGGCGCGCTGGATGAGGTGCTTGACGTACCCTGTGGCGAGGAGAGCGTTATCTTCGAGGGTATTGAAGGCGGCTTCCGGCTCCACCATCCAAAACTCCGAGAGGTGCCGTGCGGTGTTGGAGTTCTCCGAGCGGAACGTAGGCCCGAAGGTGTAGACTCGACCCAAGCCGCCGACCGCAAATGTTTCGGCCTCGAGCTGCCCCGAAACAGAAAGGAAGGTCTCACGCCCGAAGTAATCCTGCTTAAAGTCGATGGCCCCCTTGTCCGTGCGCGGGAGCTTGTCGAGAGGGAGCGTCGAGATGCGGAACATTTCCCCAGCGCCTTCGGCGTCCGAGGCGGTGATGATCGGAGTGTGAAGGTAGGTGAAGGATTCGTTGGAAAAATACTCATGGGTCGCCTGGGCCAGGACATGCCGCAGCCGAAACACGGCGGAGAAGGTGGTGGTCCGGGACCGAAGGTGAGCGATCTCTCGCAAGTACTCGAGAGAGGTTTCCTTTTTCTGGAGCGGATAGTCTTCGCCATTGAGGCAGTAGATGTGGACCCGGCGGGCCTGCATCTCCACGGGCTGCTTGCCCTGCGAAGCGACCACGAGCCCCTCCACTTCAACCGAAGAGCCGATGGTGAGTTTCGTCACCTCTTCGTAGTTGGCCAGGGCCAGGTCGACGATGATCTGAAGGTCCTTCTGGGTGGTGCCGTCGTTGAGCACGAGGAACGAAAACTTTTTTGATTGGCGAAGGGACTTCACCCAACCCCGGACGATGACGGTCTGATCCACCGGTTTTGTGTCGTAGACTTTTTTGATCAAAAGGTACTGAGACATGGGGTTCCTCCCTATCCTAAGACTTGCTGTTTGATTTCAGAGAGCTCTTCGCGCCGCAGCCGCGGCCCGAACTGACCAACCACCCGGCTGGCGGCGAAGGAGGCCAGGCTCCCAGCGGCGGCGAAAGGATGGCCATTGGTGATGGCATAGAGAAACGCCCCTGCGTACATGTCCCCGGCGCCATTGGTATCAACGGCTTTCACCGCGTAGGGCTCAACGTCGATGAAGGTTTTCCCATCGAAGATCACGGCCCCACTCTCCCCCAGAGTAATGACGAAGGTCTTAGCGATGTCTTTGAGCTTTTCCCGAGCGACGAGGATGTCCTCAGTCCCGGTGAAGGAGCAGGCCTCGGCTTCGTTGCAGAAGAGGAGATCGACGCCGTCGCCGATCATCTCCCGGAGCCCTTCTTTAAAAAACTTCACCATGTTCACGTCCGAGAAAGTCAGAGCGGTCTTCACCCCCGCCGCCTCGGCGATCTTCCGGGCATGGATCGCGGCTTCGCGGCCCGTGGGCGACGCCACGAGGTAGCCTTCCATGTACATGTACTCGGACTGCCGAATCGCTTCGGGGTCGACCTGGGACTTGGAGATCGTGGAGGTGATCCCGAGGAAAGTGTTCATCGATCGCTCGGCGTCCGGGGTCACGAGCACCAAGCACTTGCCGGTCACTCCGTCTTCTCGGTCCTGATGGGTCAGGTTCGAATCCACTCCGTTATCCTGGAGGTCTTGGAAGTAGAAATTCCCGATCGGATCTTTGGCGACCTTGCAGGTGAGAAACGCCCGCGCCCCGAGCTGAGCCGCGGCGATCGCGGTGTTCGCCGCCGATCCTCCGCACTGCTGCTTCTTCGGAGCAGTCCCGAGGGCGTCGAGGAGGTATCGCTGGCGCTCCTCGTCCACCAAGGTCATGAGACCTTTATCAATGTTATGTTTGAGAAAAAACTCATCGTGGACTTCGTACTCCATGTCCACGAGCGCGTTACCAATAGCGTACAGGTCGTATTTCTTCATGCTCAATCTCCAAGTAGACAGATACCTTAATAGTTTTAGAGCGAAAAATACACATCATATCGAGTCGACTTACCGATATATTCTGTCGCCGCGGTCACGCCAAATGGTGCCGAATGCCGAGGCCGCTTGACGACTAATCGGCGGGGCCGAAGGTCGAGGGCCGTCTGGAAGACGTGCTCAGCATCTTGGTCCTTACCCACCAATCCTCGGAATATCCGCATCTCTTTTTTGGGAGACGCCTTCTCGTTGGCGTCCTCGAACATGGGGTCAAAGAAGATGGTATCCACCGATGGAGGATGACGGAGAACGAGCTCGGCCTCCTCAGGCAAAAAGTGCAGGTGCGCGAGCCGAGGATGACGAGCATTCTGCATCGCACTCAAAATCAAGAAGCGGATCACAGGGTGGCGTTCGACGACCCAGACTTCGCAGCCGAAACTCAAGAAGAGAAGCGAATCACCCAGGAGACCCGCGGTGAGGTCCAGGATCCGGGGCCGGAAGGCCCCCTTGAGTCCCACCGCCCGGGCGAGGAGCTCGGTTTTAAGTCCGGCCTTCCGGAAGTAGGCCTCGTGGCGCTCGAGTTCGGAGTCGATGGCGATGCCGATCGGGCGCTCCTTAGGGAGGTCGGAGTGGAGCCAGAACTGCCCGTCGATCCACTCGAAGGTGAGGTCGCGCTGGTTCTCAGAGCAAAACTTATTTAGCTCAGAATATTGACGGTCGTCGCTGGGGAGGACAGTTCCCCCCCGCTGGAGTGTGAGGCCCATGATGACCGAGTGTAGTGGTTCAGGAAAGAGATGACCATACGCATTTTTCTAGCGGAGACATCTTAACAAATCATCCGCCTTCGCACTAACATAGGGGTACTTTCACCCGCCTATTTTCTGTGACCAAGGAAGAACCATGAAGCCGTCCCATGTCCCACTCACTTATCACCCGGAAAAACTCAAGCGCGAGCTCAAGCCCTTCTACATCGGCGCCGACGACAAAGACGTCCGCGACATGCTCGCAACCATCGGCCTAAGCTCCCTCGATGAGCTCTACGGCCACATCGACGACTCCGTGAAAATGCCGAAGGTGCCGATGCCCAAGCACCTGAGCTACGAAGAACTCATCGCCCTCGTGAACGACGTCGCCCGGAAGAACAAACAGAAGATTTCCTTCCTGGGTGACGGACTCCCGCAGTACAAGGTGACCGACGTCGTGGGCCCAGTGTGTAGCATCCGGGGCCTCACCACTGCCTACACCCCGTACCAACCTGAGCGCTCCCAGGGGACCCTCCAGACTCTGTGGATCTACCAGTCTCTCGTCTCCCAGCTCACGGGCTTCGAGGCGATCAACGCTTCCCTCTACGACCGCTCGACCTGCCTCTTCGAGGCCATGAACTGCGCGCTTCGCCTGGTCAAGGACTCCACGACCGTGATCGTTTCCAACACGCTCTACCCCGGAGACATCGAGGTCCTCGAGACCCACGCCCGCGAGACGGGCATGAAGATCGTCCGAGCGCCGGTGAACCCGCAAAGCGGGAAGCTCGACGTCGAGGCCCTGAAGCGGCTCCTCAACACCACTCCCCAAGTGGCAGCGGTGGCGTTCCCGCAGGTGAACAACCTCGGAAATCTCGAGGCGGTAGACGAGGTCGTGGACCTCTGTTCGCAGAACAACGTGAAGTCCATCGCCGTCGTCGACCCCATGCTCCTGGGTAAGGGTGGCCTCAAGGCCCCGGTGAAATTCGGAACCCGCATGCAGGGCTCGGACATGGTCGTGGCCGAGGGCCAGCACCTGGCCATCGGTCCCAATTTCGGAGGCCCGGGCCTTGGCATCTTCGGCATCCGGTACCACGAAAACGATAAGCTTTCGATCCGCTCAACCGCCGGGCGCTACATCGGAAAGACCACCGACCTCAAGGGCCGCGAGTGCAAGGCCCTCATCCTCTCCACCCGAGAGCAGCACATCCGGCGTGAGAAGGCGACCTCAAACATTTGCTCCAACCAATCCTTCGTGGCCACCGCCGCCGGGGCGAGCATGCTGGCCCGAGGCGACGAAGGCTTCGAGGCGTCTCTCAAAGTCGCCCGCACACTCGCCGAAAGGGCCGCCGAGGGCCTCTCCCAGTTCGAGGGCGTTGAGTTGAAGTTCAAAGGCTCCCCGTTCTTCAACGAGTTCACCCTCAAGCTTCCCGTGGCCGCGATGGAGTTCATCCACACCGCCAGTGCCGCCGGGATCCAGGTCGGCGTCGACGTCTCCCACCGGCACCCGGAGCTGCGCGGGGAGAACCTCATCCTCATGAGTTTCACGGACATTCACTCTGAGAAAGACGTGGACCAATTGCTCGCGTTCTTTGCCACGCAGTTTGAGCGCACCAAGAGCAGCACCCCGGCACAGAAGATCCCTTCCGTCATGCTGAGGACAGATGCCCCGGAGATCCCGAAGCTCTCGAGCAGCGACATCCTGAGCTACTACGAGCGCCTCGGAAAACAGAATCTCTCCCCGGATGATGGGATCTACCCCCTAGGATCGTGTACGATGAAGTACAACCCGTACATCAACGACTACGCGGCCTCGCTTCCGGGCTTCACCAACATGCACCCAGAAGCCCCGCTCGAAGACGTGCAGGGTTGCCTCGAGGTTCTCTTTGAGATCCAAGAAGCGTTCAAGGCCATCACCGGTCTTCCGGGAGTCGTGACACAGTCCGTGGCCGGCGCGCAGGGTGAGCTCGTGGGCATCAAGATGTTCCAGGCCTACCACCGGGACCGGGGCGAGGCCGATCAACGGAACGTCATCATCATCCCACGCTCGGCCCACGGAACGAATCCGGCCACCGCGACGATGGCCGGGTACGAATCCAAGGTCGTCGACGGTAAGGTCTATGGAATCTACACCGTAGAAGCGCTCTCGAACGGGGAAATGAACCTGGGTCAGATCAAGGAGTTCTTGAAGACCGATGGCCACCGGGTCGCGGGAGTCATGGTGACGAACCCGAACACCGCCGGGATTTTTGAGACCCAGTTCAAAGAAATGAGCACCCTGATCCACGCGGCCGGGGGCCTCGTGTACATGGACGGCGCGAACATGAATGCCGTGGCGGGAATCGTCGACCTCGACAAACTGGGCGTCGATGCCGTTCACAATAACCTCCATAAAACATGGACGATCCCGCACGGTGGTGGGGGCCCGGGCGATGCCATCGTGGGCGTCTCCCACCGACTTCTGGATTTCATGCCCGGAGTCCAGGTGATCAAGAAAGACGGCCGCTACGACCTGACCCGGGCCCCGAAGTCCTGCGGCTCATTCCACCGCCACTTCGGGAACTTTGCCCACAAGATCCGCGCCTACACCTACATCAAGGCCCTCGGCGCCGACGGTGTTCAGCGCATGAGTCAGGTGGCCGTGCTTTCCGCACGCTACCTCTTCCACAAGCTGGCAAAATCCTTCCCGACCTTACCGGCCGAGGCCCAGAGTTCACCGCGGATGCACGAGTTCATCCTGACTCTCTCCCCGGAGATCTTTAAGAAAATCGAAGCGGCCGGGACACCGAAGGCGAACACCATCGCTCGGATCGGAAAGCTCTTCCTGGATTTCGGCTTCCACGCACCAACGGTCGCGTTCCCGGAACAGTACGGCCTCATGTTCGAGCCCACAGAGACCTATTCGAAGAAAGAGCTGGATGAGTTTGCGGAGGTGGTAGAGGCGATCTTGAAGCTCGTGAGCGAGCACCCGGAAGTCCTCAAGACGGTTCCACACTTCACCCCCATCGATCGGGTAGACGAAGTTCAGGCGAACAAGAATCCCGTCCTGACAGAGAAAATCACCGCCCACCTGCCGGAGATTATCCCAGACCGAGTGGATGCCGCCCGCCTTCGGAACTCGACGACCGGAGACCTTTGCGCGCACATCCTTAAGGCCCATCAGAATTCGATCTAAGTGCGCAGGGGCCCGGTTCAAACCGGGCCCCTTCTTCCCAAGCCTAGGCCCGCTCACTGCAGGGGAAAGTTCCAGTCTGAACGAACCGTGAGGGGAAGATCCAGTCGGAACGTTGTGTGGGAACAGGTCGGAAGATAGGCGAGCGCTCCCCCGTGGTTCTGCGCAATTTCTTGGGCCATCGAAAGACCGAGACCGGTGCCCTTCCCAGCATTCTTGGTGGAGAAGAAGGGCTCCATGATCTTCGGCGCGATCCCAGGTGGTATGCCGTGACCGGAGTCTTTAAAGAACACGTGAAGCTGACCGTCCTCTTTGTGGCAACTGACTTCAACCCATTTATCCGGCAAAAACTCGATGGCATCGAAAGAGTTGTTCAAGAGGTTCAGGATCAACTGCTCGAGCTGAATCTTATGGCCCGGCACCGAGGCCCCCTCTAACCCATAGAAGCGGAGACTGACTCCATGGTTCTTCATCCGCTGGCCGCAAAAGCCAAGGACGTCTTCGAAGAGATCCTTCAGGGGAAGGTCTCGAAGAGCCTCCTGCTCGTCAGGATGAACGAACTCTCGCAGACCCTGGAGGACGCGAGCGATCCGTTCACTGGCCCTAAGGATTTGGTGCAGCCCATCGCTCGTCTCCTGGAGTTTGTCAGCGTGACTCTTCAGCCGGAGGAGCTGGGTCGCCCGGGCCTGGATGACGGCCAGAGGGTTACTGATCTCATGGACGACTCCGGCGGACATCATGCCGAGTTCAGAGAACTTACTCTGCCCTTGAAACCTCGCACTTCGATCTCGAAGGGCCTCCTCGAGGTCACTGCTCCGCCGGAACAAAAGAAGCTCCTGGTACCGGCCTAGGCCAGTGACAGCGAAACCGATCAGAGAAAGGATCTCAATCCCTGGCCCCAGTTCAGAGAGCTCAGGGTTTAGTCCCCAGAGCGGATAGAAAAGCCGTCGGATAAAAAAGAGGCACAAGAAGAAAGTGCATGCCCACCGGAGGAGCGAGCGCTCCTCCGACTTTCCGCGACGAAGAGAGGCCAGGACAAGGGAGGACCCAAGGCCTCCGACGGCGAGTGAAAAGGGGGCCGTGAAAATGACGAAGGGAAGTCCCTGGCCGCTCAGGATAAAGGTGAGAAGGGCCCCGGTCGCGAAGATCAGAGAGTGCCAGCGCTGGGTCCCATTGACTCCCGAGATATCTGCGGTCACAAGCATCGCAGTCCGCAGAGGCCAGATCCATCCCAGCATGGAGAGCGCGGCGAGTGGACCAGTTTGATTAGCGAACGCCATCTGCACCCCGGCGCTCACCACCATCGAGGCCCAGAACTCTCTCAGATGGCCCAGCTCTAGGTCTTTTCTTCGCTGGTAGAGTGCCCAACTCAACCAGAGCATCGAAAGTGAGAAGAGGCAGCAGATGAGGTAAAGATGTTGTGACCAGTTACTCATAACTAGATTCTAGGCAGTAAATTTCTTACAGAGACTTCAATTAATTCTTAAGAGCGACAGACGTATTTAATATACATTTCTTACATTCGCTGATATCACATTTTTTACGCAGACGATCACCTTTTCAGGATACCTCCTCCATGAGCTCCAGCCCTCGTTGTACCTTCGCGATTATCTCTCACCCCGACGCCGGTAAGACGACGATGACAGAAAAACTTCTCTGGTTCGGAGGCGTCGTCCGCGAGGCCGGGATGGTAAAATCCAAAACAGGCGACTATGCAAAGTCCGACTGGATGGAACTGGAAAAACAGCGAGGAATTTCCATCACCTCATCGGTCATGAGCTTCGAGTACAACGACCGGGCCCTCCACCTCCTCGATACCCCGGGGCACAAAGACTTCTCCGAAGATACCTACCGGACACTGACGGCGGTCGAATCGGTGCTCATGATGATCGACTCCGCCAAAGGGGTGGAAGCGCAGACGATTAAGCTCATGGATGTCTGCCGGATGCGGGACACCCCCATCGTCACGTTCATGAATAAGTTTGACCGGGAGGCGATGGATCCTTTTGCGCTCCTCGACAACATCGAGTCGATCCTGAAGATTCAGTGTATCCCGATGACCTGGCCCGTGGGGAACGGAGTCGACTTCAAAGGTGTCTACGATTTTCAAACCAAGCAGATCCTGAGCTTTAAAGATTCGAAGGATCCCTTCTCCCCGAGCTTCATCGACGCCAGTGACTTGAACTCGAGTGCCCTCGTGGCCGAACTAGGTGTGGCCCTTCGAGACAAGCTTCTGGAAGAGCTCGAGATGGTAGAGACTCTCATCCCAGGCTTTCGCATGGACGAATACCAAGCTGGGATTCAGACGCCGGTTTTCTTCGGCTCGGCACTCAAAAACTTTGGCGTCAAAGAGACGCTTGATCTCATCACGCAGATTGCCCCGACTCCGAAGCCTCGGGAAGCGGTTCTGGCCCCCTACGACTCAAGTGCTGACAGAATCACCATCGACCCCACGGATCCCGAATTCACGGGCTTCGTGTTTAAGATCCAGGCGAACATGGATCCCAAGCACCGGGACCGGATTTCCTTCATGCGGGTCTGCTCTGGGAAGTTCACTCGGAATGACAAAATCTTTCACGTCCGCTCGGGCAAAGAGATCCGCATCGCCACTCCCCTCATCTTCCAGGCGCGGGACCGAGAAATTGCCGAAGAGGCCGTGGCGGGAGATATCATCGGCCTCTATGATACCGGCAAGTATCAGATCGGTGACACCTTCACCATGGGCAAGAAACAGATCCGCTACACCGGGATTCCGAGCTTCTCGCCAGAGCTCTTCATGCGGGTCACGGCGAAAGATCCGATGAGGGCGAAGCACCTCGAGAAGGGCCTCGCACAACTCTCCGAAGAAGGAGCGACCCAGCTCTTCATCCGACGGCACACCAACGAAAAGATGCTGGGAGCGGTGGGTGCGCTCCAGTTCGAGGTCGTGAAGTTCCGTCTCGAGGACGAGTATTCGGTTGAGGCCACCTACGAACCGGTTGCGTGGGCCGGAGTCCGCTGGCTCAAATTCCCCGATAAAAAATCTGAGGAAAAATTCGCTCAGGAGTATTCATCGGTCATCATGGAGGACAAGGAACACAGGCTCTGTTTCGCTGTCCGAACCGAATGGGACCTCCGGCTTGCGATGGAAAAGAACCCATCCATTGAGTTCTTTAAGAATTCCGATTACATCGAGTAACTTCTCGCCAGCACCTGACATAAAAAAAGGCCGGATCGCTCCGGCCTTTTTTTTAGACTTTTGGGATGTGGTCTTAGCTCTTCGGTTTGAACCAGCACAGAGGTCTAGTTCCTACCTGATGCCCGAGCTTGGTGTGACAAGTCCCGCGGACTTCGTCCGACTGAGAAACGTCTTCATTGAAAGAGATCTCACAAAGTGCGCCCTGGAAGTACGTATCCAGACGGCACTGATGGGCCGGATGGGCGTCGTCCGTACGAGACACGACTTTCGTATCCGGAGTTTCGAACTTCGCCTCTGGCTGGTTCCTCAGAGAAGCAAAGAGAGCGGCGACGGAAACACCGGCCATACCGTTTCTGATGCAGATACCACGGTCCACAGAACCACCCCAGGCCTTCGTGCAGGCATCGACAAGAGCTTGCGGAGCATTAAGGCGACGAACGATGGCGTCGTTGTTGTCGTTCAGGAAGGCCCGGCGAAGGCACTTGGTCGTGGCGAAATAGTCCGATTGACCTTCGTTGGATGCCCATCGGTTAAGGAAGTTAGAAACCTTCGGAGCTCCACCCAAGTGGTGACCGATCTCGTGGCAAAGGACGAGGGCGAAGCCATCCGGGGTGATGGTTTGGTGCCGAGCAAGGCCACCGAACATGTTCACAACCCATCCACCCAGCCGTGTGGCATTGGCGTTAACGGTGGCATCTGACCACTTGCGATTGACGATCAGCTTGCCTCCCATGCTCGCAACGATGGGTGCGTAGATGGTCTCAACTTTCTCAATCACGGTATTAAACTGCGCCTCTGTGAGGCCTCCGTTGGTCTTCATGCCAACAGGAATGCGAAGATTATTCTCCGGAAGAAAACCCGTCTTACCGTCCTCAGAACAGGCCAAGACAGCTCCTGAGAGCGTGAGAGTAAGAGCGAGGATTACCAAGTGTTTCATTTATTCTCCTTATAAAATCCACAGGGGACGTGAGATTAATTTAAGAACAGATGAGCTTATTCGTCAGTAGGGATTTGGTGGAAGTAAGAAAATAAGAGGGACAAAAAAAAGCGCCGAGGATGACCCCCGGCGCCGAAAATTAAAGGAGACTAGGGAGCAACAGAAGGCTTGAACCAGCAGAGCGGACGGAGCCCGCGGCTGAAGCCTGTAGAGGCGTGGCAAGTGCCTGTGACCTCTGAAGTCGCAGTCACATCTTCGTGCCAGGAAACGTTACACAGAGATCCCTGGAAATACGTATCGAGGCGGCACTGAGTTGCCGGGTGGTTATCGTCGGTGCGAGTGACGACCTTCGTATCCGGAGTGTCAAACTTCGGCTCAACATCCGAACCTCGGAGGGCCTGGAAGAGTTTAGCGACAGAGAGACCCGCCATGCTTCCTCGGATACAGGTCCAGTAGTCAGCATTGAACGTGTGCATTTTCCCACACGCCTTGACCACGTCTTGCGGAACCTGATCCATCATCTCGCGGACGATCGCTTCGTTGTTATCGTTTTCCCAACCACGGCGCAAGCACTTCAGGTTCGCGAAGTAATCGGCCTGGCCTTCGTTCGAGGCCCATGGAGAAGACCACGGAGACGCTTTCCGAGGAGCTCCACCGATGTGGTGCCCGAGCTCATGGCAAACGACCAGAGCGAAGCCATCGGCAGTGATGGTTTCGTGGCGAGCGAGACCACCGAACATGGAAACCTTCCACGTTTTCCCGATCTGCTGAGCGTACGCGTTGACGGTGCCGTCGGTCCAGTTGCGTTCGATGGCGAGGTCTCCGCCGTAACTCTTGACGATCGGATTATAGAGAACTTCAAACTTATCGATGACTGCGTTGAACTGGGCCTCGGTGATGCCTCCGGCCCTCTTGGCGTTGACGGAAATCTTCAGGTTATTGTCCGGGACAAAACCTTCACGGCCGTCGGGCGTACATGCCAGAGATGGTAAAGCGAGTGCGAGGGATCCTAAGAGCAGTCCTTGCTTGAACATTTTCATTTGAGTTCTCCTTGAAAATAAAAACGCGTTCTTAACGTGATTCTGACATAGTCAGAAACGAGAAAACGAGACCAAAGTCATGAAGTAAGAATTTGTTATTTAGAGTTTTTTACTCGGCCATTTCCGGTGATCCCCAAAAAAAACACCGGGCACGAGGACCCGGTGTCGGAGAACTTAGAGAAAAGAGGGAGAGGACTTACTGAACTTTCGGCTTGAACCAGCAGCGCGGACGAAGACCTACAGACTGACCGGTAGAGCTGTGGCAAACACCACTCACTTCATCTTTCTGGCCAATTTCTTCGTTGAAAGATTTTTCACAGAGAGCACCTTGGAAGTACGTATCCATCCGGCACTGAGTGGCAGGGTGAGAATCCTGAGTCGAGCCAACCTGACGCGTATCCGGGGTATCGAACTTCGGTGCCTTTGATGACCAAGAGAGAGCAGCGAAGAGCTTCGCGACGGACTCACCCGCCATGCCACCACGGACGCAGATGTCGCGGTCTTGCGCATTGTTAGGCCATGCCTTAGAACAAGCAGTCATCAGGGTCTCAGGGACTTCGAGCTTTCGAATCACAGCAGCGTTGTCTTCGTTCTGCCACACACGGCGGAGACACTTCGTTGTAGAGAAGTAATCGGCCTGGCCTTCGTTTGACGCCCAGTCATTTCCGCCGTAGCGAGGAACACCACCGATGTGGTGACCGATCTCATGGCACACGACGAGGGCGAAGCCATCGGCCGTGATCGTCTTATGCCGAGCGAGACCGCCGAACATAGAGACCTTCCAGATGTTGCCTTCCTGCTCGGCGTAGGCATTGACTGTTCCATCAGTCCACTTGCGAACGACCTCGAGTTTGCCACCGTACTCTGCGACGATCGGCGCGTAGATGCCTTCGACTTGGTCGATGACAGCGTTGAACTCTGTCTCGTCGATGGTGCTGATGCTTTTTGCGCCTACAGGGATAAAGAAATCGTTCTTCGGGACAAATCCCTCAGAGCCGTCTTTCGTGCAAGCAAGAACTGGTTGGGACAGGATAACGGACGCCATGAGCAATCCAAGAGATACGTTCTTCATTAATCCTCCTTGATTAACTTTTGTCTGTTCATAATGTTGTCGAAGTTATTTTACTAGCGCCAGCAATCTTAACAGCGTGTAAGAATTTGTTGGAATCAAACTTCTGACTAGGGATAAAGATAGTTGAGGACCAGGTACCAAAAACCTAAGGTCAAAAATGACAACGGCACCCCCACCCCGACCATGAGTCCCGCGAGCCGGGGTCTGAGATTGTGTGAAGCCGCGAGAATGCTCGAGGTGATCATCGGCGCCATTCCGGCCTCGAGCACCGAAACCTTGACGATCTCACGGTCAACGCCGGCCGCCGCATAGAGAGACAAAATTACGAGCGGAGCGACGAGGAGTTTGTAGCCCAGGCCCAGGGAGAGGAATCGCAACTCTTCCTGCAGATTCCGCCACTGAAGCTGCAGGCCTACGGAGATGAGGGCCAGGGGAGTTAAAAGGCCCGCGAGTCGCTCGAGAACCTCCCGCGGGATCCCTTCTGCGCGCCAGCCACAGGCCCCCGCACCAAGGCCTGCGAGGAAGGCAATGAACGGTGGAAAGAGGAGGATCTTTTTGAACAAGATCCCCTTTTGTATTGTTCCCGATGAATACGAAAGAGCGACGTAGATCCCAAAGCTCGAGACGATCAGGAAACTTCCCGACTGGTCCAAGAAGATGGCACTCGTTAACGCCGCTCTCCCCAGGAGCGCCTCAATCACGGGAAAGCCAACGAAGGCCGAGTTGCAGAAGCCAGCGGTGAGAATCAGGCAGCCCAGGAGATCCTGCGACAACCTCCACCGCTGGCCCAGCTGCTTCACCAAGAGCCACGCTACGCCGAAAACGATCCAGGCCACCAGGGCCAGAGAGATCAAGGACCACTCCCACCGGAGGTCCGGTAGCGAGAGCAGACAGACCGCTGGAAGAGGCACGTAGAGGATCAGCGCCCCGAGGGTCGCCGGCGCATTGGGCGGGATCGACTTCACCTGCCGGAGAAGGATCCCGAGAACTAGAGACACCACGAGGATCGAAAGACTCGCCATAAGGTCGACATTCTAATCAGACCTGAGAATCTTGGCAAACGAGAACGCTTTGGGAGAAGATAGGGAAAACGTGAAGAGACCATGGATCTAGTCCACAGAGGCAGTATGAGAAACAAAATCGAGTTCTTCTTAAACGGCAAGCGCACCGAAGCGGGGCCCGAGGACGCGTCGCTGATGCTGGCCGATTACCTCCGGACCCGCCGGGGCCTCACCGGGACAAAAATCGTCTGCGCTGAAGGAGACTGCGGCGCCTGCACCGTGCTGCGCCTCTTCCCTCACGCACCAGGAACTGACGCTCAGAATTTTCTTCCCACCAACGCTTGCATCACACTCGTCGCCCAGCTCGACGGGTCGAGCCTGGTCACCGTCGATGCACTAAAGGACGGAGAAAAGCTTCACGAAACCCAACGGGCGATGATCGCCTGCCACGGGTCTCAGTGTGGCTTCTGCACGCCGGGGTTCGTGATGGCCCTGACGGGCCTGGTGGAAGAGAAGCTTGCCCGTGGCGAGACCAGGGTCGATGAGAGAGAAGCGAAGAATGGTCTTACGGGAAATCTCTGCCGCTGCACAGGCTACCTCCCCATCATCGACGCCGCCGTGTCGATGAACCTCGCCGAGTGCTCCTCCCTGTCAGAGCGCTTTTACACCCAGACCCAGAGGACCGCGCTCGAGGAAGTCTTCTCAAAGAGTACCCTCGTAGAAAACGAAAGTTTTTCTTTCTTTGCCCCGAAGACCATCGAGGAAGCGATCGCGCACCTCGCACGTCACCCCGAAACGAGGATCCTGGGCTCGGGGACGGACATGAGTGTTGTGCACAACAAGCGCAGAACGACGCTCTCTCGGCTGCTAGGACTGCACCTCATCAGCGCTCTTTATGAGATCAGAGAAGAAGCAGGGATAATTCACCTCGGCGCCCGCGTCACGCATGCCGAGTTCCGCCATTTCCTAAAAGCCCGGGTCCCGGAGTTCGCGCGCTACCTCGACGTTTTTGCCGGCCCGCAGATCAAAAACATGGGCACCGTCGTCGGTAACATCGCAACCGCCTCCCCCATCGGTGATACCCCGCCGGCGTTTCTGGCGCTCGATGCCGTCGTCGTCGTAAGAGGAGTGGCCGGAGAACGGGAGATCCCGATGTCTCAATTCTTCTTGAGCTATCGGAAGACCGCCATCGCCCCGGGGGAGATCATCACCCATGTGAAGTTTCCGATCCCAGAGGGAACCACGGACCTGCGGTTCTACAAGTCTTCGAACCGAAAGGACCTTGATATCTCCGCGGTGAATCTCGCCATCCGGGTCGACTGGAAGGATCGGGAGCGCCGAGAGATCCGCGATGTCTGCGTCGCGGCCGGTGGAGTGGCCGCGGTCCCCCATCGGTTCGTGCGGACAGAAAATCTCTTGCGGCAGCGCTACGACCTCGACGCAGCAGTGAGGGAGCTTCACTCGGAGATCACCCCCATCAGTGACCTGAGGGCCAGCGCCGCTTTCCGGAGAGTCATTCTAGAAAACCTCTTCCGGAAGTTTTTCCGGGAGGTCGCCCCGTGAGTCTTCCCCACGACAGCGCTCGAGGCCACGTCACTGGCGAGAGCGAATTCATCGATGACCGGCCAGCGCTGCGGAACGAACTCTTCGCCGACGTTTTTTATTCGACCCGGGCCCACGCGCGCATCTCGCAGCTGGACTTCACGGAGGTGTTAAAAACTCCCGGCGTGGTGGCCGTCTTCACGGGCCACGACTTCGCTCACAACCTCTGGGGCGCGATCTTCAAAGACCAGCCCCTCCTGGCCATTGGGGAAGTGAACCACGCCGGCGAGGGAATCGCGCTGATCGTCGCAGAGTCCCGGGAGATTGCCCAGCGAGCAAAGCAGAACGTGAAGATCGAGTACACAGATCTTGAGGCCATCCTCTCCATCGACGCCGCAAGAAAGGCCCAGTCCTACATCATCCCGGCCAGGAAAATCGAACGCGGGGACGTGGACCAAGCCCTGTCAGCGGCTCCGATCCGACTCGAGGGCACAATCAAGATCCAAGGCCATGACCACTTCTACCTGGAGTCCCAGGCCTCCCTCGCCTACCCCTTGGAGGATGGGCAAATCGAAGTCCACTCCTCTTCCCAGCATCCGACGGAAACGCAGCACGTGGTCGCCCACGCCCTGGGCCTTCCAGATAAGGACGTGGTCTGTGTCGTCAAACGCATGGGGGGAGGGTTCGGAGGAAAAGAATCTCAGGCAGCACCGTTCGCGGCCATGGCCGCCCTGGCCGCACACAAACTCCGCCGCCCCGTCCGGCTCTGCCTGACAAAAGACGACGACATGATCATGACCGGGAAACGGAACCCCTTCGAGAACGAGTACACCGTCGGCTTCGATCACGAGGGCCGCATCCTCGCCCTCGACGTGCGCCTCTTCTCCGATGCCGGTGCCTACGCCGACCTCTCCACGTCGATCATGGAACGGGCGATGCTTCACTCCGACAACGCCTACTTCATTCCCCACATGCGGGTAGTGGGACAGGTCTGTCGGACCCACAACCACTCCCACACCGCGTTCCGGGGCTTCGGAGGTCCGAAGGGAGTTGCGACGGTGGAAAAGGTCATCGAGGAGATCGCGCACGTCCTCCAGAAGGATCCTCTCGACGTCCGGCGCCTCAATCTCTACTCCGAGGAAGCCGGCAGAGACGTCACACACTATGGACAAAAAGTTGAAAACAATACGCTCGGCCGCCTTCTCTCAGAACTCGAAACAAGTGCGCATTACCGCCAGCGCCGAACTGAGATCAAGGAGTGGAACTCCTCCCGGAAGGAAGGCCTGCGCGGAATCTCACTGACGCCTGTGAAGTTCGGGATCTCTTTTACCACGCGATTCCTGAACCAAGGGAATGCCTACGTCATCATCCACACCGACGGCACACTTCAGATCTCCACCGGGGCCACCGAGATGGGCCAGGGCGTGAACGCTCGGATCGCCGAGCTCGTGACCAGCGAACTCGGACTTTCTCGCCAGAGCGCACGGGTGATGCCGACCCGGACGGATAAGAACGCGAACACCTCCCCCACCGCGGCCTCGTCCGGCACGGACTTAAACGGCGCCGCGGCCCTCCTGGCCGTAAGAAAAATCAAAAAACGGCTCTCCGAACTCGCGCTTCGACTCTTCGAGATCTCCCCGGAGAAATGGGCCTCCAAGACAGCGGGCCTCGGGTCCGAGCGCGAGATTGATCTCCGGGCCCCGGACCTAAATGAAAACGATCCCAACGCCGGCGCCGACTGGGTCTCCGGAACCGCGACGTTTTTCGATATCTGCTTCGAGGCCGGGGAAGCCTTTCATCAGTCAAACCCCCGACGAAGGATCACGTTCGAGGCCCTGGTGCTTGAGGCCTACCTCAACCGCATCTCTCTGTCGGACTACGCTTTCTACAAGATCCCAGGAATTGAGTTCAACAAACTCACGGGCGAGGGCAACGCCTTCCTTTACTTCACTCAAGGTGCGGCCTGCACCGAAGTCACCCTGGACCCGGACACCGGAGACGTCAAAGTGCTTCGGACAGACATCCTCATGGACTTGGGCCGGCCCGTGAACGAGGCCCTCGATCTGGGTCAGATCTCCGGTGCCTATGTCCAAGGCCTCGGCTGGTGCACGACGGAAAACCTCGTCTACGATCAGCAGGGCCTTCTTCTTTCTCACGCACCGAGCACCTACAAAATTCCCAACGTCCAGGACACCCCTCGAGTGTTTAACATAGGCCTTCTCAAGAATTACGAAAACTACGCGAATGTCCGGGGCACGAAGGCCGTCGGGGAACCTCCCCTTCTCCTCGCCGTTTCGGCGTGGACAGCGATCAACGATGCTCTCCGGCACCTTCCGCAGTACCGCGCAACGTATCCTCGGATTCGAATTCCGGCGACGGCCGAAAACATCTTGAGGGCAATCACGCCGGAACGGTTCGAACCATGGGAATGAGTCTCTGGGCAAGATGCGGTGAGCTCGAGCGCGAGGGAACGTCCTTCGTCACGGTCACTCTGACTGAAGTCCGAGGATCCGCACCTCAGGAGGTCGGAGCGAAAATGGTCGTGAGCCTGGAGGGCCTTGAGGCCGGGACCATCGGTGGAGGGAAGATTGAATTCGCTGGGATCACGACGGCGCAGGAACTCCTCCGGGGACCCCAGTCACCCCCAATCGTTGTCTCCTGGAACCTCCAAACTGATATCGGCATGAGCTGCGGCGGTGAAGTCACACTGCTCTTTGAGCAGCATTCTCAAGAGAACTGGCCGATTGTCATCTTCGGCGCGGGCCACGTCGCCCAGGCCCTCACACGGCTCCTGGCCAACCTTAAGTGCCAGGTGACGTGCGTGGACCCGAGGGAAGACTGGGTCTCCCGGTTAAGCGGCGTGAGAGGCATCTGTCACCCTGACCCCAAAGATCTCGTCTCGACTTTCTCTCCGCAAAGCTTCTTCCTCTCCATGACCATGGGTCACGCCCATGATGTTCCGATCCTCCGGGAGATCGCTCGGCATGCGCCGGAAGCCCCGTACATCGGCGTCATCGGAAGCGAAGTGAAGGGGATCAAGATTAAGCGCGAGCTTCGTGACTTCGGCGTCTCCGATGTTTTCCTCAATCGACTGCGGGTTCCCATGGGACTTCCGATCGGAAACAACGAACCCTGGGAGATCGCAGTGTCAATCGCGGCCGAACTTCTCAAGGTGCGAGATGAGTGACGAAGCGAGTCTTCAAGAGAGTCCTCAGGTCAGAGTCCTGGGTCATTACGGCGCACTTCTTTCTCTGGTCGAGCTGGGCCTCGGGACAACTCTTCAGGCCTTTCGAATCCCCTTCGGGGGCCTCTTCCTCTCGCTGAACCAAGGCTACCTCCTCACCTGCGCATCGATCAAAACCGGAGACCCAAGGATTGCGTACTCCATTTCAAACGTGGCCGCGGTCATGAAGTCTCTCGCCCCAGCGGGGAATAAACTTGGCCCCATGCTGAGCCTTTCCATGCAGGGCCTTCTCTTTTCACTCGGCACCCGTATCGGAGTGAATCTCCCGGGCCTTGTCTTGGGCTCGGTCCTTCTTTCCCTCTGGTCGTTTGTGCAGCCCGTGATTACCTACTATCTCTTTTTCGGAGACACACTGTTTGAGGCCGTTAGGATTTTGTACCAGAAAACCCTTCCGTTCCACGCTCTGAGAGAAGAGGATCTCCTCGGGAGTCTCCTGGGCCTCATGGGACTCAAAGCTTTAACGGCCATCGGCCTCACGTTCTTGGCATGGAGGCGAAAGGGAGACGAGTCTCTGCAGGAGCGCCTCGTGATCTTTGCCAAGGCAAACCCGGTCAGCAACCAGCATCCTGCGGTTCTTGCCCTGAGAGATCTCTCGAGGCCCCTGTTCCTCGCCTCCCTCGGGCTCACGGCGGTCTTTCTATTTTACTCTCAGCACCATCGTTCCAGCATCATCTGGCACTTACTCCGACCTCTTGCCGTGGGCTTTGTCTTTTTCTACTTCTCGCGAACCCTGACCCTGGATCGCTGGCTGTCCCGACTGCACGGGGGACCTTGGGGAGATTTTGCGAAGGGTTGTGAAATTGCTCTCGGGCGCTTACGGAAGGTGCTTTAGTGATGCCGCCCAGGCGAAATCCCAGGCGGCGGTGAGGTCAGATTTACTTTTTAAGAACGGTCACTTCAAGAGCTTTCACGACCACTTCTTTGAAGACGATCTTCGGCACACAGCCCGGGATCGGATCCGGATAGCGCTCGGAATCTTGATACTGGCAGAACACAGAATTCTTCACGTCAACGATCATCCGAGTCCGCTGAACTGGCTTCGTCTCGAAGCGGAAAAGTTTCTTTGCGAGGGCCCCGCCGGTGGAACGGAAAATCCTCCGGGCCTTCTTGAGCTGAGCGATCTCCTCTTCAGAGAACAGGTCGGTCTTGAAATTCACCACGTAGGTCGAGAACGGATTCGTGTTGTAGACGTCGTCATCGTGGCGGCGCTCTACCGTGTGTCCGATGCTCACCTGAACGACCGGCACGGATTCGAGCACGATCACTTCATCGCAGTCCCCAGGAGCACTGTCGCCGTAGGTCGTACAGCCAGGGATCTGCCGGACTTCGGTTTTCGTCGGAAGGATCCGGTACTCCGCAAAGGAGAGTCCGACGTCCCGAGCGTTTGCGGGGAAATCGACGCTGTTGTTAAAGCTGACTGATCCAATAGCAACGGACGAGAGGAACAAACAGGATACGGTCAAGAGAGTGCGCATGAGGCCTCCGGTAAAGTTTGGCGGACAATCCTTCAAAAATTCAAGGTTCACAAATGAAAAATCGGCTTATGGGAAAATAATACTCGGGGGAGCGGAGAAAGGGAACCAAGGAAAAGTTGGGGCCTGGGCCCCAACTCACAGTGAAACTAAAGAGTCTTCGGTTTGCGCGTCACGGTTACGCGCTTCACCCCTACCATAACTGTCTTGTAGACAACATTCTCAACGCAACCAGGGAGTGGGATCCGATTCCCATCGCCGTCGTAAGAGTCACAGAACCTAGAGTTCCGATAGTCGATGACCTGCTGGGCCTTCTTGACGTTCTTCACTTCCAAGGAAAAGTACTTGCGAGCGATGCGGATGTGCTTGGTAGAGAACGGTCGGCGCCAGTTGAACCGAGCGGCCTTGAACTCGGCCACTTCTTCCGCTGTGAATTCCGAGGTACTAAAGTTCACGACCACCCCATAGTAGGAGGCCGGTGACTCGGAGCTGGTATTGTCGCGAGGATCATCATAGGCAAGCTGAACCTGAATGACCGGGTCAGTCTCAAGGACAACGACTTCTTCACAGGTCCGGGGATAGTCATCGTGGCCATACGTACAGCCTGGGATCGGTCGCACTTCAGTCTTGACCGGAAGTTCAACGAATCGAGCATGAGAGATATCGACATTGAGGATATGCCCACCGAGATCGAATGAATTCGGATAGCTAGAAGCAGAAACTGTAGCATGAGCTACAAGCACGAAGAGAGATGCCAAGAACTTCATAGGGACTCCTGATTAATGATGTTAGACACGCGGACATTGCCTCACAAGTTTAACCGTCACAAGTTAAGTTCTAGTTAGGCCCAGGAACTCTACGTCTCCCGGGACCCCTAGGAGTTTCTTCCGATGTTGTTCAAGTCCTCGAACGCCACCTTCAGGCGCTTCACAAACTGATCCTCACCTTTCCGGAGCCAGACTCTCGGGTCGTAGTATTTTTTATTCGGAGCTTCGGGGCCCTCTGGATTTCCGAGCTGGCCTTGGAGGTACGCCCTTTTCTCTTCGTAGAAGTTCCTCACTCCTTCCCAAAACGCCCACTGCATATCTGTGTCGATGTTCATTTTAATCACGCCGTAGTCAATCGCTTCACGGATCTCACTTTGCTGGGAACCAGAGCCCCCGTGGAAAACAAATGAAACGGGCTTCGCTACCGTTCCGAACTTCTTCTGCACATAATCACTCGAGTTCTTTAGGATCTGGGGCGAGAGCTTGACGTTTCCTGGCTTGTACACGCCGTGGACGTTCCCGAACGACGCCGCGATGGTGAAGTTGCTCCCAACCTCTCGCAGGCGCGCGTAGGCAACGGCAACGTCCTCGGGCTGAGTGTAGAGCTTGGAGTTATCGACGTCCGAGTTGTCGACCCCATCCTCCTCTCCTCCGGTCACACCGAGTTCGATCTCGATGCCGGTTTCCATGGCGTTCATCCGTTTAAAATAGCGCGCAGAGATGTCCACGTTCTCCTCGAGGGATTCTTCGGAGAGATCGAGCATGTGCGACGAGAAGAGTGGCTTCTTGTGGAGCTTGTAATGGGCCTCTCCGGCCGCCAGCATGTGGTCGATCCAGGGCAGGAGTTTCTTGGCGGCGTGGTCGGTGTGGACGACCACGGGAACCCCGTAGGCTTCGGCCATCATGTGAATGTGGTGGGCCCCGGAAATGGATCCCAGAGCGGCGGCCCGGTCGGTTTCAAGCTTCAGACTTTTCCCGGCATAGAACTGCCCTCCTCCATTGGAGAACTGGATGATCACGGGAGAATTCACGAGCCGGGCGGTCTCGAGAACAGCGTTGACGGAGTCAGTGCCGATGACGTTCACGGCCGGAAGAGCGAACTTGTTTTCCTTGGCGTATTGGTAGAGGTCTGTGAGCGCGGAACCGTAAACTAATCCAGGCCTGAATTTCATTGTCGAATCCTTTGTTTTAGACGGAAAAATTGTATTAAACTGACCGTCGATTGAAAAGGAAACAGCATGTCCGTATCGCAATTAGGCCTCCTCTCGTATCTCAATCAGCTCCTGACACCAGAGCTCTTCGAAGATTACGCTCCGAACGGGCTTCAGATCGAAGGCAAGAGCGAGCTGAAGCGCCTGGCCTTTGCGGTCTCTGCGACGCAGGATTCTCTCACCAAGGCCCTGGCCTGGGGCGCAGACGGTCTGACCGTCCACCACGGAGTTTTTTGGAAGCACCACGGGGCAAAACCCGTCATCGGGCCCTGGGGAGAGCGGCTTAAACTGGCCATCCGCCACGAGCTGAATCTCTTCGCCTACCACCTGCCTCTCGATGCCCATCCGGAGGTCGGAAACGCGGCCGCCCTGGCCCGAGCACTGGGGATGTCACAGCTCCAGCCGTTTGCCGTGACGAAGCGCCAGCCCCTAGGAATCAAGGGGAAGCTCTCGGCCCCAGTGAGCGCGCGCGCTTTGCGGGAGGAAATTCAGCACCTTCTTGCCCACCCGGTCATCCTCGCTTCCCGGGACGAGGGCCGTGAGATCCAAACGGTGGGCATCATCACCGGTGGCGCCAATAACGAATGGGTACGCGCTCAAGAGGATGGCCTTGACGCTTATCTCACTGGGGAAATTTCAGAGTACAATTGGCACGACGCGAGAGAGGCCGGGATTCATTACTTCGCAGGAGGGCATCATGCCACGGAACGCCCTGGCATCATCTGCCTCATGCAGAAAGTGAAGAGTGCTTTTCCTGACCTCGAAGTCACCTTCATCGATTCGGAAAATCCAGCCTAGGGAGACTTATGCCCCTTGCGCCGAACCCGCGCGGTCTTTTTCACAAGGAAGTACTGCTCGCCTTGGTTGTTCATATTATAGGCGGTGAGCTCGGCCTGGGGGCCGTAACCGAAGTAGAGATCGCACCGAGCGTTACCTCGGATCGCTCCGCCGGTGTCTTGGGCGACGAAGAAGCGGGAGAAGGGAACCTTGACCACCCGGCCATTCTCGTCAATGTGGGAGGCCTTGACTGCTTTCACGAAGTTTAACAGCCCCATGGTCTTGTAGATCCTTGAATCGATCGCGAGTGAGCGACCTTCCGTCAAAGGGATGTTATTCAGGCCCACGGGCTCCTCGCTGGACTCTTTAAAGTAGACGTAGGATGGGCAGGTCGCAAAGATCTCCTCCTCCTTATCTGGGTTTTCCTCGAGGAAGCGGCGCTGCTGGGGAATCCCGGCGGCACCACGGCTCAGGTACCCCTTCTCTAGCATGTAGTGGTAGATCATCTTAAAGGGCTGACGATTTTTGCCGTCGTAGGATAGGTACTTCACGTCTTTTGTCCCATCCGGGTTTTCCAGATTGATCCGTCCACCTCCTTGGACGTGGAGAAGGTAGAGGTCAAAGAACGACTCTTCGACCCAAAACACTTCGAAGCCTTTGCCGGCCAGCGCGCCCTTGTAGTCGATGTCATTGCGTTTGTAGTTATCGTGGGGGGCCGGCGGTGTCCGGTAGATCGCTCGACTGTAGCGCGGGGTGGGTGTCCGTGAGCCATGAAGATCCGGTGAATAGTAGGAGGTGAACTTTGTCGTAGCGACCTGTCCAGATCCCGGTTCAGTGGACGCAGGCACTGGTGCGTAGATATCAAACTTCTGGTTGAGCTCGGAGTTAAACTCGACCATGCAAGAGGTCTCCGGTCGCCGCTTGAGGCACGTGCGCGCCCGATCGACGATCTCTTTAAACAGCACCAAAGAGTCGCGGAGGATGGTCTTGGGGTAGGTTGTCTGGCCGAACTTAATGGTTCCCTTAAGCCCCAGCCGGCGGAACGAGGCCAGCTGCCGCTCCACGACTTTGTCGACGTTCGTAAACATGAGGTCGTCGGCGAAGGTCACGCTCCGGTTCAGTCGAACTGTGGGCGTGTCCTCCGCAAAGCAAAGGGCGATACCAAAGAGGAGCCAAGTGACGAAGTACTTCATGTGACCTGCCAAAGGATAGAGATGTTAGGATTAGGTTAAGGCGCACAATTCGAATCTGTCAAAGTGTATTAGTAGACAAGTTCTTACCCATAAACAGGACAGGAGTCCCCTTGAAAACGAGAATCACTTCGTAGGTAAACCCAAGCTTCTGGTAGAAAAACCTATTCGAAGAGTCGGGTGAGGTCATGATGTGGTAACCCCGAATCCCCTGGGTCCGAAAGTGGTCTTCAATCTTTTCCATCAAGAGACGCCCCACTCCCTGCCCACGCGCATCGTGGTGACAATTAATGTGGAGGTGCGCCGGGTACGCTTCGACTTCGTGCTGAAAGACCCCCAGGTGCGGCTGGAGCTCCAGGAGCTGCGAGTCACTCGTCTGCGGTGATGCGACCAGGTAACCCAGGACTTTGTCCTGGTCCAGGGCCACCCAGCAGCACTCCGGAAATTGCCGATGGTAGTATCCAACGTACTTCGTGAAAAACTGTTCTCGCTCCGCCGCATCGGTAAACTCTCTCCGGGATGAGGTCTCAAAAAAAATCTGCCGCACCTGGAGCATGTGGCCCGGGGCAAGCTGGGCTAGAGTCGCTGGCATACGCTCCAGACCTGGTACTTCGCCCGGAAGGGTGGATCAATGTGCTTCACGTCTTTGGGGGCCTCGAAGCGGTAGAGGTGGATCCAGTGCGGGAGGTATTCCTCGATCATCGCCATGAGCGGGAGGTCAGGATTCTTCTGAAGGAGCTGCTTCGTTGTGAAGTACCAGTCAAAGAGAAGCTCGAAGTCCGAACGCAGTTTCACCTCGTCGAAGTCTCCTTGAAAGCTCTCGGGATACTCCGTCGCAAAGGCACGGGAGGCGTGGGCCCAGCGGGCAAGCCTGCGAGACGTTTCCGTGCTCATGGAAAAATAGCGAGACCAGTTTTCCGAAGAAACCCCGATCCATTCGAGCCCGATGACCCAGGTCTCAAACCGGCGCGGATCCGCTAGAACTTTTTTTAGCTCCGTCACTCGGTCTGTGAACGTCCGGTCCAGCGGAACACGCAGCTCCTCGTTCTTCTCTTGAACCAGGTAGGAGATGAAGTTCACAGGATCGGCGGACTTTCGCATCTCACTCCAGAGATAGGCCGGAGTGAGCCCCGACAAGGGCATGCGCTCAAGCACAACTCGTAGCTCTGGGGAAAAAGAGAACTTAAGCTTGTTCGCGAAGCGGTGGGCCCGCAGGAAGCGCACGGGGTCCTTTCCGAAGTCGGAACCGGCGTAATGGAGAACTTTCTCTCGGAGGTGGCGAAGGCCCTCGAGGGGATCTAGGAACGTGCTGTTTTTTCCGTCACCGGAAAAGCGCACTCCCATGGCATTGATCGTGAAGTCCCGGCGTTTCACCGCCTCCGAGAACGGAAGCGAGAAGACGTACTCAGCGTCGAAGTTAGAATGATCACGAGCAGACTCACGGAAGTGCTCGCGCCGGGGAGGAGAGAACTCGAGCTGGTGGCTTCCGACGTCAAGGCGGATGATCTCGTAGGGCAGGAATTGAGTCTTCCCGAAGCGCCCGAGGGCCTTGCCTAAATCCTTCCAGAGGCCCTTCTCAAAGGTGAGAGTCCCATGGGTGAGTTCGATGTCCCAGTCATGGCCCGGAGTCCCGGTGAGAAAGTAGTCCCGGACCGCGCCACCCACTAACGTCGCAACGAGGCCCGAGCGCTGAAGCTCGGCGAGAATTGGAAGAAAGAATCCGGGAACGCAGGCTTCGAAGTTTTTTTGGTCGAAGTTCATGAACTCATTATCAGAGAATTCCGGACTTTTGGATACCTCTATTGCCTACCCTAGAGGTCCTTGGCCACTTCGAGTAAGAACTTGTAGAGCTCAGTGATTTTGTAGCTCTGCGCCTCATCGGCATGGAAGGCAAAGGACACCTTATTGCTGAAGACCTCAAATTCCTTGCCGACGGTTTTCACTTTCGTTTTCATGTGGGAGCGCTTGAGCACATGGGTCGGGACCACGGCCAGGCCCAGGCCTTCGTTCACCGCCTGGAGCATCTGCCCGAAGGAATTGACCACGAGCCGAGGCCTGATGTTCCGCGGAACCACGCCGAACTTTTCTCGGCACCAGCGGTAGAAATTGGGATCGTTACTCTCGTAGAAAATGATCGGCAACGCGAGGATCTCTTTTAACTCGGTCGCTTTCGAAATCGCGAAGCGGTCGGAGAAGACCAGAGTGGTGTACTCATCGTGGAGGTCGCGTTTCTCCGCAAAGGCCGGAACGAGGTACTCGGGCATGATGAGGCAATCAATCTCATGCTGCTCAAACTTCTTCACGATGTTCTCCGGAAAGTCCATGGAGAGCCGGACCTCGAGGTCTGGGTGGCCCGTGAGAAAGTCGAGCATCCGGGAGGACAGCCATGTTTTCCCAAGGCCATAGAGAGACCCTACGTGGAGCTTGCCCTTGATCTCGTGGTTCTCAAGGTGAATCTGCTCGATGGTTTCTTCGATGCGCTTGAAGTACTGCTTGGCGACCTTGGCCAGCCGCATCCCATTTTCGGTGAGTTTGACCGACTTCCCCTGCCTAGTGATGATCGGGAATCCGACTTTGGCCTCGAGGTTCTTCAAGGCTTGGGAGACGGCAGACTGAGTAACGTTCAGTTCCTCCGCAGCTTTGGAAATATTTTCGTTGTGCGACAGTGCGATAAGCACCTGTAACATGGATGTTTCAACCATGGGCTTCACCTTATACCTTGTATAAGGTTTACTAATATATCCGCGTGCCACTGTAAACTGAATACACGCCTAAAGAGGCAGAAATCATTTGTTCTACCCCTACCAATGAGCAGACCACTAGGGATAATGATCGTGGTGTTGTCAAACGCTACGATCGAGCAGGAATCATCGACTGAATTTGAAATGGCCTGCATCGATAGTCTATCAGTTACGCCTTTGCTCCCCATTCCTGACATGACGAAAGTACGATTAATCAATTGTAATCGGCCGCCCCCCACCTCAGAACGTGTCGTTTGCCGACTGATGGTTTCGAACAAGATTAAAAACTTTCAACTCCCAGTCTTTAGACACAAAGACCCCATCATGTGATGGGTCCCTGCTGCAATTAACTAGGATAAGGAGTTAAGTCCTTGTTAGGAGGCAAGAATCGCAAAGAAATGAAAGGCACTAAATAAAACTCTGCTGATAGCCGATGAGTAGCCACAATCTTTCAGCGGGGAAACCATGCCGTTTAAGACAATTGCTCGTGCACTTCCTTTACTGGCCGTGATGATAACGTTTCAAACCCGAGTTGAAGCCATGCCAGACCAGGATTGCACAACGAATGTGACAGGAGTTGCCACGACAGATCTAGAAAAGATTGCAGATGCAAGCAACAAGCTTGAGGGCGAGTATCGTTTTTCAAGGGACCACACTGGCAGAGGGTTTTGTAGGTTCCATGCTCGATCGGGGGGTGTAAGTATAGTCTCTGACCAAGATTGCGCCGATATCTTTTTTCCCGAGACGCTGGCGGAAAGGAATCGTCGGCTAGAGCAAGAACGGTATTTCCAAGACACTCCACGACGACAAGGGTATCAACCGCTACGTGGACCACGACCAGCTACGATAGATGGAGTTCCCTAGGCTACTAACGACAATCGGATTCACGGCCAGCGCCTAGACCACTATTTGAGATCTCGCAGGCAGTCCAAACCTTATCGCAGTCGAAATTTCGGCGTTCACCGACTCCGCACGCTACCCCCTCAAAGGCTCTTGCTCTCAGAGAGACCAGTCATCGAGTTAAGAACCGGTAAAAAAAAGGGCCGACAAAGCGGCCCCTTCCTTGGATTCAATTTTCAGCGAGGATTACTCGGCCCGCTCTGCGAGCTTCTCTTTCCGTGCCACGATGACTTTCTCTTGAACGTGAGAAGGACATGGCTCGTACTTGGCGAACTCCATCGAGTATCCGGCCTTACCAGCAGTCCCTGAACGAAGAACTGTGGCGTAACCGAACATCTCGGAGAGAGGGACGTGAGCGTTGATGATCGCGTCGCCGGTCTCTGTTGTTTCAGACCCGAGGATCACTCCCCGGCGAGAGGAAAGGTCACCGATGACGAAGCCCTGGAACTCTTGCGGAGTTTCAACTTCGACTTTCATGATTGGCTCAAGAAGGATCGGGTTTGCATTCTTAATGGCATCTCTCATCGCCATCCGTGCGGCGATTCGGAAGGCCATATCAGAGGAGTCAACGTCGTGGTACTGACCGTCTTGGAGGTAGGCTTCAACGTCGATCACCGGGAATGCTGCGAGAGGGCCTTTATTCATGACGTCCCCGAAGCCACGGTCACAAGAAGGAATGAATTCGTTCGGAATCACACCCCCTCTGATTTCGTTGACGAAGCGGTAGACCTGGTCTTCGCGCTCTTTCCGATCCGCAGCGAGTGGCTTGATCATACCGGCAACTTTGGCGAACTGACCTGAACCCCCCGTTTGCTTCTTGTGGGTGTACTCGAGCTTGGCCGTGCCGCGGATTGTTTCACGGTAGTTCACCTGTGGTGCCCCGATCTCAACCTCAGCCTTGTATTCACGCTTCAAGCGCTCAACGTAGATCTCAAGGTGGAGCTCTCCCATTCCGGCGATCCGCGTTTCCCCAGACTCTTCATCAGTGAAGAGGTGGAACGTAGGATCTTCTTTGATGAAGCGCTGGAGTCCTTTGGACATCCGGGCCTGCATCTCTTTGTCTTTAGCCTTAATTGAGAGCTCAATCACCGGAATAGGAATGTGCATTCCTTCGCATGACAGGTGGTCGACGCCTCCGTCTTCTGCCACGAACGTGTCACCCGACGCACAATCGACGCCGATCATGGAGATGATGTCACCCGCAGAAGCAGAGTCGATGTTCTCACGGTCATTGGCGTGCATGCGAACGATCCGACCGATCCGCACGCGCTTCTTCGTCCGAGTGTTCACAAGGGTGTCACCCTTGTTGAGGGTCCCCTGGTAAATTCTCGTGTACGTCAGCTGACCGAACTGTTCGTCCGTGATTTTGAAGGCCATACAGACGAGGGGCTTATCATACTCTGGAGAGAGATCGATTTTCGTGTTCTTCGTTGAGTCGATGGCCTTCGGCTTCTCACAAGACAGAGGAGACGGCAGGTAGCGCGCAACGGCATTGAGGAGGAGCTGAACGCCTTTATTCTTGAAGGCCGAGCCCATGAACACCGGAGTGAACTGGAGCGCGTTCACACCCTTCCTGACGGCGGCGTGGATTTGCTCCTCAGAAATTTCTTTTCCATCGAGGATGGCTTCCATCATAACGTCATCGAAGGCCGATACGATGTCGAGCATCTCTTCCCGGGCCTTGTGGGCCTGGTCAGCGAGGTCAGCAGGAATGTCTTCTTCACGGACATGCTCGCCGTTATCGCCGTCGAAGTAGTAGGCTCTCATGGTGATGAGATCAACGACACCCCTAAAGTTCTCCTCGGCTCCAATAGGAATCTGCATGAGAACAGCGTTGTGGTTCAGTTTTTCGCGGAGGGCCTTTGTTCCGTTGTAAGGATTGGCACCCATGCGGTCCATTTTATTTAAGAACGCGAGGCGAGGAACGCGGTAGCGCTTCATCTGCCGATCCACCGTGATGGACTGAGATTGTACACCTGCCACAGAGCAGAGAACCAGAATCGCGCCGTCGAGAACGCGAAGGGAGCGCTCAACTTCAACGGTGAAGTCAACGTGTCCCGGAGTGTCGATGAGATTGATCTTGATCGACTTACCGTCACCTTCTGCGAATGGAATACCTTTTTTGTCTACTCCAACCCAATCGATGGTCGTAGCAGCAGACGTAATGGTAATCCCCTTCTCTTTTTCGAGCTCCATGTGATCCATGGTGGCTCCGGCGCCGCCGCCTTTAACGTCCTCGATCTTGTGGATCTTCGAACAGTAGAAGAGGATACGTTCTGATAGCGTCGTCTTACCAGAGTCGATGTGGGCAGAAATCCCAATGTTTCTGGTTTTCGCCAGGTTCTTGTCAATACTCATCTGTACTCCAAATGGTCTAGAGGGTTAGTTCACTGAATTTTTAACCTGCATCATAAGTTAGCGGCCGAGGGATCGTCAATTCTTTTCCCCACTTAGGGGGTGGGTTTGCTTGTTGCCAAAGGCTAAATTTTCGAGGAGATTCTCCCCATGTCTGGAAAGAAAGATCTCGATAAATCAACCCTCTATGAAGCGGTCAAAACGTTAGTTGAATGCCCTGCCAAGCATATCCACCTCGACCAACAAAAGCTTTTTACGCTCTTTAGCATCGCGTTCCAGTACATCCTCTTCCGCTCCACCAAGCATCCCGGGCACTACATCATTCGCATCGAAGACTCCCTCCTCGCGGAAAAGCTCATGCGCAAGGCCAAAGACGAAACGACTCGGAAGTTCATGGGTCGCCTGGTGGTCCCGCGGCGCCTCGCTTACGGGAACTCGACGTTTCATCTAGACTACTTTCCACTCACCACTTGGGGCGTGACCAAGGACCTTCCGAAGGAGCGCATCCAGGGGGCGATCATCGTGAAGAATACCTCTCACAACCCCCTGATCGATGAGTCTGACTTCCGGCACGTGACCGAGGATGAGCAAGCGATCTCCTTGTTCGGGAAGAACTACTTCCTCACGTCACTCATGGACGTGGCCCCGACCACGATCACAATCGCGTTCGAAGAAGTCTTCGACGGGCTCGAGAAGATTCAGTTCGATTTCATCGAGGATAAGGCCGACCGCATGGTTGACGGAGTCACCATCTCCGAGGACCTTCACCTCGACGAGGACTAGCTCTTTCGCACTCCCTGCTCGTAGACGACCCCGGCCTCGACGCCGCTCCGGTCCCACTCTTTCCACGTGCCGTGCTTCAAATCATTCAGGTACTTCCCCTGAGACTTTTTGGCTCCCGAACTGAAGTAGAAAATCCACCCTCCGGTTTTTTCTCCGTCGAAATAGTCTCCAGCGGCGAGGAGGGCCCCGGTTTCATAGAAGTGCCGCCAGCCCCCGATGCGACGGCCCTTGAGGTAGGTTCCCTCCGTGGCGACGTTGCCGTTATCAAAGAAGAGCCTCTGCTCCCCATCCTTGAACTGCTTCGGGTAATAAAAGTCCTGGGGGGGAAGGTCCCAGCGGAAGCCGTGGATCCGCTCTTCTTCCTGGAGCTTCCGGGTGAGTTTCAGGATGAAATTGCGTGCCCCCTCCCGCTCGGCCGGAGTGACCTCTTTCAAGTAGGAGAGCTCGTCTTTGAAGCGGCCAAAGAAGCGCGGAATGACCACCTCAAGCTCCATCAGCTTGTCTTCGGGGGCCCCGAAGAAGCACTTCGCGAAAAGCCCCGGGAGCTGATCCTGTTGGGAGAGGACCTTCTCAACGTCGTCACTGTCAAGGCCCAGGAAGTCTTCGAAGCTCCGGATGTTTTTCATCACGTAGCTCATGTAGAGCGGGTCCTCAAGAACTCCGGACATGAAGATCTGCCCGCGAGTTTGAAGGCCCGTGGTTTCCATGTTAACCACGAAATCTTTGAAGCCCTGGATCTGACGCTTTTTGATACGCTCAAGCATTCCCATAAAAGACAATTATACGGGACAAGGTTCTGGAAAAAAGTGGATTTTTATAAGGCGGAAGAAGCCCAGGACAGGATCAAAAAAGATCCTGAATTCACCGCGCGGGCGAGGAACTGCCAAGAAAACCTGTCACGCGCGCCGGAACCTTAAGAAAACGGCGCGGAACCGGTCCTCGATCCTCACCCGTTCTTCGCCGGTGAGGGTGAAGCTCCAAGAAACCCGCAGGCCATTGCGGGAAATGGCCCCCAGACCCCGCTGGAGAAGGACGGGACTCGGCCTGGCCGTCCCACTCGCGCACGCAGATCCGGCGCTGATTTCGATCCCGGCGAGGTCAAACACCGCCAGGGCCACGTCGCTGGTCACGCCGGAGAGATAAAAGTAAATCGTGTTGCTGGCCGCGGGGCCATCGTCGATCACACCGCCGAGGCCGCCGGCGAGCTCAGCGGCAAAGAAGTTCAGGAGGGCCGTGCGCTCCTCTTGAGTCTTTTGGACATTCACCACCTGGAGGTCGCGGAGGGCCAGGTGCGTGCTGATGACCCCCATCACATTCTCCGTGCCCGAGCGTTGATTGCTTTGCTGGGAACCGCCGAGGATCAGGGGATGAAACGGGACGGAAGAGCGCGAGAGCGTGAAGCCGACGCCCTTGAGGGCCCCGAACTTGTGGGCCGAGAAACTCCACACATCACCCTCAGAAAGATTCCGCCAGTCGGCGACCTTCCCCGGGGCCTGGACAGCGTCCACGTGCACCGTGAGATCGGGAATGGCGCGCAGAGGGCGGAGCTCCTCGAGCGCAGAGACCTGGCCCGTTTCATTGTGGACCCAGAGGTGGTGATACAGGATCAGGAGCTCGGGACTGTTCTCCTTTCGGTCGCGAAGATTGGCGAGGTTCGTTTCGTGAGCGTACCGGAGGTCGCGCCCACGCACGAGCTCGAGGAACTTCACGTGAGGGCCGAAGTACTTGCCTTCCAGGCTCGTGACGGCAGGGTGGTCTATCCGAGAGAAGCAGATGAGGAGCTCCTTCCCGGCGAGCCTGGCCGTCTCGGAAAAAGAGTGCGCGATGGTGTGAAAAGCCTCGGTGGCCCCTGAGTGAAAGAAAAGTCGAGTGTCGGAGAGGGAGCGCCCAAAGCAGCGAAGGATAAAATCTCGCGCCTCATTGATCTGCCGGCGGGAGGATTTCCCGTCGGTGTGCTGACTGGAGGGGTTCGCAAAAACAAAGTCGCCGCTCTTCAACCAGTCAATGACCGATGGAGAGAGCGGCGACGTCGCGTTGTAATCAAGGTAGAGTCGGTCGAGGTTCACTCGATGAAGTGTACCAGACTTACTGGTTCATTTCTCCAACATTCTGGCGGATGATCGATTCCTTGCCAGCGTTGTCCTGAGACGTCGCTGAGAAAGCAGCGCCGGCACTCTTCCGCGCAAGGTCCCCGAGGGTGGTGGTTGCGAGGTAGTCCTGCATGATCGTCCCGAGGTTCTCGAAGTACGACTTCGTGAGATTGAATTCCTTGGTGTCGACGATCGCGTTGATGTCGTTTCCAGATTCGTCCTTCATGATCTCGATGCCAGAGCTTGGAACCCCGAGGATGTCTCGGGCCGGATTAATGTTCTCACCGACGCAGTCGAGAACATCTTTCACAGAGATCTCGTCCTGAGACCGGGCGAGGACGTAGCCGCCGCCAGGACCACGGACCGACTTCACGACCTTTCCTGTGCGAAGCTTTCGGAAAAGCTGCTCGAGGTAGTGAAGAGAGATTGATTGTCTCGTCGAGATTTCTTGCAGCCTAACCGGATTTCCACTCGAGTGGAAAGTTAGGTCAAGCATTGCTCGAACTGCGTAGCGGCCTTTAGATGTTAGTCTCATTGTCTTCCTCCATAAATCCAAAAAAAGTTTGTAGATCTTTTTCTCGGGCTCCGAAACCATCCTTGTCGCCCGGGAGATTTTCGTCTCGATGTCGCTCCCAACAATCCAGACTAAATATCTCCTAAATAGTATGACCTTTTCTATTTTCTCACGTCAACTTCTAAATCCGAAACATTCCTGTATTTTTCGGCAAGGTCTTGCGAGGGGTGAAAAAAACTATGGATTCTCTAGGCTTAAGCCCCTGGGAATGACCCACCGGTGCGCTTTTGTCTCCAGGCAAAATCTTCCGACGGACTTAGTTAGTCATCGTGGAGCGATGAGAGGAAGAAGTTCCTCGACGGACCTTCGGGATGGTCGGATCCCCCGGAGTTGACCTTGATTTCTAGCAAGTAGACGGAGAAGGTCTCCGGGATTTCTCGCAGCAACCGCCGGGAAAACTTCAGTCCCCACTCGACGAAGAAGTACTGCTTTCCCTCCAGATAGATCGGGAGTTCGAGCTGGAGGATTTCTTCGTTCTTTTCGATCCGGTAAAGGTCGGCGTGGAGGAGAGTCTTCGACTCGGAGAGGATCGAATACGTCGGACTTAGGGTTTCGGCGTCCCCCGTGAAGGCCTGAACAAAGGAAGTCTTCCCGGCGCCCAGATCCCCTTCGAGGATGACCATCGCCGGGGTCTTGGTCAGGTCCTTGAGCTCGTAGACGATGTAGGAGAGGTCGGACTTGTAAACTTTCTTCCAGTCGCGGATCGGCTTCGTGTTCATGCTACTCTTTTAAAAGTTCATCGAGCGCCTTAAACGCCTCAGGGAGGGCCTCGATGAGGCTCGTTGCTGTCATCGGACGGACCCCGACTTTGTCCGCCGCGGACCGCCCGGACCACGTATGGATCAGCACTCCGAGGAGGATCGTTCGGTTAAGGTTCTCGTAGATGTTGTAGAGCGAGTCGCGCTTCTTGAGGTTCGCCTCCTGGGCGATGAAGCCACCCAAGATCCCCGCGAGCACATCACCCACTCCCCCGGTGGCCATGCCGTCATTCGGGGAGAAATTGAAGAAAGTCTTCCCGTTCGGAAACCCGAGGTAGGTGCAGGGCCCCTTCAGGATCACCGAGCAGTTGATCATCTCGATGGTGCCTCTGAGGTACCGGTACGGCTCGTTCGTGACCTCCTCAAGGGAAATCCCGGTGAAGCGCGCGAACTCTCCGAAGTGCGGCGTCAGGAGCGTCGGTGCGCTCCGGACCCGGAACACTTCGGCGTCATCCTTGAGGTTCAGGACGTTGATGGCGTCCGCGTCGAGGACGACCGGACCGGAGAAATTATTCAGGATCTCGAGGACCAGGGTCCGGGAGCGCAGCGATCTCCCGAGGCCAGGCCCGATGACGATGGAGTCGTACCGGTCCAGGTCCCGTAAGAGCTTGCCCCACTTGGCTTGGTCATTCGGAATGAAACCGGTCATGACTTCGGGGATCAGGCGGGAGATGAACTCTTGGTACTGGGGCTCCCAGGTGCAGGCGGTGACGAGGCCCGCGCCGACCTTCAGGGCCGCGCTACTCGACATGACGAGCGCGCCGGTGAGGCCGTGAGATCCGCCGATCACCAGAGTATGGCCGAAGAGTCGCTTGTCACCGAACTTGTTCCGCCGTTCGGGAAGATCGTTCTTCAGATCTTGGTCGATGAGAAACTTATCGCCGTTTGTTTCGATCACTTCCCGCGGCAACCCCGACGGGATCACGCAGACCTCTCCGACGAGCCGAGCTCCTTCTGACTGGTAGTAGCCGAGCTTCGGGAGTCCCACGGCCAGGGTGAGGTCGGCCTTGATGGCGTTGCCCTGGATCTGGCCCGAATCACCTTCGACGCCGGTGGGGATGTCGAGGGAAATGGTGTAGGCTTTTTCTTGGTTCACGAGGTTGATCACATCGTAGAGGAAGTGCGAGAGCGGAAGCCGGACACCGGTGCCGAAGATGGCATCGACGATGATCTTCGGGGCCGAGTTCTGCTGGAAGTACCCTTCGAGGGCGGTGACCTCATCGATCTGGGTCGTCCGGACGCCGTAGGCGCGGGCGATGCGCAGCTGCTCTTTAACCTCGGTGGAGCAGTCGCGCTCCTCGAAGAGGAGGAAGGCCCTGGTCTCGTGACCCATGCTCGCGAGGTGCCGAGCGATCGCAAGGCCCGTGCCTCCGTTGAATCCCTTGCCGATGAGGAAGATGAGTTCCCCGAGGGAAATCTCCGGGCCCAGTTTCTCGACGATGGCGCGGGCCCCGAGGAGAGCGACGTTTTCGATGATCAGCTTTTCCGGAAAATGGAAGCGCGTCTGCGCAAGCTTCTCGAGGTCTTTCATCTCCGCGTGTGTGACGATTCTCATGGTTAATCCTTGAGTGGATACTTATGGATGAGGGTGTTGAGTTCTTTCACGACGTGCCCCAGACCGATGAAGACGGCTTCAGCGATGATCCAGTGGCCGATGTTGTACTCCTCGAACTCCCCTTCCTGCAGGAGCGGCAAGAGGGAGTCAAAGGTGAGTCCGTGCCCAGCGTGGTACCCGAGGCCCGCCCCCTTGATGATGTGCGCGCCTTTCTTGTAGCGCTCGAGGTGTGGAAGGATGCTCTTTTTCTCGAGGAAATCGCGGGCGAAATCTCCCGTATGAATTTCCACCGCATCCACCGGCAAGGTCAGGCAGCGCTGGAGGACGGCCTCGCCGGCTTCAACGAAGAGGGAGATCTTGGTGTGCGGAGAGCTGGCCTTGATGGTCTTGCAGGCGACGGCGAGGCGCTCGTAGTTCCCCGCCTCCAGCACATCCAGACCGCCTTCGGTGGTCCGCTCCTGGCGCTTCTCAGGGACGAGGCAGACCCACTCCGGGCGCTCTCTCCCAGCGATCGCGACCATCTCGTCCGACGCTCCCATCTCTAAGTTCAGTGGCTTTCCGTGATGGCGGCAGACGGCGTGAACCTCCGGGACATCCGCGTCCTGGATGTGCCGCCGGTCTTCACGGAGGTGGATCGTGATCTGCTGAGCACCAGTAGCGAGGGAGACTTCCGCCGCCCGAGCGACCGAGGGATAGAATTCTCCGCGCTGCTGCCGCAGAGTCGCGACGTGATCGATGTTAACGCCGAGGCGAGCAAACTTCATGGTGTTCCTTCTAGGTGAGGGCCTTCTTCACGGCCTCGGAGAGGTCTGCGCAGAGATCCGAGACGAGCTTCTGGTCACGGCCTTCGACCATGATCCGTGCGAGGGGTTCAGTTCCAGAGTACCGGAGGAGGATGCGCCCCTCTTTTCCGAGCTTTTGTTCTGCGGCCGCACTCGCTTTGCGGATCGCCTCCACGTCTTCGAAAGGAACGCGCTTGGCGACGGTCACGTTCTTGAGCTCCTGCGGGAAGAGTTCCACTTCCGAGGCCAGTTCCCCGAGTTCTCGGTCGTAGAACTTGATGCTTTCGATGACTTTGAGGGCCGCGAGGATTCCGTCACCCGTGGTTGAGTAGCGCTTGAAGACGAGGTGGCCTGACGGCTCACCACCGAAGAGAGCGCCGCTGCTCCGCATGTGTTCGACGATGTACCGGTCCCCGACCTGGGTGCGGACAAAGTTCATCCCCTGCTGCGAAAGAAAGACTTCGAGCCCGAAGTTACTCATCACGGTGCCGACGACTTCATTGGACACACCGAGCTCTCGGTTGTCTTTGAGAAACTTCGCGCACAGGCCGATGAGTTTGTCTCCGTGAATGACCTCGCCGCTGTGATCGACGATCGTCAGTCGGTCACCGTCACCGTCCAAGCAGACGCCAAGGTCGGCCCGGAACTTCCGGACGTTCTCCGCACACAGCTGAGGGTGAAGCGCACCGCAGCCTCGGTTGATGTTGGTCCCGTTAGGAGAATTCCCGAGCGAAATCACTTCCGCACCGAGCTCCTCGAAGACGATGGGAGCGAGCTTGTAGCCGGCCCCGTTGGCGCCGTCGACCACAATCCGAAGGCCCTCGAGAGAGTACTGCGGAGAGAGCGCAGCTTTGGTGTGAACGATGTAGCGACCGATGACCTCGTCCAGCCGTTTGGCGTTCCCGAGCTCCTCCCCGGTTTTCTGCGGGATGAGGGTTGGATCGAGCACCATCTTCTCGAGTTCGAGTTCGATCTCGTCCGGCAATTTGTGCCCGGTCCGGTCGAAGATCTTGATGCCGTTGTCTTCAAAGGAGTTGTGACTGGCGGAGATCATCACCCCCGCATCCGCGCGCATGCTCTGCGTGACGAAGGCTACACCCGGGGTCGGAAGGGGCCCGGTCAAGATCGCTCGGCCCCCTTGGGAGCACACTCCGGCGGAGAAGGCCTGCTCGAGCATGTAGCAGGACAAGCGGGTGTCTTTGCCGATGATGATGAGCGGTTTCTTAGAAAAATTCTTCTGGAAGTAACTGGTCACGGCGCGGCCCAGAACGAAGGCTACTTCGCCAGTCATCGGGTAGATGTTCGCTTTCCCACGAACGCCATCCGTGCCAAACAGTTTGCGACCTGACATCTGTCAAACTCACTTTTAAAGGTGGGGAACCCAGCTTCAAATATACCAGTTTATTGTATATTCACAATGATCGACTTGGGGGAGATTTCCAGCAAATGGATCGTCGGTGGAAGGATGACCTTTAGGGGAACCGTGATGCGCCCCTTCGCTTGGTCCGGGACATCCGCCCAGACCTGGACAGTGGATGAGATGTTTGATCGGTTTTTAAGGAGACGCTCCGGCACCATCAGTTTCACCGCCACGGACCGGACATTGGAACTGAGCTTTCGCTTCTCCGAAAGAAACCGGATCGGAACCTCCGTGAGGGTAAAGTTCGACGTCGATGCCTTCAGTTGGTAGCGAAGCTTCACGTCAGAGCCCCCGGTCACGGTGAGCCTTTCGTCTGGAAGCTGGAGTTCCACGGCCACTTGATCAAGGCCTTGGAGGCCCTCGAGGTCCACCGGTTTCACGGGAAGCTCTTTGAGCTTTGAGATCAAAGACCGGGGCCCATAGACCTCAACCTCCGAGGGCTCAAGCTCGGGGTGAAGGAGTGCCAGTCGGTCCGGGAGCTGCCCCGCAAAAAGAAGCTTCAGCGGGACAATCTTGCTGGCCTTTTTTTCGAGCCGGATCTGAAGCTTCCGAGGGATCACACGCTCAACCACCATGCCGAACGGGAGATTTAACTGCGCGGGGTTGATGTCCACCGTAAAGTCCAGCGCCCGACGGGCGTTGGCACGGTTCAGGTCGATGACCAGCCGGTCCTCGCGCTCAGACACGGTCCGGACGAAGGCCCGGGGCCCTTCGATCAGGAAGATCACTTCCTGCGGTGGCTTCTGGGCGAACATCATATCCACCGGGAGGATGTACTCAAGGCTTACGGTTTTTTCAAACTTCACTTTCTCCGAATTAAGAACATACACCCAGAGGAAGATGGCCAAGAAGGCCGAGAGAAACTTCAGGGAATGCTTCTTCATCCGGTTGCGCATCTTCATGAGGCCCGCCCTGCTACTGGATCGAGGCCCACGCGGTCGATCTCGAGGAGAAACTTCCGGAGGTACTTGCGCAGGAGTTCTTCGTTTTCCATGAAATGGAAGACGCCATTGTAGCAAATGTTAATCCGGCCCGTTTCTTCCGAGACCGTCACGACGACGGCGTCGGAGATCTCCGTGATCCCGAGGGCCGCGCGGTGGCGCGTGCCGTAGTGGCGGTCAATCTCCACGTTCTTCGAGAGGGGTAAGAAACACCCGGCGGCCTGGATCAGGCCATTGTAAATGATGATGGCGCCATCATGGAGCGGAGACTTCGGCTGGAAGATCGAATAGAGGATGTCGGAATGGATCCGGGCATCGAGCCGGGTGCCGGAGGAGGCGTAGTTCAGGAGTCCCTGGTTTTTTTCGAAGACGATGAGGGCCCCGGTCCGTTCCCGAGAAAGCGCGGACGCTGCGGCGACGACTTCTTCGATCTGCTGGTCGAACTTGGAGCGGCCCCCGCGACCGATCAAGCGGGTGGTGGTGATGGAGACCAGAGCACTTCGGATCTGGTCCTGGAACAAGACGATCAAGATGATGAAGAGGTAGTCAAAGAAGTTCTGGAGGATCCACGAAAGGGCGTAGAGCTCGTAGTACTGCGAACTCCACCACACGAGGGCGAGGGCCATGATCCCGAAGAGCATCTGGTACGCCCGGGTTCCCTGGACGATGTAGAGGAACCGGTAAACGATCACCGCTACGGCAGCGATGTCCAGTAGATCCAGGAAGCGGAAATTGGCCAGGAGGATGCCCAGCTGCTGCAATGGTGGTCTCCACGAAATGGTTATAGGAATGGTATCGGTGAGTGTGAAAAGAATCTGAGGGAAAACGGGGAGAAGGAAACTTCTCCCCCCAAGAAAATGATCTAAGCGGCTTTGGTTTCGGCGGCCGGAGCCCCGGTCTTGGCCTGCCGGAGGCCCTCGAGGATCTCGTCGGACATGAGCATCTTCTTCCGCAGGGCTTCACGAGAAATTCCCATGGCGATGGCGGCCTTCGACTTGTTGCCCTTGTGGCGCTTGATCTCGGCGAGGATGAGTTCACGTTCCACGAGAGCGACCCGGTCCTTCAGTGGAATCGCCGGATCGTCGGCGTGGGGGATGCTCTCCAGGAGGCAGTTCCCGGTCTTCGTGACATCAATGATCGGCGCAGACTTGCTGCCAAGGTCGGTGATGACGTGGGCCTTCGGGTTGTAGAGCACGGCCTTCTCCACCGCCTTCTCCAGTTCGGCGACGTTGCCGGGCCAGGAGTAGCTCACGAGCTGCTCTTTGGCAGTCTCCGAGAATTCCTTCAGGAGAAGCCCCTGCTTCCGGCATTCCTTCCGGAGGCACACCGAGAGAAGGTCTTCGACGTCCTGGGGACGCTTACGCAGAGGATCTACGTGCACTTCGGTAACCGAGAGGAGATGGTAGAGGTCTGGGTTGAACGTCCCGTCGGTTTCTGTCATCGCCCGAAGATCCCGCGAAGTGGTAAAGATGGGGCGGATGTCGAGCGCGATGTGCGACCCCGGGAGGCGCCCCTCCGTGAGGATCTTCGCGAGCTGGAGCTGGAAGGAGAGCGGGAGGAAGCCCACGTCTTCGATGACGACGGTGCCGCCGACGCACTCTTCGAGTTTGCTCGGACTGTGGCCGTCTCCGAAGAGTTCTCGGGAGAGACTCCCCTCGTCGACGCCCTTGCATTTGATCACAATGAAGGGCGCAAGCCCGCGCTTGCCTTCGTTGTGGACGATGCGCGCGAAGAGCTTCTTCCCGACGCCGGGTTCGCCGGTGATGAGGAGTGCCGAGTCGATGTCTTTCAGGCGCACGATCGCTTTCCGAAGCTCCGAGGTCTGACCCGAGCGCCCGATCCACGCGTACTCCCGGTCATAGGGAGTCGAGAAGCGGCGGATGAGAGACTTCTCCGAGATGGGATTGTAATTGTGGAACACGGAAGAAAGGATGAGGGCCAGGACCTTCATCGTCTTCTCGTCTTCGACAGTGAAGCGGTCCTCGTTGCGCTTGTTCAGGACCTCGATGACACCGATAATCTTGTCCTCGCGGTTACTGATCGGCGAACACATGATCGATCGCGTATCAAATCCGGTCAACCGGTCGATTTCTTCGGAGAACCGCACCTTGTCCGTTTTGCAGTCGATGTTGAGGGAGACGCCGGTGGTGAACACGGACCCCGCGATGCCTTTCCGGTAGTCAAATTTCAAGAGCTCTTTTTCGATCCCCAGGGCCGCGACGGCCTCGAGTTCGTTGGTCTCGGTGTTGATGAGGAAAATGGTCGCCCGCTGACCGTTCAGGATCCGCACAATTTCTTCGAGCATCGACTCGACGAACTTCTCTTTGTTACCGAACTGAGTGATGTCTTTAAAGAGCGAGAGCAAGAGCGAGAACATCTCGAAGCCCTCTTTCTCGGACGCGTAGTGCTGGGTGAGGGCGAGCTGGATCAAGGAGTCTTTCAGACGTTCGGGAGGAAGAGAGTGGATGTACTGCTCGATGAAGCGCTTCATGTTCCCGTAGTCCTCCGCATCGAGCTCTGCGCCGTAGCTCATGAGATCCGCCGAGGGTGCACCGACTTCATGGAACGCACGGACAATGCTGGCGCCGAAGTCGAACCGCAGCCGCTTGAAATGCAGCGAACAGCGCACCGTCGTCCCGATGGGGAGCGGAGCTGGCGTGGTGAAGCCGATGCCGGTCATGCTGACGTCCAAGAGCTTGACCTGCTCGACGAACTCGAGACGGCCCTGATCATTTTCAAACTCGACCAGGAACTGAACATCATCCCGGGACTCAACCGGAACCCGAAACGATTGGTAGTACTTAAACTCTGAGAAACTGGTCAGCATGGGTGCTCCCTTTCAAACTTTGGACCTTCGTCGTATCGGTCCGAGGGTCGAAAACTTGAGGGGTCTGCCATTTAATTTTGGCGGTCCATGGGGGTCAAAGAGGGCTCAGCTCAAGAGTCGGTGAACCAGGCGCCGAACCACGTTCTCCCCAGAAACCGCCTCCAACTGCTCAACTCCGGGGACGGCATTGAGCTCAAGGACGGAGATCTGGCCTTCGGAGACAATCAGGTCAATGGCCCCGTAGCTTGCCCCCGAGGCCGTCACGAGGGCCTCGATCGCCTTCTGAAACTCCTGGGGAAGAGTCGCCGCCACCGCCTGGCTATTCTGACGGAAGTTCGCCGCGACCCCGGACCTCGGTTGACGCTCGAGGACGAGCGGCGCTTCCCCATCCATAAAGAAGTACCGGAACTCGCGCCCTCCCCGCACGAAGGGCTGAAGAAGATACGACAGATCACTCCCCCGCTGTTTCTTCCAGGTCCTGAATTTCTCCCAGGAAAGAACCTCGATCCCCCACCCTCCTTGGCCCCGGAGTGGCTTCACGAGGAGCTCCGGGTACAGGCGAAAAAATTTCTCCACCACCAAAGGCTCAGTGCCCGGGAGAGGAATCCAAGGAAGGCAGGGCACATCCTGCGCTTCGAACCAAGCGTACTGCTCATCCTTACTCCGAAAACGTCGAAGGACTTCGGGCGGATTAATGACAGCGGCGGCGGGCAGGGCCTTGAGCATCAAGAGATCTAGGTCACTGCCGTAAACTCCTGTCGTCCGAACGAGGTAGCGCTGGCCTTCGGGAAGTAAGAAGTCACTCCAGGGATCGAAGAGCTGAACCCTTTGACCGAGTTCTTCCATCAGCCTTTTAATGAAATACGTTTGCTTATTTTTTGCCACCACGATGATCTTATTCATAAAGACAGGTTCCTGATGTTTCAATAAAATGGAGTGCATGTCTAACCGATCACTCTCGACTTTTCTGGTGCCGCTTTGTCTCACTCTCCCGAGTTTAGCACGGGGAGAAAAAGATGCGCCCGCTGTGTTCCCGGTGCCAGCAACCGTGTCCAGTTTCTGCCAGGAGCTTGAAAAGAAGTTCACTGACTATAATTGGGGAAAACCACGATGTGAACATTTTCAATGGCTCACGGTGCGAAAAACGGCAAAAGGGACTCCCCTCGTTTGGACCACCTTCGGCGAGGAAAAATCCGCCGGCGCTGAAAACACCACGTTGGTTCTGTGTGGGGTCCATGGCGACGAAATCACTCCCGTGAAGTTTTGCTGGGATCTGATCAACGAGCTGAAAACAAATCACGTCTTCAAAGACAAGATGGTTGTCGTCGCTCCGGTCGTGACTCCGGATTCGTTCTTCATCCCAAAACCCACCCGCACCAATGCCGCCGGAGTGGACGTGAATCGGAATTTTCCAACCCAGGACTGGAAGGGGGAAGCGCATAAAAAGTGGGTGCAGAATTACCGGAAGGATAAACGGAAGTTCCCAGGCCCTGCCCCGGCCTCAGAGCAAGAGACGATCTTCCAGATGAACCTGATCAAGCGCTACCGACCCAACAAGGTCATCACAGTCCACGCTCCGCTCACGCTTCTGGACTACGACGGCCCCTCGCTCAAAGCGGAGGCAGGAAAATCCGCCAAAGAACTCCTGGAGCAAATGTCCGAGAAGTCCTCAGGCTACAAGGTCTCGAACTACCCCGTTTTCCCTGGAAGCCTCGGGAACTGGGCCGGAAAAGAGAACCACATCCCCACTTACACGTTAGAACTTCCGAACTCAGACCCCAAGGAGACCCAGCGCTTCTGGGATCTTTTTAAGGACTCGGTTATCTTCGCGATCACTCACAAGATGAAGCCGACGGTCAACTAGGCTTCGGCGGTCCCTTCCTTCGAGACCGGTGCCGGCAGGAGCCGAACGAGGAGCGCCGGTATGATGATGAGACTCGCCCCGATGAGGTACGCATTCACCGAACCAAACTTCCAGTAAACCAAGGAAGCGTAGATCGGACCGAGAACCCGACCCAGAGACCCGAGGGAGCGGAAGATGCCAAGGCCCTGGCCCTGCATGTGGGCCGGGGTGTAGAAGCTCACCAAAGAGGTGAGACACGGAATGATCATCGCGGAGCCCACGGCCAAGAAAAAGAGACCTCCGTACAGCATCCACGGAACTCGCGCGAAAGCGAGGAGCAGAAGTCCCGGGAGGATCGCAATCAGACCCTGGAACGCCATTTTCCTTTCACCCACCGAATGGGCCTTCCTCCGCACGTAGCCTCCTTGAACCATCCCGATCACAAACCCGATGAAGATGAACATGTAGGCATTATCAAGGGATGTGTAGCCGAAGCGCTCCACCGCTAAGAAGGTCAGCGTGAACTCCATCCCGGAGAACGCCGTGATGAAAAAGAAGTACGCAATGTTCGTGAGGTTGATCCCCGGAAACGGCAAAGGCCTTAGGAGTTTAAACGGATTCACGCTCCGCTGGATGTGCGCCTTGCCCCCCGGTTTCAAAGTCTCTGGGAATGAGCGCCAGATGGTGACGAAGTTCACCAGCGCCAGCACCGCGGCCAGTGTTGCAGGGGTGGAGAAAGGGTTGACCCCGAGGGCCTCGAGCGCCGGGTAATTGAGGATGGGGTTATAGAGGGAGAGGATTCCGCCAAGTGCAGGGCCAAAGACGAAGCCCAGCGCGAAAGCGATGCCGATCACGGCCATTCCCTTCGAGCGATTTTTTTCGTCAGTGATGTCACTCACGACGGCGCTCGCGATGGAAAGGTTTCCGGACATGAGTCCACCCACGAGGCGTGCGATGATGAGCAAGGTGAATGAGCCCGAGAACATCCAGATGACGTAGCTAATGAAGAGACCGAAGACGGAAATGAGCAGCACCGGCCTGCGCCCGACGCGATCGGAGATGGTCCCCCAGACAGGAGCGGCAAGGAACTGCAAAAGTGAGTAGAGGGCCCCGAGTAAACCTCCGAACAAAACGATGGTGCTCATCTGGGGCGAACCGTCGGCCCCGAGAGAGATCGACTGAATGTTTGAAATGAGATTCATCATGCCCGAGAGGAAGAAATTGTCTCGGTCAACTTCGAGGTAGTACTTGGCCATGGCCGGGAACATGGGGAAGATGATGGAGAATCCCACGAGGTCGAGGAACATGGTTAGGAACATGAGCTTGAGGATTTTCTTCGACGCTTCCGGGAGTTTCGCTGGCGCGTGCTTTTCTTGGTCATTGATCACGTGGGTGTACCTTTCTTTGGCGTCGATGGAATAGAAGAGCTCCTGGCGCTGGGCTTCGGAGCCGTTGGCGTAAACGTTGATGAAGCTCGCGTAGTCTGCGATCCACTCCGGGTCGTCATTGAGGCACGGGATGTGGACGAGGTTTCCGCCAACCTCTTTCACTTCATGGCCCAGCTCGTTTCCGATTTCGTCGGTGGTCTCGAGGCAGTCGACGACGAAGCTCGGGCAGTAGACTCCGATCGTACCGACGCCGGACTCGACCTTCTTCATGATGACCTCGTCGGTGTAGGGGCCAAGCCACACTTCGGAGCCGAAGCGGGACTGGAAGGTCATGCTGAGGGGAATCGTTCCCTTGAGGTGCTCGCGGATGAGTTCGAAGGTCTCGAGGCAGTGGAGAAGGTAGAGATCTTTTTTCTTCAGCACTCGCCGCAGCGGGATGCCGTGGAAGGAGATGACGATCTCCTTGATGTCGGGGTGACGCTCGAGGGACTCCCGGATCTTCCTCACGGAGTGATCGATGAACGCCTTCGACCGGTGGTACGAACTCACCACGGTGAAGGTGGGGATGTTCACACGATGCTTGAACTCTCCCCCGAGCGCATCCACCACGGCGGCGATGGTGCTTTCCGAGTACTGCGGAAACTGCGGGAGCACGAGGACCCGCTGCGCGCGGGTCGCAACGTCTTCTTTTTCCCAGTCATCGAGGACCCGGTTAGCGCGCGGTTCCGAGAGGAGAAAGATGTGGTTGAGTTCGAGGTTTGGATCGAGCTTGGGCCTCACAGCGTCGGCGACCTTCTTCGTGTTGGTGACCAGAGGGAACCCTTCCGGTGCGTAAATCCGAGCATAGGCTTCGGCGGAGCGCTTGGGCCTAAACGGAAGAACGAAGAGATTCAAAATGAGCTTCCAAAGAAGAGGATTGATGTCAACCACCCGCGGGTCACCGAGGAACTCCCGGAGGTACTTCCGTACATCTGAGACCTTCGTGCTTTTCGGAGAACCGAGCTGACCCAAGATAACTTTGATTTTTTCTGCCATACGCTTCTTTGTGTTGTAAGATTCCCTACTTTTTGTCATAACTGTGCCTAAATGACTAGAATCAAAAGTATTCGAGGGTTAGACAATGGCCAAAAAGTATAAGTCGCAGGGTCGCGCGGACAAAGACCTAAAGACCGTCTCTCTTCTGGGCAACACCCAAACAGAGTACCCAGATTCCTATTCTCCAGGGGTGCTGGAGAAGTTCCCGAACAAGCACCCAGACAACGACGCCTGGACGACCTTTATTTGCACCGAGTTCACCTCGCTCTGCCCGAAAACTGGCCAGCCCGACTTCGCCAAAATTTACGTGAACTACATCGCGGACAAAGAAATGGTGGAATCAAAGTCCCTGAAGATCTACCTCTTCAGTTTCCGCAACCACGGCGACTTTCACGAAGACTGCGTCCAGAAGATCTGCAAGGACCTCTTTAAACTCATGAAGCCAAAGTACATCGAAGTCATGGGAGACTTCACTCCCCGGGGAGGGATCTCCATCTTCCCTTTCGCCGCCCTGACCAATGGCCAGCGAAAATACGATGACTTAAAGGCCACTCGCATGGCCAACTATGCCCCTGGGAAGTACGGGATGGACCTGGCTCGCCTTTACTGACGGACTGAGCTACAATAAGAAGAGAAAAAGGCAGGTTGGTATGAACTTGGGTATGATGGAGTTATTGGTTGTTTTAGCGATTGTCGTGCTCTTCTTCGGAGGCCGCAAACTTCCGCAACTCGGCTCAGCGCTGGGAGAATCCATCAAGAACTTCAAGAAAGGCATGAAGGAAGACGACACCGACAAAAAAGCCTAGAACCTCGCCACGACCTTCATGACCACCGGTTCGTTTTCATTTAGACTTTCGATCTCTTCGAAGATCTTCCCCACCACGGCCTCGTAGCTCGACTCCTTCCCCTGCCGGTGAAGGACCTGGAGAGCGTACCTCGCTGCACGGTCGATCAGTTTGTTGTTTGAGGGTCTGACCCAGGTCATGACGTTGCCCTCGTAACGACCAAGGAGTCCCATGATCAGAGTGGAATGTGCGTTCAAGAGCATCTTGATCATCAGGTGATTGAAGAGCGGATCATCCCCCCAGCGGAAGCTCATCTGGGCGTCACCGAAGGCGAGAGATACGGATCCCCGGTCATGAACAACGGAGAACTCCTCGGCGGAAACCGACGTTGAACGGTGACTGAGACCCTGGCGAGAAATGTCGAACCCCAGGAGTCGCTCCAGATTGATTCGTCCCCCCAGCTCGGCCCAATCGATGGCCCTCGGGGGGCGCTGGAGGAGCTCGGTCCAGGCGTCGGAAGAAGATGCAGCGTCGGGGATAAACAGGTAGGCCAGCGCATGGGTCCCTTGTTGATCGAGACGATTCTCAAATCCTCGAAGAGAGAACGTGGGGGAGCGTTCGGTTGTGTCGGTGAGGATGCTGATCGCAAGTGCTGAGCTCGTGACGTAGTTAACGAAACGGCCCTCCTGGTAGCACCGGGCTTCCTGGGTCGTGAAGGGGGCCAGAGCGGTGTAGTCCGTCTCCCGTAGGCGGCGGAGAAGGTCGCGATAAAATGAGTCAAAGGAAGTCCGGTCTTGGTGGACATAGAGGAGGCCCACACCAATCCCAAGCATGAGAACTGTTGAGGCCTGCATTCTCGTAGAACCTGAGACGGCCATGGGCCCCACGGACAGGTTCACGGACTGGATGGAGCGATGCTGGAGAACCTCTCTCGAGCGCTTGATCGGAAGGAGGAGTTCGTCCGGATTACAATAAAGGAAGAAGGGTTTGCGTCGCGATGTTTCGGCGGCCTTGAGGGCCGCACCGATCACGAAAGGAGTTTCCCCGCCCTCCGTCGAAGCCAGCAGGAGGTCATGGGGACCGAAACCCAGCTCGAGGAGTTGCCGCTCACCGTATTCGGTCTTATCCTCGAAACTCTCGACCGACTTGATTAAGGCGTAATCCCCACCTGCCATGAAAGAAACCACTTGGTCGGTGGGACCAAACTTCTGCCGGTAAAGTGTTTCAAGCACGAGGGAAAGTCTACCGGTTGCCCCGCAGCCACAGAGGAAGACTTTGTGGCCCGCGCTCAGGGTACTCCGGATCTCCTGGGCCAGGGCCCAAAGGACGGGAGTGCGATCCTCCATCATGGCGATGGCATCCGCATCGACCTCCTGAAGGAGACGAAGAGCGCTCTCTACGTCTCCCTTCACGAGCTGAGACAGGCTTGCGGTTTTCGGATGAAAGCTCTCTGTCTGGAGGTGCCCCAGCTTGAATTCTTGAGCGATCTTTAAAAACTCAGTTGTCTTTGCCGCCGGGGACACGTTCATCGCCTTGAAAAGAATGGAGTCCTTCCATTCTAAGGATAAAGGTTTGCCTTTGGAAAGAACTTACCCAATACCGGCCAACCTCGGTCAGACTTGTGCGATCTCGTTTGCTTAAATGAGAGAGTTGCCTAGATAAGCATGATGGGATTCCAGCACCGGAATCTTTGAAATCAAATCCTTCCCTCTCGTTTCTTTGGCCAAAGAAGTAAAACTTATGGGTCCGCTCCTCATGATTTTGTCTCATTCATCCGAAAGACCTTAGGGGAGCTACGAATATGAGAAGACTTTTACTATTGGTCACCGTTACCATCGCTCAGTCCGTGATGGCCCAGGAGGTCCTCCCTCCTGAGACTCAAACGACTCCGGCTCCGACGGCCAGGCCTGCGACTCCCGGAAGCAGTACCCCGACCACGACTCCGGCGACGACACCCGCGACGACCCCTGCCACCGCATCGGCCCTCCGTGGAGAACGTCAGCCCCTGCGGATGCTTCCTGGTCGCTACGGTCATGCCTCGCAGAATCTCCCGGTCACTTCACCGACTCAAGGAGACGAACCGCCGTACCGTGTATCCTCGCGGAACCCCCATCAAATGCGAGTCCTCAATTCCGGCATGGGCTCCCTCTACGCTCGGATCGACATGATCCGACGGGCGAGACGAAGCATCGACATGGAGTACTACATCTTCGATCCTGACGTTTCCGGGCGTCTGATTCTCCAAGAGCTGCGCGAAGCCGCCAGACGCGGAGTCAAGGTGCGCATCATGGTGGATAAGTTTCCCGGGGAGTTCGCGCTCAACGAGCACTACGCCCAGGAGCTCCGGGCGGCGGGCATCGAGATTCGCTACTACAACCCACAACCGCTCTACCGGTTAAATGATTCTCAGTACCGGAATCACCGGAAACTTATGGTGATGGATGGCGAAGAAGCGCTCACGGGTGGAAGGAACATCGCGGACGAGTATTTTGATCTCCACCGGCAGTACAACTACCTGGACCGAGACGTCACCGTCCGAGGAGACGTCGTCCGGCACATGCAGCAGACCTTCGATAACTACTGGGCCTCCCCCATTGTGGAAACCCCGAGACCGCCGGAGCGGCCAGTGGCGACGAACACTGAAAACGGGGAGAGCCTCGAGCAGTTCCAGTTTGACCAGCAGCGAGAGCAGGCACGCCGAGTCTTCGCCCCAGACCCCGAGGTGGACCGAGTCCGTCGAGTGGTGGAAGTGGATGGACTCCGGAGTTTCAACGACAGACCGGAGCGCACCTGCCCCGAGGTTTCCTTCGCCTCAGACCGAGAGGGCGCGACCTCCCGAGAAGCCCGAAACAGCGAGGACTACCAGCGGCGCTACCGTCTTCTGCGCCAGGAGATTGCTCGATGGATGGAGGATAAGATCCGCGACGAAGTCACCATCGAATCGCCCTATTTTCTGAGGAGTAAAATCACCGACCGGCTCTTTGAGCTCATTCAACAAAGGAACGCACGAGTCCGTCTCTTCACGAACAGCCTCGTGTCCTCCGATGCGGTGCCCATCTCCACCGCTTTCACCACCACCGTCCGGCAGTTCACTCCCCTCGAAAACTTCCGCGCCTACGTGTACCGGGGCCGGTATTCGGGCGAGGGCCACGTTGCCGATGAGCGCATCCGCAACGGTACCTGGGGGATCCATTCGAAGTCCATCGTCTTCAACAACGACTCGTTCATGATCGGCTCCTACAACATCGACAACCGGTCGAGCTTCTACAACACCGAACTGGCCGTGTTCTGCAGTGGCTCCCCCGAGCTCGCTCGAGACGTGCGGGATAACATTCAGATCCGGATGAACAACAGCTACCGCCTCAATGCCGAGGGCAACGCCGAAGACTGCGAAGACATCCAGGCGGACGCAGGCCTGTACAAGCAGATCATGTACCAGCTTCTGCGGATTCCGGCGCATCTGATGGAGCACCTGCTCTGAGCAAGAGAGCGGACCACTCCAGCGTCATTTATTGAGTTCGAGGGAAAAGTCATCCGCGAATTTTTCGGTGTCCCCATCGTAAACCCCGAAGAGCTCGGTGGACACATCCGCCTCGCAGTTGAGAACGTCCGGAAACTCTTGCGTGAAGTGTAACTGAACGATCTGCGACTCGGTCCTCTCACCGCGCTTTACTCTTTGTTTAGTGTCGAGCGCTCGGCGGTGGTCGTCGTAGCACTTGATCTCCCTTAACCCAAACCCAAACAGGCGGGCGATGAATCCGCGCTTGGGCAGAGACCAGGTGAGGTCGATCTCAAGCTCGAACTGATCTTTGTTCATCCACTCCTTTAAGGGACCGAGGATGTACTTAAAGCTCACTCTCCCACTCGCACTCCGCAGGAGATAACTCCGCGTGAGGTGCAAGCTCAAGGGCTGCTGGTACCGCACTCTCAGGGTGTTTGGCCCGAGGCCCAGTGGTCCTCGAAACGTCGAGGAGAAAAAAGGTGTGGCGATCGCACCGGAATCCGGGTTTACCGTCCCACGGTTCAACACGGGCCCGCTCTTAAGCACTGACACATCCTGGCCATTGATCTGCGGATGGATCCCGGAATCATGGGGTGTGATGAATTGGAATTCCAGTTTCAGTGCGCGCGCGGCTTGGACGTCATACTGGGCGATGACCTCACAGCTGGCGAACCGGCAATCGATCGAGAGCTTCTCTCGACGAACAAACGCCTCGGAGGATTGAAGGGAAACAGCCGATGAGACTCCGTTGCCGAGGGCGATGGGAGCTGGGCTGTTGGCAACCGCTGCCTGGAGATGAAACCCGCAGAGGACGCTGTACCAAAAGCATTTACTTCCGAGCACGCTGAGGACCGGAAGGGGGATCGAGGATAAGTCCCGTCGAGCTCAACCGCTGTGCGGGAGCGAAGGACGACCAAAGTCCCGCGTTGGGTCCCACGGCATCATATCGGCAGGCCGCGTTGATCGAAAAAGTCCCTCCCGTACCTTTGGCAAAATAAAAATCATGTCCATACTTAGGATGACGGATGATCTCAAACTGGCCCGGGTGGGACGCGATGAATTCTTGGATCTGAGCATCCAGTGTTTCTTGATCCACGATCAACTCAAGGCGAGTCTTTAAATGCTCGAGGACTCGTTTCGTGGACTGCGAGCTCAGCTTGAGCTTCCGCTCCAGCCCTACCGACTCAAAGAAAAGCCCGAAGATCGCCGTCAGTTCTTTAAACAATCTCACCATTCAACATCTCCCTCCCTGGCCGCTTAGGACAGGATACCGCTCACGGGCCAAGGTCGAAGGAAAAAGTGAGTGGGGTGAAGAGGTTCTGAGGTCAGGACATAAAAAAAGGGAGCCCCTGCTTGGCTCCCTTCTTTTCGGCATCTTGCCTTTGAGAGTGACATCCTGTCACATCTTAGAATCATTATACCTAAAGTTTTTTTCGAACAAAGAAAAA
>JAIYDL010000019.1 GCA_027487515.1 Pseudomonadota bacterium
CCCCCCAGCTCTGCAAAGGGGCGACCTCTCTGTTAAAAGCTAAGCCTTAAGAAACTCGTCGACGCCGACACAGGTGGCTAAATATTGTGCTCAGGGGAAAAGTCCTTTGGCAAAGGAGCCCTCACCAATTTAAAAGGGCAGTTACATTGGGTTTGCGAGAGGTATTGGGATTTGGTACTAAGAGAACTATGGACATGGGCTCTTTCAATCTCTTTATCAAAATGGTTACCGAAGAGTACAAACTCGACGCCCCCGCCATCAGGATCCTCACAGACCGACTCCTCGCCGACGAGCAAGAGTTTGAATCGGTATGGCGTCGCTATAAGATAAAGGCCTCAACCTTCTCCGCAGGTGTGGACCATTTTAAGCCCATCCTCTTCGACCTTCTCAACTAATTACAACTGCAAACCATCTTTTCAAGCTCTGTGATTTTATTTTTAGCCCACGATCCTAGAGCTTAAACTCCATCCCAATGGGCAAATGGTCAGAGAGACCTTCGGCCGTGTGATGATCAAATCGATAGGGTATGAGCTCTCCGGTTTTAGGATCGGGTGAGAGGAGAAAATCGTGGTGAATGATGCGATAGAATCCGTAGTAAATCGGCGATCGTGAATTCTTATGGACGAAGATTTTATCCAACGAGTTCCACGTGCCATCATAATAGGTCGTCCCGGGGAAGAGCGGGCCAAGGTCTCGCGCCCGTTCTTCGGCGTCCTCGAAGCTAGGAAGGAAGCTATAGGGGTAGGGTGCGTCGTTGATGGTTGTGTTAAAATCGCCGAGAGCGATGATTAAGTCGGCAACTTTCGTTGCTGCAAGCTCTTCGAGAAGTTTTGCCGCCGCGATCCGTTCCCTCGTGGGATTACTTTGGCTGGGCCAGTGGTTTACGTAGGCCACAATTTGCTTGAGGCCTGATTGAATGGTGACTTCGAGGATCCCGCGTGTGTCGAGCCGCCGGCCCTCAAGAAAAATGGGGTGGCGCTGAGACTCGATGATCGGATGTTTAGAGATGATGGCCACGTCGATCCCGCGGGTGTCGTCTCCTTCAATGAGCACTCGGTGATCATAACCCAGGCCGTAAAGACCTACGTCAACGAGCGCATCCAAAACGTGGCGGTTCTCGACTTCCTGAAAGGCGATGACATCTGGACCACGGCCGCTGCCGTCAAAGGCGCGAATGACTCGGCCGATGGAGATGAGTTTTTTCGTGAGCTTCTCATCGGTCCAGTCGAGGTTGAGGCATTGGTCTCTTCGAAACGGGCTAGAAATTTGGGCACACACTTCGGCGTGTCCCGGCAGCACGGCCTTGACTGCTTTCGGTAAGTAGGTCGTGTCATCCGTGCCATCATCGAAGCTCGTGTCGAAGAGGTTTTCGGTATTGTAACTCATCACTGTGACCGAAGCCCCCTGCGCCAGAGTTGTGCTTGAGAGCAGGAGCATGAGAGAAAAGGGTTTAAGCATTAGGACCTCTCTGGGGATGAAGATTGGATACTAAAAGTGTCCTTTCCCATTGGTCAACCGAACAAATATCAAAGTTACCTTTAGTAAGGAAACTGGTAGCATTCTGACCATGTCGACTCCCATCATCCTACCTCCGAAGTACTACCTGGCCCATTTCCATGAACTCATCGCGGCACTCACCTCAACTTCCAGCGACCTCTTCACCGAAGACTTACATCGGTTTCTGCATGTTTTTAGGTCCGTCTCCGAGGACGCCCAATGCGTCTTCGTCCGGATGTTGAACCGAAAAGGCCGCTTCTTTTTGCCCGATCAACTTATCTACGAAGAGATCCTGGACTCGGAGGCCGCCCTCCGAGAGCTCCAAAGGACGGGCCTCATTTGCTCTGCGGGTGCTGAAGATTGGAGCGATCTGCTGACTTTTTTTTCTCGCGACCAGCTCTTCGAACTTTGTCGAACCCGCGGCCTGGACGGCAAGCGTTCCTGGACCCCGAAGCGCCTGCGCGAGGTTCTGAGAGACGTGCCGTTTGAGGGATGTTCACTGGTGCAAGCGGTGGTGAAGCGGCGCTTCGAGGAGGAACTCTCGTACCTCTTGTTTCTCTTCTTCGGTGTCGTTCGCGAGAACCTCTCTCTCTATACCATGCGGGACCTTGGTCTTCGCGAGGTGAGGCCAATGAAGCGGGCGTTTCAGGCCCGCTTCTCGTCTCGTGAGGAAGCGCGCACGACTTGGTTCTATGCTCGCGCCTCCATTCCCGAGGACATCGGTCTCTGGCCTTCGCCCGTAAGCGAGGAGGCCCACGAACGGCGAGAAAAGCACCTCATGGCCCTGGCGGAGACGGCGGTGGCGGCGGGGGATCAGGCCGAAGCCTCAGGGATTTTACGGCGCTGCCAGCGGCATCCGGGGCGAGAGCGCTACGCTCGCTTGCTCTTCGAGACCGGAGAGCGCGAAGCGTGCCGAGTGTTTTTGGAGGGACTCCTGGAAGATCCGGTTTCGGATGCAGAGTATCTCTTCGCCGAGGACTTCTACGCCAGGAAATTTCAGGGGCAGCGGCGGAGTGTGCTCACGGAGACACTCCGGAACGCACGTCGGGTCACAATTGATGAGTCATTTTTCCGCCGGCCTGAGAGCGGAGTGCTTCAGCTTTTCGCTGAGCAGGGAGTGGCGGGGTATTTCACCGAGAACGATCTGTGGCAAGGTCTCTTCGGGGTCTATTTTTGGGAAGAGCTTTTTGAGAGCGAAAGCTCGGGCCTATACAGTGAGTTTGACCGGACTCCGAGTGCCCTTCGGACTGGTCAGTTCTACGCACTTCACCAGGAAGCGATTGATCGAAAGCTTGACCTCCTCGAAGACCGGGCCGCGGTGCTTTCACTCTTACGAAGCACGATCGCAGTACATGGCGGAACAAAAAACGGTGTCTTCCGCTGGGGGAGTGATCTTCCATTTCTCCTGGAGACCCTGGTCTCCCAGGCCCCAGCGGAAGGGTTGAAGGCACTCCTGCTTTCACTGGCCGTAGACTTCCAACAGCGCTCCTCCGGATTCCCGGACCTCATGACCATCGAAGCTGGGACACTCCGCTTCTATGAGGTGAAGGCCCCCGGAGATCAGCTGCGCCGCCAGCAACTCCTCCAGCTCCTGGCCCTCCAGAAAGCAGGGTTCGAGGTTTCCGTGCTTCAGGTCGACTACGCCTATAATCCGAACCAGGTGTACGTGGTGGTTGACCTTGAAACGACCGGAGGACAAAACAGTTTCCACCGAGTGACGGAAATCGGCGCCGTGAAACTCGCCGGAGGAGAAATCCTCGGAAGGTTTCAGACGCTAGTCAATCCTGGCCGCCCGATCCCTCGGGAGATCCAGCAACTCACGGGCATCACCAACGAGATGGTCCGGACGGCGCCGCCGTTTCGGGAGGTCGCCGATGCGCTCGACGAGTTCACCCGTGATGCGATCTTCGTCGCCCACAATGTGGCGTTCGATTACGGCTTCCTTCAGCGTGAGTACGAGCGCCTTGACCGGCGCTTCGTGCGGCCCTTTGTCTGCACGAAGCAGGGGATGCGCAATTACTACCCGGGGCTCGAGTCCTATGGTCTGAAGAATCTCTCTCTGCGCTTCGGCATCAACCTCACCGAACACCACCGCGCTCTGGCCGATGCCGAGGCAGCGGCCGGTCTCCTGCGATTGATCAATGACCGCCGCTCAGAACTGGGCCCGCCGCCGCCGGAGCCTTGACGGCGATCTCGGCGAGCACCGCGGACGCCGAGACCCCCCGAAGTTTCGGGCCGTTTACTTTATAGACACCATCACCGAAGGACGATCAGTTTTTTGTCACTTCAGTTCACGCACTGCTTTTGCCGATAGGACCCTATATGGATCCGGCCAACTACTACCTCACGACCCTCACGACCGCGGTCAAGAACCTCGCACCCATCGCGGTCTTCCTCGTCGGCGGGTACCTCCTATTCATCAAAGGGCCTTTCCTTCTTTTACGGCGGAGCATGCGCGAGCAAAAAGAAAAGCTTGCTCACGGTGGGACCGAGGTCGCGCCGTCAGAGAAGTCGATCGGAGAGAAGTCTTGGGGAACCCCACAAAAGGGACCCTCAGAAAAAAGCACCGAGAAAATCGCAGCACCGAAGACCGGATCGAAACCCGGTCCGAAGCCTGATCCAAGTAGAGAAAAGCGTCAGGAATCAACCCGTGAGGAGAGGCGAGGGCCGTCACGCCCAGAGGCGCAAGCTCGAGCTCCTGAAGATGTCTTTGAACTTCCCTCCAACGCTGCCCTCTCCGCTGCTGAACTGAAGAAGCGCTACTTTGAACTTCTCAAGCAGAATCATCCCGACCGCGTCGCCTCCATGGGCCCAGAGTTTAAGAAGCTCGCCGAGAAGAATACCAAAGAGATTAACCGCGCGTACGAGGCCCTGCGGAAGAAGGCCAGTTAGTAGTTGATGTACTTTAACATGAGCTCTAGCCCCCGCTTGAGCTCGGCCAAGGGCAGAGAGGGAAGGTCACCCTGGACCTGCTCTGGAAGAAGCGGCACGTGGATGAAGCCGCAGAGCCGGAGTGTGTCCAGGTTCTCCTCAAGCATGCGGTAGAAAATGTAGTTGCAGACGAAGGTCCCGGCCGAGCGAGAAAGCGCCGCCGGGAGACCGCCGTCCTTGAGCGCGGACTCGATCCCTTGGAGCGGGAGGGTCGAGGGGAGGAATTCGGCCCCGTGCTCGGAGATCTTCATATCCGTCGGACGAGCACCGTTGTTGTCCATGACTTCTGCGTGGATGCGGTTCTCGGCGCGAAGCTCGAGCTCGATGGCCGCGCGTCCCGCCGCCTGGCCGAAGGCAAAAACAACGTCAGGATTAAAGGCCTCGATCGTGTGCCGAAGCTTTTGGTAGGACTCTTGGAAGGTGACCGGTAAGAGGACGCTTTCCACCACGAGCTCTGGCGGGTAGGAGATTTCGCCGTGCCTGAGCGCTTCGATCAGGAATGCCGTTGGATTCAGATCCCGGCCACCAAACGGTTCGAAGCCGGAGATTAAAACTCGCATACAGTCTATCATGACGGCCCTCAACCTGGAGTCAAGGGCCTCGTGACTCCGAACCGAGTGTTGAGCTGGCCGCAGGCGGCGAGGATTTCGTCGCCCTTGGTTTTCCTGATGACGGTGGGGATCCGGTAGTGATCAAGGAGACGCTTAAAGTGCTCCACCCTCTCCATCTCCGGACGCTGGTAGTTCGTTCCGGGGAAGGGGTTAAATGGGATGAGACTTATGAAGGCCTTGCGACCAGTGAGATACCGACCGATGGCGCGGGCATCCTCATCCGAATCGTTGAAGTCTTTGATCAAGAGAACTTCGTAGGTCACGAACCTCGCCCGGCCCTCCGGGATCTCCTCCGCGAACGCCACAACTTCATCGATCGGGTAGGACCGATTGAGGGGAATCAACTGGTCACGCTTTTCTTTAAGAGGGGAGTGGAGCGAAACGGCGATGTTAACCTTTGGCATCTCGTCTTTCCAGCGTCGCAGCCCCGGGAGATGGCCCGCCGTGGAAATAGTAATCTTGTGGGGGGCCAGGCCGAGGCCTCTGCGCTCCAGGAGAATCTCCGCTGCCGTTTTTACGGCGTCGAAGTTATGCAGCGGCTCCCCCTGGCCCATGAACACGACGTTTAAGATCTTGTCGTCACCGGGACGTGCTTGGGAGAGCCAGCGAGCAGCGCCGATGAACTGGCCGATGATTTCTTCGGTGCCGAGGTGGCGCTTAAGGCCCTGGGTCCCCGTGTGGCAGAAGCTACAGTTCATGGCGCAGCCAACTTGGGAAGAAAGGCAGAGCGTGTATTTGTTGTTGAACGGGATTAGGACGGACTCAACCGTGAACCCGTCCCGAAGCGCGAACAGGAACTTCACCGTCCGGTCGTGGGACTCCTGAACCGTTTGGATCGAGGGCAAGGTGAAGTCGAAAGAGGTCTCGACGAATTCTCGACTGACCTTCGCGAGGTCCGCGACGCAGGGGGCAGTGTGCTTTTTTTTATAGTGCCAGTTGTAAAGAAGGGCGGGTCCAGACTCCGGGAGACCATGCCGCTGGAACAGGTCGTTAAGGTCCTTGAGCGGGAGGCGATAGAAGGAGAGTTTCGAGTCCGTCATAGAGGTGGGTTTTGTATCACATTACCTTGAATTCTCAAAGCTCGGGTCATAGAATCATCCCATGAGCGATAAAAAATGGATCCTCCTCTTCTGCGCCTGGCTCGTGGCAAGTGTCTCGACTCTGGGGAGCCTCTTCTTCAGTAACGTGATGAACCTCCCTCCCTGTAGTCTCTGCTGGTACCAGCGCATTTTCATGTATCCCCTGGTGGTGATTTTTATCATGGGGCTCGTTCCGTTCACGCCCTCCGTCCTCCGGTTCTCGTTTCCATTGGCCCTGGCCGGCTTCGTTACCGCCGTCTACCACAACCTCCTGTACTATAAGATTTTGCCGGAGAGCGCGGCCCCGTGCCAGCAGGGGATTTCCTGCACCTCGGTCCAGATCGAATGGTTTGGGTTCGTCACCATTCCCTTTCTCTCGCTCACTGGCTTTTCTCTCATCCTGCTCTGTCTCTTCATTCTAAAAAAGGAAGTCTCTCGTGAAAGCTAAGCTCATGATCATCGGCATCGCCCTCATGTCACTTGCTACCGTCTATCTGGTGGCGACGAAGCTCTACCGCTCGGGAGAGGCGCAGAAGCTCGAAGTGATGGCCAAGGAGGATCTGGCGCGATTCGTCCCGGATCACGCCCCGAGGCTCGGAACTTCGACTCCGAAGATCTATCTGGTCGAGTTCCTCGATCCGGAGTGTGAGAGCTGCCGGGAATTTTATCCCTTCGTGAAGTCGCTCCTAAAGGAGTATGACGGAAAACTTCAGCTCGTCGTGCGGTTCGCACCTTTCCATCCTAACTCCCGCCTGGCCATCCGGATCCTCGAAGCCTCCCGGAAGCAGGATAAATTTTGGGAGACCCTCGAGGTTCTCTTCAAGCACCAACCAGAGTGGGGAAGCCACCATGCTCCGCGACCAGAACTCCTCTGGTCTTTTTTGCCCGAGGCCGGTGTTGACGTCGAGAGAGTCAAGGCCGATATCATGGACCCGGACATCGAGCGAAACCTCGAGCGGGATGTGGCCGACCTGAATGCCCTTGGAGTGCGCGGGACTCCTACCTTCTTCGTGAACGGTAAGCCCCTTGAAGTGTTCGGCCAAGAACCACTGCGCCAGCTCATTGAGCGGGAGCTCAAGGCCTTGGAAAGCGCCACGCCATAATTCTTCCCGTTTTCTGACCGTGGGCGAGCGGGAGGATTCGGACCTCAGCTTTGAGGAGGGCAAGTTTCTTTTCAAAGACGCTGAGGTTGCGCTCCTTTGAGACGAGACTGGTGAACCAGCGGACCTGTTGGCCAAAGCTCTGGGATTCAGCGATGAGCTTCAGAACGAAGGCTCTCTCCCCGCCGGGGTACCAGAGTTCATTTGACCGGCCTCCGAAGTTCCGCGTAGAAGCGAGTTCTTCTCGGCCAAGGTTCTTCCATTTTCGCAGTGTTCCCGCCTGGGCTTCTTCCTCATTCTCATGGAAGGGTGGGTTGCAAACGGTGAGATCATAGGTCTCGGAAGGATGGAGAACATGGGTCAAGGTTTTGGTTTTGTCTCGCTGGTGCCGGAGGATGATCGCTCCGACGAGTGAATTCTTTTCGATGATGATCTGCGCATTCTTGAGGGCCCGCTTACTCACGTCACTGCCGACGACGCGCCAGCCGTACTCCTTGTGCCCGAGGAGTGGGTAGATACAATTGGCGCCAACTCCCACGTCGAAGACCCGCAGGTTCCGTGGTTCCGGGAAGAGGTCGGCGACGGTGTGAATGTAGTCAACTCGGCCCGGGACCGGGGGACAAAGAAATTCATCTGGCAGCTCCCAGAAGCGAACTCCGTAGCAGGTCAGGAGGAGAGCGCGGTTCAGTGCTCGAACTGCCTCCGGGCGGTAGTAGTCAATGGTCTGGGTCCCGTGTTCGTTGGTGACGACGAAGACTTCGAGGTCGGGGACGGCGGCGACCAGGGCCTTAAAATCGTAGGGGTCGCGGTGGCGGTTTTTCGGGTGCATAGTGCGGGGAAGAGTAGACCTTCTGGCGACCCTTTGGCTATAGTCGCCCTATGAGAAACATCGACCTTGTAAAACTTCATCAGGAGATCGAGGCCTTCGTCGCCGAGCGCGACTGGGACCAGTTCCATTCAGTGAAGAACCTGAGCATGGCCTTGACAGTAGAGGCCTCTGAACTCCAGGAGATCTTCCAGTGGATGCCCGAGGCGGAGTCGAACCTCGTGGAGCGGGACGAGTCGCTCCGGGGGAGAGTTTCGGATGAGCTCGCAGACGTTTTTGTCTACCTCCTCCGGATTGCGAGTAAGACGGGCATCGACCTCGAGGCAGCGGTGCGGAGTAAGATGCAGCAGAATGCGCTAAAGTACCCCGTGGCCCTGGCCCGGGGGAACTCCCGGAAGTACGACCAGCTCTAGGCCGGGAAACGAGGCATTTTTGATTTTTATCAGAAACTTGCCCTCTTCTTTAAAGGCCCGGTGCTTCGTTCTATCAGGGGTTTATACGATTCCTCATCCTCCCACTAGAATAGGATCTTCTTCATTCCCAACAGGATCGGTCATGGTCATAGAAACAGAGGTCGGGCGGCTCGTTAAAATGGAGATCTTGCATCTCCTCAAGTTTAGCGACAACTTCATCGGGGTCGAGGTCCATGTCCTTGTGAACGGCAAGTACGTAAAGCTCAACTACGCCAACGACGTTTTCGTGCAGATCCTTCGGAAGCTCCAGCAAAAAGAAGTCAGTGAGGTCTACATCAACGAGGACGACTGCAAGCGCATCGTGGAGGAGATCAAGCAGTCTCTGTCGGAACAGTCGCTCAATGATTCGAAGCTCGATCAGGCGAAGCGGGTTGAGATCGTGAGCGCCGCCCTGGATACGGTGAAAGGAGTGATCAATCAGCTCGGCGTTGAGCCAGAGACGGTGAAGCTCCTGAAGACCATTAACACCCGGGCGATGGCCCTCCTTCAGGACTCCCCGTCGCTCCTTGCCTTCATTCGCGAATTCAAGAAAAACTGCTCAGAGGAATTTCTCCTGTCGATCCTCACCAATTACATCATGTCCCTCATGATCGATAAGTTTCCCTGGAGATCCGCCCAGGTTAAGGAGAAAGGCGCCCTGGCCTCGCTCATGTGCGACATGACACTCAAGCCGGAGGACTTCGCCGAGCTCAGGGCCTGGAAGACGAGCGGTGGGAAACTGAGTTCTCGGTTGAAGATGCATCCGGCCGACATCGCCAACAAGCTCAAAAAAGACAAGCTCCTGATTCCGATCGAAACCATTACCATCATCGAGCAGCATCACGAATTCCCGGACGGATCTGGATTCCCGTATGGGATCAATGCCAATCGCTTCAACCAACTCTCAGCAATCTTCATCGTCGCTCAGCAGTTTGCCGAGCGACTGCATGAGGCCCGATACGATTACGACAAACGCAGTGCCATCATCAAAGACATCCGCGAGCGCTACTCATCCAAGGTCTTCGACAAAGCGGTGGATGCTCTTACGATCGTCGTGGGCTAGATCCCACTCTCCCATTTTAGCCAGGGTAGTCCTCTCGGTTTGAGCTCAAAGTCTTTATAATTATTGTGAAAAATTCTGAAAACTTGATCGGAGGACTGAGCCTTTTTAGTAAGCCAAAGAGGAGGAGAATAAAATAATTTTTTGTAACGGCTCGCTGCGAAATCCGGCACATGTAATCAAAACTTCCAAGGTTATGAAAATTTCGTGTAGGCTTTTACTTAAGATTTTTTCCAATGGAGGATTTATGGGACTACAAGAAAAACAGACTTTCGCAGAAGTTAATGAAAAGTATCTTCCTGTGAAACTTGAGGAGTTGAAAACAGTGACTGGTGCGCAGATTGAGGTCAGCTTCGACGTCGCTAGTTTCACAACCGTCAATGGGATCAAGGCCATTCCTGACTCAATTTTCACTCGGCTTAATTCTGACATGGCGGACATTTGTAAGGATAAGTTAGGGAAGGAAGCCGTCGGCGAGGCGATCAAGAAGATCAACATCGTTAATCATGCGACGGGTGGATTCGTTCTGGATCTGAACGCAGGAACTTTTACCGTAACTGCGAAGCTCGATGGCTCACTTGGTAAGGACATTCCGAGCTACGGAGATTACAAGAAGTTTTTGATGGCGAAACTCTAGTCGGTAGAGACTTCTCTAGCGACCGTTCGTCTCTTCAGCGCTGGGTTCAGAATTCAGTGAAGACCTCACTTCAGTTAGTTCTATCTATGGTTCCCATCTTCGGATGGGAACTTCCAAGTTCGAGAGAATCATCTGCTTCATGAATCTCTGCTTCTCACGGCGCTCTCCGGTGACCTACATCTTGCAAACTTTCTACCCGTAGACCAAATTTTTTGTCGACTTCGCAGCTCCCACGTACGATTTTTTTTCAGCAATCTGTTGGGAGTGATGATAAAATCGAGCTCATGAGAAATGTATTAATTTTAAGTTGTATTTCGTATGTGTCTCTTGCCGCGACGGTATGTGCCGAGAGCTCCCACTTAACGATGGAAGATCTGAACGCATTGACGAATCATGGTCGGTGGACTGAACTTTTGGATCGCGGGGATCAGGTGAGGCCCTCCGACCGCACGAAAGTCTGGCAAGAGCGAGTAACCCAGGCGGGGACAAATCAGATCGAGGCCTACGGAAACCTTTCGAGTGAAGTTATCAATGGAGATGCGCCGGTCTACAAGAGTGTTTCCGCCTACGAGAAGAAGTATCCATTCTTGACTCAAGACAAGAAGTACCTTCAGGCAAAAGCAAAAGCAGCTCAGGGCCTGACTCGAACGTGCGTTGCCAGACCTGGTGCGAACTGCTGGTTAACGATAGAGGCCCTCACGGAAGGTGTGTCTGAGTACCCCGCGGGTGCGGCGAAAGAAATAGCGCAGTACATGAAAAACAACTTCAGACCTTCAGAAAGTTTAAAGTACTGGATCGCTGCTGTGAAAGAAAACAAAGAGGTGTGCAAGGAATCCGCGTTCATCCAAGCCCTCGCGAATACTCTCTCCCAAGATCCCAAGAGTCCCGCGGTGGGCGATGCTAAAACCACGCTCAAGGCGTGTTTACCGGCCATTGAACCGGAGATGGTAGATCAGTTGCGTAGCGCTAAGCCTGGGGATAACTTCACCGTCAATTCCTGCGCCCTTTTGCTGGACCATGGAAAGGTGACCCTTTTAAAAAAATCTAAATGCCAGTAACCACAGATAACAATCACGCTTCGAAAAGCACATCGAAGTTCAACGGAGGAACTATGAAAAGAATTATTCTTACGAGCCTTTTAACCGTCGGCGTAGCTCAGGTTGCTTTCGCGGGCCCAGCCGCGGATCAAAAGATGCTTAATAAATCCATGGAGAAAATTAAAGTTTCGGAGGACTACACAGAAAAAACTTGCGGAGCAAAGATCGCTGCGAAGTTAGACGATTCGTTCAAGGGTGAGGAAGCCGTGGCGACGGCCAACTGGTGTAGCTCCGCCGTCGATGCGCTCGGTCTTCTTTGTAAAGATGCTGTCTTCAAGGCCGCCGTCGCGAAGCAGATCAAGTCGATTAACTGTAAGTACGATGCGTCGTTGAAAGCGTCTGACAACTCCGGGGTCAAGGTTCAAAAAAGTGGATCTTCAGTGGACGTCGCGTGGAACAAGGGTTCTTCGAACATTTCCGATGTCGTGAAGAAGCACTTAGAAGATACTCTCTAAAACTTTCAGGGTAGGTGAGTGTGCCGCGATCAGCTTTAGTCTTTATCCTGTGTCTGTTCACCACCTACCCGACTTTTTCCGAGGAACTTACGCTCCGTGATCTCAAGTCCCAGGCGCAAGTTCAGCTCGTGCCGTTCCCCGGGCTTCCAGGATTCTTTCTCGTGGCATGGGACAAGGTTCCAAACAAGAACCCAAACGGCGTCCTCGTCTTTCAAAAGCTCAAGGAAAGTTTTGGGTCTCGGTATGTGACAGTCGGCCCCGGAGAGCCGTTTTCTTTTTTTGAACCGACAGCACGAACTCGAGTCGAGGGAGCGCGGACCTTTAAATTTGATTTTGATCTTCGGGACTCAAGCACTACCCTGACCTCAACGCAAGACAAACCAGACCCCTCAGCTATTCTTAAGGCCTACCGAGAATCTCAAGGAGTCTCGGAACCGGCAGAAGACAAAAAAATTATTGATCAGTACATCGATGAGCAGGTCAAAGATTTTAATCATACCTGTAAGGCGCAGATGAAGTTCGAGATCGCACCGGAGGGGTTTTCAAAAAAAGAGAGATCCTACCTCGTCAAGCAGCTCGGAGGTGCCGTTGCTGGTCTTACTTCGGTCTGCCTCGATCCCGTCTACCAGAAAGAAATTTCGTACCTGAAGAAAATTATTCTCCAGTATGGTGGCGACAACGGGCTGGTCATTTTTAGAAAGAATTCTCAGGTTCTCACGATCGTCGTTTCAGAGAAAACCATGAATCCCCGCAATCAAGCCCGGGCCTGGGCACTCAAGTCATTTTAACACCTACTCAACCCGAGGCCGCGAGCTGCGCGAGGGATGATCAAATCCGCTGTGGCCCTCTCGGCTGGCTTTCTTGTATCCTCACGGGACCTTGCTGTGCCTGTGCCGGGAAGGCCCCCCGTCGACGGAGATAGCTTCGGAAAAGATACTCCATCGTCGTGACATTCGGTGCGACGAAGCCGATATTCATTCGCACACCCTCGAAGATGCAGCGGAGTTGGAGCTGGGTCCCGGAACTCGTTTCTAAGACCAGACCATGCAGCGAATCGCTGTGATTGGTTCTTCCGTCGTAGGTCGTGTTTGAGTTCACGACTGTGAGTGTATTTCCTCTTCCAATGACATGGCCTGAGGGAGAGGGAGCGAGGCTCTTAGCGAGTGTTAGGATGCACGCTCTCCCCGGGTCCTGATACCCCGGGTCGAAGAAGTAAAATTGATCATTCAAAATGATGTCTCTTCTCACCCGATACTGAGTACCGATCGGCACCATAAAGTATTTCGATTGGTCTGCCCATGTTCGGGACGCTGGCCGCCGGTTTTCCCTCGAGGCCCCCATCGTCGTGCCGGTAGACAGAAGGGTTAAAAATAGGCCAAAGGCAACAACTGGTTTTAAACGCATCATTTGCAGTTCCTTTTTCCAGTCTTAAGACTCGGTTTAAGCTCATGGACATCCAATTCCAGTGCCAGGATTGCGACCCATTTACCTGGGGCAGGACCCTAGATCGTGGCGCCTGATTTTCCAGTGGTGTACATCTCTTTGCCGGCCGTCTTGAATGTCTTCAGTTGTTTTTCAGGGATCTGGTCCGGAGAAGAAATCTCCTTGGGATATTCTCATCTGAGACTGGGTGGGGTACCGTATCGATATGTCACCGCTTTTGGCCATTTTAATGGTATCAACCTCAGTTGCCTGGGCCTGTAAGATCAACTGGGAAAAGCTTCCTCATAAGGTTCCTGGTTTTGCTGACAAGGCTCGCCCTCAAGGGCTGACCGTTTTCAACGGCAATCTTGTTCTATCGAATCACTTTAAAGATGCTAGGTATCGGCGTCCTTCGGAGCTGATTTTTCTTCATCAAGAAAGCTTCAAGGTTTTGAAGAAGTTATCGTTCCCCGAGGGCTTTGCGCACGTTGGTGGCTTGGGTTCAGATCAGCAATTCATTTATGCTTCTGACTTTGGTCAGCGTGACATCTTGCAGATTGATGTGGCTTCGAGTTTTAAAAATAACACACTTGTTTTTAAGAGAGCTCTATCTCTGGAGATCGCAGGAGCTTCTGGGCTTAGTGTTCGTAACGATTTGCTTGCCGTTTCCTTCTATGCTTTGCCCCACCGGAGCCCTTACTTCCGTGATCGATTCTTGCAGTTCTATGACCTCTCCACATCGAAGAGAGTGCATTTTAAGGGAGAAATTTTCAGCAGTAATTTTTCTCAGGGATTGGCCTTCGTCGAGGTTAAGGACAAGGTCTTCTTGGTAGAATCTATAAATTCATTTTCAAGTGTCTTACGGTACTGGTTGACGGGTCTTGATTCTGCGTCCGACATCATCCGGACGTATGCCGTTAATGTCTCAGCAAAAACAATCCGTCACATGAGAGATGATGTTCTTCCGTCAACGATGGTTGAAGACTTGGCGTTCGATGGGGAGAGAACTCTTTACACAACTGATGAGCAGGATTTTCATTTCTATCGGGGGGCTGTCCAGGAAAGGTGCTCAAACTAGCTCGGTTTTGAGGGGAGAGAGTGGAGGGATCTGGTGACTCTACGCTCAGAGACACCAGACTCCTCAGTGATTGCTTAGGGTTTAAAGAGCTTTAAATAATCCCGGATTGCCTTCAGCTCCGTCGCCGTAAGCCTCGGTCCCGTCGGGGGCATGTTTCCACTTTCCGCCTCGAGGTACAGATCGGTCTCCTCCGGCTCCTGGTCTTTCACCATGCGCTTGAGCCGTTCCTCGTCACCGAAGCTTCGGTGGCAAGAGACACAGCGGTCGGCGATGATGGTCTTGCCCGACACGGCCGGGGCCGCGCGCTTAAGATCCGTCAGGTAGGTCCGGAGTGCTTCGAGCTCTTCGGTCGTGAGCGCCGGCCCGGCCGGCGGCATGGTGCCTTCCTTCGAGACGATGAACAGGGTCGTCTCTTCCGGGGCCTTGTCTTTCACCAGGCGCTTGAGTCTTTCCTCGTCGGAGAAACTCTTGTGACAGCTCACGCACTTCGCTGCCAGGACATCTTTGCCCGCGAGAGCAAACTGCCCGGTTTGCGCGGGTTCAGAGAACCGCAGTTTCGAGCGGTCGCCGCAGCCACCAAGAAAAAGCAGAGTAACGAAGAGAAAACCTACCGTGCTACGTTCCACCATACATCCCCCGTTTGACCGTGTTGTTTAATGAAGCTCCAGAGTTTGGCATCGTAGAAGAGATTTGAAGGAATCGCGGGCGGCTCTGGGGCCGCGTCCCGGAAGGGAACCGGGGCTTCGAAGAGCTCCACCCGTGGGTCGGCCAGGACCGCTTTCAGGCGCGGGTCCTCTTGAGTGAGAATCCGAACGTTGACACACTTGAGCCGGGCCTCTTTGGGGAGAACCGTCAGGAGCGTTCTCACGAGCGTGCCACTTCCCACCGGCATCCACATCGTGCGGATCGGACCGCAGCGGTGTTCGATGTGCTTCAGGGCCTTGCGGAACTCGAGCGCTAAGTAGTTTCGAAAGATGGGGCAGTCAAAGCCCAGAGGAATTTTCAGGGTCTTCTCATCCTGGAGGAGCAGCGTTTGGGCTTCCGCCTCAGCGAGGTCTTCCGTCATGATGAGTTTGGCGCCGTACTCCCGGGCGGTGAGCGAGAAGGGGTGGAAGGCGTAGTCTGAGCGGCGTTGGTCCCGCTCGCAGACGATGATGCATTCGACTTTGAGGGACTGACAGACCGAGGCCAGGGCGACCTGAGCAAACCCGGAGAAGGGGCTCGCGTAGACGAAGCGCTTGTAGCCCTTGCGGATCATATCCCGGACGTAGGGCCCCGCCGCGCGCTGCTTGGTACCGCCGGGAAGGAGGTCGTCTCGAACGACGAAGGTTTCGTTCTGTTCATGTTTTAGGACGCTTAGGACGGGACGGGGAGACAGGTCTACGGGCTCTTGAAGTAAAAGCATGGGCACCTCACTAATTACTGGTATAGCGCGGTGGAAGATCTTATGCTAATTATGATTTCGAAACAGGTGTTTACAGAAAAGGAACAGCTATGGACGTTCAGGACATTAAGCTCGCGGAAATTGACCTCTTCCTGGCGATTCTTAAGGTGAAATCCATCCGGGAGGTCGCAAGGCAAAAAAATTTACAGGCGGGGCAAGTATCGAAATGGATCGCGGGTCTTGAGCGCAAGGTGGGTGCCCCCCTCCTGAACCGTGCGGCCTCTGGCGTCACTCCCACGGCCCGGGCGCTTGAACTGCTGCCGGTCTTTGAGCGCATGAGTGTTCTCACAGAGACCATTGCCGGTGAAGCTTCAGAGGACGAATCCCAAGTGATTTCCGTTGCGTCATCATCTTTCCTTTCGACCCACCTTGTGCCGATGGTCCTTGGGGCGCTCCCCGCCTACCGGTTTCGAGTCATTGACCTTCCACCGACGAGTCTGGTGAACGCTGGCCTGCGTGGCGCTTTTAGCTACTGCTTCCATTCCCAGATCCTGGAATGGCCCCAAACCTGGACCACGAAGGCAGCCGTTCCCTTGCGCTGGAACCTCTACGCTCGCAAAGGGCATCCGATCCTATCTAACCCAACGCTCAAGTCGATCGTAAAGTATCCTTTCATTCTCCCGATCTACTGGACGAACGAAGGAACGCAGTTTGGAAATGACCAGTGCCCAGTTCCGCTCTCTAAACGGATCCGGGGGCATGAAACCGCCACCGCTCAAAGTGCGGCCCAGATCGCAAAGGTCACTGATCAAGTCACCTTTCTTCCCGAGGTGGTCGGGGAAAGTGCTGGACTCGCACGTGTGGCCGCCCCCTGGAAGCAGGTGGAGACGATGTTATTCCTTACGGTCAAGAACTCAACGGTGAAGCAGAACGACTTCAAGCGCCTGCTCGAGGCCTGCTCCGGGGTGTTTCAGGGAAGTTCGACGAAGCCGGCGTCGAGGTCGAAGTCGTAGAGGGTGCCACCAACCCCAAGGGAGCGTCCCCGGATGAAGGCAAAGTAGAGCACGGTCTTACCATTGACCGTCGCAAGCGTTGGCTCACCGACGCCGAAGATCTTTTCAAGGCCCAGTTCCCCAGAGCGCAAGACGATGACCTGCGGACCCCAGGAGGAGTTTTTCTCGAAGGGGCCGCCGAGGTATTCGTGGTAGACGATGGACGTGCTGCGGTTGAGGTAAAGCCGTTTCCCGGTGAAGAAAGGCTGGGATTCGTCGGCCGCGGTGTTGATTCTAGTTGGGAGCAGAAGGGTCTGCCATTGCCCCTTGGGGTAGGTCCCCGAGGTCAGAACGTGAACCGAGAGATTGAACGTGTCTTGCTCGTCGTCGGTCCAGATGGATTGAACTTTTCCTGCGTCATCGGCGTAGAGGTGGGGGTTCCCCTGAACTCCTGCGTGCGTGGGAAACGAGACCGGAGTGATCTTGGGATCAATCGTGGCAAAAAAACCTTCTGGCCCGTAGGTCACGTTCCCCAGATTTTTAGTGCGCCCGGGGATGAGAGTTCCCTGGTAAACGTTCGGGGACCCGTCGCCTCCGAGGTCATCCAAGTAGTTGGACCATGCGACGGCGAAGCGAAGAGTATCGTTGGGGCCTTTTAAGAACGAAAGTCCGAAGGGCCCGTTGGTCCCTTTGGCGTCGTTGAAGGCGACCTTAAACGGCTCGCGGAACGAGCCGTCGGGTTGGCGTTTAAAACCGTAGAACACAGTGGGAAAAAGTGGAATCTTATTGGCGACCTCTGGGATCACGAGATTCAAGTGGGTGAGTTTCCCTTTTTTGATCGCTGCAGAAGGAAAGCCCGGACGCTTCGGCGTGTTGTAGGGGCCGATGGTGTCGAAGACCCAGTTGCTGTTCTCCTTCCCGGGGCAGTTGGCGATGTCAAACATCGACCACCCCGGAGCGGCGCAGATCTGTTTGTGGTAGGCCACCCCGGCAAAATACAGGGGCCCGTACTGGATGAAGAGGTACTGGCCGTCGGGCGTAATGGTGATCCCATCTTCGTAGCCCTCGGTGTTGACGTCGCCCTCGACCGCCAGAGGTTGCCCGGCCCCTTTGATCACATCATTAAAAACGATCGCCTTCCTTGAGACCGTTGCCGTCGGAGTGCTCACGGTGATGGGGTAGACACCGGTTGCATCCGGAGTAACGGTGAAGGTGTAGTTTCCATCTCTGAGATTCTTGATCGGGGACGCTTTCCCTCTCGGAATCTCTAACCGAAGCTTCGCCGCTGGGTCGGGGACTCCTGCTTTAAGGACCTTCACAGTGACCTGCACGGGATCGGGCCCTGCGGCCTGAATGCGTTTGAACGTGAGCTCGATTTCTGGGGGATTGGCCAAGGCGGTAAGAGTGGCGGTCAGGGCCCCGAATGAAGAGATGAGATTTTTCATGGAATCATTATCGAGCGACCGAGGGAAATTCTTGAGTGATTTGATGCGTTCTGGGTCTCTAGTTCTAAGTCCTTGATGTTGGAAAGCTTCCCAGGACGGCCGATTCCACTTATGTCTTGAACTGCCTTGAATCTCAGGCAGAACCGATCGTTTTAGTCGGGCGTAATTTACCACTCCTCCTATAGGCAACGGCCCCCATCCTGTATTACCGTTTAATTTTGATCTTTTTGCGTGAGGAAGAACCATGACGGTGATGATTCCAGAAACTGTGATTTCCTGCCCTAATTTTATCAACGGCGCTTGGGTCAATGGCACCGAGGGTCACCTCGCAGTGGTCTCGCCCTACTCAAATCAAAAAATCGGCGACGTCTCCCTCCCTTCGAGTCACCAGATTCAGGAGGCCCTGCGCTCGGCCCAGCTCGCCCAGGCCGACTGGGGCCGCACTCCCTTAAAAGAGCGCGCTCGGGTGCTGTTTAACTTCCGGAACATCCTCTTGCGAGACATCGATCGCATCGCCCACCTGAAGGCCTCTGAGTCCGGGAAAACGTTCGAAGAAGGGAAGGCCGGACTGATGAAGGGCATCGAGGTCCTCGAGTACGCGCTCTCGCTTCAGAACAGTGACACCGGGGGAAAGCTTGAAGTCTCTCGCGGTGTGTTTTGTGAATACCGTCGCATGCCCTTGGGTGTGGTCGCCAACATCACTCCCTTTAATTTTCCGGCGATGGTTCCGCTTTGGACGATTCCGATTGCCTTAGGTCTCGGGAATGCCTACGTGTGGAAGCCGTCGGAGAAGACTCCGCTCACCTCCATAGAAATCGTCAACGCGCTCGGGGAAGCTGGTCTCCCGAAAGGTCTTATGACCGTCCTTCACGGAGGATCGGAAACCGTGAACCAGATCATCGAGGCCCCCGAAGTCCGCGCCATCGGCTTCGTTGGCTCCACGAAGATCGCGCGGCTCGTGTACACCAAGGCAACCGCACTGGGGAAGCGTGCGCTCTGCCTCGGGGGAGCGAAAAACCATATCGTGCTTCTTCCGGATGCCACTCCAGAGCTCGCCGGCGTCGGCATCTCTGATTCCTTCACCGGCTGCGCGGGCCAGCGCTGCATGGCCGCTTCCGTTCTCCTCGCGGTGGGAACCGTCGACGCCCACATCGGAAAAATCATCGAGCGGGCCTCGTCGCTTCAGCTCGGAAAAGACATGGGAGCGCTGATCACCCGGGCCCAGCGAGACTTCCTGGTAGAAGCGATCACCCGCGCGGAGAAGAGTGGGGCCAAGGTCCTTCTCGACGGACGCCGGGCCAAGGCACCGGAGGGCTTCGAAGGCGGCAATTGGCTGGGACCCACGATCCTCGATCACGTGGAACCGGGCTCCGAGGCCCAGACGACGGAACTCTTCGGTCCGGTCCTCTCCATCGTGCGCTGTAAAGACATCACCCATGCGCTCTCCATTCAGAACACCTCCGAGTACGGCAACGCTTGCTCGGTCTTCACGAACTCCGGGGCCCTCGCCGAGCGCGTGATCGCCGGTGCGAAGGCCGGCATGGTGGGTGTGAATGTGGGCGTCCCCGTGCCACGAGAGCCATTCTCCTTCGGCGGCGTTGCCGCATCCAAGTTTGGTCACGGGGATATCACGGGTGAGCACGCGCTGGATTTTTGGTCCGACGTGCGAAAGATCACCGTGAAATGGGAAAAGCAAAACGATTCGAACTGGATGTCCTAAGGAGGGCAAGATGCAAAACGGTGAACGGAAGGAACACGTTGTTCTTGCGACGCACGCGAACTTCAAGTACCCCGAGTCTCTGGCACTCGATTGGGGAAACTCGGATCCCTTAAAGCGCGGGGCCGTGGTGGCCTCCCAGACCAACCCGCGAGCGCGGAACGCCATCGGAACCCACTCCGGATCTTACTCGGTTTACCGGGCGCTCTCCATCGCGAGTGGGAAGTACCTCTCGTCCCATCGCCCCGACTTGCACAACACTCATTCTCCCGTTCCGATAGGCCCCTTCCCGGCGTGGTTTGACAAGACAAAAATCGTCTCCCTTGACCCCTGGGGATTGGATCCCCAGAGGCACTTCGGCCCGCTCTTTGAGCGCGGGTACGATATCCGGCCATCCATCGCCGTCACCCAGGCCCACCTGCAGATCCCGGAGATCCACGAGGCGATCCGCGCCGGGCGGCTCAAGACCGACGGTAAAATCATAAAAGACAACATGGACATCAAGGTCACCAAAGTGGCCATCGAGCCGGTCTGGTTTTTGCCCGGCATGGCCCAGCGCCTGAAGGTCGAGGAGGGGGTGCTCCGGCGGATCCTCTTCCAGGAGTCCGGAGGCATGTTTCCGGAACTCATCACGAGGCCCGACCTCAAGGTCTGGCTTCCGCCCATCGGGTCAACCACGGTGTACATCTTCGGCGACCCGCGGGACCTGGCCAAACCCTCCGTGGAGCTCTCCTGCCGCGTGCACGATGAGTGCAACGGCTCTGACGTCTTCGGCTCCGACATCTGCACCTGCCGGCCCTACCTCATGTACGGCATCGAGCACGCCGCGGAGACCGCCCAGAAGGGTGGGGTGGGCCTCATTGCGTACTACCGAAAAGAAGGCCGGGCGCTGGGGGAAGTGACGAAGTTTTTGGTCTACAACGCCAGAAAACGCCAGGAGGGGGGCGACTCCGCGGCGACCTATTTTAAGCGCACAGAATGCGTCGCCGGTGTCGAAGACGCGCGCTTCCAAGAGTTCATGCCCGACGTGCTCCACCTCTTCGGAATCCAAAAAATTCATAACCTTCACTCCATGTCCAACATGAAGTACGACGCCATCGTCGGAAGCGGGATCGAGGTGGTGAACCGGGTATCGATTCCGGCGGAACTCATCCCGGCCGATGCCCAGGTGGAAATGGAGGCGAAGAAGGCCGCCGGGTACTTCACCGACGGCGCCGTGAAGGTGGGCGATGACCTGAAGAAAGTCAAAGGGAGAGACATCACGTGACGACCATTGATCACATCTTTTCTCCCGCCTTTGTCCGCGAGGGAGCGAAGAAGATTTTCGAAGAGACTCGGGCGGGCAACACGCACTTCCATTACCACGAGGAGAAACTCCCCGCTGCCGTCGACTTCGTGATGCAGACGATCCGTGAAAACTACCCCGATCTCAACATCCCCTTTCACTCCCGGTGGGGCCACTTTCGGCCTGGGAACGTGGACCGATCCCTCTGGCTCAAGGCCCGCATCAAAGACCTGGACCCGCTCGAGCAGGCGCGGATCAAATGGGACCTGGTGATTCCTTCGGTGCTCCTGGACGCGGGGGCGGGCCCCGCCTGGAAGTACCGGGAGAAAGAGACGTCGCGCGAGTACACGCGCTCAGAGGGTCTCGGCGTAGCGAGCTTTCACCTCTTCCTCTCCGGGGCTTTTTCCGGGGATGGCAAATCCCTGCGTTCGGATGCCCAGGGCCTTAGCACTGTCACCGCGAAGCTCATCGAGGAGGCCTTCCAGGTCACTCCCTTAAATCCATTGGTCGGAGTGGAAGGCCGCACGATGCTCCTCCGAAACCTCGGAACCGCTCTCGAGAACCGGGCCTTCTTCTCTGACGGTCGCCCGGGGAACCTCATCGACTATCTCGTTGGTCGTTTCGGCCGAACCATTCCCGCCACCGGACTTCTGCGCGCTGTCCTCGATGCCTTCGGGCCGATCTGGCCTGGCCGAGAATCCCAGGAGGGAGTGAACCTCGGGGACGCCTGGCGCCACTCTCGCTACGGCCTCATCGCCTTCCACAAACTCTCTCAGTGGATGAGTTACTCTCTGGTGGAGCCGCTCCTCGACGCAGGGCTTGTGGTCACCGGAGTGGAAGAGCTCACGGGGCTCCCGGAGTACCGCAACGGAGGCCTTCTCCTCGACGCCGAAGTCCTCACCTTCAAGAACCGACGGGACGCCGAACAGACCTGGGGGGCCGAGAGTGACCTCATCATCGAATGGCGCGCGCTGACGGTGTATCTCCTGGACACCATCGGTGCCGAGATCCAGCGCCGGCTCGGGAAGACGCCCCAGGAGTTTCCGTTAGCGAAGGTCCTCGAAGGTGGCACCTGGTGGGCGGGCCGAAAGCTCGCGGCCACGCTCCGCGCGGGCGGAGTGCCTCCGCTCAATATAAAAAGTGATGGAACTGTCTTTTAGAGGAGAACCCATGCATACGAATCTGGTTGAACTCAATCATCCCCTCCTGAGGCACAAGCTCGGACACCTGCGCGACAAGAACACAAACGCCGCGGATTTCCGAAACCTCATGACGGAGATCTCGAAGCTCCTTGCCTACGAAGCGCTACGAGACTGGACTCACCTCGACACCATCTCGGTGGAGACTCCCATCGCGCCGGCGCGGGTTGACCGCATCTCCAACCCTCCCGTAGCGGTGGCCATCCTGCGGGCCGGGAACGGCATGCTCGATGGAGTTCTCTCGATGATCCCCATCGCTTCCACCGGTTTCATCGGCATCTACCGGGACAAGTTCATCCAGAACACGGTGGAGTACTACTTCAAGCTCCCGGCCGACGTGCAGGGGAGACCCATTCTCATGTGCGACCCTTTGATCGCGACGGCCGACACCATGATCGCGGCCCTCGACCGTGTAAAAAGTTACCACTGTGGCACCGTCAAAGTTCTATCTGTACTTGCGAGTGCCCATGCGTTAGAACGGCTGGAACATTTTCATCCTGATGTGAAGGTCTATGCCCTGTGTGTAGAAAAAGAGATGAGTGAAAATGGATACCTGATTCCTGGATTAGGTGACGCTGGTGACAGACTCTATCAGACGAAATAAGACGTTCATTCTCGGTGTGGCCGGGGGCTCTGGCTCCGGCAAGACCTACTTCGCTCAGGCCCTGAAAGACGCGCTCGGTGACGCCGCGACGATCGTCTACCAGGATAACTTCTACATCGACCAGTCCCACCGGTTTGACCACGACGGCGGGGCCGTGAACTTCGATCATCCGGAGAGTCTCGAGCTTTCTCTCTTGGCCAAGTGCCTCGGCGAACTCCGCCAGGGGCAGGGGACGAGGATTCCGCGCTATGACTTCAAGACCCACCGGCGTGAGCGCGAAGAGCTCTACGTTCCCCCCACGGCCGTCATCATCGTCGACGGCATCTTAATCTTTCATCCCGAAGACCTCCGGTCCCAGTTCGATGAGATGGTCTTCTTCGATACCCCGGAGGAGCTCCGCTATGAGCGTCGGCTAGAGCGCGACGTGAACGAGCGAGGACGGACCCCGGAGGGGGTGCGGGCCCAGTTCCTGAAGCAGGTGAAGCCGATGCACGATGAGTTCGTTGCACCCTCGAAGGCCCATGCCCATGTGGTGGTCCGAGACCTAGGGGATTACCACGAGCATTTCGTAGCGTACCGGGACCGTCTCATCAGACTTGCGCGCGGCTAGAACCTCTGCCAAACTTATCCCATGAAAACATTCATTCTCCTGGCCCTTGTGGCCGTGTCTGCCCAGGCCAAGGTCTACGGTCCAGTTTCAACCTCCTACGATTTTGCGCAGGCGCCGGAGTACCTGGCGGTCCTCGGTGAGCTGAAGGCCTTCGGAGAGTTCGAACCCAAGGCGAGGCCTGAACCTGTGGTTCCTAAGACCCTCTCTCGCGGGGAGCAGATGGTAGAGGAGGCCAAGGCGCGAAACCGCGCCCAGCTGGCGGAGCTCTACGCTAAGGACAAACGCGAAGCCGAATCGGCGCCGACGCGCTCCACCCTCGACGAGTGGAAAAAGGAAGTCCAAGCGACACAGAAAAAGTGGAAGGATGAGACCCGCAATCTCCTCGCGACCTGGAGGGCCGAGCAAGAGGCGTTCCTGGGTCGGGTGAAAAAGTACAAAGAAAATACTTTCACGCTCCCCGTGAAGGCCCAGAAAATCGTCGAGACTCCCGTGGCGCCGGCCGCCATTCCCGAGGTTCACATCATCAACGGGACCTTCAGTGTTCCCATGAAGGATCAGGCGGCAAGACCCACCTGCGTCGCCTTCGCCGGGATCCGAGCGATCGAAATTCTCCTGGCGCAGAATCAAATCCAGCGCGACCTCTCCGAGCAGTACCTCTACTGGGCCGGGAAACCGAGGTGCCAGAAAACTCCCTGCAGTGAAAAGGGGTCCTGGATCACCGAGTCCTACCGCTTCTCTCGGGAGCGTCCCGTGGTGGACATCCCCACCGAAACCGACTGCGCTTACCGCACCGAGAGTCTGGAGAAGAACGAGACCCAGGTGCCACTGCCAGCGTCGTGTCAGGAGGGGAGTGTGAAGATCACCGCCGTCCAGGAAGCACGGACCTTGGCAGAAGTGGTTGAGCTCGTGAAGCGGGATGTGCCGGTGGTGGTCGCGGCCCGGTTGACAGAAAATTTTTACCGCAACAAAGGTCTCATCACTCTGGCGGCGTCGGCATCTTCGGGAGCGAAGCTCGACCAGCACGCCCTCGGCCATGCCTTCCTGGCCGTGGGGGTGATGGAACTGCCGGCGCGGCTTAAAGCGGCGGAGGGAAGCTTTTGTCTCCTCGTGGCCAATAGCTGGGGCAAGGGCTGGGGCGCCGGTGGCTACGGGTGCCTGACTGAGAAGTGGCTCCTGAAGCACCGGCAACCGTCTCCGTTCGTGGCGGCAACCGCCTTGATGACTCGCTAACGGCAAGACGGACGACGAGGTCAAGGGCCCAGAAAAATACCGTCCGGTTCGCAGAGTTTCCTCGTATACTAGGAAGCGATCTTTCAGAAGGAGTTCCCGTGTTAGTTGTGAAGACAAAGCTCGAGTACAGTTCCATCCATGGCCTCGGCTGTTTTGCCGGAGAAGACATTGTGGCGGGGCAGCTGGTGTGGCGATTTGAGCCGGGGGTCGATCTGGTCTTCACGGAAACGGAGCTCCAGCGCCTACCGGAGTCGTTCCGGGAGTTCTTGCGAGTCTACGCCTACAGCCCCGTCGCTCACGCGGAGAAAACCTATGTCCTGTGCATCGACCACGCCCGCCACATGAACCACTCGGACTCTCCCAGCCTCCTAGAGAACTCAAATGGCGATAACATCGCCGCCCGAGACATCCGGAAAGGCGAGGAGCTGACCTGTAACTACTTGGAGTTCGATCGCAATGCCGGCGAAAAGCTTGGGGGCTGAATAGGGGACTAAAGGAGACGGGCTTGTTAACCGATGAGGGTAAAAACTCAGAGGTAAGCCATGAAATTCTTCTTCGTCCCGCTCTTCTTCCTTGCGGCCTGCGCGTCCCAGACCAGTCTCCACCGGACACCAGCGGCCCTCGCTTATGGTTCCTGGGAAGAGTACATTCAGCGAGAGATCCTGAGCTCAAGAAACCTCGATGAATGGTACCCGGACTCTCAGTTCTTGAAACTTCCGTGGCGGAAAAGTAATGAGGTGGCCTACGACGGTAACCCGGTTCAACCTTCGGCCTTGAATGTCAAGGCCCTGCGCTGTGGGGACCGAACTCTCTGGCCTACGCATCCTCAGCAGACGACGAAGAACTACCTCTACGGGATCACTGCTAACTACGATCATACGAAGCTCCCTCCAACTTCCGAAGCCTGTAATCGTCCTGCCCCCAACGGCCGCTACTGCCTTACGGCAACCTGGGCGTACCTCTTTGTCATGTCTGACACCTACCAAGACAGCTGTGGGAACTACTACCGCGGTTACTGGATGGTGAACTACCTGAAAAAGTACGACAACATGGGGACCCTTTTATCCAAAGGTCGAACCGTGTATCAGACTCCAGGATCACAGTATCGAGGAGATTATCAGACGGCCCAGACCTACGGTGTAGAGTCGTCAGAGTTTCTCTTCCTCACGGAACTCGAGTCTGGGGATCTGGCAAAGATTCGCCGAGATAGTGAAGCTGCACTCCGGAATGGTTTCACGAAGCGAGGCCTCGCTTTCGAACCGAAGTAGCGCGGGCCTCCATGTCTCAAAGAGACGCTGATCGTTCTTTCTTCCGAAAGGTCGTGAAGTTTTCGAAAGTGGCCGGGTTCGACGTCATCGAAAATGCTCTTGTGCTTTACTACACGATGCAGAGACCGGAGTGCCCCCTGTGGGCGAAGACTGTCATCGTCAGTGCCCTGGCCTACTACATTTCACCACTGGATGCGATTCCGGACTTCGTTCCGGCCATCGGGTATTCGGACGATCTCGCCACACTTGCGGGGGCCGTCGTTTCGGTGGCCTTGCACACCGACGGGCCTGTGAAGACGCAGGCGAAGGAGAAGATGAGTGCCGTCTTCGGTGAGAGCTACGAAGACGCTGGCGGTGCGGGAAAAGAGAGTTCGTAGAAATTAGCGGGCCTCCGTTTCGGAGGCCCGCAGATGTACCGTGATGATTTCGTCTTGGATCTAGCGGCAGCGTCTCATCTGCACTTGGTAGATGATTCCTGCGTTGAAGTCCGCCGAGTCCACTGTCGCCAGGGCGTCCTGGCGAGTTGTATTCCGAACCATCATGCTCGCGTTCACGCGAAGGTTCACGTCCGCCCCACAGGGAGACCAGACCATGGCCTGGACACCCAAGGTGTTACTGAACGTATAGTCCTGATCAATTCGTCCTCTGAAATCCTGAGCGAAGCGCGGGCCCTGCATCCCAGCGAAGAAGTATTCTGCCTGAAGCCGTGCGGTCGCTCCCGCAGGGAGTCCCACGAAGCCACGGTAGTCGACGGCAAGGATGGAGACGCTAAACCCACCCGGGACAAACACAGGAACTGCGATGTTACAGCTCTTTCGGTCCAGGGTGCGACCGGAGGCGGGCCCTGCTTCGGTGACGAATTGATCGAAGATCACGGAGAGCGATTTCCCGTCTGGTGAGAGGGTCGCGGAAGCGGAGCCGTTCGGGCAGCCGTTTCCTCCGTAGGCGGGTTGACCGAGTTGGATGGTATCCTGGGCGAAGGCCGTGAGGCCGAAGGTGAGAAGAGCTGCAGCGGCGATGGTCTTGGCAAACGAAGTCATGTTGGCTCCTTTGAAGCTAGCGTTGTGGGCATCCTGACCCGGGTACGATTACGACCAACGTACCTAACTCCGTCGGGTTTCGTGAACTCCCAAAGAAGTGGTGGCCGCTGAATCCTGCCCACCTGGGCGAGGAGATCAACCACGTGGTCGGGAATCTTCGGTTGCCACTAGCGCGGGAGAGTCGAACTTGGTAACTGGTTAGGAAAGGAGACCACCGCATGAAAAATCTTCTGGTCGTTGCTTCACTCTGCCTCTCCGTTGCTGCTCACGCACAGGTGAGTTTTAACAGCTTGACCCACGCCGGGACGGGGTGTCCTCAGGGAACAGTCTCGTCTGTGATCTCCCCCGACGGTTCTTCCATCTCCATTCTCTTCGATGAATTCCGTGCCGAGGTTCCGCAGTTCGATGGAAACAACGACAACGGTGAGCTCCCCCGGGGCCCCGGCGCTCCTCGAGGCCGGAACACTCCCTCCCTTCAGCACCGGAGCTGTTCCCTGAGTTTCACGGCGTCGCTTCCACCCGGAGTCCGGGCGGAAACGCTCGAAGTGAGTCTCCAGGCGCGAGGTGCGACCATCTTCGACCAAGGTGTGGACGGATACTTCTCGTCGATCCTCGTGGGGTTTAATGGTCTGGCCCGGTCACGGGGGAATCCGACGGTCGTTGCTCGGCGCTCCTTCCGCACCCGCAGGGGTCCGATCGACGAGTCCTGGGTGGAGACGCCTCGGGCGGTGATTCCGCTCGGTTCAGGCTGTTCGGGAGCGCAGGGCAGAGACATCCGGTTTGATCTCAAGAATCACATCCAGGCGGAGATCGCTTCCGGCGACACGGGCCGCCGGGGGCTCATCAGCGTGGACTCCAATGACGTGAACGGTCTCCTGCGCTTTACGGTCCGGACTGTGCCGTGTGGCGGTGGCAGAGTGGCACCGTAGTGGTGCCACCGCGGGCCCAGCGCTCTACTAAAGTCTTTCAGGTTCATTTACTATTTCCGAAAAATTCCCCCCTCTGCTACAACGGCTAGAGGGGGATATCGGATGCAGGAAACCGTTGAGCACGACCTCATTCAAAGTTTACAGACCATGATCTCCGCACACCTCGAGCGGCATCCGCAGCTCACTCTGAATGCCCTCGCTGCCCGCTCGAGCGTTCCGGTGACGACGCTCCGGCGTCTAGCCGCGGGCCTTCAGAAGAGCGAGATGGCACCCCACTCTGTCCTGAACCTCGTGAGCTACCTCCTGCGGGAAAAGAACCTCGCCCGGCTCCTCGAGCGCGTGACCCCAGACATCGCCGAGTTCCTCCGCCGCCACTTCGGGAACTTCATCTTCGACGCTCCGAAGGTCACGTACAGCACGGACTTGAACCACGAACTGCGCGATCAGACCAAGTACCTCATCTACAAGCTCGCCGCGAACCACGACGGGACAGATCTTTTTGCCGTAGTCGACAACTTCGGTGGCCTCGGTCTCCGGAAGCTTGAAGAACTCAAAGCCCAGGGCCTCATCGTAGAGCAGGCGGGGAGGCTCCACGCCCGAGATAAAAACTTTTCGCTCGATCTGACCGTCGCCGCGGCTCACCTTCCAGCGCTCGTCGGTTTCTACAAGCCGCAGTCCATGAGCGCGGGCCTCAATACCATGTTCAGCATGAGCGAGTCCTTGACCGCGGAGGCGATCGCGGAGCTCAAGGCCCTCCAGCGCGAGTGTGTGATGAAGATGAACGCTATCATGAATCGTCCCGAGAGCCTTGGCCCGATCCCGTATTTTACGCTCAATCTCGCTGAAACCCTTCTTACAGACACCACTCCGGGAGATCCTCAATGAGAATCCTAGTACTGCTGAGTTTTATCTTTTGCTCCCTCTCTGCAGGGGCCCTGACGAGGCCAGAACTCGATGCGCTCTTGAAGGAGAGAAACCTCTCGGTTTCTGGACTCGAGCTTCAAGGACTCAAGATCGTGATGGGGGAGGTCACCGGGCACCTCACGGCCGTGCCGTTTAAGCGAGTGGCGATGCTCATCACACGTGATGAGGCAATCCTCCCATCAGAGTTTGAAACGATTGAGGGTGGCCGCACACTCGGAGAGCTCGTCTCCGCGCGCTTTCGGGGCCAATACATCCTCCTCAAGGATGTTCGGGCGACCGTCCTTTCTCCCTAGATTCTCGTGCTTTGAGAGTCTAGATCGCTTTTGATGAACATCCAGTTCGGATTTATCGTCTTCCATCGAAGACGGCGTCTGGTTAGAATGGAGCGGGGAGTAGCTCGCTCACAACGAGGCCCGGCGTCGTCAACACGGTAGTCACCTACCCGGTTCCAGGGTTAAAGAGCAAGACCATAATAACTACGGAGTTCCGTATGCCGGTTTTATGGGTTCTCATGTTCTCTTTCCTCTTCCAGTCCTGCAGCTCACTGTCTGACACTCGCGGACCGACCATCGAGTCACCGGGCTACAGCGGTTCCCGGCAACTCGATGAGCGCTCGCTCCGCGAGGGGTTCTACAGACGCTAGGTTCCCCTCGCTGAAGCGCACGACCTACGAGGCCACAAACGTTCGCCCGGGTGGCAGGAACGCCCGGGGAACCACACTCACCTGAATATCGTTCCGGAGAGCGAGTTCGACGAGGTCGTCTAGCACGTCGTCGTCCTGGCAGTCACTCTGGGCCCGGTGGAGTCCCACGAGACCCGATGTGGTATCGACGACTCCGAACTGCATGTCTTCAAGAGAGACACACAGAGATCGGAGCTCGCGTTTAAGGATCCGAGGACCCAGGTCCTCGATGGTCGCAAGGCTTTTGTCCTCATCGACGTAGGCCTCCTTCACTCGCCGTCGGTAGCGATCGTTGATGATCTTTCCCACCCGTAGACGGAGAATTGAAATGGCATTCTGCGGAACCTGCGCTCGGGTCCTTTCTTCCACATCGATGACTTCGAGACCAAGACTCCCCCAGACCCCCGGAGAGGATAGGAGCGAATCTCCTGCGTTTGAGATTCCGATGAAGGCGACCTCTGGTGTCCGAAGACCCTGGATCTCACTCAGGAGAAACTCAAGAAACTCCCTCTTCTCGCCCCGCGAGAGTTGGCCCCAGTCCAGAGGGACCTTCGATCTCGCCGGGAGATAGGTCTCGAGCAGGACCTCATCACCGGTGCTCACGTTGTAGACCGACGCCCCCCGATCGGAAAAATGCACAAGGAGCGCGCCCACCACATACTCGCGGGCCGCCACAAGGGGCTTGATGTGAAAGGAGCGGGCCACGACGACCCTGGGTGGGAGGCGCAAGGGTAGTGGAATCACAGTGGTGACTCCTCCGCCGATGAACAGACTCAGGGTCGCAGATCCCTGCTGCTCCCACCGCTTCCAATCGAGTGTGCTGACCGTGATCGGAGGGTGCCCTTCACTGGTGAGGAGCCGGTTGGCAACGCGCAGAAGGGCCGCCAGAATTTTTACCGACGGCAGCTCGGCCGAGATCAGGGGGACGAAGATCGAAACCACCGGCGCCTCGGAAGAGGCGAGAGCAGTGAGGTTTCGAATGTGCGAGTCAAAGTTGTTTAACATAACTGGTCTCTCAGGTTAACGGCCTTGCTGCTCGGTCTTCGGGATTGACGCTTGATCCGCTCCGTAGACCGGCGGAGAACGAACTCCGTCGTCCCGGCGAGGAGCGCAATCGAGTGGTAGAGGTCCGCTGCGGCTTCCTTGATTCGAAGAGTGCCGCGGGCGCCAGTGCCGATCATGAGCGTTGCCGTGTAATGATCTGGCCCGGCCTGAGTGGAAGAATTCTCCCGCTCTACGGTGACGGTCACGGGGCCTTTCCGTCGGGTGGAGATTTTCTTCAGAATGGGTGCGAGCTTTTCCTGGACAGCGTTTCGGATCAGAGCAGAGGAGGATAAGTTTTTAAAAACGATCTTCATACCGAACTCCTTGGTAGGTTGAGTTTATGGTATGACTTTTTTAGCAATCGATTAAATATATAAAAAGTGGGCTTGAGTTTGGATTTAACGATCTATCTGGATTGAGCCCTCGAGGCCGGTTCCAGGCGCGGGAGAAAACTACGATGCGGGGATTGTAGGGAAGGTCTTACTTACCTCTCCGTCTCTGAAAAGAAGAAGCGTCCCCGGAGCATGGATCGTCCAGGTCTCGTTCTCCGTCAGGGGGTTCGTCGCGATCACGGCGACGCGGTCATGGCCGGTGGTGACTTCGCTGAAGTCGACCATCACGTCCTGGTCTTTGAGGTGAGCAACGGTGAACGGCGCCCGGCGGATGATGCTCGCGAGTTTCGTCGAGCAGTGAGCAAGAAGAAACTCCCCGTGAGAGAGGAGGTAGTTAAACGTCCCATACCCCGCAAGACCGAGGGTCAGTGCATGGAGCTTTTCTCCGAGCGCCTCAAGCCCCGGGTAGCGGTCGCCGAACTCGCGTTCAAGTTCCTGGAGCATGAAGCAGAAAGCGTGCTCCGAATCGGTGTCCCCAACCGGCCGGAAGCGGCCATCGAGGACGGGGGAGAAGTTCTTCAGGTCTCCGTTGTGCGCGAAGGCCCAGTAGTGGCCCCAGAGCTCTCGCACGAAGGGGTGAGTGTTTTCGAGTCTGACGTCACCTTGGGTTGCTTTCCGGATGTGGGCGATGACGTTCTTGGATTTTATCGGGTAGGACTTCACGAACTCCGCTACCGGAGAGTGCGCGGAAGCATTGGGATCGAGGAACTGCCGGACCCCTTTACCTTCGAAGAAACAAATCCCCCAACCGTCCGTGTGGTGATCCGTGAGTCCACCTCTGGCGCGGAAGCCGGTGAAGGAGAAGCAGATGTCGGTGGGGACGTTGCAGTTCATGCCGAGGAGCTGACACATCCTTTAAGTTTAGCATAGAATGGCACCCATGACGGAAGAAATGTTGAACCGCGAAGTTTTTTGCGACGACGCCCTCGCCTGGCTCGAGCGGTATCAGGACCAAGGAGGAGTGTCGTTCTTAGGTTCTCTCCCGGATGTTTCTGAGTTCCAGACTTGGTCTCTTCCCCAGTGGAAGGAGTGGTTCCAGGCAACCGCAGCACTCATCCTCACCAAGACCTCCCCGGAAGGTGTAACCATTTTCTTTCAATCCGACATCAAGCACGAGGGGCTCTGGATCGACAAGGCCTTCCTGATTCAGAAGACCGCGGAGCTCCTTGATCAAAAACTTCTCTTCCACAAGATCTTCTGCCGGGCCGTGCCGGGTACCGTGATGTTCGGGCGTCCGTCGTATTCGCACCTCCTGGCCTTCTCTCGGACCGTCGTCCCGGACCTCGCCCGGTCCACCGCAGACGTCTTCCCGGACCTCGGTGACAAAACCTGGGTCCGGGGCATGGGACTGGAGGCTTCGCTCTTTGCCGCAAACTTCGTCCTGAAGCACACGACCACACGAACCTTAGTCAACCCTTTCTGCGGAGAGGGGAGTGTCCTCGCCGCCGCTAATCACGTCGGCCTTCGCGCGGTGGGAATCGAGCGGAGTCCGAAGCGAGCGGAGAAAGCTCGGCTTCTGCGAGTCGCACGGGATGGAAAGGCCTGGGAGCGCTGATCGCAAGCTCGTTCGGAGAGTCGTCGTCGGCTTGACCGGAGTCAGTGTCGTCCGGATCGGAAGTGGCGACGATCTCATAGCGCTCGAAGGATCTGATTTCTTCTCGGAAGATGAGGTAGTAGAGAAGCCCCGCCGGCGCTCCGAAGGCGAAGCCCAGACCATGGGCGAGGTAGCTCACTTGCGACTCGAAGGTCTGCGGGAAGAGGAAGATCAGCGACACCGCTCCAGCGTGCAGGAGGCGCACGATGAGTTTTTGCCGGCGCTCGATGAGAAGATAGTTGGTGAGCCAGAACGACGCCATGAAGTAGATGACCCCGGAGACGCCCACCAGGTGAACCTCCGGGGGATACCACCAGAGGGCGACGAGGTTAATCGCGGCACCGGCGAAGAGACTGAGCACGGGAAAGATCCACACTCCGAAGTAGGTGGAGAGAAGGCCCGCCAGACCGGCGAAGAAAAAGGCGTTATGAAAAAAATGAACCAGGTCGGCGTGGAGGAGAGTGGCGGTGAAAAGGCGCCAGTATTCCCGCCGCTCGAACACCAGATGACCGCTGGCCGAGAGGAGTTCGCGATCCGCGCCGAAGAAGAGCGCAAGAGTGGAGAGGCCCAGGAGGCCTGCCATGAGGTTCCAGGTATTGGGTCTTCGTGAAAGAAAGGTTCTGGTAAGTCGTGCTTCCATGGGGCGTCCTTTCATCAAAAGATAGGCCCGAGGTCACAGAAGTCAAGGTTCCGGGGCTTGAGGGGAGGAAGGCCTAGAACTAACGCAAACTTGCAAGGCCCGCCAGATCTGAAAGCTTGATCGGCTTCGCGAGGTAATCGGTCATGCCGACCGCGAGGCAGCGCTCTCGATCTCCGGCCACGGCATGAGCGGTCATGGCGACGATGGGGATGTTCTTCCAGGGAGCAGAGGAGTTGCGGATTCTCGTCGTGGTTTCAAACCCATCCATCAGGGGCATCTGACAATCCATCAAGACAAGCTCAAAGGCACCGCTTTCCAGCGCGGCGAGGGCCTCATGGCCAGTGCCCGCGAGTTTGGCGGAGTGGCCAAGTTTTTCGAGCATCCGCTGAGCGATGAGTTGATTGACGGCATTGTCTTCGACGACTAGCACCTGCTTGCGCTGGACCTTGGCATGGATTTCCTGAGGAAGATCCTTCTCCGGGGGAATGACTTCCGTGAGGGGGAGTTCAAACCAAAACGATGCCCCTCCGCCGGGAGCGGGCGTGAAGCCGATCTCTCCTCCCATGAGCGTCACGAGCTCGCGGCAGATCGAGAGCCCGAGCCCTGTTCCACCCACTTCGCGGGTGGCCGACGGATCGAGCTGACGGAAGGGAGTGAAGAGGAGGTGGGTGAATTCTTCGGGGATCCCCGGGCCCGTGTCCGTGATCGTAAATCGAACCGCTCCTGATCTCCCGGAGGCCTGGACTGTGATACTCCCGTGCGGAGTGAACTTGATCGCGTTGTTCAGCAGATTCAAGAAGATCTGCTTGATCCGGATCGGATCCCCATTTAGGTAGAGCGGGAGATCCTCAGCGTAGTGCTGATGGATGCTCAGATTCTTTTTCTCCGCCGAGATCCGGAAGATCCCGCAGACTTCGCTCACGAGGCACCGGAGCTTAAAGGGCAGCGGTTGGATGGTGAGCTTCCTCTCCTCGAGCTTCGTGAAGTCGAGGATGTCGTTGACGATGGTGATGAGGTTCTCGCTCGACTGATTCAGGATGAGGGCGTACTCCCGCTGATCCTGCGTGAGCTCGGTTCCGAGGAGGAGGTTCGTCATGCCGACGACGCCGTTTAAGGGAGTCCGGAGTTCGTGAGACATGTTGGCCAAGAAGAGCGACTTCGCCTGGGCCGCTTCTCGCGCCTTTTGCTCCGAGAGCCGCAGGGCCGCTTCGGTCCGTTTCTTGGCCGAGATGTCTCTCGACGTGGTCACCCGGATCGGTTCGCCGTTGATGAAGAGAGTCTTCCCGACCGCTTCGACGTCGACCACTTCTCCCGATTTCTTCACCGCCCGGGCCTCGTAGATCCCATCGTGGGCCTGGGTGATTCTCTCGAGGGCATCAGGCCGCGCCTCCGGGGGGAGGAGGACGAGTGCGTTCAACCCTCGGATCTCCTGAGGCCCGTAGCCGTAGAGGTCACAGAAGGCGGCGTTGGCCTCGATCCCAATCCCATCCTTAGAGATCAGGATCGCATCGGAGGCGTTTTCAAACAGAGTTCGAAACTTCCGCTCGGAGACGGTGAGAAGATCTCGCACTTCGGTTTGCCCGATGGAGCTTTCGAGAACTCCGGCGATGAGCCGAAGGAGACCGATCTCCCGGTCATTAAAGTGCTCTGTCCGCTTGGAAATGACCTTCAAGACTCCGATGGTCGTCTCGTGGCCTGCAAGAGGTATGCAAATGACTGAACCGACGCCGGGAGTCTTCAGGACTTCAAGATCTAGTCGCGAGTCATTCTTGGCATCTGGAGAATGGAGGACCTCCCGGCCTAGGATCGCCTGACCTGCGAAACAGCAGGCCAACTCGAGTCTGTCTCCAGGCCTATCGACGAGGCTTCCGGACTGCGCCCGAAAGACAACCTCCGTCTCTTCTCGGAGTCCAACCACAGCACCATCCGCCCCTGTGAGAAGGAGGATCCGGGAGCAGATCTCTTGCATCAGCTCGATCTGCGGGCCTCGGAACTGCGCCACCTCTTGCTGAAGCTCAACGATCTGGGCGAGGTCATCGATCGAAAGTCTTTTCATGTCTTGCGTAATCCGATGAGAGGATGCTAATTTTTTCATTCTATATGAAGAACCTTTCCTTGCGCACCACTAAAGTGTCCGAACTTCGAGAACTTGATCAGGACGGTGGCGTTCTGAATGAAATCGTCCAGCTCTTCTTCACGACCACCGAAGCGAAGTGTAAGGAATTAGATGTTGCCCTCTTAGGCCAGGACTTTGAGCACGTCCGTGCCATTGCCCATGAACTCCGCTCAAGCTGTGGCAACTTGGGAGGCGACGTCATGGCAGACCTCGCACGACAACTCGAAGACCTACCCCAGCTTCCAGGGGTAGGTCATGAGAATCTCGTGAAGCAGTTGGCGCAGGAGTTTCTGGTGGTCAAAGACTTACTGACCTTGGAACTCGCCAAGACCTAGTTCTCATTTTCTCCCACTCGTTCATCTCCTTGGCGTTTGACCTGCGCTGCCATCGGAGACTGGACCCTGACCGTCGTCGGATTCGTTCGAACCTGTCGTGTCTGATGAATCCTCCGTCGGAGTTCCCTCGCCGCCGGTTGTGTCGTCAGGCACAGGCCGATCCTGCCCTGGTTCTACGTCCGCAATCGGGCCCGGGATTTCGTCTTCGGCATAGGGTTTTCCTGGACCCTGGGTGACTTCCTCGAAGACGCCACAGGCGATCGGTAACGTTTGGAAGGCCTTGAAGCGTCCCACAGTAGCCACGGTTTCGGGGAACTCCAAAGTCTCAACGACTCCTTGGATCAGCACCGTCCTTCCCACGAGATCAAGGCCCGTGCCTGAGTCAAGCTTGGTGACATTATCATTCGGATCGGAGTCCTCCTGCTGTAAGTCCTCGAGGAATCGCTTGAAGTCACTGATGCGTTCATAGTGATAGTATCCAGAGAGGTCCCCCAGTGGGAAAAAGCGCTGTCCCGCGCTCTGCGAACTGAGGTCAGCGTCCAGGGGGATGAGCACAGCTCCCAGCACGGCCTGGGCCTCGAGGATGTCGATGAAGCCGTCGCCGTTGGCGTCATCGCTAGCCGTCGGACATCTTCCACCGGTGTACACGTGCTGGGGGTGCCATGCCTGAACTCCTCCAGCGAAGAGCCGAACGTACGCGAAAATCTGATCTCCCTGCCGGGAGAACGTGGCGGATCCTGGGATGGTGCCGTTCACCTGGGGATTGAGGGTGGTGAACAGGGCCCGGTACTGGCCTCGAATGTTCGACCCGTCGGCCGGCACGGATCCCTCGACTTGTACCGCGGGACCAGCTCGGGAAGATTCGGACTTCGAAGAATCACCTCCGCTGCAGCTCACGGCACTGGCGAGGATGGAGAGGCTGAATGTCAGGTGCTTGAATGTGTGTTTCATACATCGTGTCCTTTAAATTTGCTCATCGAACGCTTCGAGGTACGCCTGTGTTACTTCCGTCATGTTCCAGCTGGTCTTCTCGTAGCCCCAGGCCTCGTTCATCTGCAGATCGGCGGGCTGGTAGGTGTACATGTGCGTGCGCTGGAAATAGCACTCGCCGGTGTAGGGATGATCCGCGTAGTCCGAGAACTTCGTGATCACCGGGCACGGGGCATCGTTTCGCAAAAAGATATTGGCCCAGTCTTGAAACTTCTTTGGGCCCCGAGTGTATTTCACGTCGAGGACCCGCTCGACGACCTTCCCGTTTTCCATGACGTGCACGTAGGGGGCGATGTGAAACCACCATTCGAAGTTATACCGGCGGATGTAGTTGCGAGAAAAATAGATCAGGAGTTTGTTCGAGCGAAGGCCGTGCTTGCGCCACCACTCATAGCCCCAGACCATGGCGCGGTTGAAGCACTGAGACTCTTTCGGATTGTAGCGGGCCTCTCTCAAGTAGCGCTCGGCGAGCTCCGGAGACTCCACGGTCGTCGGGAGGTAGCTCTGAAGGGCCTCGAGCGGGTCGCCGGAGTCGGGGCGTCGCACGGGCGCCGGCGTCGGAACGAGCTTCGTGATGAGGCGCTGGGAGTTCAGACGGATCCGGTACCACCCGTTGCGGCGCTGGGATTCCATGAAGCGCGGATGCAGAATGGGGTGAGGCCCTCGGAGCTTGGCCACGTGCCCGTTCCCGAGGAACACGAGCACCTCATCCTGCGCTGAGTGCCCGGGGTCGATGTCGTGGATCTGAGTGATGAACTCCGACCCCGCCAGAGCAGGGGTGCTCAGGATGAGAAGTAAGAGACCGAAAGCGCGCATAGAACCCTCCGTTGTTTTCTACGTGACGAACCGTCGGGTCTATCATGGTGAAGATCACCTTTTCTTGTCTACTTAAGCTCTTCCTTAGGAATGCGCGCGGGAGAGCGTAAAGCGCGGGACTGCGCGGCCTCTTGCGAGGCAGTTTCCCCAGGTTTGACGCCTCAACGACTGGACATCGCCTGCGAGTGTTCCTAAGATTAATGCTTAACACTGATAAAGAGAGACCCATGTCAAAAGATCTTGTTCGCGGCTTGTCACTCGTCGACGCGGCTTCCATCGTCATCGGCAGCATCATCGGCACCGGTGTGTTCCTCAAGACCTCAAGCATGTCGCTCTTGGTAGGAAGTCCGGGTACCGTTCTCCTGATCTGGGTGGTCGCGGGCCTTCTTTCTCTGGCCGGAGCACTGGCCTACTCTGAGCTCGGGAGTCTCATGCCCGACGCCGGCGGCGAGTACGTTTACCTCAAGCGAGGCTACGGAGACCTCTGGGCATTCCTGTACGGATGGATGCGATTCTGGATCGGCTCTCCCGGATCCATCGCCGCCTACGCCGTGGGGGCGATGACCTTCCTGGGCGCCGCAGTTGATCTGGCGCCCGTAGGCGGGAAGGCCGGAGGAGCTGTGATTGTGATCATCGTCTTCTCATCGATAAATTGTTTAAGCATCGCCGTGGGCGGTCGGTTGAATTCGATCCTCACGGGGCTCAAGCTTCTCATGATCCTGGGCCTCTCCGCCGGAGTGTTTCTTTTCGGGAGCACGGGAAGTGCTGCCCACTTCTCTGAGACGGCTCCTGGGCAGACTGGGTTCGCGGGCTGGGCTGCCTTCGGGTCCGCGACCCTCGCCGCACTCTGGGCCTACGACGGTTGGAACAATCTCCCGATGGTTGCGGGAGAGATCAAGAACCCTCAGCGGAACATCCCTCTCGCCCTGGGCCTTGGGATGCTCGCCATCCTAGGGATCTACGGCCTGGCGAATGTGGCCTACTTCTATGCTCTTCCGTTTTCGGAGATCCTTTCCGCCAATTCCAATGTGAACCCCGATGCCCTCCCGGTCGCCACGAAAGCGGCCATGACGTTCCTGGGGGAGGCGGGGGTTTCGGTCCTCTCGGGGGCCTTCGTCTTCTCTGCTCTGGGTGCCATGAACGGCTCCATCATGACCGGGGCGAGAGTGCCCTATGCGATGGCACGAGATGGCCTCTTCTTTAAAAAGCTCGCCAACGTCAACGACGCCACTCTGGTGCCGGTCTCTTCTGTCGTGGTTCAGGGAGCGGTGGCGATGCTCCTGGCCCTTTCCGGAACCTTCGACCAGCTCACCAATTACGTTGTTTTCTCCTCTTGGATTTTCTACGCCATGGTCACTGGAGTCGTATTTGTCCTCCGGAAGCGCATGCCTGATACGCCAAGGCCTTACAAGGCCCTGGGCTACCCCGTGATCCCCGCACTCTTTATATTTCTGGCCGTGCTCCTCCTTGTGAATACGCTCATTGAGAGCCCTCAGGAGTCAAGCATTGGGCTTCTCTTTATTCTGGCCGGGATCCCTGTGTTCTTTGTTTTTAAGAAGTTTAACCGTCGTTGACCGCGGTCCTAGGTGGCGAGAATGACGCGCCTTCGGTCCTAGGAGCAGCGCGCGTGACGCGGCTAGATTTCTGAGTCATTCTTTAGTAGAACGATCTTCGAATTTCAGGAGGTTTACATGAAAACATTGGTGACTGCTTTCTTCATTCTTGTCTCGACCCTGGCCCAAGGCAAAGTGGTCCGCATGGCCGTCATTACCTCCGAGTTTGATAAGAACTACAGCGAATACTTTCTTGAAACTGACGACCGGACCAATGAACTCTTGACCGTTCGTTACGTCACCACGATGCCTAACGGTGGGATCTTCGAAGATGTGAGCCTGAGCGCCCAACAGATCATCTCCCAGGGGGCCGTGTTGGTCGAGCGCAACGGCTACCAGGTCGTTCGGCTCGAGCTTGAGAACTTCGATGTCCTCAAAGGCGGCACGTTTAAACTGAATCACCTCTACAATGGCATCACCGGCTCTCGCCAAGTGAAGCGGCTGGTACTGAATCTGGTGGGGGATGAGTTTCATCTTTTCGACAACGGCAAGCGCTGCAACCGCATGTACCTCGAGGCCAATGACCACCGTGTTTTTGGCTTCGTCGGAGTCCGCTCGATCAAAACCTCTTACGCTCAAGAGTAAACGTGGGTGCCTCTGCACTGGGTATGAACTAGAGTTGATGCTTGACCTAGCGGCCCATGTAGGATGAGAGAAACTGGATGTGAACCGCAAGGATCACGATCGCCAGCATGATGACCCGGTAAAGCCAACCGGGGTTTGAGAACTTATTCAGTACCTTTTCCATGAGGCGTACATACGTGATATTGCGATCAATTACAAGATCAAAAGTAATATCTACACAACTAGCTTAGGTAACTCTTGGCCCGATGACCGGGTTTACTGAAAACGAGCTGAGACAGGCCGATCGCTCGCTCTCGGAATCCGCCTTCGCAGTAGGCAAAGTAGAACTGCCAAAGGCGGTGCAGGAAGTCTGGGTAGCCGAGCTTGGTGACCTCGTGTTCATTTTTCCTGAGGCGGATTGACCACTGGCGGAGGGTCTCTGCGTAGTCTTCCGAGAAGTCCTCTTGGTGAATCAGAGCGAGGTCTGTCTGAGTCGCCACAGCGTTCATCATGGCGTGCATCGACGGGATCCCGCAGCCCGGGAAAATGTGGCGCTGGATGAAGTCCACGGACTTGCGCGCAGCCTCGTAGTTCTGGTCCCGGATGGTGATCGCTTGAAGGACGACCAGGCCGTCGGGCTTCACCAGAGACGAGCACTTCTCAAAGTAGGTTTCAAGGTGATCAAGGCCCACCGCTTCGATCATCTCCACACTCACGAGGGCATCGTAAACGCCGGTGAGCTTTCGGTAGTCTTCGAAGAGCACGGTCACGCGCTCCTCGAGGCCCAGGGCCTTAACTTGAGCGGTGGCGTAATCAAACTGCTCCTGAGAGATCGTCGTGGTCGTGACCCGACAGCCGTAGGTCTTGGCGGCAAAAATGGCGAGGGTTCCCCAGCCCGTGCCGATCTCGATCAGGTGATCCGTGGGCTTCAGTCGCAGCTTGGAGACCACCGTGGACACTTTGTTTAAGGATGCGTCGAACAGGGTAGAATCCTTGTGGGGGAAAATGCCCGAGGAATACATCATCGACTCATCGAGGAAGAGCTTGAAGAAGTCGTTTCCGATGTCGTAGTGGGAACGGATGTTCTCCCGTGCACCCTCGACCGTGTTCCGGTGGAGGCCATGAAAGTATTTTTGGATGGGCTGGAGGAGGCTTCCGATCCCGTTGTCGATTCCCTGGAGGACATCCCGGTTCAGGACGAAAAGCCGTACGAGGTCCGGGAGCTGATCTGAATCCCAGTCTCCGTCAACGTAGCTCTCAGCGTTTCCGATGCTGCCGCCGAGGAGTGTGCGAGAGTAGAAGCGGGAGTTGTAGATGATGATCCGCACTCTGATCGCTGCGGTTTCGTCGCCGAAGATCTCTGGGGTGAGAGCGGTCCCGCTCCGGTCCTCGAGCTCGAGGCGGCCGTGGCGGAGCTCGCGGAATTTCTTCAAAAGAATCGAGCGGCAGAAATTGTCGACGACCGGGAACTTAGCAACGAGCTTACTGAGCGAGCGGTCTTTCGGTAGGGGGTGGGTTCTCATGGCGAACTCCTCTGGAAAATTAGCATGTTTCGATTCTGCCGCGTCGGAGGAGGAAACGCATTTGAAAAAGTTTCGACAGCGTCAGTGCCTGGCCTCTATGAGAAACGAAACAGGGTGCGGGTCCCAGCTAAGTTTTTTTCGCATCAAACCACACTGGGAGAAACTCAGCCTATATTTTTTTAAGATCAGAGGAGTAATTTCTTTCTTTTGGCAATTTGGACACCTGAAAGAATAGACAAAATGCCGATGCAGGTTAGATAAGAGTTGAACACTGAAAAAATCTTTTGTTTTTGTGAAGAATTTGACTGCAACGCGCTTAAATAAGAGAAATCGAATTTAAACTTTCTTAAACGTTCTTCTGAGATCTTGCGGTTGCCTTGAAATTCTCGGTGCTCGTTCTTGATTTGTTATTTACACCACTTTTACACCGATTTTACATCTGGTGATCTTTTCCCCCCTCTATAAAAAAAAATCTCATCCGTAAGATGACTTTGAGTTTCTGATTTTTACGGAGAATGTTCATGATCAAGTTTCTGACTGTGTGTTTCATTCTGTTTACCATCTCAGTGACCGCGACGACCCCGGTGGCAGATCCGCAGGGCCTCGCACCTCTCCGGAAGAATCTCCTCGAGCTTCAGAAACTTCTTCGGGAAAATCGAATCCGGTTCTCACCGCGCTTCGTGAACTGGGGAGAGCTCGTTCGCTTCCGAGAAAAAGTTTATTTCGTCACGGCCCACGATCCGACGGGAACGATCATCCCTAATACGCCGCAGGAGCTGCGCTCTGATGAACTCACGAAGGAGCTTAAGGCGGCTTGGCTCGATCTGGACCGAAGCCGGGAGCGGCTAGGTGTGGCGGAGTCCGACGAGGCCTGGCGAGCGCTCAAGACGCACGTGCATGAGATGCTCTTCCTCCGTGAGCGCTATCTGTACAATCAGTCTCGGAGGTTTCTGAAGTCCGGTGAGATCAGCGCCTCCCTCTCGGCGGCGGAAGCTCTTTTTTCCAACGCCTGGCTCGCCTCCGTACGGAATCCGGTTCTCGATGTCGCCGACCCGCTTCTGGCTCAGCTCGCAGGGGATCTGAACCTCCTTACGAAAACTGTTGAGCGCGAGCTTCACTCGTCTCGGGCCCCCGCCAGTTCGGAGGCGACGCTGAAGGAGTTCGCACCAGAAGTGGGGTTGGGTGCACTCTTACTTCTTGCCACCGGCTTCTTCACTGGGTTCCTGCTGGGCCGGCGAACCAAGCGCTCGCTCCTTCTTCCCGAGCGCGCTCCGGTGACCGCACCGCCGGAGGTCCAAGCTTCGGACTTCGCAGAACCCGTTCCATCCACCGATGGCATAAGTCCCCTGGCCTCATCGTTCGACTATGGCCCATGGGTTGAAGAGTTCGAATCTCTGTTATCAGAGAATAGAAAAGTCCGGGAGGCCCTCTCCGGCAAGTACCGACGCATGGATCTATGCCTCAATCACCTCCGTGAGTCACGGGTGGGTCTCATGATGGTCTCAGACTACGCGGGCTTTGAGCGCGAGGTGCGGAAGCTTAATCAGGCCGCTCCCGAGCTCGAGGAGTTTCTCGCCCACCTGCGGGAGCTGCACGACGCCGACCCGGCGTCGGCCATCGTCCGGCATGTGATCGCTCTCTGCGCCGCTCTCGAAGAGGGGCATCGGTTCGGTTCTCAACATAGCTTCGCTGAAGTTTCACGCGTTGCCTAAATGGTCCTCACGGTGAGGACCGATAAAAATACCTAAGGAGGTATGTAAATGAGTTTCGTGACACCAGACATTCTATCCCGGCTTTCAAACCTCAACCGAAACGACGCCGACAACGCCACCTACGGCGTGGTCAAGGTCGACAACACCGGCAAGATCCTCCTCTACAATCGCTACGAGGCCGAGCTCGCTGGCATCATTCCGTCTTCTGCGGAGGGGAAGAACTTCTTCACGGAGATCGCTCCGTGCACCAACAACAAGCTCTTCTTTGGAAAGTTCAAGGCGGGGGTTGAGGCCGGCGAGCTCAACGCGGCCTTCAACTACACGTTCACGTACAAGATGAAGCCGACGAACGTTCAGATCCATCTCCTCCACGATAAGGGGAGCAAGACGAACTGGATCTTCGTACAGAAAAAAGCAGCGTAGGGAGGGAGTTATGTTTAACGGAAGAGAAACTGTGGATGGCCTTCGGGAGGCAATCACGAGCATGGAGTCCCAGCTCGTCGCCCTCTACGAAGAACGCCAGCTTCAGGTCAGCGACGGCGGTGAAGTGGCAGCACTTCAGGAGACTATTAAAAACCTCGAGGACCAGCTCGTGAGCCTTTACTCCGAGCGGGACTCCAATTCCCTCAACCGGTCTGAGGAAAACGAGATGATCGCGAGTCTCGAGGACCAGGTGAAGGCCCTGACCGATGAGAAGATGGAGCTCGAGGCACAGATCGACCGGGCGGTTCACGAGCGCCGCGAGATTCAGGCGCGGGCCCGGGATCTCGGGTCGGCCTTGTTTGAAGCTGCGGTCTTCGGAAAAAGCCGCGAAAGCGCCTAAGGAGAAATGGTTATGGACGGAACGAAAGCTTCATTGATCGTCGAAGAGCTCCGGAGCGAAAAAACGCTGGGACTCTTTAACCAGATGACCAACGACCTCGAGGATCTCACGGCCGAGCAAAAAGGCGAGATCCGCGAGTTCTACGACGCTCGCGTCGCGGGTCTCGCCGAGTCACTCACTGACCTCACGATGGACGGTGATGACAGCGAGGCCCTGGCCGCGTTGCCGTCGATCTGGCTCGAGATGCGGCTGGAGTGGAACCGGTACAATAACCAAATGCAGTACCAGACCTTTAACCGGGGGCAGGCGGACCCGTACCTCATGGCGATGGGTGCCTGCCTCTCTTACATCATCGGAGTCGTAGAAAACTTCATCAACTCCGAAGACCTCTTTTGGATCTACAAGATTGCGGCCGGACCGGTCGATGCGATCCGGAACCGGATGAAGCTCGGGCAGCGCTTCTTTGACCTGGTGGAGTCGTTTGATGCGAGTTCACAAGGCACGCTCGAGATCCTGTTTCAAAACCGAGATGAGATCTATAACCTGGATAAAACAGTTCAGAAGAAGATGGACGATACCATCCTCAAGGTCGCCGAAGTCTACTCCGATAGTGTGTGGCTCGGGAGCACGGATCTGCATGAGAACATGCTCCTCTTGCTCACGCCGTGGCTCAAGAAATCGGCCCTCCGAGCGGTCCTGAACATCGGAGACTGCGCTCAGGACCTCCGGATCGCACCCGAGGTCGCCACGAGCTTCCGGCACATCGCTCAGTTTTGGATGGATAATGTCTTCGCCGTCGAGGCGATGAGCGCGGAGAAAGAGCGGCTCGAGAAAGGCCGGAGTGCCCACTTGAACCTCAGCTGGGGTGTCGAGAAGCTCAAGGGCCGCCTCGTGTTCCGCTTCCAGGATGATTCGGACGCGGCCTTCCTGCCGGAGCTCGATCTCAAGCGCTACGCTCACCTTGGCGTCACCGTCACCCAGGAGCTCACCGCAGATAATCAGCGGGTCCTCACCATGAGATGCGACGAACGGAGCCTCCACGAGTTCCTCGTCGTCCGGCAGCGGCTGGGTGAGAAGGTGGGCCTCTTCGGCATCTCCACTAATCTCGTCTCCCGCGTAGAAAAGAATGTGTCTCTGGTCGAGCTCGACTCGAGTCGCCGGATGGTGCGATCGAAGTCTTTCGAAGAGCTCCCGGTGCTGAATCTCTCGAACAACGTGCTGGGGTTCGTGACCACAAAATCTCCCCGGAACTCCTACGTAGTGATCGACGACGGGCACTCCAAGCCCTTCGCGCTTGAGGTGGAGGATGTGATCGGGATCGTCCGCGGAGCGCTCAAGCCCTCCGTCGGCATGAAAGAAAGTAAGAGTAGCCTCGGCGTCGTCATCGGCGGTGAGGATTTAATCAATATTCTGGACGTGGCAGCACTGCAGAAGGAAAAGAGATATGCTTAGCACGAGTCATCCGAGGAGTGCCCCTGTTCTCCAGGAGGAGTCTCCTTCATATAGCGATTTTCGAAACTGGGGAACGCAGGAGCGGTGGGTTCCCCCGGCCCTTGGCACGCGCCGAGTTTCAGACGCCTTCGAGCGGCTCCAGTTCCATCTGGGTTCTGACACGGCACCGGTTTACGGCATCCACACCGGTTTCGGTGCCGACGTCTCTGCCAGGGCCTCGGCCGATTGGCGGCTCCATCAGCATGATCTTCTGACGTACCTAACCGTCGGAGTTGGTGACGCCCTTCCACAGACCGTTGTCCGCCGGGCCCTGCGGCTTCAGGCCCATAAGACTCAACTCGGCTATTCGGGAGTTCACCCGGAAACTTTCCGCCGTCTTGTTGCTCTCTCGAACCAACCTGTGCTCCCGCGGGTTCCGTGCTTCGGGAGCCTCGGTGCCAGCGGTGACCTCATTCCGATGGCCCATGCGGTGGCCCCGTTGTTCCCGGATCAGTCCCAGGTGAACGGACCCCGGGACGTCCTCTCTTTGGTGAACACCAATAGTATGATGGCAAGCTTTGGGATCGAACTCCTCGAGCTCATCCGTCAGGTCGTTGATCGCGCGATTGATCAGATCGCCCGGGCGAGCATTGCTCTGGGCTACCAAGAGAAGCACTTCGCTCCCCAAGGGATCAACCTCCCGGGCCAGTGCGACTTCGTCATGGAGGCGGGCGCACGTCTCACGGGTTCCATTCGTCGACTCCGGCAGGAGGCAACTCTGGCGCGCCTCGAAGCTCCCCGAGAGGAGCAGGCCCGCTACTCTATCCGCTGCGCTCCCTTCGTTATCGGCGGCGCGCTCTGGTCACTGGCGCAGGCCCAGGAGCGCCTGGAAACAGAGGCGCGGCGGATCGCAGACAACCCCGTGATCCTCGATCACGAGATCTGGCACGGAGGACACTTTTACGCTCTCCCGATTGCCCAGGCCGCTGACCTCATGGCCGACGCTCTCTACCGGACCTGCGAGCTCCTCGACCGGGAGGTGCTTCTTCTCATGTCTCCAGAAACGAATAATGATCTTCCAAGGAATCTCGAGGTCCCGGGGTTCTCCCACGTGAAGGGGATGCATCAGCTCATCTCCTCTCTCCTCCAATCTCTTCGGACTCACCAGCTGCCCTCGCGGCTCCTGAGTTTTTCTTGCGAGGGGAATAACCAGGACGTCGTTCCCTGTGGGATGGCGGCCCTCGTCTCGCTCCAGGACCAGCTGCGCGTTGGCACGAAACTCGTCGGCGCGGCGGAGTTTGTCATGAAGCGCGCCCTGGCGATCTATTCCGAAGAGCCACTGACCGATGAACATAAACTCTCTCGCTGGACGGAGCACTAGATGACGGCCCTCGCCCGTGAACTCAAACTACGGCTTCAGTCCGCCGACCACCATCCGGTCATCGGCTGGTGCGGTGTGAGCGGCGATCTCGAAGCAGTTCTCTCTGGTCCGAATCTTTGGGTCCTGGGCCTCGAGCGCCTGAGGGAGCTTCGAGAGCAGGGCCTTCGCCCAGGAGATTTTGTCCATGCCGCCCCAGAGGGACAGGAGTTTCTCGTGCATCTGATCGCGGCGGCCATCGGAGGATTCGTTCTCATTCCTGACTCCGAGGAGTCCCACCATCGCATCGTCGCCAATCCCTTGCGGCAGAGATTTTTCCGGAAGGACATTGTCCTGGGTCTACTCACCAGCGGTACGAGTGGTCCGGCGAAGCGCGTCTTCTACAGCTCGGACGGGATCCTTTGGCAGCTTAAAAATCATGCGGCGTGGTTCGGCCACGGCAGTGGGCCCACAAGACTTTGCCTCCTCCCGTGGACCCACTCTTTTGGTCTCGTCCTCGACCTGCTCCTGGGCCTCTTCGAAGGATCAACTCTTCTTTGTCCGGCGGAAGCTCGCTTCAAACAGTCGCGCAGCTGGCTCATGGCAGTCCTCCGCCAACATTCCATCGATCTTATTGCGGCCGTTCCTCGGCAGCTCGAATTCCTGCTCTTCGAGGAGGCCCTCTCGCTCCCTCCCAAGACCCTGTACACTGGGGGCGCCGCAGTTTCACCGGATCTGCGTCGGCGCGCGGAGGCGTGGATCGGGGAGCGGGGTCGCCTGGTGGAGGGCTATGGGCTCACGGAAGCGGGCCCGGGTGTGGCACTTAACGGATGGCCTTTGGGGTGTGAGGTGCGAGTTGGGGATCAAGAGATTCAGGTCCGTTCCCCATACTGGGGTCTCGATGAAGCCCTCGAGGCTTCGACGGATTGGGTAGCGACCGGCGACCTCGGGACCATCGACTCCAAGGGGCAGCTGCAGGTAGTGGGAAGAAAATCACGGAGAGTGAAGGCCAGCACCGGTGAGTGGCTCTCACTGGACGAGGTCGAAGAGGCCCTGCTGGCGACCGCTCCACTCCGGGCCGCGCACATTGCGTTTGACTCTGAGGGGCCCACACTCTGGCTTCTCCCATCCGGAGGTCCTGTGGGAGAAGCGGCGATCGCAGGAGTTGTTGAGCGGATAGGCAAGCGCCTCGGCGCTCCTGTGCGGTCCCATGTGTTAGTTCCCGACGAGGCGCTCCTGCGGCGCCTCGGACACGCGAAGGGCAAGGACTTGCGACAATTTTTTCTCTCCGAGACAGAAGGGAAGGAACGCGCTGTGGAAGCGCAAGCTTTTAGAAAATAACGGAACATACTTACGGCATTGAATAAGGAAGGAGAAGACATGAAAAAGTTAGAAGTCCCGGAAAGAAACGAACGGCCCGCCTACGCACCGAAGCGCCAGGGCCTTGAGGTGATTCGCGGGGAACCCACTCCTCGACCGATGGCATCCCCCAATGACTCCGATCAAGGCCTTGACGGGGGAAGTAAAATGAATGAGCGCAAGAAATGGGTTAAGCAGCAGGCCGCGGAGCGGCTGAACCTCCTCACGGAAGACCTCTCTCTTTCGGCGGCGGCGATCTCTGACTCTGCCGAAGCGCTGAAGGATTCGATGCATGAGGTGAACGATCAATCCGACATCGTCCGAGGTCTGGTGGATAAGTCTCTGCGCGTGGGTGACCTCGTCTTAGCAAACTCTCAGGAATTGACCGAACACTCCCAAACCGCCCTGGACAAGGCGAACCAACTCCAGGTTCGAATTCAAGACGCCCTCCGGGGCATCAGCGGCTGGAGCCACTCGGTGGAAGAGTCGGGCCAGGTGTGTCTGATCACCAGTCAACTCGTGACCGAGCTGCAGCAGTCGTCCAAAGAGATCAGTTCGGTGATCACCGCGGTCGCCGACATCGCGGAGCAAACAAACCTTCTCGCACTCAACGCGGCCATCGAGGCCGCTCGCGCAGGCAACGAAGGCCTCGGGTTCGCCGTGGTCGCGGATGAGGTCCGGAACCTGGCAGAAGTGGCAGAAAAAAGTGCGCGGCTTGTGACCGAAACCATCAGCTCCATCCACCAGCAGGTGGAGTCGATCATGGCGCTCTCGAACACCGGCGCTGAGGCGGCCCGGGAGGACATCGAAAACGTCAAGGACGTGTTGAAGAATCTCTCGGACATCTCCCAGAAAATGCGCGAAATTTCCCTCGGCGCAGGGGAGATGGCCAAGAACACGCAGAACGTTTCGGCGGGGGCCGAGGCGTTTAAAGATCGCATCGACTCGGTGGCGTCCGCGACGGCGACCACGTCCTCGTCCGGCGCCGAGGCGCTGGCGAGCTGTGAAGAGCAGTTCATCGCCATGACCGACATCCTCGAGGCCTCCCGGCACCTTTCGGAGCGCTCTCGGCGCCACATCTCCAGCTCCAATTCCAGTGACCTCGATGGCCTCGTCTCTGCCTCCCAGCAGCTCACGGCCACGGTGCAGGAAACGAATGCCTCGGCCCACGAGGTTGCCAGTGCCATCGCGCAGATCGCCGAAGGCGCGAACCTTCAGGCGGAGCAGTCGAAGAGCTCTTACACCATGATCCAGGAAGCGATGACGAAGATCAACGGGATCTTGGTTGACTCCGAATCCTTCAAGCACGGGGGGGCGTCGATCGAGGAGACCTTCGGTCGAATCACGGCGGTGGTCGACAAGATCAAGACGAGCCTGGATGCCACGTCGCACTCCGCGGAGACGGCCGAGAAGAGTGCCAGTGACCTTCGCTCCCAGGTTGGAAAGATCCAGAAACTCGTCCGCTCGATCCGGGAGAATGCCCTCATGACGAACATGCTCTCCGTGAGCGGTGGCGTCGAGGCGGCCCGGGCGAACGAATCTGGAAAGGGCTTTGCAGTCGTGGCCACGGACATCCGCTCCCTCGCGTCTGACACTTCGGCGAACTCAGATCTCATCGAGGAGCTCCTCGATAAGATCTACGAGAAGACAATCCTGGTTCAGAACTACATCGGCCGCGTCCGGACCTCGGCGCAGAAGGACGCGCGCTCAGCGCTAGATTCGATCTCGCAGATGGAGTCCCTCCGGGAGTTCGCGCACTCGTTTACCCTCCTGGCCGGCAAGATGGTGGAGCAAGGCAACGAGTCGATTGCGTCTTGCAAGGATGGCGAACTGATCCTCGAGGAAGTCAGCAAAGCGGCCGGCATCATCTCCGGGGCCGCCCGGAACGCCGCAGAGATCGCTAAGAAACAGTCGAAGGCCACCCAGGAGCTCGCACTCCACGTCGAGCAAGTGGGATCAATGGTCAAAGAATTTGGGCTCATGTGAGGTAGAAAATGAAAGTCATCATCTTCAAGGCCGGAAGCGTCCGGATCGCGGTCGATCTAAAAGATGTCCGCGAAGTTTTAAAGCGAGAAACCGGACTGCCGGGCGGGGAGGCGATCGAGGCGATCCGCGGGAAATTCGTCCGCATCTGTGATGCGGCCCGGATCCTCGACAACTCGACCAGTGAAGAGCACATCAGTAAGACCATCGTCCTCGAACTCAATAACCGAGTCATCGGACTTGCGACCCCGAGTGTCAGCCGGATCTACGATGTGAACCCGGAAACGATTCAACCCATCGGAGACTTGTCGAAGTCCCATGTCCCCCCGTTCTGCACCGGAGTCGTGACCATTCAGGATTTTTCGTCCCCCGTATATCTCCTGGGGATGGCGGCGCTCATCGAGCACTCGGGTGAAGAGGGGGAGGTCGATGCGACGGCGGGGCTGAGCTCCGGCACGGCCATCGGTAAGTCGCGGGTCGTGTGTTTCAAGCTCGGTGGCTGTGAGTACGCGTTCACGATTGATGAGACGGTGGAGATCATCCGCGGCCGTGCGGCCCAGTTCGTTCCCCACTCCCGGGAGGTCGTCGAGGGCGTGATCAATCTGCGCGGAGTGGTGCTTCCCGTGGTTGATCTTCGGCGCTTGGCGGGCGTCGAGAACGATGCCTCACCTCGGGATCGGACGAAGATTGTCGTCGTCACGATTCAAGGCCAGCAGATCGGTTTCCGCGTTGATCTCATGACGGAGGTGACACCCTTCCAGGAGAGCCAGCTTCGTTCGGTTCCAGATTCCTTCGCGGCCCTCGGGAAGTACTGGATCAAATCGATCCTTAAAGTCACGGAGTCCCGGGTTGTGTTTGTCATCAACTCTGACTGGTTCGTTCACCATGCGGCATGACCTCACCGACGTCGGGATCATCGATTCTTCTGCGATCAACCGCCAAAAGCTGGAGGACCTTCTCTTGAAGCATGGCTTCAGGGCCGCGGTCCGGGCCCGGGGCCTTGAGGACTTTCGTCAGAAGCCTGGACACGAGGCCATCCGCCATCTTTTAGTCTCTCGGGAGTTTCTCCGCGAGGGCGGAGCTCTCCCCTCGGGGGTCAAGGTCATTTCTCCCGATCTCGGCGGCCAGTTTGATCTGTTCGAGGGTGCCCTCGAGGCGTTTGTTTTTGGGCAAATCCCCGACCTGTGGGAGAAGCTTCCGCGCTCACTCCGCTGCTCGCGGCGGCCCATGGTTTTCCTGGGGTCGAGCACGGGAGGTCCGGCAGCGCTCGAGCTCATTACGCCGAAGCTCGAGCTTTCGCGCTCGTGCTACTACGTCTGCGCACAACACATGCCCATGGGCCAGACGAAAGGCCTCGTCGAGCATCTCGTCCGACTCGGTGTTCGCGCAGAAGAGGTCTCTCACGGGAAAACCTTGGTCCCGGGCGTCTTCTACGTTCTCCCCTCCGGGTCTCAGGCGTTCGCAGGGTTGCGGTCGACCGGCGAAGTCGCGTTCTACCTGACCTCCGAACTCGTGGGGCCCCTCCATGCTCCGCTCATCGACCTCGCGCTGTTCTCCGTTGCTCAGATCTTTCAAGATAACCTTGTGGCAGGAATTCTTACGGGGATGGGGACCGACGGCGCCCTGGGCCTCTTGCACGGGCGTCGCCGTGGGGGCCTGACCTTTGCCCAGTCCCAGGCCTCGAGTTTGGTCTACGGCATGCCGAAGGCCGCACTCGAAACCGGAAAAGCACAAGAGCTCATCGATCTCACCGATGTCGCGAGGTACCTCAACAGTTGGACCACCAACTACGGGCGAGGGTCTCATGTGGGATAGGCAAGCGTGTCGGGACCTGAGTGCCCTGATCGAAGAAAACTACGGCATTCACTGCGACGAGAAGAAGGTCCAGAGCAATGTCCTCTCTCTCGAGGGGCACCAGCGCGCGGCCGGATTTAGGACCGACCGTGAATTCCTCACGTACCTGCGGGTCAAGCCGCAGTCTCGGGAACTCCAGACCATCGCGGAACTCTTCTTGATCCATGAGACCTACTTTTTCCGAGAGTTCCGGCAGCTGCAGTTTTTCGCCGAGGAGCTACTTCCGAAGATCATCGAAACCAAGATCCGAGAGAAGGACTATTTCTTTCACCTCTGGTCCGCGGCCTGCTCTACCGGAGAAGAGGCCTACACGCTTGGGATCATTTTGAATGAGATGATCGACCGACGCCAGATCCCGTCGGTCCGGATCACGGCGACGGACCTGGACCGGGAATCCATCGACTTCGCACGGAAGGGAGTCTACTCAGGACGGGCGCTGAAAGATCTCCCGCCGGTCTACCTGCGCTCCTATTTTAAAGAGACGGAAGCGGGGAAGCAGAAGGTGAACATCCAGCTCCAGGGGCTCTGTGATTTTTCCGTGGGAAATCTTCTTCTCCCACCCAAAGAGCCCAATAAGTTCGACGTCGTGTTCTGCCGGAATGTCTTGATCTACTTCGCGCCCGACATCAAGCAGAAGATTCTAGAGAACATACACCGGGCACTGAGGCCCGGAGGTGTTCTGTTGATCGGGTCCACGGATTCGATCGCGAAACTCACGGTACCGTTTCAAGCTGTTTCTCGGTTGGGCATGACGTACTATCAGAAAATTGGCTAAGCGGAGGGTTCCTTGAGCGACGACATGAAAGAGATCTGCGAGCTCTTTTACCAGGAAGGTCTCGATCTTCTGGAACTCTCAGAAAAAAGCTTCCTCGAAATCCACAGCGGTGCGGACTCCCTCGCGCCGATCAATCAGGTTTTCCGAGTGGCGCACAACCTCAAGGGATCAGCGAACGCGGTGGGCCTCGAGGACATCGCTCGGTTCGCGCACTCCTTTGAGAACGTGCTAGCAAAGTTTCGGGATAGGCCTGAGCTCGTGAACGAGGAACTGATCGCGCTGATGCTCGAGGCCAATGACTGCCTCAAAAGTCGCTTAACGGATCTCGTCCGCGGGGTCGAGGGACCTTGGACTGCACAGCTTCCCATTCAGGAGCGACTGGCCCAAACTGAAGCGGCGCTCGTGCAAAGAATGGGAAGCACCGGAGCTTCCAGCGCGGATCCGACGGACATCCCAGCGGAGGAGCATCCCGAGGCAGCGTGTTCCAACACCAGCGAAGCCCATGCTGTTCCTCCCACAGAGGCCGACCGGGGGAGTGTTTCTAGTTCCGCCGGGCGTGCTCCGGCAGCGGTGACCTTCAAGGTCAGTGCCGAACGGGTGGACAAGATTCAGCAGGTCGTGGGGGAACTCGCGCTCCTCCGAGGCCAGCTCGTTTCAAGCCTTTCAGATCCGCGGCAGTTTCAGTTGGTGCTCGGGCTCTTAGATAAGAACATCCGCGAACTCCATGGCCGGGTTGTGGAAATGAAGAAGAGCCCTGCGGACGCACTCCAGCAGCGGCTCACCCGGTTAGTCCGGGACATGACGAGGAAACTCGGCAAAGACGTCAATCTCACTTGGGATTGCACGGCGGATGCGATCGAGAAGCCCATCCTCGATGCCATCACCGATCCCTTGATCCACATGGTCCGGAATTCGCTGGACCATGGGTTAGAGACGCCGGAGGAGCGCAGTTCAAAAAACAAACCGACCACGGGCCAGCTGACGGTGCGGATTGCGGTGGACCCGACGCTGGTTGAGGTCACCGTCCGAGACGACGGCCGGGGCGTCGATACGGCGCGAGTCCTGGCCCGGGCACGGAGCAAAGGTCTGGTCGGCATCGAGGCCGAAGCCTGGCCTCCGGAGAAGCTCATTGACCTTCTGTTTGCTCCGGGCTTCTCCACGGCCGAAGCTGTCACGGAGTTCTCCGGGAGGGGCGTTGGCCTTGACGTCGTCCGGAGTAACATTGAAAAGCTCGACGGTTCGGTCCGGATCTTGTCCCGGCTTCACTTCGGAACCGAGTTTCGGCTTGAGATTCCTCTCTTGAATGGGCTCTCAGAGGCGCTCCTCGTGCGTGACCGGAACCGCACCTACCTGGCAGGGATGAACGGCATCCTCCGCGTGACGAGCTTCGATCCCAAGCGGATCTCCGCCCCAGCACGGGATCTTCATCTTTACTTCGATGGTGACCAGTCCTACCGGATCGTTCCTCTCTCTAATGACCAGGGTGGTTTCACTCTTCCCACGCGAGGGGTGGGGATTCTGGTCCAGTCGGGGGAGAACTACTACTGCGTTCCGGTGGACCATGTCGGGGCCAAGGCCCAGTTTGTAGTGAGACCTCTTGCCCGCTGGATCTCAGAGTCCCCAGGGGTCATCGGAATGTCTATGGTTGAGGAGGGGATTCCGGTGCCGTTTCTTGACCTCCGGCGCTTGGTGACCGGAGGCAGTGCGAGCAAATAAAAAAGGCCTCCCGAAGGAGGCCTTTTGGCGACTATAATCCTTCTAATTCCCCTAAGACCACCACTGGTGCCGGGGCACAGTCCAGGTCCTGAGAGGTGTAGATTCCGAGGGCCGCAGTCTTCTCGGAGACGGCCTTCTTGAGTTGATCAAGGTTCGTCTGTGCCAGCTGTGAAGCTTCTGCGGACTCCTTCCCTTTGATGATGGCGTCAAGCGCTGGGTTACAGAGCCGGCGCTTCAGGCGCTCCTGCACATACGACTTCACTTGAGACTTGTGCTCCGGGCGACCATTCTTCCCGAAGAAGTTTGTCCACGATTCAGCGGTGGCGTCGGCAGAGAGGGCGTAGGCGCTGATCCCCTGGACGATGCTATCGATCTTCGACTTCAGTTCCTCCGTCTTGTAGACCGGAGCGGCCGCAGTCTTCGTATCGATCAGAAGGTCAATGACCCGGTTCAAGCGCGACTCAAGGAACGAGAACGGATCACTCGTGGCGTCTTCCTTCGAGCACTCCGGCGACTTGGTCTTAAGTGTTGCTGCGTCGTCGCCCTGATCCTCGTCGGTACAGAACCAGTTCAGGTTCCGCGGCACGAGGCCTCTGTAACCGTAGGTGATGGCCATGCGGTCGTAAGAGCCGATGATGTTCAAGTGACGGAACGGACGCCCGAGGTACTCCATGACCGAGCGAGACACCGAGCCCGGCTCCTGGATGCTCTCGTAGGCCCCGAGGTTCCCTTTGAAGTTGTGGCGCAGCCCAAGGTTGTGACCCATTTCGTGGGCGAGGATCTCGAACATGTAGCCGTCCATGTACTGCTCGTACGTGATGCCAGCAGGGATGATCTCGAAGTCCGGTTTCTTCACGCTGTCTTGGAGCTCTGGACGCTGGGAGTGAACCGTCATGTCGAGGTGCTTCCCGAGCTTGAGCTGGAACTGCTTCTTCGCTGGTGCCTCGAGCTCCTGAGAGGCCCTTGCTTCGAAGGCCTTCATGAGAGTATTCGCCTCGTGGGTTTTGCCTTGGGCGATGAGGTTCCGGGCCTGCTCGGAGATACCGAACCATTCCTTGTAGAGCTTCACGATCGTCGGTCCCTGGATGAGGACGTTGGCCGACATGATTTCTCCTGTGAACTGATTGGCGATGGACGGGCCTAGGCCGCCGTAGCCGGCGCGGTTCACGAGGTCCCACTCGATGATGTTAAACCGGATGTCACCAGGAACGAGGAGCTCGGCGCGCGGGTCGGTGGCATCGACGAATTCGTAGGATAGAAGATCCCGACCGAGGGTCGCCTGGAATTCGGTGTTCCACGAATCCATGGCACGCGCGAAGACGGCCTTGAACTCCTGGGGAACGTTCTTGATGAAGTACTTCACCGGGGCTTGGCCCGAGCCGTTCGCCGCGGATGAGAAACGAGTGATTTTTGTTTCGCCCCCTCGCTGAGTGGTGAAGAACCCAACACCCGGAGTTGCGTTCCGTGGCTTGAAGGCCGGATTAAAGCCAGAGCCGAGCTTCATGTACCAACGGACGGTGAAATCGGTCGTGCTTACAGATGGATTCGTTGGATCAGCGGCGAGCGGAATCATTTTCGTCTGGACGTCGAAGACCAGAGTCTTGAGATCGAAGTCGACGCTCACTGTATCAGATGCGACTGTCTTGAGCTGGGTGTACTCCCCGGCCGGATCAAGCATGGAGATCAGATTGAGCTCTTTGCCGAGGGTGGAGAGATCGAGGATGATCATGCCAGACTGTTGGTCGAAGCCCACGATCGGGAGGTTCAGAAGGGGAGCGAGCTCTGCGTCCTCCGTGCAATACGCGGCACATCCGAGGAGTGTGACGACCGGATTCCCGTCCGGGAGCCGGGAGATGACCGTGCGGACGTGGAGGGGTGCGAGGTCGGTGAGTTTCAGAGTCCCGAGAGACTCACTTTCTTTATCCGAAACTTTCGTGATGACGCCACCGAAGACGCTCTGTTCACCGATGAGGCTTAACGGGAAACCCACGTGAAGCGATTCTTGGGTAACTCCGAGTTCCTGAGTGTTCTTGATCGCGCTTTCGGCCGCTCTTCCCTGCGGGAGAGTGCTGAGAATGCTCATGACCTGAGGGTTGGAGATCGAGAGGATGGATTTTCTCAGGGCCGCTTCACGGAGGGCGCTTTCAGAAATGACTTGAATCTTCACACCGTCGTTTTCGATGATCTGGTTCGTGTTCCGGGAGTTCGTGACCCGGTTTGATTTCTTCTTTTCTTTCTTCGCCTGGAGAGCACTTCCGACATCCATGCAGGATGTTGCTAGAGCAGAAAGGGCGACCAAGGAAAGAAGGCTGTTCATTTTCTTCACACTCACTCCGTTTGTTTGTTGTGCGGTGCGATATTACCCCGGTTCGAGATTTTGAGGAGTTGGGTTGAAAAAATTACATTCGTCCTCGAGTAAATTCTCCTTTTTTAGGCCAAGTCCTTGCCTTTTCAAACAGATGAAGACCAAGGATCATTCCCGGTCTCCAGTGCCGGAGGTCCGTGGCCTTCTTGGCCAAATTTCTCGTCTGGCCCTAAAGGGCTTCACCCTCTTTTCCGTTAAGTTAAACATGAAAGACAATCGCTGTTTCATCTGTAAGTTCCGTCAGAAGACGACCCGGATCGTAAATCACGACACCATCTATGACGGCCGGGGTAACGGACGACAAATCGGTTTGTGTTACCCGCATTCCGTCGAGCTCTTTAAAGTGGGCCAGAGTAATTTCATTCTCCGCCACAGAAACGTTTTTGCGAATTCTTTCGGATTCGAAGCCGACTCTGATCTCGTGAGTGCCTTCAGGCAAGGCCGCAAAGAAAGCTCCTGGTATTAACCCCTCGAAGAACTTGACTCGCCTGTTGCTGGTGGTCAGTAAAGCAAGGCCTAAATTTGGATTCGATCTCGCTAAGAGGTGCTAAGCTCTTTTGAATCTGTGGATTCTTTCAGGAGACTTGCACATGAGGAGCACCATCGAAGTCGGTTTCACGATCCTAGGCCTGAGTTTCTGGATCCTCTTTCCCATCGGAATGTTTCTTTCGGTGAGTCGTTTTGACAAAGACACTGGTGAGGTTCGCCGGCCGAGTCTCGAAGGGCCTGGGGGACCAGCAGTGAAACCAGTTCCTCCAAGGCCACCGCTGCGACCGATGCCTTTCAACTGGCACCATCCCATCAGTTTCCTGCGCCAATGGCTCTTGCACTAGAGGGCGCCTCGGGTGAATCAGCGCTCCTCGTGATCCTGGATGCAAGTGTCAATCTTCGGGAGCAAGGGAGTACACCATGAAAGTTCTTCTCTTTGGCCTCATCATGTTCGTCGTCGGTTGCGCCGGACGAAGCGTGGCGCCGCTGGTTGTCGATAAAAAGACCGTCGGGCTTCTTCCGACGGAGAAGCAACCAGAGCTCTCGGAGGTCGCTCGCTTCCAAGGGGCCCAGGTAACGGGAGTTACGATCTCGGTCGATGGGCGACTGTTTGCGACGTTCCCGCGCTGGCGCGACGGTGTTCCTTTTTCTGTGGTCGAGATCTTGGCGGATGGAACCCATCGGCCCTATCCGGATGAGAAGTGGAACCACTGGACGGGGAAACCGGAAAAGAACAAGTTTACCTGTGCCCAATCGGTAATTGCGCAAGGGCACTACCTCTACGTGCTCGATCCTAGTTCTCCCGAAATGAACGGGGTTGTCGGGAAGGCCAAGCTCTTCCGGTTTGACCTGCGCTCGAACCGGCCCGACCGGACTTGGGAGTTCCCAGAGAGCGTCGCACCGGCGCGGTCCTACCTCAATGACTTCCGCGTGGATGACACAGCGAAGAGAGTGTACATCACCGACTCAGGCCTGGGTGGGATCGTCGTTCTTGATACGCTCACCGGTGAGTCTCGGCGCTTCCTTGATAAGCACCCGTCGACGAAATCAGAGAAGGTGACTCTGACCGTTGATAGAAAGGTTTTTGACCAACGGATTCATTCCGACGGGATCGCGCTGTCCCCCGTGGATAAGAAACTTTACTACCACGCACTCACGGGGTACGGCCTCTACCGCGTTCCCACTCAGGCACTAGACCCGGCGGTCGCAGATGAGACGAAGCTGGTGAAACAAGTTGAGAACCTCGGTGTGACACCGGCCCCGGATGGAATGATCTTCGATGACGCCGGCAATCTCTACATGGCCGACCTTGAGCGGAACGCTGTCTCTTATCGGACTCCCAGTGGAGAGATGAAAATTCTGATCCAAGACGAGCGGCTCAAGTGGCCTGATTCATTTAGCATCGACGGCAGGACTCGGAGTCTTATCTTTACTGATTCTCTTCTCATGGAGGCTCGAGCTGGGCGTTCGGTGGATGACATGACGTTTCGGATTTACAAGGTCAGTCTTCCGCCCCAGAAGTCACTCTAGCGATCTGCCTCGGGAGATTCTGGAGGAGTTAGGGAGGGCCCTCGGTTAGCGGGTGCCGAAGCACTTTCTTTGTTCCCATTCGGGGAAGAGCTCAAGGAGCGGTCCACAACTCTGCTCGAGTCTTCTCTGCCTTCTTCGATGGGACGCAGGTAGGAGGTTTGGATCGCTGGGCCCCGGCCCTGGCAGTTAGCACAATCTTTCTGACCTGCGTGAGAAAGGCCCACGCAAACCAAGAAGACGCTCGCGAGCAAAGTCTTTCGCATCATCTGCCCGATCTCGAGGATGGGCGCGGGCGCGGGGTCGAATTCCCCCAGTGCGACGGTCGGGAAGAAGGTCGAGGGGTTGGGATCTCCGGATGGTAGTGTCGATGGTAGGGACGAGTGCCTGAGGAACCGTCCTGATCCCCGAAGTTTTTCCTACAATACATCATGTCTGTTTCTAACAATTGTCCGCGGTTGGTTTGTAAAAAACAAGCTGGACCCGTGGTTGTCATGAGACCGATGTAACGACCCTCTGGTCGGCCGGTGACGTTCGCGATGGATTGGAGATTCCCGGTTAGCACCTGGAGGGCCTCCGGAGGACAATCCTCTTCGTTCCTGGCTTGAGACTGGCCTTCACTGGCGAAGGTAAGAACGATCAGGGGTAACATTCTGAGAATGGTTTTAAAAGGCATAGAGTCCTCCGAAATCCCTATCGGTCAGGGGAGCTATTTTATTTAGCGCTTCCGAGAGCTCGAAGTCTTTTCAGGGACATTCGTAAAAGTGACTTCGTTGCAGCCTTTGGCCGTGAGGTCTTTTTCACACGCCTCAAGCGCCTCCAGCGCTCGAACGATCCCGGACCCTACCTCCCGGGCCCACTCTTCCTCGGTGTGACCGAGGTCGTGGTTCATCTCCCTCAGGATCGGGGCCGGGAGCCCGAGACTCATCAAGACCTCATCCATCACGAGCCGAGAGGTTCGTCCGTTCCCACCATCGAAGGGGTGGATCGCCACCAGCCAGCGCTGGGCCCGGGCCGCCAGGAGAATCGGGTCCTGGGGCTTGGTGCTCGTTGCCAGGGAGCCGATCTGGGAATTCGTTTCCTGGATCCAACGGTCCAAGAGCTTAGGCAGAGCTGGGGCGTCGGGGTAAGTGATGTACCCACAGCGGTGGCGCTTTCCGTCGGCTTCGTAGGCCTGGTCCGGATTCTTTGTCACAGGCCAGAGCGCAGGATCGGAATAGTGGTAAAGATCCTTCCGGTACTTTTTTTGAAAGCTCGCCGGTCGCTCCTCGAGGCACTGGGTGTTGCGCCAACCAATGAGCTCGGGGATCTCAAAGCCTTCGATCGCTTTGACCTGTTTATCGTCAATCGCATAGCGCTTTTCCATCGCACGCCCGATCTCCTGGGAGGCCTGCCGGAGGGCCCCCGAAGAAGGGCCCAACGAACTCCGTGCGTTGAGCTCCTGGATCTGTTCTAGGGAGTAGAGCGGAAGGACTTGAGTGGCGAGATTTTGGTTCGCTCGAATCATGACGTTGATCGCGGCGCGGGCCCAGGTGTCCCAGGTCTCCGGTGCTGGTTCATAGATCTCGGCCGGATTCACGACCGGGCCCTGGGACTTCTCCAGTACCTGCTCCCAGTCTGCGCGCTCAATGAAGCGCGGGCCGAAGACGTTAGCGATGAGGTCCGGGTTCGAGACGCCTTTTCTGACCAACTGATAGCGGACGCGGTGGTACCGAAGGGACAGGTCGCAGAGGTTTGTCGATGACTCAGGAAGGTAGGTGCTCGTGGGGACTTTGCGCAAGAACGAGGAGCACTGGACCGTGGTTCCGCTCGGTTTTGGCGCCTGAGAGCAGGCGGCGAAGAAGAGTAAGCAAAGGCCCGACGGAACGATTGATTTTTTCATGGGTGCAGCATCCTCGATGATGACGGTTGATGTAACTATTATGCGGGGATTCTCGAAATCCTGTTATAATTTTTGGCAGCGATGATGTGTTTTCTGCGAGGCTAAACGGTGAACTTCCGCAATGTGGTCTACCTATGTATTGGACTCCTCTCTCTTGCGGCAGGACCGGCCACGGCTTCGTCATCTCCGAGTGTGCCGATCGACTATTCATGGCTCGAGGGACTTCCTCTTTATACCTACGGAAGAGTCCTCATCGGTGACGTCGGATCGATGCTGAATTCATTTGACCGTGAAAGTACAGATGGACTTCCTGAGGTCCGAGGCCGAGTCGGATTTCTGGCCCGGAAGAAGACTTCGGACTGGATCCTTACCATCGAGCTCTCAGATCCAGAGGAGCTCCAAACCGTCCTGACCGTTTTATCCGACGCCGGAGCTACCCGCTTCAATCTTCTCGCCGAGCTCCCGTCAAATGGGCCGGCGACGGGGGAAGTGGTTTTGCCGCAGCCACCCTCTCCGGAGAACTCCGCGTTTGGTTTCGTCAACCATGGACGCAGTTTTGCCTGGGGCAAGACTCCGGTCAGTGCTCTGCCAACTGTCCGGACGGACCTAGGTCGGGCCTACGTCACTTTCTTTGAAGCGCGCTCGGGCCTCGAGACAACGCTCATCGAGGCCTCAGGAATCGCGACTCTTCGGAAGAGTCTCGTCTCCGTGATTCAAAAGAGTCCAGATCCCCTGAACCAGAAGGCCATACCTCCCTCGTTCGGAATCTGCACCGCTCAAGGGACGTGCCTCGGAGATCGTGTCATCGTGGGTGCAGGGAAGGATCTTCGTCGAGGCCGAGTCCTTGGGATCGGATTCCCTGGGGCCCATGCTGAACAGAAGGTGAGTCTCCAGATCGCCGTGGAAGGCCCGGGCCCCTCGGAGCACCGATTCTCTACGAAGCACCATGTGGCCCAGACCAAGGCGGGGATTTGCTGGCCAGTCCTTTCAGATTTCTGCGTGGGTGGCCAGGTCCAGGCCCGCGGAAAGGTGCCCCTAAAAATTGCAGGTGTTCTTTTGCACAGCGAGGATTTGATCCTCGAGGATGAGGGCGGAAACCTTCACCGCACACCTCGCCGCGAGGTCCAACTGGTTCCGTTTCCCGCTGCTCCTGCAACTCCTCTCGACCTCTCTCAGCGGCTCATCGATCCGGTTCTGCGACTCCAGGACCTTCTCGTTGAGTGGACTCCCAAGAAGGGCCCTCCGGGCACGGAAAGCTTTAAGAACCCCTGGGCGGAGTGCACGAACCCCCGCCTCTTTGGACATCCCTTACGGGTGGGAGATGACGGAAGCATCGATCCTCGCTGTGCACCGGATACGCTCTACTCCTGGACAAGCCTGTCGTTTGTGGATCAGTTGGCAGTCACCAATGGCAGGAAGTCTTGGAAAGACTTGATCACCGGCGACAGCGGCATCTACTTCAGTGCGACCCCCGCATCGACGTTTGCATACGGCGCGGTGGACGAGAGCGGTGGCTACGCCCTCCGAATGAAACTCAAACCCGGAGTGAAGTTTCGCTTCGTCGAGTTTGACCCGGGAAAACTTGAACCCCCGGGAGCGGCCGTGCCACCCACGAAGGGATCTGTTCTGCGCGAGTTCCCGAAGCCGGTCTGTACGCTGCGCCCCCTCGCTGAAGCTCTCGAGACCGTCTACGTCCGCTACTGGAGCTTTAAGTCTGCGCCCGGAGAAGAGTTCCCCGAAGGACTTCAAGACGCGGGCCTAGAGTACATCATCTGCTCCCGGAGCGTCCTTGAGTCTTGGAGTTTCGGGACTCGGGAGTTCTACGACGAACTCGTTCGGGACGTGCGACGGTTCACGATGCTCGCTCCACCCGCGTCGACTCCGAGCTACATCCGGCGCGTCGTCGGAGGAGAGACGACGCCCATCATCCTCGATATTCTGACGGATGAGCATCCCTTCACGCAGCAGCACTTGATCAATGTCCTTCGCCGTCACTTCGTCATGGGCCTTCGAAAAGAAGGCAAAGTTTTTGTGAACCCCGAACTGGGAAGGCCCGCACTTCTAGAGCGTCGGCACTTCCAGACGAAACTGGACAGTTGGTTTTCAGCGGAGGCACGGTAAGTTTGAGACAGTCACATCTGCTGTTCGGATTCCTCATGCTGGCCTTCTCCCCGTTGGGGATGGGCGAAGCTTTACCCTCAGAGCTTCCTCATTTGTCCATTTCTGGGCGCGTGTTCATCGGGGCTTCCGACACCGTAAAGCGGCTCGTGGTGGCCACTGATTCTTACCATCCCCCGGTGGAGATCGCGCCCAACACTTCTTACTTTGCCCATCGAAAATTCGACGACTGGATCTTGCTGCACGAGACCCGAGATCCAGGAGAGCTGCATCAGTCGCTCGAGACTCTCTATGAGCGAGGGGCGAGACGCTTCGTCCTTTTGACCCAGGTCCCAGGAGCTCTCGGGACAGGGGAGTACCACCTTCCAGATCTCACTGCTCCCGGGGCCCGCTTCCTCGCGGTGAACCATGCGGGGAGTTTTTCGTGGGAGGGGACGAAGTTCAGGGCCAGCAAGGGACCCGTCTTTAACGATCACATCAGTGTGTTCAAGAGTTTTGCAGAAACCTACGCCCTCATGGAATCTTCGGCGATCGTCGTGCCTGAGTTGCGCGCCGGTGCCGATGACTTAATCCGTGTGGCCATCGCTGGAGCGGTGCTGACGGATCCAGCGAAGTTTACCCCCTCTTACGAGTACTGCACCCATGACGGTGTGTGCATCGGCGATGAAGTCTTTGCCCTCTCTGAGCAGAGTCTCCGCCGAGGGAAGGTCGCGCTGATTGGGTTCCGTGGCGCCAAGGAAAAAAAGGACGTGGTGCTCGGAGTCGGTCTTTGGAACCATGAGACCGGTGAGCTTAAGTGGGTTCTCCCGAGTGATGTCGCGGAGTCGACACCCGGGATTTGTCAGCCGCTTCTGTCCTCGTTCTGTGTGAACACGGAGGTGGCCCTGCTCCGCTCACCAGAGCACCTCGCTCGAATCGTCGGGGTCTTTGCAGGCACCGATCGGATCATCGTAGAACGGGCCGGGAAATATGAGCTCGTGGAGAGAGCAACGCTGAAGCCTCTGCCATCACCGTCGGTCACCCGGGGCACAGGGAGTGATCATTTAAGAAGTCTCCTCCCGCGGCAGGATCTCAAGCTGAGTGAGCTCCTGGTGGAATGGGTCCCGCAGGAGGTGAAGCGTAACGGAAAACTCATCAATCCCTGGGCCAAGTGCTCCGAACCCAAGCTTCAGGATCACCCGCAACCACTTGCGCCCGACGGAACTCCCGTCAAGGCCTGCACGAGCGACACTCTCTACTACTGGGGGGATCCGACCTACGTGGACTTTTTAAAAGATCTCTCGAAAGAACGAAACTGGCGCAGGTTGATCGACGGGGACACGGGTCTCTACCTCGTGACCTCTCCCGCCGCAACCTTTGGTTACGGCTCCATCGACGGAACCGGTGGTCTCGCGGTTCGGATCAAACTCCGCCCGGGGGTTAAGTACAAGTTGACCGAGTTCGATGAGTCGGTGCTCGAACCCACTCCTTTCCGACCGCGGACCGTGGAGAAGGTTGAGATCAAGGAGCTCAAAAGGCCCGGATGCTCTCAGTTTCCGGCCAGTGAGATTCACGACACGGTGTACATCCGTTACTGGAGTTATCGGGAGCCTCCCCGGAAAGAGCACCCCAGCGGTGCCCATGATGCAGGTTTAGAGTACGTCATTTGCTCAATGGCCGTGATCGAGTCTTGGAGCCACGGGACTCGGGACTTCTACGATGAGCTGGTACGAGACGTCCGCCGCTTCGTTGAAGGGTGGGATCCTCCAGGTGCTCCGAGCTACATTCGCCGTCGCAGGAGCGACGGAAAAACAGAACCGGTACTGTTGCGCAACCTGACCGATCACCGCCCCTTTACCCAGCGTCACCTGATTCAGGCGTTGAAACTTCAACTCGACGCTGCGGCCAACGGACGCGGAGAAATCATTCCCAACCCTCAGGCCGGCAGGAGAGCGAAGCTCCTTCGTGAACATTTCAGGTCGGCCACTCCCAGTTGGTTTAATCCGCGCTAACGAAGGCCTCCAGAGTTACGGAATCGGAAACGGAGGTGCGGGCGGTGCGATGGGTGGCACCGGGACTGAAGGAGGCGGTGGAAGAGTCACAGTTCCCGGGTTTAGAGTCCCTCGATTCTGATCTTCCCCTGAGCGAGGGGCGATGCTTGGTGAAGAGGTCGATGCTCCACCAAGCGCTCCTAGGTCACTGCTCCTTGAATCCTGCACTCGCTGCTGAGAAAGATCGGTTCCTGCCGGATTTCCAATGCTCAGGTTCGACGGAGGTTCCAAACCCGGAACACTCGCACCGAACTGGGCAAAGGCCGTCGGAATGAAAATGAAATGCACTGTGAGAATTTTCATAACCTACCTCCGTGCAAGAGGTGGTGATGCAAAGACCGGGCCCTTAGATGTTGAGGTTCGTCATTTTCAAGGTATTGCTCCCGAAACGGTCTGTGAATTGAACGGACACAGAGCTCGCTGCCTGGTCATTGGCCTTGACTTCGATGACCATGTCGAAGAGGGTTCGTTTTGCTTTCAGCACCAGAATGCCCCCTTCGGCGCGCCAGGTTCCTGTTCCATCACCGAGGTTGGGAAGGTCGTAGTAAAATCGTCCGTCCTGGTAGAGTGCGAGTTGGATGGGGTAGGTGGTGTTGACGATCGACTTATCAAGTGTGAGGTTCGGATCTACGGGGAGTGATTTCGTATTGACGTAGCGCGGGAGGGCCTCGGGAGCAATCTTATAGAGTTTCCCGGAAGACGACTTCCCACAGCTAGCGGCTAAAACGACAACGATCAAGACAAGTATTTTCATTGAGAAATGGTAGCTAATTTGATCGGAGAAAGGCAAGGACGTCTTTCGCGCCCCCGTGGAAAACGATTTTATCCTGATTGTTTCGCAGATCTTTCGCGTAAAGAGGATCGTAGTACTCGTGAAGGAGAATTCGGATCCAGGTCTCATGAGGACCGAGCTCACTAGACCCGAGCGAAAACGCCCGCTGGATTTCCTGGGCGAGGAGACCCGTTTTGGTGGCCCCGAGTTTTTTTTCAATCCGCGTCAGGTTGGTCAGAAAAAACTCGGCCTTCGTGTGCATGACGTAGTCTTCGAAGATGTTCTTGATGCGCTCCTCTTCGGAGACCTGAAGCACCACTAAGGGAGAGCTCCGCAGGTGCGCGAAGAACCGTCTGGGGATCGCAAGTCGCCCCAAGGTGACGCTCTCATCCTCGACCACGAGTCGTGACCCCGAGGCCTCCAGGAGCTGCAGAGCGATGTTGTTCTCGAAAGTCACCTGGGCCGGTTGATCCCCCCGGGGACCGAAGGCCGAACCCCGGTGGTTGGCCAGTCCCTCGAGATCAAGGAAGGAATTGGTCTGGGTCAAGACTCGAGTTTTTCCACTCCCGGTTAATCCACCGATGCGCACGAGAGGCGGGAGTGGGGCCTCGTCGAGCCAGGAAAGAAAAAACTTTCTTAAGCGTTTGTACCCTCCCGGGATGGGCCGCTTGTGAAACCCTTGGTCTTGAATCCACTGACAGCTGATCTGAGAGCGAAGGCCTCCCCGGAAGCAGAAAATCTCCGCCTCCTTGTGGGCACTCAAAAACTGGCACCAGAGTTTAATTCGCTCTTCTTTGACGTCTCCGGAGACGAGCTGATGGCCTAGGGTGATGGCCGCGTCCTGGCCCTGTTGTTTATAGGTCGTTCCGACGCGGGCACGCTCTTCGTCGGTCATGATCGGAAGATTCACCGAATGGGGGATGGACCCCTCGAAGAATTCAACGGGGGCCCGGACATCGATGAGGGGTGTCTTGTGCAGCAAGAGCCGCTGAAGCTCGGGGTCACTCCAGGTAGACATCGAGGGAGCTTTTTGCACGAACCTCGCCGACCACGCAGGTGCCAGGGAAATGATCCCGGAGGGCCTCGATGATCCCATCGGCGCTCTGGGCGCTGACGGAGAGCAGGAGGCCACCGCTGGTCTGAGGGTCGAACGAGAGAAGCTTCTGGAGTTCAGTCACCTGGGTGCCGAAGCTCACTCGCTTTTGTGTGTACTCGTCGTTGGAGCGATGGGCCTTAGTGAGGAACCCCTGTCCGAGGCACTCATAGGTCAGATCAAACACCGGCAGTGCCGTCGCCGAGATGTGGAGAGTGACGCCGGACGCTTTCGCCAGCTGAGAGCCGTGGCCCAGGAGACCAAACCCGGTGATGTCGGTGGCGGCGTGGATCTGGCCAAGTTCATCAGGGGTCAAAAAATCTTGAACGTTGTTGAGCCGCTTCATGCTGGAGATTGCCGCGTGAGCGCGAGATTCGTCGATGTCCTGCCGCTTCATCCCTGCGCAGATGGTTCCGGTACCGAGCGGCTTGGTCAGGATGAGTTTGTCGCCAACTTGGGCGAGGGAATTGATCCAAACCTTTTGGGGATGGACAAGGCCCGTGACCGAGAGTCCGAATTTGAGGGTGTCGTCGTCAATGGAGTGGCCCCCGACGAGGGAAGCGCCGGCCTGTGCAATGACATCGGAAGCTCCCTGAAGCACGGCCTGGATCACCGCCGGTTCAAGGACGGCCAGAGGTGCTGCGAGGATCGCCATGCATGTTTTGGGAGTCCCCCCCATGGCGTAGACATCGGAGAGAGCGTTGGCGGCGGCGATGGCGCCGAAGTCATAGGGAGAGTCAACGATTGGCGTGAAAAAATCTAACGTCTGAACCAGGGCGACGTCGTCGCTAATTTTAAAGATCGCGGCGTCGTCGAAGTTCGCACCGTCGACCTCAACCCCAGGGATCACGGGAGGAAACCGCAGCCCTCCGAGAATTTCCCGAAGGACGAGGGCAGGAACTTTTGCGGCACAGCCGCCTTTCTTCACAGTCTGAGTGAGCTTGATGGTCATGCCGAGGATCTTACAGCGTCCCTTTCTTCTTTCCAATCTCTTTGTAGAAGGCGATGTAGCGCTTCATCACGTGGATCGGATAATCCTTCGGGTACACGTCTCGAGAGACGGCTTTTTTCACGGCCTTGGGGCCCATGTTGTAGGCCGCCACGTAGAGTTGACCGTGGCCCTGGAACTTCGTCCGAAGCCAGGCGAGGTAGGCGACGCCGAGTTTGATGTTCTTGACCGGGTCCCGGAGCGTCTCTTCTCCTTTCCACTTTGTCTTCAAAAGATCGGACATCCACTTTCCGGTCATCGGACGGATTTGCATCATGCCGATTTCGCCGACGGGGCCGATCGCCAGTGGGTTGAAGCTCGACTCCCCGGAGATGACCGCCATGACGAAGTACGGATCAAGAGAATGTTCGGCAGACTCGTCGATGATGGCCCGAGCGATCGGAGAAGCCTTGCTCTTGAAGGCCTTCGGTAGGCGCTCGCCGACGATTTTGAAAATGTTTTTCTCGAGGTCTTGCTTCTTCTCGTACTTCGAGACGATGCTCTTTTTATAGCTATTGCCCATGAGCTCTCGAGCGTGCTCGACCCGAAGGCTGTGACGTACACTCGCCATGGAGCGGGTGTTCGCATAAGAGTTAAGGCCAACGAAAGCGGAGAGGATGATAAGTGTTTTCATACTCTCAAGTGGAGCAAGGTACATGCCAGAAAGAGTCAGGATAAGGTGCTGAAACCTTTTGCCTTGGGCCGACAGTTTTTGATCATTGACCAATTGGTAGGTAACAGTGGCAGCTAAGTTCTTGGATTTATTTGCAACAGAAGTTCCAATCACTTAGTCATCCATCTGTGACCCAATCTCCTCTGGCATAAATGAAACTTTCTTAGGCGACCCCCAGAATGCGCGGATTTATCCCTTTGCCCAAAAGAAATAGTCGAGTCTGGACTCGGATGTACCGTTAAGGAAAAGAGAGAAATTCCAAGAAGGCGATTATCGAACTTCTTAAAAAGGAGACATATATGTTTGATCCAAAAACCAAAGTCCTCGTCGTTGATGACATGCTGACCATGAGAAAGATCGTGACGAAGATTCTCAAAGAGCTTGGGTTCTCAGATATTCACGAAGCACAGGACGGCCAGGAAGCGTGGGACAAGTGTCAGACCGGTGGCTTCGGGCTCATCATCTCCGATTGGAACATGCCCAACTGCACGGGCCTCGAGTTCCTCCGCCGCATCCGGGCCGACCAGAAACTCGCAAAAACTCCGTTCCTCTTGGTGACCGCCGAGGCGGAACAGTCCCAGGTTGCCGAGGCGATCAAGTGCGGGGTCGATCAGTACGTCGTGAAGCCCTTCTCCAAAGACGCGCTCAAGGTTAAGCTTGAGTCGACTTACAAAAAGGTGTCCGTCCGGCTCGCGGCGTAGGTCATGGATTCATTCGTCAGGCCCTGCTACCAGGTAGAGAAGCACGAGGGCTACACGGTCGTGAAGCTCGAGGCCAGCCTCGACTTCACGAACTGCAAGGTTTTTGAAACGCAGGTGGAGGAGATCTCTTCGAACGTCTACGTGGTGGTGAACTGCGACTCGTTGCCGGAGCTTCCCAAGGACTGGCTCCGCTGCCTCCTGAAGATGCACCTCAACACCAAACGCGACAATAAGTTCCTTAAGCTGATCCACGTCAATGGGATGCTCCAGTCTTGCCTCAAACGCGAAGGGATCGATACCACCTTCCGCGTCGCCAAGGACTTGCGGGACGCCCTCCAGGAGACGGGTCTGGCGCCCAAGCGCACACTCGATACGGAGTTCATCAACCCGTTCCTCACAGCGACGGTGCACGTGCTCAAGGTGCAGGCCCAGATCGAGGCCACTGCGGGCCAGATTTACATGAAGAAGCCTCGGGAGGTCATGACCGGTGACATCTCCGGGGTCATCGGGATCATCTCGGACACGTTCGACGGTTCCGTGGTCATAAGTTTCCCGGAGAAGACCTTTTTGAAAGTCATCTCCAGCATGCTCGGTGAAGAGTACACGAAGATCGATCAAGAAATCGTCGACGGGGCGGGTGAGCTCACGAACATGATCTTTGGCCAGGCCAAGATCGTGTTAAACGAAAAGGGCTACGGCATAAAAACCGCTATCCCGTCGGTCATCTCCGGAAAGGATCACTCTCTGTCGGCCCTGACCAAGGGGCCGGTCGTCGTGGTTCCCTTCACGACCCCGCATGGGAAGTTCTTCGTTGAAATCTGCCTCTCTCAGTAGAAAAATGACCACCTCATGGTACGCCCTCGGGTGGGTGGATGAGAAACACTTTCGTCGTGGCCCCCCTCGGAACTGACGGAAGGACTCCTCCCGGGGAGCATGGGCTTCCGACAGGCTAGAGTTCCAACGTTCACTCAGGCCAAATGCGGGGAAGGTTCCGCCGCACAGGGATGGCCCTTCGGACGCAAGACGACTTCAAGGGGAACTTCAAGGCGATCATAATTATTTTCACGCTCAGGGATTGGCCTTGCATTTCATGAGGGCCACCGCTATCTTCGCTTCAATCTTGGAGTTTGATATGAAGTACCGTTTCCGAAATCCGCATCCGTTTGACATGAGTAACTATTTCTCAGGCCTCACCTGCGTCGTCGGGGGTCGGGACTTTGAGCTCGAGGAGAAGGAGGCACGGCTTGAGGGTGAGCTTCCGAAGTCCGAGGATCAGGAGCAGTTTAAGCTCGACTGGTCATTCCTGAAATCCTACCCGAAGCCCCGTCCTCACTAACTCCACCAACTGCCCTCGAAGAATGGTGTTCTGTCCAGGGCCCACCCCCCGCTTTCACACATGAACCACGAGTGTAGAGCCCTCCTTGAGGATGAGCTGTTGGTCTTTGTCTCCCAAGAAATGCTCCGAGCTGTGAGGTCAAGTGCTCAGGATCCTTGACTAATCTCGCATTCCACCACCAATCTCCTACGGCAGTTTAGGTCGTTTAGAAACCGAACAAATGCGGATTGAAACCCCTCCACTTTGCTCTGCTCTCCTCCCGCTCTACCATCGGGACAAGACCGTCACCCAGTGACAAAGGAGCGCTTATGGCCAACGTACAAAGCAACCGAGACCACAGTCCCCTTGAGTTCGAGTCCAACAGGCATGCCCTGATAAGCTTCCGAGCGATCGCCGCTGGGCTTCTCATCGCCTTGTTCTCCATGATCGGCCTGGTCGGCCTGGGCCTCGCCTTCGGCGGCATCGGCCTTGATCAGGAGACGACCGCCCAGGCCGCTGGAATTTTCAGCGGAGTGTGGTTCCTTGTCTCCGTTTTGATTTCTCTCTTCGTCGGGAGTTATTTCGCGGCGAGGGTTTCGAAGTTTCGGACCGGCCGCGTGGGGTCCGTACAAGGGCTGGTGATCGCGGCGCTGTTCCTCGGGTTCTTTCTCTATGAAACTCTTTCCGTGATCGGTGTCGCCGGCTCTGCGGTCCAGGGCCTCGTCGGCAAATCCGGGAGTGCGCTCTCTCTTGGGATTCGGACCGCGGCTGATTCAGAAGCGGTCAGGAGCACCATCACCAATTTCGCCGAAGACGCGTTGGGAGACCTGAGCCTCCGATCGGAACCTCAGGTGGTCGCCCAAGGCGTAGGGGCCCGGCTTCTGCGGGGGGAGACTGAAGGGGCCAAAAACTACCTCGCGCGGCAGGCGGGAATCACCCCCACTGATGCCGATGCCCGGATCGCCCAAGTTAGGGCCCAGGTGGATCGGTACATCGGGGACGCCAAGGAGGGAACTGCGACAGCACTTCGGTCGACGGGGTGGACCCTCTTTCTTCTCGTCGCCCTCGGAGCACTTGCCGCCGTCGGCGGTGGAGCGCTCGGATCGGTGGTCAATTTCCGCAAACCGCTGGTCCGAGAAGTGGACGATCACTACCCTCGGGGACAAACCGTCTAAATCTCTCAACATGGCCGGAGCGAGGGGACCTCTTGCTGCGGCCATTTTACGTTCTACCGGTGACATTCTGGCCCCGGGTAAAATCCGAAATGTCAGTAGCTTTGAGCGTTCAATTGATCTATATCAAGCCGATGATCATCCAACGAAAGAGTGCTATTTTTATTTTGTCCGCCTGCCTTCTTTGGGGCCTGGATCTGGTCATCCGTTATCCCGTCACACTCAAGATGGGATTCACGACCATCGTCTTCATCGAGAGTTTCTTCGGCCTTGTGCTCTTGTCTCCTTGGATCTTCAAGCACCGCCACGAGTTCCGCGCGCTCAAGCGGAGCGAGTGGTTGATCGCCGCCTTCGTCGGTGGGTTCGGCATGACGGTCGGAGGCTACCTTCAGATCGTGTGCATCCAGAAGGCGACTCCCGGACTCTTCTCGTTTTTTCAAATCTTCCAGCCGCTCTTTGTGATCTTCGCGGCCTGGCTATTCTTGAAGGAGCGGGTCGATAACCTTTACTACTTCTGGGGAGTCTGGGTGATCTTGAGTGCGCTGATGATGTTCTCCGTGGATCTGACCCTGATGTATGATTCAGAGATCATTCCGCAGGATATCCTCATCGCCCTGACGACCATGCTCATCTGGGGCCTTTGCACCTTGCTCGCCAAGCGCTTCCTTTCCCAGCACTCCCCGATGGTCCTCGTGTCCCTGCGGTGGGTTTTTGGCCTGGCCTTTTGTGTTGGACTCTTGGTCTACGAGGGAGGTGCTAATTTCGGAGACCTCTCCGAGGTGGGCATCTGGTGGCGATTTTTCTACATGATCGTCGGAGGAGTCGGGTCCATGGCGCTGTACTACTCGGGCCTTAAGAATGTGCTCGCGAGTAAGGCGACGTTGATCGAAATCTCCTACGCAGCGTTTGGCATGATCTTCTCATCCATTTATACCTTCGAGGCCCTGAGCTTCCTGCAGACCTTAGGGGCCGGTTCATTCTTCGCCTTCATCACCCTGCTCCTGTCGAAGGACGAGTCAGCGATTCCCGCCGTAAGAACATAGAAGTTTTCCGGTGCGCCCGAGGGTGAGGACACAAGGAGTATTAAACGGGATCGGAAAGTTTATTTCCGGCCCGTGGCCCGCTGGGAGGCCCCGGAGGACAGGGTACGAGACCCGTTGGGCAAACCGTTCCAGCGCGACACTCACGAGCTCGCGTCCGTCTTTTTCATGACAATCCGTGAAGTCCCCGAAGACGAGGGCCTTGAGTCCCTGATCGATGATCCCTGCCTGGATGAGTTGCTCTAGCATCCGATCGACGCTGTAGCCTCGTTCGGCCACATCCTCGATGAACAGGATCTTGCCGCGAGCGCGCAGCTCCCACTTCGTGCCCAGGGAGGACTGGAGGATGCGCAGGTTCCCACCGGTGATGCTGCCTCGGATTTCTTTTCGAGCGCGAGCAGCGGCGTTCAGCGGCACGAGACCCCGGAAGGCGTGCTCCCTCTTTCTCCCGAAGATCAGGTCTGAAAGAAGCTTCCGATCTGGGGTAAGTGCCAAGTCCGGGGGCATCTGCCCAATCATCCGGCCATGGATCACGGGCCAGTTCCAGTGCTGGGTGAAGAACAAGTGAAGGGCCGTGATGTCGCTGAACCCGATGAAGAGCTTGGGCCGCGTCGGGGGTGTGAGGTCGAGGAGGTGGGGAATCAGTCGCATGCTCCCGTAGCCTCCTCGCAGGCACCAGATGGCGCTGGATTCAGAAGTGAGGGCGGCCTTTAAGTGCGAGAGCTGAACCTCTAAGGGAGCGGCGAAGAAGACGTCTGTTTTAATAATATCGGGTGGGACCCGGGGAACTAACCCCGACTCTCGAAGCCACCGGACACCCGCCTCAAGCTTATCGACCGGAGCGTGGGAGGCCGGTGCGATGACCTCGACCATGTCCCCGGCTTGCAGCAGTGACCATGATTTCTTTCTCATGGTCTCTATTCTACCTATTTCACTCCCCAGGTCTCAAAAATTTTACTGCGGCGGAAGAAATCTCGGTACTCACAGGCACGGGCGTTCATGTCGAGGGTGAAAGTCTCCGGTTTAATCGTGAGGGACTCTGGGCCCCCGGAGATCACGGCCCCGAGTTTTAGGCCCTGGCACAGGCGCGGGTCCACGAACCGATCAAGCTCCGGGACTGCCAGCAAGAGGAAGCAGAGCTCGGTCCGGGCGTAGCGCTTGGAGCGAGCAATCGTTCCGGTGCTGGCCTGCTCTTCGCGGACGAGCTTCGCCAGGATCCGGTTCACGTTGTCTCCGAAGGTGTCCATGAAGGCGTTGAGGTTCGAGAGGGTCACCGGTTGCGCCCGGTTGATATCGGCCCGGATGAGGGCCAGGTTATCGGTTCCGCTCATCTTGGAGATGGTCTCCGTGAAGCGCTCGGCGGCCAGGAGCTGGGCCACGAGCACCTGATCTTCTTGAGGGCTCGTCTCAAGGAGCTCGAGGAGGGCCAGGCGAATCATCATGTCGAGCCGGGCTTCGATGACGACGGTCCCGTACCGGAGCTGGGCGATCTCGTAGATCCGCTCAACACTGGCGATGTTGCCGTCGCGGTCGAGGACAGCGTCCTGCATGACCGCGTCTTGGGTGACTTTGTAGATTTCGTTGAGCTTTTCAAGGGTGTTGGCGTAGAGCTTCTGGAACGCGACGTCTCGCTCCCGTGGTGGGTGTTTTTCCAGGAAGTCGATGATCCGCTTGAGGCCATCCATCGGGGAGATTTTCCAGCGGTTGCCGGAGCGGTCATAGGCACTCGAGAGCGTCTGGAGCGCGTCGGGTTGAAGCACCTGCGTGAGTTCCTGGTTCACCCGGTTGCGCGCCCGTTGAATCAGTTCGATGTAGCGCGTCTTGATCGTATCGAGGGTCGGATTAAATCCATCGGGTTTTCTCCACGCATCGAGCGCAAAGTATTCCCCCCGTTCGTTCCGGATGCTCGCGTCGTCGGCGAGGCCCAGGAAAAAAAACGGCGTGTAGCCGAAGGAGATCACGTCATAGAACGGATTTCGAAACGGCGTATCTGTCGCGGGCGTGATCGCCCGGATCACCGAGCGAAGAAACGCCCAGCGCTCGTCGAGGTTCGTGTAGGCATTGTAGATCTTCCGATTTTCTTCGATGAACCCAAGGCCATAGGCTTCCTGCGCACGAACGAAGGTCTCACGACGGAAGACCGCCGTTTGCCGTTCAGCGTCCGCGGTCGTCGTGGGGGTGACACCGCTACGGATCTTATTCAGCCACTCGAGGAGCACCGGAGCTTCTCGGTCGTTGAGTCGGATCGCCACACCAAGGCCCGAGTTGAGGCTCGGGTGCTGACGCTGCTCGGCCTTGAAGAGGAGGAAGGACTCGGCATCCCGCATCTGGCACCAGCGCTCGGCCATGGTCTCGAGGGCGCACTTGTAGCCCTCTACCGCAATGGAATTGTCGGCGATCTTTCGGATGGCGCGAGCGCTGTAAGCGTTCCGAACTCCTTCGACGGTGGCCCCGAGGAAAGAGGCCCCGGCAGTGAGCCCCAGGCCTATCGCCGGATTCACGGCCGCGGTGGCACTTCCAACGGCCGCCACAATCGAGGTCGCGGTGTTGAGAAGGGTGGGATTTTTTTGCAGGCAGCGCTGGTTCCCAGAGACCTGGGAGAAGGTTGAGTTCGCCAGCTGAACCACACTGATTAGGGCCTCGGCCTTACTGGGTCCGGCGAGCTCCGACTGAGCACGGTCTCGCGCCACGAGGCCCGCGCGGAGGACTTGGAGCTCCCGGAGGTTCGCGTTCACGGTGCGCAGGTCACTTGGATCCGTGGTTCCGGAGAGCTGGATCAGGAGTTCCTGTTCCTGGGCTTCGTATTCAGCAAGTTTCACCTGCGTGTCGTTGACTCTTTCGATGTTGGCGAGCTGTTGGTTCAAGAGACTGAGCTGGGCCATCGCCCCCGCAACGCTCTTACAGTCCGGGTCATTGGAGATTCCGCGCAGGGCCTCGATGAGCGCCGTGGAATCCGCGAGGGCCGAGCGTGTCCATTCTCCCTGGGTTCGACAGTTGGCCGAAAAGTAGCTCAGGAGTTGCTGCCCGGGGATGTCTTCTGCGAGGGCAGAAGTTGACATCAAAGTGATGATCACGGTCAAAAATATTTTTTTCATGCGGTGCTCTTTAGCAAACGTTCTTCAGATAAGGAAAAGGAAAAATGGCGAGTGGTGTCGTTAGCTTTGGCTGCTCCGCACTAAAAGCAATCCTTCCGCTACAACTCTCTACTCGAAAACCTTCCTCTGTTTCATGGCGGGCCACTGATTTCAAGTGCTCAAAGACCATCCCCGTCCTGAGAGTCCTGCCCCACTTGGGCCCGGCCCTCCCTTGGGTAAAACGGCTTCAGTTTGAAATTTTTCCTCGGCGGCGAGATATCTCTTTTCAAAAAAGATTCCCTGGCCCGCACTTTATCTTTACAAGCGGGGTGGTTTCTTAAACAATAACTGCAAATCACTTGCAGTTAAGGCATTTATGAAAAAACTCATCTCCCTCTCTGTTCTTGTCTCAACGTCTCTCCTGGCCCATGAAGAGAAGCTCCAGGAAGTCGAAGTGATCGAACGGGAAGAAACCCAAGGGCTCGTTGATTTTGTCCCGAGTGTGACGAAGCTCAAAGGAGCGGAACTCCTGAAGAAGCGCCAGACCAGCATCGGCGATATGCTCGGGTCTGAGGCCGGAGTCCAGAGCACAAATTTTGGGCCCAACTCCTCAAGGCCGGTCATCCGCGGCTTAGACGGAGATCGGATCCGCGTGCTCCAGAACGCCCTCGGGACGTTGGATGCCTCGACCCAAAGTCTAGACCATGCGATTCCGGTGGATACGTTAACCATCGATCAAGTCGAAATCGTCCGAGGCCCGATGAGCCTTCTGTACGGATCATCCGCTGTCGGGGGAGTCGTGAACCTTGTCACGAACCGGATCCACTACGAGTATGAAGAGGGCTTCTTCTCGAAGGTTCTGACTCAAGGGGAGAGTGTGAATAATGGGATGAGCACCGCGGCCCATCTGAACTACGGTGCCAACAAGTGGATGTTCCACGTCGATGGTTCGACTCGGAACCTCGGCAACGTCGAGATCCCTGGGAGCGCACGAACCGCCAGGGCCCGGCGCGAAGATCCGCAAGGGGACGATGCCAAAGACAAGCTCCCGAATAGCTTTAACCGGCAAGATAACCTGGCGACCGGAGTGTCCCGGATCTTTGACCGTGGGCACGTAGGAGTGTCCTATAACCACTTCAACACACTCTACGGCTCCGTGGCCGATCCGGACGTCAAAATCGACATGACTCAAAACCGGTTCGAGCTCCACAGCGAATACCGGCCTCTGAGCGGGCCCGTTCGGAAGTGGAAGCTCAAGTCGGCGCAGTCTGATTACTTCCACAACGAGCTCCACCAAGGTCACATCGAGACTCGTTTTAAAAATCGCGGCAACGAGACCCGGCTGGAGGGTCTCAATAAAACCGGTGACTGGAACGGCGTCACGGGACTTCAATCGCAGCTCTACTCTTTTAGCGCGAAAGGGGAGGAAGCCTTCCTACCGTCCTCCGATACCCAGAAGCTCGCTCTGTTCACCTTCCAGCAGTACTCGTTCGGAAAGCACGCACTTCGCTTGGGAGGTCGCATCGAAGACCAGCAGGTCCGAAAAACGGGGTCGACCACCTTCGGGGCCGGGGATGAGAAAGGCTACCTCGGTTACAACGCCTCCGTCGGACACTGCTTTGACTTCTCCAAGAAGAATACCTTGGAGAGTAGCCTCTCCTACACCGAACGGGCGCCGACGTTTCAGGAGCTCTACTCCGACGGGGCGCACATTGCGACCGGGACCTTTGAGATCGGGGACTCGAGCCTGACGAAAGAGAAGGCCACGGCCTTCGAAGTGACCTTCAAAAATACCTCCGACGCCCACCAGTTCACCGGAAGCCTCTACACCCAGGTCTTTAAGGACTACATCGCCATGACTCCCACGGGGAATCAGAACTCCGGGTTCGATGAGTTTAACTACGAACAGGTCGATGCGCTCTTCTACGGGCTCGACCTCGATGCGCGGAACCAGATCTCTCACGGTGCCGGCGGATCACTCTGGCTCATCAACCGCTTCGACTGGGTCCGCGCGAAGAACACCGATGCCGGAACGGATCTCCCGCGCATCTCTCCTCCGAGGTTTACGGCGGGGGTTGAGTACGTCACCGATGAGTGGTCTGCGGACGTCGAATCGATGTACGTGGCCCACCAGACGAAAACCGCACCGGGGGAGTCGCGGACCGACGACTTCATCATGACAAACATCGGCACTTCCTACCGCGTCGTTGGAAACGTCTCGTCCCTGGATCTCTTCGTCCGAGTCAGGAACGTCTTCGATGTGGAGGCCCGGAGTCACGTTTCAACGCTCAAAGAGATTGCACCCCTGGCCGGTCGAAACTTCATCGTCGGGGCCCAGATTCAGCTCTAGGCTTCTCGGCTAGGGCCCACACTTGGCGCACAGACCGGTGAACTCGAGGCGGTGCTCGGTGTCCGAGAATCCCATGCGGGCGACGGCCTCTTCGAAGACTCGCAGGTCGCAGTCCTCGATGTTCCGGATGTCTCCGCAGCTTCGGCACCGGACGTGGTGGTGATGGTGGGATGCCGGAGCGGCATGAATGAGTTCATAGCGGGCGAAGGCCTCGTCGAGGTTGAGCTCCCGGATGAGATTTTTTTCTTTAAACTGGGTGATGGTTCGAAAGACCGTCGAAACGTCACAGGCGTGAACCAAGAGGTCGTGGATTTCATGAACGGAGAGCGGCCGATTGGTCCGAGAGATGGCACAGAGGATTTCGATCTTCCCCTTGGTCTTATTGATTCCGTTCTTCTCCAGAATCTCCCGCGCCGCAGGTTCGGTGAGTGGTGAGTGGCAGCAAGGTTTTCCCATGGGCCTTAAGCTATCACTTTTGGTTCGAATAATCTTTCGCAAAGGATCACCTTGAAGGAGAAAAACTTGCCGCCAACGTGAAGGTCCCATCGGCGGCAGGTTCGGGGGGTGTTAAGACTAGTCGACTCCAGCGTTAGACAGGGCGACCTCCGAGACGGTTCCGGTCTTAAATGAGATCTTGTACCCGATGACTCGCTTCCCGTCGAGGAGCGGGAGATTCGGAAGCTTATCGGAACTCATGGTGAGGAGCTCGATGCTCTCGATCTCCGGCAGACCGAGGATGAGGCCCGCAAGGAGTTTCCGCTTCAGGGAGAGTTTAATGCGAGCGCCAGGAACAGAGCGTCCGTTGAAGGTCACCGGTTCGGCCGTAGAGGATGCGTCCGTGACTTTGTAGGCCACTGAGAACTCACCTCGACCAGTTGCCAACTGCGAGAAACTTTGGACCTTTGTTTTGAAGTCATTGATCAGCGCCGTCACACCCTTGGCCTGATCCGCGAGGGGTTTCACGACTTCGAGTTCGGCTGCGTTGGTGACGAGCTCTTTGCGGCCGTTGTAGATCCCAAGGATGTTACTGCGGGTCATGTCGATCGCGACCCAGTGAGGTCCAACCTGACCATTTTCTGTTCCCATCAAGATCGCCGTTTGACCGGGCCCAATCGCTTCTTCTTGGAGGACCTGAAAGCTTGATTCGGTAACCGCTGCCGTACCGTATTCTTGGGCCAAGGTCGCTGGCAGGGCCTGCCGGGTCCTGAAGCCTACGATGGGCCGGGTGTTCTGGGGTTTATTGAGGAAGGCGAGGCTTGAGATGCGGTTAGGAGTCCCAGGGAAAACGAGCTCCCAGAACTGCCGAGCGATGCTCGTGCTTTCGGGCCGAACGATGCCATCGAGGCGATCGAGCATTTTCTGTTTGAAGTCATGAACCGAGCTGTACGGATTGCGACCCAGGTCCACCACGGCGTCGATCACGAGGCGGTCGAACTCCGCCGTATCCGAGACGAGTTCCCGTGTTTTCCAAAGCGCGTAGGCCGCGCGCTCACCGAGGTCGTGGACTGGCATCTTCGGCTCATAGGTTTTGAGCTTTCCTTGCCGGTCAACTTGCGCGTTCGAATCTCGGAGGGCAGTTCCGTGAAGCATGACGAGACCAATCTTGGCGTTCCCGAGGAAGATGTTGGCGATGTAGTCGGCGAACCCTTCGTTCAGACCTCCGATCTCATCGTTGACGGAGTTTGGAAAGAGGTGATGGAAGAGGTAGTGCGACGCCTCGTGGGCGACGACGGATGGATCGAAGCCGCTGCGGCTGATCTTCCCGCCGCTCAAACGCGCGAGGAGATTGTTGGTGGCCGGAAGGAAGCTCAGGCTCACGTCCTCAGGGTTAAAGAAGGCGTTGTTTTTGAGCGCCTTGCCGCGGGTCTCATCTTTCAGGTCCCGGTTCGTCAAGATGCGCAGGAACTGATCCGGGCGGTAGTTAAGTTTCTCGTCGAGGAAGCTAAAGTAGCGGTTGATCCAATAATAGACGTTTGACTGCTCGACGACGTCCCAGCGGGAGAGGTCTCGCTCGTTGATGACTCCGCTATTGATCCGGAAGATGTCACCGTCGGCGCAGCTCTTATGGCAAACGGCGAACATGCTCTCTTGTAGAAATGTTTTCGGGAAGATGCTGGCGTAGGAGGCCTGTGGACTTGCGATGTCGACTCGGCCTAGGAGACCCGCCGGAACCTGATCCGTCCGAGCACGGTTCCAGATTTCTGGCGTCGCCGCTTCCTGGTAGTTTTTAACCACAATGAGCTCCAGGGCCTGGGCACCGGAGGAAAGAGTAATAAGGGTACTAAGGGTGGCAGCTAGTGTTGTTTTTTTCATGTCCTGATTATGCAGGGGAGCGACGCCCGGCGGGAGGGGGGATTGTAGGAATTCCCAGGCCGTCAAAGTTCTTGACGGTTTCTCCGGAAGCCTCGCAGATCTTTGATTTGACGCCGATCCGAAGGGCCAATATCATGAACCATGGTTATCAACGTCCTAGGTTCGACGGGCCTTGTTGGGCTCGAGATCGTGCGGCAACTCCTGGCCGACCAAAGGGTCACCCAAGTCATCGCCTATGCACGCCGTGAGCTTCCGCTCCGTGATCCACGGCTCCGTGTGATGGTCGTTGACTTTGACCACCTGGAGGACTGGGCCAGAGGCATACGCGGCGATGTCCTGATTTCTGCTCTGGGGACAACCCGCAAGGCCGCGGGAGACAAGAGGGCCCAGTACGAAGTGGATTACACCTACCAGTTCCACGTGGCCCAAGCGGCGGCAGCAAATGGTGTTCCGGGAATCGTTCTCATCTCGAGCGTGAACGCTGATCCGAAATCTCCTTTCTTCTACCTGCGCATGAAAGGAGAGCTCGAAGAGAGCACTTGCCGCTTGCCGTTTGCGTCCATCGCCATCCTGCGCCCGGGACCGCTCAAAGGGCAGCGAGAGAAATTCCGCATCGGGGAGGCGCTGGCCGCAGTTCTCTTGGATCTCATGCCGAAGGTTCTGGTGACCCCGGGAGCTCGGCCCATCGACGCCGAAACGGTCGCGGCTTCGGCGGTTGCCGCGGCCCTTCGACCGTCTCCTGGCATCAGGATCATTGGGCCGCGAGAATTACTGCAGTCCTCTTACTCTCCGTAGTTCCCGCTCCCACCTGAACTCGTGGTTGGCTCCGGAAAATCTGCGCCATCGTCGACCCCTCCCGATCCTCCCACTCCCCCAGCGTCGGGAACGGGGATTTGAGTCTCGTCGGGGAGGATCTTCCCCGGCACCCGCTCGGAGCGCAGGAGCACTCCACAGGCAACGGGATAGGCCCCCTGAGGCGAGGTGCTGCCCTTCCCAAGCACACTCTCGGGGAGAGGGGCCTGTGCGGGCACTCCGGATACGACCACCACAAGTGGTGCATCTGTGATGGTCTCTCGAGGTGACAGTTTCACCAGATCGTCCAGAGGATTGAGATCTTCTTCCCGAAGATCGCGAAGGAGGCGAGAAAAGACGGCCGTGCGGAACCAGTAGTACTGGCCGTAGGTGTCGCTGACCGGATAGATCCCACCCCCCAAGTGCTGGGCCGACAGATCGTCATCGAGAGGAATCAAGGTAGGCCCGTACACCGCTGCTCCCTCAGGACCATCGATGTGGCCATCGCCGTTGGAGTCGTCACGCTGAAGGTCGGGACAGCGCGAACCCCGGTGAAGCCCTTGGATCACGAGTGTGTCCGGAACTCCCGCCGAGTAGCGCAGTCCGGCGACGAGGTCATCGGCTTCGCGCACGAGGGTGAAGGAGCCATTGAATTGAGGAGCGAAGCGCTGGGTGATCGGTCGCAGAATCGCCTGGTAGGGTCCCCGCAGCGGCCGCTCGAGGGCATCGGCCTTAGTTTCCTTCTGAGGGCCATCGTGATTGGTCTGCGTCTCGCAGCCCCGGACCAAGATGAGAAGCAGGATGAGATATGGTGATCGGGGCATGGGCCGTGTCCTTAGAGTGGTTTGCGGAAAGCCTCGTGCAAGGCGTGTTGGACTTCACTCGGTTCCCATCGGTCCCGAGGGATGCCGGTCAGATCCAAAAGTTCCAGGTCCAGGGGGCGGTAGTAATACATGCTCGACTTCATTACGAAGCAGGAACCCGATTCAGGAAAATCCGCGTGCTCCCGGTACGTCTCGACGACAGGGCAGTGGGCGTTGTCGCGGATGAAGACGTCGGTCCACTCTTTGAGCGGAAGTGGGCCCTGGGTGTATTTGATATCCATCACGCGCTCGCGGACCTTGCCGTCGATGACCACGTGGACCGAGGGAGCGACGTGGAACCACCAGTCGAATTTGTGTTTCCGAATGTAGCGCCGAGTGAAGAAGAGCCAGGTCTTTGAAGTGTAAAGCTGGCGCCGGCGCCAGTCGTAGGCCCAGGTGTGGGCCCGGTCGTAGCACTGGGAGTCTGCCGTGAAATCCCGACGCGCCTCTGCGAACTGTGTCCGTGCGGCTTCGAGCGCCGGAAGGACCGAAGGGTGGTAGGCCTCGGGTGCTTCTCTCTGGAGACCGAGAAGACTTGTGGAGAAGCGCGGAGCGCTCGCTACCTTCGCCGCCAGAATCTCGTGCCGAGGACTGAGCTTGATCCGGTACCAGCGATGCGACTGCATGCCGAGTCGAAGTTCGTTGAGTTGGCGGTTCGTGGCCTGGGGATAGCTCACGACCTGCCCAGTGGCGAGGAAGATCAGCGCACCCTCGCCAAGTGATCCTGGGTCGATGTCATGAATCCTCGTCACCACATCGCTGTGGCCAGGGAGGGGGAAAACGGTCGCTAGGACCAAGAGGAGTGGAAGGAGTCGTCGCACGAAAGGGCCTCCTATGTTAATGAGTCAACCGAAGCGATCTTGTCTGATTCGACACACACTTGTCACCTAAAGCATGGCCAAAGCTCGGAGGCCTCGTGCTGCCTAGGCTTCGGATCAAGATGTGTGTACCGTGCTCGAGTGCCCGGCCCACAACCCTTGATTGATGATGGAGGACGTATGCTAGAAATTCCGATTCACCAGGAGCTCGAAAACCTCTACAGCGAACGCTTTAATCTTCGCCACTTTCCGGACCGGCGCAAACGGATCATGGTGATCGACGACGACCTGGACTTCCGGCTCTCCGTGTGTGAGCTCTTGGTAGAGCAGGGCTATCAGGTGATGACGGCGAAGGACGGAGAGACGGGTCTCAATAACCTGCTCCATCAGATGGAGCGACCGGATCTCATCGTCGTGGACGTGATGATGCCCGTGAAGTCGGGTCTAGAGTTTCGGCGCGAGCAGCTCCGGATCGCCGAGATCGCTGTCATCCCGGTGCTCTTTTTAACTGGCCATGGCCCAGTCTTGGGGGAGAGCTGCTTACTTAAGCCGTTTGAGGAGAGAGAACTCTTAGATTTTGTCCGGGGCGCCGTTGGGTAGCTGTGGGGCCAACGACCAAGGCCGCTGTGGAAAGCGGCCTTGGGGTTAGGAGTGTCTGTGTGGTTCTAGTCTACGGCGAAACGCCCGGGCTGAAATTTTGAATCAACCGCTTCCAGTACCGGTGCTCCAAAAGATCGGATAATTTTGTCATAAACGTACCTCCTTATCCTGGTTGATCACCGTGGTCTGGAGTCATTATACGAGAAAAACTTCCGCTGGTTCGGAATCAAGCCGAATCCAATGGTTAGCTTTTTCCGATTCGCCGAAGATGAGCGAAGGATCGCCGATTTGAGTCTTTTTTTGGGCACCGTGGATGAGATTGAACTTCACCACTTTCCCAAGGCCTCGCAATCTCAAGGGGGCGTCGTTCATCTGGCCACCACCGACTTCGACGAAATCTACGGCGAGGCTTCTGTCGATGCTGGGCCCCCGTCGGTGCCCCAGATCATCGCTTCCAGTCGGCGCTGAATCTCTGTGGGGTAGGGCATCGATAGGACCTCGCGGTTAGAATGAGACAGAGTCCGGAACCAGTGCCAGCGCAGGAGGAGAGAAATCGCATCCGGAGACCCGGTCAACTCCCGCAGACCTAAGCAGAGCTGAGTCGAAATCGGTGGCATCACCACGCCCCGGACAAGCTTCTCGCCCTCGATGGGATCGCGCCAGTCATTGAGGAGCCGGAAGTTGTCCGGAAAGGCGACGGGGTAGAGGTTGACATCGAGGCCGCGCTCGATGGCATCGTAGACCGCGAGGCTAAAGAGCGGCATCACGGGCCTCATCTCGTAGAGTCCTGTCCCGGTGATCCCCTCGGCCGCCAAGAAAAAGCGATTCAGCTGGCGCGACCGGACGAGGTCGATGGTCTTTTGAGTTGTGTCGCCATGGCCTACGGTGATCATGTGGTCGCTCTTCACCATCCGCTGTGCGAGGAAGCGCGGGAAAAAGATATCGACGTTGCCGATGGAGCTCATTCCCTTCACTGGGAAAGCTTGCTGCGCGGAGGTATCTAAAAATGAATTGGCGTGGTTGATCAGAAACATGTGGAGCGTTTTTCCGTCGTGCTCGAGGTTCCCGATGTTCTCGAGACCTTCCCAGCTGACCTGGATGTTTCGAAGGGCCACCAGTCGTCTTTGCGTGCTGGCCAGGGCCTCGGGAATGGGCGCCGAATCGGGGCGTCCGCGGTTACTCTGGAAGTAGGAGCTGTAGAGGAGTTTAGTTAATTGACCCGAGACTCGGATCAAGTCCCGAGGCCGATCGATGAACGCCACGAGCTTCCCCGGCCCGTAGGCCCTGGTTGGCCGATCCCCGCGGCCACGGCGGATCGCATTGGCAAAGTTTCCGTAGATCTGAAGAAGATCATGGCCCACGTCCAGGCGCTCCACGTCTCGGTTTGTCCCGAAATGAACCTTGAGTTCACCGTACCGGCGCCCGAAGTCTTCGAGCTTCCTGAGCTCGGTCCTGGCGGCACGGGAAAGTCGCCCGTTCTCCTGAGTCTCCCGCAAAGCTTCGGCCCGAGCGCGGAGCAAGACGGCCTCAAAGAAGGCGTCAATTTTTCTCAGGTTGAAGCGGTCATAGGCGGTAAAAAAATCACGGATTGAGTCGACGGTGGTGTTCACTTGCTGGCGATCCCCGGCCTCTACGGCGAGCTTCAGGTCGGCGTCTGAGAGGAGGGAGCTTCGGAGAGATTGGAAGTTCTTTCCAAGGTATTCTTGTTCTCGGTCGAGCTCCTCGAAGGTGCCAGCGAGACTAACGGATGAAGCGAAAAGGAGGCAACAGAGAATCTTCATCCGTCGATCTTACTTCGCCTCCGGAACTCCGCTGGGCCCGAAGGAAAATCTTACACACCTCAAACTTAAGAGTGTTGGTCTTTAGTCAGTTCTGGCGGGTGGGTAAGGCCTTGAGAACGGAGGGCATCGGCCATCGAGGCGCCGGTCAGGAACTCCACGTGCTCTCGGAAGGCGCGGAAGAACTTCAGGACGAGGTCCCGAGTCTGCGGGGAGGAGAAGCCTGGGGCTTCCGTGAAGGCTTCAGTGGCGTTGAAGTAGAACTCTGGTTGGCCCATGACGTAGGCATTGAGGTACGCAAAGACCTGGCGGAGGTGGTGCTGGGCGCCGAAGGTCCCGATGCTCCCGGCCGATGCGCCCAGGATCGCAGTCGCCTTCCTGTCCCAGAGATTCTGCCCGTAGGGCCGCGAGCCCCAGTCGATCGCATTCTTCAACACACCTGGGTACGATCGGTTATACTCCGGAGTGATGACGAGGACGGCCTCGGCTTCACGGATCTTTTCTTTGAACTCCGTCACAATGTCCGGTGCTTCGAGTTCGAGATCCTGGGTGTAGAAGGGAAGAGCTGTCACGTCGAAAACATCGAACTTGAAATCGTCGAGCTCCAGGGACTGAATGGCCTGGAAAAAGCGCCGGTTCAGGGAGGCATGGGAGATGCCGCCGATGAGGGTCAGGGTGTGAAAAGCGTCCATAAAGTTACCTCCGTGTTTCGTACTCTAGGAAGTGGAACACGGTGTCCTCGGTGCTGACCACTTAAGAGTCCCTTAACTGGCGTCGGAGAATGGTGCTGAGTCGATGCCGTTTGGTCTTCTAAAGTGAAACCTTCGAAGAGGATGCGCACACCCCACACTGGGTGCGCTGCCCCCAATGGGTGACAAACTTAAGGAGACCTCAGAAACCGATGAAATGCCTGAAGTTTTTGGAGGCACAACACCACTTAAAGAGGGCAGTTAAAAAGTGGTTTGGAGTTTGCAGTTTTAATTCTGGAAAAACTTTTAACTAAGGACCAGAAAATGGAAATCTATGAAGCCTTAACTAAAGACCATGACCAAGTGAAAACACTCCTGGAAGAACTCGTCGAGCTCCAGGAACACGATGAGTACCGGTTCATCCTGATTGAGGAGATACGAAACCTCCTCGTTCCGCATGCGCGCGCTGAAGAGTCGGTCTTCTATAACACACTCCGTGCCATCAAGACCGATCAAGAACTTGTGTTACACGGCTACCAGGAGCACCTTGAGGCGGAGACTCTGCTCCGGACCCTACAGGTTATGGATCGCTTCGACCTGGCGTGGCGACCCTTGGCCGCAAAACTTCAGGCCGCAGTGCTTCAGCATGTGGCGCAAGAAGAGTCGGTGTTCTTCAGTGCGGCCAGAGAAGTTTTCTCGGCTGCCGAAGCCGAGGCGATGGGCAGCGCCTTTGAAAAGTTGAAGCCAAAGATCGCAGAAGAGGGACTCGTCAAAAGCACTGTGGACATGGTCATCAACATGCTTCCCCCGAGACTGTCTGATAAACTGCGCAGCCTTGGTGGGGGCGAAGTTCGCCACTGACATCGCTGAATAGGGCCGGGCGGAAACGCTTGGCCCTGCTGACTCGCTCTGTCCTTCCATCGATGAAGGGGACTTGAGGCAAACCCAGGCGGCCAGCTGAAGTGCGGATGATCTTCGGCCAGAGCGCCCCAGGGATTGAGGATTTTTACCCCAGATACCTACTTGCAGGAGACCCTTAACTGGAACCTGGCGCTCCTGGTCTGGCCTCGCCCTTGCTAGAGGGTACGACCCGGTCACCCTAAAGGAGTTATCCCCCCATGAAGAGCTGCGCCCGATGTTCGACGTATTTTTCCTTCCTCCTGCTTCTTGCCTCTTGTGGCAAATCGGCAGAGAAAGGTCATCACACTTCCCTCGTCACCGCCCAGGAGCTCAGTGATGAAGGCCGATACCGCGCCAGTCTTAAACCGCTGAACCCGGGCCTTGGGCTTCAGACATCGGGGACGGTTGAATTTCTGATCGAGGGGGACGACTTGAGGATCTCGAGTCGGGTCAGTGGAGCGCCGGCGCTGGTGAAGCACTACCAACACCTCCTCCGCGGGAAGAGCTGCCCAGTGTCGGACGCAAATGGAGACGGGGTTCTTGATTTCGCTGAAACCATCTCGGCCAGCGGTCCCATCCTCATCCCCATCGACAGCGATCTCTCAAATCAGCTCGTCGGAATGGACTATGGCCCCATCGCCAGTAGTGCTGGAGCGTTTAGCTACCAACGGAGCACGAGTTTGAGTTCCCTCCTCGATGACCTGACTCAACCAGACCCGGACCGATCCGACGCCGTCGCAAAGCTCACAACCGGTGCGCCCCTCTCGCTCGACGGACGAGCTGTGGTCATTCTGGGACTCGACAGTCGTGAGCGCCTTCCATCGACGGTGGCAGGCCATCTGTCAGAGCCACCGGAACTCATGACGCCGATCGCCTGCGGGACTCTGGTCCGAGTCGGAGACGAAGGTCCCTGAGTCCTGTCCAACGAGGCCACGAAATGGAGGATGCATGGGTAAGATCTTTCTCGAAGGCATGGTACTTCAGGCAGGCCTCATCTTTGCCCTGGGTCCTCAGAATATTTTTGTCCTCGAATCCGGGCTTAAGCGGCACTACCACCTGACGGTGAGTTTGGTTTGCTTTTTGTGCGACCTTGTCCTGATCATGCTCGGGACCGCAGGCGCCGCCACTTTTTTTAATCAGTTCCCCCAGATCAAAATTCTCGTAGGTTTACTGGGAGTCGGGTTTCTGGTTCTCTACGGGATTGGCAAAATCCGGCATCGAGACCAGAGCCTCCTCGCACTTGAGGAGAACGGAAACCGTTCCTGCTACCGGGCGGCGATTACCAGTTCGGTGATTTTTAGCGTCGTGAATCCCCACGCGTACTTAGATGGGATTGTCCTCATCGGAGGCTATTCCTCCAAGTACGGAGATCTGTACCAGCGGCTGATGCTCGGCTGGGGAGCCGCCTCGTTTTCTTTGATTTGGTTCCTCCTCCTTTCCATCGGGGCGTCATTTATGGTGCCGCTCTTTAACAGCGAGCGAAAAATTCGGCTGATGATGACGGCCGCCGGCATCGTTTTATTGATCCTCTCGGTGAAGCTCTCCCAAGACGTCGTTGGATGGATCACTGAGATTTATCCTGAATCGGTCGCAGCGATCCGCAGACCCTGGGGTAGACATCTTTAAGAGAGGGCCCGTAGAATAGTCCAAACACTATTCAAGGAACATTCATGAAGTCCATGGCCCTGCTCTTCTGCCTTCTTTTCTCCCTCTCCGTAGCGGCCAAGAATCCTGTGGTCACCATGGAGACGAACATGGGGACGATCGAGCTTGAGCTCGACGAGGCGAAGGCACCACTGACGGTGAAGAATTTCCTAACCTACGTGGATGAGAAGTTCTACGACGGTCTCATCTTCCATCGGGTCATCAACGGCTTCATGATCCAGGGCGGAGGCTTCGGTGAGAAGATGCAAGAAAAGAAAACTCGCGCGCCGATCAAGAACGAAGGGAAGAACGGTCTTCGGAACGACACTGGAACCATTGCCATGGCACGGACCGGAGACCCGGATTCTGCGACGGCGCAGTTTTTTATCAACGTCAACGATAACGCGAGCCTTAATTACCCGTCTCCCGACGGCCATGGTTATGCGGTCTTCGGAAAAGTCACCAGTGGCATGCATGTGGTGAATCGAATCAAGATGGTGAAAACCGGCACTGTCCACGGCCACGCCGATGTGCCCATGGATTCCGTGGTGATTAAGACCGTGCGTCGGAAAAAGTAGACCCTCGTCCAGCTGAAGCGTACGCATCACACCCTGGCCCACGCAACTGGAGGAAGAGGTCGGCTTCCTCCGCCTTGCAGTGGACGATGACCGCGTTCCTAAAATAGCGATAGGTCTCGCTCCAACGGGCCTCGTCTCCGACCAGGTTCAGCCGCTGGAGGAGCTCTTTGATCTCGTGGTGTTGGTCTGAGTGAGGGAGCTGTGGGTAGATCCACTCCTCCTCAAGCTGCATGTGCGCCACGAGCAGGTCTTGGAGTTCTCGGAACCGCTCTTGACGCCGCTCGGGGATGACGTCAAGGAGATCATTCATTTTGTGAATGATGCGCTCATGCTCTTGCTCTAATCGGGTGAGAAGTTTATCCATCTGGGGTTCACTTACCACTACCGTTTCTCCCTTTGATACTTAAGTAAAATTAAATCATTTTCCCTCTCGCTTCGAGAGGAGCTCAGCTCCCGCCGATCCACCTCCGTACCGCGGCCACCGCGCGGTAGCGGAAGTGGATTTTTTAGGGTATGAGAGTTCAAAAGGATGTGCATGAAAGAATTTAAACTCAACGGGTCTCCCTTCGTCGCCCTCTGTGACCTCCTGAAGCTGGTTGACATCACGAGCTCCGGCGCCGAGGCGAAGCACTTGATCGCCGGAGGTTCAGTGACGGTCGACGGTCACCTGGAGACACGAAAACGTTGTAAGATCACCAGCGGTCAAGTTGTGCGGAACGGGCAGCACGAGATCAAGGTCGTTTCCTAAGCCCTGAACTTCATCTTCCTCCGCGGGCCTTTTCTCTTTTAGTTTCGTGGCCTGGATACGTGGTCCAGGCCACGAAGAGAAGCGGGCCAAGAATCGGAAGTTCTCCAACCACCTTCGTTGCGGCACAAACCTCGGGACACTACTGGTCGTCAGAAGCATTGCCGCCAGTGTGCAGCGCTTTACGCTCGCGGTTGGTTCTCGTCCGGTTTCGGTAATCGGTCGCTTCTTCGGTTTCTATGATGGTCGAACTGTTCTTGTTTCGCTCCTCCATTTCCTGCTGCTCCAGCCGTCTGTTTTCTTCGATGGCCGAAGGGGAGATGGGTTGCGGGTAGCTCGCGGACTCCTCGGCCTCGAGCATTCCAGCGTCTCTGACTCGGGGAGTGCCCATGCCCGACGCTGCGGTTGATTCTTCAAAGGTCCTCGTCGTCGTCGTTCGAGTCGCTGCCCCTGCGGGAATGGCAAACAGACACGCCAGTGAAATGATCCAGAACTGTCTCATACGACCTCCATGGTTAAACCCGACGCCGGATCTCGCGGATCAGCGGCGCCAGCTGTTGTTGATCACCCGTGCGGATTAGGGCCTCTTGACTTTGACCCCGTCGTTCTTCGTCTTTGAAATCACCAGAGATCCCTCCGGGGTCTCTAGCGCAGATGTTCTCACGGCCAGAGGCGTGCCTGAATATAATTTCTCTAAGGCCTCGGTGCGCCCCGGGCCATGGTCGCTAGATCTTCTGGGCAAGCTCCTCGACGATGTAGCCGACGGCGTAGGGAACCGAGTGATCTCGCTCTGGTGACCATGCCGTGTCGTGAGTGAAACCGAGCTTGTGCATCCACTCGTGCATTAAATTATCGGCGACCTTCACGGGTGAGTACTTAGAAAAGTACTTCGTATTGATCCAGATGCGCTGAGCGGTGGGGTAGGTATACCCGATCGTGTTCGTGGCCTGGTGGTAGAGTTCGAGTTCGACGTCCATGCCATTGTCCCCGGGGCTCCCCCCGATGGTTTCGACGCCTTCGAAGATTTTGTTGTAGATGGCATCGTTCGTGAGGCCCCCGCTGTCATTGAACTTCTGCTCGCCGTTGAACTTGTAGTTCAGGACTCGACGCCGAAACTCAGCGCTTCGGATGACTCGTTGAATGAGCTTGACCGCGTGCCAGAGCTTTTCTTCCTGGGTCCGGTCGAAGTTGATCAGCCGTACTCTCGCCTGCCAGGTGGCGGCGAGGGGATGCACAGCGGGGTCGTTGAAGGGAGCGAGAGAACTTGCCGTGGCCCAGAGAGGAGTGAAGGAGAAAATGAGGGGTAACATCCGTGTCATACAGCTCCGGTTAAAAAAGGGGTTCTCCTTCCGGAGAACCCCGCACTGACTTCCTGTCGGTGATCTCTCCCGACCGCTGAGTCCTCAGCGGATCGGCATCTAGGATTTTTTGGTGGTCCCCGGGAGGTCTTCCCCCTCCGTCGGCCCTCGGCGGAACATGGTTCCTCTGGGGTCGCTTCGTCCTGCGCAGGCAGGCAGCATGAGGAGCAGGAAAAGGGAGGTAACCGTGCGGGCCATGAGAAACCTTTTTTCTTCGAGGAGTCTAAAACTCACCCAGGTGTCGCTTGAGATTGTCTTGAGTGAGGCCATGGTAGTCACAACCTGCGGGCCTGATCAACCGGTGAGCGCAGTTTGTTTTCATCCGGAGCATGACCTCTCTTGCGTGTTCGCTGAGTTCCTCCTCGGGGCCCCGCCGGCTGTTCTGGATTTCTCAGGACCTAGGGAGGGTGACTGAAGATGGTCGCCCAGGGTGCTCGGTCATGGGTTCGGGAAAAAAAAATCTCCGACGGATCCGGGGTTCTCGGCGTACGTGCGTCTTTTATTCGGCATCGACTCCGGTCCCAAGGCCAGGTCTTCTCGCTCGGGCCACCAGTTCCTCATTCTCCTCGTCTTCCTCCTGCGGGGCCCTCCCTCGACTGTCTGGTGCGGCCTCGCTACTGAAGTTGAGGGAGACGATGCTGAGGCTTAGGTAGAGGAGAATCTTCGTCATCATCATAGGGTTCTCCGATGGGGTTGGAGGAGAGGCCTTGGAAGTTGAGGATACCGGCGATGGCACGGTTTGGAGAGAGCGGTGGGTAAAAGACAATCCTTGACTGGGCCCGTGGGTCACTTCTCTTGGCCCACGACCAAAGCCCTTTCCTCTGGGGTTAAATACACTTTGGAGAAGGCTTTTGGTGCCGACAGCGAGATCCGTCGGATACCCACACAGACTATGAATCCCTCTTAGGCCAGTGAGAATTTGGCGTTATTTTTCATCCGTTAGGTTACCGGTGGTTTCTTCGGGATGGGCTTCTGTTTGAGCTGGGTCCAACACTAGGAAATAACTTAGACGCCCCTGTTCGCGGTTACGGAAAATGTGCCTATGGGATTAGAAATTGAGCTCCGCTTAGTGTAGTGTTAATCACATAAAAATCATCCACGAGGTTCACGATGGCATACGAAACGTCTTTCAATAAGGATCTTGCCCGCAAACTTGCATCTTCTAAGAACCCGGGTGTCACTCTGGATCAAGAACTGTCGGCCTACAGGGCCCGGGCGTTGGAACTGAACGCGGCCCGAGAACTCATGGCCGAAGGTTACGATAAGGTCCTCAAAGGTCTGAAGCTCGCCTTCCCTCAGCTCGACCTCGAGGATAAGAACCTGATCGGATCACCGAACCGGATGGCCCGGTCTCTGCTCGAGGTTTGCTCGGGCCTTGGCACCAACCAGAAGGAAATCTTCTCCACGACCTTTCCGGCCGAGAACTACAACGAAGTGATCATCCTGAAAGACATTGACTACACCTCCCTTTGCAGCCACCACTTCTTCCCGTTCATTGGGAAGGCCCACGTGGGCTACCTCCCAGACACTAGCCATGGTGAGGACTCTCGGGTGGTGGGCCTCTCGAAGCTTGCCCACATCGTGGACATGCACGCCCAGCGGCCTCAGCTTCAGGAACGGATGTGTTACGGAATCATGAACTCGATTAAAGAAGAGCTCAAGCCCGCCGGTGTGATGGTGGTGATCGAGGGTTCCCATGGCTGCCTCACGTGCCGCGGGGCCAAGAAGGCGAATGCCACGATGATGACCTCTGCAGTGGACGGGAAGTTCAAAGAAGACCCAAAAGTTCGCGCGGAGTTTCTCTCACTCATCAAGCACTAATCCTTAACTGCCCCCCTTGATTGGTGTTGGAAACCTCAGATCTGACGTTTCCAATCTAAATCATGGGGGTGCAATGTGGTCCAAGGTCCCTCGTGGTCGTCCGACAATGCGAGTCGTGCGCCGTGGATCACATGTCAAACCTTCAAAATGTTTGAACTTTTTTCTAACCCATCACCACCGTAAGAGGGCAGTTCTCACTATTTGAGATCTATGACCGCTGCGGCATTCCCGTTGTACAGGAACCAGTTATAGGCCCGCGCTTCGAACCGAATCCCGTTCGAGTCTCGCACGTAGAAGGCGCCGCGCTCATTGCATTCTTCTTTCTCGATTTCGTAGCACTGGCCTTTCACTCGGTCATCGTAACCGACGATCAGGACCACGTGCCAGTAGTCGTCGTCATTGTAGTTGACGATGACGGGAGAGCGCCGCTCTTGGAGGGTCTTTTTGATCAGCTCAATATCTTTCTGCGAAAGAACTCTGGTGGCGTACTTCTTGCCCCTCGCAAACAGAAGCTCGGTTCTCACTTGAGGCACATTCAATCGGGGAAGATTCGGGAAGTTCGGGTGAAGGTCCCAGACCCCAAAGTTATCCGTTCCGTCACTATTCTTAGCAGCGAATGGCCATTGGGAAATATGGACGGCTTCCCCGTAGTTAAATCTTCGGACCGCATCTTCTATAAAGTGGTAGGTCGGAGCGTTACGGTCACGCCAGTCCCGTTGCCAGATGAGGTAGGACTCAGCGAGGTCATTTTTGGAGCCAGGTCTTGGATTTTTGATCCCATCTCTCCGATTGAGTAAGAGCTCCATCGCTCCGGTGGAGGCCACGTAGAGGCAGGTGTTAGTTTCGCCCTGATCAGGAGCGGCCATGACGTAGGGGAGGAGGTCTTTGTAGGCCGGGAGAAGGCCGGCCATGACCTGTCCTGAGAAAACCAGAAGGAATGCCACTGCGTACTTTTTCATAGAGGCGCAGCTTACTGAAAGGATCACCCCATTGCCCATGACCTGTGAAAAAAACTCTTGGTATGAGGTTATGACCTGTGTCGACTTGAAAACTCAGTATAATCCATGGTCTATTAGGTCTTGGCCATGAGAGGGTTGTTGAATGAAGCACGTCCTTTTGATTATTTCACTCGTCTTTGTCTCGGTGGTCCAAGCCGAGTCTCTAGCGAAGCCCTTGGCAAGGCCCTGTGTCGTCTTCGGGATTTCCGATGGCCCGCAAAAACTGACATGCCTTTTTAAAGCTCTAGAGGTCAGACTCTCCTGCCAGGAGGGTACTTACTTTATCAACCAGGACCGGGTGGCCTCGGCTTATCATTTGGAAGTGGAATCGGGTCCCGCACCTTTGGTGTTTAAGGCCCCGGGACTTGAGCTCGTTGTTCACCTTCACTCGAAGACCGACATCCAGGCCGAGCTTGAACAAGGGGGCCGTGTGCTAAAGGGCGACTGCCGCTAGCTCCTCTGCTTCTTCCTCTCACGAACTCACCTCCCGAAGGATGACTTTCACGACCCCGCAGATGAGGTCATCTATGTTCTTCCTCTTGTCCAATCGGAACAGTCGCACTTCATCATCGAGGAATGTAACCACAAGGCTCATGGGTCCTGGTCTTGCCGATAGGTCCACCAGGAGTTTGTCGTGTCGAAAGACTCCGAGATGCGGGAAGTCATTCTCTGCTGTGATCAGCCTTAAGCTGGGGTTTCCTACTCCGTAGCGCTCGTCAAACGAAAGGGGCTTTTGGGCAAACTCCGAACAAGGGCTTTGAAAGCCTGTTAGGAGCTCTTCTTGGATGGTTGCGGAGGCATAAATTCTCATGTGACTATAATTACGGAAAATGTACGGAAAGTCAAGAGCTGCCTCTTGCGCGTACGCAAAAGTTACGTATATTGGGCTTTATGCAGGATTCTTTTTCTTTAGATGAATGGGTTCTCGCCGACCGGAAGAGCACCTACCTCGTGCGGGTGACAGGGAAGCGGCATCGCCTTGACCTCTTGCCCGGAGACGTGCTGGTGGTGGACAAGAACCTGCCACTGAAAAAAGATCGGCTCGCGGTGCTCGTTGTGAAGGGAAAATTCCGCATTGATCTTGTGTCCGAAGAGTTCTTGCGGTGCCATGAGCCGCTCAGCGGGGACTTCATTTGGGGCATGGTGAGACTCGTCGTGAGGGAATTAAAATGAAGTACGTGGCCCTCGTTGATTGCAATTCTTTCTACTGCTCGTGCGAGAAGATCTTTCGTCCCGAGCTGCGCAATCGGCCAGTCATCGTTTTGTCCAACAACGACGGTGCCGCGATCGCCTTCACCAAGGAGGCGAAGGCCCTGGGCTTCGGACAGATGTGCGAGGCCTTCTTCAAAATCCGGGATCGCGTACAAAAGCACAACGTCACGGTCTTTTCATCCAACTACACGCTCTACGACGACATCTCGAAGCGGGTGATGAACGTCCTGCGCGAGTTCTCTCCCCACGTGGAGGTGTACTCCGTCGACGAGGCCTTCGTGGAAATCGACGCCGGTCCTGGGGTCGATCTCGAGGCCCTGGGTCAAAGAATGCGGCTGGAGATTTTCCGCAAGGTAGGCATGCCGGTGGGGGTCGGAATCTCCCGCACGAAGGTGCTCGCCAAGGTCGCCAATAAGCTGTCGAAGAAACACACGGGAGTCTGCGTCCTCGTGGAGGAAGCTGAGATTGACCGGGCACTCCGGAGCTTTCCGGTCCGAGACATCTGGGGGGTTGGGGCACGCTCGGCGGTGAAGCTCAACCTGATCGACATCAAGACGGCCTACGAGTTCAAGGTCTTCGACAATCCGACGATGATCCAGAAGCTTCTCACGAAGGTGGGGCGAGAGATTCAGGATGAGCTGCGAGGGATCAACTGCCTTTCCCTCGAAGCCCCGGAGGATAAGAAGAACACCGGAAACTCCCGCAGCTTCGGGTACGATCTTTTCACGAAGAGCGAGCTCCGTGAGGCCCTGGCCCAGTTCGCGAGTAACGCCGCTCAGAAGCTCAGGAATCAGCAGAGCGTGTGCTTTAGCATGAGCGCTTTTATTTGCACGAATCCGTTCAAGTCCGGGCCTCAGTACTTTGGAGAGGCGGGAGTGCGGTTCACGTCGGGCACCAGCGACACTCTCAAGCTCATTGCCGGGGCCCATGAGATCCTCGACGAGATCTATAGGCCCGGGCATGGGTATAAGAAGGGGGGTGTGCTGTTAAATCACATCGTTCCCAAAAACGAGTGTCAGATGGACCTTTTTACGAGCGATCCATCGGATAACGGGCCCTTGAACCAAGTGGTTGATGTGATCAATAGGAAGTTTGGCCCTCACACGATCAAGAGTGCCGCTTGTGGAATTCAACAGGAGTGGAAGACCATCCGCGCTCACGTCTCACGGCAGTATACCACGGAGTGGAGCGAGCTTCTTGAGGTCGAGCTCTGAAGGAAAGTCTCAGAGCGCAGGAGTTCGGACGCCACTCGTTAGCCGCGGAGGGAGATGGGCCTAAGCAGGAATGGCCTTAAAAAGTTTAATATTTGATATCAACAGGGGCCAACTTTTATGCAATAATCGCCAACACTCGGAAATTTCAGAGTTGAGATTGACGTATTGACTAACGAGGGTGAATCCCAAGAAATGACAAAGCGGATACTGGTTGTAGAAGATGATGCCTCCATAAGAGAGCTTCTCGTTGAACTCCTGGAGAGTGAAGGCTATCTGGTGGTCTCAGCAGTGAACGGTCTCGAGGCGTTGAAGTTCCTCCAATCGGGTCCTCTTCCAGATTTGATCCTCATCGACCTCATGATGCCGGTGATGGATGGCTACTCATTCCGCACGGAACAATTGAAAAATGGGAGCTGGTCTAAAATCCCGACCGTAGTCATGTCGGCCGAGGCCAATGCCAAAGAGAAGATGAAGAACTTCAACATCACGGCGTTTCTCAGTAAGCCCGTGGAACTCGACACCATCATCAAAACCGTCGCTCGGTTCTCGTGAGTTGACAGGCTCAAAGGCCAACGCATGATAAAACTTTTTGGGATCCCTAACTGCGACACAGTGAAAAAGGCACGGGCCTTCTTTGAGTCTCGCGCCATCTCCTACGAGTTCCTGGACTTCAAAAAAGCTCCTCCGACGGATGCGGAGCTTGAGCGTTGGGAGAAGGTCTATGGAGGTCCGCCGGTGAACACTCGGGGGAGCACCTACCGGAAGTTAAAAGAAACCTACGAAGCCCTGCCGGCAGGGGAGCGGAGAGCGTTTGTGGCGGCCAATCCCTCACTCATCAAGCGCCCTGTGGTTGAGCGCGATGGTGTGCCAGTGACTTTTGGGTTCGATGAAGATCTGTATGGAGACCTGTTCCATGGCCCTGGATAAGATTCGTGAGTATCTCAAAGAGTACTCCTACCTAAAGAGCCTTCAGTCCTTACTGTATTGGGATACCGAGACCTACATGCCTGCAGGAGCGATCGAGGATCGCGCGGAGCGACTCGCTTATGTGCAGGGGAAAATTCATGCGCACATGTCTTCCCGCAAGTACGAAGCCCTCCTCGCGGCCTTCGAGACGGGAAAACTCTCACGTCGTCATCGGATTCTGGCGCGGGAGCTGCGCTGGGATTATAACCTCTTCAAGGCGCTTCCTCCAAAGCACGTGAAGGAGCTGACGCATGCGCAGGCGATGGCCTCCCACGCGTGGGGCGAGGCGCGGAAGAAGAATGACTGGAAAGGCTTTAGGCCTCACCTGCAGAAACTCATCGACTTAAAGCGCCGAGAAACGACCTTCTACGGCGGGCCCAATCCCTACGACACCCTCCTCCGGTTACACGATAAAGAGTTTCACTCAGGCACCATCACAGCTCTTTTCAGCGAGCTGAAGGCCGGGCTCTTGACGCTCACTCGAGAAGTGGAGGCCGACCAGCGGTTTGTGAAAGTTAAAGACCTCAAGGGTCCCTTTGAGATCGAGAAGCAGCGAGAACTTTCTCTTCGTGTGGCCCGGAGCTTCGGGCTCCCGGAGGCCAACTCGCGGCTCGACGTTTCTAAGCACCCCTTTAGCATCAACCTCTCCCCGAGAGATCAGCGCATCACGACCCGCTACTCCACCGGAGACCTCGATTCCCTCTCCAGTACGATGCACGAAGTGGGGCACGCCCTCTACGAGTTGAATCTTCCGGCCGAATGGGAGGGGACTCCGTTCCAGGAGGCCATCTCCCTTTCGGTGCACGAATCCCAGTCCCGGTTTTGGGAGAACGTCGTGGGCCGCTCCCGCGAGTTCTGTGAGTACCTCCACCCAGAGCTCGAAAGACTTTTTCCCAGGGCCCTGAAGCGCGTCGGTCCCGAAGAGCTTTTCCTGGTGATGAATAAGTCCGTCCCCGGTCTCATCCGGGTGGAATCCTCGGAGCTCTACTACAACCTTCACGTGATCATCCGCTATGAGCTCGAGGAGCAAATCTTTAATCACAACCTCAACGCGGCCGAGCTTCCGGAACTTTGGAACCAGAAGTACCGAGATTACCTGGGACTCGTTCCTCCGGACTACGCCCGGGGCGTGCTCCAGGATTCTCATTGGGCCGGAGCTGCCTTCGGCTATTTTCCAACGTACACCCTGGGGAACTTAATCTCCGGGAGCCTCTACCAGCGGATGAAGCGCGAGGTCCGTGGATTCCGCAAAGACCTCCGCACCGGTGACCTCGAGCGGATCGGAGGGTTTCTTAAAACCCATGTGCACGAGAAAGGTCGCAGCGTCACTGCCGTGGATTTGGTTGGAAAGATCGACGTAAAAGACTACCTCAGTTACCTCAGAGAAAAATTCAGGAGCTAGTGGATGGAAGAGTTATTCCTCGGCGTGATGGACCTTCAGGATGCGAAGAATCATCAGTACAAACTTAAAAGTCAGGGAGTGATGATCGAGCTCCGAACGAATGCTGAGACCTGTTCCACCGGGGGCTGCAAAGTTACGGTTGAGGTCTGGGGGACCGAAGGGGACCGGGAGGTTCTGGTGAAGCACTTCCAGAGTGATTTCCGGAAGCACGTGCTTGGGCACGAGCCTAATCTTGAGCACCTTTCGGCGGTCTTTGATCCGGCCCAGGCCGAGGTCACCTGCCAGGCCTGTGGGGCCAAGTTCGCGCCGAGCCGTAGCGAGTGCCCGGACTGTGGGCTTTGTTACTAGTAGTCTCCGCGCCGTTGCCGTTTCTTCTCCCCGTCGCGTTTTTTTGAATCGAGTCGTTTGAGCACAGCACTGCGCTTCGGCTTGGTTTTCTTCCGGAGCTTCGGAGGCCTTCGGACCTCCTCGAGCATTTCGTGGAGCTTCTCGATGCAGTCGTCCATGTTCGCCTTCTGGGAGCGATGCCTCTGGCCCACGATCTGGACGAGACCGTTGTCCAGAAAGATTTGACCGAAGCGCTCCCGGAGCCGAACGATGACGGGTGGGGGACAGGCCTGAGTGAGGGACGGATCCCAGGTCAGCGTGACTTTTGAATTCACCTTATTCACGTTCTGACCTCCGGCGCCACCGCTTCGGGCGAAGGAAAACGTGAACTCGGAAAAAGGTATTATAATCCTTTCCATACGAGCTATGATGGTACCATGAAGCTGCCTTCTTGGGTTGTCTATATCATCAGAAATGAACGCGGGCATTACTACACGGGCATCACGACGGATCTCGAGCGCCGCTTCCGGGAGCACGCCGGCAGCAGGCTCGGGGCCAAGTTCTTCCGCTCGGGGGCACCCGTGGAGGTAGTCTGGCAGCGGGAGTTCCCGAACCGCTCCGAGGCGACGAAGTTCGAGTGTCAGGTCAAGGGCATGTCTCGCGCGCAGAAAGAGCGGCTCATTCAAAAGAGGGGAGTGGCATGATGAAGTTTTTTTGCGCGCTGATCTTCCGGGCCTCCGGCTGGACCCTCCGCTCTGCGCTCCCACCGGAGCTCAGGTCATTCATCTTCCTCGGCGCACCCCACACGTCGAACCATGATTTCATTCCGGCGATGGCGGTCGCGCACCACCTGCAGCGGAACGCAAAGTTCGTCATTAAGGACGACTGGTTGAGGTTTCCGCTGGGGCCCCTCCTGAGAGGGATGGGAGCGATCGGCGTTGACCGACGGCGGCTGCGGGAAAGGGGGAGTGCGAGCACCACGGATCTCATGGCCGACCTTTTTAAGCAACATCCGGAGCTCGTGCTAATGATCGCTCCGGAGGGGACTCGTGGGCCAAACCCGGAATGGAAAACGGGCTTCTATTACATCGCAAAAAAGGCGGGCATTCCGATCGTCCTTGGGTACGCGGACTTCGCCAAAAAAGAAGCGGGCACTGGGCTTGTGATTTATCCAACGGAGTTCGAGGAAGACATGAGGACGATCATGAATTTTTATTCCTCGGTGACTCCCAGAAGGCCCAAGAATTTCCTGGTGGACCGAAGGTACTCATAGGTCAAGCCTTTTAGGGCCCGCGGTCCCTTACTCCTTAAGGTTTTCTTGAAGATTAGCCGATCGGCCACTCATGCAAATCATCGCGTACACTGAGTCTGCCGATTTCAAAACGCTCCTGGAAGTTGAGTGCACTGAAATCTCGGGACAAAAACCGCACATCACGCAGACCCCGGAAGAGCTGATCGACCTGTTGAACGTGCTCCAGACCGTCGACTTTCTGATTGTCCAGCTGCCGGATGACAGCACTCGCGTCCGGGAGCTCAAACTCTTCTTCGCCGAGGCTTCCGATCGATTGAAGCGGGTCTTCGTCCTCGGTGGAGAGAGTGGAACTCAGCAACACATCCGGACCTTCGCGCACGCTGAAATGTCCGCTCTCTTCGAGGAAACGCGCAAACTCTTCGGGCCCTCCGCGGCCGGGGCGTCGGTGGCCTGGACGTCAGTCCCCGTCTGTGCGCTGGTGCACTTTTCGAGTGTCCCCTTCGACCTCTTCATCAAGCTCTCGGAGCGCAAGTTCATCAAGCGGATCCACAAGCACGAAGAGATCGCAAAAGATCTCATCACGGCACTCCAGGAGAAGGGCATCCAGGAACTCTACTGTGAGAAGATCTTCAACCGCGACTTCTCGATGATGCTGATCAATAACATGATCAACCGGGTGGATCGGCCCTACGCGACCGTGAGTGAAGAGATCCACGCCCGGAACGAAGTCTTCGAGACCACTCGGGAGATCATCCAGAATCTCGGGCTCACCGGGCGGGTGGTCGAAGTCTGCGACGCCACCGTCGAAGGCATGTGCCAGGATGTGCTGAAGGAGCCGGATCAGTTCTCCGCCTACCTCACGGCGTTGAAGAACGACAAGTCGCTGGAGTTTCAGTTTAAGCTCATCAATCTCACGAACTACATCGGCTCGCAGCTCATCCTCGACATGGGTCTTCCCCAGGCCGACGAACAGGTTAAGAAGTTCGTCTTCGCCTCGTACTTCTCCGACATGATGATCAAGAACCCGATCTTCGTCCACTACCGCCGCGCCGAGGAGCTCCTCCGGCTCCCCCAAGAGGAACAGAACGAAGTCTACTACCATGCCGTGAAGGCTTCGGAGTTGGTGACGACCTACCGGGATCTCCCGAAAGAAGTGGCCCTGATCATTCGGCAGCACCACGGGAGTTTAACGGGCCTCGGGTTCCCGTCAGAGAAACCGAGTGAACTTCACCCCCTGGCCAAGATCCTCTTCGTCGCTCAAGACCTCTCCCATTCAATCCTGACGAACGCAGAGACACCCGCACTGGACATTCTGAAGGGCTTCCTCAGAAAGAATAAGGCGAGTGGCCTCTCCGAACTGGTTAAGTGCCTGGAATCCAGTCTCCTCGCGAAGCGGGCCGCGGCCTAGATTGATCTGTAAAGTCTTCACGAGATTTGTCAGAAAGGCACTCCGTCGGTAGAGTGCCGGCCTATGGAAAAGATTGATCCCAGCGAACTCCCGATCACGGCGTGGCTCCCCACCACCGTCAAAGAAGCCAAGAAGCGCGGCTGGGATGAACTCGACGTCGTGCTCGTGACCGGTGACGCCTACGTCGACCATCCGGCCTTCGGAGCTGCGGTCATGGGACGCATCTTCGAATCCCTGGGGCTTCGGGTCGCCATCATCGCTCAACCGAACTGGCGCGACGACCTCCGGGACTTTAAGAAGTTCGGAAAGCCTAAGTACTTCTTCGGTGTCACCAGTGGGAACATGGACTCCATGGTGAACAAGTACACCGCGGGAAAGCGCCTGCGGTCCACCGACGCTTACACCCCGGGCGGATCCCCAGACTTTAGGCCCGACTACGCCACTACGGTGTACACCAAGATCCTCAAAGAACTCTATCCCGAAACACCCGTCATCGTGGGAGGCATCGAGGCCTCCCTGCGCCGGGTGACCCACTATGATTTCTGGGAAGATCGACTCATGCCCAATATCCTGAGCTGGGCCGGCGCCGACCTCTTGATCTACGGGATGGGGGAGCAACCGATCCGCGACGTGGTGAAGTACCTTCTGCGCGGGTCTCCGTTCGAGTCCCTCAAGACCGTGCCGCAGACCGCTTTCCTTCAGCCGGCGGAGCAAGAACTTCCCAAGAACAAGCAGTGGGAGACCTTCGAACTCACCTCCCACGAGGAGTGCCTGAAAGATAAGCTCGCCTACGCCCGGAACTTCATGCACGTCGAGGTGGAGAGTAACAAGCAGTTCGCCAAACGCCTCACCCAACGGATCGGGGACCAGGTGCTGGTGATCAATCCTCCCTACCAGACCATGACGGAGAAGGAGATCGACGCGAGCTTCGATCTCCCGTACACCCGGCTTCCCCACCCCAAGTACAAAGACCGCGGTCCCATCGCGGCCTTCGAGATGATCAAGTTCTCCATCAACACCCACCGGGGCTGCTTCGGCGGCTGCTCGTTTTGCACCATCTCCGCCCACCAGGGGAAAATGATCGCCAGCCGTTCCAAGGCGTCGATCATGAAAGAAGTCGAGCAAGTCGCGCGGATGCCGGACTTCAAGGGCTACCTCTCGGACATCGGGGGCCCCTCGGCCAACATGTACCAGATGAAGGGGATCGATCAAGACCTCTGCGACAAGTGCGCGGCCCCGTCGTGCGTTTTCCCGCAGATCTGCAAGAACCTCGATACGGATCCGACGAAGATGACGGAGCTCTACCGAGAAATCTCCGCGCACAAGGAAGTGAAGAAGGCGTTCGTGAGTTCGGGGCTTCGCTATGACCTCATGTTCGACCCGCGCTCGACCCACCCCAAGGCCGACGAAACCTACGTCGAGCAACTCATCACTCACCACGTCTCGGGGCGGCTGAAGGTCGCGCCGGAGCACACCGAAGATGAGGTGCTGAAACTCATGCGCAAGCCGAGCTTCTCCTACTTCCATAAGTTCAAGGAGCGCTTCGAGGAAGTCTCGCGGAAGAAAGGCATCAAGCAGGAGATCATCCCGTACTTCATCTCCTCGCACCCGGGCTGCACGCCCGAGGACATGGCCAAGCTCGCCGCGAAGACCAAGGCCCTGGGCTACAAGCTCGAGCAGGTCCAGGACTTCACGCCGACACCCATGACCGTCGCGACGGAGATCTACTACTCGGGGCACCACCCCTACACGCTAAAAAAAGTCCAGACCGCGATCAGCCTCGATGAGAAAACCAAGCAGCGAACGTTCTTCTTCTGGTACAAACCGGAGAACCGGACGTTCATCAAGAACTACCTCTCGAAGGCCAAGATGTTTGACACGATGAAGGAGCTCTTCGGTTAAGGCGAGCTCCCGTGGATGGCAGTTTGCCTAGGCTGCACAAGTTGAGTAGAATGCCTCCATGTCTACACTCCTCACCCTCCAGAATCTGAGTCTTCATTATCCCCATAAAGTCATCTTCAAAGATGTCACGTTCACGTTGAACCAAGGGGATAAGATCGGAGTGCTCGGGCTCAATGGCCACGGCAAGTCGAGCCTCTTTAAGGTCATCGCCGGACAGGTCACTCCGGATACGACGGTGCCACCGTTCATCTACGACCGGAGTAAGGACTTCACGTTCTTCTACGTCCCCCAGGAACTTCCGAACCTCGGCGACTGGACGGTGGAGAACTACTTCTTTGAATTCCACCCGGAGATGGCGAAGCTCAAGCGCCGGCTCGATGTCGTGAACCATGACCTCGGGGCCGGGGCCGGTGACTTCGAGAAACTCATCAACGAGCAGGAGCGGATCTACTCGGGCCTCGCGGCCCTCGGCGAAGACCGGATCCATGCCCAGTTCGTCTCGTACCTGAAGTTCTTCGGCCTGGAGGGCCTCGAGCGGCCCATGGCGGGCCTTTCGGGCGGTGAACAGCGCAAGGTCGCTCTGAGCCTGGGCCTCTCGGCACCCCAGGAACTGATCCTCTGGGATGAGCCGACGAACCACCTCGATCTGGAAACGATCAAGGACTTCGAGGACGAGCTCCAGGCGAGCAAGAAGACCTTCATGATCATCTCCCACGACCGGAGTCTTTTAAACAACGTCGTCGACCGGATCCTGCACATCCAGCAAGGGAAGCTGCGCTCGTTTAGCGGCACCTACGAGGCCTACCTGCAGTTCCTGATCGAGGACCAGAAGCGCCGGGAGAAGGAGCTCGATAAGCTCAGTAACCAGCAGCGCCGGGAGACCGCGTGGATCCGCCGGGGAGTTCAAGCGCGGCGGACGAAGAGTAAGAAGCGCATCGAAGACTACGGCAGCTTAAACAAGACCATCCAGGAGCTCAAGTCGCAGGCCCACAAGTCGGTGAGCTTAAACCTCCAGGCCTCGGGCCGGAAGACGAAGATCCTTCTTGCGGCCGAGGAGCTCACGCTCCGCTTCGGCGAGCGGACCCTGTTCGACAAGCTCACCTTCTCCGTCGCCAAGGGTGACAAGATCGCCCTCCTCGGGCGCAACGGCACCGGAAAGAGCTCGCTCCTGAAAATTCTCCTCGGTGAACTCGACCAGACCGCGGGAACAGTCACCCGCGCCCATGGCCTTGACGTGGGGTACTTCTCGCAGAAGCGCGAGGCCCTCAAGGACGACGAGACCCCGTGGAAAATGATCGGGGAGGGGATCGACTTTGTCATCACCAACACGGGGGACAAGCGCCACGTGGCGAGCTACCTGGAGAATTTCCTCTTTAGCTCGGATGAGATCAAGCGGCCCATCCACACCTTCTCCGGTGGGGAGAAAAACCGGCTCCAGTTAGCCCAGTTCATGAAGCACGCCCGCGACATCTGGATCTTCGATGAGCCGACCAACGACCTTGACCTCGAGACCATCGGGATCCTCGAAGAAGAACTCCGGAGCTACGAAGGGGCCCTCATCGTCGTGGGCCACGACCGCTCGTTCATCAATAACGTCACGGACAAGTGCTGGGTGCTCCACGAAGGCACCCTCGAGAACTTCGAAGCGGGCTTCTCGCAAGCGGAGCTTTTCCTCGAGGCGATTCACCTCGAAGAGGAACTGAAGAAGAAGGCACCGGCACTGGTTCCGAAGCGCGAGGATCAACCCTCCGTCCCTCCGGTCTCCAAGCTCTCGAATAAGGAAAAGAATCGCTTCGCGGAGCTTCCGGGAGAGATCGATAAGCTCGAGCTCCGGCTGACAGCGCTCAAGAGCGAAATCGCTGCCATCGACTTCGCTGTCTTGGATAAAGAGAAAAAAGATAAACTCGCGCGCCTTGAGGCGGACCTGAAGAAGTATGAGAGTAAGCTCGAAGGGCTCTTTGAAGAGTGGGCGGTGCTCGAGTCGAAGGGCCAGTGAGCACTCTTCCCCGGGGGGTCCTGAGCGGCACGGAGGCATTTTTTGCCCCATGCCGAGGCGGTCTTTTGTCTGCCTCGAGTTTACTAAGAGACCTGTTTCGTCGTTTATTCTGGGGGGGTATGCTCATGATTCCCAAACCCTGGCCCTCGAGCCTTTTCAGATGATTTGACTCTGCCTTTTGCGGAGTCCCAATCCCGCGGGCCGAGGCTGGTTTTCAACCCTGAAAAGTTTATAATGAAGTATGAGAATACTTCTACTGACTATTCTTTTCGTTGCCCCCGTCTACTTCCTCACTCGAACTCCGCAGGGCCCCGAGCGCCCCGCCATCGACGCCATTAAATTAAAGATGGGTGCCCCGGAGCGCGCCGCTCCCGCGCGGGCAATCGTGGACACCGAGATCGTCGCGAAGGAAGAGATCGACGCCCCGGCGGAAGAGTCCAACTACCGATCTCCGGCCGACACAGAAGTTCCGGAGGCAGCTCCCGAGGAGGAGGCAGAGGTTCCGGAAGTGGCCACGGCCGACGCGGCCAGCGGCTGGAACGATGAACTCAAGAGCACGCTCGGGCGACTCGAACCCGCCGAAGGAGAGGAGATCTACAACTCCTACGTCAAAGAACAAGAAGCCTACCAGGCCGAGATCGAGGCCTTGAAAATTGAAAAAGAGCAGAAGACTTCAGACCTCGCGGCGAGCGAGGTGGATCAGCTCATCTCTCAGCTCGAGGGAAAGCACCAGGAGCGCTTGAAGGGGATCCTTGGCCCGCACTACGAAGCCGTGCGAGATCAGTATCAGGATTACCTCGAAGCCGCCGAGTAAAAAACTGCCCGCCGCGCCATAAGCTTCGGCGCTCTGGCCTTCGGTTTCCCATCGCCTTTCCCTAGGCGTTGAGTCTACAATTTTCCCCAGTATCATCCACACATTCCGAAGGACCATCTCCGATGAAGGCGATCGCTCTTACGTTCCTCGTGCTCCTCTCCTCACCTGCGCTCGCACTCTACGTTCAGGAAACGTCACCGAAAGGCACTGAGGTGGGCCCCGACGTGCCGGAGCTTCGGATCACCTTCGATGAGGCCATCGCTCCTCTCGGCGCAGGAGCTGTGAAAGAAGAGCACCGCGCGAACCTTGAGTTCAGTCCTGGGATCGAGTGCGATTTGTTCTATCACGGAACGACCGCGATCGTGTGTAAGCTCAAGAAGCGTCTTTTCCCTGGAACGAAGTATCAGGTGAAGGTCAGGGCCGGTTTTTCGGGAACGACGCCCCAGGCGCGGCTCGCGTACGAACATGCGCACGGGTTTCAAACCAGTGAACTCGCGATCACCGGTTACAGTGTTCAGTGGGCGAAGGCGACTCCCCTCGTCAGCATTGACCTCAACTTCAAGATCAAGGCCCAGACTCCCTCGGGCACGATCCAGTGCGACGGTCGCACGGTGCCCGTCCAGTTCGAGCCCCCGCGGGATGCGAAGGGTGAAGCACAGCTTCGGGTCCGCGGGACGGCACCCCTGAACCCCGGTGAGAACTGCGTGTTCTACTTCGACAAGCCCCTCTTCTATCAGGAGACTCCCGGAAGCTCGATCCCGCGGCAGAAGCTCGTGCTCGATCCGAGTGTTGCCAGCGCGGGCCGCAACTCCGGCCAGGGTTGGGCCACCGCTCGGTGCGCTGGGAATTCGTTCCTGAGCCTCGATCTCTTTTCTTACTCCATGCCGTACCTGCGGTGTGAGTTCAATGAAGGAGTGGACATCTTCCTGGACCTCGCATCGAACCGAAAAATTGACATCGAGAAGTTCGTCAGTGTGACCCCGAAGGATGCCGTGAAAATCAGCTACACCCAAGAGGGGATCTCCCTCTCGAATTTCCGTGGGCCCGGGCGAACGTACTCTGTGAAAATCTCACGCTCGATCCCCACCGGGAACAACCGCCCCTTCGACGCCGATGTGCAGCTCCAGGTTGAAACGCTGAATAACCCACCCCTCCTCGCACCCCACAAAGCAACCGGCGTGCTTGAAAAAGATGGCCCGTGGCAGGTGGCGTATTCGGCCCTGAACATCACCAGCGCTGAGCTCGTGTACGGGTTCATCACGAAGCCTTCGGATCTCGGGGCCCTTCGAGACCTCAAGGCCCCGGCGCAGTTTTTGACGGAGAAAAAACTCATTCCCCTGAAGCTCCCGGAGAATGAGAATCACCTTCTTCCCTTGAGTGTGAAGCCGTTGGTGGAGAAATCGGGAGCTCGGGCGGGGCTCTTCACCGGCTTCCTCCGGACCAAGACGGTGGCAGCGAAGTTTCAGGACGCCGAGGCCCTCATCTTCCCGGACGCAGAAGTCAAAGAGCGCCGGGAGTTTAACTTCGGCTACCTCTTCACCGACCTAGGTCTTCACGTGAAGCGCGGGCGCCGAGGCATCCTCGTCTGGGTCTTCAGTCTCAAAGAGGGGAAGCCTCGCGCTGGAGTCGAAGTCCGCGTCTTCCGGGATGGAGTTTCGGTGGACCAGCTTGTCACAGATAAATCCGGTCTGGCCTTTTTTCCAGACTACCTTCCCAAGCGCGAAGAGCACCTCTCGGTGGTTGCGACCTCGGAGGATGATGTCTCCTTCGTCACCAGTGGGTACGGGGCCTGGAGCTCCGGCATTTCTCGCTGGGACTTTAACTTCGGCGGGAACTACTGGCAGGAGCCCCAGGAGCTCTTGATGGACGTCGTGAGCGAAAGACCGCTGTATCTTCCGGGTGAGCGCGTGAACCTCAAGCTCTTCGTCCGGCGCTTCGTGCCGGACTCTTTGGATCTGACAGAGGCCGGAAAAAAGGTCAAGGTGAGTGTGCTCGACTCAAGAGGTGAAGAGGCGACGGTGGCCCAGGTGGAACTCAACGCCTATGGAACGGGTGTCGTCTCCTTTGACCTTGGGAAGAAAGCTCCCACCGGTCGCTACTCGGTCTTCCTTCAGGACGGGGCCTCCACCGTGAGTCAGGAAGCCGCGTTTGCGGTGGAAGAGTTTCGAAAGCCTGAGTTTAAGGTGACGCTGGACGAAGACGGCGAGGCCTTCCGAGGCCAGGTCACGTACTTTAAAGGTGGGCCCGTGCGGGACCTCGTGGGCGAGGCGGCGGTTCTCCTCCGGAAGATCCCCTTCGCCCCGAAGAGAACTGAGTACGAACGCTTTACCTACCCCGGGGCCGTGACCCTGGCCGAGGGAGGAGAAGAGTTGACCGTCCTCTCCCGAACGCCACTCACCACCGACGCCGCTGGGAACTTTACCGTGAAGCGACCCCGGGGTGTGAGTGACTACGGAGTTGTGATCATCGAAGGGAACTTTAAAGATGAAAACGGTGGGACCATTTCCGGCCGCCGGGACTACCTCCATAATCCGTATGACCTGCTCCCAGGGATCGACCTCTCGAAGTGGCTCTACACCGTCGGGGAGGAGATCTCTCCGGAAGTGGTGGCCCTGGACCGTGGGGGCCTTCACGTCGATGGCGTTCCCATGTCTCTTACCGTAACTCGAGTGGACTACATCTACGAGCGTCGGCTCGGGTCTGGGAACTACTTCTACTATGATTCCCGGCGAGAAGAGAAGAAACTCGCCACCTGTGAGTTTCGGACCACGCGAGATCTCAAGGCCTGTGCGCTCCCGGTGAAGGAAGCCGGCTACTATGAGTTCACTGTTCAGGTGGCAGATCCGAAGCTTCGCTCCGCCCCGAGTGTCACCGGGACTTACGTCCACGGGAAGGGGGCCTTCCTCGGATTCGAGGCCGCCAACCACGACCGGATCAATCTCCAGGTGGAAAAGACGGACCTCCGGATCGGCGATAAGCTCAAGGTGATGGCCATCTCGCCGCTCTCCGACGCGGAAGCGCTGATCACTCTCGAGCGGGATGGAATCCTTCACCGGGAGACGGTGCGGTTCTCCGGCAACGTTCTTCTCTACGAGGTTCCCATCAACGACGAGAAGTTCATCCCCGGCTTCTATGTCTCAGTGGTGATCGTGAAGGGCCGCACCAGTGAAAAGATCGACGGAACCGTTGACCTCGGCCGACCCCAGTTCAGGATCGGCTACAAGCGCATCGAAGTGGCGAACACAGAAAAGCGTCTCTCCGCCGTGGTCAAGACGGAGGAGTCTCGCTACGAACCCGGAGGAGAGGTTGAGGCGACGGTCAAGGTCCGGGATCACAAAGGGAAGGGGACCCAGTCTGAGCTCGCCATCGCGGTGGTCGACGACGCCCTCTTGAGTGTTTCCGGCGCCTACCGCACCAACTACGATGTGCTCGATACCTTCTACACGCTCCTCTCTTTAGGAGTCGAGAACTACCAAACGCTGACCCAACTCATAGGCCGACGGACCTTCGGGAAGAAGGGTGCCAACGCCGGGGGCGGCGGAGGCTTCGAGGTTCGGTCAGACTTTAAGAACACGGCCTACTGGGTGGCCCAGGTTGAGACTGACTCGGACGGAGAGCACACTTTTAAGTTCAAGCTTCCGCACAATCTGACCACCTGGAAAGTCATCGCCGTCGCCGTGGACCAGAAGCACCGCTTCGGCTTCGGGGAAACGTCCTTCCTCGCCACGAAGTCCCTGATGATTGAGCCGGCCCTTCCCAATTTCCTCGTAGAGGGGGACCTCTTCGCGGCGAAGTTCATGGTCACCAACCGTTCCGGGAAAACGCAGGACCTCAAGCTTCAGGCGTCATCGAAAGACCTCGAGCTGCGCAAATCCAAACTCGAGCTCAGGCTCGCGGACGATGAGCGGGGAGCGGCCATCTTCGAGGCCCGGGCACGCACCCCGGGGGAAGCTCAGCTCTCCGCAACCGTGCAGGGAAGTGGGGTCCGGGATGGAGTTTCCCAGCGTCTCCCGGTGCTCTCGAGTGCTCAGTCGAGTGTCTTCGCGCTGCGAGGCATCGTCGGCGAAGCGCCCGTGAAAATCCCCCTCGCGATCCCAACAGACGCCCGGGCCCAGAGCTTGAGTGTGCAGTACAGTACCACCGCGCTCCAGGGCCTCGATGAAGTTTTCCGCTACGTCCTGGGCTACCCGTATGGGTGCTGGGAGCAGCGGCTCACGAAGGCGTATTTCTTGGTCCAGTACGAAGCGCTGAAGGACCGCATGAGCTACCGGTTTCCGGAGACCGAGGGCACACCGAAGGTCGCCGTGCAAAAGCTCCTTGATCTCGCTGCCGACTACCAAACTCCCAGCGGGGGCATGCGCTACTACCCGGGAGGGAGCGAGGAAGCGGACGTGTACCTTTCGATTTACACGGGCCATGCCTTCGCCCTCATGAAGGCCCAGGGGTACCGGATTGATCCGAAGCTCGAGAAGAACCTCCGGGCCTACCTCCGGGGTCTTCTGACCACGGAGATTAACTGGAGTCCGTGGTACTACCGCGGGGCCAAGCTCTCTCTCAAGGCCTTCCTCCTGTCGACTCTCTCGGAGCTGGGAGAGAAAAAACTCGAGGCCTTCGTTCCGAAAATTTTCGCCGACCGGGAGCAGTTGGACCTCTTCGGGCTCGCGTACCTCACGGGGTACATGGCCTCGGAGAAGCTCTACGCCAAAGAGTCTCAGGTTCTCGTGTCGCGCTTGGAATCCCTCCGTTCCACCGAGGCGTCGGGCCGCGCGACGTATCGCGTCCCCACCGTCACCGCGGATACGCTGTATAAGTTCTGGAACTCCACCGATACCCGGAGCGTCTGCGCTGTGCTCCTGAACCTTTCTCGCTACTCGAGTGACAAGGCCCACGCCGCGGCCGTCGTGCGCGGAGTCTTGGAAGAGATGCGAGGGGGTCGGTGGTACAACACGCAGGAGAACATTTTCTGCTTCGAGGCCCTCCGACGGTACGTTCAGAAGTTTGAGGCGGCACCGGCCGTCCCGGCGCTGTCGTTATCTCTGGCCGGTAAGGAGTACACCGCTCAGACCAGTCCTGGAACTGGAGTTCACTCACTTCACCTTGGTCCGCCTGAGCTCCCCGCCGGAGATCGTGAGCTGGCCCTTCAAAATGCGAAAGGCGAAGTCTACTACTCCACGCTCCTGCGCTACGAGACTCCGTTCAAACTGCGAGCGAACCTTCAGCAGGGCCTGGGCCTGCGCAAGCGCTTCTTTCGCTTGGACCGGACGGGGGCCAAGCCCCAGTGGGACGAACTCTCGGGACCTGAACTTTCTCTCAAGCGGGGCGACATGCTGAAGGTCGTTCTGGATGTCTCGGCACCGGGTGACCGCTACCACGTGATGCTCAACGATGCTCTCGCGGGGTGCTTCGAGCCGGTGAACACGCAGCTCGCGACCACCTCTCTGGCCCTCGGAAACCTCCTCGCCGATGGCACGCGCTTTCAGTGGGAGAGTCCCTACTACCGAGGCAACGGCTTCGAGTACCTGGACCTGCGCCTCACGGCCGCCCAGTTCTATTCTCGCAGACTTCCGAAGGGGAACTTCCGGGTGGAGTATCTCGTGCAGACCATTGCGACGGGAACCTTCACCATGCCGGAGTCTGTGATCGAAGAGATGTATTATCCGGATGTCCGCGGAACGGAAAAGGGAAGAACAGTTGTCGTTACGGAGTAAGTTTTTTCTTCTTTCACTCGTGGCCCTGGTCCCCATGGGTCTGGCCTGGATGACGATTCCCGGGCACTTGATGGAGCGGCCACGGCTGACCCAGAAGCTCACGTTCGTTGACCGGGCGGGACTCCCGATCCGCGCCTACCGGCCAGGAGAAACCTACGACTGGCTTCCTCTCGCCGAGGTGCCGAGGGAGTTGGCGGAGCTGGTGGTGCTGGCGGAGGATCGAAACTTCTACCGCCACCCGGGGGTCGATGCCCGGGCCCTCCTGCGCTCCCTCGGGCAGAATCTCTCGGCCGGTGACATCGTCTCCGGAGCGAGCACCATCACCCAGCAAGTGTACCGGCTCGGTCACGGGACTCCCCGCACTCTTCGAGGGAAGTTCATCACCATGATGGGCGCCCTGAAGCTCGAGCGGGCCTATGGGAAGCAGCGGATCCTGGAGACGTACTTAAACCAGGTCCCCTTCGGTGCGGGGCTGGCCGGAGTGAAGCGCGCCGGCGAAGTTTTTTTCGGCAAGGACCTTGCGCTCTTGAATCTGGCGGAGTTCGCAACGCTCGCCGTGCTTCCTCGGTCTCCCACGTATCTTCGGACCCATCAGGCCGAACTCTTGAAGCGCCGGAATGCGCTCCTCGGGGAATACGCCGCAGCGAACGGGCTCTCGCCAGCGGAGCTCCACTTGAATCAGGAGGCGCCGATGGAGCTCGCGGTTGATCGCGCGGGCTGGGATAACTATCACTACGTGCGGGCACTTCTCCAGGAGCCTGAGCTCCGCCGTCACGTCGCGCCCGGAGGGATCATCCGCACGACGCTTGATTTGTACCTTCAGCGCGAGGCCCAGGCGATTCTGCGCTCCCAAGTCGGAGAGCTCAAGAAGTTTGACGTTCACCATGGTGCCCTGGTGGTCTTGCAGAATCAAACCGGAGACGTCCTGGCCTACGTGGGCTCTCCGGACCTTGCGAATCTTCCCGCAGGTCAAGTCGACGCGCTTCGGATTCAGCGCCAACCGGGGTCGGCCCTGAAGCCTCTGACCTACGCGCTCGCACTCCAGCGGGGCCACTCTTTGGCCGATCCGCTTCCAGACATTCCCTCGTACTACAAGACGGGGCTGGGCCAGTACCTTCCTCGGAACTACGGCCAGGACTTCTCGGGCCCGCGACTCATGCGCGAGGCCCTTGCTAATTCGTTGAACCTTCCCGCGGTGGCCTTGGCGGAAGACCTCGGGGTGGAGGAGGTCTATTCCTTCTACCGCGCTCTCGGGCTGGTGCTCCCCCGGCCCGCCGTTCACTACGGTGTCGGTCTCACTCTCGGGAACGTGGAGCTCACGCCCTTTGAGCTTGCCGCCGTTTACACCGCGTTCCCGCGAGCGGGTCTCGGAGTGGTGCCGCGATTTTTTTCCGCCGCCGCCGTTCACGATCGACCGACGCCTCTCTCCGCCGAAGCTGCGTATCTGGTGAGCGATGTCCTCGCGGATCCGGTGGCCCGGCGGGAGGAGTTCGGTGAGAGGAACCCGTTTGACCTTCCCTTTGCCCTGTCGGTCAAGACCGGGACCTCCACCGATTTTCGGGACAACTGGGCGGTGGGTTACAATCAAGAATTCACCATCCTCGTCTGGGTCGGTAACACGGATCAAAAACCCATGCGGCGGGTGAGCGGAATCACCGGGGCGGGCCCGGTTCTGCGGGACGTGGCCCGCTACCTGGCGAGCCGCTGGCCCATGCGGCCCCTCGAGGAACCGAAGGGGATCCTTCGCCAAGAAGTTTGTTCTCTTTCAGGCCACAGGCCCGGGCCCCATTGCCCGCACCGGAAACTCGAACTCTTCACCACAGAGGCCCTGGGCCAGGAGACCTGCCGCTGGCACCGAGAGCTCTTCGTGCGTGACTGCCGAGGCCCCGCCGCCCACGAACGGGTCACCGTCGCACTCCTTCCCGATGCCTACCAGGCGTTTGTGGGAACAAGACCTAACTGGAGCGTCGAGCAGCAGGTGCGCGAGCGGTGTCCTTTTTCTGACCACCAGTTTGCCGAGGTTCAGCTGCGAGAGGACACCGCTCCGGTGATTGCCCGCCCCCTCTCCGGCAGCACCTTCGCCGTGGACCCGAATTTACCCCGAGCCCTGCAACGCCTGAAGCTCGAGCTCAACCGTTTCCGGTCCGTCCGGAAGGTCATCTGGCGGCGCAATGGTTCCGTTCTGGGCGAAGGGTCGGCCAGCATGGACTGGCCCCTTGAGCGGGGCCAGCATTCCTTTGATGCTGAGGTTCACTTCTCCGATGGAGGCCAGGCCCGAACCCCCGCGGTGGAGGTCCGGGTGCTATGATTGTCATGCTCCTCTTCCTCGCAACCTCCTGGGTGGAGGCGCACCCAAAGTTTTGTTCCTACACCTACAGCGTGTGGAATGCCCGCGAGCGCCGCTCCGAGGGCCCGTACCGAGTGACCAAGCTTTACACGGAACTTCAGACACACGAGCGCGGCCCCGGCGGTTGCAGCGTCTGCGATGAGGATCAGGTCCCCGTTCGTCTTTCAAACGGGGTGACCTTTAAAGTGTGCGGGGCCTTTCGGGAAGCGTTTCAATCGGGGCTCGAGGCCGCTTTGAGCGCAGGCGAGGTGATCGAGAGTGTCACCGGGCACAGACCCTCGAAGTCGCGAGGTCACCTTGACGGGCAAGGGCGAAGGACAGAGTTTTCCAACCATGCCTACGGTGCGGCGCTGGATGTGAACGAGGCCCAGAATGGGCTCTATGATTTCTGCGTCACCTGGTCGCCCTCCTGTCAGCTGATCAAGGGCGGTCGGTATGTCCCCGGAGGGCCCCGCTCTTTTACTTCCCGCTCGCCGCTGGTGCGCGCCCTGCGCGATCGGGGCCTTCGCTGGGGAGGTGAGATCACTGGGAAGCAGAAGGATTTCATGCATTTTAGCCCCGATGGCCTCTAGGGAAAAAGTGCGGGATGTGCTAAGGTAGTCCCAAAATATCTAAGGAAATCTCATGCTCGCTTGTCACGACATCCGCATCCAGTTCGGCGGCCGTACCCTCTTCGATGACGTGAACCTCAAGTTCATCCCGGGAAACTGCTACGGGATCATCGGTGCCAACGGCGCCGGGAAGTCGACGTTTTTGAAGATCCTCTCGGGCGAGATCTCGGCCACCGGTGGGCGGATCGAAGTAACTCCCGGCGAACGGATGGCGGTCCTGAGGCAGAACCACTTTGCCTTCGAGGAGGAAGAAGTTCTTACCACCGTGATCCTCGGGCACGGGCGGCTGGTTGAGATCATGAAAGAGAAGGACGCTCTTTATGCCAAAGAGGATTTCTCCGAAAAAGATGGGGAACGCACGGCAGAGCTCGAAAGCCTCTTCGCTGAACTCAACGGCTGGGAGGCCGAGGCGAACGCGGCGGCGCTTCTGGCGGGCCTCGGAATCAAAGATGATCTCCATCACCGGAAGATGAAGGAGTTAACCGGCGGCGAAAAGGTGAAGGTCCTTTTGGCGCAAGCGCTCTTCGGCAAGCCCGAGATCCTCCTTTTGGATGAGCCCACCAACGACCTTGACCTGAAGGCGATCCAGTGGCTGGAAACCTTCATCATGGACCAGCAGGACACCACCGTGCTCGTGGTCTCCCATGACCGGCACTTTTTAAACAAGGTCTGCACCCACATCTGTGACATCGACTTCGGGAAGATCAAGATCTTCGTCGGGAACTACGACTTCTGGTACAAGTCCGCCCAGCTCGCCCAGCGGATGCTCTCCGATCAGAATAAGAAAGTCGAAGACAAGATGAAGGAGCTCAAGGAGTTCATCCAGCGCTTCTCGGCCAACGCGTCGAAGTCAAGCCAGGCGACCTCCCGGAAAAAGCTCTTGGACAAACTGACTCTCGAAGACATCCAGCCGTCCTCCCGGAAATACCCGTACGTCGGCTTCAGGGCCGACCGCGAGGCCGGGGACCAGCTCCTTCGGGTGGAAAATCTCACGGTCCTCTTCGAGGGAGAGAAAATTTTAAACAACGTCTCCTTTACGATTAAAAAAGGTCAGAAAGTGGTCTTCCTGGCCAAGTCGGAAGTTGTCACCACCGCGCTCTTCCGGATCCTCGCCGGTGAGCAGGCACCGGACTCCGGCAAAGTAGACTGGGGGATCACCACCACCAGGGCCTACCTTCCGAACGATAACTCGTCGTACTTCAAAGACGCCTCCCTCGATCTCATCAACTGGCTCCGGCAGTATTCGAAGGATCAAACTGAAACCTTCTTGCGGGGGTTTCTGGGGCGGATGCTTTTCTCCGGTGAAGAGGCGCTGAAGAAGTGTAACGTTCTCTCCGGTGGCGAAAAGGTTCGGTGTATGCTGTCCAAAATGATGCTCTCCGGCTCGAACGTGCTCATCCTGGATAATCCCACGAACCACCTCGATCTCGAGACGATCACGGCCGTGAACGAGGGCCTGATTGATTTCAAGGGCACCATCCTCTTTACGTCGCATGACCATGAGTTCATCCAGACCGTCGCCACGCGGGTCATCGCCGTCGAAGAGCGGGGTGTGAGAGACGAGGAGTGCAGCTACGATGAATTCCTGGGGCTGGTGTAGCATGAACGGAATCGGCCTCGCCCTCATCCTCCTCGTCGGGTTCATTCACACGGGCTTCATGATCCTGGAAAGTTTTTTTTGGACGAAACCGATCGGACTCAAGATCTTCCGGCAGTCCCCTGAAACGGCGGCGGTCACTCGAGTCCTCGCTCTCAACATGGGGCTCTACAATGGGTTCCTTGCGGCCGGACTTTTCTGGTCGGCGCTGGCCGGGAACTCCAGCAGCGCCAATTTCTTTCTGTGTTGTGTGAGCGTCGCAGGAATCGTGGGGGCGCTCACGGCCTCAAAAAATATTTTCTTCTACCAGGCGCTGCCAGCGCTTCTAGCACTCCTCTTCACCTCAGGAATTCTCGGATGAGTATGATGGCCTTGGCCCTGACTTTGCTTTCTCTCACCGCTTCCGCCGTTGACTGGCAGGGCCACCGTGGGGCGCGGGGCCTTTACCCAGAGAACACCGTGGGTGCGATGGAAGAGGCCCTGAAGTTTAAAGCGGTCACGACGCTGGAGCTTGATGTGGTGGTTTCCAAGGATAAGAAGATCATCGTCTCCCACGAACCGTGGATGAGCGAGGAAATCTGCAGCGACAAGAAGGGCGTCCGGGTCAAGGGCCGCACGCAGAACCTGTACCAAATGACCGCGGCCCAGATCGCGGAGTTCGACTGCGGAACTCTTCCGCACCCGAGGTTTCCGGAGCAAAAAAAAGTTCGATCCACCAAACCGACTTTGGAAGAGGTTTTGGACCGGGTAAAGAGCAAGTCTATCAATTTTAACATCGAGATTAAGTCGACGGTCGAAGACGAGCGAGACGGATTCCAGCCCGACGTGAAAGCATTCTCCGATCTCGTCGTGGCCGCCGTTAAACGCCGGCTCCCGGTGGAGCGCTTCACCCTACAGAGCTTCGACTGGCGCGTTCTCCGATACCTGCGGTCGGCCCATCCGGACGTGCGCTTAGTCGCTCTCCTCGAGGGAGCCATCGACCCGGAGAAAGTCTTCAAAGATCTGGGCTTCGCTCCGGCCGTTTTCTCACCGTACTATAAGGATCTTACGCGCGCCCATGTGGAGGCCTTCCACCGGCGAGGAGTCAAGGTCATCCCCTGGACTGTGAATGAGACTCGCGAGATGACTGAGCTCGTAAACCTTGGTGTCGACGGGATCATCACAGATTACCCGAACCGGATTCCGGCGCCCTAGGGGTGCTCCTTCGCAGTTCACACTGTTCTGCGTAGACTCGCAGATGCCGAGACTTTAAATAGTCACAGAGCTCTTGCTCCCGGGTGTCGACCCCCCCGAACACGATGGTCTCCCCTGGGAAGCGCATCGACTCGAAGAGTTGGTCTAGGTGCTCAATTCTTCTAGCACCGCTCTCTCTCACCGTACCCTGAGTCGGTGTGAAGATGGCGTAGGCGAGGAGGTGTGTGCCGTCGTAGAGTTCGTGGATCTCGTGCTGAGACTCATCTCTTGAGAGGGCGTAGCGGTCGTGCTCCGAAGAGGGAAGACCTCGCGGAGGAAGTGCGAGCACGGTCTCTGGCCGGAAGGGTCTGATTTCGTAGCGCAGGCCCCGCGGTTTCTGAGCTCCTCGACCGAACGTGCCCGTGAAGGTCACGAGCTCTCGTGCCTCGGAAAAGCCCGCCTTCGCAAAGGAGCGTCTTGCGTAATCGTTGGCCTTTAGGACTTCTAGCGTCACAGGTTGTGTGATTTCCTCGAAGATCCGGGCCCCCAGATTTTGACCTCGGTACTCAGGGATGACGCCAGTTGCGAAGTTGTAGAGCTCCTGCCCTCGACGCGAGTGGAGGGCGAAGGCCACGAGCTCTTCCCCATCGAAAGCGCCGTAAGATAAATTCATGTCAACGCCCAGAGCGAGCCATCGCTCGATGGTATCCTCCGCATCTAATGTAAGAGGAAAAAAGTAATTAAGAAATGCTTTACAGAAGGCGCGGTAGACAGTGATCTTTTCGGTGGTGCTGAGCTTTTGTAGTATCATTACCTCTAAAGTAAAACTATTATAGCCCCTATGTCTAAGGCACGCTGTTTACTTATTGATGACAGTGAAGAAATCCAGCTCCTGGTTCAAAGAACGTTAGGGGACCTCTGCGACGTGACCGGGGCCCTAACGGTGACCGATGCTAGAGCGCACTTCAGTGCCAAGTCGTTTGAGATCGTGATCATCGACCTCATGCTTGAGCATTCTAACGGCATGGACCTCCTGAAAGACTTTAAATCGACTCCGGGGATTAACAAGTGCAGTCGATTTTTTATCATGACGGGGAAGGACAGCACGGTCGATGAGGCCCTCGGCCACAACTACGGCGTCGACGAGTACATCAAGAAGCCGGTTGACCGTGAGGTCCTGAAGGCAATTGTGCGGAAGAACCTCAAGGTCCTTCGCGATGAGGCGCCGGAGGTCGTGGACTACGGTCCTTTCACCATCATCCCGGGGAATCACCAGGCCTTCGTCGTGCTCGGGGGCAAGCGCCAGGAACTCCAACTCACGGTGAAAGAATTTAAACTCCTCACAAAACTTGTTTCCCACCCGGAGAAGACATTTTCTAGAGAGGATCTCTTCTCTCAGGTCTGGGATAACGACTCTAACTCCACGTTTCGGACCATTGATATGCACGTCAGCTCCCTCCGGAAGAAGCTTCAGGAGCGTGGAAGTCTCATCAAAACGGTGCATCAAGTGGGTTACAAATTCTCTCTGAGCTAGGCCATTTCGCCGGATAAAAATTACCGCACCGCTTCCTCTGCTCCCCTAAAAGTGCTATGTAGCCCGCGTATTATTTTTACCACCAAGGATTAATCCCCATGTTGAAACTTGCGGTCTTAGCATCCCTTGCCCTCATTTCCGAATCCCAAGCGGCGCGCTGGAATCGCGCCAATAATCCGAATTTCTTCAACGCCGTCGCCAAGGAGAAGATGGTCGCTGAGTTTGGAGAGTTACCCCTCAAAGGTCAGATTCGAGACGACCGCTATGGATGGTCAGAATCCTACTGGCCCTCGAACCTCGGAGGCATTGCGTACCGCTGGAACCATCCGAATCCACAGCCGTTCAAATACAAGCTCCTCACCCGGGAAGAACTCCGTGGGATGAGCGAGGCCCAGATCGGCGAGCTCTCCCCGGCAGAACTCTATGACATTTCCCTGGGAGACTATAGCTACTCACTCACGAAGCGCGTTCTGAGACTTTTCACCCCGAAGGATCTCTGGTGGGAAGGCATCTGCCACGGTTGGGCGCTGGCCGCGTCGAACTACGCCGAGCCCGATAAGACGGTCGTGACGAACAGAGACGGCATCCGCGTCCCCTTCGGCGCTTCCGATGTGAAAGGTCTCCTCTCTATGCACGACGCTTACAACTCCAAGGGGCTTTATGTCCGTGTCGGAGAGCGCTGTTCGGTGAATGGGAAAGTCCACGGCGAGGCTTCGGAAGAAGACGGTCCGGTGACATTCCCTAACCGCAGAGATGCGGAAAGACCGGAGTGCAGTGACGTCAACGCCGGTGCCTTCCACATCGTCCTGGCCTCGATGATCGGGATCAACTCCCACGGCTTCGTTGCCGACGTGGACCGCTTCAATGATGTCTGGAATCAGCCGGTGACCTCGTACGAATCTACTCTGGAGGGTGAGGTCTCCCTGACTCCCCAGGATCTAAGTTCTGGAGTCGACCGGAAGATTCACTTAAAAACCGTCATGACTTACGGAGAAGAATTGGAGTTTTACACCCCGGAGGCAGAGGCCGAAGGATCCTTAAGTTTCGTTTCCAAGGATCCCGTCACGGGCACTCCACGGCAAGCGTTTCGGTCGAAGAACTACGAATACATCCTCGAGCTTGACCGAAGTGGAAAGATCATCGGAGGAGAGTGGATCTCGGAAACTCGGCCGGATATGCTTTGGCTAAAAAAGCCTGATGTTCGCTTCAACGATTCGAAGTTACCCCTCTCCGGGCTCAACCGAATCTATAAACCTGTCATTCACTAAGAGCTGGTTTTCTGGGCGCTATCCTCCGGGGTGGCGCCTCCGGGGCCTTCCCCTGACTGACTGACTGACTGACTGACTGACCCACAGACACCCCTGAAAATTCTACCTTCCCTACACCCGCGACTCCGAGAGAGGGGTATGATGCCTCTACTATTTCTACCGGAGACACGCATGAAATTTTACTCCAATCCTTTGGCCCTCTTGGGCATCACATTCTTCGCGGCTTCAGTGCAGGCCCAGGTGGTTGAGACTTCTCAGATCTCACGCTTCGAAGGGCTGCAACAAGTCTTCGAGCAGGCGGCGAGGCCCGAGATCGCAAACCTTTTGGATCGACCCATGGCCGGCCGCTGCTTCATGAGCACAGAACCCAATGCCCCAGTGGGATCGGTCCTTCTCCTCCGGGCCGCTCGCTCCACCACTACGAATTCTGGCCCTCTCGAGGCCCCGAAGTATGAAGTGTTCACCGTCGGTACTCGCTCTGCGCAAGGAGTGGACAAGCTAACGACTCAAGAAATTCGCGCGATGGCGATGAGTGTCCCCGCTCAGCTGATCGCAGAGGGTGTCCGGCAGTATGAGTTCTCTGACGGGCAAGGGTACAGCTCAGAGATGCGGGAGACTCCACAGGAGGTCATCATGCGCTTCACTGTCCCCGAGCTCTGGAGCGTCGTTTGCTCTTGGAGCAAGGGCCCGAAATCCTAGTCGAGCGCCGACCATTGCTTGGAAGAAAGGCTAACGTTTTTCAACTCACCGACCGCGGAGTACTTTTATGAAAGTTCTGACTCTTGTTTTCATGCTTTCTTCTCTCTCAGCTTTTGCCCAGGATCTGGCAACAAACTATACCTTCCGGGGCACCCATTATCAGATTGGCTACCAGCTTCGTCAGGGGTACCAAGAAGTGACTCTGGGAGGGAGTGTCCTCAGCGGCGTCGTGGAGAACCTGGAGGGAGTGAAGGAAGTTAGAAAACTTCTTCGTCCCGGTGTCGACATCCGTCTCGTCTTAAACAGCGGCGGCGGGTACATCGTTCAGTTTAACCGCCTCTTCCGGGCCCTCAAGAGGAACTGTGATTCGGCCACCACCAACTGCCGGATCACAGCGATTGTTCCTTCGTATAATCACTGTGCTTCCGCCTGTGTGCCCTTGTTCATGGTCGGGGATGTTCGAAGAGCTGGGCGCTACGCCCGCTTCGGTCTTCACTCAGCCTCCGTTGTCCCTGGCGCTGTCCGGATCCCCCGCATGGCCCAGCAAGACTTGATCACGAAGGGCGTCGACGCCGATTGGCTCCAGGCGAATAAGCGCTTCTTTGATTCTCTCGAATTGACCTGGTTGGCCCCCCACCAGTTAGGAGGATCGAACATTGTCACGGAGATCGCAAACTAGCAGAACTGCGCTAGTAGATATTCTTCAGCTTAACTTCGGATAAGACGGCGTCGATGTTTTTCAAGAGCAGATCCTGGTTGATCATGCCCTTGCCCAACGAGTGCTCCCGCGGGGTGAGTTCCCGTTCAATCCCAACGGACTCTTTATTCACTTTTGTCGTGACCGAAGAAGTGTCGAGTTTCTTGACCTGGAAGTCGAACTTCAGGCGAAGGTTTTCTCCGACCATGGAAAAGGTGAGGAGAAGAGTTTCCACGTTGGCCATGTCTCTTGAAGCAGGAGGAAGGAGCTTGTACTCCACTCCTTTTTTACCGGCCTTATAGTCCTTGATTTTAAATCGATGGAAGGTGTCCATCAGGCCCAGCACCTTGGTGAAAAGAAAGTTCGGGTCAACCCGGACCTGCAGCTGGGTATCGTTGCAGTTTTTGCCAAAGGCGAGGTAGTAGCTGGAGCGTTTGTCTGTCACCGGCGCGTTGGGTCCGATAGGAAATTTGAAATGGAGTTCGGCCGTGGCCCCAGGGTTCAGCTCCCCAGATGGAAAGGTCTGGGTCTGCTCTGGTCTCAAGGCCCCTTCGGCGCGGGACTGAATCTTCTTAATCTCTGCGACCCCGAATGCGACGCCAGTGCCCGTAAGGTCGACGGGCCCCGGACCGTGGTTTTTCACCCGTAGTGTCCCGCAGAGCACGTCCCCTTGTTGCCATGTCTCGCCGACGGTTTCAAGGTTCCACTCAAGGGGCTTATCAAAAAAAGTGCCTTTCATTGGAGAGATCTCATGGAAAAAAAAAGGGGACCGAAAACTCGGTCCCCTTTGGATCATTAAAATTAGCGCTGAAGCTCGCAGCCCGGACGATTAACGTCGATCTGGAAGTCAGGTGTGAGGCAAGTATAAGTCTGGTACGTCTGTTGACCGTAGCGGGCCCCGCGGCGGACGGTAACTTGGTTCGCCTCGTCAACTTCGCACGGATTGTTCATGGTGCACCGTGCACCGGACTCGTTGGAAGTGTTGTTGATCGCAACAACCCGGCGCTCGCCACGAGCGATGATCGGTGACCCTGAGGTTCCGCCGATGGTGTCACAGCCTGGGGTGTACCGAACAGAATCGGTGAACGTCCAACTGGCTTCCCGAATTTTGAACACGAAGCCATCGATGTCGCAGCTGTAGCCGCGGTCCCAGTAGCCTGAGACGATGTCGATCTGAGTGCCAGCGAGGGGGCGAGACCCATCCAACAGGAGAGGGCGGATGTTCGCCCGGGCCAGGATTTGATTGAAGCTTTCGGAGAGCTCGTAGAAGGCGACGTCCGTTCCGGTCATGGTCGCGTAGAGGATCTTCGTTGCCTGCACCGTGGTGAGGCGCATGTTTTTATCATAGATGCGCATCGAGCGAGAGACGGTGCGGTTCACCCACACTTCACCGGGCTCGAGGAATCCCCCGCCTGGCTTCGAGATACAGTGACCGTTGGTCATCACGACGGCCTTGCTCGAGAGCGGCTGGCCATTGAAAGCGATGAGTGAGCCAGAGCAGTTCGAAAGTTTCACAATCCCTTCGAAGTCATAGTCAGCGTCGGTGGCAGAGAGTGCCTGTGTGTCGGTGCGCTCGAGAGCATTAAAGGGGGCCACAGGAAAGGCCAGGGCGCCGGTCGTTGCGAAGGCAACGAGAAGGGAGACGAGAGTTTTCAAAAGATCCTCCTCTGGATTTTTAAGAGGTTGAAGTCGTATCAAATCTAAGAGAGGGTGTCTTTTGCTGTAAGCCTTTTTTAGAATTTGATGAGGAGGGGATCCTCTTTTCATCCCGAAAGTCTCTCGTCTGTGCCAATGACTCGGCGAAGCTCAAGCTTGAGCGTTGATCCACCTCCTGTTCCGGGACTGGTGAGCTGGTAATCGCCGCCGAACTTCCGAAGAAAAAGACCCATGAGAATGAGGCCCATACCATCTCCGGACTCTTCTTCGGTACCGGGGCGCGGTGAAGAGAGCTGCCGGTCGAACTCTTCGGCCGAGATTCCGACCCCGGAATCGATCACCTGAACGACCACGGAGTGACCGGAGTCATGAACTCGCACCTCGACCTTCACCACTCCACCGCGGAAAGAGTACTTGGCTGCGTTTGACAGCGCAGTGGGAAGAATTCGCTCAAAAAGGGCCCTACGAGAACAGTGCACGTGGACCCCCACGGGGACATGGTCCTTGACCTCGAGCCGAAGGTCCTTCGGTCCGAAAACTGACCGGCCCTGGGATGCGATTTCCTTCAAGAGCTCCGTGACAGGAACTACTTCCGGAGTCATTGCTGAGGCTTCGCGCTGGGCCAGACCAAGGGAGCGCGCCCGTTCAAGGAGCTTTTTGGCCGCCGTCACATTGGCGCTCATCTTCCCTAGAGTCTGAAGCCGATCCTCTTCCTTAATCTTTCCTCCCGCCAAGAGATCCAGGTACAAACGAAGCGCCATCAGAGGGTTACCCAGGTCATGGGAGAGGGTTCTCCTGAGGACCTCTGAGAGCTCCCGCAGCTGCTTATTCTCGAGAGTCAGCTGATGGAGCTTCTCCTGGTTTCTCCGGAGATCGGCCTGGGGTCTTCGTCTTGTGAGAAACACTGAGAGAAGGGTTAAGGCGGCACCGGCGAGGAGCCCCGCGAGGCCAGAAAGGACCAAGTTCTGGGAGAGCACACCGTCCCCCTAGAGCTCTTCCCCAGCGGGTGAGAAGAGCGGTTCGAAGTCTCCGAGTTCTTTCGATTCCTCTAGTAAATGAACGAGGTTTCTATCCAAGATGCGGTAGAGGTCTGAGAAGCTATCGAGGACGTAGTAAAGAGGTTGCGGGATATCAATCCGGTAGGGGGTGCGGAGAGCTTTTAAGGGATCGAAGTCCTCGCGCTTAGGCCCCGCCGACTCCACGGACCAAACGGTTTCGTGGATCGAGGAGAGCATGCCTCCGCCGTAGGCGCGGACCCCGGAAGCGGTCTTCAGCAGCCCGAATTCGATGGTGAACCAGAAGAGCCGGAAGAGGCGGCGACGGTCTTTGGGAGAAATGGAAAGAGCGATCTTTCCGAATTCCTCCATGAAGTTCGCGTACTCGGAGAAGGTCAAGAGTGGGACATGGCCGTAGAACTCGTGGAAGATATCTGGCTCTTGGATGTAGTCGAGTTCCTCGGGGGTCCGGATGAAGCTCGCGGCCGGGAACTTCTTATTTGCGAGGAGCGTGAAGAACTCTTTGGCCGGGATGAGGGCCGGGACAATTTCCACCTCCCAACCGGTGAAGTCCCGGAGGCGAGCGTTGATTTCCGTGTGCTGGGGGACCCGGTCTTGAGAAAACTGAATCCGCTCTAGGCCCTCGAGGAATTCCGAAGAGGCGCGGGTCTGGACCGCTGCTGTCTGCCGGGTGAGGAGAGTGTTCCAAGTTTGGTTCTCCGCTCGCGTCCAGTCGATGACGCCGGCGGCATTGGGTTGCTTTGAGACGTAGGTTGTTTTCATGGGCAGACTCCCTCTCCAGCTGGAGAGTATAAGAGAGAATAATTGCCGGCAACCGTGGTTTTGTAAATTATTCTCTGATAGCGTTAGACAATGCGTGACCTCCTCCTCCAAGCCCTTGAGTCCACGGCCTCCGACCAAGTTGATCAAAAACTGGGGCTCGACATCGGCCCGATCGAAGAAGAGCTCCTGGCCCGCGCCCGGGCCCTGAGGCCTTCGGGGACCATGGCCAGCTTCGGTGAAGCACTTCACAAGGGCCATCAGACTTGGGTTGGTCTCGATCCCCAGGTGCTGAATACCCCTTACTCTGAACTCCTCCGGCTCGTGCGAGGCCTGGCCCTGAGCCCCGGGGACCTGGTGATCGACCTCGGTGCGGGGTATGGCCGACTAGGGCTCGTCCTGCGGGCCCTCCACCCCGACGTTCGTTTCCGAGGCTACGAGCTCGTCCACGAGAGGGTCGTCGAGGGGAACCGGGTTCTGCGCCGGCATGGCTGCACGACCGCGGAACTGGTGCTCCAGGATCTGACCGCCGATGATTTCTTCCTTCCGCCCGCCCAGTTCTACTTCCTCTACGACTACGGCAAGGTCGAGCACATCCGGCGAACTCTAAACCAGTTGGCGACCCTTGCGGATCACTCTCGGTTCACCGTCATCGCTCGCGGGAAAGGGTCGCGAAGCATCATCGACCTCGAGCACCCCTGGCTCTCCCGCACCGAAGGCCCAGTCGAGGACCACTACTCGGTTTACACCTTCTGAGGACAATCCGCTTCAAGGCGCCGCTGGAGGTCCTGAACGATGGCAAGCTTCTGCTCCCGGAAGTCCCCTGAAAACCCTGAGCGGTAGGTGGCGAGGTCAAGGTATTCGAGGTGCGCCGAGATCCTCTGGAAGAACTTGGGGAGGAGCTGGCCCGGTGCCTGGACGTGATGGAGGCCTCCGGAGAGGCAAAGGACCATCGAGCCGGAGTCGAGGCGCTGAATGATGTCTGCGACTCCTCCTCGTACGGTCATGGGTCTTCCGTGTTTATCAAGCCCGTTCTGGCGTTTCATGCGGCCCTCCGGAGCGATCAGCACCACCGCATCTGTTTTGATCGAACTCAGGTAGACTTCCCAGGATCCGTCGTTCCTCCGGCTCACCCCCACGATGTTGGGAAGGAGGAGTTTCCAGAAGCGGCCCACGATCGGTCGCTTCAGGGTCACGTCCGCCGCCGGGACGTTGGCGTGCCCAGCGAGGTGCCAGAGGTAGCGGTACGGAAGGATCTGCAGGAAGATGGGCTCGTACAGCGAGGTATGATTTAGGAAAACGATGAGGCGTACGTCCCGGTTCCAAGGATCCCGGGGCCGCTCCGTGAGCCACCGGTAGCGGCAGCGAAAGAAGAGGGCACTCGCCGTTTTCACCGCTGCGAGGAGGACGAAAGCAAAAAGATGTCTCATGCGCGCAGGGGCCTTTCCTAGGGACGTTCGGAGTAACAGTCCCGGTCTCTCAGACTAGCGTGATTCGGCGTTTCGGGCTAGAGTTTTCCGATGACTCAGAAAACTCTCTCGCTCCTCTTGGGTGTCGTCACGATCCTTTGCTGGGGCAGCCTCGCGACCTTCGGGAGCCTCACCGTGCACCTGCCACCCTTCTACGTCTTGGGGGTGTCTTTCATCATCGGCGCAGTCCCCGCGGTGTTTCGTTTCCGGGAGATGTTTCCGCCGTGGCCGACGTTTTTATGGGGCGTCGGTGGTTACTTCGGCTACCATTTTCTCCTCTTCTACGCCTTCCGGTTCGCGCCCTCGATCGAGGCGAACCTCATCAACTATCTGTGGCCCATCATCCTCGTGCTGCTGGCCCCGGTCGTTTTCCCCGAGGAGAAGCTTCGCAGTTATCACATCGTGGGTGGCCTGCTGTCGGTGCTCGGTTGTGTGGTGTTGGTTCTCGGGAAGGACGGAGTTCCCAAAGCAGAAAATTTCCCGGGCCACCTCCTGGCCTTCGGGGCCGCCGTCACGTGGCCTCTTTATTCCCTGGGGAAAAAAAGACTCCCGCCGACGTCAGTCTGGGCGGTCGGGAGTTTCTGTCTCGGGGCCGGCGTCCTGTGCCTCTTGACCCACGCCGCGATCGAACCTCGCGTGGTGCTCCAGCTCCCGGATGCGCTCAAGCTCCTTTTCATGGGGGCCGGGCCCTTTGGCCTTGCCTTCTACTGCTGGGACATGGCCCTCGCTCGCGGAGACGCGCGGATCCTCGGCGCCCTTGCGTACCTCACTCCTGTTTTGTCAACCCTCGGACTTGTGACTTTTGGGGGGCAGGAACTGGGCCCGCGAGGTATCGTGGCGGTAGTGCTCATTGTCTTGGGCGCGAGCACCGGACTCTTGGACTTTTTTCCTAGGAACCGATAGACTACCCTGGGGGTCCCCATGGAGCACTGTTCGATCGAGCAAAAAGATACTGGAGTTTTTCTCACCAACGAGAGGAAAACGAAATGGGTTACGCTCATCACTCTCGTCACGATGGTCCTCGAAGTGATCGTCGGCTACTGGTCGGGATCCATGGCCCTGCTCGCAGACGGCTGGCACATGGCCTCGCACACCCTGGCCCTCTTCTTATCTCTGGTGGTGTACTACCTCTACCGGCACCCTCGGTTCCGGGCGAGCTTCACCTTCGGCGGTGGAAAGATCCTCTCCCTCGGCGGGTACACCAGTGCATTGTTCCTGGTCTTGATCGCTCTCTCCATGATCTACGAGTCGTTCCAGCATTTCTTTTTGACCAAGGTCATCCGCTACGACGAGGCCCTCACGGTGGCGGTGGTGGGTCTCGTCGTGAACCTCATCTGCGCTGTGATTCTGCACAAAGACGAGTCTGAGGTGCCGGAAGTGAGCTCCCACTCAGGCCATGAGCACGGTCCTGACTGCAAGCATCCTACGAACAAACTGGCGCCCGCAGGAGCTTCCCACGGTCACCATGGGCATCAGCATTCTCACTCTCACTCTCACTCTCACTCTCACTCTCACTCTCACTCCCACGGCCACGGCCACGGCCACGCTCACGACCATAACCACGACAGTGCCTACGTTCATATTCTCACGGACGCTCTGACCTCAGTCCTCGCCATCGTCGCCTTGCTTCTCGGTCGCTGGCAGGGGTGGAGCTGGCTTGATCCGCTGGTGGGTGTCCTGGGTGGAATCGTGGTTCTCCGGTGGTCGGTAGGTCTTATCCGCCAGAGTGGGATGGATCTTTTGGACGCGCACGACATGTCTGTGGATCGGGATAATCTCGTGCGCAAGCTCGAGGTCGATGGTTCCAAGGTGGTGGACATCCATCTCTGGAAACTGGCGCCGGGGCAGGTGGGGTGCGAGCTGGTGATCCGGCGGAATTTGGAGCAGCGCTCGGCGGATTACCGGGATTTGGTTCAGGCGAATTTTCCGATTCATCATCTGGTCATCGAAGTCATCTAAACTGCCCTACAATAGTGGTGAAGGGATTCAAAAAAAGCCCAGGATTCAAGGTAGTTATCGTTTATTCTACGAGGCAGCTCTCAGGCTGAGGTTCGTGTTCTCTTCGTTTGACGTCTAGTCTCCTCTGGAGTTTCGAGATTGAAACACCGAGTCCTCTGATCCAACACCATTTAAAGACGGCAGTTTGGAAGATGTGAGTTTAATATGGGATAGAGAGAATGTGGACGCCCTTGAGCGTGGGATGGTTCCTGAAAATCTCTAGGTATTCTAGAAATGAAACATCCTCCACTTTTCCCTGCGTACTGGCGTGCCGGAGGATGACCTTCATTCCTTTCCGGAAGAGGAACCCTTGGTGAGAGATGTTGAGATGAGTTCCGGCGCTGGCGGTGAGGTCCCAGTTGGGCCGGACGAAGTTCACGACCGTGACCTCCGGAAGTCGATCCAAGAGGCTCGGGTTCTCGAGAATCGTTTTGATGGACACGTACGGGACTTGGGCCAGTTCTACCGAGAATTCATTTCCTCGCTCCCGAAGTTCTTCCAGGATGGCCTGGCGCTCGGCGGTTGACGCCTCCGGAACGATGATCTGATTGAGAGTATGGGCCCGGAGCCAGCCGGGAAAGTTGATCAGCGCTTGGGCCAGTTTAAGGTCTCCGGCGGGGGCCAGGAGGTGAGTGCTCTCGCTTAATTGACCCTGGCGGATCGTTTCTGGGATCCACTGGAGATCGGTGAAGTGGTTTCGTTTTAAGTAGTCGACGTCTCCGTCTTCGTACCGAATCAGATCCAGAGTGGTCTCGAATTCTCCGACGGTGCGAGCGCGGGCCAAGGCCAGAACCGTTTCGATCAAGGTGGTGCAGTCAAACGTGTCGAAGCGGTAGAGCGGGTCCTGATCGTAGCGGGCACCAGGGCCCTCCCCGAGAGGGCCGTTCTTACCGTACGGAAGTCCGAGGAAGGTGCTCGAAAAAAAATCGAGCCGACGGTAGAGATCGGTCTCCGTGGCCGCGCGCTCGAGGAGCTCTCCCGCTTGGGCCCTGGAGTCCAGGTCGCTAGGCCCAGCAAAGGCCAGCGAGCTCGAGAGAGCAAGAAAAAGAATAATTCTAAACATACATGATTTTTGCCTGGAGAGAACCGGAGTGTCTTTATTTGGTGCGTCAAGACACCCTCCCTTGAAGAGAATCACCGGCGATGATCTTATTTAATGTGAAAATCCTACACCGTTGGCCGCTATTTTTTCCGCTGGGTAAGGCCTCGCCTCAGGAGACCGTAAATCATCCTCTCGATCAACTGCTCGGTGGTTAACGGAAGGAGGTTCATCTCAAACCTCGAGCGGCGGATCATGGTTTTGATTCCTTGGATCATCAAGCGCTCCGAGATCAGTGTTATCCAGTAGAGCGGCCCAAGGACATGGGCCCGGACGGGATCCTTTCCCGGTTTCTTCCGAAGAAAACAAAAGTACCCAGTCTCTCGTTTCTCACACCGCTCTTCGAAGCGGATGAGGAGCCTCCAGAGGAACCGGTGCCAGCGTGAGGCCGTCATGAACTCCGACACCCACATGCCCTCGAAGCGCTGGGCGAAGAGCCGTCGGGCGGCCAGGCGGACGTCGCCGACCAGGGTGCTCTCTTGGGAGGTTCTCCGGCCCGGTTCTTTAATCCACCCCTCGACGGCATACCAGTAGTTTTCCAGCGAGTGCCGGCGCAGTTGCTCTAAGCACTCGACGGTGCAGAGGGCGAACCCCAGGCCCTGGAGTTTGACGTACTCTTGCCGCTCCCGGAGCCACTCTTTGGTGGGGAGCTCGAGGACGTAGCGGACCGAGGCAGGTTTCGTTTCGGTCAGGAGCTCGATGGTGAGGTTGGCGCTTCGGATCAGTCTTGATCCATCGCTCGACAGGGCCAGCTGTGTGTTGTCCTCGGGGCTCAGGCGCCGGAGTTGGATGTGGCACACGTTCTCCTGGTCCAGGAGCACGAGCGCCTCTTCGACCGCCGTGAGGTCGCGCTCGTCGAGCGTTGGTCCCACTTCCTGCTCGGGGGAGTTTCGCACAAGATCGAAGGCGATGGGCAGGAGTGCTCTCGTCACTTTGAGAGGGCCAATTGAGAGGAAGTGTCGCAGGAGCACTCGACGGTCGAACTGCCGCTGGAAGATCTGCCCGAAGCTATGCCCGGAGCTGATGGCACTGGCGGTGAGGTAGAGTTGGGTGATGCCTCGGAGCGCTGCTTGGACTTCGATCTTCAGAGAGATGTTGGCCTCGCCGAGGAGGCGGACGAACTCCGAAAGGTAGCGGATGAAGGTCCCTTGGTTCCCTGCGGCCACGAAGTTTCTGATCAGCGCTTGCGTTGCGGGGGATCGAAGCGCAACCGGATCCTCGACCAGTTCCTCGAGGCCCGTGAAGATCCCTCGCTGGTCACCGAGGATGAGTCGGTAGAGGAAACCGATGAAGAGCTTAATGGTTGCGTCCTCCCAGGTAAAGCACGGATTCAGGTCGATGAGTTTGATCTTGCGCCGATCGGGGTCATAGAGAATGTTTCCGGCGTGGGGATCGGCCCAGATGATTCCTTCCTTGAACATCAAGTACAGGTAGGCGTCGCTCAGGGTGTTGGCGATGCTCAGGCGCTCGAGGTACCGAGAACTGGCCACCTCGGTGACCTTTCCGCCGTCGATCTTTTCCATCAGTAAGACATCGGCCTCCGCGTGGTAGTACTGCGGGACACAGAGGTCGAACTTCCCCCTCAGGGCCTCGCGGACGAGCTCCGCGTTGCGCTTGTCGACCCGAAAGTCGAGCTCACTTGAGCTCTGGAGGGCGTAGTTGACGATGGTGCTCTTCAGGGCCGTGATGAGGCCCTTGACCTCGAGCTGCTCTCCGGGGGAGAGCCTGGTGTCGGTGAGCTTCTCAGCGATGTGTTCCAACACCGCCAGGAGTGTCTTTTTCTGTGCCTCGAAGAGATCGAGAAGGCCCGGCCTTTGAATCTTCAAGAGCACGGGCCCGTTTGTTTGGAGCTTTCTCTTTCCTAGCTCCGTCAATTCGAACTCGTAGATCGCTCCCACGGAGGCCCCGGCGTAGGCGCTCTGTGGCCCTGTCGGGATGTGAAGGTAGTGGCGGAGCCGCTCCCACGCTGGACGGTCGAAGACCTCGAGGACGTAGGCCCAGGATTTGACTCTTGAACCGTAGACTCCTCCCAGCCGATCCTGCTGCTGCCGGAGTTCCCGGGCCAGGGAGGGCGGCGCAAGCTCGGCGAGGACTTGCGCGAGCTTGACGTACAGGCCTCCGAGTTCCTGGAGAACAATCGAAACCACCCGACCCTGGCCAAGTTCTGCGTGAGGAGTGCACAAGAGAGCGATGAGCGCGGTCATGCAGCGGTCCGCAGGAAGGTGATGGATCGCCTCGTCGATGAGCGGCAACAGCAGGTTTTGACCCTGGGGCCTGTGTTGCAAGAGTTCCACGAGAGACGGTCTCACTTCGCTGGCGTAGTAGCGGCGGATGATTTTTTCTGTGAGACGCGCCAGTGTGGTGTGCTGATGATCGGAGAGCTCAGAGAGGGCCGTGAAGAGGGGCTCCCGGAGGTGCGGGAGAAGTCCCTGCGCCTGGGCAGATAAGACCGGGAAAAGTCGGAAGAAGGGAAAGAGCCGCTCTGCCAGGGCCGCGGTAATGTCTCCGAGGAGGTCTTTGTCTTCGAGGTAGTCGAGGAGCTCGGGGTTCGTTCCCAGGGTATCCAGCATCCAGTCGAAGAGGTGCTTCAGGGCCGGTGCCAGCGCTTCCTCTGTTAAGTTGGCCTGGTTAAACTGGTCCATGCCCAAGAGTTCCAAAGCATCGATGCTCGCGTCGATGTTCGGTCCAGAAGATTTTTCTGCGGTAGAGGAGACCTTGAGCAAGTCTCGCGTGAGGGTTAACCAGGCGCGCTTTTTCTCTCTGTCCTTGACCGGATCGAAGCTGACCTTCGAGATCGCCTTGCCAAAGTACGCCCCAAGGGCTTCGACGCAGTCCCTTGATTCGAGGGCGATCTCTCCGATCCACGAATAGTCCCTCATGCCAGTGTTCCCGCTGGCCCGTGGCCACTCACGAGGTGGGAGGATGCATTTCTTCTCGGCCCACGGGGATCAACCCGAGGTCGTGCTCGACGAATGCGAGGAGTGCCGTGGCAGCAAACGGTTTTGCGAGGTAGCGGCAGACATTCAGCTCCCGCATAAGTTTTCGGTAGCTCTCCTCCGCATGGCCACTCATGAAATACACCGGGATTTCCGGGGCCCTTTGACGCAGGCCCCGGACCAGTTCAGGGCCCTCGATTCCACTCAGACTGATGTCCGTGATCACGAGATCTGGCCTCCGGGTCTCGGTCCACTTCCACAGCGCTGGCGCGTCGGAGAAAAACTCGATCCGAAGGAGGTCCTGGGAGGTGAGTTCCTCAAAAATGAGGGAAAACACGTCTTCCATTTCAAGCTCGTCGTCCACAATCGCCAGGGTCTTCGGCACGGGTACCTCTTTGGGTTTCAAGCATCCTTCTACCGTGAATCACGGGGCGAACCACCTAAAGTTATCCCAAAAGAGTTTTACTCAGGATCGGAGCGTCGCTGCTAGCGAATCCCCGTGGGGTGAGGCAAAATGTGACTTTAAAAATCACTGGAGGATCAATGAAACTTTTCTACAAGTCTGCTGCATGCTCTCTAGCACCCCACATCGTCATGGCCGAGCTCAACATGGTTTACGAACTCGAAGCGGTCGATTTCAAGACGAAGACCTGTGCGTCCGGAGACTACTGGAAGATCAACCCGAACGGCTCCGTGCCGGCGCTTCGGATGGAGTCCGGAGAGATCCTCACCGAAGGCGTGGTGATCATGCAGTATCTGGCGGATCAAAAACCTGAGGCCAACCTTATGCCGAGGGCCGGCACCACGGACCGCTACCGGTGCCTCGAATGGCTCAATTTCATCGCGACTGACCTTCATAAAAATTATAGCCCGCTCTTCTTTGCCGGCATGATCGTTAACAACGCTGAAGGCCAGACGGAGCTCAAGTCCTACTACGTCGAGATGCTCCGGAAGAAGGTCGCTGTCGCCGCCGCTCGCCTTGGGAACCGGGACTTTGCCCTCGGGACAACGTTCTCCATCGCCGATGCGTATCTCTTCACCGTTCTTGGCTGGAGTAAGTACGTGGGCGTCGACCTCTCGGCCCACGCGAACATCACTGCCTACATGGCCCGCGTCGGCGAGCGCCCGAGCGTGGTTCGTGCGATGAAAGAAGAGGGCATGCTCTAGGGGGACCTTCCCCGGGAGCCTTTTTGGCCTCCGGGGTTCCTCTCGTTAATCCAAGTCCCCGATCACCGTCTCCGCAATCTCTCGCAGGTTCGACCGCTCGAGCTCGTGCTTTGAATGGGAGATGATCTTCACGCAGCCGTGGCGCAGCCACGAGGCCGAGAGCTGGGTCTCTTCGGTTGTCACCATGCGGTCCTGATCTCCTAGGATCAGGGTCACCGGTAGTTCGAGGTCTGAGACGTCTTCTTTGGTGAGCCCGTCGAGGCGCTCGAGGTTTTGCATCATGTGGGCCGTGGCGAAAAGGATCTGCCGCCAATTCTCACCGTGCTTGGCCTTCAGGGCCTCAACGAAGTGCGGAAACTTCTCCTCGAGGTGCTCGGGAACAAGCATCGGAAGCTCCTTCTGAACGGCCTTGGGCGACCAGTTAAACTTTGTCCCATAGGTAAAGATCTGGCGGATCGGGGAATCTTCGTAGTTCGCGCGATGGTAAAGGGCCACGTAGCCGCCCATCGAGTAGCCGAACACGGGGATGTCAGTGAGCCCTTTCGTTTTGAGAAATGCTTCGAGGTCCCGCGCGAAGTGGTCAATCCGGAACTCCGCGGGCAGTGTTGCATCGACGCCGTGGCCCGAGAAGTTAAAGCTCAGGGCCTCGAAGCCCCGCTCGCGGAAGACGGCAATCAGTGGGTCGAGGTCTGCGCTGGTTCCGAGAGCACCATGGAGGAACAGGATCCGGGGTTGTGTTTTTTCCATCGTTGTCCAAACTTTTTGAGGTGAAATTCATTCTACCTGATAGGATAATGATCTTCAAAGAGGTGATGCATGAATCTTTTTTATCTGGGACTCTTGATCGCCGCGGCAGCCGCGACCACGCAAACGTACCGAGGAGAGGCGCGCAGTGGAGGGGAGCTCGTCTACCGAGAACTCCACACGGTTACCTTCGAGGGAGAAAAACCTCTTCGGTCTGAGACCGTGTATTCCGACCCCGCCGGTGTTGAACTGGGACGTCTGGTGAATGACTACGGGCCTTCCCTGGCCCTCCCGGCCCACGAAATGGATGACAAGCGCGCCAAAAATGCTCACGGCATCCGCTACCGGCAGCAAAAACCGGAGATGTTTAATCGCGACGGTGAGAAAGAGGAAAAGGAAACCCTCGATAGCGGTGACCACAAGGGCGGGCTTCTGGTCGGGGGCCAAGGCCTTCACTATTACCTCGTAGTGAATCTTGAGGAGATCGTGAAGAAAGGGAAGCTTCCTTTGAAATTTGTCATTCCGGGGCGGCTGGACGTGTACGATTTCTATCTCCGAGTCATCGGGGCAACGCCGGAGCGGGTTAACCTGGAGATCGAGATCGATAACTGGATCCTCAAGCTCTTTGCTCCGAAGCTCGAACTGACCTATGATCGAAAGCAGCGCCGCCTGCTGAACTACCGGGGCCTCTCCAACCTCCTCGACCCTCGTAAGAAGATGATGAACGTGGAGATTAATTATCGTTATGATTAATTTTCTTTCATCCGCATTGGTTTATGGGGAGGGTGAGGGGTAGAATACACCCATGTTGCAAGCACTCATCGATTCCCTACGCCCGAAGCTGCCGATCCAGAATCCACTCCATTCGTTTGTCCATAATAATATCCTCCAGACCTTCGAGCATTTGGACTTCCACGAGGCCGTCGGTGAAGCGGGGAAGCTCTACCGGGCCCGACCGTACTGGGAAACCTTCCGCTACACCCAGCTCTACGCCGACAAGAAGATGACCGATGCGGACATCTTCCGCGCCATCGACCACTACCTCGGTCACTACGCCCCGATGCCCTCTCTCTCTCTCCTGGGCCTCTCTCCCAAGGAATACTTTTACCGGCTGATGTTTTCAGAGCTCTCCTTCAACGACGACGAAACTCAGCCCAAGGTCGAGGACCAGTCCCTGTGGGAGCACTGCCAAGAGAAGGTGCAGGGTGAGACCCTCGTGCTCTCCCGGTCTCGGACGTTCTTACGGGGCAAAGATTACTGGGAAAAGTACTACGATGAGAGCTACGCCATTAGCCTTCAACCCCTCGCGATCCGGTTGATCTCAAGCTACCTTGATCAGGGGCAGAGTTTCTGGCCCAATCCGTTCCGGGCCCAGGGGTTCTGGAATTTTTTTCTCTACGATCTTGAGGTCCAGACTCCGTACGCCGCTGGCTGGCTCAAGACCCTCACCCAAAAAGCAGCGACCTACCGGGGACAATCTTCGGCCCAGGTGATCGAGGCCGAGCTTCGCCTGACCGGTCTTCCGGAGTCCCTCTGGGAGGACTATCTCCTCGAGGTGCTCTTCGACCTTAAGGGTTGGTCCGGGATGGTCAACAAGCTCGAGACCGAACCGTGGCAAGCTCCGGTGAAGGCCCCGGGGATTCGGCTCGTCGATTACCTCGCAGCACTGGTCCTGATGGATCGAGCGATGGATGAGTTCCACGCGAAGGCCCACTCCATCGATCTCTCTCTCCTCTATGGCCGCCTCGCTCCTCTCGAACTCCGGAGCTTTCAGCTCGCGTTAGCACTCTACCAAGTGACGCTGACGTTTAAGTTGCCGCCGCGGTGGATGCGCGACCATTCCGCGGCCCAGCTCCTGCAGATGATCGACGAAGTTGACGTCGCCGAGCACCGGGACCGTGTGCGACTTTGGCACGAGGCCTACGAACACCATTTTCATCGCGAGGCGATCGAGGCCCTGCGTGGCCGTCAATCTGCAGAAACCTCGGCCGGGGGCCGGCCCTATGCTCAGATCCTTTTCTGCATCGACGACAGAGAGGAATCTCTGCGCCGGCACACGGAAGAGGTCGACGACGCGGTGGAGACCTTCGGAGTGGTGGGTTTCTTCGGGATCGACATGAACTTCGTGAGCGTGAAAAATAAGCGACCCATCGCCCAGTGCCCTCCGGTCATCACCCCGTCTCGGATCATCCACGAAGTCTCGGTCAGTGACGACCATGCCTTCCAGCGCTGGAACCTCCTCCGGGGCACCAGTGACCTCGGTCTTTACTACAACACTCGAACCCTCTTCCGCGGATTCCTCGCAACGCTCATCCTCGGGGTCGCGAGTTTAATTCCCATGACGATCCAGGTTTTCTTCCCGCGGCACAACCGGGTCCTTCGCAGAAACCTGAGGGATCTCTTCGGCAAAGAGCCAGAAACCGAGCTTGAGGTTTTGAGCACGGACCCGGGGGTGGGGTATTCGTATTCCGAGCAGGCCCAGATCGTCACGGCGGTCCTTCGCATGTGCGGCACCCGTGACCTGTCCCGGCTTGTGGTCCTGCTGGCACACGGTTCGTCGAGTAACAATAATCCCTTCCGGCAGGCCTACGGGTGTGGCGCCTGCGGGGGGAACGCGGGCATCCCGAACTCCCGCGCCTACGCCCAGATGGCCAATGATCCCTTCGTCCGGGCCGAAGTTGAAAAACTTGGGTACCGGATCCCGGATGATACCTTCTTTATCGGCGGCTTCCATGACACCTGCACCGATGAGATCCTCTTCCTCAATCACAAGGATCTGCCGTCCACTCACCGAGAGGACTTCGAGCGGCTCAAGACGCACCTCAAAGAGGCAGCCCAGAGGAACGCGTTTGAGCGCTGTCAACGGTTCTCGTCCTTCGACGAATCAACGGGCGTCGCCGGTGCCATCGGGCACGTTCGCGAGCGGGCCCATGACATCGCTCAGCCCCGGCCCGAGTATGGCCACTCCTCCAATGCTCTGGCGATCGTGGGCCGTCGCACTCTGACCCGCGGACTTTTCATGAACCGGCGCTCCTTCCTCTTGAGCTACGACTGGAGTCAGGATCCCGATGGATCCGTTCTCCGGCAGGTCGTCATCGGAGGCATTCCCGTCGCCGTCAACATTAACATGGATTACTATTTCTCTGCGGTGGACAATGACAACTTTGGCTGCGGCTCGAAGCTCCCGCTCAACATGACTTCGCTCCTGGGAGTCATGACCGGATCGCAGAGCGACCTTCGGATCGGCCTCGCTCGGCAGATGGTTGAGATCCATGAGCCCATCCGGAACCTGACCGTAGTCGAGGCCCCTCTTGCTCGAGTCAAGGAGCTCTTCGACGGACACGCGCGCCTGCGGAACCTTCTGTACAATCATTGGATGCGCTTGGCGGTGATCGATCCGGAAACCGGGAAATGGTGGATGTTCTCTCAGAGCGATTTCCAAGAAATCAGCTTCGATGGGCCCGCGCTCAAAGAGTTCACCTCCTCCCTCGATCTCCTGAAATCCCACGAGACCTCGGACTTCGCGGAGATTCATCATGGCGAATAGTTTCTTCACGCTCCTCATCTTCACACCCCTCCTTTGGATGGGGCTCCTCGCCGGTGTGTACTTCACCCGCATCAAGCTCTCGGAGCAGCACCTCTCCAACGCCCTCAGGTTTTACTCGCTCTACATGGTGACGCTGGCCCTTGGGCTTGCGGTGTTAACGTTCCTGCACAGGCCCTCGTTTCTGTTGATCGACTTCGCCGACTGGTTTGCCGTGGGCGACTACCAGTTCAAACTCCGCTTCATCGTCGATCTCCTCGGGGCGACCTACGCGCTCCTGGCCACGGCCTTAGTCGGAGTGATCTTTCGCTTCTCCCGCAACTACCTCCACCGGGAAGCGGGCTACTTCCGATTCGTCTTCCTCCTCTCGACGCTCCTCTTCGGGCTCATCGTCGTGTCTTTTTCTCGCTCGATTGACCTCCTCTTCATCGGGTGGGAGCTCGTCGGAACAACGTCGGTGCTTCTCATCAGTTATTTCTACGATAAGTCCCAGCCCGTCGTTCATGCGACCAAGGCCATCATTTCCTACCGGCTCTGTGACATGGGAATCCTGGCGGGGGCGGCCTGGGCCCACCACTACCTCCATACGACGGACTTCGTGATCATTCCGACCCTCCTAGACCACGGGCACGGGGGGGCGGGATTAGTGTTCATCGGTCTTTTTATCACCTGGGCAAGTCTGGCGAAGGCGGGCCAGTTGCCAATGTGCTCGTGGCTTCCGGCCGCGATGGAAGGGCCCACACCGTCGAGTGCGATCTTCTACGGTGCCCTTTCTGTGCACCTCGGGCCCTTCCTGCTTCTTCGGTTCTACGACTACTTTGCCCACTTCCCCGTGCTCCTCGTGCTGGTGGGATTGATCGGTGGTCTTTCGGCGGTCTACGCCACGCTGGTGGGCCGGACGCGCTCCGATGCGAAGACGATGTTGGCGTACGCGACCATCTCCCAGGTGGGCCTCATCTACATCGAAATCGCCCTGGGCTTCACGGGCTTCGCTCTCTTCCACATGGTCACCCACGCAAGTCTGCGCACGTACCAGTTCCTGCGCTCGAGTTCGCTCATTCAGGATTTCTACGAGAACCCAGTGGTCGAGCACAATCGGACCATCCATCGGAGGTTTTCGTTTGAGCGCTTCTTCTCACCGGCCGTGCGCCAGAGGGTCTACGTCCACGCCCTCCATGGGTTTCACCTCGACTATTTCACGGGCCGATTGATCGCTGGGTTCCTTTATCCCATGCGGGTCTACCTGCAGTGGGAGGCGCGGTGGTTGGAGTTCGATACCCGTCTCTTGAAGCTCCTTCTGAGGAAGAAATGATGAAACTATCCTCGCCCTTCATGGAAATCGTTCCGCTCGTCACGACCTTCGGTCCCGCGGTGATCTCCTCCTTCTTTCACATCGGGAAACGCTGGCAGGATTTCGTCCTCGGTCTCTTGGGTGTGCTCTTCTTGTTCTTCGCCGTCATTTTCTTCACCGACGAGTTCTCCGATAGTGCCTTCGTGTACTCCCTCTTCGACGTCCGCTACAACAAGATCAGTGTCTTCATCGGGCTCCTTTACTGCGGATCCCTCTTCACGGGCCTCTATCCAGTGAGGCGCACGATCAATCTGTCGCCGGAGTTTCTATTCTACGTCGCCGGTGGCCTCGGGATCATTCTGGCAAATAACCTTCCGACCTTCCTCCTCTTCTGGACCTTCCAACGGGCGATCCCCATGCGGGCCTTCCTGAAAGAGGGGACCGGCGGAACCTACGTCTTCCAGCACCTCATGACCTTCATCTGCTTTCTTCTGCTGATGTTTTTTGCTGGGAAAGAGGGTCTACTTCTAGTGCCGATGACGGAGATGCCGGCCTCGTTTTTTACCTGGCCCGTGCTACTTCTGACCTTCGTCATCGTCTACGAGGCGCATGGGATCTTTCCTTTTCACTCCTGGGTTCATGACGTCGTGGGCCGCCTTCCCTGGTACGAGTTCTCGGCCATCTTCTTAACCCGGGCCGGAATCCTTCTCTTCGTGCAGCTCCTGCTGCCGACCTTGAAGTTTGACCCAGATATTTTTCAAATCCTGCTCCTCTCGCTCTCGATCTTCTCCTCTCTCTACTGGTCGCTCCGAGGAATTCTGGAGGAAAATTTTGCCAAAAAAACGACCTACTTGTACATCGCTCAGGCCTCGCTTCTCTTGACCGGGATGCAGGCCAATCTTACGGCCGCGAAGGGCTCCTACCTCCACATGATGGTCATCTCCGTTGCCGGGACGTCTCTGTTTTCCATCCTCGGTTACGTCAACCACTCCTTTGGCCTCAAACGCCGTTCCCAGTTCTATGGTATGGCCACCTATTATCCCAAGCTCGCGACCCTCTTTTGCCTCTTCGGTTTCTGTGTCATCGGTGTTCCGCTAGGAGCTTCGCACGTCGTCGAAGACGTGGTCATCACGGGCCTTCTCGAGTACTGGCCCTACCTTGGGCTCGGTCATATTTTTGCGACGGCCCTGAATGGGATCCTCTTCTTTTTGATATTCACCAAGATCTTCCTGGGCCCTTCGCCCTACCATGAGACCCATGGGAATTTCGACATGACTCTCGGAGAAATGCTGCCCTACCTCTTAGCGTTCCTGCTCCTGCTCATGATCGGACTCATGCCCTCCCTCTTCCTAGGCCGCATCACTTGGTAAGAGGTTACTCCTTGGGGAGATGAGATTTTAAGAGGAACGGCTTGGCCGCCGCCGGGTCATCGGGCCAGTAGTGCCGGGGATAGTCCCGGGCATACTCGCGCTTCATTTCGGGATAGGTTCTGGCCCAAAAATTTTTCAGGTCCTTGGTGACTTGGATCGGACGCTTATGGGGCCCAAGGAGTTTGAGCTGGAGGGGGACCGCGCCGTTGAGGATCCGCGGCGATTCGCTGATGCCAAAAAAATCCTGGATCGGGGCCTCGAGGAACGGATCCAGGTTGGCCGGATAGTGGACCGTGAGCTCGCGACGGCCTCCGAGGTTAAGCTTCAGTGGAAGAAGGCGCGCGAGATCCTTGGCGCCGAATTTTTCCAGGGCGAAGCGCTCGAGAAACTCCGCAAATCCTTCGAACCCGAGACCTGCCTCTGAAAAAAACTGTGCGACAGAAATCTGGTCTAGGAACTCCTCCAGCGAGAGGCCCTGACTGCGGGCCCAGAAGGCAAGACGCCCATAGGTCTGCGTCTCTTTCCACTGGGAGATGAGCTGCTGCGCGCGGGTGGCAGAAAGTTCAAGGAGCTTCTCTCGCGAGGACTCTGGCAGTGAGTCCCAGGTGACCTTTACCGCGACCTCTTCGACGACGATGCTTCCGAGTTTCGTCTTCCGGACAACGCCGATGCGCTCCCCGACGACGAACTCATCCTCCTCGCGGAACGGAAACGGGTCAAGCTCCCAGGGCCACTCGTCTGAGATCTCGAGGACCCGCACTGCTTCTTGCCTCTGGGTCACATCGAAGACGATGTAGAGACCATCAGTTAAGTCATGCAACTGGGGGTGGGCGCGAAGGACCTTCCCGGAAAAATGAATGAAGTCCCGGGCCCCGCGCCGGTAGCGGGCCAGTTGGTCCACGAAGCCGGGCAAGAGGCATTTCTCCCACTGTCCCACGGATCCAGTTCCTGGAAGTTTCTGATAGCTCCCTAGGCGTCGCCGAAGGGCCCCGGTTCGATCTCCCTCGATCTCTTCGGCGATGTAGCGCACGAGGGTCTCCTTGTCCTTGCTGGAGAGTTCCTCACCGGCCACGAGGATACGTGCCAGTCGCGCTCCCACTGGATAGGCCAGCATCTTCTGTCCAGTCGGTGTCAGTCGATCGTCACGCAAGGCCCCGAGTTGGTGCAGGAGCTGCCGGGCCTTCTCCCATTTCGCAGCCGGTGGGGGATGGAACCAGCGCACCGGCAGTTCCGTGGCCGCGACCAAAAGGTAGGTATCTGTCAGATCAGCGCGCTCAAGCTCCGGTACCGTGTGGGGTGGCCTTTCATTAAAATCTTGTTCGCTGTAGAGGCGCAGGCATCTCCCCGGGCCCGTTCGGCCCGCCCGTCCCATCCGCTGAATGGCCGACGCCTGGGTGCAGGGACCGTCTTGGATGAGCCGCAGTCCGTTCCAGGGAGAGACTCGAGATTCTCGTTGAATCCCAGCGTCGATCACCGTGGTGATGCCAGGGATTGTGACGGAGCTCTCGGCGATGTTGGTCGAGAGGATGACCCGCCGGCGCTTCCCCGGAACGAGAGCTTGGGCCTGCTCCTCCCGATCGAGGTCAGCGTGAAGGAGAAAGACATCGTAGTCCCCGTTCAGCGCCTCGCTGACTCGAAGCATCTCCCGCATGCCCGGTAGAAAAACCAGCGTATCTCCGGTGGACGATTCCACGGCCCGGCGGACCTTCGCCTCCAGAGGTCGGGTGAGCTCAGACGGTACGTTCGGAAGATAGGAAACGGTCACAGGGTAGTGGGGCGCCATGATCTCAATCGCCCGCGCTCCGGGAAAAACGCTCACGAGTTCAAGGTCAAGCGTCGCGGACATGATCACCAGCTTCAGCGCTCGGCGCTCCTGGAGTCCGCGCAGGAGGGCAAGAGCGAGGTCCGTGTCCAGATGCCGTTCGTGAAATTCATCGAGGATGACGATGTCTACGCCCTCAAGGCCCGGGTCGCTCTGAAACCGTTTTAAAAACGTCCCCTCAGTGTAAAACGTGAGCCGGGTGTCCCGAGAGGTGTTCTTCTCAAAACGGAAGTGGTAGCCAACTTCTTTTCCCAGAACCAGCTCTTCTTCCTCAGCGATCCGCTGTGCGGCAAGCTTGGCCGCCAGCCGGCGCGGCTCGAGAACGACGACGCTGCTCCCGAGGCTTTCGACAAGTGCCCAGGGGAGCCGGGTGGTCTTGCCGGACCCCGGGGAGGCCTTGATCATCACCGTGGAGCTGGCGCGGATGGCCCCGATGATGTCCTGGAGATGCGCATCGATCGGAAGGGGAATCTTCTGAAATTGCTTCACGCGGCACCAAATTGTTGATTGAATCTTTCGTATCTTACCTCGATAATAGGTGAATTCATAGGAGAACCCATGTCAGACTGCCCTTGCCGATCGCTCGACCAATCCAAGCTTAGCTACGACGCCTGCTGCCGACCTTTCATCGAAGGCAAGAAACCTGCGCCGACGGCCGAGGCGCTGATGCGTGCTCGCTACACGGCGTACGTGGTTCGGAACATCAGTTACATCGACTCCACCCAAGTGAAAGTTGAGGGCGAGGAATTCAACAAGGAAGAGGCACTGAAGTGGGCCGAGAGCTCCGAGTGGCTGGGCCTAGAAATCAAAAAGACTCAAAAAGGTGGGGCCGCCGATCCCACTGGCGTCGTTGAGTTCGTCGCTCACTATAAAGATAAGGCGAGTGGCACCGAGCTGCGCCACCACGAGACCTCGCTCTTTTCCCGATCCACCGGAGAGTGGAAATTTAAAGAAGGCCAGATTCACGGGGCCCAGCCCGTGCGCCGGCTCGAACCGAAGCTCGGCCGCAATGATCCGTGTTCCTGTGGGTCTGGGAAGAAGTTTAAAAAGTGCTGTGGCACTTAATGAAGCGTCAGCTCCTCGACCGGCTCCTGAGTCAGGCGCGAGAGGAACTCTCAGGCCTTGAGGCTTCGGCCAAAGCAAACCGAGACTTCGCCACGGACCAAGAATTCAAGGCCGAGAGTAAGTATGACACCCGGGCCCTTGAGGCATCGTACCTTGCCAGCGCCGAGGCCAAGCGAGTGGAGGAACTCAAACTCGAGATCCAGATTCTGGATGAGGTTGATCTCGAAGCCTCGGTGCGGATGGGAGAAATCAGTATCGGGGCCCTGGTCGATCTGCGCTACCATGACCAAGTCCGAAAGTACTTCCTCATCCCCACCGCCGGAGGCTCTTTACTGAAGGTCGATGCGGAGGCGGTGCTCGTGGTTTCAGTGTTCTCGCCCATCGGGGATGCTCTCCTGGGCCTCAGGACCGGAGACGAGTTCGAGGTCGAAACCCCCAAGGAAACTCGCCAGTACCAGGTCATCGCCTTCCACTGACACAAAATCTTGCCAGTGGTCTCCCTTCTGCGGCGAAGAACGGAACTCTAGGATACTGGATCTTTAACGTCGGAAAATAACCTTCAAGTCCTAGGTGCACCTCACCGATACTTCGGTAGAGGTAATCCTGCATGAAGAAAATCCTATCGATGATGATCCTTAGCATCACCCTGACCGCTTGGGCGGAAGTTTCTCCGCAGCACGTGGAGAGCATGCTCCAGCAGATGGTCCGAGAGAACGTCATCTCAGCGCCCGAGGCCGAGAAGGCGAGACTCCGGATGAAAAGCCTTTCCCCCGAGCAGTGGAGAGACATTAATAAGAAAGCCGCGGACGTCGCCGCTCGATCTCCGGCCTCGCTTACGCCGTCGGAGAATAAAATTGAAGAGGTGCATTCGGTGGATCTGGATGGGAAACAGTTTAAGGAAATTCAGAACGAAATGAAGAAGATCGTGCCGGAGTTTCGGTCCCACGACTAACCTGAACTGCCTGACGACAGTGGTGATGATTGATTTTAAATATGCTCCGGTGATCATTCCATAAATTTTAAGCTACGTTTCAGAATCGTGTAACTCCGCCCACATACAAATCTTAGGTCTGGATTGTATCTTGCAATCAAGAAGGAATGATCACCTCATGTCCTAATAAAGCTTGTGCAGCTCCTCAAAATTTTTGCCGGGATGGATTCTTCCGTCGCAAAGATGACTCCAAAATGATCCAGCGCTATCGCTGCAAAACATGTGGAGAGCGCTTTTCGGCCGCTACTTTTTCTGAGGCCTTCCGGCAAAAACGGCGACGAATCAACGGGTCTCTCCTGAAGTTACTGTCCTCAAACGTTTCTCAGCGTCGAGCTGCGATCTTCTTAGGGGTTAATCGGAAAACCATCGAGCGCCGAGTACCGTTCCTTGGGAAAAGATGCCGACGTATGAATGACCGTTTTCTCCGAAAGATTGCTGGCAACGTGCACAACATTCAAATCGATGACCTCATCACGAAAGAGAACTCAAAGCTCAAGCCCCTGACGGTGTCCATCGCGGTCGACGAACACCGGCGGAGCATCCTGGGGCTGGAGGTCTCACAGATTCCTGCCTTCGGAGTTCTCGCGCTACCCGTACTTTGTTTCGAAGTACCTTCACCGTGCAAAGCATGTGACCTTCCTTAGTGAGCGAGCATGTGTTGCCGGGCAGGGAGAGTTAAAGAAAGTCCGATTCGACCCGCTTTTCATCGTCAATCATACCTGTGCGACCCTCCGGGCGAACATCAATCGACTCATCCGAAAAACCTGGTGTACCACGAAGGACCCCAAGCGCTTGCAGGATCACCTAGACATCTTCATGTACTACTACAACACGGCCCTCTTACCTCAGACGGAACACCACTATAGTATGGCAGTTAGTAGGGATGACCTACGTAGGCCCAGAGCTTCTTCTTGATGAAGCGAGGAACAAAGAACTGAAGCCCCCGGGCCACCGCCCGCAACCGTGCAAAGGCCTTCATGTCCCACGGGAAGTGCGACAAAAGAATCCGGGAGTCGAGGACAGAGAAAAAGTAATCCAGGATGATCGCCAGAATGACGAAGTCATCGAGAAGGCCGAAGACGGGGATCCAGTCCGGGATCAGGTCGAACGGAGACACGAGCAGCGCCAGGAGCGCGATGAGGATCTTCTTGTCGCGGGAAGGGATGCGTTCGTCGGTTGCCGTGTTCTTGAGAAAGTCTTTGAGGTCACGAAAAAATTTCATCATGGTCGAAGATCCTTTGTGAGTTCGCGCAGGACAAGGGAAGTCGCGGCGAAAGCGAAGGCACCGGTGACGAAGCTGGCCGAGCCAAAGCCCTCTTCGCAGTCCATGTTCTTCGCAAGGCCTGGGGGTTTATATGTGAGGCAGCCATCGGCCGTGGGGTAGACCGCCCGTTCGTGAGACCACACTGCCCAGACTCCAAAGTCCCCCTCGGTCTCTGCGGGGAAAGCGAAGTCGCGCCGGAGTTTTTTCCGTAGCTGCGCTAGGAGTCTGTCGTTGGCCGACGTCGCCATGTCGGTGACTCGGATCTGCTGCGGATCAACCTTGCCGCCGGCGCCGCCCATGACGACGAGGGGAACGCCTTCCTTGCGGCAGTGATCAATGAGGTGGCACTTGTTGGTGAAGTCGTCGCACGCATCGATGACGAAGTCGTAGCGCTGCTGGAAAATCAGTTCGCGGGATTTGGGACTAAAAAAACACTGGTGGGTTTCCACGACGCAGTCGGGGTGAATGTCTCGGATCCGCGCCCGCATCACATCGACTTTGAACTGGCCCACGGTTGCGCTCACGGCGTGGACCTGGCGGTTGATGTTGGTGACACAGACATCGTCGAGGTCGACGAGGGTGATGGCACCGATGCCCGTGCGGGCGAGGGCTTCGGCCACCCAAGAGCCGACGCCGCCGATGCCGATGACGAGGACGTGAGAAGTTTTAATCTTCTCTAGGCCCCGGGCCCCGAAGAGCCGGCCTATCCCCCCGAACCGTGCGTAGTAGTCCGTGTCAGTGGAGTGCATGTTCCCTCGCGAGATGAGTGACTTTGAGTTGCCCGCAGGCGGCCAGGATCTCTGCTCCCTTCGTGGTCCGAACCATGACCCGAAGTTTTCGTGCGACGAGTGCTTCTCGGAACGCTTCGACCGCCTCCGCCGAAGGTCTCTCCCAGCGCGCTCCGGGGAACGGATTGAAAGGGATGAGATTCACCAGGGCCTTCCGGTGTCCCAGGAGGTCTCCCAGCGCATCTGCATGCCTGGGTGAGATGTTGAAATCTCGGATCATGAGGTATTCGTAGGTGATGAACTGCCGCGGCAGGAGTGGGAGTCGGTCGAGCTCCCGAAGCACCGCCTCGAGGGGGAAGCGCTCACTCACGGGGATGAGCTGGCGACGCTCGGCCTCGAACGGAGAGTGCAGCGAGAGCGCCAAATTCACTTTCGGGGACTCTCGCAACCGGGGGAGCGCTGGTAGATAACCGACGGTTGAGAGTGTCAGTTGGCGGTGCCCCAGGTCGACGAGTTGTGAGTCGGTGAAGATCCGGATCGCCTGTTCAACTTCTGCGACGTTATGGAGAGGCTCCCCCTGTCCCATGAAGACGATGCTCGGCGGGAGCTCTCCGGGGACTCTTGCCTGAAGCCAGCGCTTAACCGTGAGGTACTGCCCGACGATTTCCCCGCTGGTGAGGTGGCGCTTTAGGCCCTGGGTTCCGGTGTAGCAGAAGCTACAATTCATGGCGCAGCCAACCTGAGTGGAGAGGCACACCGTGAAGCGTTTGTGGAAGGGAATCAGCACCGTTTCTACTTCCAGGCCGTCGGTGAGTCGCAGAAGAAACTTCACCGTTCCATCGGTCGCTTCTTGCTGGGCCGTGATGGCCGGGAGAGAGAAGTCCAGCTCCTCACGGAGCTGGGTCAGGAGCCCCGGTGAAACGTGCCGGCCGAGAACGGCCTCACTGCGGTAGATCCCGTCGAGAAGGAAGGGAAGGACAAAAGGAGATGCCCCGGATTTCGCCAGGAGCGAGATCCAGTCAACCTGAGAAAGGGAGAATGCCGACCGCAGTGCCATGGGGGGGAGTATAGCTTGTGAGCATCCAGATTGTCAGGAAGATTACCGGTACATTCGTTGACCAGATCAATCCGAACGAGCATAATTAAGCCCATGAAATCCCTGCGCTTCATCCTACCGCTCGCAGTCCTCTTCACGGGGTGCACCCTCGCTCCTCCACAGACCCCGGTGCCCGCGGTGAAGCCGAGTCCTCCTCGGCAGACGAAGCCTCGGGCCAGTCATTCTACACCAACCGAGCGGCCTCAGCGGCAGGCCGTCTGGGAGCTTCTCTCCGGGAACACTCTGACTCTCTATGTTCAAAATATTGCCTCGAAGAAGTCTGTGAATGTCACTCTTCAGCGAGGCCTCAATCTTCATCCCTTGCCGGTCGGGGATTGGGAACTGACTGGCCTTTCGGACGGGACCACGACCTACACCGCACTCCCGGGGCTTCGGCGCTTTGTGTTCAACATGGCACGAGTGCCGTTCGTGTACGCTGGGAGCATCCTGGTCGGTTGCCCGAAGGTTGACGGAGAGAACCTACGTTCATTAAAGGTCATGCGGTACTTCAACCGCTACCCCTTCGCCGGAGAGTCGCGGTTGTGCGAGGTTGTGGTTGGCAACGACTTGCAGGGAACTCAGGAGCGCCTCCGGGGACGCTTTAAAAATCAGAAGTTAAAACTCCGAGTGGGTCTCTGAGCCAAGGATTGTTTGCACGCAGGGCCGGGACTCGCTGAGCTTGTTGGCATCGCTGCCGTAAGCGTTTCAAGTCCCGCGCCTTTTGCATTTTACCGCAAATCCCGATTGTGAAAAAACTGCAGAAGCGTAGAATCGAGAGCGATAGCACAATTCTTTACGACTCGGGTTTGTGTTGGACGTTACTTCAAGCTGCACGTTGGTAGATCCCAAAACCGAGAAGAACCGTAGACGAAATCGCTCCCGGGCCTCGAGGCCTATGGCGTTTCACCACCTACGCTCCGGCAGGAGTCTAGTCATGAAGACCAGAGTTTCAGCGCTTTCGAACTTATTTCTTATGCTCTCCTTCTCGCTCTTCTTGGAGAGCTGTAACAAGGAAGACTTCTACGAGAAGGAGTACCTCGATAACCCGTATCAAACGGCACCGACGGAAACGGATGTTCCCGGTGACACAGGTCCTGGGCCAGGAGTGGGCGATCAGGGAGGGACGAGCGGAACGACCGGAGTCACTGGAGGACAGGCCGGGACCCCCTCAACCGGCACGGATGGATCTACAGTAGGTGGATCGACTGGTGGAACAACTGGCGGTGGAGTCGATGGATCGACCACCTCCGGGCAGACCGGCGGCATCGGCGCAGATGGATCTGCGGCCGGCGGTACTTCTGCTGGTGGCTCAGCAGGTGGTGTGACCACCGGTGGCGCAGATGGATCTGCGGCCGGCGGTGCTTCTGCTGGTGGCTCAGCAGGTGGTGTGACCACTGGTGGCGCAGACGGATCTGCGGCCGGTGGTGCTTCTGCTGGTGGCTCCGCAGGTGGTGTGACCACCGGTGGCGCAGACGGATCTGCGGCCGGCGGTTCCTCCACCGGTGGAGGGAATCCGGCGCCAACCATCGAGACCGAAACTTTCCGGCAGGTGTCCAGCACCGCGAAGAAGCTCGACATCGTGTGGATCATCGATAACTCGGGCTCCATGGCCGATGAGCAAAGTGCGCTCGGGACTAACTTCAGTGCCTTCATCAATGAGTTCATCACGAAGGACGTCGACTTCAAAATGGCGATCACGACCACGGACGTGAGTTCGGCCGATCGGAAAGGTCGCATGGTAACTGACTCCAACACGAGGCTTACCTCCGCCCAAGCGCAGAGTAATGAGCTCCGCTTCAAAGATGACTTCCGGCGGATGGTTCGCGTCGGTACGAGCGGCTCCGGGAATGAAAAAGGGCTCGAGGCCGCCGAAGGTTTCATGCAGAAGCACGCCACCTCCTTCCTGCGCCCAGACGCGTACCTTGCCGTCGTCGTCGTGAGTGACGAAGAAGATCAGTCCCCTCGGGCGGTGACCTTCTACACCGACTATCTTAAATCGTTCAAGGCCCAGGCCGGGCTGGTGAAGGTTTACACCATCGCCGATGTCAACCGGACGAATTCTGGTAATGGAATTACCACCGGTGCCGATAGATACATGGAAGCCTCGACCCAGACCGCTGGATCGGTGGCGGACATCCGGGCCGATTTCTATCGAACCCTGAGTGAGATGGGCGACTCGATCATCAATCTCTTGGACTCTTTTGCTCTGGCCCATGATCCGGCCGCGGGGACACTCCGGGTCTTTGTGAACGGGGCGGAGACCACGCAGTTTGATCTCGACGTGGCGTCTCGGTCGATCCGGTTTCTTCCAGGAAATCTTCCTCCCGTTGGTGCGGAAATAACAGTTCAGTACGTTAAACAGTAGAGCAATGAGGGACGTATGCTAAAATCTTTGACCTGGGCCTTGGGTGCCGTTCTGATGCTATCGCGGGCAACGTTTGCGGGAGAGGAGTCGCTCTACGACTTCCTCTGGCTCGACCCCGATAAAAAAGTCTACGTCCTCCAGAACAAGCTCTATAAAAAAGAAAACTCCTTTTACTTCGACCTCGGGTACATCTCAAACTTCACCTCGAAGTTTCAGGACACCAACGGCTACTCCTTCAAGGCCGGCTACTACATCCACGAGGAGTGGGGCCTGGAGGTTTTCTACCACCAGTACGCCAATAGAAATAACGACGACTTCCGAAACGTTCGGCTGATCAACGAAGCCGAGCCCTTCATCCGCCGGATGAAAGGCTCCTACGGTGCGGCCGTGATCTGGTCACCCTTCTACGGCAAGATCAACACCTTCAATCAGATCTTCTACTTCGACTGGTCCTTCGGCGCCGGTTACGCCCAAGTGAGGGCCGACAGCAATCTCAAAACGGTGCGACAGGATAACGTTCCCAATAGCTACGACCAAGAGGTCTACAACGGCGCCGTCCTGAAAACCAAGCTCAAGTTTCACCTTCGCGAGAATCTCCATCTCGGTGTGGAGTACATGAACACCTACTACATGGCCCCGGGACCCCAGAACCCGAAGTCCGATAAGCTTCGGACGAACACGGATCTCATCTTCAGCGTTGGCTTCTCTTACTAAGGAATGTCTATGAAGGCCGCTCTCGCGATCCTCACCCTGGCCCTGACGCTTCCGCTCCTGGCCGATGAGGGAAAGAAGAAACCTTTCTCCGCTGCCCTCTTCGAGAAGAAGTACTACTTCTCGGCCTTGAACGAGTTCTTCGTCGAGACCCATAACCGAGAGATCATCAACGATGACCTAAAGCTCCTCGAAGACCTCCTGTACTACACCGGCATCGAACTCCTCGAGGACTACGACTCGGACCTGCTACGGAAGTACCCGACGTCGAGCACGCGGTTCATCCTGGGGCGGCAGGCGCTCCAGCAGAAGAAATACAAAGATGCGCTCGACCTCTTCATGAAAATTCACCCGGACCATCGCTACTATCCCGAGGGGAAGCTCCTCGAGGCCCAGGTCCATGACCAACAGGGGAAAGTCTCCGAGCGGGGAGAGGCGTATGGGGCCTGTGTCTCTGCGGCGGAAAAGAGTGCCAAGGAAGCGAAGACGGAGAAGATCCAGCGCTACTACGTCATGGTCTCGGAGATCTGCCAGGTCAACAAGGCCCGGCACCTCTTCAAGATCGAAGACTACAAGGCTTCGCTGGACGCCTACGACAAGATCCCCAAGAAGTCCTACAAATGGCCCTACCTCTTGCTTGAGAAGGCCTGGGTCTACTACCAGCTCGGTGACTACAACCGAACCCTCGGGCTTCTGACGACCTACAAGTCACCGCTCCTTTCGACCTACTTTTTCCCGGAGGCCGAGTACCTCGCGGCCCTGTCTTATTTTCGACTCTGCCTCTACGAAGATTCCCTGACCATCATCAACCAGTTCTACCAAGTCTACCGGCCCCGGTTCCAGGCGCTGGATTCGGTGCTGAAGAAGAACCGGCACTCGCAGTCCTATTTCTTTAACCTGATGTTTAGGCCCGAGGCCGACCTCAAGACCCAGGAAGACTTCGTCCGGCAGATCGTCATCCGGATGAAGAAGCAGACTCGCTTTAGCCTCGACTTCAACGCGATCCACAAGCTCACCCTCGAGGAGAAGCGGATTGCCCAGACTGAGAAGCCGCTGATCCGCAGTAAGCTCCTCCCGCACCTCGAAGAGGTGAAGTCGAACATGATGGCCAAGATTAACTACAACTCGAAAACGGACATCTTCCAGTTCCTCGATTCCATTCCGTTCTTGTCTCAGGAGCTGTTTAAGCTCAACCTCGAGATTATCTCGCGGAAGAAAGACCTCGTGTACATGAACAAGCGCCTCATCGCCGACCGGGGCCGAGGTGACTACGACAACGTCAAGCGCTCCCGCTTCGAACAGTTTTGGACGTTCGAAGGGGCCTTCTGGGCGGATGAGCTCGGGGATTATTCCTTGGGGCTCAAGTCGAACTGCCAGACCCTGCGCAACGAACTCAAGGAAGAGGAGTAGCCCATGAAAGTCCTATCATTTTTCCTAAGCCTCTACCTCATCGGTGAGGTTTACGGTGAAGAGCAGAAGGTCATCTACCAGTACAAGAAGTACGAAAAGTTCGACCTCGGGAACCTCGAAGTGAAGGGGCAGCTCATCGCCCCCGGGGACATCTCTGTGCGCGAGCGGGAGCGCCGGCGCTTCGAGCTCGACCTCTACTCCCGCAAGGACTTCGATGCCTTCATCCGGAAGGACGTCGAATCGCTGCGCTAGGAATTCTCAGGCCCTAGGTCCGATCTCGTGCCCGAGATTCTGGGCAGGTGAGTGCCACGGTTCCTCCCACCGTTGGCAGTCGCAGACTAACCTTCATGAACCCGGGACATTCACGATTTTGCGGTAATTCCACGGTTGAATCACATCCGCAGAAGAGTAGAATTCCGGTCTGAGAAGAATGTTTCCGAGTTGATCCGACTGTTGGACGTTACCTCAAGCTGCACGTATGTTGATGTCACGGATCGCGGAACTCTGGGCCCCGACGCCCGCACGGACCTTATGCACGATCCGACCTCCACGCGAGTCCTTCCGAAGAGCAGCGCTCACTCGCTTGGGGGCGGAAGTTTCATTTTAAATCATCGCCAGCACGTCAATTTCTAAGGGGGAAGACCATGGAAGAAGTCGTTTCGAATCCAGTCGTTCAAGAAAACATGCTCCAGTGGACCGCGCGCTTCATGATCGAAGGCGGCGTGTTCATGTGGATCATCGCCGCCGTTTGGTGCGTGGGCATTGCCATCGCTGTGGAGCGCCTGAAGGCCTACTTTAAGTTCGACGTGGATGGCACGAGTCTCATGGGCAACATTAAGAAAAGTGTCATCGGCAATCAGGTTCAGGAGGCGATCCAGACCTGCAGCGAGTCGGGGGCCCTCTTATCGTTTGTGATGAAGAATGGCCTCAAGCGCGCCAACCAATCCAAGGAGCAAATCCAGGACGCCCTCGAAGCGAGCATCCTCGAAGCCGTTCCGAAGATTGAGAAGCGACTTTCCTACCTGGCCCTCGCGGCGAACCTTTCCACGCTCCTGGGCCTCCTCGGAACGATCCAGGGCCTGATCCAGTCCTTCGCGGCGGTGGCCCAGGCCGAGGCCTCGCAGAAGGCCCAGCTCCTGGCGGAGGGGATCGCGGTGGCGATGAACACCACCGCCCTGGGCCTCATCTCGGCGATCTCCCTCATGGTCGTCCACTCGATCCTCATGGCCCGCGGAGAGAAGATGATCCAGGAGATCGAAGAGAACTCGGTGAAGCTCTTGGACCTCCTTTCGACGAAGAAGGGTTCTGCGGTCACGGACAAAGCCGCTTAAGTAGAAGGGAGCTCTTATGAAAGTGGGACACAAGATTAAAAAACCTGAAAAGTTGAACCTGGTTCCGATCCTGGACTCCGTGTTCATTTTCATCTTCTTCCTCTTGATGTCGGCCCAGTTCGTGGACGTCTACGAGATCGGCTCTTCGGTCCCCATGACCAAAGAAGCGAAGTCTGATCCGCAGGACAAAGACCCGCTGAACCTCACGGTGGAAGTCACGAAGACTCAGATCGTGGTGAAGACGGGCCTGCGCTCTCCGGCCTCGCGGACCTTCGCGGTCGAGCAGAAGGGCGAGCTCCGGACGTACCTCCTGGAACTGAAGCGCCGGCACCCGACGGAGAACACCATGATCCTCCGGGCCGATCCGAAGATCTCGTTCCAGAACCTCGTGACCGTGATCGACGGCACCCAGGCGGGGAAGGACAGCAAGGAGAAGCTCTTCGAGCAGATCGTCTTCGACAACAATGGAGTGAGGCCATGAAAAAAAAGTTTGCCCGGAAGCGCGAGCGCGAGGCCATCGATGTGGACATCACGTCGCTCCTCGACATCCTGACGATCCTCTTGGTGTTTCTCCTGAAGAGCTACAATGCCTCCGACCTGAAGCTGGACCTGCAAAAAAACCTCGAGATGGCGGACTCCGATGCTCGAGCGATGACTCGGTATGCGCCGGTGGTGCAGATCAATAAAGAGGCGAGGGTCTATCTGAATAATAAGGAAATTGGCCGCCTCCCGGCCTCCGGAGAGATGCCAGTCCTAACCGCCGCGCTCAAGAAAGCGAAGCAGGGGATCGAGGCCGACAATCAGAAGAAACCTGCCAACCAGCAGACCAACACCGAACTCGTGAACTTGATCTTTGACCGGGACATGGACTACGCCGTCGTCCAGCGGGTCATGCACGATTCCGCCCTCGCCGGATACTCCCAGTTTAAGTTCATCGTGAAAGGGAACTACTAGTATGAAGCAGCTCCTCTTCGCCCTCCTTCTCTCTGGCGCCCTCCGGGCGGAGGTCGTCGAAACCAAGGCCGCGCGCTGGAACCGACTCATGGCGCTGGTGGGTCAGGAGATGCGCATCCTCGAGGCCGCTAAGCGCAAGGGCGTCGAGATCAAGTACCGGATGCTCGAGCTCCACAGTGAACGGCTCAAGCTCATCCACGAGAAGAACAACCGGGAGTTCTTAGTGGGTTCAAAGGCCAGCGGCTCCGGGAAAGACAAAGAGAAGTACTTCGCGGAGACCCGCGCCTACTACCAGACGACCAAAGACTTCGGTCAGAAGATCCTTCGGGAAGAGGTGCGAAATTCCCGCAAGGCCGAGATCCTCTACGCCCTGGCACTGAATTCCCGCGACTACGGCCGCGACAGCGTCACCGAGAAGTACCTCCTCGAAGTGATTGGTCTTGTGGCAGACCCCCGCAACTCCCTGCGCCACCATGCGCAGACGGCCCTCGCCGACTTTTACTACAACGACAAGCGTTTCCCGGAGGCCATCACGTACTACCAACGGGTGATCCAAAACGAGGAAGACGATTGGAAAACCAAGCACCTCTTCAACCTGTCCTGGTGCTACCTCAAGAACCGCGACTTCGACCGGGCCATTGACACGATCAAGAAGTCCTACTTCGAATCGAAGAACCCCGCGTACGTCAACATCCGGGACCAGGTCCTTGAGAATATCGGAGCGTTCTACGTTTACGCCGGCCGCCCGCTGGACGGGCTGAGCTTCTACCTCGACAATGAGAAAAATCCTTTGCCCTACCTCATGCCCATGGCCCTCAAGGCCTCGGAGAAAGGTCACGAGAAAGAGACCCGGGAGATCCTTGATGCCGCCCAGGAGGTGATCGACCGGAACTCCCTCGTCCAGCACCAAGAAGAACTCTTTCATACCACCCTCGACTTCTACCGCCACTACAACCGCTTCACAGATCACGAGCGGACTTCGCGCGCTCTCGTGGCCTACTACCAACGGGCCTCCGAGGCGGCCCTGCGGGATAAGAAAACTCCGCTGAAGCAAGACCTCCGCGACGACGCCGTTGAGAAGATGCGCTCCCTCGCCGGGTTCCTTCAGGTCAAGCTCGCCAAGGATGTCCGGAAGGACGCGGCGACGTACAGCGCGAGCGAACTTGAGGTCGTGCTGAGCTATTTCTCGCACCTGATCCTCCTCGATGGAGCGCGGAAATCAGAGTACCTCTACTTCCGGGCCGAAACGTACTTCTCGGTGAACTCTCATCAGCTCGCCGCCGCTAGCTACGTCGCGGCGGTGACGGAAGCGCGCTCCGGGAAAAATCTGGACCTCGCACGGAAGGCGCTCAACTCGCTCCTGGCCCTGACCGGACAAGAGGAGCTCCCGAAAGAAGAGAACAAGAAGTACCTCGTCTTCGCGTACTCTCAGCACGTGGACCTCTGGCCTCGGGACGAGAAGTCCGAACAAATCTACCCCAAGCTCTTCGAGATCTACCGCGAGGCCCTCGACGACGACGCGGCCACCGCGCTCATCGCCAAGTTCCACCGGGCCTACCCGGAAGAGCTTCCGCTGCAGCAGACGTTCATGACCAAGATCCTCGATCAGTTCATCGACCGGAAGAACACGCTCAAGCTTAACCACTGGATCGGTGAATTCAAGAAAGGGTTCTTGTCGTTCTCCAAGGAAACCGTGGAGAAGACGGAGATCGTCCTCGGGAATCTCCTGTTCATGGAGTACCAAGAGCTGGCGAAGAAAGGGGAGCGTCTCGCGGCGGCCAAGGGCTTCGAGGGACTCTACGTGCACAAGCTCTACCCGGATAAGGTGAAGTATCAGGCGGCGTTCTTCGCCGCCATGGCCTACCTCGAACTCGGAGAGACCCAGAAGTCCTTCTACTGGCAGGAGCTGGCCCATGCCCGGATGAGCGAGGAGCAAAAACTCGAGCGCCGGGAGGAGCAGCTCCGGATGGCCGAGCGGACCTACCGCCTGCAGGACTTTCCGACCTCGTATAAACTCGCGGAGTTCTTACTGGGGAAATGGTGCGAGCGCCGAGACGAGGTGCAGAACCGACTCTATGAGATTGCGGTCATGACGGCGCTGGTGGATGAGAGGCCCCTGGACGCTGAGCGTGTCGTGGGCCAGTACTCCCGCTGCCTCAAGGTCCCGGAAACTCGGAATCTGAGTCTCGCACAGATCTACCAGTACCATGAGAACAAGGGAGACTTCTTTAAGCTCCGGGCCTTCGTTCAGCGCCACCAGGTTGAGCCCTACGTCACTCAGTACCGAAGCTCCCTGCAGAAGTGGTACTGGGAAAAGCACGACGTGAACCTCAAGGAGCACATCCGAAAAGAGTTCCGGGAATTGAAGCACCCAGAAACTCTGGCCTGGCTCACGGAACTCAATCTTCACAAAGACGCCGAGAAGGATTTCGCCGAGCTCAAGGCCGCCGTCGTCTGGCAGCGGCCCGTGTTCGACGGCGACCTCTTCAACCAGGCCCTCGAAGCCTACCTCCTTAAGCTCAAGGCCTTCAAGGACCGCTACCACGGGCTCTCCCAGAGTTCTCAGGTAGACCTCGCCATTGTGACGACCCAGCTTTTCTCCCAGGTCTACCGGCACGTGGGGCAGACCGTTCAGGGCCAGCGCCCGGCGGGCATGGACCCGGAGACCTTGGCCCAGTTCTCGAAGGCCATGAAGGAACTCTCAGGCCAGTTCTTGACTGCCTCCCGGCACTACGAAAAAAACCTTGAAACCGCGCTGCGGGAGAAAGAGACCCTCTCCTGGGGCGCTCGCTCGATCGCGTCGGTTGAGGCGATCGAAAATCCCGTGTTCTCGTTCTTCACGGCCCTCCCTATGGACAAAAGCAAGGACTAAGCTATGAACTCTTCTCTGATCCTCCTGGCCCTGTTGACCCTCGTCGGGTGCTCGTCGTCTCGGATTGACCGGAAGATCGACGACGTCACCTGGGATTCTCTCGCCGACGAATCCTACCTCCGGTGGGGAGAGAAGCGGCTCGAGAAGTTCGCCCACCGGGACCATGCCGTGGTCCAGTGTTACCAAGGGAAAGAGACCGAGACTCTGACCCAATACAAGCGGGATTTCATCACCAAGGGCGCGTCGCCCTACTACTGGCTCCACATCGGGAATTGCTACTTCGTTCAAGAGGCCTGGACCCGGGCCGAGTTCTTCTACCGCATGGCCCTGGATGAGGCCAAGCTTCCGACCGTGAAGTCCATTGCCCTGAACAACCTGGGCCTCATCGCTCTGAAGTTTGATCAATGGGAGAAGGGGAAAGAGCAGCTCCAGCGGTCGATGGCGCTGGCCCCGAAGTTCAAAGTGCCGCGCTACAACCTGTCGCAGCTCTACCTTCAGTTCGGGCTCTACGACCGGGCCATCGAGGTGCTGAGCGACGCGGCCTTCCGTGGGCACAAAGACATCGACGTGAATTTCTCCTTCGCCAACGCCTACCTCTTTAAGGGTGACCTGAAGTCGGCCGGGGACTACTTTGGCCGCATCCCGCGGGAACACTTCACCCGCGAAGACATCGCAGCGACCTTTGCCCTGTACCAGATCCGCACGGGAGATCTGACGGGAGCCCGGGAGACGATCAAGGCGCGGGAGCGCTCGAACGTGCGCGAACTCACGGCCATCTCCCAGAAGATCGAAAAAATTCTCCTTCAACGGATGAAAGAGGAATAGCCTATGAAAACCGCCGTGCTCCAGGGCCAGTTCGTCCTCACCTGCCTCGATGCCAGAGTGGCCGAACCCCTCGTCGTGAACCGGAAGAAGCTCCTGATCGGGAGCGACGAGCGCTGTGACTTCCGCCTCACCGATGGCGCAGTTTCGAGCCTCCACGCGTTCTTGTTCGTGAGCGGCGAGGGCCTTCAGGTGAAGGACCTCTTCTCTGAGAGTGGCGTCTTCGTGAACGGGACGCGGGTGAGTGAGGCGAGCGTCTTTTCTGGCGACACGCTCACGATCGGTTCCTTGAGCTTCGCGGTGGCAAACCTCGAGGCCGAAGCAGCAGTCTTTAACCCTGACGCTCGGATCACTGCGACTCCGGCGCGCGCCTTCGTGGAGCTTCCTCCGCGGGAGGGCCTGGTCTACATCGACGGAGAGTACTGCGACATCACGTTCGACGACTCGACCTTCGAGCCCCTGGAAGCGATCCCCGAAGTCTCCCTCGGAAGCGACTACGTTGCCCTCGACGAAACCGTCGCTCCCCTGGACATTGCCTACCCGGTCCGGGGCAAGCGCCTCGAGGTGATCGGCTACGTCAACGGTCTCATGATGGAGGTGACCTACCTGGACCTCCGGAACGGCGACTACAGCCTCAACCCTGTTCGGCGCTCGAAGTTCGACATCGTCTTCCACACGCTCCCGAAGACCAAACTCTTTAACATCCAGAATGGAGAACTGAAGTTCTATCCGAACGAGCAGATCATTCCGTCTGTGTTCTGGGATAAGATCAACCTCAACGAGACGCTCTTCCTCTCCCATGGAACCGAACAGCTTTCCGTTCGTCTGGTCGATCACACCGTGGCGTGGCGAGGCCTGCCGGCCTTCTACCGGGACCGGGAGTTCTATCGGCAAAGTGGGAAGGTCTTCGCGACCGTGTTCCTGCCCCTGCTGTTACTCTTGTTCGTGACCATCCCGAAGAATGAGGACCTCACCGAAGAGATCGCCGTGGTGTACAAGCTCCCAGAGAAGGTCGTGAAGCCCACCGAATCTCAGGAGAAGTCGGAGCTCAAGGCCGAGGAGCTGACAGCAAAGACCGAGAACACGGGCCACAAAGAGAGCGATCAGCCGAATCAGAAAGTTGAGTTTGCCCAGGCGTCGCAGACTCAGAAAGTCCAAGCGAAGGCCACGGCCCCGGCAGCAGCGGCGGCCAAACCCGTGGAAACCGCACCGGTGAAGGCCTATGAATTCAAGTCGTCGGTCGCCTTCAATTCCCTGGTCGGAGATGCCCCCAAACTTAATGCGACCGGAACCACGTCGAAGAATGCCGTCAAAGACGCGGCCTTCAACGCCGGGACTTCGGACACCGGATCCCTGGTCGCCGGGGCCGACATCGGGGTCTCGAAGTTCAATGGGTCAGATAAGAAGGGGAGCGGAAGTGCCTCGTACGGTTCCCGAGGTCTCGCCTCGAAGTCTGGCTTTGATTCTTCCTACCTGGAACCCAAGACCGTGGTCCTCGGGTCCATGGATCCGGAGCTCCTTCGGAAGATCCTGCGCGAGTACATTCCCCAGTTCCGCCATTGCTACCAGCAGGAGCTGATCACGAATTCAGAGAAGGTCAAAGGTGTGATCGATCTGAACTTCACCATCTCCGAGTCCGGGAAGGTCTCGAAGTACGCGATCAAAGTCAAAGAGGCCCAGTTCTCCCAGAAGGGGGTCAATTGCATGGGGCAGGTCCTCGGGCTCATCGACTTCCCGAAACCCAAAGGAGGCGGTGTCGTCGATGTCCGGCAACCGCTTAACTTCTTCGCGGAAACCGAGAAGCTCTAGGCCGCCGCCAGTGGAGTTGGGGGGGACTTCTTCAGCGGTAGCTCGCCCTTCATCTGGGTGAGACCCTGGTGGTTCTTCAGGACCCGTTTCTGGAGGTAGGTTTCGATCTTTTTGACCATCACGGCGTTGGTGGAAAAGCGGAACGTGCCGGTGGGGCCGTCGAAGGTTGACCACTGGAGCTTGCCGCTGAAGACGAAGAACTTCGGCACCGTGATTTCAAAGTGGGAGAGGGCGCCGATCTGCCACTCTGTGACGGGATCTCGGCGGGTGAAGAGTTGCGTCCACGGCCGCTTCACGAGGCGAATCTTGTCGTCGTAGATCTGGAGCTCGTGGGTCGGGCCTTGGAGAGTATAGAAAATCAAGCTGCGCCTCCGGGATGCGGTCAAATGCTTATCGAGTCCTAGCTACAAAAGATAATGCAATTTTTGTCCTCTGACGGAAGATTTTTTTTTGTTTATGAAAGAGGGGCTTTTACGAGGAGATCGCAGAAAATTTTTCCCGGTTCCCGGCCGCCTAGAGTTGAGTGTTTGAGCTTTTTCGCCTGGTCTTGATTCATGAGTCAGGTATTCTGACATCCGCCCCTTGTAAGAGTTACATGAAGCCCCCTCGGTGGTTTGATTTTTGGGGTCGTCCTGGCCCCGATCGGTGCCGCGGTGACACTGAAAAGTGGGTAGAAATGTAACAAAGTATCGCTGGCCCTTTTAATCACTCACTCCCTTTGGTACATGCTCCTCCGTGACTCTAACCAAAGGGAAAAAATATGAAACTTGTCGCACTCTTACTTTCGCTCTGCCTCACCATGAACGTCTTCGCCGCCAGCGCGGGCCAGCTCCAGCTCGAGCGTGAGCTCGACGAGTACAACTATATCCTGAGCGTTGAATGGGACCAAAAAGACCGGAAGTTTTACGAAGTTGAAACTCAGAAATTCCTCCAGAAGGTGTCTCAGCTCATGAGCCAAAATGGTCTCGATTCTAAGGACCTCATCGCCCTGGCGGAGAAGCGTGCTAAGAATAAAGCGGCCCTCGAAGCCGTGAAACTGCGCCTCTCGCTCCAGGGACCGGCGAAGTCTGAAGCCGATCTCCTTGAGATCCTCAAAGCGACGTCGGGTGAGTTCTACTCTCGGGGTGCGAGCTGGAACGGCGAAGTCATCCTCATCGGTGGAGCAGCGGTTCTTCTCGTCGCCGCCATCGTTGGCTACGCCCTTTGGTTTGACGCCAACTACACTTGCGTCGCCTACGAAGAGCGCTACGAGTGTAACTCAACGTCTCGCACCGATTCTTGGGGCAACGTCTACACCGACACTGTCTGCGGTTACAGAGACGTCTGCGTTGCGTACGAGAAAAAGCAGTAGTCGGAAGGTTCCATCACACTTCGACCTAAGCATTGCACAAGAAGGCCCCGGAAGGGGCCTTCTTTTTTTCTATTTTTCTAGGAGCGAGCGCAGCATCCAGGCATTCTTTTCGTGGAGCTGCATCCGTTGGGTCAGAAGGTCGGCGGTGGGTTCATCGGACGCCTTTTCGACACTCGGGAAAATCGACCGAGAGGTTCGGGCGACCGCTTCCTGGCCCTCGACCAGGTGCCGGATCATCTGTTCAGCGGTCGGCACACCTTTGACCTCTTTGATCACCGTCAGCTTTCCGAACTCGCTGTAGGTTCCTGGCGCCGGGTACCCGAGGGCCCGGATTCGTTCGGCGATGAGGTCCACTGCTAACGCGAGCTCGGTGTACTGGGCCTCGAACATGAGGTGAAGCGTGTTGAACATGGGTCCCTTCACGTTCCAGTGGAAGTTATGGGTCATGAGGTAGAGGGTGTAGGTGTCGGCCAGCAAGTGGTTGAGACCGGTGGCAATCTTGCGACGGTCCTTTTCAGAGATGCCGATGTCAATTTTCATACGAGCTCCTTTTGGGTTTCCTCTAGACTACCTTAAACGTTCGGCCAAATCATCACTTCGGGAGAAGCCACCCCGTGGAGAAATTCATGGAAGGTGTGGTCCAAAAAAAGAGGAAATTTTTTCCGCGTCATTTCTGTGGTCCATTCCTGGGCCCAGGCGTCTGCGATTTTAGTTTGTAAAGATGGACAGAAGTCTTTCGCGTGATGTGTAAGAGTTTGTTGTATTGACGCAGTTTTCCTCGAGAATATTTATCGGGGATTACACTAAATCTAGTTATAAAAACCGTCAAAAAAATGTCGGAGACACTATATGTAGATTTTTAGCTTTTCAAATGTCTGATCAACCACTACGCTTATTTCAAGACAACAACATCATCATCACCACACACATCATGAAGAAGGAGCTGGGATATGAGCATGGAGCCACTACTCAAACAAACCAACGACCGTTTTGTTCTTTTCCCGATCAAGTACCACGACATTTGGGACATGTACAAAAAAGCTATGGCATCTTTTTGGACCGCCGAAGAAATTGACCTCTATTCCGACATAAAAGATTGGGAAGCGCTGAACGATCAAGAGCGTCATTACATCTCTCATGTCCTAGCGTTTTTCTCGGCTTCAGACGGGATCGTCAACGAGAACCTGGCCCTTCGGTTTTACAACGATGTGCAGATTCCAGAGGCCCGTTCCTTCTACGGCTTCCAGATCGCCATGGAAAACATTCACGCGGAAACCTACGGTCTTCTGATCGACACCTACATCAAGGATCCTCAGAAGAAGGATTACCTCTTCAAGGCCATCGACAACATCCCGTGCATCAAGAAGAAAGCCGACTGGGCGATGAAGTGGATCTACGGGAACGACTCGTTCGCCGAGCGGCTGGTGGCGTTTGCCGCCATCGAAGGGATCTTCTTCTCGGGCTCTTTCTGTTCGATCTTCTGGCTCAAGAAGCGCGGCCTCATGCCGGGCCTCACGTTCTCCAACGAGCTCATCTCGCGAGACGAAGGGCTCCACATGGAGTTCGCCTGCCTCCTGTACAAGAACTACGTTGGCAACAAGCCTTCCGAGACCCGGATCCGGGAACTCGTCATGGAAGCGGTGAACTTCGAGTGCGAATTCATCACCGAGGCGCTTCCGGTCTCTCTGATCGGCATGAACGCCGAGCAGATGAAAGACTACATCCGGTTCGTGGCCGACCGCCTCATGCGCTCCCTCGGCTACGGCGAGATCTATAACGCCAAGAACCCCTTCGACTGGATGGAGCTCATCTCCATGCAAGGCAAGACGAACTTCTTCGAGAAGCGGGTCGCTGAGTACCAGAAGGCCGGAGTCATGAATTCGACCAAGGAACCCGCGGGCGCACAGTTCGCATTCTCCACCGATATGGATTTCTAAGAGGTAAAGACTATGTTTGTAGCAACACGTTCAGGAAAAAGAGAACCCGTCCAGTTTGATAAAATCACCCACCGGATATCCCAACTGACCTACGGGCTCGACCCGAAGTACGTTGACGCGATCCAGGTCGCCAAGCGGACCATCAATGGTCTCTTCGATGGCATCACCACCGAGGAACTCGATAACCTGTCGGCCGAGGTCTCGGCCTACATGACCTCCGTGCATCCGGACTACGCCCGGCTCGCAGGCCGCATCGCGGTCGCCAACCTCCACCGCCAAACTAGCGACTCGTTCATGGAAACCTTCGAGTCCCTCTACGGGTACCGGAGCGAGTTCACGGGCGAGCATCAGCCGTTGATCTCCGAAGAGATCTTCGGGTTCGCGGGCCAGCACAAAGACCGGATCATGAAAGAGATCGCGTACTCCCGCGACTTCGAATTTGACTACTTCGGCTTCAAAACCCTCGAGAAGTCCTACCTCCTCCGGGTCAACGGGAAAATCGTCGAGCGCCCGCAGCACATGTTCATGCGCGTGGCCCTCGGGGTGCAGATCGGAAACATCGAAGAAGCGATCAGGACCTACCACTTGATCTCCGAAGGCTGGTTCACGCACGCGTCGCCGACGCTCTTCAACGCGGGCACCAACAAGGCACAGATGTCGTCGTGCTTCCTCGTGAGCATGAAAGATGATTCCATCGAGGGCATCTACGAAACCCTCAAGCAGTGTGCCCTCATCTCCCAGTCGGCCGGCGGGATCGGTCTCTCGATCCACAACATCCGCGCTAAAGGCTCGTTCATCCGCGGCACCAACGGCACTTCCAATGGGATCGTTCCGATGCTCCGGGTTTTCAATGATACGGCCCGCTACGTCGACCAGGGCGGCGGCAAGCGCAAGGGCGCCTTCGCCATCTACCTTGAGCCATGGCACTCGGACATCGAGGACTTCCTTGACCTGAAGAAAAATCACGGCAAGGACGAACTCCGCGCTCGCGACCTGTTTTACGCTCTCTGGGTCAATGACCTCTTCATGAAGCGGGTCGAGACCGACGGTAACTGGACGCTGATGTGTCCGAACAAGTCCCCAGGACTCTCGGATTGTTTCGGAGCGAAGTTCGAAGAACTCTACGAGCGCTACGAGGCGGAAGGGCGAGGCCTCAAGACCCTCAAGGCCCGGGACCTGTGGTACAAGATCATCTCCTCCCAGATCGAAACCGGTTCACCGTTCATGCTGTACAAAGATGCGGCCAATGAAAAATCCAACCAGAAGAACCTGGGAACCATCAAGTCCTCGAACCTTTGTACGGAGATCATTCAGTACACTTCTGAGAAAGAGATCGCCGTCTGTAACCTCGCTTCCATCGCGCTTCCGAAGTTCGTGGAGAACAACGCCGTCGATCACAAGACTCTTTTCGATGTCACCTATCAGGTCACGAAGAACCTCAACCGCATCATCGACCTCAACTACTACCCGGTGGAAGAGGCGCGCTATTCGAACATGAAGAACAGACCCATCGGCATCGGCGTCCAGGGCCTAGCGGACGCGTTCTTCAAGCTGCGCCTTCCGTTTGATTCTGAAGGAGCTCGCGCGGTCAACAAAGAGATCTTCGAGACGATCTACTTCGCGGCACTTTCCGCCTCGGCCGACCTCGCCAAAGAGAGCGGTCACTATGATTCCTACCCAGGCTCGCCGATGTCTCATGGCATCACTCAGCCGGACATGTGGGGAGTGACTCCTTCGACGCGCTGGGATTGGAAGGCCCTCCGAGCGAAGATCAAGCAGTACGGCGTCCGGAATTCTCTCCTCCTTGCACCGATGCCGACGGCGTCGACTTCTCAGATCCTCGGCAACAACGAGTGCATCGAGCCGGTGACCTCAAACATCTACACCCGTCGAGTGCTTTCCGGGGAGTTCGCGGTGGTCAACAAGTTCCTCGTGCGCGACCTGATCCGCCTTGGACTCTGGAACGAAGAGATGAAGGACCGGATCATTGCTCACAGTGGTTCTGTGCAGTACATCCCAGAGATCCCTACCGAACTCAAAGATCTCTACAAGACCGTCTGGGAGATCAAGCAGAAGTCGATCCTTGAAATGGCCGCGGATCGCGGGGCCTACATCGACCAGTCTCAGTCCCTTAACATCCACATGGAAGACACGAACTTCGGGAAGCTGTCTTCACTGCACTTCGCAGCGTGGAAGCTTGGGCTTAAGACTGGAATGTATTACCTTCGAACCCGCCCAGCAGTGGATGCCATCAAGTTCACGATCAAGGAAACAACCGCGGCCCCAGCGGTTGAGCCCCAGGCCGCTCTGGCCTGTTCTCTGGACAACCCAGAGGACTGCGTGAGCTGCGGCTCTTAGTTCACAACTTTCTCAAGGCCCCCGTGTGACGAGCGTCTCACGGGGGCCTTTTTTTTGACGAATGCTTAGGGGCGCAGATTGTAGCCCATGTCGGGTCTTTTGAGTTCTTGCGAAAGGCCCTGGGCCGAACTCGGCAGTTCTTGATGAGGTGTCACTGGGAAACTGACATCCCCCTCGGGCCGCCGGAACCGTAACCCGCTGCGGTTCTCCAGCAAGTTGATCTCGATCCCTCGGCGCCGGAACTCCCCCAGTGCGTCCCGGAGTTCAAGGATGGCCCCCCGAGAATAGACTTTAATCCCGGCCACATCCGTGTGCAGGGAAAGACCCTCGGGTCTCAGGACGCGCAGAACCTCATCGAAGAGTTCGAATTTGTACTTAATCTTACCGATCACTTCGTCTGAGAAGATGAGATCGAACTTCTTCTCGGCGTAGGGGATTCGGCCCCCGAAGTCTAGGTCCTCGAAGACGATGTAGGGGAGCTCGACGGTCTGAAGCTCATCTTTATTAAAGAGCTCGAACTTCAGCGCCGTCGGGATAAAGCTCTCCCGGCGGTAGAATTGGTGGGTTTTTTCTTTGTTGATGCCATAGAGCTCAAGATCTGGAAAGAGCTTCCGGAGCTCCATCAGAATTCGACCGTTACTTGAGTAGAGTTGCATCACCCGAGTCTTCTGCCCGAGGAGGCGATTCCTCTCCAGGATTTCCTGGATCAACGACTCGAGGCGGTAGGGGACAAGCTTCTGGTTGAGGTCTGCCAACGAGATGGCCCGCTCGGGTCCCAGTTCCTGATTTTCATAGTGATCCCAGTTAAGGGCCTTTCCCTCTTGCCCCGTCTGAACGTAGAGAGAAAGGCAAAGCCCGATGATGATGACGGAGATGAAGAGGAGTGTGCTACGTAGACCCATAGAGAACTATTGAACCGGTCCCTTTGACAGGTGGCAACCCCTGCGACTAATATTTTTTCCTATGAAGATCATTCTTGGCTTTGTGTTGATCCTGACCTCGTCCACCGTCTTCGCTGACCGAACGGGACTGGGCGTTTCCCTGGGCAGTCCCTTGGGTCTTAGCGCAAAACGATGGCTGAGTGAAACTGCCGCTGTGGACGCGGGCCTAGGCCTCTCGATCGGAACGCGGAGTGATCTTTCACTGCACTCTGATTATCTCTTCCACCGCCTGTCCGACTACTACCTGAACGAAGAGCACCCGCTTGATTTTTATTACGGTATCGGGGGCCGCATGAAGTTTGCCGATGACATCCAGCTCGGGGTTCGCGTTCCGGTGGGGCTTGCGCACACCCTCAAAGACCAAAGTTCAGACGTTTTTTTTGAGGTCGCTCCCGTCATCGACTTCATCTCACGCACAGGAATCGATCTGAACCTTCTGGTCGGGGCACGGTATTACTTTTAGTTAACTTTCATAAATGTTCTTTCATTTAGCTGTTAGATATTGTTTAAATCTATCACCTCATCAGCATTATCGATTGTCCTCGATCCTTAAAACATGCGATAAGTAAGTATACAAAACGTAGCTTCTCTAAGGAGATCGCCATGAAAACGCTTATTTTAACGGCTTTTGCTCTTGTATTAACAATGTCTTACGCTATGGCTTCTGATGAAAAACAGTGTGAAGTGGGTGCAGATACCATCCGAACCGTTCGAGAAGTTCGAAGATAAAAATGGGGGTCAAAATGACCCCAGTTATCGGACTAAGATTTTCTCCTTCAGAGAGATCATCTTGCCGTTGATTTCACTGATCCTTAACTCGCCCCCTAAGTTTTCCATCTGCGTGCCATTTTCCCCGATGTTGGGTCTGACGGAGTAGTCGGACTCAAATCGGGCACGGGCATTCTTCCCCGTCAGCAACCCTTCTCGCAACTGAAGTTTTAAAATGGCCCTCGCCTCGAGCTCCGCACTCATCGTGCCCGTGGCCTGAATCCGATCGAAGCGCTCGAGCCCTTTGAGTTTTAGATCTATCAAAAATGGACGAAAGATTTGGGGCGTGATTTTTCCCTGGATGTCGCACCCCTCGCGGAATGTGAACTCGATGACAGTCGGTCGCTGACGAAAAACTAAAGCGGGCCAGTCAATCTTGTGTTTTTCGCAGGTATCAAATCTCAGTTCTCCCTCCGTCACCGGGGCCTTACTCGATGCCATGAGAGGACGGATTAAGGCCGCGATCGATGCCCGGGTCTCATCCACCTCTGTTTTAGACAGGGCCAGGACGGGAAGCATAAGTGCCAGTAAGTAGTTCATGGACCTCCCACCCGTTGTCGGGGATCGAAGCGAGCCTTAAGGTAGCATTAATTCTACAGAACGAATCCTGGTCTGGTAAGGTTCTGCGCAGAAGGAAGTTTTGAATGGATGAGGAAATTCTAAAAGGTAAGACTCTGCTGGTCGTGGATGACGAGGCGGACCTGAGGGACATCCTCGCCAGTGAGCTCGAGTTCATGGGGGCGAGGGTTCTTCAGGCCGAGAATGTGACGGCCGCGAAGCTTCTCCTAGGCCAGCACCAGGTCGACCTGATCGTTTCCGATATCCGCATGCCCGGAGGCAGTGGCATCGACCTTCTCGAGTTCGTGAAATCCCGGAACGTGAATTCTCCGCTCATCCTCATCACGGGCTTCGCTGACATCACCACCGAAGACGCGTTCAACAAAGGGGCCGAGGCCCTGCTCCACAAGCCCTTCAAGCTCGAAGACTTGATAAAACTCGTGACCCGCTACACCTCACCCTTCGATCGGCGCTTCAACGTTGACCTCTCGACCCAGACGCTGATCCAGGCGCTCGATGAATCGGCCCACTTGGGTCGTGGGGGGCTCTCCCTTCCGATTGATCCGCAAGGGAAGCGCATCGATGTGGGAGACGCCGTAGACTTTGAAGTCAACGTTGGCCCGTACCATTTCACTGGGAGCGGGATTTGCCGTTGGTTCCGTCCCGCCTCAGGGAGTGGGAGGAAGTCTCATGTGGGAGTCGAATTCATGAACCTCGATAGTCACTCCCGAAGCTCCTTGCAAGCGTTTTACTCTGAGAACCTCGTCGTTCCCTACATACCCTCCGCGACCGTTTAGCTGAGGAGACTCGGTCCTAGTCCCGGAGCCAATGGCAGGTGTAGCCCTGGGGATTTTTCTGGAGGTAATCCTGATGGTAATCTTCGGCGGGATAGAACTTGGTGGCCGGAATGACCTGGGTCACAATCGGCCGGGGCCATTTCTTCGACGCTTCAACTCGTTTGATGACTTCCTCCGCGGTTGCTTTCTGCTCCGGGGAATGAAAAAAGATGACCGAGCGGTACTGGGTCCCCTTGTCATTTCCTTGTTGGTTCACTGTGGTGGGGTCATGCATCCGGAAGAAGTATCCGAGGAGATCCAGGTAGGAGAGTTTGGCCGGATCGAACTCGATCTGGATGGACTCCGCATGGTTGGTGGTGCCCAGCTTAACGATGGTGTAGGTGGGGTTATCGACGGAGCCGCCGCTGTAGCCCACGTCCGTTTTAAGGACCCCCGGAATCTTCCGGATGATCTCTTCCATGCCCCAAAAACAGCCTCCGGCCAGGGTCGCAGTTTCCTTCTTCATTGCCTTTGCTCCTAGAGTTAATGAAATAAATAAAAAGAGAATGACCGTCTCGAACTTCATCCGTTGATCTTAGGCGTTTGGGGAACACTTCGCCAAGTTCGACGGCCCCAGCATCCGTTGAGCTGCGGCCCTGTTAATTACCTGAAACGCTTGTTACAATCAACCCATGACCAAAGGGGCTTCGGGGTTTGAAGAGTTTTACGCGGGGATGTACGGAGAGCGATGGCCTCGCCTCCGGGAAGCGCTGCTCCTGCCCAAAAAACACGTGGCGGTCGTGAACCCGTTTAGTAAGTATTCCTTCCCCGAGCAAGCCGTTCGACTCACGGGGCTCTCCTTTGAGCATGATGTGCGGGACTCGTTTTTGCCTCCGGAGAAGACGGACTCTGGGTACCTGAACTACTACCTCCTTGACGCCGCTAGCATCTTGCCAGTGGAGGCCCTGGGCCTCGTGCCAGGGGAGAAAGTGGTTGACCTCTGCGCTGCCCCTGGTGGGAAGAGTCTCCTCTGCGCGTTCAAGCTTAAGAACCAAGGGCTCCTGGTGTCCAATGACCGGTCGGCCGCCCGGCGGGCCCGGATCCACCGTATCTTCGACGATTACCTCCCGAAAACCGAGCAGAAAAACCTCACCGTCACGGCACACGATGCGAGTAAGTGGGGCCTCTATCAAAAGTCGATCTACGATAAGGTACTGCTCGATGCTCCGTGCTCCTCGGAGCGTCACGTCCTCGAAGACCCGAAGGAGCTCTCCCTCTGGGCCCCGGGGCGAACCAAGGCCATCGCGATCTCGCAGTTTGCGATGCTGGCGGCTGGCCTCGACATCGTGAAGGTCGGGGGCACCATCGTGTACTCGACCTGCGCACTTTCGCAGCTTGAGAACGACGACATCATCCGTAAGCTCCACCAGAAAAGGCCCGGGCGCTTCGAGCTCATTCGGCCGGAGTTCGCTTTCGGTGAACCCACCGAGTTTGGATGGCAGGTCCTGCCGGATACCACCGGCTGGGGCCCCTTTTATCTCTCGGTCGTTCGTCGGCTTAGGTAAGGCGCCAGTCTACCGGAGTGAGGGCGTGGGCCTGAAGGTACTCGTTGGCCTGGGAGAAAGGCCTTGAACCGAAGAAGCCTCGGTAGGCCGACAGGGGCGAGGGGTGAACCGACTTTAAAATCAGATGCCGTGAAGCATCCAGTTGCCTTGCCTTGGACTGGGCGGGGGAGCCCCAGAGCATGAAGACCAGGTGCTCTCGTCTTTGGTTTAGGACTTCGATCACTTTATCCGTGAACTCTTCCCAGCCTTTTTTATGATGACTGCCGGCCCTGCCGGCCTCGACGGTAAGAACAGTATTTAGAAGGAGGACGCCCTGCCGGGCCCAGGCCTCGAGGGAACCGTGACCCGGTGCTGGGAGACCCAGATCGGACGCGAGTTCCTTGAAGATGTTCTGAAGAGACGGCGGTGAGCGGACGCCGGGGCGTACCGAGAAGGCAAGACCGTGGGCCTGACCTTCACCATGGTAGGGATCCTGCCCCAGGATCACGACCTTCACGGCCGGCAGAGGAGTGAGGCGGAAGGCCTCGAAAACTTCTTCTGTGGGAGGATACACCTCTTTGCCGAGACGGCGCTCGTGGTCGAGGTAACTGAAGAGGTCCCGAAGGTAGGGCCGAGTGAACTCGGGATCTAAATGTTCTCTCCAGCTTTCGTCTAGGTTAAAGTCCATGTTGATTTTGTACCGTAGTCTTGAGATTTCGGTCAAGAACTTGGCGGGACGCACAGAAGCCTCTAGAATGATTCCCATGAGCCCGAAGAGGTACGTGATCTGTGACATCGAAGCAACTGGCCTGGACGCCGACCGGGACTTGATCGAAATTGCGCTCATCACACTTGAGGACGATCGGATCGTTGAAGTCTTTGAGACTCTGATCAATCCCCTCCGCCCGATCCCAGAGTTTATTTCGGGTCTCACCTCCATCACCAACCGAGAGCTCCAGGCCGCGCCCAAGTTCTATGACCTGGCCGACGCCATCCGCCTGCGGCTCGAGGGAGCGGTGTTTGTCTCTCACAACACAGACTTCGATCTGGGTCTCCTGAAGAAGAAGTACGCCGAGATGGGGCAGGAGCTTAAGCTCAAGCACTTCTGCACCCTCAGAGTGGCACAGGAGGAGATCCCCGGGCTTCTGAACTACAACCTCGATGCGCTCTGTAGCTTCTTTCGGATCAAGATCGAGGACCGGCACCGGGCCATCGGCGATGCGCGGGCGACCCTCGAACTCTTCCGTGAGCTGGGCCAGCTTCGGCTTAAAACCTATCCCAAGATCCTCTTCCTGCCCCAGCACGAGCGTCTCCTGAAGAAGATTCCTGCGAAAGCGGGCCTCCTCTCCTTCCGGGACTCCGCGGGGAAAGTTTTCCGGCAGGAGGCTTCGTTTAACATGGAGAAAACGGCCCGGGAACTTTTGATGGTGAGGCCCGAGAACCGCGACCGGTTGCGGGTCACTCAAGACCTCCTGGCCGAGGTCACAGGGTCGGCCCTCATTGCCGAGTTCCAGAAAGTCCTGCGCGGCGGTGAGCGCTTGAGTTGGGTGATCGACACGCACCGGAGCAGCGCGGGTGAGGACTCCTTTCGCATCAGGCCTCGGCGCAAGGGAGTGGTCGGGCTGTGGTACTTTCAAAGTTTCGACGAGGCCCGGGACAAGCTCCGGGTCCTGGAGGCCCAGCTGCGGACCGAGAAATTCCTTTACCGGGAGGGGGGAAGGTCGAAGGAAGAAATTCTTCGGCAGAATCAGAAAGTGGAGAAGCTCTCCCGAGAGGCGCGCTTTCCCTCGGAGAACCTGGTCATGGTGGGAGAGGGCCGGACCCTCGGAGAGCGCTGCCTGGTCCTCGTTCGGGAGAACCATGTGGTGGGCTACGGCTACACCGAGGCCCCTGAGGAGGAGATCTACCGCACACCGGAGCGCTTCCTCCTGAAGCGCTTCGTGCGCCATCTCGGGGTGGACCTGGCCGGGCGGCGCTACCTTCGGGTGTTAAAAAATCTCCGGCAGAAAACCGACGCCTGGCGAGAACTTTCGCTCGTCCCCCAAGACTTTCACCGACAGTCCCATACGTAACCGGATCATTGATATGGTCATCTCTTCTGAAGTGAGGAAAATTTATGAACCCAAAGAATTTTAAATCCACCAAGCGATTCACCGGCTTCCCGTGCACCCACCGACAGTGGAGGGCCGACTCTCACTGCCGGTTCGTCCATGGGTATTCCCGGGAGTTCTACTTCGAGTTCGGGGCCAAAGAATTGACCAAAGAAGGGTGGGTCGTTGACTTCGGAGGCCTCAAAGAACTCAAGCAGTGGCTCGAGTACACCTTCGATCACACCTTCCTCGTGGCCCAGGACGATCCGCAGTTAGCGGCCTTCCAGCGGCTCCACGCAGACGGCGCGATCCAGCTCCGGGTTCTGCCCAATCCGGGCATGGAGGGAACGGCACAGTACGTCTACGAAGAGGCGTCGAAGATTCTGGGGAAGCTCTACGGAGACCGGGCCTGGATCTCGCTGGTGCAGGTTTCTGAGAATGAGAAGAACACGGCCTGCTACCTTCCGTGAACTTCTGGGACCGCTTCGAGGAGGCCTCCTGTGTCGCCTCTCGCTGCCAGTGCGAAGCTCCGCGGGACGCCCTGATCCGCCAGCCGGCCTCCTTCTGGAGCTCACTGGCCTATCTCCTCGCGGCCTTCGTTCTCTTTCGGACGGTCAAAGATCGGCGGCCCGAGTTTAAGTTCTGGGTCCTGGCCTGTGTGGTCTTAGGCTGTGCGAGTCACCTGGGGCACATGAGCTTCACCCGTTTGGGCATGGCCTTCGATTTCGCCGCGATCATCCTCATCTTTAGTTTCTTTGCCCTCGTGAACTTGATGCTGCTCCTCAAGCGGTCTTCGGCCGTCATCTTTGCGGCACTCGCACTTTACTACGGGCTGCTGGTCCTCGGGATGTACGCACTCCCGGATAAATGGTCCCGCATCTCCCTGTGCCTCTTGGTGTTTGTTCTCTCCGTTAGCGACGTCGTGCGGGAGCAAGGACTGGCCTTCCTGCGCGCTAAATATTTCCGCCGGAGTCTCCTGACTCTTCTGGTCTCGTTTGGCTTCTTCGTCCTGGACGAGGCCCACGTTGGCTGTGACCCTGGAAGTCTCTTTCAGTTCCATGCGCTCTGGCACTTTGGGACGGCCCTGGCGTTGTTCTTCTACGGGCTCTGGCGCTTCCCGGTTACGAGCTCAGAGGCCTAGCTCCAACAGACTCCGGGACCGGAGAGCGGAACGTCGAGAGCCAGTCGAGGATCTCGGCGTCCATGGTTTGCGGCGCATAGGAGGGAGTGTTTAAGACGAAAAGCGCTTCCGGTGGCCGAAGGTTGGTGGTCCACCGCTGGAAGTACTCGTCGCCGAAGTAAAAAACCATCGCGGACTTTAAGCATTTTAGGAGGTGAATCGCGTAGGCGTTCATGTCGGAGATAACGTACTCGAACTCGGCCGCGAATTTTTCATGACTGAGGTCGAAGTAGCCGAGGGTGCGCTCCATGAGGCCATAGAATCCCAACTGACCTTCGTAGCAGTGGTTATCGAAGTAGAAGTGATCGGCGTGGATGAGGTCGTGCATGGTAAAGCTCAGAGCATCCCGCTCACCTAAGATGTAGCTCGAAACCCGAGCGTCGGTGATGGCGGTGACGCAGCGTCGGCCCTGGGTCTGTTGGCGCAGCACCTCCTGGGGACGCGGGATCCGGAACATGAGCTCTAGCGGGTAGCGGCCCTGGTGCCAGTTCAGCAAGGCCCGATTGACGGCCAGTGGTGTTGAGCGGAGTGCGAAATTGGCCAGGATCTCCGGCAGCGTCTCTAGGCCTTTGAGCCGACGCTCAACCTTCTCTTCGAAGCTGAAGGGGAGCTCTCTCCAAGGAATTCCTGGAACGCGCTGTAGCTCCCGCGTGGCGCCGGGCCAGGTCGTGGGGAAGCGGTGGGAGAGGTAGGTGATCACATAGGCGGCGGTAAAATCCGGCGCACTCAGATTTCCTAAGGCATAGAGTTTTTCAAGCGGGGCCAGGCGCTCCAAGATCCGAGGCCCTTCGAGCCTCAGCGCCGCATCGGAGACGAGCTTCTTCTTAAAGCGCCCCGCCCTCGAGGAGGATTTCATAGATCTTTGTGCGGTCATGGGCTAAGATCATTAGCACACCAGCTCAAGGAGGGGAACATGAATTGGTATTCACTGGAACGGGTCTGGAAAGTTTCGGGGCGCAAACCGAACGTCCGTGTCCGGTTCAACGACTGGACCCACCAGATCAAATACTTCACCATCATCGGCGAGAGCGCCGATGGCAAACGCTTCATCGGCACCCTCGATAGCGGCGAGAAGATGAGCTTCTCCAAAAAGTCCCGCGGCTGGTCGGTGTACGCTTCCGAGGATGAGTACCAGCGGGCCCACGCCGTTTAGGCCTTTTTGCGGATGTAGAGGACCTTGTCCACGTCAGCGATGAGCTTGCCGTCCTCGTCTCGAACCTCGACCTTGAAAACATAGTCGAGTTTGTTGACCGTCAACAGCGTTTGCCGGATTTCAGTGAGGTGCTCTTCGGTCAAATGGAAGTCGGCGTAGACGGTTCCTCGGCCAGGTTTTCGAAAGTTGATGGAGGCGGCCTTGTCCCAGACGATGTAGTCCTTCCCTAGGTTCTTGATCAGCATCAGCATGTACCAGGGATCGGTCATCGCGTAGAGGGAGCCTCCGAACTGAGTGCCCATGTAGTTTTTATTGTAGAAGGTGAGCTTCATGGCCACCCGAGCGCGGCGGTAGTCTTTGCTCATGAAGAGGAGCCGAACACCGGCCCCTAAGAAGGGTCCGTAGAAGTTGATGAGCTTGTCGAGGAAGCGCTGGCGCAGTTCGAAGAGGGTGATCATACTACAAGATCTTCACGTGGGTTTCGGCGTGGGCGATCAGCTCCCCATCGGGAACGCGGACGTCCGCCCGGAGGAAGATGAAGTTCTTGGTCTTCTTCAGTACTTCCGCATGGACCTCACAGGACCCGTGCTCAGCGGTGAAGGTCCCGAGGTAAGTCACGGCCATGGACATGGTGAGGGTCGCTCCTCCCGCAGTCAGGTAGGCGAGGGGGCCAAAGACCTCGTCGAGGCACGCGCCGAGCATCCCGCCCTGGTAAACACCAACGGGATTGGTGAAGCGCTTCTGGAACGGGACCCGGGCCACCATGGATTTGTTCGGCGTGATCTCTAAGTACTCTAGACCTAGCTCACCCAGCGTCGGCGGCGGAAGTGTCAGTCGGTCACTTTTGAAGGAGTCCAGTTGCTTGAGCCAGTCTTCGTGTACGGTCATTTCTTTATACTCTTGAGATAGGTTTTAAGGGTTCGGAGGACGAGGGTTGGGTCATCGTTCATGCGGGCGAGCTGGATGCTCCCTTGGATCAAGGCCACGGTGCCTTCGACGGCGTGGGCCTTCGGGACCGAAACGGGGATCCTTTGGAAGAGGCCCAGGAGCCACGTCCGCTGGAGTTGATGGAGAAGCCGGATTTCCGTCTGAAGCTCCGGTGCCACCAAGTGCCACTCAAGGCTCAGAGCTCCCACCGGACAGACGCGCTGCTTTTCACAGATCCACTTGGTGAGGGTCTCGGCGTACCGGAGGATTTGCCGCTCTGGCGAAAGACCTTTATGGCGTTCGACCCAGCTAGAAAAGGACGCCTGGTAGAACCGGTAGAGTTCTACCGCCAGGGCGGTTTTGGACGGGTAGTGATGGAAGAGACTCGCCTTCTTGATCTCGAGCTTCACCGCCAACTCCTGGAGGCTGAAGCCGTGGAACCCCCGGTCGAGGAGCATCCGGCTTGCCTCGTGCAGAAGTTGAATTTTCGTTGAGGGCATGGACATGCGTCGTGGTCTCCGTTACACTAGAATAACCTACCTACCGGTAGGTTGTCAAAAGGAAGACCATGAAAAAAGTCGCCATCATCGCCGGAACCAGAACACCCTTCGTGAAATCCATGGCCCAGTACCAAGGGGCCTCGAACCAGGACCTCCTGAGCGCGGCCGTGGCGGGCCTCATCGGCGCCACTCGCCTCCAGGGCAAGTGCCTCGGGGATGTGATCACCGGTTCGGTGATGAACCATCCCCTGGACTGGAACCTCGCTCGCGAAGTCGTGCTCGGGTCAACGCTCGATCCCCAGACCCCAGGGCTCAACATCCAACGGGCCTGTGGAACGGGGCTCGAGGCCGCGAACCTCGTGGCGCTTAAAATCGGGGCCGGGCAGATTGAGGTTGGAATCGCCGGAGGAACGGATACGAATTCGGATATTCCTCTCATCGGAGAAAGGAAGCTTACCCACTGGTTGATCAAGTTTCAACATGCGCGGTCGGTGGCCGAGAAACTGCGGGTGATCTCTTCGTTCTCTCCGGCCTTCTTGAAGCCCCTCCTCCCCACGGTGAAAGAGCCTCGCACGGGTCTCTCCATGGGTGAGCACTGTGAGCTCATGGTCAAAGAGTGGGGCATCACCCGAGCGGCGCAAGATGAGCTGGCCCTGGCCTCTCACCAGAACGCGGCGGCGGCCTACGCCGCGGGCTTCTTCGACGATATGATTGTTCCCTTCCGAGGTCTTGGCCGAGACACCATTACCCGTGGCGATACGACCCTCGAGAAGCTCTCAAAGCTCCGACCGGCGTTCGATCCCTCGGCCCTCGGGTCTCTTACCGCCGGCAACTCCACACCTCTCACGGATGGCGCGTCCGCCGTTCTGTTGGCGAGTGAGGCGTGGGCACAGGCGCAGGGGTTGACTCCCATGGCCTACTTCCGAGACTGTGAGGTCAGTGCCGTCGACATCGTCGCCGGAGCAGGTCTCCTGATGGGACCGACTCTGGCCGTGTCTCGGCTCCTGGAGCGCAACGGTCTCACGCTCGGGGACTTTGACTTCTACGAGATTCACGAAGCCTTCGCGGGCCAGGTCCTGTGCACCCTCAAGGCCTGGGAGGATCCGGACTACTGCCGGAACGTGCTTCACCGGGAGAGGCCTCTGGGAAGCATCGATCGCAGCAAGATGAACGTCAAGGGGGGAAGCCTTGCCCTCGGTCATCCCTTTGCTGCTACCGGGGGGCGGATCGTGGCCACCGCGGCGAAGATCCTCAAAGAAAAAGGGCAGGGCCGAGTTCTCATCTCGATCTGTACGGCCGGAGGCATGGGTGTTGCGGCGATCGTTGAGAGGTAGTGCATGCACATGATTCTGAGGACAATACTTATCTTCCTTCGGAAGAAGTTTCTCTCCAAAGCGAGCTTCAATGATCGTACCGTGGTCTCCATGCGCGTGCTTCCGACGGACCTGGATATCCTCTGGCACGTGAATAACGGAGTCTATTTTTCCTACATGGATTTTGGCCGCTGGGATGCGATCTTCCGGAACGGGGCCTACGATAAATCCCGGGCCCTGGGGTGGTACTCCGTGGTGGCCGGGGAGACCATAAAATTCAAGCGCTCACTGCAACTCTGGGATCGGTTTGAGCTTCATACGATGATCCGAGGTCACGATGAACGCTACTTCTTCATTCAGCAGCGGTTCTTTCGGGGTAAGGAACTCGTGGCCACGGGGCTGGTCAAGATCCGGTTCCTTCGACGCTCCGGCGGTACGGTTCCGACCCAAGAAGTGCTGGCCGCTTTTGGGGATGGTCACTCCCTCGAAGAGGTTCCTGAGCTTGGTCGGGATTGGTTTGAGCTCGAGCGAAAGTACTTGGAGTAAGGCACCTCTCCCCTAGGTCCGGCGGCCGAAGGGGAAGGTGAGTCGGAGTTGGTGATTCCTATGACGGGCATCATCGAGGCCTTAACCATCGATGGATCGGTTTGAGAATTACCCAGGAGACGCAACACTCGTGCCCCGTCTCCTGGAATTCCTTAAACATCTGACAAGAAACTACTGAGGACAACCTTTTCCGATGTCTTGCTGGTATTTGAGTTCGCAGACCCTCTTCTTCGTATTTTGACCGAATTCCGTCATGAGTTCCATCAAACCGGCTTGGACCGTCATGTAGTCACCGACGACGTAGAAGGTGAGGTAAGCGTGATTTTTTTGAATCCCCGTTTTCTTGTAGTGGTCAAATGCAACCGCAATGCCATTGACGGCAGATCCCACATACTGCTGAAGGCTATACATCGGCGACTCTGTGTTTTGATCTGGTGAGAACGCTCCGACGTAGTAGGCTTCGCCATTGGGTCCTAGGGGCGCAGACAGGATAACTGGTTGCGTGAAGTTGCATATCTGCGCCGGGAGAGTTCCCATGGGTGTGTTATCACAATCTGAGGCCACAACGTGTCTGAAGAGTCCTGTCAGAGGGTTAAACACTAGAGTGGGGAAGATGTTGAGTTCGAGGTACGGTCTCTTCATGTACATGATGGAATAGAAGTTCATTTGGAAAAAGTCCGCATCATCATAGACATGCTTAAAGCCCGGCGTTTCGACGGTCGGGAGTTTGGGGAAACTGAGAGGGGCCGAATTTGTGTTCGAAAGGTTGAGCGAGTTTTGGTAAGAAATGATGTTGGGATTCCCGCGGTAGCCAACGATCACTCTCTTAGAGAGTGTTTGGTCGAAAGCAGTCAAGGCCGTATTAATGGCACGGCCTTCTGTCGCCATGCCTTGAGACGAGGTCTCGCCCGGACGTAACCAGTACGCAGGCGAAACAGTACTTTCAATCATGCCGGGAAAACTCTTGAAGTAATTAATCTGGGTATCACTCGTCGAGCTGGGGTGTTGCGGATTGCGTGAACAAAACTTTTGAGCTCCACTTTCGTGAACTTTAAAGACGTAGAAATAGTTCCAGTTTTGGTCTGCTCGATACTTGGCGTTGTAGCTCACACCTTCCTGATCAACACAGTACGTGTTGTCTCCATTGATGATGGCGTTGGCCTCGGCCTCAGAAAAGAGAGCGTTGTCCGCGTTACCCGCTTCCGTAGGATTCAAACCCTCATTCTGCCAGTTGAACGTGTAGGCGGTCTGAAAATCGGTCCCAATGTTCTGGTCAAGGATCTGATACCCCTTATAGGCCAGGTAATTGATGGCGCCGCCGTGGCTCCTCGTTGTGCCGATTACAATGTCTTGATTGCCGAAAGAGGCGTCCCCAGAATTGGTCCCTGGGACGTGAAACGCAGGGTAGCTAGCAGCGCTTAAGCTCAGAGGCACCTTGGCCGATTCATACGGCGCCGAAGCTCCCGTGACAGTGATGCGTAACTCTTGAGTCAACAAAGACAGAGAGGCCGGAATTTCCGCATTGATCCATCCCGGACCACAGGTTTGCGTGAGGACAGTGGCGAGCTTCGCTGGATAAATGGGATCCCCGTGATAGTAGTTCACTTCACAGACTCCCGGTGATTTTTCGAAGCCCGAGCCAAAGGCCCAGAGACACTGCTTATTCCCACACCCTTGAGCTGTCGTGAAGATACCGGAATTCGTAATCACGGCACTCACCGGCGGAGTCTGAGCAAAAGAGGAGAGAGGGATTAATACAGTAACGACTGCGGTTAAATACAAGGAACGTTTCATTGAGAGTCTCCTAAATCTTGGTTCTTCTTGAGGCCAAACGGTTTGAGTTATCTTTATTTAACGTAAATTCCTACGGCGAACTGGTCACAACGAGTCGAGCTACTGGGAAGGACGGCACGGACTCTTGACGCCGTAACTCTCAACCCTTCACCTTCGTGCCTTGAGGGTGTGAGTTCAGTCGGCGTAGCTAAGCGGAGTTCTTCTTGTCGACAATGAATCCCAGAACTTTAGAACCAATGTCTTGGGAGGTTCGTTATTGGGAAAATATCTCTCGGGCGACCTTGAACGTATTGGCGTAGGCCTCAACGGTGAGATCGATGGGACTGGCGTAGCCTCCGCCGATCGCTAAGGCGACCGGAGTTCCTCGGGCATACTTAAGGACTCGGCGGTCCCGGGCCCGGAGGCCTTCGAAGGTCAGGTGGAACGTTCCGAGGAGATCCTCTCGCAAGTTGTCCACTCCGGCCTGATAGAAAATGATCTCCGGCTCGAAGGTGATCGACCGGAGCGCACCTTCTAGCGCCTCCAGATAGGCCTCGTCCGTTGTCCCCTCGGGAAGGGCCACATCGAGGTGCGAGGGAACCTTCCGGAACGGGTAGTTCCTCTCCCCGTGAAGGCTCAGGATAAAAACGTCCTCCCGGTGCCCGAGGATCGAGCTATTGCCATTTCCCTGGTGAACGTCCAGGTCGATGATGAGAATCCGCTTCACTCTTCCGAGGTCCAGGAGTCTGAGGGCCGCGACGGCGAAGTCGTTGAAGACGCAGTAGCCTTCTCCGCGGTCTGCGTGCGCATGGTGGGTTCCGCCGGCCAGGAGTGCCGAGAAGCCGTCCTTCAACGCGTGGTCTGTCGCCGCGATGAAGCCACCGACCGAGGTGAGGGAGCGCTCGAGGAGCTGCGGTGACCAGGTGAGACCGATGGGGCGCAGCTCTTTCTCGGGGAGCGTGTGATTCCGGAGACCCTCGACGTAGCGGCGGTCATGGGCCCGGAGGAGGTCGACGTCACTGGCGGGCGTCGCCGGCACGAGCTGCTCAAGCTTTACGACGCTGTCCCGAAGAAGTTTTTCCCTCAACAGGCGGTACTTCTCCATCGGGAATCGATGGCCCGGTGGCAGCGGCACATCGACGTGATCGGTGGTAAAAAAAGTCAGGGAGGGCCAGGACATCCCGGCATTAGAAACAAATGTTCTGCGCCGGTCAAGGAGATCCGTGCTAGCATGAGTGCGATGAAATTTTTGTCTGTGAAATATCCAACGCTCACGCGGTCCCGGAAGATCGGCGAGAAGGTCTTCGTCGTCGAAGCGATCCGCGACCTGGATGAGGCGATCGATCTTCTCTGCGCGGCGTTGACTCCCGAGGAGCAGCGGGATCCTTTTGCCGAAGACCTGTGCCCGTACTTTGGTATCCTCTGGCCCGCGTCCGAGGGCTTGGCCTTGTATCTGGCGGCCCACCCGGAGGTGGTGCGTGGGAAGCGGGTGCTCGAACTTGGGGCGGGTCTCGGTCTTCCCTCCCTGGTGGCGGCCCATCTCGGGGGAGAGGTTCTGGCCACGGACTTCCATCCAGACGCAGAGTCGTATTTTCTTCGGAACTGTCGGCATTCATCCGTTACTGCTGGGTACCGACGCCTTAACTGGCGGTCAGAGAACCTCGAGGGTGAAACCTTTGACGTGGTCTTAGGGTCTGACGTGCTTTATGAGTCGAAGCACCCTCTTGAGGTCGCACGGGGTCTCATCGCTTTTGCTCGGGCCGGGGGGGAAATTATCCTGAGTGACCCAGGGAGGGCCTACGTTCAACCGTTTCTCGCGGCGATGCGAGCAGAGGGATTCGAGGAAGAGATGTCCCTCATCACTGTGGATCAGAAGGACATCGCCGTATTCCGATTTCGGGTCTAGGGCGCTTACTGAAGGTACTGGGTGAGGATGTAGAGACCAACTGCCATCATTCCTACCGTGAACTTAAAAACCATTTCTCCTCCTTGAGAAACTCTGGACTCAGCCTAGATTCTAGCCCTAAGTCTCATGCTCTTCCAACAGGAAAAAAACCGAGTGTTTTAGGGGCCCGGAAGTCAGTTAGTACTTCACCGCACATCCGTAGGCCTTGGTCGTCGCGGTCGAGACCGGCTTTCCTTCCAGGACCTCGTCGAGGGCCTGGGCCACGAAGTTCTTCGCACCTTTCACGGCCGACCAATCCAGGTTGGACCTGTCGTCGATGGCACCCTGGTAGGCGACGAGGCCGTCTCGGCCAATGACAAACATGTGCGGGGTGGTCTTGGCGGCGTAGAGTTGACCCACTTTGCCCGCCGGATCCAAGAGGACATCGGAGGCGGCTGAGCGGTTGGAGGCCTTCTCAGCTTTTGCAGCACTTTGATCCACGTGGCCCTGCTTCCCCGGAGCAGATGAAATGACCGAGAGCCAAACGACGCCTTTGTCCGTGTATTTTTTCTGGAGAGTTTGCATGTTCTCCGTACCGTAGTGTTTCTTGACGAAAGGGCACCCGTGGTTAAGCCATTCGAGGACGACGATTTTCCCCTTCAGGCCTGAGAGTTTGACTTCTTTTTCGAGACCCGGAAGGGTGAAATCCGGGGCCGGGCTTCCGGTCTCAACTGCGAACGCCGAAAGGCTGACAAGGACCAAGCTAAAAATCAATTGCTTCATGGAAGACTCCTTCGAGGGTGATGGATTGAGTGCCAACTTCTGGTGATCCGGTAGCGAAAACTCTGACTGGCTCTTGCCTGTTATTGTTCACTGGATCTGAGTGAAGGTAAAGAGGGTGGTTCAAACTTGGTGAGTCACTGACTGCGCAACTCCGCGTTATTAGCCACTTTTTGCGGCCTATCCGCTGCTTTTCAGTTATAGTAGAGAGATATTTTTGGATCAGCTCCAGAGGAGACTTACGTGGGACGCAAATGGAATAACATTAAGATGAAAAAAGCTGCGCAGGACAAGGCGCGCTCGCAGAGCTACACCAAAGTCCTGCGCGAAATTTTGATGGCGGTGAAAAACGCTGGCCACGCGGAAGTCGAAGCGAACTTCGCCCTAAAAATCGCACTCCAGAAGGCGAAGGACAACAACGTTCCCCGGGACAACGTCGATAAAGCGATCAAGAAAGGTCTGGGCCAAGACGGGGCCGTGATGGAAGAGATCAACTACGAGGGCTACGGGCTTGACGGCGTCGCCGTGTTCATCGAAACCGCAACCGACAATCCGACGCGGACTGTGAGTAACGTGCGCTCCTACTTTAATAAGTACGGTGGGGCCCTGGGAACTCCTGGGTGCCTGCAGTTCGTGTTCGAGCGGAAGGCCCTGTTCACGATCAAAGAAGAGGACATGAATAAGCTCTCCACCGATGACCTCATGATGGAGCTGATCGATTTTAACATCGACGACGTCGAGCTCGAGGACGGCTTCGTCACCGTCAAGGCGCCGACGGATGCGTACCACGACATCTATAAAAAGCTTGATGCCCTGAAGCTCAAGATCGAGGATTCGGGCCTTGAACGGCTCCCACTAAATACGAAAGAAGTCTCGAAAGAGAGCTTCGAAAAAATTCAAAAACTCATCGATGTTCTGGAAGGCGACGACGACGTCACGAAGGTTTATCATAACCTTGAGTGGAACGAGGCCTTCGCCGAGTAATACCCTAGCGGGCCCCTGGAGGGGCCCACCCACAACAGCAAAGGACTGCTCCATGTTTAATTCGGAAATCATCGGTCACGGGATGTACGTCCCGCCCCGCGTAGTCACGAACCACGATCTCGAAAAACTGATGGAGACCTCCCACGACTGGATCGTCCAGCGCTCGGGCATCGAGGAGCGCCGGTGGGTGGCCCCCGACGTCACGACGACAGACCTCGGGCTTGAGGCGGCGCAAGCGGCCATTGCCAACGCTGGGATCGAGAAGAGCGAGATCGACTGCCTCATCTTCGCTCACATTTCGCCGGACCACGATTTCCCGGGCAATGCTTGCTTCCTCCAACCCAAACTAGGCCTGACCGGTATCCCCGCTATCGATGTTCGTCAGCAATGCTCAGGTTTCATCTACGCCATGAGCATCGCCGACGCCTTCATTAAGTCCGGGCAGTATCGGACCATCCTCGTGGTGGGTGCGGAGATCCACTCGAAGGGCCTTGACGTTACGACCCGCGGTCGCGACGTAGCGGTCCTCTTCGGTGACGGGGCCGGTGCCATCGTCATGCGCCGGGCGGACGTGACGGACCGGAGGCGCGACTCCCACGTCTTTTCCACCCACCTCTTCGCCGAAGGCCAGAACGCCAAAGAGCTTTGGATCGAGGCCCCAGGGATGGCCCTCGGACCGAGTCGCATGAATCACGAAATGATCGATGAGCTGAAACATTTTCCGTTCATGAACGGCAAAAAAGTCTTCGCCAACGCTGTGAAGCGGCTCTGCGAGGCCACCCATCTTGCCCTGAAGGCCAACGAACTGACCCTCGAAGACATCGACCTCTTCCTCTTTCACCAGGCGAACATGCGGATCAATCAAATGGTGGCCAATGAACTTAAGATTCCCGAGGAGAAGGTTTTTAACACCATCCAAAAATACGGCAACACCACGGCGGCCACGATCCCGATCGGGATGGCGGAGGCGGTGAAGGCGGGGAAACTCAAGAAAGGAAGTTTGGTGGCGAGCGCCGTCTTTGGGTCGGGCTTCACCTGGGCTAGTGCCATCTACCGCTGGTAGCAGCGAGTCCGTGGCATCAGCGAGTGATTTGCTGGTGGGCCAACCCTCTGCCTGACCGAAAAAACGAAGGCCTACAAAATGATTTTTTCGTGCCTAAAATGATCCCCAATCAATTAGAATAAACTCTAATGAATGGTTTAAGAGACTTGTTAAAGAAATGGAGATCACGGCCGACGTCGATGAAGGTGCTCCTCTACGTTCCGGGCATCATTCAATTGACTCTCATTCCTGCCCTTATGTTTTTGTTTCAAACAAATCAGATGGGTTTTTTATCAAATTTTTCACTCTATTCAAATTATGCTCATGGAAACTCGAAACGGACTGTTGCCCTGGTTCTCAAATCTCCGCGGAATGAAAACTGCAACCTCTTCGATGAGTACAAGGCCAGCAGCATCCTCAAGATTCAGAACGAACTAAACACCATGCAGCGGAACTATACGTTCCGGATGAACGAGAAACTCAGTCGAGAAATTTCTAAGTTGACCCCGTGCTTCGTCGTCATACTCAATCTCGTCAGATTCAATAAGCTAGACTACGTATCGACGCACAAGATTGAAAGTTCAACGATTCTTTGGAAGTCTGAATGAAGAAAATCTTGGACCAGTTCATCACGGCAGCAAATCTTGTGGCCCTCGTTTCATTGTCCAATCTGGTTTACACCCAGCACTTACAGCTGGGAGCGAAGGCAGAGTTCTTTTTTTTCTTCCTCTTCTCCTGCGTTTTGCTCAATGTTTACACCCTCATGAAGGGGCCCCTCGCCCTGAGGGCCATTTTAATCACGGCCGAGATTTTCTTTTGTTTTCTCATCTCTCAGTACCTCTACCTCGGGCACTCCTATCACTTCTGGTTTTGGTCAGTCTTCATCTGGACGACTCTGGGGTTGCTGAAGAAAAAGATTAGTTTCGAGGCGCAGTTAAGCTGCGTCCAATTTTTTATCCTCAGTATCTATACCTGCGCGGGATTAGGGAAAGTCCTTGGGATCGTGTCAAGTCGGGAGGCCGTGTTCTTGGGCATCGGCCTAATCTCTTCTCTCTTCACCGATGTCTATCTGAAATTCCCTCCGTTTATCATTGAGCTCTTGGTCGAACATGTGGTCCTCACGAACTTGTTAATTGCTCTCGTGATCTTGCTCCAACTCTCGGGCGTGGTTCTTTTTTTCATCTCTCCTCGGAAGGTCGTAGGTTTACCCTTTATCCTTTTCCATATGATAAACATTTTTATCTTGGGGACGTCATTTCTGGAAGCCGTGATGACCCTCATCGTTTTCTTCCTCGTTCCGTATTTTGACTTCACCCAAGAGGAACTGGAGAATAGAGGCCCAAGCTAATGATTACGATTTCTAGTGATTGACCCTCCGCTAGTAAAGGTCTCATTGAAAAACTCCAACTCCCTCAAAGGCATCTAGTCATGAACCTCACGTTGTACACGAACCCGGCCTCCCGTGGACGCACGGTTGAATGGCTCCTTCAGGAACTGGGCGTGGCGTATGATCCGGTGACGGTGGAGTTCGGCCCCAGCATGAAGACCCCGGAGTATCTAGCGGTCAATCCGATGGGGAAAGTTCCCGCCCTTACCCTGGGCGAGACCGTCGTTACTGAAACCGCGGCGATCTGCGCTTATCTCGCGGACCTCTATCCGGAGAAGAACCTTGCTCCTCAGGTCACAGATCCTCGGCGCGGCACCTACCTGCGGTGGATGTTCTTTGCCGCGGGCCCCTTAGATTCGTGTATTTCTTTCGAAAAGATCGGGGTCCCCCTTGAAAGAGCGCAGCGAGGATTCCTCGGGTTTGGTTCGAAAGAACTCGTCCTGAATAGCATTGAGACGGCACTCGCAAAACACAGTCACATCGCAGGGGAGGACTTCACTGCGGCCGATGTTTGTATCAGCTCGCAGTTGCTTTTTGCCATCGACATGGGATTATTCTCCCAGCGCCCTGTCCTCGCTCGCTACCTTGAGCGGTTGTCCGAGAGACCAGCATTCAAGCGCGTTTTTTGAGCTCGAGACATGCTCAGTGCTTCTCCTCACCGGGGTCTTGCGTCTCATGCCGAGCGTTTTTCCTCGGCTTCGTTTTCAAGCACTTCGTGCAAGGCTTCCCGGAAAAACTCTTCAACGGCCTGATCGTAGCCGCGGCGGAAGGCCTCGGCTTCTCGAAGGATGGGGTCTGAGATCTTGAGGGACTTTTCCTTGCGGTCGAGGAGCTCGTATTTGATGCGGAAGAGTTTTTCTAAGGTCATTCTTCTCTATCGTCAGTTTCCCCTTTGGACATGAGAAGCGGGGCCGACTAAAATGGTCACATTCCTTAGGAGGTTTCCATGAAGTACTTATTGATGATCCTTTTTCTTCCCGCTCTCTTACAGGCAAAAGTCGTGACGGAAATGGTTGCCTACGAACAAGACGGAGTGAAGCTCGAGGGCCAGCTCGCCTATGACGATGCCGTCAAGGCCCCGCGACCTGGAGTCGTGGTCTTCTCTGAATGGATGGGGATCAGTCCCTTCTCGAAAGGGAAGGCCCGAGAGCTGGCCGAGCTCGGGTACGTGACCTTTGCTGCCGATTTTTACGGAGTGGGGAACAATCCCAAAGACGTGAAGTCAGCGATGGAGATCTCGTCGAAGTTTAAACAGAACCGGCCCCTCATGCGGCAGCGTGCACTCGCAGCTCTGGGAGTTCTTCAGCGCAGTCCGCGCGTGGATCAATCCCAATTGGCCGCCATCGGATTCTGCTTCGGTGGCACTGTGTCCCTCGAGCTCGCCCGCGGGTCCGCTCCCCTTAAAGGTGTGGTGAGTTTTCACGGAGGACTCGAGGCGCCGCTCAAAGCGCCGGGGCAGATTAACGCCAAAATCCTCGTTCTCCATGGTGGGGATGATCCCTATGTTCCAGATGAGATGGTTCGGCAGTTCCAGGAGGAAATGCGGACGGCCAAGGCCGACTGGCAACTGGTGGCCTACGGCAACACCGTCCATTCGTTCACCGTTCCCGACGCCGGAAGTGACCCCACAAAAGGGGTGGCGTACAATGAAGTCTCGGCCAAGCGTGCCTGGGCTCAGATGAAAACGTTCTTAAAAAGCGTGATCGAGTAGAATGGGGGGCCTCGCGGGGCCCCTCATTTCTTAGAGCACGGTCTTGAGAATTTCTTTGGAAGCGGCTTCGACATCTTTGTGAAGGGAGTTTCCATGAGAGTCCATGGTCACAACCACCGGAAAGTCTTCCACCGTCAGCTCCCAGATGGCCTCCGGGAGACCGAACTCTTCCAGGAAAAGCCCGTCGACGGACTTGATCTTCTCGGCCAGCACTTGGGCAGCTCCGCCGACGGCGTGAAGATAGACGCATCCGTACTCCCGGCATGCATCGAGGGTCTTCTGTCCCATGCCACCTTTACCAATGACGCCGACGATTCCGTGATCGCGGATGACTTCCCACTGGTACGGCTCTTCTCGGATCGAGGTCGTGGGACCCGCGGCCGTGACTGTCCATTGGCCCGTCTTCTTATCTTTCATGGTGACAGGGCCACAGTGGTAGATGATCTGATTCTTGAGATTCACGGGGCACTTGTTTCCCTCGTGAAGGTACTTATGGACCGCATCTCGGCCAGTGAAGAGTTTGCCCGAGATGAGCACCATGTCTCCGACCTTGAGTTCACGAACGGCTTCGGGAGAGAAGGGATAGGTTAAGCGTTTCATGTCATGTTCCTAGTAGAGCCATTTTTTAATGGTGTTTTTCTTCGCGTCGAGAACGACCCCTTGCCGGCGGAAGGCCCAGCACATGTAGGAGATAGAGACAAAGAACGAGGCCGGGACGCGGTTGGCGTGAGTGAGTTTACAAGAGATCAGCGTCGTCTTGCCACCGAAGCCCATGGGGCCAATGCCGAGCTTGTTGCAAGTCTCCACGATCTCGGTCTCAAGCTTCGCAAGTTCGGGTAGGGGATTGGTGTCGTCGAGTTTGCGCAGGAGCTGTTTCTTAGCCGCGTAAGCCGAATCCGCCCGGTCCCCCCCAACGCAGACGCCGAGAGCTCCTGGCCCGCAGCCCTTGCCCTGGGCCTTGTGGACCGCATCGATCACGACCTTCCGAACCCCTTCAAGGTCCCGGCCAGCGCCTAAAGTCGTGTCTGGTAAGGAGTACTGAGCGGACACGTTCTCGCAGCCGCCACCCTTGAGGACGAGTTTAACTTCGACGTCTTTTTTCGTTGTCTCATAGAAGTGAATCGAGGGGTGACCTTCGCCGAGGTTCGTTCCTGCGTTCTCACCGGTTAATGAGTTCACGGAATTCTGTCGGAGGTAGCCTTTCTGAGTCGCCTTCACGACGGCCTTCTTGATCAGTTCCTTGAACTGGTTCTGGAAGAAGCCCGGAGGGTGGTAGACGAAGAAAATAACTGTCCCCGTATCCTGACAGAGCGGCTGGGACTTGAACTTCGCGAGATCCATGTTGTCTTTGATGATGTTCATGGCGTAGGACGCCGTCGTGTTCTGCTCCTCTTGGGAGCGCGCGCGCAGGAGCGTCTTCGCGACGTCATCTGGGATGACGGTGGAGGTGATCCGGATGAGTTCGAGGAGAGAGTCGACAGTCTGTGCCGAAGCGCCGAGAGCTGAGGAACCTTTCTTGCTCGGTTTCTTTGCCGCAGTTCGCTTTGAACTAACGACGGCCTTCTTCGTGGTTGGTTTCACAGCTTGGGTCCGGGAGCGAGAGGCTTTTTTGCCCTTCGCCGTCACTTTTTTAGTCATGCCTGTCTCCTGTGTTGTGAAGTTATATTAGTGGGAAGAGGTCTCATTTTCCAGAGTAAATTGGGTCTTTTTTTGCTACCATTTTCTATGTCTCATGCTCCTCCGACGGTCCCTGTCTCTGAGATCCTTGGCGTCTTTCTGAAGCTCGGTGCCCTGGGCTTCGGAGGACCTGCGGCCCACATCGCGATGATGCGTGAGGAAGTCGTGGACAAGCGGGGATGGCTTGGAAAGGATGAGTTTTTTGATCTCGTGGGTGCCACGAATCTCATCCCGGGTCCGAATTCTACCGAACTCGCGATTCACATAGGCCTAAAGCTCGGGGGCAAGCGCGGGCTCCTCGCTGCTGGTGTGGCGTTCATTCTTCCGGCGTTCCTCTTAGTCCTCGGTCTTGGGATGCTCTACGTGCGGTTCGGGGGCCTACCGGACCTCGCTCCGGTCCTCACGGGGATGCGTCCGGCCATCGTCGCGGTCGTCTTCCTCGCACTCCTGAAGTTTCGCGAAAGTGCCCTCCGGAATATTCCGGAAGTGCTGGCGGGCGGAGTCGCCCTGGGACTCGTGGGTCTGGGGGTCAATGAGGTCGCGGTGATCTTCATCGCAGGGGCCCTCTTGTCCGGCCCCGGGAGACTTGCCTTCGCACCGCTGGCCGTGAGCGCTTCGGTTTCCCCGCTCACGGGTGGATCGATCTTTTACTTCTTCCTGAAAGTGGGATCCGTGCTCTTCGGATCGGGTTACGTGCTTCTGGCGTTTCTGAAAAACGAGCTCGTCGATGAGCGCGGCTGGCTCACAACTTCCCAGCTCCTCGACGCCATCAGTGTCGGGCAATTCACTCCCGGCCCCGTGTTCACCACCGCCACCTTCATCGGCTACCTTCTCCAGGGGAGCACCGGCGCGATCCTCGCGACCCTCGGTATCTTTCTGCCGTCGTTTCTCTTCGTCGCCGCGAGCGCTCCCTTCTTGCCCAGGCTCCGGTCTTCGCCAGCTCTCTCGCGGTTCTTGGACGGAGTGAATGCCGGCTCCTTCGCGCTGATGAGTTTGGTTACGGTACAGCTCGGGGCCAAGAGTGTGGTGAGTCTTCCGACCGCAGCGATCTTCGTGGGGGCGGTGGCGGTGCTTACGGTTGGCCGGATCAATTCAGCATGGGTGATCCTGGCCGGTGCCATCGCCGGTCACCTTCTCCTGGCGTAAAAAAATCACTCCACCCTTGACGTTCACTGCCGGAGTCTCATCTTGGAGAGTGAGAAGACGATGAAAATCGTTGACCAACCCCATAGGAGGAAGCATGTACCACCTCGAACTAAAACCCTTTCGCAGAAGCCTCTCACAGACGTGGGAGAAAGACATCGAACGCCTCATCGATCGCACCGCCGGTGTGGCCCACTTCGTCCCCGCGTGCGAAGTCCGAGAAGAGGAGACGGCCTACGTCATCGGCGTCGACCTCCCCGGAGTGGTTGAGGAGGACCTGACGATGGAGGTGAAAGATAATCAACTCCATCTTTCGGGAGAGCGCAAGTCCCAGGCACCGACCGAGAAGGTCCAGGTGCTGCGGTCCGAGGTTCGGCTCGGCAAATTCGCCCGGGTGTTTACGCTCCCGCAGAACGTCCGTGCCGAAGGCATCGTCGCGAACTTCGAGCACGGAGTCCTCACTCTCGTCCTGCCGAAGGAAGAAAAAACTCGCCCCATGAAGATCACCCTTTCAGACCGGAAGAACCCAACGGTGGCGCCGGAGCTGAAGAGCTAGCCTTCTCTCCCAGATGACGGAGGGGCCTCTTACCAGGGGCCCCTTTCTGTGAGACCCTTTGAACCTAACTAAAAGGATTTCACATGCACCAGATGAAAGTCTCCTACCACGGTGACCTCCGGACCGAAGCGGTCCACCTCGAATCCAAGAACACCATTCACACCGATGCCCCGAAAGACAACCAGGGAAAGGGAGAAGCCTTCTCACCCACCGACCTCTTGAGCTCTTCCCTGGCCAGCTGCATGCTCACCATCATGGCGATGAAGGCCCGGGCGTTGGGGCTGGAGTTTCCGGGAGTGACGGTGGAGGTTCAGAAAGTGATGCAGCCGTCTCCGCGGACGGTAGCGGAGATTGTTCTGCGCTTTGACTGGCAGGGGCTTGATCGTCGGATTTCTCCGGAGGCCCTACTGGCGCTGAAGGAGGCGGGCCTGAACTGTCCCGTGGCCCTGGCGCTGGCCCCGGCGGTAAAGAAGACTCTTCACTGGTAGGAGCTCCGAGGTCCTCATCCACGTCGGCGGGGGTGATGACCGACGGTAGAGCGTCGAGGAGTTTCCTTTGCATCTGCTCCGGTGTCACGGCCGGTGGGAGACCGATGCTAATCTTATCCTCCATTGGGATGAGGCCCGAAGCCCCGAGACTGATCGCCTGCTCCAAGGGAAGATCTTTGGAGAGGAGAGCGGCCCGGAGTGCGTGGGTGTTGTCGACGATGGCGCCGGACACGAGCCGGGATTTGAGGTGGTCTTTGATCTCTCCCGTCCCGAGGATGATCCTCCGGATCTGCGCCGGAGTTAACGCCGGATTCGTGTTTTTGATCTGGGCGGCGATGTTGGCCACATAGGGGGCCGCCATCGAGGTTCCACTGGCCGGAGAAATCACCGTCTTCCCATTTTCGCCGTAGACCGTGGGGATGATCGAGGGAATGGCGACGCCGGGGGCCCCGATGTCAACGTGCCGGAGACCGAAGTTAGAGAAGGTCGCGAGGAATTCGCCGTTCATCGCCGCGACCGCGATGGCGTTGTCCACCTTGATCCGGGAGGGGTAGTGGTGGAAGCTGTCGTTGTCTAGGCCGGAGTTTCCGGCCGAGAAAATGAAGAGCATGTTGGGATGGCGGCGCATGGTGCGCTCGCCGCTCTCGTAGAGGTTCCGGAAATACTCGTCCACGATCGCCATCAGCTGGGGCTCCGCGATCTCTCCCCCGGTGAGTTCGCGGTAGCGCTCGCGGAACTTCGTGACGACGTTCTTAAACGTGATGCCGTAGGAGGCGTTGACGATCTCGATGCGCTTGCCGGCGACGAAGCGGCAGATGCGGGAGAACTTCTCCGAGATCCGATCCCGGGAGAGTTTGATCTCCTGCCGGAAGCGCTCCTCTGGGGTCTTCCCCTGGGCCTCGGGTGCAGTCTCCGGAAGCCCACCCTCAACCGCCACCACCGGGTTCGGAAGGTTCAGCCCTCGGATGGGAAAGATGCTGATGTTTTCGCCTTCTCGGAGCGCGATCCCGGCGACGATGGTGCCGTGGCTGTGTTTTTTAAACCGCCGGACCTTTTCCATGAAGCTCTTGTCTGCGTTTCGTTTCTTGTACCAGTTAAACTCATCAAGCGAGAGTCCCTGGCGGTGCCCCTTGGCGCGCAGGTCCCGGTAGCGCAGAACGGCTTCGAGGTCGGAGCGGTCTTGGATGACCGACGTCTTCAGGTGACTGTTGTCGAAGAAGTCGAGGCCATAGAAGTCGATCACTTCCTCGTCGGTTTGGCCCTTCAAGAGCTTCGGCGCGAGGTAGTTATGGTCCAGGTCAAAGCCCGTGTCGATGATGGCGATGGTGGCGGAGTGCCCCGCTGTGGCGAAGAGAAGGGAGAGACACATTAAGCGGATCATGAGGAAGATTGTAAGCGGAAGGGGACGAGTGGGCGAGGAAAAAAGGGGCCCTCGGTGGAGGACCCCGAGCGTCGGTTACTTCTTAGCCGTCACGTCGATGGCGAGAGTGAACTCGTCGTTGATCGCCTTGTCGCCAAGGCCCTTGAAGAAATTCGTAGACCCGTACTTCAGGCCCCACTTCGTACGGTCGAGGGTCATGTTCGTTTTGCCGGTGACTGCGGCGTCCGTCTTCGAGAGACCGGCGACGACGAAGGTCACAGGAACTGTCTGACCGAGCATGGTGAGGCTCCCAGAAACTTCTAGGCCCTTGGCCGTTTTCTTCGAGCCACTGATCTTCAGCGTCGAGGTCGGGAATTTCTCGGTGTTGAAGAAGTCGGCGGATTTCATGTGGCCTACGTACTTGCCGTTGTACTCTTTGTCAGTGATGTCCGTGCTGGTGAGAGAGTTCATGTCCGCGACGAACTCTCCGCCGGTGATGAGCTCTCCGGTGAACACGAGGGATCCGCTCTTGAACGAAATGTTTCCGGTGTGTTCGCCGTTCAATTTCTTACCGACGTAGGTGATCTTACTCGCACCGACATCGACGGTGTAAGTTTGGGCCGCTGCGCTGAACGCGGTGACGGCGAAGAGGGCTGCGATTAAAGTTTTCACTGAGGACTCCTTCGTTGTTGGGGTAACGTTTTTTTTGTGCTTCCATCATGAGTTATATTTTGATAAAAAAAAAGACAGTTTTTTTCATAAACACTATAAATAATTGTTATACACATGACTTTCGATCAAGTTCTCGTCTTTCATAAGATTATTGAGACCGGTAGTTTCAAGGCCGCCGCTGCACAGCTGCATCGAACGCAGCCGGCGATTAGCCTGGCGGTGAAGAAACTCGAAGAAGAAATAGAAGTCGAGTTGTTTGATCGGAGCGGTTACAGGCCAAGCCTCACCGCACACGGTCGCGCATTTTTTGAGCGCTCATTTAAAGTCCTCCAAGGGATGGCGGAGCTCGAAGGCCTGGCCCGAAGCTTCCAGCACCGAGAGGAACCTGAGCTCTCGATCGCCGTCGATGGGATCTCACCGCTGGCGAGGCTCCTTTCGCTCTTCAAATCCTTCGGCGAACGCTTCCCGAACACGCGGTTGAACCTAGGGTTTGAAATCCTGGGTGAAGCCGAGCGCCGTGTGGTGACGGGAGAGGCCCAGATTGGCATTACCCATTTCATCTCAGATAGCGATGCCCTCGAGGTTGTGCCGGTGACGTCGGTCACGATGATCCCGGTCATGGGCCGTGAGCTCTACCGCTCTCGGAAACTCTGGCGCGAGGCCGATCTGCGGGAGATCGACCAAGTGGTCGTCGGTGATCGCATCGGCCCTCAGGGGGCGAGCTTCGGGCTTCTCGACGGGGGAAAGAAGTGGCGCATCGGGGATAGCAATTTTAAACGCGAGATCATCCTCGCGGGTCTTGGCTGGGGCCACCTCACCGAACACAGCATCGAGCGGGAGCTCAAGGAAAAAAAACTCGTGGCCCTGGACTTCGAGAGCATCCGGTCTCGGCGGCTCGTGATCAATCTCATCCGCTTGAAAAAGCGACCTCCCGGCATCGTCGCCGCTGACCTTTGGCAGGAACTCCTCGGGCTCTCCGGGAAAAGTGAAAAGAAGTGAAGACTCTACTTGGCCTCCTCTTCACCCTGTGGACATTGTGCACTAGCGCTGGCGTCATCGAGTCTCCTGCGATCCCGTTTGACTTTCAGCAAAACCCTCCCCAGCTCAACTGGAAGCACATCACGACCGAGCACTTCGAGGTGATCTTTCCCGAGGCCCTCACCGTCGAAGCGAAGCGAGCGGCCCTACTCCTCGAGAAGTCCTACCCCTTCGTCACACGATCCCTCGAAGTGAGGCCGGGTCGCATTCCCTTGGTGCTGCATAACCAGTCGGTCAACTCCAATGCGATGGTCACTCTCGCACCGAAGCGCAGCGAGTGGTACATGACCCCTGCGGTAGACCCGGAACTCACCAATACGGAATGGGTCAAAACCATCGCCATTCATGAATTCCGGCACGTCGTTCAGTTCGAGAAAACCCGTCGTGGAATAAATCCTGTCTATGAAATTCTTTTCGGGCAGATCGGTCAGGCCCTCGGGATTGGGCTCACGATTCCGCCCTGGTTTCTAGAGGGCGATGCGGTCGGCATCGAGACCGCACTCACCCGCGGAGGCCGGGGCCGCTTGCCGCTCTTTGACCGCGATCTTCGAACGCTTCTTCTGTCGGGAAAAAAGTGGGGCTACGATAAGGCCCATCTTGGGTCCTATGAAGACTACGTCCCGAATCACTACCTCTACGGGTACTTCTATACCTCGTGGCTCAGGAACCGCTACGGCGATCTCTTCCTCTCGAAGCTCGTGAACCGCTCCGCCGAAACCAGCTACAATCCACTCTCATTCTACAACGCAGCGGAAGAGCTCACCGGCGAGTCCTTCGAAACTTTCTACGCCTCTGTCATGAAGGACCTCGGTCATGAGTGGAAGGTCCGAGCAGATGCCCTTACCCCGACGCCCTATGAGCGCCAGAACCGCGGGAAGCGGTTTGGGTGGACCAACTACCGGTTCCCCCAGCGCACTCCGGATGGGAAGATCCTCGCCCTGAAAAGTGGTCTGTCGTTCATCGATCAATTCGTCGTGCTGGATGGCCTTCAAGAGAGGGCCCTCTTCACTCCCGGGATTCTCCAGAACGAGTACCCCTTCAAACTGCGCAACGGTCGGTTCGCCTTCTTTGAATGGGAGTTCGATCCGCGCTGGGGGCAGCGTGATTTTTCTCGGCTGCGGGTCTACGACTACCGGACGAAGACCTTCACGCTGGACAAGCGCCGGACGAAAGGTCGCCTGGCCGTCGTCGACCAGAGTGGTGAGAGGACTTTTTACGTCGAGTGGTCCGTTGACCAAGGCCAGGCCCTCGTGGTGCTAGACTCTGAGGGCAAAGACCTCTACCGCATCCCGTATCCCGCCGATCAGGTCGTGACCGGTGCAGACTGGTTCGGCGCCGAAGAGGTCATCCTCGTGACCCGGAACCGAGAGGATCTGAAGTCCATCGTGAAGGTTCACCTTCCCACGGGGGAGGAGTCGATCCTTCTGGCCCCGCGCCTCGAGAACATCGGTTTCGTGTCGGTGGAAGCTGGGCACGTTTTCTACGAGGGGATGGAGTCGGGGATCGATAACATCTACGTGCTCACCGCGAGCGGGCCGCGGCAGCTCACTTCCTCGCTCTTCGGGGCCTATGCCCCGCAGCTCAGTCAGGGGAAACTCCTCTACAATGACTACTCGGTTCAGGGCATGAACGTCGTTGAGAAATCCCTTCCCTGGGACGCCGAGGAGCGTTCGGAGGGAAGCTTCTATCCCATCTACGAGAAGTTCTCCAAGAGTGAAAAGTTCTCGGACCTCGAGACCGAACTCCAGAAGAGCGAAACCTTCGAGGTGCGGGATTATTCGCAAGTCCAGAAGAGTGTGAACCTTCACAGCTGGATCTTCCTCGCTCCGCCGCTTTCGAACACCGTGACCCTCCTCGGGCTCTCGCGAGACGTCTTAAACAATTTCACGCTCGCGGCCGGCGGCGAGTATAACCTCAACGAGCAAACGCTTCAGGGGTTTACCAGTGCCACTTGGGCCCACTTCTATCCGGTGTTCGATGTGCGAGCGGCCTACGGGAACCGCCGGCAGACCTTGCGCCAGGGAGGAGAAGAGTTTGAGAACACCTGGGAGGAGGGGACGTTTGAGACCGGAGTGAACATTCCGTGGCGCCGAGTCTCCGGGCGCTTCCTCGAAAACTTCACTCTCCGGGCCTTCTCCCGCTTGATCAAGGTCACGAACAAGCTCGCCGGGGGGAGGGATGAAGTCAGCGACGGCGCGCTCCACTCTCCCGGGACGGAGCTGTCTTACTCTTACCTTCAGCGCTTCTCCCGTCGGGACATGAACCCTGCGTTGGGATTGACGTTCGACGGTCGGGTCGAGGAGGGGAAGGACATCACCGGGAGTGGCCAGCGCGGGAGCCTCGCCTCGGCAGACGCTCGGCTCTTTCTCCCGGGGCCCTGGCATCATCACTCCTTCTACCATCAGTTGGCGTACGAGCGTCAGCGCAGCGGCGCCTACGAATACGCCTCGCAAATTCTCTACCCCCGAGGCACGTCCAGCACCTTCCTCCAGGAATTCGTTAAATACTCGGGGAACTACCTTCTTCCGCTCTTCTACCCAGACTGGAACCTCTCGCGCTACCTGTACTTAAAGCGCGTGAGCTTAAACCTATTTTACGATGAACTCTCTGGGCGCTACCGGAGCTTCCACTACCGAGCGGCGTCGACGGGCTGGGAGACCATCCTCGAACTTCACCTGGCCCGGATCTTTCTCCCGTTGAGCTTTGGCGTTCGTGGGAGCTATGTCTTAGAGGGTGCAAAAAAGCAGCAGAACCATGAGATCTTCCTCTCCTCCGTTTTGGGAACGTTTTAAAGACCATCACTCCGCAGTGGAGTCTCTGGTTGTTGACCGACCCGGTGCCTACCGGGGTCTTCCCCTGGAGGCCCTCTACACGTCTTCCGTGGACCTTGACCTTTTGTTGCGGCATCCACTTGTTACGGGGACCTTCGCCGACCTGGGGTGCGGGGCCGGAGCAGCGGTGCTCACCTATGCTTGGCTCTATCCGGACCGCCGCGCGCTGGGAGTCGAGTTCGATGCCGCCCGGGTCAAGCAGGGAAGGGAGTTAGCGAAGGCGTACGGACTCACCAACGCCGTCATCGTCGAAGGAGACCTGTCGACGGTTGAGCTCCCAGACGCGGAGGTTTACTTCCTCTATTTTCCGGCGGGCCCTGTGCTCGACCGAGTGCTCGATGAACTTTACCAGTCTCAGAATTTTTTCCGACTCCTGGCGATCGAAGCTCACGGAGACCTTCTCCCGCGGCTTGAGCTCGAACCGTTTCTTAAGCTGCGAGATGAAATTCCTCTCCAGGGCCCGCGCCACTACCCTCGAGCGCGTCTGTATGAGCGGATCTCTGTGGACCACAGGCCCGGGCGACTGAGCTTGAGCTACCGGGACCGCTACCTCGTCATCGATGAGGGGCACGAGAGTTGGATCGGAGACACTCTGGGGCTCACTTGGACCAGTGGAGATCGCTTTGAGCTTGCGACGCCGCCGCGGACCATCCTCTGGGGACAAGTGAGGCAGGTGTGTGATCTCGCAGAATTTCCCGCCCCTGTGCAGCGCTGCCTTGCCCTCCGGCGTGCGGGCCCTGTCGTGATCAAAACCCCTGACCGAGAGTACCGCGGTGAGCTCCGCAAAATCCTCCTCACTCCAGTCTTTCGCCTAGAATTATCCACCGGTGAAAGAGTAGAATGGGACATCATTATGACCATTTGCCCGGGGCCCTAGTATGATTCGCGCTCTTTTTTTATCCCTCCTCATCGCATCGTGTTCTACCGGCGTCACCTCCCGCGGAGGAAAGAAGAGTTACGTCTACGAGGCCGGCCGCGCGTACGACTCGACTTCCCTCCGAGACCTCGCCCCTAAGATGGTGAGCTCTGCTTTCCGGGAGCCACCGGTCGGAACACTCTCGGAGCTCTTCTCCCCCCCGAGGCCCGGGATCAAGCGAATCGGGATCGGCGTCTTTGAAACTCGGATTCAGCCTACCTACGAAGGCCTAGCGGGAAACAACGCGGTCTATCTGAGTGCCGCCGGGAAGCAGCTTCTCACAGAAAGTTTCCTCACGATCTGGGAGGAGAGTCTCCGCGCACTGGCCTCCGACCTTGACTTCGTTCCGACGGAGAAGCTGCGGCTGACTCCCGCGTACGGCTCCTACGGTCTGAAGCAAGAGGATTTCGTCTTAACTCCTCGAAGCGCTCTCGCTCCGGATGACATTTTCTTCCTCGAGAGAGGCCGCAAGACCACGAGTACGGTAACCCTCAATCCACGGGGATCCCGGGACCTTTCGTTTCTCCTTGTCCCGGGGTATGAACTCATGGCGGGCCCGAAGTGGTCGGAGCATAACAAGCACTTCGTCAACGACCTGAGTAAAGAGGCGCAGCTCGATGCGGTTGTGGTCGCCCTCTCCGACGTCTCTTGGACCCGTGCTCACACCGATAAGCATTCCGGTGAGGTGTACCCAGAGGAGCTCAAACTGCGCCTTCGCGCCTCGATCCTTGTCCCGCTTCACAGCTACCATGCTCGACTCGCGGAAGTCGGAAAGCGCGAGACTCCCAACGTGACTCTTTGTTACCGCTCCTATGAGGCCGAAGTTCGACTGCCGGTGGATCTGGCGGTAGAGGAATCCCAGCGCACCTTCGAGACGATCGAAGAGCGGCTCCTCGGTCAGATGGTTAAGAGCTACAAAGACCTCGCACAGCTGATGATCCTCCGGATGCAGAGTGACCTGGAGAAGACCCGCTGATGGAGACCACTCTTTTCCAGCGCCAGGTGAAGTTCATCCTCCGCTTCGGGAAAGCCTTGCACTCCGCAGGTGCCCCGGCCCACACCCTCGAGGCCACCATGCAGGACTTGTGTCAGCTCCTGAGTCTTAAGGGGAGTTTTGTTTCCCAGCCCACGGCCATCCTGTCGAGTTTTGATAACGGAACAGAAGAGGTGACGAAGATCGAGCGCGTGGAACCCATGGCGGTCAACCTCGGCATCCTTTCGAACCTCGATCAGGTCGCTCGACAGGTCATCAGAAACAACCTCTCCTACGAAGAGGGCTACCAGCGGCTCAACGAAATCTTAGAGAGCCCGGACCCGTTTGGGAAACTCACTCAACTCTGCTACTTCGTTTTCTCCGCCGCTGGCTTTCTCATTCTCTTCGGTGGTGGGGTCCCCGAGTTGATGGCCGCCATGACCGTGGGTCTTCTCCTCGGGCTCATGGCCGTCGCAAAACCCATCGGGCTCGTGGGCCAGCTGTTCGAGGCGATCGTCGCCGTCGTGGCGGCCTTCGTGACGTTTCTCCTTGCAAAACTTTTCCCGGGTCTTAAAACTCCGGTGGTGATCATCTCTGGTCTCATCATTTTCATGCCGGGTCTTTTCATCACCATCGCCATCGCTGAAATCGCCACCAATAACTTGGTCTCCGGCACGGCCCGCCTGGTGGGTGGGGTGATGATCCTCTTGAAGCTCACTTTCGGAGTCTTCATCGGAAGTAAGCTCGCCAGCTGGTTTCACTTCTCCTCCCTGGGCCTGGACCTTGGCCCTCTACCGCAAGGGGTGATCTTTTTGGCACTCCCGATCACGTCCTTTCTTTCCGTCGTCAATTTCAAGGCCAACCGCTCTGATTGGAAGTGGGTCACCATCGCCGGAATCTACGGCTACCTCTGCGCGAAGTTCGGGACCCAGCACCTGGGTCCCGAGCTCGGGATGTTCTTCGGAGGAACCTGCGTCGGGGCGATGAGTAATGCGTTTGCTCGTGCACTAGATAAGCCGTCATCGATTTTCCAATGGCCAGGAATCATCCTGCTGGTTCCGGGTTCCGTTGGCTACCGAGGGATGAGTTCGTTGTTTGAGCGAGACGTTTTAGGCGGCCTTGATATGGCGTTCACCATGGTCACTCTCGCGATGGCGCTCGTGGTGGGAGTTTTCTTCGGGAACATTTTGGTGAAGCCGAGGAAAGCTTTATAGCACGAAGCTGCATAGCGTCGCAACGAGCTCTCTTTTTGCCTTCTTGCTCGCGCTCCGGGTGTAGGGGCAAAATAGGACAATAGACCTTCAAGAAGAGGGTTTCCATCCGACCAAGGAAGGTGTGCCGATGAATAAACTTTTCGTGCTCCCCATGCTTGCCCTTCTCCTCACATCTTGCCAAGAAAACTGCCCAACTCAGTCGGGTGCGAGTCAAGGCCAAGCTCAAGAACTAGGCGGGTCTAAGGCCGCGTGCCCAGAACCCACCCCCGATCCAATCCCGGAGCCGATCCCTGATCCTGAAGGGGATGTTCCATCGGAGGCGCTGACGTTTAACGCCAACTATGTCCTTACGAACTTCGAGCAAGACGATGAAGAGAAGCTCACGAAGGCGATCGACATCATTAAGTCAGTTATCGCCAGTCGCGAGTTCCGCGCCCGGGTGCTGGGCTTCACCTACCAGGGGAAGCGGCAGTTCGTGGACAACAAGGGACTTACGAACCAGCAGATCTACGACATTCTTTTGGCGGGCCGGGAAGACTTGGTCCCCGAGATAGACAACGAAATGGATCTGGAACTCGAACTCTACTACTCCTGGAGAAACGTCGTCGGCTACACCACCCCTGGGGAGCTTCGGATCTACATGAACACCAAGTTCTTCGATCCGTACACGCCGGCCGAGGTCGCGGGGAATGTGTTCCATGAGTGGACGCATAAGCTCGGCTTCGATCACGCTGCCTCTGCGGTTCCTGGCCGAGACGCCTCCGTACCCTATGCGATCGGGTACATCATCGAAGAGCTCGGGAAAAAGTACGAGCTGCCTTGATCCCAGAGGCCGGCACCAAACCTGCTCCCTAAGGCGGTAGAGCAAACGCCAAAGGGGGCACTATGGGTCACACCAACCAGCAAGATCAACCACAGCACGAGCGCAAGCTTGATCCCGGAGGGCAAGAACAGCTTGCCCCGAAGATGCGCACGGATCCGGACTCTCAGGTCCGGGAAACCGAAGACGCCTCACTCCAGGACGAAAGCTACGCCTTCGAGGAAGATACTCCAGAAGACGAAGAGTTTCGCGATGAGGATGAGGAAGTTCAGGAGAGGATTGATTACGACAACGACGACGATTTCGTAATCTGAGGTTGGGAGGAGGCGCCGGGCGCCTCCTCTGAGCTCCCGTTAGAATTGGTAGGTGACTCCGGCGTAGAAGTTCCGATCGAGGGCCCACACTAGGCCGTCGTTTCGGACGCGGGAGAAGTACTGCCGGTCAAACAGGTTGTTGATCCCACCCGAGAGGACCCAGGCCTTCGTGAGATTCACGTCCGCCGTGAGATCGAAGACGGTGTAGGTCCCGATGGCGCGGTCATCGGCGTTATCGTCGGTCCCGTAGTGCTGTCCCACGATGACTCCCATGAGTGCGACCTTGTAGCGGTTCTCCCGGGAATGAATGAGACCCACGCGTGAGATGGTCTTCGGCGCATACATCGGAGTCTTATCTTTAAGACTTCCTCGGGTGTAGCGGGCATCGAGGACGGCGATGTTGGCGTAGAGGTTGAAGCTCCCGAACGGCTTGAGCGCATCGACGAAGCTGGTGAGCTTGAGTTCAGTGGCAGCGTCGAGCCCCTTGTGGGTGCCGGCTCCGGTGTTTTGGAACCTCACACCAGACGTCGTGCCGACTTGTCCAAATTTATTCTCGTAGCGGAGGAAGAAGGCCGACACATCCCAGTTCAGGGCCTCTGTCTGACCGCGATGCCCGAGCTCATACGTCACGACCTTACTTGGTTCGATGTCTTCCGAAATCTGCGTGGAGGCGTCGAGGGGAACTGATTCTTGGTAAGTGATAGGCTTGTAGGATTCGGAGGCGTTGGCGTAGAGCTGAGAGTCGTCGGAGGTGTGGTAGGCAAGGCCCAGGCCGAAGAGGGGTTGAGTGTCGGTGCGCTCATCGCTCCGAGTTGTTCCCGTTCCAACGTTTTTGCGCTCGTCGATGCTCTGACGGATGCTCTCGACCCGCACTCCCGGTGTGACCATGAGTTTCCCGAGGGCGAAGCGATTCTCCGCGAAAAAGGAGTTCGTTCGAGTGGCCCGCTCCATCCGTCTCCGGGTCACTCCAGAGTTGGCGTCCGCACGGGCCCCGCGCTCCTCGTGGAGGGGAGAGTCGATGTTGTAGGTCAGGACACCTCCCGAGAAGGTGTGCTCGTTGCCGAAGGCGCGGTAGTTTCTTCGGTAGCGCACTTCGCCCGAGAGACCGTAGTAGCGCTGAGTGTTGATGGTGTTCGACGCTTCGTCGGCCCCGCTTGGGAAGGTTCCGAAGCCTCCACCACGCTGGCGCTTGGAGAAGCGCTCGTAGGCCTGGCCCCAGATGTTCACGTGAAGTTCAGAGTCTTCGTCGAGGCGTCGCTCCACCCCGGCCGCCAGTTGGGCCCGAGTCACTTTGAGGCGGTCGTGCCGCTTGGTTGCGCGCTTCAGGTCCCCACCGTAGACGTTGGCGTTCGTGCCCGAAGCCTTCGCGAAGCCACCGGGCTCTCCGTGGTCTGAGTTGTAGCCGTTAAAAGAGATCTTATACGTGTTCTTGCCCTTGAAGGTATGGTTCCGGAGTTGGACGTAGTCGGCGCTGAAGTCCGAGTTCACACTCTGGGGGCCATTGCCTTGGCGCCGGAAGTATTCCACCCCATAGGCGTGATCGCCACTGGAACCGAAGACAGCGTTGTTGGTGGAAAGGAGATCGTACGAGCCCGCGGTCAGCCCCGCGTGACCAGAGAAGGCCTGACCCTTGTGCAGCGGAGAAGAAAGATAGTTCACGACCCCACCGGGCTGGGGCCCGTACAAAAGTCCCGCACCACCACGGATGAACTGAAACTTATCCATCATCGGAAGCGCTGGAGAGTAGTAGTGAGCGGGGTAGCCGTACATGTCGGCCGCGACGGGAAGCCCGTCCTGGAGGAGAAGAACGTTGTAAGACTCGTGCGGGTCTCCGAGGCCTCGGTAGGTGATGGCCGCGAGGGATTCATTGGGAATTTCGGAGATCAAGAGTCCTGGCGTTTGGGAAGTTGCCTGCCGGTAATTGTTGGTCTGAAGTTTCGGAATCTGCTTCAGATCGGTCAGGGTGTTCTTTTTCCCAGAAAAAATGTGAGTGCCCTTGTTCTCCTCCCAGTACATGGAAAAGGGGCCGTCCTTAGAATCACTGACCTGGATCTCATCAAGAGACTCCTGAGCTTTCAGCGGGGTTCCAAACACGAGCAGGATAAAAGGAAGAATATAGTGCATTGAGTTTTTCCTGATTAGGGACGTAATATTTTTGTTTGGTATATGAAACAAGATCTTTTTCACTCTGTCCACAATGATTTAGCGCTCGTCTTAGGTGTGCTGCTTTGCGTAGCCTCAAAGATCAAAGGTTTTCTTAAATCCGTTTTGGTGAGTATCCCTGATAGCTTCCATGGGATTTGAATTTCACTAAGGAGAATTCTTTGAAAATCTTGGGCCTCTTCTTCGTCATGCTTCTTCTCATGTCTTGTGGCCAAGATGGTGGCGGGACGAACTCATCCTCGGTGGCGCGGCAGGTGCTCTGTGATCTGAATGGTCGTCCCGTCGAGTGCGCCTCCATCTCCGGTGCTGACGGCGAGGGCATCGATCTCCTCGAAGCCGTGGTTGATGTTCCGGTGACGGTCACAGGCCAGGAGGTCACTTTTCTGGCGGCGCGGGAGTCAACGACCACCGGGCGACGGATTGACTGCAAGATCTCAGTCCGTGCTGGGGAGTCTTACCGCTACGAGGTGCGAGGAGACAAACTCTTCCTTGAAACCTCGGAGGAAGCCATCGAGCTGGATCGGATCAGCGAGGGGGAGGGTCCCGCGGGGGCCTGGATGTGGAAGGGGTACGTGGATCAAGGGATGCACCTCATCCGAAAGTTTACCCTCGTTGAAAACCGAGCGATCATCCGGAAGCACTGCGAACTCTAGACCAAGGCCACACCTCACCGAAGGAGTCCCTATGGATTTTCATAAAATTGTCATCGCCACCAACCTCGAAGAAGAAGAGCGTGAAATCCTCCTCCAGTTGCGCGAGATCAAATTCCCCGACGAAGCCCAGGTTCACATGATCCACGCCTTCGAGCTCCACACGATGAACTTCGATTTCCTGCCGGCCCTGCGCTTGTCGAAAGAGGATTTTGCGACGATCGAGCGCTGGGGAGAGGACAAGCTCCAAAACCTCGCCGAAGAGCTTGGCCTCTTTCCCAACCCGAATCTCGTCATGAAGTGCTTCGTTTCTTCCAACCCGAAGCAGGATTTTCTGTCGTACGCCGATCGGCACGGGGCGGACTTGATCATCGCGGGGTCCAAGGTGCGGGAAGGCTTCGAGGCCCTCTTTGAGACCTCGTTCACGAAGTTCCTCCACAGCTATTCTCGGACGAATCTCTTGCTCTTAAGACCCACTCGGCGGCCATAGCCGCTTCGCTCAACCCAGAAAAAGAGGTCAACATGCCAGCCTTGTCCTACGGTCAATATTCGCTCGTATTTAACATGCTGTCGTTTTCGGTCGCAGCGATGTTCGGCGCCTTCGCATTCTTTGCGATGTCGCAAAAGCTCATCGGCGCCAAGTACCGGGCCTCCATGGTTGTCTCGTCCGTCGTCGTTCTGATCGCGGGCTATCACTACTACCGGATCATGGGGAGCTGGGAAGGTGCGTACCATCTCGTGGACGGGGCTTACGTCCCTTCGGGAATGCCCTTTAACAGTGCCTACCGGTACGTCGACTGGATTCTCACGGTTCCTCTTCTCCTCGTAGAGTTGGTGCTTGTCCTTGGACTGGAGAAAGGTAAAACGGGCCCCATGCTCACAAAACTCGTCACCGCAGCGGTACTCATGATCGCTCTTGGGTACCCAGGAGAAATCTCGATTGACCCCACCACGAGACACATCTGGGGGGCCCTTTCATCGATCCCTTTTGTCTACATTCTCTATGTCCTCTGGACCCAACTTCATGGGGCGACCCGGGGGTCGACAGCGAAGGTCATGAGTCTCTTCGAATCCGCCCGGAGGGTGCTTCTCGTGACCTGGGGTTTCTATCCCATCGCCTACCTCATCGGGACCTTCGGTGGCGCCCACTCCGCGAGCGCTGCCGTGGGAGTCCAGGTTGCGTATTCCGTCGCTGACGTTACCGCTAAGGCCCTCTTCGGCGGCATCATCTTTGCCATCGCCTATGAGAAATCCCGCGCGGACGGCTCTCTGCCGTCGCTCCACGGGTAGTGTCGTCGGAAACCAAGATCCAGCGCTTTGCCCCCTCCGACCTGCTTCGGGGAGGGGCGACGACCGCAGCTCTCGCATTTGCGTTCCATCTCTCCGTTTGCTACTTTCTGCCGACGCTTGAGCCGTTCATGGCAGTCCTGCTCACGGGGATTGTCTTCCTCGGATTTCCTCACGGGGCCTTGGACATCTTCCTCATCCAAGACCTGGGCCACTCCCCCCAGGCCATCCTGGCCATCGTGTGTGTCTACTTACTGGCCATACTGGCGATGGTTTTCTTCTGGATTCTTTTTCCAAACGGAGCGCTTCTCTTTTTCATCGCCTACTCTTGCTTTCATTTTGCGCAGAGTGACCTTTCTCGGGAAGAGTCCGGATCACTCTTTTTGATTGTCGAGTTCCTCGCCCGGCTCCTGGCCCCCTTTTTCATCCCTTTCGGGTTCCACCCAGAGCGATCCCTTAACCTCGCAAGGCAGGTGCAGGATACGGCGTTCTTGAACGCCGCAAGTCCGCTCTTCCAACCACTCGCCCTCCTCGCCGTTGTCCTTTCCTCCATGATCTTCATCCGAGGTCTCTCCAAGAGACGCATGCCAGAATCAGAATGGCAGGTGATGACCGTCGAACCGTTGATTGTCTGCATTCTTTTTCTTGTGCTCGATCCGCTCTATTCCCTGAGCATTTACTTTTGCTTCATTCATTCCGTGAAGCATCTGGTGAATTTCCTTAACTCATCCGTTGCCGTGAGTGGCAAAAAAATCCTGCCGGTTTTGATCCTTCCGATCGTCGCCGTAGTGATGCTTCCTGTCTTCTTTGACCGAGGCTTTAGCCGGATCGAGGACTCGCTGTTCAAATGGTCCATCTTGATCCTGTCATCCCTCGCTCTTCCGCATGCGATTTTGATTTCTCTCTGTAAGAGACTGAAGCTGATTGCTTAGAAAGGACAACGGCCCGAGGATCTCTTGAGCCCATGGACTCAGAGAAGGGCCAGCACAAGGAGGGGGACTCCCAGCGCCGGCCAGTTTCCATCAGTTTAAGTTTTCAATCACCGTCGCCACACCTTGGCCCAGCCCGATGCACATCGTGGCCAGTCCGTAGCGCTTGTTATTCTGCCGCAACTGATGCGCCAGCGTCCCGGTGATCCGTGCCCCCGAGCAGCCGAGCGGATGTCCAAGGGCAATCGCGCCGCCGTTCAAGTTCACTTTCTTCTCCATCACCTCGAGAAGGCCCAGGTCTTTTAAGACGGGGATCGACTGGGCGGCGAACGCCTCGTTGAGTTCGATGATGTCCATCTGTTCCATGGAGAGCTTTGCGCGCTCGAGGGCGCGGCGGGAAGAGGCGACAGGGCCATACCCCATGATGGAGGGTTCACACCCGGTGGCGGAGATGGAAACGATGCGGGCCAACGGTTTGAGACCCAAGGCCTTCGCCCGGTCTTCAGACATGATGATCACACAAGAAGCTCCGTCGGAGAGTGCCGAGGAGTTCCCCGCAGTCACGGTCCCGTTCTTCGGATCGAAAACGGCCGGGAGTTTTCCGAGGCTTTCGACGGAGGTCTCCGGGCGGATGACCTCGTCGACGTTGATGAGCGCCGGAACCCCGAGGTCATCGTGACCCGGTGTCGCGACGAGCTCATCCTTAAATCGACCTTGGAGTGTCGCCTCGTGGGCCTTCCGGTGGGAGCGCGCGGCGAACTCATCCTGCTGCTGGCGCGAGACCCCGTGCATGCGGCCCAAGAGTTCGGCCGTGAGACCCATGGAGCCCGCGCCCTTGGACGTGGTCTTGTTCAGACCGGGGTTAAAATCGACGCCATGGAGCATCGGCACGTGGCCCATGTGCTCCACACCTCCGCAGAGGTAAACATCGCCCTGGCCTGACCAGATCCCCTGCGCGGCCATGTGGATTGCGGTCATGGAGGAGCCGCAGAGGCGGTTCACGGTTTGCGCGGAAACGGTCTTCGGGATGTCTGTCAGGAGCTGAGCGTTCCGGCCGATGTTGTAGCACTGCTCGAGGGTCTGCTGGACGCAGCCCCAGATGATGTCTTCGATTTCGCTCGGGTTAACTTTCGGGTTCCGCTTTAAGATTTCGCGCATGAGGTGGGCGGAGAGTTCCTCGGCCCGGACGTTCCGGTAGTTGCCTGCTTTGGAGCGGGCCATGGGGGTTCGAACGGCGTCGACGATCACTGCATTTTTCATAGGATGACCTCTTAGTAGTATGTTTTATTCTCGGCCGCCAGCGACTTCATGTAGGGAGTGAGCTCATACACTTTCCCGATCGCCAGGTACTTCTTTGATTCTTCCGCGAGCTTCCCAAGACCGATGGAGTCGGCGTACTTCAGGGCCCCGGCCCGAAACGGCGGAAACCCGAGACCTAAGAGAAGCCCCATGTCCACTTCCACCGCCGAAGCCACGATCTTATCCTCGAGGCAGCGGGAAGCTTCGGTGATCATCGGGATCATGAGCCGGAAGCTGATCTCTTCATCGCTGACCTCAATTGTCTTCGTCACGAGGGGCTTGATGAACTCGTAAACCGCGGGGTTCACTTTCTTCACCGGCTTGCCCTTCTTATCGATCTCATACTCGTAAAAGCCGAGGCCATTTTTCTGCCCAAACCGCTTGTTCTCATAAAGGACTTCGAGGATTGTCTTCTTGCCATAGGCCATGCGCTCCGGGAACGCCTCGGCCATGATCTTCGAGGCATGCACACCGGTGTCGATGCCGACGACGTCGAGAAGATAGGCCGGGCCCATGGGCCAGCCGAACTTCTCCATCACCTTATCGATGCGCTGAAAATCGACGCCGTCTTCGATCAAGTGAAGGAAGCCTTTAAAATACGGGAAGAGGATCCGGTTCACCAGGAACCCGGCGCAGTCATTGACCACGATCGGTGTCTTGCCCATTTGGGTGGCGTAGTTCACCGCCCGCGCGATGGTGTCTTCGGAGGTCTTGGCGCCGCGGATGATTTCCACCAGAGGCATCCGGTGGACCGGGTTAAAGAAGTGCATGCCGCAGAATTTTTCCGGCCGAGAAAGGCCCTCGGCGAGCTTCGTGATCGAAATCGTCGAGGTGTTCGACGCAAGCACCGCATCGGCACCGGTGACCTTTTCGACCTCCGCGAGCACCGACTTTTTAATCTTCTCGTTTTCCACCACCGCCTCGACGACGAAGTCCGTCGTGCTGAAGTCAGAGTAGGAGAGCGTCGGTGTGATGGCGGCGATGATCCGTGCCATCTTCTCGGGGTTGATTTTCTTTTTCTCAACGTCTTTGTTCAGAAGCTTCGATGCCTCACCCATGCCGAGGTCTAGCTGCTCGGTCTTGATGTCTTTCATGAGGACGGGCACACCCTGTGAGGCCGATTGGAACGCGATCCCTCCCCCCATGATGCCGGCGCCGAGCACGGCACCGTGCTTGGTGGGGGCCGCTCCTTTGGTGACGGATTTTGCGACTTTTTTCAAGTACTGATCTCCTAAGAAGACCTGCACCAGGCACTCGGCGGTGCGAGTCTTGGCACAGGCCGCGAAGGCCTCGCCTTCGATCGCCAGGGCCTCTTCGCGGCTCAGGCGCGAAGCTTTTTGCATGACCTCTACGGCCCGGACGGGAGCAGGGTAGTGGGGCCCTGCCATTCCCGCGACGAAAGCCTTCGATCCCTCGAAGCTCATCGCGGATTCGATCTTGTCATACCGGAGCGGAGCCTTCTTTTGGGCGACCCGCGCTTTCCAATCGATCTCGCCACTCACACAGCGTGCAAGAAGTTTTAGACCCGCTTCCTCGAGCCGAGCGTCCTCGATAATTCCATCCACGGCGCCGAACTTCAGTGCTTCTTCTGCCTTGTATTGCTTCGTTCCGGTGATCCATTCGATGGCGTGGTCCGGGCCAATGAGCCGAGGAAGTCTCACGGTGCCGCCCCAGCCTGGAATGATCCCGAGCTTTGTTTCCGGAAGACCCATCGCCGCCTTGGGAGTGGCCAGCCGGTAGGTCATGGCCAGAGCGATCTCAAAGCCGCCGCCGAGAGCGAAGCCGTTCACCAACGCTACCGTCGGGAAGGGGAGGTCCTCAAAGCCAGAAAAGACCCGGTTGATTTGCGCAAGCCAAGTGCGCATCTCTTCTTCGGACTTCTTAAAGTGCCCTAAGAACTCTGTGACGTCGGCGCCGAAGACGAACCCACTCGGTTTTCCCGAGGTGAAGAGAAGACCCGTCGCTTGGGTTTGAGTGCGAGCGACTTCTAAGACTTCGCCGAGTTCTTTCAGGGCCAGAGCATTGAAGACGTTGGCGGATTGATCCTTCAGGTCGAAGACGACTTTCAAGACGCCGTCCGGGAGGGCCTCGAGGCGAAACGCCGAACCACTATAGTGCATAGGAATCTCCTTTCAATGATTGGCCTATTCTACCGCTTGAAAGGAGATTTTCCTAAGAGAGAATACTAGAGCAGTTTGGACAGATCGGACTTGATGTCTTCGGGCTTATCATTCGGGGCGTAGCGCTTAATGACCTGGCCCTGGCGGTCCACGAGGAACTTCGTGAAGTTCCATTTGATCGCCTCTGTTCCAAGGATCCCGGGCCGCTCCTCTTTCAGGAATTGGTAGAGCGGAGCTGCGCCGGCGCCGTTGACCTCAATCTTTTGAAAGAGAGGAAACTTCACCGCGTAGTTGAGGGTGCAGAAGCTCTTGATCTCCTCCGCGTCGCCGGGCTCCTGGGCACCAAACTGGTTACACGGAAACCCGAGCACCTCGACGTGATCTTTCAGATCTTCGTAGAGGGCCTCAAGACCCTTGTATTGAGAGGTGAATCCGCACTTACTCGCGACATTCACCACTAAGAGAAACTTGCCCCGGTACTGGCCCAGGTCGACGTCTTTGCCGTCGATGTCCTTGACTGTAAAGTCGTAAACAGATTTTGCCATTTTTGACTCCTTCCTTTAGGATGCGGTAGTAATGAAAACAACTCCATTATACCTGAGCAGGATCGTTTGAGCCAGCGCCGAGCGGGCCACGTTAACCGTTGTCTCAACTGCCGGGTGAATACCTACTTCTGCGTCTGTGAATTCATCAAGCCGTTCCAGATCGAGACTCAAGTATCTCTCGTGGTTCATGTGCGGGAGCTTAAGCTCACGAGCAACACGGCGCAGTTTGCTCAAAAGCTCCTCCCTGACAACGCTCAGGTTCTTATTCGCGGACGAGTCCATGAGGTCTTCGACGCCGCCCCTGTGGTCGCCAAACCTGGAAGGGCATTGTTCCTCTACCCTCACGAGGACGCCGTCGAGCTCAACGCTGAGTTCCGGGCCGCCAACCCCGGGCCCTATCACCTGATCGTGCCCGATGGCAATTGGCAGCAGGCTCGCAAAGTGCGGCAGCGGGAGCCCAGCTTCGCTGCGCTCCCCGCGGTCAAGCTCCCCCCGGGGATTACTGCCCAGTACGGACTCCGGAAGTCCCTGCATCCTGAATGGGTCTCGACCTACGAGGCCATGGCCCACGCCCTGGGCGTCCTCGAGGCACCCGAAGTGACCCAGCGGCTTTTGGAGTTTTTTCGTATCTGGGTTCGTCGGACGGAGCAGGCGCGGAGTGGAGATTTCTCACTGGCCTCGAAAGCTTGACGAAATTCAGGCGGGCCTTGGGGCCCACCCACACGAATGGCTTAGACCTGACTTTAATTGCCCACCCTGAAACATGTGCCATACCCGTTCGTGATGATTCCGTTGCTTGCGTATCCTGATCCACACGGCTGACCGGGACCGACTTGGTACTCATTGACCGAGCCAAGTTTAATGCACGTGCCGTACCCGTTCGTGATCATTCCGTTGTGAGCGTAACCTGCTCCACAGGGCTGCCCAGGTCCGACTTGGTATTCGTTGAACGCACCCAGTTTGATGCACGTGCCGTACCCGTTCGTGATCATTCCGTTGTGAGCGTAACCTGCTCCACACGGTTGACCGCGACCGACTTGGTACTCGTTGAATGCACCCAGTTTAATGCACGTGCCATACCCGTTCGTGATGACGCCGTTGTGGGCGTAGCCTTGTGCGCACCGATGACCCGGAGCAACTGGATAGGTCTCGTTTGCAGCATGCGCTGAGACACCAATTTGAATGAAGGCGGCAATCATGAATTTAGCTTTCCGTTTCATATTAATTTCCTCGTCAAATTTGTTTCCTAACTTTGTGCAGGCCCCTGGGCCCATACCGCTAGAGTGGTTAAGATAAGCACCATAAGATTTGACCGATATTTGCCCGAGAAGTAGAGGCTGTGAACGAAATACATTCCGGTGCCTAAAAGCTAGACGAATCGGATTAAGCACCAGAAGAAGTCACCGAGCGGCGACGCGTGCTCTTTCGTGCCTGGGCCCGGTCGACGGCAATCCTCAATCGGGGAGTGTAAATTCTTTGGTCAGTTCCTGCCGGCGGCGAGAAGATAATTCATGACCTCTTTGAACCGCAGACTCCACGGTCTAAGATCAGCCTCATCATCGAGTCATGCCCTGGAGGAATCTCATTATGAAAGTACTACTTTCCGCTCTCTTCGCAACCCTTGTAGCTTTACCAACGTTCGCTTCGGAGCAACGTTTTGGCGGTTCATTCCAATCAACCTCACGCTAAAAACTAGCGCGCTGTCGGAATGCCGATTATGGGGTGGCGGAAGAATACGCTCGGAGATGGGCAGCCGGTAGCGGCTACACCTTCGATCAGTGCAGAGTAACCGATAGAGAGACTGAACTTAGATTCAATGGACTCTCTTTCGATAGACAATGTCAAGTTGTCCTTACCTGCACTCATGACGTCCGTGAGTGAGCTCTAAAATGATCAGAATCGTTGCTTCCGTTGAACGACGTTTAAAAAGACCTTGTTCACCCTTCCTCGCAAGTCGTATCTCTTAAACCCGCAAGGATGTCGACGTTGTCCCGATCATTCGCAGAGTACGCGGGAGTTCGTCCGTGACCCTTCTGATGAACAGCTCTCACTGATCTCGTGCTACCCCAGCGAAGCGCTCCCCCGATTCTCCTCAGGGAACCGCCGCAAGGACCAGAAGCACTGGCCTGGGGAGGGGGAACCATAACGATCACCCGGTATGCCAAAGTCCTGAATGGTCTCGAGCTCTTCACTGGAGAGTCCTGACCGTTTCTTTCAGGCCAGCAACTACCTCAACCAGATAAACTTGAGACAACTAGTCTTGATACAGGGAGTATCCTAAACTTCGATGAAGTCCCTTATATTGGTGGGTATTGTTCTCTTTAAGAAATGAAAGAAATTTTGCCATCACACTTTGGGGGTATCGATGAAAGTACTGTTCGCATTTCTTGTCTTAAGTTCAGGGGTTTCGCAGGCGGGCACCGAGGAAGCTCCTCTGATATGTTACGTTTCAAAACCGGAGAGCTATTGTTTTTCCACATACCGTGTTTCCTCGCGGGTTGAAGAAATTCAGTCTTTCCCTTTTGCCAAATCCATTTTAAGTGAGTCACCAGAGGAGCAATACTGCATCTCTACCTATGGATCACAATGGGTCGAGGAAAATGCCAACTTACCTCGACAGGACTTGGCTTTTGAGAATGCGCTTCTGACGGCGAATCAATTAAAGTATGAAGGCTACTGTAAGTCTGTAATTATTGTGAACTAGCTTTGTTTTTCGCCCTCACCTGAGGATATGAAGGCATCGACGCTCAACATATCCTCAAGTCTTCATCTGCGTCCGATCTATGCGGCGAGGATATCCACGTGGTGCTGCTCGAGGTGCGATTTTAAAAGCTTCAGCGCTTCTGCGTGAAGCTGGCAGATTCTCCCCTCAGAGAGATGCACCACCTTCGAGATTTCAAAGAAGTTAAGATCCTCGAAGTACTTTAGGGTCAGGATCAACTGCATGTTCCGCGGGAGCTCATCCATCACCACACTCAAGGTCTTCTTCAAACTATAACTTTCGAACTCATGGTTTTGAAGCGTGGACTGATGAAACGTTTCACCCTCGACGTACTGTTTGATGGTGTCGCCGCTCTCGTACTGCTCGAGCCGGATCATGTCCCGGGACTTAAACGGGAGAACGTTCGACATCTCGTTGGTGGTCGGGGCCCGGCCCAGTTCCTCGGTGAGATTTCCCTTCGCCTTCTTGTACTTCTTCTGCTTATTGCGCTCGGAGCGAGTCATCCAGTCTTGCTTCCGGAGCTCGTCGATGATCTCGCCGCGGATCCGGAACTCAGCGTAGGTCTTGAACTGGTTCTTCTTGTCCTTCTGGTACTTGTTCATGGCATCGATGAGGCCAATGACCCCCACCATGACGAGGTCTTCGAACTCAAGCACCTGATGATACTGGTAGTGGTAGTGCTTGGCCCAGTAGCGGATCGAGGGCATGAAATTTTTTATGATGTCCTGCCGAGAAGTCTCTTGTGGGTTCGTGTTCTGCATCCGGGCCTCCTGTGAGATGAGGCGATTGTGACACGTATCCGGGCAGATTTTTCGGGGGCCCGAGAGTTCAAGGGCTTAGAGGCTGCGGCAGCTGGGGATTAAAAGTTTAGCCGCCGCTTTTTGCCCAGCTTAGTTGGCGATGGGCTCGAAGTCCACCTCTTCCATCGAAGCCTCCGGATCGGAGAGCCAGGTGGTGAATTCTTCGAGGTCCAGGATTTCATCCCGGAAGATCACCACGCGCCAGTTGGCCTGTGCTTGGTCCAGTGGGGTGACGTCATCGGCGTCGAAGACCTTGGCCTGGACTCCCAAGGGCAGGGCCGCGAAGTCCATGTCACCTTCGAGCCGGAGGATCTTCTTACACTTCATGAGATAGTAGTGTGGGACCATGAGTTTCACCCTCCTGGTGAGCTGCGAGAGCTCGTCTTGGGCCCTCTCTTTATTGATGGTTTCATGGATCGCAAAACTTCACAAGTCCCTCGGATTAACTTTTTCTCACGGTCTTTGTCGCTCTCCTTGCTCAACTTTTCCGTCCCCAGGATGGCCCTGGTGTCGGCCGCGCCGGTGCCCGCCTGGCCCTGCTTTTCTCTCTCAGTGCTGCAACTCTTGGGAAGTGCACGGGCGAGAGTTGGCACGGTTCATGCTCCTTACTATTTCAAGTCAGCGAGGTCTTCCGCCAGGATGGTAGGGATCGAGGGACAGATTCAAGAAGAAGTCTAAGTTTTGAAATAGTCTCAAGGAAAAGAGCGGTGAGAGTCCAGGGATAGACGGGCCCACCCGGTTCACGGAAGAACCACCTTTTTACTCACAATCGGAGGCGTCGGTGGAAGAAGAACTACTTGTGCTCGGAGGGATCATGATTTCTTCGGTGAGCTTCTCGCTCATCTTCCAGCGGCTCGCGAGCCGCAGGAAGTAGACCATTTTTATAGGGGAGGTTGTTCCCGGTGCGCATCGGGGGTATGAACAGAACCCATGAAAACACTCCTGGGTCTCAGTCTCTTCGCCGCCACCTCTCTTCAGTCTCTGGCCGCGGCCGCACCAGCAAAACTCAGCTACTCCCTCGAGTTCATTTTGACCCAAGTCCTCGAGGCCAAAGGGCTTCCGGAGCGCCAAGAGATCCCTCTCCCGGCCCTTCGTCTTGAGAGTCTAACCCCCCTGGAAGTTTTCCAAGACGCCATCGAACCCCAGTGGGGGTTTAGGCCTCACGTGATCATCAACGCCTTCAGTGCCCGGCACAACACCATTTTTCTCTCCGACGAACCCACCTACTACGCCCGCTTCCGCCGCTGCATCGACGATTCCCTGGCCCACGAGCTCGTTCATTATGTCCAGGCCAAATACCAGGAGCGAGACCTGAACGACGACGCCCTCGAAGCCGAGGCAATTGAAATCCAGACGGCTTTCCGTGGCCGCTTCTGTCCCTAATTCTCCTCACCGATCTCTTCGTTTCCCAATCTAGCACCGATCTTTGAGCTCCCTGACCACAAATGGCCCTGGCCATGGCCAGAGTGGCACCGAGTTCATCCAAAACCCAGGGGTTTTGGGACTTTTGCTTTGGCACGGTTCCTGCTTTAAGGGTTTGTATCGGAGTCGCCAGGACGGAGACCCCAAGGGAACATCAGGAAGATAAGAGCGAAACAGGAGAACCTCAAATGGAAATGATGTTTGGACTTGCGGGACTAATGACTATGATGATGACTAGCCTTGCCCTTCAGCACTCCCTGTACCGCCGACGACAGACTGTCGTTGCAAAATAGTGGGGGCCCTCTCGCAGGGCCCCCTTCGCTCAAACGGTTAACTAGACCAGTAGATCCTCAAAAAATGCCCCGTACTTCTTCCCTGGCCCCCAGAGATGAATCTCAAGAATCCAGGCGTTCGGTACCAGCTCCTCTGCGTACTCCGTGAGCCCCCCTCGAAAATGAACGTGGTGAGGAAAGTCACCGATCCGGTGGCCATCTTGCCCCGGGTTTAACAAGAGGTTCCGCGCCCTGGCCCGCGCCTCGGCGAAGGCGTAGAGCTCAGGTCCGGAGGCCTTGGTTTTGCGCCAGTGTTCGGCCACTTCTTGGAAAACGCTCTTCTGCGCCTCGCAGATGAACTTGAGGTCAAAGTTAGCTCCGATGCTAAACGTCTCACCGTAGTCGGCTTCGTGCCCTTCCACCACGGGGCCGATGTCCACGAAGAAAATGTCCTCTTCTTTTAAGACATAGGGGACCGAGACGTCCTTGAAGTTACAGATGGTGTTCGGCCCGAAGCGAAGCTTGGCCGGATGCCATTGCTTCTCCACCGGATGTTCCCGGCACAGATCTTTGTAAAGCGCGTGGGCATCCTCCTCGGTCATGCCGGGCTCGATCTTCGCCGCGAGGGCGTAGGTGAGGTCCCGGGCCACGTCCCGGGCCCGCAGGAGTTTTTGGAGGTCGAAGGTCTCTCCAAAACTTTGGACTCCCATTTAGAAGCTTCCTTTCACGAGGTCCGAGGCGCGCTTGCCGTCGAAGCGGCCCTTGATGTGCGGCTGAAGTTCTTTCATCACCGCCCCCATGTCCTTGGCCCCGTTCGCCTTGATGCCGGCGATGAGAGCGACGACTTCGGCCTCATCCAGAGGCTTCGGAAGGTAGGCCTTCACGACCTCAAGTTCCTTCACGATCTTCGTGTGGGCGTCGGAGCCCGTCTGGTACATTTCGAGAGAATCCTGAATGCGCTTGGCGTGGGCCACGGTGACCGAGAGCTCATCGGTGGGCTTCGCGGCGGTGTTGTTCTTGATGAACTCGGCCTTCAGCATCCGGAGGGCGTCTAAGCGCTCCTGCTGCTTGGCCTTCATGGCCTCTTTGATGTCATTGTTTACCTGTTCCATCAGTGTCATAGGGACCTACCTTTTCATATTTTCCATGTGGAGTTCGAGCGTCATGTCTTTGTGGGTGCGGAGGAACTGGAAGAGGGTCTGGAGCTCGTCGATGCTCTTGCTCTCAAGGCGATACTTCTCGTCCATGTACTGGGACTTCCCTTTGAAGCCCGACTCTTTGATGAGCCGGTTCATCAGTTTCTGGGCGTCTTTATCGAATCCGGTGGTGAGGGACAGGGTGAGCTTCTTCGCCTTGAGGCCAGAGTTCTCGATGGGAGACTCCTTCATGCCCCGGAAACCGATTCCGCGCTTGCCCATGTTGGTGCGAAGGATGTCGAGCACGGCCTTGACCTTCATCTCATCCTCGGCCTTGATCTCAATCACTTTTTCTTTTTCCTTGTACTCGGCCTTGGCATCCGAGCCCTTGAAGTCGAAGCGGCCCTGGACCATCTTCTCCGTGTTCTTCAGAGCGTTGTTGAGTTCCATCTCGTCAATTTTTGAAACTAAGTCAAACGATGCCATATATCCTCTTATCGAATCTGACCGTTCCCCAAAACGAGGAAGCGGGTGGTTGTCATTTCTCTGGCGCCCATGGGCCCATAGGCGTGGAGTTTTGATGTGGAAATTCCGAGCTCGGCCCCGAGGCCCAGTTCGCCCCCGTCATTGAACCGCGTGGAGGCGTTCACCACCAGCGCCGACGCATCGACGGCGTTTAAAAACTCTTCAATGACCAGCGGATCTTTCGCGAGAATGGCCTCGGTGTGGTGAGAGCCATACTGCTGGATGTGACCGATCGCCTCGCTCACCGAGGCGACGACCTTCACTGAGAGGATCTTGGCCAAGTATTCGGTGTCGTAGTCCGCGCTCGTGGCGGGTGTGATGCTTGGATCCAGGGCGAGGGTCTTCGCACACCCGCGGAGCTCCACTCCCGCTTGCTTCAGCGCTTGGAGCGCCGCTTTCGCACCCGGATAGTCCTGGTGGAGTAACAGCGTCTCGAGGGCATTACAAACCCCCGGCCGCTGGGTCTTGGCGTTCAAGAGAATGGGGTGGACCATCGCGGGGTCCGCGTCCGCGTGGACGTAGGCGTGGCAGAGTCCCTTGTCGTGGGCCACCACCGGCATCGTGGCGTGTCGGCGGACGAAGTCGATCAGCGCGCTCCCTCCTCGGGGGACCATGAGGTCGATGAACTGATGAAGCTTCAGGAGTTCGTTCACATCTTCCCGCGTTTCGACCAGTGACACGGCCCCGAGGGGAAGGATGCGTGCGATGGCTTCGGAGACGACCGCAAAGAGTTTCCGGTTAGAATAGGCCGCTTCCTTTCCGCCTTTTAAGATGATGGCATTTCCGGACTTGATCGCCAGGGCGGCACCGTCGACCACCACGTTCGGGCGGGACTCGAAGATCATGCCAATCACGCCCAGAGGAATCCGCTGCTTCCGGATCACAAGACCATTCGGTCTCGTGGACTCTTCTACAATTGTGCCCACGACTTGCTCCTGGGCACCGACCGCCCGGCACATGTGCGCCAGCTGGGTAATGGATGCTTCCGTCAGCACCAGTCGGTCCACGAGGGCATCACTGAGTTCCTGGCGCCGGGCCTCTGTTAGATCCCTCTGATTTTCACTTAGGATCGCACCGCGCTCCCGGAGAAGAGCATCGGCGATCGCTTCCAGGGCCATGAGTCGCTGCGCCTCGGGAAGAGACTGGAGTGTGGAGGTGGCCGCCTTGGCGCGGGTTGCGAGCTCGGTGACAGTCATGGGCATCCTTCGTAAGAAGGTTCCATTCTATAGGCTCGAGAACTTTAAGATAAGGCTCTTTTTATCTTAGCTCTGAGTCAAATTGACCTAAATGTCCGCTTTGATAAGAAGGTTATCTTTGTGGATCGCCACTTTAGACGGTGCGTTCTCAATCAGCGCCGAGATCTCCCCTGATTTCTTTCCCATGACAAGGGCCAACTCCCGGTGATCAAACTCCGTGATGCCCACGGCGATGGTCTTGTTCCGATGCTTCACCTGAATGACGTCCCCGCGGCGGAACACACCGTGGACTTTTCGAATCCCGATCGGGAGAAGAGAGGTCGTTGCCTTTAGCATCGCCCCCGCACAGCCTTCGTCCACCACCACCCAGGCATCATTTTTGACCATGGTGGAGAGCCAGGACTTGCGCCGGGAGGTTTGGCGGTCGGGATTGCCCTTGAAGAGAGTTCCTCCCGTGCCCGAAAGGAGGCGAGAGAGTGGGGACTCGGCCAGGAAAGTTCCGATGCAAACATCGACACCGAGGGGAGTGAGCTTGCGCACCGCCTTGAGCTTCGTGTCCATTCCGCCCCGACCGACGGAGGTTTTCGCCGCAAACTTGACTCCCACAAAGTCCTCCCGGAAGTCGACCACGTCGAAGCGCCGAGCGTCCGCTTCTTTCGGGTTTTTATCGAAGAGGCCATCGGCCTCGGTGAGGAGGATCAGTTTCTCCGCGTCCGTGGCTTCGGTGATCATGACGGCCAGTTGGTCATTGTCCCCGACAGTGATTTCCGCGTAGGACACCGTATCGTTTTCATTCACGATGGGGAGGACATCGTTTTCCAAGAGCCGGTTGATGGTGTTCCGGATGTTCAAGAAGCGCTGCCGCTCTTTGAAGTCTTCATGAGTCACGAGGATCTGAGCACCGTGAGCGCCCAGCGCCTCTAAAGCATCCACATAGGCGCGCATCAGGAGCGGCTGGCCCACGGCCGCCGCGGCCTGCTGAAAGGAGATCATCATCTTCTTCTCTTCGGGCCGCTTGATCAAAGCGCGGCCCGAGTTGATGGCGCCGGAGCTCACGAGGATCGGCGCAAAGCCTTTTTCCCGCAGGGCCAGGAGCTCTGCCACCAGGGCACGGATCTTGACCGAAGAAACTCCGCCCGCTTCATTGGTAACCGCGAGCGAACCCACTTTTATGACGACACGTTTTTTCATACCTAAATGGTAAGTGAAATAGCGAAAGGTACAACTCCTTTCTGAGGTCTTTCCCGCCGAGCGTCGCCCGGCGCCGATGAAGTGGTGTCACAAGCGCACCTCGGGATCACTGTGACACCAGAAAATCTCATATCTTCTCAGACGTGAAATTGGCCCGTGACAGAAAATTTTGCCTAGGAGAAAGTCGGTTTAAGAGACACTCTTGCTAAGGAGCACCGACATGCTGAATCTCAAACTCGTCCTCGCCACTGTTTTTTTCCTTGTCTTCACCTTCGTTGACCAGGCCTCGGCCCAGGGCCGTCGCGGACCACGCTACAATCCGCGTCCTGACGACTACCATTCCCGTGGTCGCGTCACCTGTAGCGCCACGGACCGTGGTTGGGAAGAGCACTGGGGTGGTCACGGCTCGTGCGGAGAGTGTGTCCAGCGCCACGGAGACTGTGTGGAGAGCTGCTACGAGCTCCGCTACATCTGCGAGGCCCAGGGGTCAGATTTCCAAGGCCGAATTCGGACCTTCACCGTTCGCGCGCAAGACCGGTGGACCGCTGAACGAGAGGCCATCCGCCAGTGTGAATGGGACCGCTCCATGCGCTCCTGTTCTCTCACCTCTTGCCGCGAAGAGCGCCAGCAGGTTTCTCGGCGCTCGTGCCGCTAATCGCTTTACCTTAAAGTTCTAAATCGCCCCTGATTCTGTGACGGGAACGCCCTCGTCAGAGAATCAGGGGTTTTGTCTATTTTACACTGCTTAAAAATCCGCTTCCTTTTCTGACTTTCCTCATGCTACGTCAGCCCCTTATAAAGTTTGTTGAGATTTGAGATTCCTTCATCTGGAGTAGGCATGGTGATGTTTCTTTTTTCTGTGCTTGTGCTGGGGCCTGCTCACTCGGCAGATCTGGCAAGCACCGTAACGTGTATGCTTGGGCCTCGGCGGATCGACGTCGAGTTCTCCCCAAAAGAGCGACCAGTCCGCGCAATGGTTAGCCTCGGGAGCCGATCCATCCTCGTGGATGACTGCTCTGACTCCGTCGGCACCTCGGTCGACTGCAAATCACACTCGGCGGATGATCCGGCCTGCGCCACTCGCTCGAGTAACTGGCTCCGGATGAATCTGGGGACCGATGGCGGGGCCATTTTTCAAAGAGAGACCTGTGTTGAACACACGACACTCATCATCGATGAGTGCGTGCGAACGTATAAGTGATCCCAGTGACTTTACCCAAGGAGTACTCATGAAACTGATTCTTACCTCACTCTTTAGCTTCCTCGTCGTCCAGGCCGCGAGTGCCTCAACTGTGGTGACCTGCGGGGCCCCGTTCGGAGGAGTTTATGTTGAGCTTACGGCCAAGGGAAAACCCGTTAAGGCCACGGTGAGCTGGGGATATGAGTCAATCCCAGTCACTGACTGTTCTGAGTCAAACGGAAAGTTCATCATCTGTAAGTCGCAGCAAACGGAGAACCCGAGCTCTCCATCCATCGCCCACAACTTCCTTCAAGTCTACATGGACGGCGATCGTGGGATCGCAGTTTTTCAGAGGACCTTTGTCCCCGATACCTATAACGCTTCGTCGAAGATGGAATTCAATGACTGCAGACGGGGTAACCCGTAGTTCGATGGTTGGTCGCCCCAGTTACCTTGGGGCGACCAAATCACGCTGTCTGATTGCTCTGATTTACGAATGAAAGGTCATCTCCGGAACATGGGCCGGAACTACAAGATCAGCCTCGGTGAGCCTTCGAATCTCTTCTACTGAAACCCCCGGAGCACGTTCGAGGAGGTGGAACTTCCCTCCCTCCAACCTTAAGACGGCCAGGTCTGTCACCACCAGCTTCACGCAGTCAACACCCGTCAGCGGGAGAGAGCATTTCTTCAAAATCTTGGAAGCACCGTCTTTAGAAGCATGGGACATGGCGACGATGATGTTGTCGGCCCCGGCGACGAGATCCATCGCTCCTCCCATCCCCTTGACTAGTTTCCCAGGAATCATCCAAGAGGCGAGGGCCCCGGTTTGGTCTACCTCGAACGCGCCGAGGACGGTGAGGTCAACGTGGCCTCCGCGGATCATGGCGAAGGAATCAGCGGACGAAAAGAAGGCAGCTCCCTTCACTACGGTCACGGTCTGCTTACCAGCGTTGATGAGGTCCGGGTCAACTTTATCTTCCGTCGGGAATTCACCCATGCCGAGGATTCCGTTCTCCGATTGGAACATCACTTCCATCCCTTGAGGGATGTAGTTGGCAACGAGGGTAGGAATGCCGATGCCGAGGTTCACGTAGTAGCCGTCGCGTAACTCTTTGGCGATTCTCTGAGCGATCTGTTCTCTTGATAGTGCCATAAATGGATGTCCTTATTTTTTGACTGTTCTTTGTTCGATTCTCTTCTCAAACGTACCCTTGATCAGTCGGTCGACGAAGATCCCAGGGACGTGGATGAAGTTCGGGTCCAGTTCTCCGGCCTCGACGATCTCTTCGACCTCAACCACTGTGATCTTGCCGGCGGTGGCGATCATCGGATTGAAGTTGGCCGCGGTTTTCCGGAAGATCAGGTTTCCAAAGGTATCGGCCTTCCAGGCCTTCACGAGGGCGAAGTCGGCCTTGGGAAATGCTGGCTCAAGCACGTACGGGCGGCCATTGAACATTTTGATGTCTTTCCCATCAGCGACCATGGTTCCGTAGCCGGTGGCGGTGAAAAAACCTGGAATCCCTGCGCCGGCGGCACGGATCTTCTCCGCGAGTGTCCCCTGAGGAGTGAGCTCGAGTTCGAGTTCGCCGGAGAGGACCTGCTTTTCAAAAAGAGCATTCTCACCGACGTAGGATGAGATCATTTTTTTGACCTGCTTTTTTTCCAGAAGAATGCCGAGCCCAAAACCATCCACTCCTGCGTTATTGGAGGCGATGGTAAGACCTTTGACACTCAGATCATGGACCTTTTTGATGAGGTTCTCCGGAATGCCGCAAAGGCCAAAGCCTCCGACCATCAAAAACATATTGTCCCGAAGCCCAGCAAGCGCCTCATCGTAGGTCTTTACGACCTTATTAAAACCGGACATTAACCGCTCCTTTGCGAAAGATTCGCAAAACATTAACATAACGATTTGAAGAGTCGCAACCTTTGAGCACCTTTCGGTGCATTCTTTAAGGGGAGAGGAATTGAGCTGTTGAAGCTTGCGGAGCGCGTTGGCTAGGGAGGCCGGTGGCCAGGGAAGGGCTAAGCGTTGATTTGAAATTTTAAAGGCCCGCTGGGGGCCCTTAAAATGGAGTTTGACTCTTAAAAATCGGTAACGAGATCAGCTATTCCTGGATAATCCACGAACGGGTTCCTGATCTTTTGGTAACGGGCAATCAACTCATGGCGGCGGACTTCATTAGCATCTACCGGATCATCTTTGTGCCACTGCCGGAGTGCTCGCTCCTCTTGAGCGGAGATGGTCAGACCGTAGTGCATCGAAAAATAGAACAGGGCGCGGGCCACATTCCCACGGTGAGGCGCAGGTGGAGTGTAGGCTTCGCGGGAGTCCACGAAACCAAGCCGAGAACCGCCGCAGCCATCGGCGCCGGCACGGTTATCAAGTTGCATGACAAGGCCGAAGGTGGTGTTCCCGCGGACCGAATTGGCGCGAGAATCAGACGGGTAGAGGTGATGCATATCGGACTTCTGGACGTCCCGAGGATACTCCGGGTTAAATCTTGACTGAGGCCAAGTGTGCTCGATGTTCACAATGTCACCCATGCGTGAAACATCATCGACGGAGTTAAAGTAGAATTTCTTTCCGCAGTAAACGTCTACGACATGCATCCCTTTGGCATCACGCTGGAGATCGAGCTCTCCGAACATGATCTTCCGGGCCTGGTCGTAGCCTACGGAAACTTGGCGGTAGCAGCTGCCGCTGCACTGAGACCCGATGACGTCTGGGGCACCTCGGACCTGCTGGTGAGCTTCGTTAAATATTTTTGAGAGCAGGGGGCGCTCGAGCTTTTTTCGCGCCGCAACTGTGGCGTAGAAATCTGCTCCGTAGTAGGCCCATCTTCCATCAGAAAGTTTTTGGTCTTGCTGGCCGAAGCTCAGGGAAGACATGATCGAGACAAAAAGGACACACCAGAGCTTCATAAAAATCCTTGGTTGAAATTTTTACAGACTTTAGGAAAGCCAAACTTAATTGTCACTTAATTAAAACTAATAGCATCGGTTAAGATATTGTTAAGGAGACGGCGGTAAAATATCGATATTAAAAACAAAAGTTTGCGCCATTTGAGCCGCGTTAGATTAAGCGCATTATTCTTCTTGGTAGGCCGTGTATAAGGAAACTTTCTGCAACGCACCCAGGAGTGCCTCATTGATGGGCCTTCGGTCCTGCATGAGATTGGGATCCAGTGCCGTCATTCTATATGACCATTCGACCATCATCGGAATGTCCGAATTATCGGAGACGAGCTGTGCTTCTGTGAGAGCGTAGTACTCCTTGATGTACCGGCAGATCGAAAGCGTGACTTGATCCTCTTTCTTATGGTGGCCTGCCACTCCGAACATGCGGCACACGCTTGGCCGCTGGTGGTAGCGGCCGCACTTTCCCTCTCCGGGTTTCTCGCCGGGAACAAAGGCTTCACAGGTCTCACGCCGAGTGCTCTGGAGTCTTTCCACCCACTGGTCGAGAGTGCCCTCGTCATAGATCGCCAGTGCCATGGGAATGAGCTCGAAGACCGAAGCCTCGATCTCCGGGTTCAAGCAGCAGCGGCCGCAGCCGGCGAGGCAGGCGAGTCCGGTAGTTGACTGATAAGCGGAGAACTCGGCGGACATTGCCTGATAAAGTTTTTCGAGATTATGGGAAAATTCTCTGATATTCATTACCGATGACCCAATTCTTTTTTGCTCTCACAAACGTCGAAGCCGAGCCGATCCTGAAGCAGGAAATCCGGCTCCGGTATCCTGAACTGCGGATGAGCTATTCTAGACCCGGCTTCATCACTTTCAAAGCAGACAATGACTCTACTTTCGATCCGCTCTTCTGTCGCGTTTCTGGGGTGTGCCTGGGAAAGTTTAAGCTCAGTGAGCTCGGCACCGAGCGGGCCTGGGCCTACCCAGTGCACAGTAAGCTCGAACTCCCGGTTTCGCTGAAAGCGCTCTCCGACCAGTCACTGTTTAAGAAGGGAGAGACGGTGCGACTCATCGTGATGGCCGGCGCCGATGAGTTTTGGGTTTGCTCCTACGTTCTAAAGTCCCACCACTTCCAGACCCCAGGGGAGACGTCCTCCATTCTCCCGCGGGAGGTGCCGAGTCGCGCCTACTACAAAATCGCCGAAGCCTACGAGGCCTTCGACCTTCCGTTTGAGCAGCAGGAGACTGTGCTTGAGCTCGGGTCCGCTCCGGGCGGGGCGAGCCTTTTTCTTCTCGAGCAAGACCTCAAGATTCTTGGGGTTGATCCGGCGGACATGGACCCTGCCATTCTTAAACGCATCAACTTCAAGCAGCTCAGAAAGCCCTTCGAAACCCTGGCCCCAGAGGACTTTCGAAGCGACGTGGACTGGATCATCTCCGACATCAATCTCCCGCCGACGGTGGTCTTAAAGGAAGTCTTCCGCTTGCTCACGTTCCTCGGGCCCCGGGGGCTCATTCTCACACTCAAGATGAATGACCTCAAGCACCTCGAGGTCGTGGCCTCGATCCGAGAGCAACTCCGGAAGCAGGGCTTCCGGAAAGTGGAGCTGAAGTATCTTCCCTCCCACAAAAAAGAAATCTGCCTCCTCGCCCTTCACGACTAAGCGGTGGTGGACATGAAGCCTTGGGGGAAGAACTGGTTGAAGGGATCGTGCTCTTTTTTCAGATCCCGGAACAGCGTCTGCTGATGGGGCCCGTGGAACTTCTTGATGTACTTCTGCTTCAGGAGTCCGATGCCGTGTTCGGCGAAGGGTGATCCTCTCCAGCCTAAGACGGCGTCGTAGAGCCGCTGGAATTCCTCGAGGCAGCGGGCCGATTCTTCTTTCTTGGGCATGTAGTTGTAGTGCAAGTGGGCGTCACCGAAGTGGCCAAAGAGGCAGTAGCGGACACCGATCTTCGAGGCCCCTCGGTAGAACTCCATCAGGTCCTGGAACCGCTCCCCGGAGACCTGCACATCGGTCCCAATTTTCACCACTCCCATCTTCGAATTCTCTTCGAAGATGGCCCGGGGAACTCCGGCCCTGATCCGGTGGAACTTACTCTCGGCGATTTCAAAGACGTTGTCCGCAGATACGGAGCCGAGGGAGCATAGGACGTCACCGTAGATCCGCTCGAAATCCGCGGTGCGGATCTCGAGGAAAATGACGTCCTGGTTCGTGCCCAGCCGCTCGTCCGGCTTGAGGTAGCCCATACAGTTGGAGTCAAGGAGTTCGCAGGAAATGATTGACTTCCTGTGGGCCTGAACGGCAGTGAAGATCTCCAGGTGCGGAGTGAGTTCTTCCTCCCAGCGAGGGAGGAGAAGGAACACGTAAGTGACGGGTTCGTTCTCCACGGTTTCGATTTCCACTTCTGTCACGAGGCCCAGCTGACCCTCAGTGCCGATCATCAGGTCGATCGCCCGCTCGAAGCGGGGGTAGGGAGCGTTCTTGAAGGTTTCGTAAAACTTAAAGTCCTGCTGGTAGGCGGTGAGTGCCGGGGAGGAGGTCCGGAAGGCCTCGTCGCGCTTGAGCTCGCGCTCTTCACCGGTGTGATCAAGGTAGCGCAGCCGCACGACCTGGGAGCGGAGGTTCCCAAACGCAAAGCAGCGCTCTCCGGTGCAGGAGGTAGCGATCCCGGCCGTGATCAGGGCCAGCTGCTCGGTCGGAGAAGTTTTCAGAGTCCGGCCGCGCGCCTTGAGGAAGACCTTCGCCTCCTCCCACGAAACGGCGCCACTCAGGATCAGGTTCCCATCGGCCTTGAGCTCGAGCCGCGGGGGGAGCTTCGAGAGGTCACAAAGGTAGAAGTCCTCTTCGCGCTTCCACTCAAGAAGGCTTTCGATCTTATCGTAGGGGATGACGGTGGAGGTTTTCGAGGAGAAATAAAAACTCGGATGATGCGCCTTGAGGTGACTCTGGAGGTCGTCTTGGGAGTAGAATGTCTTAGTTACGAACGCCATAATTCACCTCGGGTTGAGAAAATTTTAGCGTTTTTTTTAAGGAGAGGCCATGGAAGTTGTTGCGGTGATCGGTGCCAGTAGTGATCCTGTTCGATACGCCTACCAAGCGGTGGAACTTCTCGAGCAGTATGGCCACCGGCCGATTCCGGTCCATCCCCGGGAAACGTCGGTGCGAGGGCTCCCGGTCGTTCACCAGCTCAAAGACCTCGTCGGCACCAAGATTGATACGGTGACGGTTTACGTTAACCCAGCGATCTCTGATCGATACGAGCAGGAGTTCCTGGCCCTCCGACCATCCCGCGTGATCTTTAATCCCGGGGCCGAGAATCCCCGGTTAGAGCAGTGTCTTAGACAGAACGGAATCAAGGTTGAAAACGCTTGCACTCTTGTGCTTTTGCGGACGGGCCAGTACTAGGCCCGGGAACTCAGTAATTATTTCCTGAACACCTTGGGTTAAAATGGCCAGTGGGCGAGGGATAAGTTATGAGTTCTCCTATGGAAAGTGAACTTCTTCTTCCCGTCGGCAACATGGAGATGTGCCTGGCCGCCGTGCACCACGGTGCGGATGCCATCTACGTGGGTGTTCCACTTTTTAATGCTCGTGGACGCAGCCAAGACTTGTCTGTGGAAGAGCTCAAAGAAATGATCGATCTGTGTCATCTCTACGGGGTGAAGGTTAACCTCGCCTTCAATGTGGTGATCTTCCAATCTGAGCTTCCCCGGGTCGTCGAGCTTCTCCGGGAGATCCTCCCGCTCCACCCGGATGCCTTCATCGTCCAGGACCTGGGTCTGGCGAAACTCATCCGACAGATGGCCCCGCACCAGCGTATCCACGCATCGACCCAAATGACGGTGACTAATTCCGACGCCATCAAGCTCCTCGACGACCTCGGCATCGACCGCTTTGTCCTTGGCCGCGAGAACTCCATTCAGGAGATCCGGCGCATCCGCGAGACAACGACCAAGGAACTCGAAGTGTTTGTCCACGGGGCCCTGTGTGTGGCCTACTCTGGGCAGTGCTTTACGTCCGAGTCGCTCGGCGGGCGAAGTGCCAACCGAGGGCAGTGCGCCCAGAGCTGCCGCTTAGAGTATGAGCTCTTCGTCGACGAGGTGAAAAAGGACCTGGGGCCTCGAAAGTATTTGGTGAGCCCGAAAGACCTCATGGGCATCGAAGAGGTGCCGACCCTCAAGGCCCTGGGTGTGAACTCGTTCAAGGTTGAAGGCCGGCTCAAAACTCCCGAATACGTGGCCGCCGCGGCCCGGAACTACCGAGAGGTCCTCGATGGAGCTCCGGTGAACCTCGAGGTCCGGGCCCGGGACCTCGCCACGACGTACTCTCGAGGCTTTTTCAGCGGCTGGCTCAACGGCGTCGATCACCAGCGTTTGGTGGATGGCAGTTTCAGTGCCCACCGGGGTCACCTCGTGGGGAAAGTCCTCGACGTCCGAAAGCGCACCGTCCTCGTTGCTTCCAGTGTTGAGCTCAAGGCCGGGCAGGGTCTGCTCTTTGCCGGGGCCCAGGAAACGGGCTCGAAGATCTTCGCCGTGACCCGCCAGGGAGATCAGTATGAGGTCGAACTCTTGCAAAAAAATCTGCCGCTAGAAAAGGGCTCGAGCGTTTTCTTGAACTCCGATGAGGCCCTCACTCTAGAACTTCAGAAAGGCTGGCGCTCTCGGCAACACCAGAAGCGCATTCCCTTGAAGCTCCTCGTGCAAGGCATGTACAACGAGCCTCTCCTGGTGAAAGCGACCGATCCCGAAGGCCGAGAGGTCTATGCGCAGACCATCTCCTTCCTCACACCTGCCCGGGGCCGGGCGATCACCGAAGAGTTTCTTCAAGACGAGCTCGGTGCCCTTGGCTCCAGCGTTTATGTCCTGGAGCGCTTCGAGTGCTTCATCCAAGAGGGACTCTTCCTGAACCATCGAGAACTCAAGGAGCTTCGGCGCGAGCTCGTCGAAAAGCTGAACCTCGCTCGGCTTGAGCGGCCTCACCGAGAGCTCGTCCCCGTAACCGTCGCCCCCATGGACTCCCATCCGGCGACGTCGGGCCTCAACCTTCTGCTGCGGTCGAAGGCGCAGGTCGACGGTCTGGTTCAAGAGATCGGCGCCCTGGCCCCGTACCGCTCGCTCCTCGCGAGCGTGATCCTCGACTTCGAGTTCGGGAAGGATTACGCGCCCTCGCTCGCGGCCCTGAAGGCGCTGGGCCTTGCGACGGGGATTGCCACCACACGGATCCTCAAGCCCTCCGAGTACTACAATCTGAACACCATCATCCGGTGTGCTCCGGACTTTATTCTCGTGCGAAACCTCGGGGCCCTCGAGTACCTGCGCACCAAGTGCACGATCCCACTCATCGGTGATTTTTCGTTGAACGTCACCAACTCACTGGCGCTGGGTTACTTAGTCGACAAGGGCCTTGGCACAGTGAACCTCTCCTATGACCTCAATCAGGATCAGCTCCTCGATCTCGTCGCCCAAGGTGACCCGAGTAAAATAGAAGTCACACTCCATCAGTACATGCCGGAGTTTCACATGGAGCATTGCGTGTTTGCCGCGTTCCTCTCGACCGGCTCCACTTTCCGCGATTGTGGAAAGCCCTGCGAGAAGCACCAGGTGAAGCTCAAGGACCCCTACGGGAATTTCCACTTTCTGAAGGCCGACCAGGAGTGCCGGAACACGTTCTTCAAGGCCGGACCTCAATCGGCGGGATTTCTCGTCCGAGAGCTCGTGGGCCTTGGCGTGAAGGCCTTTAGGCTCGAGGCCTTGAACGAAGATGCCGCTGAGCTTAACCTAAAAGTTTTGACCTACCTGAGGCTCCTTCGCGACGACATCACGGCCGAGGAAGCGCTCTCAACGCTGAAGGTTCGAGAGACCTACGGCATGGGATCTGGGCAGCTCGATCGATCGGACACCTACAGAGACCGCAAGAAGGCGGGGCCCCTCAAGACCTAAGCACTCCGGCGCCGGCGGGCCGAGAGATTATCGTCTCCGAGAGAGTCCTGAAGGGGTGAGAGCGTGACGCCAAAACTTGCACCCGTATCGGCGGCGAGAGTCTTGAGCTCTTGGATTTGTTCCATCACCGAGTGGTCGATGTAGTCGCAGTTTTCAAGGTTGAGCCGCACAACATTTCGCTGCATGAGATGGCCCGCGATGGCCTCTTTGAGCGAGAGGAAATTGGAAAAGATGAGCGAGCTTTTGACGTGAATTGTCACGTTGGAGTCTTTGACCTTCAGGGCGAAGTCAGGTCGGAAGCAGTTCTTGAGCTTAAGTCCAAGGTACACCTCGACGGCGAGCTGGGCCAGGACACCAACGAAGATACCCACGAGGAGGTCGACCGCCAATGTGAGGGTCAGAGTGACAACGAACCCGACCAAGTTGTCTTTCCCGATTTTGAGCGCATGCATAAAGTGCGTCGGGCCCGCGAGGCGCCAGCCGATCATCACGAGGATCGCCGCAAGGGCCGAGAGCGGGATGAGGTTCAGGGCGAAGGGGAGCGCAATGACTGCCAAGAGGATGAAGAGACTATGGGAAAAGTTCGACCGCCAAGACCGAGCGCCATATGAAACGTTGGCCGAACTTCTGACGATTTCAGCGATCATCGGGATCCCACCGATGAGCGCACTCGCAAGGTTACAGACCCCTTTTGAAAGAAGATCTCGGTCGAGGTTTGATTTGCGCTTCAACGGATCAATCTTATCTATCGCTGCGGCCGAGAGAGCGGTCTCAAGAGATCCTACCAGAGCGAGTGTGATCGCGGACTTCCAAAACAAACCGGTCCCGATCTGGGAGAACTCTGGAAACACCACCCAGCTCCGAAGATCGCTCGGGACATTCAGGAGTGTTTTCCCCTCGAACCCGAGGTAAGCCGCGATGGCGCTGCCAAAGATCACCGCGACCAGCGGCCCTGGGACCTTTTTTAACCATGGAATTTGGATCTTCGTCCAGGCGATGAGGAGGGCGAGAGTCAGCGCCCCGACCACAAAGACGAGCGGCTGGAAATTCGAAAAGGAAAGCGGGATCTCGGCCAAGAGCATGAGGGGATTTTTTGAGATCGGGGTATGCCCGATCAGGGTGTGAGTCTGTTTGGCAATGATGATCACACCGATCGCGGCCATCATTCCGTGAATCACGGAGGCCGGAAAGGCGGCCGCTTTACGGCCCAGTTTCAAGGCCCCCATGAGGATCTGCACTCCGCCCGCAACGAGTGCGGCGCCGAGCATCCCGCGAAACCCAAGAGCACTGATCGCATCTAAGACGATCACAATGAGGCCCGCGGCCGGACCGTTAATGGTGACGTAGCTTCCTCCCAGCCAAGAGCCTAACAGTCCCCCGATGATCGCGGCGATGAGGCCCGCGGAAGCGGGGGCCCCAGAAGCCAGGGCGATGCCGATGGAAAGAGGGAGGGCGACGAGTGCAACCGAAAAGCCGGCGGAGAGATCGGCCTTGAGTGATGGGGAATCTGTCATCGCAAGTTCCTTGGAGGTGGCAATTTACTTTCTTCCCTATTCTTGATTAGGTCGACCCCCTTTTCGAGGGAAAAAATGTTAATTCCGCTTCATCTGGTTTAACGCCCTTTAATGTGCGCTGGAAGATCCGCCACTTAGAGATCCTCACCGAGAGAGGGGCTAGAAGTGGATGTCAGACCGGAGGACCTCGCGCCATTCGCCGGGCCCAAGATCGCCGAGGTCGAGGTTGGCAATCGCCCGACGCAAGAGGCGCAACGTGGGGTGACCGATGGCCGCGGTCATTTTTCGCACCTGTCGATTCTTCCCTTCCGTCAGCACGACCTCGAGCCAGACATCTTCGATGGATTTCCGATACCGCACGGGCGGAGACCTCGGTGCCACCACCGGCTGCGGAGTGAGGATGCGGGCCTGGCACCGCTTGGTAACGTAGTCCTCGATCTTAAGACCTGCGCAGAACCGCTCGAGCGCTTCCGGTGTGGGAACTCGTTCCACGAGCACCCAGTAGGTCTTGGGCTTCTCATTCCTTGGGTTCAAGAGCCGTTCGATGAGAGGCCCGTCATCGGTCAACAGCAGGAGTCCCTCGGAGTCTTTATCTAAGCGTCCCGCGGGGTAAACGTCTTTCGGAAGATCGAACTCGAGGAGGGAGCGGGCATTCTCTTCAGGGGTGAACTGTGAAAGAACTCCATAGGGCTTATGGAAGAGGATGTATCTCGCCATGGCCTATCCTAGCATAACTCCGAAGCCCGGGCCTACAAATTCTGTCTGGCAGCAAAAGTCAGAGACGGGCCTCACCATCCTCCGCTAAGGTCCCTTGGAGTCCGCGAGGAGGAGATATGGATAAAGTTCTTCTTTTGATCTGTCTTGGAATCGTGTCCCTAGCGGGAGGCTTCGTTTCGAACGCCCTCTGCAACTAGGGACTTGACGCTCTGAGGGGCCGACCCTAAATTGGGGACCATGTCCGACTACGAAATCGTCTACTTCGATGACCCCAATTTTAAGAAGCGCTGCCCGAAGTGTGGGAAGCATCCGTGCGCGTGTCCGAAAGCGACCGATCTCGTTCCCCGGGAGCACACCCTGAAAGTGCGGCTGGAGAAAAACGGGCGCGGCGGAAAGACCGTCACCGTCATCTTCGAGCTGCCGGTGAACGAGGCGTATTTTAAAGACCTAGAGAAAAAGCTCAAGGCCCTCTGTGGCACCGGTGGATCGTTTAAGAATCAGGTGATTGAAATCCAGGGTGACCATCGGGAGAAGATCAAGGCCTTCCTCGAGAAGACCGGTTTTAAAGTGAAGCTCGCCGGTGGATAGCGGAATGAACCTCTGCCTCCGGTGCCGTCGCCGCCTCCGGACCTGTGTGTGCGGCTTACTCTCTCCCTTCGAGACGGCATCGCGGTTTCTCATCCTGATGCATCCCATGGAGTTTAAAAAAGAGAAAGTGGGAACGGGACGGTTTTCTCACCTCATCCTCAAGAACTCAGAGGTTCTGGTCGGGATCGGGTTCGATCAGGATCAGCGGCTGCGGGATCTCCTCGAGGATCCTACGTATGAAACTTTTCTCCTCTACCCAGGCCAGGGCTCCCTTGACCTCGGGGGGACAGAGTTCCCAGAGCGGCTCAAGAAGCGTGCCCAGTTCGTCGTCATCGATGGGACCTGGCCCTGCGCTAAAAAAATGATGAAGCTCTCCACGTGCCTCCACCAGGTGCCGCGAGTGAGTTTTCGAGCGGGGAGAGTCTCAGAGTTTAAGGTGAAACAGCAGCCTCAGGCGGGGTGCCTCTCGACCGTGGAGTCGATCCACCAGGTGCTCTGTGACCTCAATCGCCTGGGCCTTGAGGAAACCTCCCCCAAAGAAGAGAATCTGATGGAAGTCTTCCGACACACGGTTCGGCAACAGGTGGCACTCGCCCAGGATCCCGAGAGATCCGGCTACCGGAAGAAGCCCTTTTCACTGCCCGAAGACAGAAGGCCCTCGAAGAAATGGGAGCAGCGCTTACTTTTTTTTCATCGCCTCGATGAGTGAGGCGTCGGGCCCTCCCACACCCTTGTGTTGTGTATCCCCTCGGTTATGCTAAAATTTTCTCAGACCACGAGACAAACGGGATAAATGAGAGTCATTAAGTCGGATTCTTCCGGGATCTACGCGTATCAGAAGTACTTCAAGCACCTCCAGGCCAATGGCCTGGGCGTTGTGCTTTGGCAGATGCTCCCCACGGGGAAGCGTCAGGTGTTTCAGAGTAAGCTTAATTCCTTTCACTTCGAATCCAACCTCCTTCATTTCGAGCTCCCCGCCGGCGTCAGTGTCTCTCTCGAGTTAGCGCTGTTCGTGTACTCTGACTTCGGGCCCTTCATTTTTAAGACGACGCTGACGGAGGTCCGAGAGACTGGTCTCAGCGCCGTGATTCCGACGGAGATCAAGGTCCTGGATACCTCCGATGCTTCCGCCGATGTGCCGGAGAGTGCGAAGTTCGGTGGGCAGTTAGGGGGGATGACCAGTCGCCCGGCAGAGCGCATCGACCAAGGGCCCATGCGGGTCAAGTCCATGGGGGAGCGGACCGCCCGAGACCAGGAGTTTCTGAACGCGGAGTTCGATTCGGTGAGCCTCGATGATGAGGACAAGCTCTTTGCCGAAAAGCGAGAATCACCCCGGGCGCGCTTCAAAGAGGATAAGTTCGTCAAGGTTCAAACCCTCGAGTCCGAGGTGCTCCAGATCCTGAAGCTCTTCGACCTTTCTCGTGGTGGGATGGGCTTCATCACTCTGGAGCCGCAGCTTTTTCCGAAGGGCTCGAAGATTTTGATCGTCGGGTTCGAAGGCTTCAATCTCGACGACCCGCTGATCGCGGAGGTCATGTCCCAACGGGCGGTGGATGAGCATCAGATTGAGTTTAAGATCGGGTGCAAGTTCGACCAGGGGCAGGACTAGGGGCGTGACCCGGAAACACAGGGCCCCCTCGCGGAGGCCCCCGAAGATTTAGAATTCGTAGGAGTAGTTGTAGACGTTCTGGAAATTCACGTCGGAGCGGCGGATCTTGCGCTTCTGCCGAGTGAAGGCCCGGCGCATGGAGCGCAGTTTCTTCGACGACTCCACGAGGTCCAAGTGGTCACCGTTATCCTGCGCGCAGGTGTTCACTTGCTGATGGACATAGACCAGCATCATTTTCGTTTCCTGCTCCATCCGAATGACCCGACGGTCGGTCATGTCCATGCGGGAACCGACGGCGACGAGGTGCGCGGGAAGGATCCCGAAGATCTCTCCGATGAGCTTGCAGGCCCCAGCGGGGTCCTCGTCCTTGACGAGGCCACGAGCGGCGTTGGATTTTTCGATCAGCGTATCCACTCGGGTGAGCATCTCTTCTTTCACGCGCCGGTCGTTGAGCGACTTGGCCAAGGCGAGCTGGGTCATGAAAAGAAGAACTAAGGAAAGAGTGAGTTTCATAAAAACCTCCGGAACGTAGGCAGCTGTCGATGCTTTGGACAGGGTAAGTGCCCTGAACACCTGTGGCCGCGTGTTGAGTTACCGTAGACTATTCAAACCCCGTGCCAGACTCCTGAAGCTGCCCGAGCTGGATCCTCAGGTCGAGGAGTTCCTGCTCCCAGTAATTGGGGGAGGTAAACTGAGGAAAGATCCGTTGAAAGGAGTGGTCGTCCCAGCGCTTGGCGATCCAGGCATTGAAGTGCACCATCCGCATCGCTCGCAGGGCCTCGGTGAGGTTCATCCGAAGGTAGTCCTGTCTTGTCATCTCCCGGTAGGCCCCGAGGAAGCGGTCCCGGTCCGCTTGGCTATACTCATCGTTGCCTGGAAACAGGAGCCAGAGGTCTTGCTCAACGGGGCCCGTGAGGCAGTCGTCGAAGTCGACTGCAAAGGGGCCATCGGAAGTCCAGACGATGTTACCGCGGTGAAAGTCTCCGTGCAGTCGTTGCACAGTCAGTCCCGTGAAGCGCGGAGCAAGGAGGTCGTTTAACTGTGGTAAGAGAGAGAGGTAGTGCTTAAAACTCAGGTGGTCGACGGGGTTGGCCGCCGCAAGGGCCGCGTGGTTGGCGAGGATAAAGGTTCCGGGGTTCAAGGCGAGGCGTTTGGTGAAGGCCGCCATCGAACCGATGTTGTGGATGCGGCCGATGAGGCGGCCGACCTGCTCGAGTTCTTCTTTGAGGAGTTCGTCCTTAAGGCGCCCTTGAACTTTAGGGAAGAGCGCGAAGAAGAGGTTGGTCTCCGGATGCAGGTGGAGAGTTTTCCCCGCAAACTCGATGGGAGGAACCACGGGTACTTCAAACTCCGTGAGGGTGTTCAGGAAGCTGTGCTCCTCGGTGATCTGCGCTTCACTCCAGCGGCCCGGGCGATAGAACTTCAGGATGACGTTGGTCGTGCTGAAGCCCTTCCCGAAGTCTACGCTCGCTGCGAGCTCGATGTCGTAGACTCGGTTCTCTAGACTATTAAGCGTCATGACTCGGCCCGTGAGGCGCTTCCCGTAGGCCTCCACGGCCTGAAGCACGTGATCCGGTGTCAGGAGGTGGAAATGCCGAGTTTCAGCGCCCCAGAGGTTTTCTATGTTGGCCATCTTCTTTGTCCCTTCTCTTGGATGAAAGCGCGGTGAGGCGTTGATGTTCTAGCGGCGGGACGAGCGGCGCTTCCTCCTCAGTTTTCGGTAGCTCCGCCGTCCTGACCGGCGTTTCCGGTTCTCTTTGAGATTGTCCTGAAGGTCCTTGATGTAGACCGCGAGCTCTCGGTGAAAGTACCTTTCGCCAGCCACACCGAAGCTCGTCACGTCGAGGAACCAGTGGTTATCTTTTGCGACGCTGTCGACGATGAGAAAGTTCGAGTGCTCTTTCTCACTCACCACCCGCCACGGGTTCTTATCGGCCTCGGGGCCAAAGGTCTTCGCATGCATGGGACTCGAGGTGATCTCAAAGCTTGGTTTCCCGAAGAGACTGCGCGGAAACTGCATGATCTCGGAGAGGTGCCGGTCACCGGACAAAAAGACAAACGGTGTTGCGATCTGCCGCAACTGGCCCACGAATTCCTGGAAGTCTTGGGGATGGTTCCCTTCAAAGGATTCGAATTCCTGGTAGCCACCGAAGAACTGATCCCCTTTGATGATGAAACTCGGAGACGTCTCCTCCCGGAGCTTGGAGTAAAACCAGGCGCTCTGGTCTAGTCCCAGGTGAGAGTGACTCTTCTCCGGGGAGCGAAAACTGCGTCCGTCCAAGAAATAAAGGTTGAAGTCCCCGAGGGAGAGGAGGCCTCCGGTACCGTGCCCCGGCGCCCAGTCATCGTCAGAGAGGTCTTGAGCAAAGAAAGCTTGGAAGATTTCCTTCGAGGCCTCTTTGTGCTTGAAGGTTGCGTCCGCGTTGTTCTGGCCGTAGTCGTGGTCATCCCACAGAGCGTGGGTGGGGATGAGGCGCTCTTGAAAAAAAACCGGCAAGGTCAGCCGGACATCCATGTAGCGATTCCAAAGGATCTCGGGATCCGTCACTTGCGTGGTTTTGGCGGAGCTCAGGTCGGCGTAGACGTTATCGCCGATCATGAGCACGTACTCCGGGGCCTGGGCCTGGAGAGTGTTCCAGATCTTGTAATCTTTCGGGGTGAAATCGTTCACGCACGAAAGCACCGCCAGCCGCAGCTTGGTGCTCTCCCGCTGGCCGCGACCAACCAGCCGCTGGTCGATGATCTTCTCCCCGTCGTAGACGTAGAGATTGAACGTCGTCTGCTGCTCACGCACGAAGACGATTTTGTGGATCACATACGGCGAAAATGAGCGCTCCACGATCTTCGTTTCGTCCGGGGCCAGGAGTTCGCCGTCTTCGGCGCGGAGTTCGAAGCGAAGCGGCAGGCCCCTCTTGGCGACGACACTGAACTCAACCTCTTTACTGTTGGTGACCCCCTGGAGAATGGAGAGCTTGTCGGTCCGGCGCGTCGGTAAATCAGCGCAGGAAGCGAAAACGAAGAGGAGGGCGAGGAGATAAAGTTTCACAGAGGGTATCCAAGTTTGATGAGCGTTGTCGTGAGGTTTATGAGGGGGAGTCCGATGACGGCGGTATGGTCGTCCATCTCGATTCTCTCAAACAGTCGAATCCCCCGGGCCTCGAGCTTATAGCTCCCGGCGCAGTCCAGTGGGAGGTCGGCATCCACGTAGGCCCGGATGGCAGCTTGCGAGAGCGGGCGCATGTGCAGCACCGTCCGAGCGAGGAAGGTCTCTGAGTGCCCGGGACTGACCACCGCCACCGCCGTCAGCAATTCATGAGGCCCCCCACTGAGCTCGAGCAACTGGGCCACCGCACTCTCTCGGTCGCCGGGTTTTGAGAAGATCTTACCTCCGGCGGTACACACCTGGTCGGAGCCAATTACGCAGGCGTCTGGGCGGTGCTTGAAAACGACCTGGGCCTTGAGCAAGGCCAACCTCAAGGCCACCGCCGAGGGCGCAAGGCCCAAGGTCTTGGCCTCATCCTCGTCGATCCCTGGAGCGATCGCTTCGAAGGGCCAGCCCAGCTGGGCCAGGAGTTCCCCACGGTACTTCGACGTCGACGCCAGGATCAAGGGGTAGGGGAGGTTCAGTGGTTGATTTTTTCCCAAATCTTTAAGCAGAAAATTCTATCCTGGTTAAACTCCTTCCACGGAAGATCAAGAATGATATCCCGAGTCGGAGAACGGTTAATACCGGCATGAACACAGCTTTTATTCAACGTAAGCGTATAGTATTTCCGATAGAAGGCATAGACCGCCTGGTGCTTTTCATCGAGATCTTTTGCCGCTTGAAGAGTTTTCTGGAGCTTCCGCGCCTGAGACGTCATCATTTCAGTGAGCTTCTTCGATTCTCGGTTCTCCGGATCTAAGTGCCACTCGGAGGGAACGGTCATGCCTGAAAGACCTCGTCGATGATGTGAGCGGCGCCCCCGTAAATGGCACCCTTGTCGGACGAGAGGCTGGCACCGATGATGCGCACCTTTCCCTTGAGTGAAAAGTGCACGAGCTCATCGAATTTTCTAAGCACGACGGCGAAGAAGGGATCTCCGAGCTTGGAGACTCCACCCCCGATCACGAAGGCCTGGGGCCCGAACAGGACGGCGATGCTCACGAAACCCGTGGCGAGTTCTTGGGCGATGCAGTTGATGATGGTCTGGGCCCGAAGGTTGCCGTTTTTAAACTCAACTCCGAGTTTCTCAATGGTCCATTCCTCACCGGTGAGTTCCGTGATGGTTTGCTTGATTCCTTTCGCCGAGAGGTAGCTCTCGAGGTGGTTGAGACCGCCGCACGAGCAAAGGCGCTGCTTATCATGCGGGATGATGAGGTGGCCGCCCTCCGCACCGAGAGCGTTGAAGCCTCGGTAGAGTTTCCCATTCAAGATAAGTCCGGTGCCGACTCCGGTGCCAAGCGTAATCAGGATGAAGTCAGAAAAATCTTTTCCCGCTCCCCACCGTTTTTCACCGACCGCGGCGAGGTTGGCATCATTTTCAATGACGGCGTTAGTTTTGAATTTCTCCGCGAAAAGGTCACGCAGTGGCACGTTGCGCCAGCCGAGGTTGGGGGCATTATCCACACGACCGGTGAAGTAGTTGGCCATCGGCGCTCCCGCACCGACACCCACTAGCCGTGAGTCACCCAAGTGGAACCCGCACTCCGAGACAAGTAATTGATCACATTCCTGAGCGAGCTGATCGATGAAGGGGGCCGGATCCGAAGCCTTCGGCGTCGGGTGAGTCCGGTAACTCAGGAGCACCCCTGCGTGATCGAAGAGTCCGATCTTTGTGTTCGTCCCGCCGATGTCAATTCCGATCGCTACCTGGTCATTCTTCATAGGTTAAAACGCTATCATGAAAGTGGAGGCAAGGCTATAATGGGACGATAGGCTTTTATCTCATGGCCATGAGGGTCAAACTTGAAACCGGTTAATCTGAACCAGCTCCTTTTCCATCCTAAGTCGGACTCACTGAGCTTCTTCTTGCCACCGACCGATCGGCCGGAAGCCGAAGCAGAAGCCTTTTGTCACAAGATGTCACTCACTCTTCAGAAGGATGAACAGACCGCACTTCTCCGGCTCCTGGAAAAGAACAAGAGTAAGGTGAGCAAGATCCTACGAGGGCATCCGGAAAAGTCCCATGGGTTTTTCCTGGCCGAAGAACTCCAGGGCTACATCATCCTCCAGAACCGTTTAGCTCCCTATTACCTCGTGGGCCAGACCTTCCACGTGCGTCCTCTGTTGGAGGAGCTCTTCGTGAACCCGGAGTTCCTTCTCATCAATGTCTCTCTCTACGACATCAAAATCTACCGGGGAGATTTTCAGCACCTCGAAATCATCCAGCAGTACGACTTCGATCAGCTCCCGAAGAACTTCATCGCATCGGTGAACCGGCTCTACGCTCCCCAGCACTTGGGCCTCATCCCCTACAAGACGATCCTCGCCCTCGGGACCATCGCTCAGAGAGTCAAAGATCAGATCCTCTATGAATCGCTGCCCGTCATCGTCACGGGCCTGGACGACATGAAGGGACCTTTCCTTCGATCCCTCTCCGATGTGTCTGGAGTTTTTTCTCATTTTGACCATGATTTCTATGAGAAGTCCTGCATGGAAATTCTCGAGAAATGCTCCGCCTTCCGCGAGGCCGTGACTGACTACTATTCGCTTCAGCTCAAAGAGCGGCTGCGCCGCTTGAAGAAGTCGCGGCGGCTTTTGTCAGACCTCGGAGACATCATCCGAGCGGTGGCCGCGGGGCGAGTCGGGCACCTGGTGATTCCCTCGGAGAAAAAGCTCTGGGGCCGAGTGGACCTCGAGACCGGTGAGTTCACCATCCATAAAAAACTTGGTAAGACGTCGACCGACATCCTCAACGAGCTCGCCGAGGAGGTCATCCGCCAGGGTGGTCGGATCCAGATCCTGGGCCCGAATTTCTTCCCCGGGGACACGAGCGTTCTTGCTGTCGTAAAAGGCCAACTATGATTTACTCCAATTACTTCGATCACCGCCCGACTCTGGGGGCCCGGGTCTTCGCGGCCGACGGGGCCAAAATCATCGGCCGGGCGGAGCTCGGGGACCACGTGAACATCTGGTTCAACACCGTCATCCGGGCCGACGTGAACTTCATCAAGATCGGTCGCAACACGAACATCCAAGACCTGTGCATGCTTCATGTGACGGAGCAGAACTCGCTCACCATCGGTGAGAACACTTCCCTCGGCCACAGCGTCATCCTCCACGGATGCACGATCGGGAATGGCTGTTTGATCGGCATGGGTGCGATCATCCTGGACGGAGCACAGATCGGCGATCACTGCCTGGTGGCCGCGGGGTCGATGGTGACACCGAACAAGTGCTTTCCACCCGGGAGCATGATCAAGGGCCGGCCGGCCGTCGTCGAACGGCCCCTTTCACCAGAAGAGATCGAGCGGGTCTCCAACCACTACCGGGCGTACGTGAGCTACAAAGAACAGTACCTGACGATGGGGGAGCATGGAACTACAACGAAAAGGTCCGACGGCGCGGATTAGAGACTTTTGCCTCAAAGTTAACTCCGATAACCTCTTCCTCCTGGCCTCCTCCGTTTCCTATTACTCGGCGGTGGCGCTGGCCCCGTTCCTCGTGATCATCCTAGCGGTTGCCTCTGCGCTCGGGGGAGATGTTCAGTCGCGCATCACCGCCCAGGCCTTCGACTTTTCTCCAGAACTCGGACGGATGGTGGCGATCATCTTCCAGAACGTCCACGCGGGCGGCGGGCACGGTTCCTATGACCTGGGGTCCACCTCGGGCCTCGTCGGCCTGGGAGTCCTCCTGTTCGTGGCGTCCGTGGTCTTCCTCCAGATCCGGTACGCGTTTGATGTGATTTATGGGCACCACGAATCCCGGGGCTCAGTCTCACTCTGGGCGACCCTGGTGGAAAAGCTCTTCGCCATGCTGGTCGTGCTGGTCGCAGGGATTTTTCTCATCATCTCGAGCTCTCTTCCGGGAGTCCTGCGCTTGCTCTTCCCGGGGCAAGACCTCGAGACCCGTGCGTTTCTGGTGAACTTTTTTATCAACGTCCTCATGTTCTGGGGGATCCACTTCCTTACCCCCTCCGAGCGCCCTGGGAAGCTCCGGGCGCTGGAGATGGCGGCCCTGTCCTCGCTCTTTTTCATCGTGGGGAATCTCCTCCTGGGCATCTACTTTAGAACCGTCGCCATGAGCTCCATCTACGGTGCCGCCGGGACCCTGTTTGTGTTCCTGGTCTGGGCGTACTACACGTCGTTCACGCTTTTTCTTTCAGTGGAGATCTTCGAATTCTTCGGCCGCGGCCGGCGGCGGGGCTAGAAAAGAGAAGGGCACCAAGTGGTGCCCCTCCGGAGTGACTATTTTTTGAGGTAGGTGTAGCTCTTCAGACAACTTTCGTAGAAGTCCGTGAGGCCCACCCCGTCTCGGGGCCGGATCTTCCCACGCTTCACCTGGGTGTCGATCGCTCCCTTCAGGGTGTGCGCCATGGTCTCTGGGTTGTACTGGAGGGTCGAGAGCACCTGGGAGGCCTTGTTTCCGAGGATGACTTCTTCGATGTAAAAGTCCGTCGGATCATCGTCATCGCAGAAGATGTGGACTTCGTTGAGGCGCCCGAAGCAGTTGTGGTTATCTCCCATGATGTCCTGGTACGCGCCGGTCATGAAAAGACCGATGTAGTAATCGTCGCCAGAGAGCTTGTGCATCGGGACCGTGTTCGTCGGGCCATCGGCCGACAGGAAGGTGTCGAGCTTTCCGTCGGAGTCACAGGTGATATCGACCAGGGTGCAGAGCTCGGTAGGTTTCTGGTTGAGCTTATGGATGGGCATGACCGGAAGGATCTGTCCGATCGCCCACGTGTCCGGAGCGGACTGGAAGATCGAAAAGTTGCACATGTACTGAGCTGCCATCTGATTCTTGAGCTGAAGGATTTCATCCGGGGCGTACTCATCGAGGGACGCGGCGGCAACGATCTTCCGGCAGATGCGCCAGTAGAGCGTCTCAAGTTTTGCCCGCTCATCGAGGGAGAGGATTCCGAACTTAAACGCCGAGATCGACTCCTCCTTGAGCTTGGTCGCGTCGTTGTAGACGTCTTGGTAGTTCTTCTCCGTGAGTTCCTGGGAGAGTTCGCGCATGTTCGTCACGAGGATGTTCTCGGTGATGCTCTTGTCAGTGTTAAAGTCATCGGCGCCGATCTCGACCGAGCCGAAGACGTTCGTGATCACGCACGAGTGGTGGGCGGTGATCGCCCGGCCTGACTCGGAGACGATGTTCGGGTGCGGGACGTCCTCGAGGTCACAGATCTGCTTCAGGATGTAGACCACGTCCGCCACGTAATCGCGGGTGGTGTAGTTGATCGAAGACGCGGAGTTCGACCGGGTCCCGTCGTAGTTCACCCCGACGCCGCCCCCGACGTCGAAGTACTCGAGGCGGGCCCCTTCTTTGTAGAGCTTGGCGTAGATGCGCGCGCCCTCGGAGATCGAGTCCTTGATCGTTCGCAGATCGGGGATCTGGGAGCCGATGTGGAAGTGGAAGAGCTTTAAACAGTGGGCCTTGTCGATGGACTTCATGTACTTCACGGCCTGGAGGATCTCGGTGATGGTGAGACCGAACTTGGCGTAGTCTCCGCCGGAGCTCGCCCACTTGCCGGAGGACTTGGTGGCGATCTTCGCCCGCAGCCCGATCATCGGCTCCACCCCGATCTCCTGGGAGAGTTTCATGATGTCGAGGAGCTCGGAGTACTTTTCGACCACGACGATGACCTTCCGCCCGAGTTGGTTCCCGAGGAGGGCAAGCCGGAGGAGGTCAAGATCCTTATAGCCGTTGACCACGGTCAGCGAGTTTTGGTTCGTGTTCATCGCCAGGGCAGCGAGGAGCTCTGGCTTCGAGCCGGCCTCGAGCCCGTAGTTGAACGGGGCGCCGGCGTCGACGATCTCTTCCACCACCTCGCGCATCTGGTTCACCTTGATGGGGTAGACGCCGTAGTAGGACCCCGTGAACCGCGCCTCTTCGATGAGTGAGCGGAAGGTCTTATTGAGGCTCGCGACCTGCGAGCGGAGGATGTCGTGGAAGCGGATCACGGCCGGGAAGGGGATGTTCTTGTTCTTCATCTCCTCGACGATCTCCATCATGTTGATGACGGGGCCATTCTTCGTCTGCGTCGGGTTGATGCAGAGGTCTCCCTTTTCGTTAACGGAAAAGTAGCCCTCGCCCCAGCGGCTGATCTGGTAGATCTCATCGGCGTCGGCCGTGGTCCACTCTTTGATGGCGTCGAGGTTATGGAAGCGTGTCGAATTCGGTGTTGTCTTCAACTCAAAATCCCTCCGGGAAAGAACACTGTATTTTAACTCGCAATATAGGACAAAAGTTCGAGTTAAAAAACAATTTTTCCCGGACGGGTATTTATTTTAACGTAGACGGGATGCTTGGCCGTCAATCATTTGAGCATGTTGTGCTCGCTCTCGCTCCTCCTGGCCTTGTCGGCCTCCTGCGATCTCTCGCTTCGAGGCGCAGGCGGTGATGAACACAACCACGAGCGCCAGTGTAAAGTACTTTTGGGTCTTCATGGTCAACCTCCTTGTTGTCCGTCGTCTCTCCCAACCATTACATTGCGAGTTGGATGCCAAGTGGTAAACGCGCACGAGGCGCGATCTAGGGAGTTCTGACGATAAAGTGACACCGAAACCAAAGTGATCAGTGGCAGAAGCGAACCGCGGGGAGTGCCAACTTGTCTCAAATACTGAAGATTGCTACTTATTGAGGGCGGCGAGGATCGAGCGTTGCTCGTCGATCGTCAGGGGCTTACTGTCTCCGCTCCCGCGGCGGACGATGGAGCTATTCACGACGGCGTCGAGGTGGCGGATCTTTTTGGTGAGGTTCTTCCCCACCTCCTGGAACCAAAACGGGAGCTGGGCCTGCAGGTCCACTCGGGAGATCTGGATCAGCACACTCGGGACACTGGCGACGACGTGGGTGGAGCGTGGACTTTCATCAAAAAACGAGAGTTCCCCGACGAACTCCCCCGGTCCGATCCGGGCGATGGCCTTGACCTGGGTCCCGCTCACGGTGCAGACCAGAAGCTGGCCCTCGCGCAAGTAGAAGAGGTCCTTCGAGGGTTCCCCCTCCCGGAACAGGACTCCGAGGGCCGGGAGTTCTCGCGTTACGTTTTTCATACTCTCTCTCCTAGAGCTTGAGGATCTGTTTGATGACCAGGCCCAGCTGCTCCACGCCGCGGTCGTAGTAGAGGTTCTGGGGATGAAGATCGTCGAAAAAGGTCGTCTCGGTGAAGTCGTTTTCTGTGAGCTTGGCGAAGTCGAAGAGGAGCACCTGCTGGGCCTGGGCGACCTTGCGGATGATGGCGTTGTGAACCGCGGTCGTCCGCCAGGGGCTGCAGTCGTAGGCACTCGCGGAAAGAAGCGTGTCGACCGCTTCGTCGAGCTTCCCGAGCCGTTTGGCGACCTGGCCGTGCAGGTAAAGGAGTTCCGCGTTCCCCGGGTAGAGGCCCGTTAGTTTGGAGGACTTCGCATAGGCTTCTTTGGGATTGTTCTGCTTCAGGAGCTCCCGGAGGGAGAGGATCTCCGCATCGATCTCCGCCGTGGCCGTGAACTCACAGACCTTCCGGGGCGGCTCGTCCAAATTGATGGGGGTCGTGGTCAGGATGAGAAGGGAGTTTCGGTCTTTGCTGAGAGCGATCAGCTGGAGGAGCTGCTGCTCGAAGAGGAGGAGCTCGGTCTCCAGGCGCCGAAGGTATTCGCTCTCATCGGCGTCACTCGGTGAGGCTTCGGGGGAAAGCACGACCCGGTTCACAGGTTCGTAGATGACCCGGGAGAACCAGGGATAGAGGATGAGAAGCGTTTCGACCCGGTCGTCTCGGTAGCGGTTGAAGTTCTTCCGAATCCGACCCATCTCTGAGAGCTCGAACTTTCGCTCGGAGAATTCCTCCGAAGCCCCGTGGTAGATCAGGATCTGAGGCCACTGAGTGAGGGAGCGCAGGGAATGGAGAGTCCGATGGAGGCCCTCTCCGTTCCGGGCGATGGACTGAATCCGGATCGGTTTCTCGAGGTTCTTTGAGATGGTCTCGGCCAGCCCCGGACTAAACTTACTAAAGTAGGCGCCTATGCGGTCACCCACGATCAAGATCGGTGCGTCGGGCTTGAGTGCCGGTGCCGGAGCGGAAAAGGTGTAGGGAAAGGGAACAATTTGCTCCGGGTTCTTGGAAACCCGTTCCCAAATGAAATATCCGGCGCTTACCAGTCCCAGGGCCGTGGCCCCGAGGACCGTGGACAGTACTTTTTTCAATCGAAAACCCTTTCTACATCGGCCTAGTAGTAGAAGTTTAACTTACGTCTGAATTTTGGTAAACCAGCCCAATGAAGAGTCAGAAGTTACCCGAAGTCCTGGCCCCCGCGGGGTCTCTTGATAAGTTAAAAGTCGCAGTCCTCTATGGAGCAAACGCCGTCTACGTCGGGGGGCAGAAGTTTGGTCTCCGGACCGCGGCGGATAACTTCACTGAGGATGAGCTCCGGGAAGGCATGGCCTTTGCCCACGCTCGCGGGGCCAAGGTGTACGTGGTTTTAAACTCCTTCCTCCATGATAAGGATCTGACAGAGCTCCCGGAGTTTGTGTCATTTTTAGAAGACATCGGCACCGACGCTGTGATCGTCTCCGACCTGGGGGTGGTGCGAACCGTGCGGGCCCACTCGACCATCCCGATCCACGTCTCCACCCAGGCTTCGACCCTCAACGTCCACTCGGCCCTGCTTTGGAAGGAGGCGGGTGCGCAGCGGATCGTCCTAGGCCGGGAGGTCTCGGTCCGGGAGGCAGGGAAGATCCGCCGCGAGGCCCAGATCGAAATCGAAATGTTCATCCACGGTTCCATGTGCATGGCCTACTCTGGCCATTGCGTGATCTCGAACTTCACCCAAGGCCGCGATTCCAACCGCGGCGGGTGTGCGCACTCCTGTCGGTTTGAGTACTCGATCGAGGGCCTCGACACGCTCGAGAAGAAGAGGGCCTTCTTCATGAGTTCCAAGGACCTCGAAGGGCTCCGGGTTCTTCCGGCCTTCATCGAGGAGGGGATCGATTCGCTCAAGATCGAGGGCCGGATGAAGTCCCATCTTTACGCAGGCACCATGGCCAAGGTTTACTCTGAAGCTCTGCGGTTCTATGCCCAGCATGGGCACTTCCTCTCGGACGACCTCCGGGACTGGGAGGCCGAGCTTTCGAAAGTTTCCCACCGGGCCTACACCGAGGCCTCGCTGCTGACCCCAGCGGGTCCGGACTCCATCTTCAACGAGCGGGAGAATGCCTCCGAGGGAGAATGGAGGATGGTAGGAACGGTGGTCGAGGCCAATCCAAAGGCCGGGATCGTTCTCGAAGTGCGGAATGCGTTCAACCAGGGTGATGAGATTGAGATTCTCCCGTTCCGAGGGTCCGCCGTTCGCCTCCGGGCCCTCGAGATGAGTGATCTCGCCTCGCAACCCGTGGTGCGAACCAGACCCACGACCTTGGTCCGTCTGCCCTTCGTCAGCGGCGTCGAAGCGATGCACTTGGTCCGGCATCGGATCAACCCATGAGACTAACGACCTACGCTCGCACTCTTCATGAACTCAGCATCCTTTGCGATCAGGGGTTCCGCGAAGTGATCCTCGAACCCAAGGCACTGGCCCGCTTCGGGAAGCTCTCAAACGACGAATTCATCGCTCTTTTCCATCGTGCTTCCGAGCTAGGACTCCGGGTTCTCCTTGAGTGGGACATCCTGATGACCGAAGACCTCTTCGGTGAGAAGGTGGCAGCTCTCCGGGAGCTTCTTCCCTACGCCGATGCCCTTCGAGTTCAGGACCCAGGTGCACTTCACTGGGCGCTGAAGGAAACCACGAAACCCCTTCAGTTCATCGCCGAGAACGGGAATCATAACCGAGCGGCACTCGAGGGCTGGATCGACCTCTGCGGCGGCCGCCTCGAGCGCGTCGTGCTTTCGATCGAGCTCTCGAAGACGGTCATCGAAGACTACGTTGAACACTTGAGTGTCCCGTGCGAACTTCTGGGCCTGGGGCGGATCCTCTTGTTCTACACCCCAAGGCCCCTCCTGTCGGCACTCCTTCCCGAGCGCACGGCCCAGAACCAGGACCTGGCCGCCCTGGGGGAGAGCGAAGAGTCTCCGCACAAAGGGTTTCCCTTGGTCGAGAATCAGCATGGAACATTCATGTTTCACATTAAGGAGTTCTGTCTCCTGGAGTACGCTGCGGATCTGAGATCGGCGGGGCTTGGTTTTTTTCGCATCGATCAGCGCTGGGAAACTCCTCCAAAGCTAGCGGAGATCTCGGCGTTGTCACGGCACTTTGACCCGCAAGCTTTCGAGCGGTTGAAGGAAGGCTACTCCCAGGATCTCATGCGAGGGTTTTACCTCGGAAACAAAACGGATTCTCAGTTCCATAAGCTAAAAAATTCTCGGCTCCAGAAGCGCGAGGGGAACTACATCGGCGAGGTCCTCGAGGTCCAGAAAGCGTCGCACCTTGCGATCATGGTCAAAAACCTTCGCGGTCTTTGTTTGGGTGACGTCCTTCAGATCATGCACCCCAAAGGGCACTTGATCGATACGAAGGTCCACGCACTTCGGAACCTGGCCCTCGAACCCGTGTCCGAAGTGCCGCCCGGTGAAGTGGCACTCATCCAGTTCGTGGAAGGAGTCTGGGCCAAGGCCCAGGTCTACTTCATCGAGCGCTAGCCCTCGCTACCATCGACTCCCCCAGACCCCATTGTTACTCGCATCGACGATCGCAAGCTCGGTGCTGTTGATTCCGAGGAGCTCCCCGCGGCGTTCCGTCCGCGAGGCCCAGATCGGTGTCGAGCCTTGGTAGAGGACAAGGTTCCCGTCGCTCTGGAAAACCATGCGACAATCCACGCCGCAGGTGCGGCCCGTCGTTCCAGTGGCCCAGACAGCTCGACCGCCGGCATAGAGGACGAAGTTTCCATCCGTTTGAAGGGTGAAAAAGAACCCCTGACCTCGGCGCACACCTCCGCCGTAGAGAACGAAGCGACTCTTCTGAAAGCCAAACCACGTCTGCTTACTATCCTCACTCGTAGCGATGGGAATTCGAGTGCCGGCATCAACCACCTGGACGTGGGGGGCGCTCGCGGCGAACCGTAGGATCGCCGACGGTGCCACCGACCCCATGCTCCAGTACTGAACTCCCTTTTGACTGAGGATCAGATTTCCGGCGCTGGTGAAGCTCGCTTGGCAGTCCACGGAACAGTCCCGCGTCCCGCCACTCGAGACCCAAAGGGTTTTTCCTGCGGAGTCAGAGAGTGTCAGCACGCCGGTGGTTCTGAAGGCGAGGGTTAGAGTCTGAGAACGCCGAGTTTCTCCGCCGCGAAGGTTCAAAGTCCCGGAAGTAAATTCGAGGGTCGCCGGCAGCGGGGTCGTGGAGACTGGGGCCGGGGCGATCAAGGTTCCACCCGGCAGGGCAGCGTCGAGGCCGACCGGGAAGGCATACACGACTGGAGAGTCCAGCGCCAGAAGGAAGCTCTTGAGGTCTTCCCGATCATCGAGTGAAAGATCGATGGGCCGAATCTCCGGGTCTTTGGTGATCCCATTCCCCGAGCCAGCGCGCACGTAGGCGTCGAGAACCTCGTCCAGATTTCGCGCGGAGCCGTTGTGAAAATAGGGGGCAGAGCTTGCGAGGTTTCGCAGGGACGGAGTCTTCATTTTAAAGAGGTCAACTCGGCGGCCCGTGATCATCTGCTGGCCGTTGTTGGACTGGAAGATGCCAGTGTCGTGCATGAGCTCGTCACTGAAGTTCGGTCCGTTATGGCAGGCGGCACAGCGGGCCTTTCCGAAGAAGAGATTCATCCCGCGTTTCTCGTTGGCACTCAGGGCGTTACTTTCTCCGTCCTGGAGGTAGCGATCGAAGTCCGACTTCCCTGAGGTGATGGAGTTGACGAAGGCGGCCAGGGCCTCTTGCACGTAGATGGCACTCGGGTCTCCCTTGAAGACGGTTCTGAACCGTGCCTTGTACTCGGAGTTATTGTTGAGTGCGGTCACCACCGCATCCTGGGAGACGCCCATTTCATTGGGGTGGCCTAACGGCGCCCAGACCTGATCTAGGGTCGTCGCGAATTTTCCGGTCCAGTTTTGGCGCCGGCCGAGGGCCCGGTTAACCAGAGTCGGTGAATGGAAATCGAGCCCGACTCCCGTGAGTCCCCGTCGGATGCTGACCCCGTCGGAGAACCCTTTGGACGAGTCGTGGCAGCTCATGCAAGAGACCGCATTCGTCGCCGAAAGGCGCCGGTCCCGGAAGAGGAGGCTTCCAAGTTGCGCGGCTTCGACGGTATAGGTCGTCCCCATGACCCGGAGATCCGTGTTCTTGATCGCCGATGCATTGTTGATCGCCGGTTGTCCTCGGCGGCCCTTGGGGATGTGGGCCGAATCTGCGAACTCATCGGCGCTTCGGACCACGGCCGACAGCTTGAACTCATCCAGCGCCAGGACGTAGCGGTTCTCCGAACTGTACGGAAGAACGTTCCGTCCGCCGGCGTCCTTACCGGTCGGGCCCACGTAGGCGAAGCCCTCGGGGGTTCGGATCTGTGTGCCCGGAGGAAGGACCTTCTCAAAAACCTTTACAGCGTCGAGGAAGACCTGAAGGATTCGAGAATCCTGGTTCCACGTGACCCCGACGTGGGACCATTTGTCCAGGGCCAAGGCTGTTCCAATCCGGCCCGTGCGGACGTCAGAAGACTGGCCATAGAGTGTGACTTGGAGCTGCCGATTCTCCTCGAGGATGATGTTCATCACTCCGGGAATGAAGGCGAGGAAGAGGTAGCGGTTAAGCCCGTCGTCGGGGGTATTCAGGTCTGCCAGTGGACGGGCCATGAGCTCCACGCTGAAGGCCCGGCGATTGAACTGCGTCGGATCATACCGGAAGAAGACCGAGGACTCGGGCTTAAAGCGCACGTGCTGGCCCAAGAAATCTTCCGTCGCTGAAACCACCTTCGTTGATTCGAAGAAGACAGCGTCGTTGTAGAGTCGGCCGAAGTTGTTGCGGCCCGAGATGTCTGGGGTGTTAAGCCAGTCGTACTGCTCGTTGAAGCTCGGCTCCGCGAGCGCTCCTCGGTTGACCCAGAAGCTCTGGTTGCTCATCTTCCGAAGGCCCTTGTTCATTCCGAGATACGTGAGGTAGTTTCCGTCCTTATATCCTTTGAACGAAACTTCCGTAGTCTCCGATCCGTTGGAGTGCATGAGGAGCATCACCGGGGACTCCCCGGTGGTAGGGAAGACCGGGTTCTTCAGGAGAAGGTAGGGATTCCAGATGGAATTGTTGGCCGCAAGACCGTTTGTGAACAAGACGGTGCTCGCGGAAGTCCCACTGCTATTCCTGTCCGAGTACTCTCTGAAGCCTCCGTCGATCACCCGGATCTGTCCACCGGTCGAATCCCCGACAACGGACCATGCGCTTCGAACCGCCTCCCGGTACGCGTTGGCGGCGGTGAAGAAGATATCCGCTCCTTCCCAGCTGATCCAGGCGTAGGCCCCTTTGAAGGTTTCGTTCGGAGCGTAGGGTTCCCCGAGGGAACTCCGCAGAGGATGTCTCGCAATCGGGTAGCGAGATTTCAGAGATTCACCGTTAACGGTCCCGGTGTCACTGAAGAGCTGAGTGATGCTCTTCGGCGTTGACCAGCCCCCAGGGTTGGCAGGGTTCGAGTTGTAGCTGTAAAAGATCGAGCCGGTGAAGCCCCAGTCCGGGCGAACTGCGTAGTCCTTGTAGATCCAGGAATCCGGATGCTCTGGTCTCACGTCCCCGCGGAAGCTTTGGTAGATCATGAGGTTCCCATCGGAGGTGTGGGAGGGTTCCATGCCGATGATCAAGTTATTCCCCGGAACCTGAAGAGGCCGCCAGTCTTGAACCAGTTGCGTCCGAGTCAGTGTAAAATCTTTGAAAGTCAGTTTGAATTCCATGAAGCCAAGGGTATTGGCCGGGAAGTTCACGGTCTCGGGGTTTCGGACCGGTCTGCCGCTCGCGTCGAGGAGTTCGTTACTTTGATAGAGTTGGGTATAGAGGTAGAAGTGATAGGTCTGGTGGTCTCCGCCGGTGACCGGTGCTCCGCTAGAGTCTGAGGCATAGGATCCGGTCATCGGATCACCGCTGACCGGGGCGATGCTCAGAGCATTGAAGTGGAAGAGCCGGGAGTACTGGGCCGGTGCCACATTGTGATCCGCCCGACCTCCGACGATCACGGGGATTCGACCTCGGGTCGGGTCTTGAAGGTCGGTGTAGATGAAGGTCGTGCAGTTTCTCTGGCCATTGAGCGCGTTGGTGATTCTCCTCTCTCCGACCTCCTGGGCCTTGGACATCGTCGCATCGAACATGCACAGCTCCCAGCGGGAGAGTCGTCCTCCGGGCCGGTTGAGAATCAGGAAGCGGCTGTCCCAGGAGACGGCGTAGCCGTTGCCGCCTTTGCCCGTAACAAAAGAGACGGTCGTGAAATTTTGGAAGACCAAAAACGTCACGAGAAGGAACGGGAGAGAAAGGTACTTGAGAGTGGTGACAGTCATGAATCGTTTCAGCATACGTACCTCAGGAGTTTAGATGGTTTATTATCGGAGGGATCTCTTCGGAATCTAAGAGAAAGCGTGAGGTCAATTGAAGGAAATCAGGGATTAAGCTAGTTACACCAGGAAACTGTGGTCTTCTTGATGGGGAGGAACAGCTCAGATTTGTGCCGGTTCCATCCGAAACAAGTTCTATGCTTTATTCGCGACAGAAAATCCTAGACTTAGGTCTCGTTGGTCTCATCGCCGGTGTTGACCTTGTGACCAAGGCCCTCGCTCAGTCTTGGGAAGGGCAGTACGGTGCCATCGAGGTCCGCCGGGTCCTTAACCCAGGGGTCATCGCAGGTCAGTTGGGTCACGTCAGTGGGCCCATGAAGTTCGCAGGGATCCTGGGGTTCGGTCTCATTTTCATGACCACCTATCTCCTGACCCGGCTCGTGCTTCGGGAGCCGCTCCCGGCCCTGCGCTTCGGCTTCGTCCTCATCGTGGGAGGGGTTTTGGGAAACCTTCTGGATCGCATCTTTGGAAATGGGGTCGTGGTCGATTTTCTCCTCCTGAGCTTCGGCGACTTCCAGTCTCCGGTGTTCAACGTCGCCGACGTCTCCCAACTCTTGGGCCTCGTCCTCCTCTTCGGCGCCGTGACTCTTTGGCGTGACCGACTGCCAAACTTCCGGAACACCTTCCTGGTGATGGTGGGCTACCAGCTTCGCCTGTGCTTCATCTTCGCGGGCCTCGGGCTCTTCGCCTGCGCTATCTCATTTTCCTGCCTCAACATCATCTTCGATGTGCGCTTCGGGCCGTCGCCGGTGATCTATTTTGAGGTCTTACTCTCGCTCGGGATTTCGGGCCTGGCGTTCATCGTCGGCCTCTTCGTTTCTCATCGCATCTACGGACCCATCTACGCCCTCAACCGCTACTTCACCGTCCGAGACTATGCCCGGCCCTTCGAGCTGCGCGAGGGGGATGATCTGCAGGAAGTGGCAGCGCACATCCGAGACGGTGTCGCGGAACTCCGGCGCAAGACCTAGGAGATCCGCTCCCAGATCCGGAAAGTGACCGCGAGGCCTCCGTTCCGGAGCCGCCGCTCTTGGAGCAAACGGTATCCGTGAGAAGGTCGGAAGAGATCGTCCATGTCGCTTGGGATCACCCAACCAAACCGCTTCGGGCGATCGACGCTCAGGAACTTCTCCCACGCAGCCCTCAGAAAGCTCCCTCGCTGCCCGGCGATCTTGATGCGCTCACCGTAGGGCGGATTGCAGATCATCACAAACTCTTCCCCAGGGTTGAGCGCATCAACGAGTGCGTCGCTAACTCGAAGCTCGAGGCCACTCTCGGCCGCGACTTTCTCAAGAAGCTCTCCGTTGCGGTCAAACCCCAGGACTCGTTTCACCGGGAGCTTCCGGGTGGTCGGTGGAAGCCGGACGAGCTTCCCTTTAAAAAACGGTGCGGTTTCGAACGCAAAGCTTCGGAAGTGGAGCGGGCGATGGAAGTCCAGCGCCTCAGTAAGAAAAGTGGCCGACCCACACATGGGGTCGATCAAAACCACATCTTCAGGGATCCCCCGGAAGAGGTCCATGAGAAACGCGGACGCAAGATTCTCCCGGAGCGGGGCCTCCCCTTTAATTTTCTGGTGGCCTCGCTTGTACAGAGGCTCGCCCGTGAGATCGAGGCTCAGAGTGAGGTTATCGTCGACGATCCTGACGTAGAAGGTCTGTGGTGAGTAGTTCTTTTTTTGCCAGTCGAGGGAGAGGGGTTGGCGCTGGAGTGCCGCCGCGAGGGCCTCGCGGATGGTTTCCTCGATCCTTCCCGTGTGCATCAGGCGCGAGCGCGTGCACGAGACTTCCCACTGTGGTTCCGGGTGGGAGAGGACTTCGTTCCACTTGAACGCGCTCAACTTTTGATGGAGCTTCGGAAAATCTCGGACTCTGAACTCCTGGACCCGGAGGAGGATCCGGGTCGGGAGCTTCAAAAGGCAGTGGGCCGCCACGACCCAGTCGAGGTCGGCGCTGAGTTCGATGCCACCCTTAGTGACGGCCACCTCGGTTGCGGAGGGACACTTTGCCTCGAGCTCTTCGAGTGCGAGGTCTTCGAGTCCCGGGAGGACGATGAGAAAGAGGCGGTATTGCATGGCCCGATTATGGCCCAAGGTGTATTCTTAAGTCTATGGACGCCTATCTAAAAAAACACGGCCCAGCGGTGGCCGCGCACACTGTGAAAGTCGCTTGGGAAGTACAGGAGCGCTCAGTGCGGATCACCTTCACGGCGCAGAAGCGCTCGGGCAGGCCCTGGCTCTCGGACCCGGTCTTCTCCGACGACTGGTCAAAGAACTGGGGCCTTTGGAATAAAGACGTCGTTGAGGCGTTCCTCCAACTGCGAACCCACCCCGGCGATCACGGGGCCCCCTACCTTGAGGTCCAGCTCTCGCCGCTTAACCAGCCTTTCGCTCTGGTGATCACCGAGCCGCGGAAGATCTTTGCCGCTCCCAAGGCCCTCGACCTCTCCCATTCAGTCTCGCTCGATGGTCGGCGCTGGGACGCGGCCGTCACCGTGCTGCTTCCCCCAGAGGTCACGGGCCGCGACCTCTACGGTGGCTTCTTCGCCTGCCTCGACACGGACCCTCGGGAATACTATGCGCTGGAACCGAACCCGGAGGAGAATCCGGATTTCCATCGCCCGGAACTCTTCACTCTCCTAGGGATGGCATGAGCGAACTGGTCCTCGTTCCTACTCCCATTTCCGAAGACACTCCTCTGGAGCCCGTCGCACTCGCTCTTCTGCGCGACCACTGCTTACGGACCGACGTGCTCCTCCTGGTTGAGGAGCACAAGGTTGCCCGGGGTCGATGGCTTAAGTGGGGCCTTCAGCGGGAGGCGATCGAGCGCTTCCAACTCTACAACGAACACACCGCTGACAAGCTAAAGTCGCAGGTCCTCACCGAACTCAAAACCGGAAAGAAAGTATTCCTCATGAGTGACTGTGGACTTCCCGCCTTCTGTGATCCGGGCCAAGACCTCGTGGACCTTTGCCACCGGAACCGGATTCGAGTGACCGCAACGCCCTTTCCGAACTCCATTGCTCTTGCGATCGCCCTTTCCGGGTTCTCCCATGCGCGGTTTCACTTCTGTGGCTTCGTGCCGGTGAAGATGCCGGAGCGCGAGCACTGGATCCGGAATGAACTCAAGAACCCAGAGACTCAAGTTTGGATGGAAACTCCCTACCGTCTGCGCAAGCTTCTCGAAGAGCTCACCCAGAGCGCTGTGAAGCGGGAGATTTTCCTCGCCATGGATCTTGGCTCCCCGACGGAAAAGCTTCTGCGTGGTAAACCCGAGACTCTTTTAGGCCACCTCTCCGAGGGAGAGAAGCGGGAGTTTGTCCTGGTCATTGCCCCGGTCAGTACCTAGACATTTTCTACGTCTAGCATTATCCCAGGCCCGTGCCCTCTTGAGTGGGTCAAATTTGGAGTAAAATCAATCCATTGGGTCGGAGTTTCAGGACTTAAAAGCCCATGACTTCTAACCCTTTCTTTGGTACTAGGAGAGTCTATGACTTCTTCTAAAAATCTCCCTCATTCCCAACGGTTAGCCGAAAGGAAAGGGGATCACATTGAACTTGCTTCCAAGGCCAGGACCACCTCTGTTGAGGTCGATCCTCGGTTCGATTATGAGCCCCTTTTTTTCACCCATCCCTCCGCGACCTCGAGGTGGCCTACCAAGTTTCTAGGCTTTGACCTTGAGTATCCTGTCTGGGTCTCTTCCATGACTGGTGGAACGGAGCACGCGAAGACCATCAACCAGAACCTGGCCCGGCTGTGTGGAGAGTTCAAATTGGGCATGGGGCTTGGCTCTTGCCGCTCGCTGTTGAAGGACCGCTCTCGGCTCAGTGAGTTCGCGGTGAAGGACCTTCTGGGTGCGCAGCCTCTCTTTGCGAACATCGGTGTCGCCCAGCTGCAGGAGCTGGTCGCTGCCGATGCGCTCACGCAGGTTCATGAGCTCGTGAGAATCACCGAAAGCGATGGTCTTATCATCCACATCAATCCGCTCCAAGAATGGTTCCAGCCCGAAGGGGACCGGTTCACGGTGGCCCCTCTCGAGACGCTCCAGCGCTTCCTCGATTCGGCCCGCTACCCTGTGATTGTGAAAGAGGTGGGGCAGGGGATGGGGCCTCGAAGCCTCAGGGCCCTCCTCGACCTGCCCATCGCGGGGATCGAGCTCGGGGCCTTCGGTGGCACGAATTTTACCCTGCTCGAAAGCCTTCGCGGAGAGGAAGAAGTGGCGCGCGAGGGATTCATCCACGTGGGTCACACAGCGCGGGAGATGGTGGGATACTTGAACGCCCTCCCGCTGCGCGGAAAAGAGTTCATCATCTCCGGTGGCGTCTCCTCGATGCTCGACGGCCATGAGCTCTTGTCTCGGCTGAAGGCGAACGCCCTGATCGGCATGGCCTCCGCGTTCCTCGCCCCGGCCCTCAAGGATTACGACTCACTTAAGCAATTTTTCCTAGCTCACCGAGAGGCGCTCCTTACGGCGAAGTCTCTCTTGACCGTCAAGGAGGATGCGTGAAAACAGTCACTGGTTTTTCGAAGATGACGAAAGCGGAGAAAATTGAGTGGCTCGCAGAGCAGCTCGAGGGAGAGTCCGGAAAGCTGGTAAGAAATCTTCCCACTTTTTGGCACTCGGACAAGGCGCTTCAAAAGCGCTTCGATGAGTTCTCCGAGAACACCCTCACGAACTACGACCTCCCCTTCGGGATCGCGCCGAACTTCTTAATCAATGGGAAGGTCTATTCTGTGCCCATGGTCATCGAAGAATCTTCGGTGGTCGCGGCGGCATCCCTTGGGGCCAAATTCTGGCTCGAGCGGGGAGGGTTCCGGACCCGGGTCTTGGCGACCTCGAAGGTCGGACAGATTCACTTCCAGTGGCAAGGCAGCAAAGATAAACTCAAGGCGCACTTCTCTGAAGTGCGGGGAGACCTCCTGAAGGCGGTGGCCCACCTCACGAGGAACATGGACCTGCGCGGCGGCGGAATCACGGGCCTTGAGCTCGTTGACATGACCGAGCAGCTCGAAAACTACTACCAACTCAAGCTCCAGGCCGAGACCTGCAACGCCATGGGGGCCAATTTCATAAACTCCGTCCTCGAGGAGCTCGCGACGGTGTTCCGGGCCGGAGTCGAGGCCGACGAACGGTTCGAAGCCGCGGAAAAGAAAGTCCACGTGATCATGTGCATTCTCTCAAACTACACCCCGGACTGCGTGGTGGAAGCTTCGGTGGAGTGCCCGATCGATGAGCTGGGCGACTTCCCCGGGGGGCTCTCGGCCCAGGAGTTCGCGGAGAAGTTTGCCACCGCAGTGAGGATCGCAGAGATTGATCCGAACCGCGCTGTGACTCACAACAAGGGCATCATGAACGGCATCGATGCTGTGGTCATTGCCACCGGAAATGATTTCCGGGCGATCGAGGCCTGCGCCCATGCGTACGCGGCCCGGGACGGCCAGTACCGCTCGCTGTCCTCGGTCACGCTCACCGGAGATAAGTTCCGATTTTCTCTCCGGGTTCCTCTGGCGGTGGGGACCGTTGGTGGTCTCACGTCGCTGCACCCGTTGGCACGGACCTCTCTGGCGGTGCTCGAGAACCCCACTGCCCCCGAGCTCATGCAGGTCATGGCGGCCGTCGGGCTCGCGCAGAATTTCGGGGCCGTGAAGTCTCTGGTCACAACGGGAATCCAGAAGGGGCACATGAAGCTCCACCTCCTGAACATCTTGAATCAGTTCGAAGCGACTCCAGAAGAGATTGAGAAGGCCAAAGCGCACTTCTCCGATAAGGTGGTCTCGTTTACGGGGGCCCGGGATTTTTTAAAAACGATGAGAGGGTAACTCATGCAGGATCAGTTTTTTTACGGCCACGGAAAGCTCCTCCTCACGGGCGAGTACTTCGTCCTCGACGGCGCCGAGGCCCTCGCCCTTCCCACCACCGTCGGGCAAAGCATGAAGGTCCGCTACCGGCATTCCTACCAACCCACCCTTAACTGGAAATCCATCGACCACGCCGGCAAAGTGTGGTTCGAGGCCAACTACGAATTTTGGCATTTTAATCCGATCAAACCCTCCGGGGTCGAGACCGAGAAGTTCGTCGCCGGAGCGCTCAAAGCAGTGCGCCAGCAAAACCCTCACTTCCTCCGGGACGAGGTGGACGTCTTCGTGGAGACGCGCATCGAGTTCCCGCTCGAGTGGGGCCTCGGTTCGAGCTCATCGTTCATCTACAACGTTGCTCAGTGGGCCTACGTGAGTCCGTTCGAACTCCTGAAACAGACCATCGGCGGTTCCGGTTACGACATCGCCTGTGCCCAAGCCATGGGCCCTATCAAGTACAGCCGCTTCGACGGGAAGCCCCAGTGGGGAGCGGCCCCGTTTAACCCGAGTTTCAAGGACTCCCTCTACTTCGTGTACCTGGGCCAGAAACAGAACTCGGCCAAAGAGGTCTCCAAGTACCAAGCACTCAAGATTGAGAACAAGAACCGGGCGATCGCCGAGATCTCTCAGCTCACCCGCGAAATGATCCACGCCAACGATCTCGTGACCTTCAACAAGATCATCGTGCAGCACGAAGGCATCGTCGCCGATGCTCTCGGGTACACGAAGGTGAAGGACCTCCACTTCCCGGACTACTGGGGTGAAGTGAAGTCCCTCGGGGCCTGGGGGGGAGACTTCGCGCTCGTCACCTCCGACCGGTCGGCGTCGGAGACGCGCGAGTACTTCAATGGCCGCGGCTTTAGCACCGTGATTCCTTTCACTGAAATTATCTTTTCGGAACCCCGGTGATGAACCTCCTCGGGCCCTTCGAGGCACTCACGGCAGAACCCTTCGAGACCTCCTGGCGCTCTCCTTCCAACATCGCCTTCGTGAAGTACTGGGGGAAGAAGGGGCACCAGCTCCCGGCCAATCCCTCCCTGTCCATGACCCTGAAGAATTGCTTCACGGAAACTCGTCTCTCCTTCTCCGTCGGGACCTCTCACCCGGGAGTGGAGCTCTTCCTCAATGGTCTTCGGCAGGAGAAATTCGCGGCGAAGATCGAAGCCTACCTGCGTTCACTGGAGTCGTTGTCCTGGTTGGCCAAGGTCCATGTGAGAATCGATACCCACAACACGTTTCCCCACGGCACCGGCATCGCTTCCTCGGCCTCGGGCCTCTCGGCCTTCGCTCTCGGGCTCACGGATTATCTCTTTCACCTCTCCGGGGTGAAGGTTGATTTTTTTCGAACGGCGAGTTACCTCTCACGCCTTGCCTCTGGGTCTGCATCACGGTCGGTTTACGGGGGATTTGTGAGCTGGGGGGACGAGAGCGACTTCTACGCTTCCTCGATCCCGGTTCACCCCGAGCTGGCGCACTTACGGGACTCGGTTCTGGTGGTGAGTGGCGATGAGAAGACCGTCTCGAGTACGGCGGGCCACGGCCGCATGAGTGAGCACCCGTACGCTTCAGCGAGGTTTGCCCAAGCGCGGACAAACTACCATCGGACCAGGGCCGCTCTCACCGCCGGCGACCTGAGTGAAGTGGGAGCGGTCCTAGAGAGCGAGGCGCTGAGCCTCCATGCGATGATGCTCACGGCACCTTCGGCGTTCACTCTCTTGAAACCCAAAACCCTCGCCGCCATCGACATGATTTGGGCCTTCCGGCGTGAAACGCAACTGCCGCTGTACTTTACCCTCGACGCAGGGCCCAACCTCCACTTGATCTATCCGGAGTCATCCCAGCACAAAATTCGCACCTTCATTTCTCACGAGCTTGCTCCTTTGGCGGAGTCGGTGATTGATGACGAGTGCGGCGAGGGGCCTGTTAAATGCTAAGCACTTTTCCTGCCAAGGTCCTTCTCCTCGGTGAGTACACGATCCTCAACGGCTCCAAGGCTTTAGCGCTGCCGTATTGGCCCTTGAAAGGGGAGTGGTCCTTTGACAACTCTGGCTCAGGGCCGGCCGTCAACTCCCGCCGGAGCCTCCTTTCTTTCATCGATTCATCTCAGGCCCGTGGCATCGACCTGGAGCGGATGAAGAAGGACTACCTCAACGGTCTCTGGTTTGATTCGACCATCCCCCAGGGGTTTGGTCTCGGGAGCTCCGGCGCCGTGATCGCTGCGATCTACGAGCGCTACGGGATTCCGGCGTCAGTTTTAGTTGAAGATAAAAAGGCCCTCGCGGGACTCGAGGACTTTTTCCATGGCTCGAGCTCCGGTCTCGATCCGTTGGTGAGCCACCTGCGAAGGCCTCTCCTCATTCACGGTTTCGATGATGTTGAGGTCCTTCCCTCGACCCCCGATCTCTCAGACTTTTTCCTGCTGAATACCGGCAAGCCTAGGCAAACAGGTCCTCTCGTGAGCGTCTACCAAGAAAAAATGAAGGACCCTCAGTTTAAGCAACGCTGCGGTGAGATCCTGGCCAAAGAGGTGAACTTTGCCATCGACGCAGTCCTCCGTAACGACCGGACCCATCTCTTTCATCACCTCTGGCACATTTCCAAGTTCCAGTGGGAGTATTTCCCCGAGATGATCCCGATCAAGGAGCGTGCGCTCTGGACAAGGGGCCTTGAAACAGGGGATTATGTGTTAAAACTTTGTGGTGCTGGTGGTGGAGGATTCATCCTCGGCTTCGGACAAAAGTTGCCCCTCGAAGAATTGAGGGAAGTGATCCATTCGCACGAACTCAGGGAGCTCACATGAAATTCTTCTTCACTCTTCTTCTTCTCCTTCCAGTTGTCGCTAGCGCACTCCCTTCAAAAGAAATTCAGTTCCGGCAAAGCCTTAAGACCGTCATTGAGAATGCCACCAAGCCGGACGTGATGCCGGGCCTCGTGGTCGCGAGCCCTAGCCGCTCGAACCCGAACTACTACTTTGACTGGGTTCGGGACACGGCCCTGACCTACCGGGCCCTGATTGATTTCTACGAACTCTCCCGGGACTCGAGGGTCCTTCGGATGATCGCGACGTGGGTCGAGGCGGAAACTTTCCGACAAAATCAGCCAGCGATCTCCGGGCTGGGTGAACCGAAGTATTTCATCGATGGCCGCGGTTACACCGGTGGCTGGGGCCGGCCTCAGAATGATGGTCCCGCGCTCCGGGCCCTAGCGATGATCAAGTTCGCCAACCTCATGCTCCGTGAGGGGAACCAAGACTACGTCCTGAAGAAGCTCTACCACGGAGTCATCCCGGCCGACTCACCGATCAAGAAAGACCTAGAGTACACCGCACACTCGTGGCGTGAGCCAAGCTTCGAGCTGTGGGAAGAAGAGATGGGCATGCACTTCTATACCCTCCTTGCTCAGCACACGGCCCTGCAAGAGGGTGCGAAACTGGCGCGAGAACTCCGCGATACCGGGGCGGCCGATTTCTACGACCATCAATCGCGCTTGATCGGGAACTTCCTCACGACGCAGTTCCTGGATTCATCCATCGGACTTAAAACCACCATCCGGAAGGTGAACGGCGGGCTGGGGTATAAAGACTCCAACATCGACGTGGCCCCGATGCTGGCACTTCTCCACAACTGGCCTTACCAGCGGCTTTTCTCTCTGCGGTCTGCGCCGGTCCGCCGCTACGTCGAGGTCATGGTGGATACGTTCCGGAAACTTTACCGGGTGAACAGTGAATACCCAGAGCTCGGCGTCGCCATCGGTCGCTACCCAGAGGACCGCTACGATGGGTACAAAACTTCGGGCCAAGGTAACCCGTGGTTCTTGGCAACGCTTGGTCTCGGGGAGTTCTATTGCCAGCTCCGCAATGAGACTAAGAATCAGAGGCTCAACGATGAAATTGAGCGCCAGTTCTCCCGCGCACTCTTCCACTCCGACCGACGGGGTGGTATGGCCGAGCAGTTCAACCAGCACTCGGGCCAGATGCAGGGTGCCGACGAACTCACCTGGTCACACAATGCCTTCATGACCGCGATGATGAGATGCGGGTACGCCCGCTAGCTCCTCGGAGGATGCTAGATCCCATCTAGGTTGAGGTCGAAGTAGTAGGTCTTGCCGTTGTGTTGAAACGGGAAGCAACCGTCGGCATGGGCCGAGATGTAGAATCCTCCGCCCCAGTAGCGGTAATCCGGATCATAGGTACTGGCCGTGTTGTGCCGGTGTTCCTCGTTGTGGAGGAGTTCGAGTTTTCCAAGGCCTCCGTTATCACCGACTAAGTTCCGTGTGAAGAAGCGCCACTGCGTGTGGCGGTTCGGAAGGAGTTGTCCGGCGTCATCGGTCATCTTGAGTTGCTCTGCCGTGTGGTAGAGGACTTTGAGTCCTTCGTGGGCGAGCATCGTCTCATAGAAGACATGCTTCTCCGGGATCGGAATCGGAGAGAGAACTTCGTCGTAGAATTTCTGTGGGATAAAAAAGTGCGAATGGCCCATGTCACTAAAAGTGATGGCATCGACGTAGCGCCGCTTAAGGCCCTCTTCGACGTGCAACGTGACACTCTTGATGAAGGTCGAAGTGAGCCGGACGTCCCGCACGCTCCCGAAGGAATCGATGGGGATGACGAAGTTTCCGTTCTTAAAATAGGCCTTGCGGATGAGTCGCTTCGGAGAGATGTAGAGCTCCTGGGCCCGGGCCTTGATCTCCTCAAGGTCGATGTTCCAGCGGAAATCACTCTCTCTGAGAATCTGCTCATCCGGACCATCCGGAAGACACCGACGTTCGGCCCCCGCCGCAAGGGAGAGGAGGAGAAGTGCAACTGCGGAGACGGCGGGTCTGATCTTCATAGGCCGCCATCATACCGAGGGCCGGGCCAGACTCAAGGAGAAGAGAAAAAATTACTAGTGGTCGAGGTTCCGCGGGACCTCGTCACTCTTGATCAGCGAGAGCTTCACAGCATAAGACATGGATTTTGCCGGCATGAAGTCGCTCTCCGGAACCTCGGGCCTCTTACTCCGCCAGTCTTCCGAGACCATGGACGCCTTGGCGATCTTTCGATCCATCACGATCCCCGCTTCGAGCTGGGCCCGGACCGTTTCAAAGAGGCCAAGCTTGGCCTGGATGCGCTGGACCGGTGCGAGCTTGGCGATGCCAGAGAGGATCTCTGAAACGAGCTCGGCCTTTGATTCCGAGGTGTAGGCATGGGCCAGGAAGCCGGATTCGGTGAGGCCAGTTTTGGTGATCGGAACCCCACCCAGGATCCACGTCCGGGCGAAGGCCGGGGAGATGAGAGTACTGAGCATGTTCATTCCGCCGGCGGCCGGAACGAGCCCCAAGTGGCCATGGTTGAATCTAACCTGCGCACTCCGGGAGGCGATCCGAAGATCGGCACCGAGCGCGAACTCACTTCCGAGGGTCTCTGCCCCTTCACCCAAATCAACGATCACCGTTTGCGGTAACTGCATCATGGAGAAAATGATTTTCTGAAGCTTGGTGTTGATCTTCGAGAGCGTCTGGGCCGACGTCGTCGCGAGAGTCTCGTACTCAAGGCCCGTGGAAAAGAGGGGTGTGGAGGAATCAATCAGGATGGTGTTGATCTCGACCTTGGAGGTGCACCAGGCGAAGAGGCTTTCCAATTCGAACAGCATCTCTAGCCGAAAAGCATTCTGCCAGTCGGGCCGATTCAGGGTCACGAAAAGAGTGCGAGTGGTCTTTTCGAGCCGGGTGGAGATGGTCGTGTAATTGAAAAGGGTCTGCATGTCACCGTCCTTGGTTTGTGCTCAAAGTTCGTCAATTGCCCATCACCATTCCATAGCGAAGAGGCGCTCTCAGGATTCATTTTTTCAAACATTCGAGGGGAGTGTCAAAGAAGAAAAAAACCGGTCAATTTTGCTCGGGTTGTTGGTACAACCTCTGCGCGCCTAGCACTCTAATTCTGGTGAGTTACCTTCAGCTCGGTTGCCGAAGCGGCAGCTCGAGCACGAAGGTGGTCCGCGGGGACTGATCGTCGTAGCGCAGGTAACCGTGGTGCTGGTCGACGATCTCGCAGCACAAGGATAGTCCCAGCCCTGTGCCATGGCCCTCTCGAGTTGTGAAGAAGGGCAGCATGATCGACTGCGCGATCTCCGGGGGAATTCCAAATCCGCTATCGGTCACCGTGATCTTCACTTTTTGTCCTTCCTCCTTCACCTCCACCCGGATCCAGCGCTCCGGAAGGTGACGGATGGACTCCACCGCGTTTAAAATAAGGTTCGTCAGAACCTGGGAGAGTTGGCCCGGACGACACTCGAGAGGGAGGCGCTCCGGAATGTCTGCGAAGAGCGTCACGTCCTCTTCGCGAAGTTTTTCCTCACACAGGACCCGTGCTTCGGTGAAAACCGGGGCGAGTGTCGTCAGTTCGAAGTCTCGATTCACCCGAGGCGCCATGTAGTACTTCATGCTCTTGATCATTTTTTCCATTCTCAAGGTCAGGCGCGAGATATGGCCCGCCTGCAGATGGACCTTCGTCTGATCAAGCTGCTTCTTCTCAGAGTCGCGCTCAAGAGTCTGGGCGTAGAAGCTCATGACGGCCAGTGGAGTATTGATTTCGTGAATGATCGCCGAGACCATCTGACCTAATTGGGCGAGTTTTCCCAGAGTTTCGAAGCGCCGCCGATCCACGAGCTTCGCCTCAGTCACATCCTCCACGGTACCCACAACGTCATCCACGGACCCGTTGTGATTGAGGTTCACCCGGAAGCGACCCTGGATGAAGCGCACTGAACCGCTGTGGTAGATCCGGAAGTCAAAGGTGCCGCAGGCCTGGGTGAGTGGGGTGACTCCCCAGTGGTTAACGGTCCTGCCGACGGTGGAGTCCAGAAAGTCCGGCAGATCTTGAGGATGGATGCTTGAGATAAAATTCTCGAAGGTCGGTGTCGGGTCGGCGAGTCCGAGGATCTCTGCGACACCGTTCCCAAAAAAGGTTTGTCCATTATTTCTGAAGGCCCAGAGTCCGAGCTTGCAAGCGCTCAGGATATCCTCAGAGTTGGGTGAGTACTCACTTGAGAAGGCCGCTGAAGATTTGATCATATAATACAAGTATTTATCATTTTCCAAATATTCTACTTTGAATTATTGAAAAGGTGAATTTTTTCTTTTAAGGTGATTGAGAGAGGTATGAGATTGAAGTTTTTTCTAAGCCAGGGAATCAGGATCCATTTTTTTGACTCAGAAACACCGGATGCAGATTCGTTGATCTTTATTCATGGTAACTCCCATACCGCCAGGACGTTTCAGGGGCAGCTGGCCGCACCAGAGCTCGCGAAATTCCGACGAATTGCCGTGGATCTTCCAGGGCATGGAGACTCGGAGACAGCTTCAGATTACTCCCTGGCCCTTTTTGTGGCCGTGATCCGAGACCTGGTGGCCGAATACCAACTCGAGCGCTTCGTGCTGGTTGGGCATTCTCTGGGTGGACACGTCGCCCTGCACTCCCTCAGGGCCCTCGACCCGATGGGTGTCTTCGTCTGGGGTGCTCCGCCGCTAACCAAACCCTTAGACATGAGAGGTTTCCGTTCCCCGCCTGAAATGGGTGCCCTCTTTAAGAACGAAGTCACGGATGCGGAGGTGCTAGATCTCCTTCGGATCATGAATCTTGAGCGACGAGTGACGGAGGCAGACCTCGCAGATTTCAGAAAGACCGACATCCAGTTCCGAGAGAAAATGATCAGGAGTTTTGGGGAGGGTCAATTTGAGGACGAATCCCTCCTCCTCGGAAGCTACCGCGGGAAGATCACCCTTCTGGCCCCCACCCAGGATCAGCTGGTTGACGGAGACTATATTCAAACTTCTTTTCCCCACGTTACTCTGCCGGTGGCCGGGCCCCATAACCTCCACTTGGAGTCGCCGGACGCTTTCAATCACCACCTCGCCGCATTCTGCGAAACGACATTTTTCTCACAAGGTCAAATACTCTATGAACACAGAACTGGTAAAGATATCCCGTATCTGGAAGGCCACGCGACTCCTCCTTGGGCTCACTCAGAAGGATCTGGCCCGTCAGCTGGGCATCTCCCAGGGTAGCGTCTCGAAGTACGAATCCATGCAACTCGAGCCGAGTGCAAGTGATTGGTACAATTTCTGCCAATTCGCCGGAGTCGATGCGCACAAGACTCTCGAACTCGGTTACATCGACGGCAAGAAGAAGTTCAAGCACCGGCTTTACCCGGAAGCTTCGTTCTCCCTCCCGATGCGCTACCGGAGGGATTTTTCCCTCAAGATTCGTGAACTCGTCTGCTTCCGGGATGCCGTGCTTGCTCGGTTAGGCGAGGACTTTTGGTCAAGTTTCTTAAAGAGAGTGGGCGTCACCGAAGAGATGTTTTTCGTCTATGACTATCAGATCTCCCTCAACTTCCTTTACGACCTCGTCCGCGCCTGTGAGGACGCGGGCCTCTCTCTCTGGGAGGTGGCGCTGGAGCACTCCTTGAATGAAGATGCCCATGGGGTCCTAGGCCCGGAGTACATTAAGCGGCGACGGCCACAGGATCTCCTGGAGGGGCTGGTCCAGAATCAACCCTACTATCAGCGGGCGCTCCACGTTGAGCTCGACCCTTCCCCGGACCTCGTGTGTAGGGTGGGGCCGTCGCTCCTCGCTCTCGAAAGCTTCCAAGAGTCGGAGCTCGCGCCGTTTATCAATTATAAAGTGAGTGGACTCACGGAGTTCTTACGGTCTCACTTTCCTTCAGCGACAATGACCCCGGGCCCAACGGACGGGTCATTCCGTCTTCAAGCGTAACCATGACCACGTCTGATTATTCCTTTGACCGCCGGCTGACCTCATTTTTTAACTCTTCCCGGGAACTCCTCGGGGACCAGTTCGATCATCTCTTGGATGGTCTCCGGATCTCTTCGCGAGGGGAGCTCTCTGAGCTCCCGGTGACGGAACTTCTCCGAGTCCTCAATGCGTTGAACGTGACCCTCGACAGTGTGATGACCGGGTCCGTGGATCTTGAGACCATGCGCCGACAGTTAAAGCATCGCGAAGCTTTCCCCGAGCGGTTCGGTGCCAAGTACCCCTACAGCTCTCGGTTCACTGGGTTCTACATGCTCGATTATGTCTCCCGCTGCTTCGGGGACAAAACGGCACAGCTCCTCCGGCAACGGCTCCAGCTTCGGCAAGAGCACTTTGCGGACCTCTCCCATAAGAACAACATTCTTCTTCCCCTCGAGATCGCGACCTACGTTCACGACTACTTTGGGCCTGACTACGTGCGGGACATGGGTCGGAATTCGATCGTCCACTACCGCAAAGGTCCCCAGGGCCGTGAGCTCGCGGCGATGAGTGATGTCTCGAGCATGCTGGAGCGGTTCTTCATCGACTTCGCACCGACCACTGTCGAAAAGAACTACGACTGGTCTCTTCAGCGCGTCGAGCATGATTCGGTCCTCCTCCAAGGAAGACCCAAAGGGGAAGTTAACGAAGAATTTGGGGGAAGGCTTGTGCGTAACCGTTCGCTGGAGCTTTTGCGCTCAGGTTTTTTCACAGACCTTCCCACGTTGATCTCAGGCCATCGAGGCTCTTGTGCTCAACTCAAGGGCCTCTCTCGGGGAGATGGAGTGGACCTGTACCGAATCTCGTTCACCAAGGTTTCGGCGGCCCCCTCCATGATCCATTAAGCGACCTTCACTCGTGCTGCTGTGGTCCGGGCATCGAGGGTCACACGCTCTTCCCAGAGGTCTCGGAACCTGGCCGAAGCACTCTCACTCTTTCCCTTCACGCCCACCAACTCCATGGGGATGAGCGGGGACTCGAAGAGCGCGCGGCACTTGTACTCCTCGAGGACACCGGTGCCATTTTGGATGTAGTTCCACCCCAGGGCCGCCTTCCGTTCGTCCACCTTAAAGCGCGTGGCGCAGACGGCGAGGACGTGGTCGATCTCGTAACTGATGTAGTAGTTTGTCAGCATGGAAAACGTGAGTTCCCAGAGGTACTTCTTTAGCACCTCGTCCTTCCGGAGTTCGGGCCGGATGGTGAAGGAGCCGTTGTAGGCGATTTTCTCCGTCGCTCCGCGAGCACGGTAATCGTCGAGGATTTTGGCGATGACTTCTTTTGCCGCCTCGTTCTTTGTCTCCGGAGTTTCGAGCATGCTGAGCATCGGAAAGGAAATCCGGTACGAGTCGCAGTTCTTCAGAGTGATGGATTTCATCCCGAGGACGGGATGGAGATCACCGGCCTGGCGTTTTTCACAGAGCAGGAGGTGAGTCGCGATGAAGTCCGAGCTGTCGAAGGGAAGGACGAAGTTCCCGTACTCCTGGCGGTACCCGGCAGTCTTGAGCTCCATGATCTTCGGGAAGAGTTCCCGCACCATCGGGTCCGGGATGATTTCCTGGGCATTCTGGATCACCACGAAGGTGTACTTCTTTCTGATTTCTTGCTCGTAATCCATTTTTGTCTCCTTTGTTGATTATTAACAAAGGAATATCGGTCGGCGGCTAACCAACATTAAGCACTAATGTTTATCCCCGGCAGTCCGATACGCTTCTCATGACATACATACTATCTGGAAAATCTGAGTCCGCTCGCCTGGATGCCCAGGCCGAGATCCCCCAATTCTCTTTGCGCCGAGAGCTCGAAGGCATCGACCTGCGCCCCGGGACCCGTGTCCTCGACGCTGGTTGTGGATCGGGTATTCTTTGCCGCTACCTGGAAGAGCACTACCGAGGCCTTGCGATCTATGGCTGTGACCTAAGCCGCCCCTCGCTTGCCCATGCTCGCTCCGTTTCTGGGGTGTCAACGTTCTTCCACCATGACTTCATCGGGACCCCACTTCCCGGGGCCTATGACTTTATCTTCAATCGGCTTGTGGCCCATCACCTGACGGCCGATTTACTCCTGAAGGGGTTTAAAAATTTCTTCGGGTCGCTCTCCAGCGGTGGTGAAGTCGTCGTGATCGACCCCGATGGCCTTCTCCTGAACATCGGCACTCTTGATCCGCACTTGCGTGAGCAAATTGGACAGGTCTCCCGTGCGTTCTCTGGTGACCTCCAGGTCGCTCGGGCCATCCCGCAGCTCCTGACCCAGGCCGGGTTCCAGAACGTGAGCTGGCGAATCGATGTGATGGACTTCCAGGGAGAGGCCCGGCAGCTTGAGGTCGCCCAGTGGAAGGAGCGCTTTGAGAACTCGATTGAGTTCTACGTCGGGATCTTTGGCACTGAGCTCGAGGCGCGCCGCTTTTTCCGACGCTACCTCGATGAGGCTTCGCGGGCCGATGTGTCGATGTTCTACAACAAATTCATCGTCCGTGGGACGCGGCCCTAGAAAACGTCCTCTTGGAATGAGCGTGGGGTCACACTCAGGTCGGGCCTGACCGAGAAGCGCAGACGCCCGACTTCTCGCTCGTCGGACGTCTCGACGACGACCTTCCAGTCCCCGGTGGTGAAAAACTGCTTGGTGCCGTATCCCCGGTAGCCTTTCTCCCGGCCTCCGAGGATGCTCAAGGGGATGCGGTCCTCGAGCTTCCAGCTTCCCTCGAAGCGATACCACTTGAGGGTGATTTCGTCGGAAAAACTCCGTGGAGAAAAGATCGAAAGCACAACCGTGAGCCGATCCCCTGGCCGCGCAGCGAACTCGGGCGTACCCCAGGGCCAGCGGGTCCATTCGCCGGGGAGGTACTTGGCGAGATAGTGGCCGCCGCGCTTTTCGACACTGTGGTAAACTCCGATCTTCTTCACCGCAACCGGCACGGGCGGAATGAGATTCGTGGCATGGGCCAGGAGGAAAAGAGTGTGGACCGCAAGGGCCGGGAGAATGACTTTGCGCCAGTAGCGCGGAGCCTTGAGTCCATGGCCTGCCCATAAGAGGAGCACGAGAGTGAGGGAGCTTCCGAACCCGAGCCAGAAAGTGGAGCGGGAGAGTTTTCCTAGGAAGATCGGATAGAGGAACAGAAAATACGAAAGGGTGCAGACAGAGAACAGTGCGATCCTGAGCGGAATCCCGGGCGAGAGTGACTTCCCGACTTCATTGGCAACCATCACTCCGCCCAAGAGGAGGATGAATCCGAAGCTCGCCACCGCCGACGCCGAAGAGAAGTAGAAGATCGTGTTCCAAGACAGGAGCGACCCAAAGAGGAAGTGCACCACGAGACCATGGTACTCCCAGAGCTTCGCTCCCTTCCCGCGCAGCTCGAGGCCTCCGGTGATCTTCCGGATCTCCAGGAGGAGGAGCACTCCGAGGATCAAAAGGTAGAGGGCTTCCTGCACGAGGGCGCGAGTGCTGTCGATGCGACGGATGGTCAAAACATCGAAGACGAAGCCAAGGCCGAACATTAAAAAAGAAACCGGCGCCTCGTGGCGCCGGTAGAACTTAAGGAATGCTGCTCCGATGGTGAGGCCGGCCATCTAATGGCCTTCGAGGTATCTCTCGGCCTTGATCGCGGCCTGGCAACCTGAGCCCGCAGCGGTGATCGCTTGCCGGTAGTAGGAGTCCTGAACGTCACCGCAGGCGAAAACTCCCGGCACATTGGTCTCGGGGCCAGAGTGAGTGCGGATGAATCCGTGCTCGTCGAGGTGGAGCTGTCCCTTGAGGAATGAGGTGTTCGGGGTATGTCCGATGGCGTAGAAAAGACCGTCGGTGTCTCGGTTCTCTTTCGCCCCAGTTTTTAAATTCTCCACCACAATCCCACAGACACCGGAGTCGTTGCTCTTGATCTCGGTGACCACCGAATCCCAGAGGAATTCGATCTTCGGGTTCTTGAATGCGCGCTCTTGCATGGGCTTTGAGGCCCGGAGTGAATCTTTCCGGTGGATGACGTAAACTTTCTTGGCGAATTTGGTAATGAACGTGGCGTCTTCCATGGCGGTGTCTCCGCCGCCGACCACATGGACGACTTTGTCGCGGTAGAAGAATCCATCACACGTCGCACAGGTGGAGACGCCGCGGCCAGTGAGTTCTTTTTCGTTGGGCAGCCCCAGCCATTTGGCAGACGCTCCCGTGGAGACGATGACGGTGTCGGCGGCGTAGCTCTGGCCCGTGGAGGTCTTCACGGTGAAGGGTCTCTTCGAGAGGTCCACATCCGTGCACATCACCTGAAGAAACTCGGCGCCGAAGCGGGCGGCCTGTTTTTTCATCGTGCCCATGAGTTCAGGACCCATTACGCCGTGCTCGAAGCCGGGGAAGTTTTCAACTTCTGTGGTTAACGTGAGCTGTCCACCGGGTTCATGGCCTTCCAGGATCAGTGGCTTGAGGTCAGCGCGGGCCGCGTAGATGGCGGCCGTGAGACCTGCAGGGCCGGTACCGATGATGATGACTTTACGAGTTTCCACGGACGCCTCTTAGTGCTTTTCTTCGTTAGTGGTAGGGATGCCCAGCTTCTTCTTGATCACCGCCGGGCGATCGTCCATGTCCGGGTTCATTTCGTAGTAAGCCTTGACCGAAAGAAGGTCCTTGGGATTGGCCGCGCGCTCGGTGGTGACGTACTGCTCACCGCTGAGGGAGCATTCGTAGTTATAAGTGATTTTTTCGCGTCTACGTTTCATGGGATATCCTTTTCTAGTCTGATCCTTTGGTTATAGATTTTTCAGCACGGTTAATCAAGGAGTTAAAACCAGCTTTGGTCCTATGACATCACTCGTAAATTGAGTGTTTTCATCACGTTGATTCTAGGTAAGAATCTATTCATGACGAAGTTGGTTAAAGGGATCTTGATCAATCTTATGCTGCTCCTGGTTAGCACGAAGACCTGGGCACTGACAGGTGCTCGGTTGTTGGGTCAGTCCAGAAGCGGGCAAACCGCTTTGTTTAACCTCGGGACTTACGACGGAATCAAGGAAGGCGAATACGCCGTGATCGTCAAAGAGATCCGTGACCTCGACGCCCGGGACCTTCGGATCGTGCCCGTGGCGAAGGCACGGAACGTGAAACTCAATACGACAAATTCTGTTTGGATCCTCTACCGAATTTTTGACCCCGAGCTTCTGGTGAAGGGGCAGCGCTACCTCATCCTTTCTGAATCCCACATGCTGAGCGGTCGCCGGGATCCGAGACTCGGCCGCATCAGTGTCGTCACAGAGCGGGACAAGGTCGCCCTCCAGACCATGGACACCCTGTCAGAGGACAAGGACCGCCTCGGAAAACTGAAGACCCAGTACCCGGAAATCATGCCGCTGCACGAGAGAGAAAAACGCAGCGACGCTGACGGAGAACTCATCGACGTCGAGGGCTGGAAGGACTTCCGCGGGGAACGCCACCGGACTGCCCTCTACAAGAGCCCGCATCAGAAGGACTTCCGCCGGGAGCTCCGGCTGCAGACGTTCGAGAAGCTCGTGACCGCCTACTTGAAGCGCGTGAATGATCCCGCGTTTAGCTACGATAAGTTCTACGATCAGCAGATGCGGGACAATTTCTCGAACGAGTTCCGGAAGCGCTCGAACTTTTCGACGGAGTTCGAAGCGTTCGTGTCGACGCAAGCACAGAAAGCGGTGGAGGACGCGAAGCTCTACCGCGCGCTCCTCGAGGACGGGGAGAGCTGGTCTCAAAACTTCTCCGACGAGGAGCTGAAGCGTCTCTTAGGAGAGGTCTCCGTGCTGCAAGAAAAAGACCGACGGGTCTTCATCTACCGGGAGGCCCGGCGCTACACCACCTACCTGACGTTTGGCATGAACCTCTCGGAGGCCCAGACGGAGAAAGACCCGGGGTACCGCCGCGAGGGGAGCTACTCCGCAGAAGGTGAACTCGAGGCCGTGCCGTTCCTGAAGCACGACACCCTCGAGCGCTTCACTTTGACCGCGGGCCTTCGGATGAACCGGACCGCGTTCGAGACCCAGAATTACAACGCGCGTTTCGATGAACTCTCACTGACCGCCGGGGGGAACTGGTATCCGATCTACGCCCCGTACGCGTACGAGGCGCCGGTGATTTTCCTAGGCGCCTATGTCCGCAGCGGTGGCGGCAGTGCTGAAGCCCCGAGTGTGAACGAAACGGCCAACTACACGGTTCTGGCCCTCCCCGGGTTGCGCGTGGGCATGAAGTACAACTTCAAGAACAACGTTGGTTTACGGATCGCCATGAGCATGGAAACATTATCCCTTGACCGGTACGAGCAGAGCCGCTTCGGCTCGGTGCTGCCGGACCAAGAAACTCTTCGAGAAACCAAGATGAACTTTGCGCTGGCCTATTCTTTTTAAAGGGAAACGATGAAGCTACTCTTCGCTGCTTTGATCCTCTTTGCGACCCCGGCCTTCGGCCTCGAGGTCGATGAAAAACTCACCGTCCGGATCCTTCGAACCTCGGAGAGCCGCAAGACGGTGATGCTGAACCGTGGGACCGAAGATGGCCTCGTCGAGGGGGACCACGCGAAGTTCGTCGTGACGGCGGGGATCGTCGCCCGAGCGGTCTGCGTGAAAGTTTCCCCGGCCCGGTCGGTCTGGTCCGTTTACCGTTTGGTGAACGCGGACTTCATCCTGACCGATGCGGTCTTGAGCATCAAGATCACGCCGGCGGTGAAGATCACCAAAGATGATTCGAAGGCCCTGGTCCAGGAAGATCTGCCGACGACCCCCGCCTCCGGTGACGGGGCCCCGGTGGGCATTCCTCTTGCCGACGGCGCCAACGATCTCACGGCCGGCAAAGAGGACCCGGATGACCTCAAGGCCGTCGACCTACCGCAGATCATTCCCGAGCGAGACATCGAGGTCTTCGGGATCCTCAATATCTCGGGCCTCACGGCGAACTCGAAGACGGATACGGGATCGGAGTCCTACAACAGTTCCCAGGGCCAGTACCACATCGGTCTGGGGGCAGAACTCTATCCCCAGAAAGAGCGGGAATGGTACTCCCACTTCAGTCTGGCCGGTGCGTTCAATCTCCTGCGCCTTCACAACCAGGCCTACAACGGTTCGAGCTCTCGGAACGATGTGACCGAGTTCGGCCTTGGGGTGAACTGGCACCCGACGAAGCTGCCCAGTGCGACGAATCTCTTCATCCCGTACTTTCACCTCTCCGCTCTCTTCGGGAGTGTCCGATCCACGTACGCCCAGGGGCGGGAGGGGAACGGCGCCGACGGCGAGATCTCCGCGAACGGCGGGACCCAAGGGTTCTCTCTGGGATTCGGGTACAAGTACTACACCATGAAAGGGTACGGCGCGCGGATCCTCCTGGATTACTACGTGCGCTCTGAGCGCTACGGAGAGGATGAGGAGCGCAACAAGTTTAACAAGACCGTGGGTGGCCCACGGTTCATGATCGGCCTTGGGTACAGGTGGTAAGATGAACGCGCGACTGAGCTGGAAACAGGGCAACCGATTTGCCTGCGACAACCGGGGCATCGAAACTTTCACCGAGGCCACTCCCGACCACGGCGGTGAGGGCCTGGCACCCACACCGAAGGAACTCCTGTTGAACGCGATGCTGGGTTGCACGGCGATGGACGTCGTATCGATTCTTCGGAAAATGCGGCAGGAGTTCACGGGGCTCGAGATCGACGGAGAGGCAACTCAAAACGAAACGCACCCCATCCACTTCGTCGAGGCGAAGCTTCGCTTCCGAGTCACGGGCCCGGTGCTCCCAGAGAAGGTCATCAAGGCGGTGGATTCATCGCTCACCAAGTACTGCGGTGTGAACTTCATGGTCTCAAAGAGCTGCACCATTCACTTTAGTGTCGTGCTCAATGGCACGCAGATTCACACCGGAGTGGCGGCCTTTACGGAGTCTTAAACAGCGACCGGATCTCTGCCACGGGAAGTCCCAGGATGTCTTGTAGATCCCCTGGTTCCTCTAAGAGGGAGAGCCGGCGCCGGACGAGATCGTCGAAGGTCGTAACGTACTCGGTCCGGATGATTTCTTTAACGAGCTCCTTCGTCAACACGGGTTTCTCGCCGAAGGTTGGCATGAGTGAGCGTTGGCGGAGGGGGTTGAGCGTAAGGTTGGGCCGGTAGCGGTGCCCGAGGCGCGGAACGATCTCTTGGGCGAGCTCTTGAACCATGCGCCGGAAGGTGGTGTACTTGCCACCGATCAACACGTAGGAGCTTTGATCCGGGCGGTAAATCTTGTGGAATCGGCTCACCTTCCCGAGGCCTTCCGTGTGGCCCTCTTCTCGCACTAGCGGACGGACAGCGGCGTAGGTTGAAATGATCGCCCGCTCATCGAGGGGGGCTCCCGGGAAATACTCCCGGAGGACCCCGAGAAGATAGTTCACTTCGTCGCGGGTCGCGCGGATGTCAAAGATCTCCTGATCCACCGGAGTTTCTGTGGTTCCCACTAAGATGGAGTTGCGCTGGGGGATCACGAAGACGACGCGGTTATCCTTCGTCGTGAGGACCACGGACCCTTTGGCCTCGATGGCACCGGCCTTGAGCCAGAGGTGAATGCCTTTGGAAGGGATGAGCTGGGGTGTCCAGGGGACGCCGAGCTTCGAGAGGAGGAGGTCGGTGAAGGGCCCGGTGGTGAAGACGAGAAGTTTTGCCGCGACGGTTTCTTCCTGGCCCGTCCGGAGGCAGCGGGAAGTGACTTCGTAGCCCGAGGCCGTCTTCCGAGTGCGGGTCACCTCACAGTAGCTCTTCGCACTCGCGCAGGGCTCGATCAGCCCATCGTAGAGGCACTCGAGCGAGAGCTTCGCGTCGTCGACCACGCCGTCGTAGTACTTGCCGCCTCCGAGGAGATTGACCTCATCGAGAGAAGGGATCTTCGCCATGAGCTCGGCCTTGGAGAGCATGGCGTGGGGCCTATTCTGGAAATGGGAAAGGAAGTCGTAAAGAAGAAGTCCCGCCTTGAGCATGAAAGGCCGGTACTTCGAGTAGGTGTAGAGCGGGAGGTAGAACTCTCGCTCAAAGCACAGGTGGGGCGTGAGGCGCAGCCAGAGATTCTTCTCTTCGAGCGCCTCTTGCACGAGGCCGAAATCCAGATTCTCTAGGTAGCGGATTCCGCCGTGGAGCATCTTGGACGAGCCCTGCGACGTTTGCGCGGAGTAGTCGCCCTTATCTAGGAGGAGTGTCTCCACTCCATTCAAGGCCAGGTCCCGGAGGAGCCCGCAGCCATTGACCCCTCCACCGACGATGACGACTTCGTAGTGCTTCATAGCTTGTTCACCCAGACGAGGTTTCCGGTGCAGGTGAGCCGGTAGCGATTTCCGCGAGCGCCGAACTCCGTTGGAATCGGAGTGAGCTGGTAGTTAAGGCCCACGACCGCGTTGGCCCGGGCCTTCAGGGCGTGGGCGCGGAGCTTTTGCGCAAGTTCTTGGTAGAGCAGGGGAACCTCCGAGGAGCCCTCGTCTTCGACCATCTGACCGTCGAGGATCTTATGCTCGGAGGCGACGCCGAGGTACTTGACCACCTGGTGGCCATCGAGGCTCGGTGTCGCCGCCACAATGATCTGCGTGAGCTCGAGGCGGGCGTCATCGAAGTGGAAGCTGTGCGATTGATTCTGGTAAAGGCTGTGCCGGGAGACGATGCCGGTTTCCGGTGTCTCATGGTGCTTGGAGGGATGAATTTCTTCGGAAGGGCCCACGAGCAGGTCAAGGTCAAAGCGGCGCAGTTTGTGGGCGAGGAAGACGGCGACGAACTCCGACACTCGCGGAATGAGGAGGGTCCCTCGCATGAGCCGGGCCTTCACCTGCTCCTCCGGGTCCGTCAGCAGTTTGAGCTCCCGGAGCAGAGTGAGGATGTCTTCGATGTCTTCCAGGTAGCGGACTTTTTTTACAAGAACAGAAAAGGAGGGATTGCCCTCAACGGCGGCACCGCTGAAGTTCGAGCTCTCTGAAAAAGTGCGCAGATCCGAGAACGTCTCGGGCGCCTGGTACTGAGCTTCGGCCTGGCCGGAATGGACCGTCGGGATCTCAGTCTTACTTAAACTGCTCAGCTCGGAGAAGGGGAGGGAAGGTTCCTTATTGAGCGGGGCCGTGGTCGGTGTCGTGGGGTCCTGGGGTTCTTCTGTGAAGCTCAGGTCTTGGACCTCTTCTTCAAGCGGCGTGGAGGCCTCGAGAGCGCTCGCTTGATCCCAGGGTGCGTTGTCGTCTTCCGCCGACGTCTCCGAGACCTTATCTTCAGAGGCATTCAGCGCCCCACTCGATTCGGAGAAGGGGTCGCTTTGGTCAAAGGGGGACGCGTCATCGGAAAAGTCCGAGGCCGGAAGGTCATCTCCACCGCCGAACTCTAGGCCTTCCGTGCCGAAGCTCTGGAGCTCATCGCTCGCCGGAAGGTCCGGCAATTCGGCCGGCGAGTCACTCTCCAGTGAGTCCTCTTGAAGCAGATCCATCTCTTCGGGCTCATGCACGAATTCGCCGAGATCTTCGATGCTCGTAAGATCCTTCTTACTTCCGCGCGAATTCATGCGTACCCTCCGACGTCCGTGTCTTCGTTACTCGCCGTCCTAAGCCCCGTGGCAGGACTTAAACTTCTTCCCGGAGCCACACGGGCATGGGTCGTTCCGACCCACTTTGACGGTGGCCCGGATGATCTTCTTCTCTTCTTCTCGGTTCTTGGCAGCTTCGGCTTCCTGGTGAGCGCGCATCTGCGCCTTGAGAAGCTCATCCTGCTCCCGGTGGATCGCCTCGATCTCTTCTGGGGTCATGAGCTTGATGTGAGTGACCCGCTCAACGACGGCGCGCTTGATGGCGCTCTTCATGTTCTCGTAGATCGTGAAGGCTTCTCGCTTGTACTCCACGAGGGGGTCTTTCTGTCCGTAGGAGCGAAGGTTAATTCCTTCTTTCAGGTGATCCATGGCAAGGAGGTGATCCTTCCAGAACTGGTCGAAGGTCGCGAGGAGAACTTCCCGGAACGTGTACTTCACTTGCTCAGGATCGAAGCCACTGAATTTTTCTGAGAGGGCGGTGACGCCGGTCTGTTTGACGTAGTCCCCGAGGTCGGACTGGGCCTTGGCGGCGCAGTCCTCGGCCGTGAGGGAGGCCTCGGTGTTAAAGAGTGCGCGCACGGTTTGGTTGATCTCGCTCCAGGGGTACTCGCGCAGGGAGGACTTCTTCTCCGGCGTGTACTGCTCGCTGATCTGGTAGCTCACTTCCTCGATGAAATCGTGGACCAGTTCCTTGTTGCCTTCGTCGTTGAGGATGTCCCGGCGGATTTTATAGATCACTTTCCGTTGCTCATTCATGACGTTGTCGAAGTCGAGGAGGTGCTTCCGGATGTCAAAGTTGTGGGTCTCGACCTTCTTCTGGGCCTTGGCGATGGCGTTGGAGATCATCGTGTGCTCGATGGGCTCGTCGTCCTTCATCCCGAGCCGAGTCATGATGCCCTTGATGCGATCAGAACCGAAGATCCGCATCAGATCGTCTTCGAGAGACAAGAAAAACTTCGACGCCCCTGGGTCCCCTTGGCGGCCCGAGCGGCCCCGGAGCTGGTTATCGATCCGGCGAGATTCGTGGCGCTCGGTTCCGATGATGTAGAGCCCACCCGCGGCCTTGGTTTCTGGGGTCAGCTTGATGTCGGTGCCTCGGCCGGCCATGTTGGTCGCAATCGTCACCGCGCCTCGCTGGCCCGCCATCGCGACGATCTCGGCTTCCCGCGCGTGGTTCTTGGCGTTCAGGACTTCGTGGCGAATTCCTTTGGAGGTCAGAAACGCCGCGATGAGCTCGGAGGACTCGATCGAAATCGTTCCCACCAGCACCGGCTGCCCTCGTTTGTGGCAATCCTCGATGAGCTTGGCCACCGCCTCGTACTTGGCCTTCCGCGTGGCGTAGACCACGTCGGCCTGGTCGTTCCGGACCATCGGAAGGTTGGTCGGGATGACCACCACCTCGAGGCTGTAGATCTTCATGAACTCATCGGCTTCGGTGTCCGCGGTCCCGGTCATTCCCGAGAGCTTGCCGTAGAGTCGGAAGTAGTTCTGGAACGTGATGCTGGCGAGGGTTTGGTTCTCGGACTTGACCTCGACCCCTTCTTTCGCTTCGACCGCCTGGTGAAGGCCGTCAGACCATCGCGACCCCTCCTTCATCCGGCCCGTGAATTCGTCGACGATGATGACTTTGCCGTCACGGACGACGTAGTCAACTTCATTCTTGAAGAGGGTGTGCGCGCGCAGGGATTGGTTCACATGGTGAAGCACTTCGATGTTCCGCACGTCGTAGAGGTTACCGATGTTGAGCAGTTCCTGAATCCGGACGATGCCGGCCTCCGTGAGCACCGCTGACCGCTGCTTCTCGTCCACGGTGTAGTGGGTGTCACGCGTGAGCTGCGGAATGACTTGGTTGACGACGCCGTAGAGGCGCGTGTCTCCCTCGGAGGGGCCGGAGATGAGGAGCGGAGTTCGCGCCTCATCGATTAAAATGGAGTCCACTTCGTCGACGATGCAGTAATGGTGCTCGCGCTGAACGTAGTCGTTCAGGTCGAACTTCATATTGTCCCGGAGGTAGTCGAAGGCGAATTCGTTGTTCGTTCCGTAGGTGATGTCTGCTTCGTAGGCAGCCTTCCGGTCAGCGTCGTCCATGTTGGCGGTGATGCAGCCGACCGTGAGCCCGAGCCAAGTGTAGAGTTTTCCCATCTCATGAGAGTCTCGGCTCGCGAGGTAATCATTCACCGTGACGAGGTGGGCACCTCGACCGGTCAGGGCGTTCAGATAGAGCGGAAGAGTTGCGGTGAGGGTCTTCCCTTCACCGGTCTTCATCTCCGCGATTTTCCCGTGATGAAGGACGAGGCCCCCGAGGATCTGCACATCGAAGTGCCGCATGTTCATGACCCGGCGACTGGCCTCCCGCACGACCGCGAACGCTTCCGGAAGGATGTCATTCACCGTGGCCCCGCCGGCCTGGAGTTTTTGCTTAAAAATTTGGGTTTGACTCTGAAGTTCGGTGTCGGCCATGGCCTGGAACTTGGCCTCGAGGGCGTTAACCTGGTCAAGCACCGGGCGCAGACCGCGCATGTCCCGATCCTGCTTGGTACCGAATAATTTTCGCATCATTGAATCTAGCATAGCGTAACCTTTTCTATGTTTTTAATCGAGGATGAAATATAGGGGATCGACGGCGATGCCGTTGACTCGGACTTCGTAGTGCAAGTGAGGCCCCGTCGAGTGGCCCGTGTTTCCGACGGCAGCAAGCAGGGCACCCCGGCGGACTTTTTGTCCGGCGCGGACGGTGAGGCTCTGGTTGTGGGCGTAGATGGTCTCGATGCCATACCCATGGTCAACCTGAACGAATTTCCCGAAGCCCGCTTTCTCACCGGAAAAAGTCACGATCCCATCTGCCGGTGCGTGAACGGGAGTCCCGTACGGAGCGCCGACGTCGAGGCCTTCGTGCATCTTCAAGCGGCCCGCCCAGGGAGACATCCGCTGCCCGAAGTAGCTCGTGATCCATCCGTCAGCGGGGAGGATCGTCGGGGTCGAGTTCAGGAACGAGTCCTTGTCCAGCAGGAACTGGTCGAGCTCGTGGATGTTCGTTTCGATCTTGGCGATGACCTCGCGGACCTGGCCGTACTTGAAGTCAAACTTCGCGTAGTCGTTGGAGAGGGCGAAGCTCCGACGGGCGAGGTCGGACCACTGCTTGGTTAAGAGGTAGCTCCGCTCGAGGCCCAGGGACGCGGCGATCTTTTTGTCGTAGAGCGACTTCAGCTCTCGGAACTTCGACTGGTCTTCGACGTCTTCGGTGAAGTCCAGGTCCAGAGAGGTGTTCAGGTCCTTCAGGGAAAAGCTCTCTTTCGATTCTCCCTTCTCGGCCTTGTAGACCGGGCCTTTCGTACTGATGTCCTCGAGGCCCGTGATGACCCGGAGTTTTTTCTCAAACGTGTTGATCCGCTTGAGGTCGTCGCCGAGGGTGTTCATCTTCATCTGGAAAAGCTGGATCTGTTCCTTGAGCTGCCGGTTCTCGATCGAGAGGTGCTTGTTCTCGTAGACCTGTTGCAGGATCTTCCAGTAGTCGTACGCGAGGACCCCAACGAGGAGGGCGAACATGACCGTCATAAAGGCAAGGGATTTGAAGAGAACGGTGGGGATCTGGTAGGTCTTGACCCCTTTCTGTTTCTCGGGGACGACCATCACGGTGTAGTACTTGTCCATGCAGAATATTTTACGTTAGTCCCGGAGAAAGGGAAACACAAAACGGCGAAAAGATTAGGCCCTGGTCCCTAGGCCTGGGCGACGGCGATGATGACGGAGATGTTGTCCTGGCCCCCGTTCTCGTTGGCCTGAGCGATGAGTTCCCGGGTCGTCCGCTCGACGTCACTCGCTGCGCAGCGAGCGGGGTCCGTGAGGTTGCGCTGGACGATGTGCAAGATGTCACTGTCGGAAACTTTACCGTGAAGGCCATCGGAGCAAATGAGGAAGATGTCGTTCTTGCAGACCCGGTAGTTGAACACGTCCACGAGGACCTCAGCTTCGAAGCCCACGGAGCGCACGAGCACATTTTTCTGCGGGTCTCGGAGCGCCTCGTCCCGGCTGTAGATTCCCATGTTGAGCTTTTCTTGCACGAACGAGTGGTCCCGGGTGAGCTGGTAGATGTGGCCGTTGTTGATCATGTAGACGCGGGAATCCCCGACGTTTCCGATCACCAACTGGGGGCCCTTGAACTGCATCGCAGAGACCGTGGTCCCCATGCCGTTGAGCTCCGGGGTCTCTTCGGCCTTCTGGAGGATGGCGCGGTTGACCTCTTTGATGGTTTCCTTCATCAGTTTCTCAGGCTCTAACGTGGCGTGCTCTTTAATGAACTCCGGCATGACCTTGACGGAGAGCTGGGAGGCGATGTCTCCACCGTTGTGGCCTCCCATGCCGTCGGCCACGGCAAAAAAATGGTGGGCGTGGTCAAGGCAGATCGAATCCTGGTTCGACTTACGCTTGCGCCCGATATCCGTGGCTCCGGCACATATGATTCCCATGCACTTCCTTCTGGTCTATGCCTCAATGATAGATCTAACCGTGTTTTAGTCAAACACTAATCGTGAACCCGAGTGGGCCAGTCGGGTGCCCGACAGAATTACCGTCTTGTTGGATTTGTTTTAAGCAGTTACCCTAAAAGCGTACAATTAAATCAGGGCCCCGTAGGCCCGGCAACTAAGCTTTAATTCGCCGAGGGGAGGAAGTCCATGGCCAGCTCCAATTTTGACATCCAGTCGTTCATCACTCACCACTACAATCCGAAGGACTTCTCGCACCTGCACTGGCAGGGGAACTTCCAAGAGTACGTCGACCTGGTGATGAAGAACCCGAAGGTCGCGCGCAACTCGTTCCAGCGCATCTACGACATGATCATGAGCTACGGCACCTCCCAGTACACGGAGTACAAGAAAGACGTGGTCCGCTACCACTTCTTCGATGATCCGATCGAGAACGGAAAAGACGCCATCTTCGGGATCGACGTGCACCTCATGAAGCTCGTGAACTTCTTCCAGTCCGCGGCCCTGGGCTACGGCACAGAGAAGCGGGTCCTCCTCCTTCACGGTCCGGTCGGTTCGGCGAAGTCGTCGATCGCGCGGCTCCTGAAGAAGGGCCTCGAGCACTACTCCCGCACCGACGACGGCGCCCTCTACGCCTACGAGTGGGTCGATGAAGAAGGCTCGCACATCCTCGGGGGTCAGAAGGTCTTCCCGTCACCGATGCACGAGGAACCCCTGAAGCTTCTCCCGGCCGAGGTGCGCGAGCGCTTCGTCGCCGAGCTCACGAAAACGAACCCGTCTCTAAAATACAAAGTGAAGATCAAGGGTGAAGTGAACCCGGCCTGCCGCTACATCTTAAACGAGTTCATGCTGCGCTACGAGGGCGACTGGAACCGAGTGGTCAAGCACATCCGGGTGAAGCGCCTCATCCTCTCCGAGAAAGACCGCCGAGGGATCGGCACGTTCCAGCCAAAAGATGAGAAGAACCAGGACTCCACCGAGCTCACCGGTGACATCAACTACCGGAAGATCGCCATCTACGGGTCGGACTCCGATCCGCGGGCGTTTAACTTCGACGGCGAGTTCAACATCGCCAACCGCGGGATCGTCGAATTCATCGAGATGCTCAAGCTCGACGTGGCCTTCCTCTATGACCTCCTGGGTGCCTCCCAGGAGCAGTCGATCAAGCCGAAGAAGTTCGCCCAGACCCACATCGACCTCGTGATCCTGGGCCACACGAACGAGCCCGAGTACCGGAAGCTCCAGTCCAACGAGTTCATGGAGGCCCTCCGGGATCGGACGGTGAAGATCGACGTCCCGTACATCACGCGCCTCGATCAGGAAACCCGGATCTACCGGAAGGACTACAACAAAGAAACGATCCCGAACATCCACATCGCGCCCCACACCCTCGAGATGGCGTCGACCTGGGCCATCCTCACCCGGCTCGAAGAGCCGAAGAAGTCCGACCTCACCAAGCTCCAGAAGCTCAAGCTCTACAACGGGAAAACGCTTCCGGGCTACAACGAGGACAACGTCAAGGAGCTCCGGAAAGAGGCGGTCCGCGAGGGCCTCGAAGGAATCTCCCCCCGCTACATCCAGGATAAGATCTCGAACGCGCTCGTGAAGAACGGCCACGTCGGATGCCTCAACCCGTTCATGGTCTTCAACGAGCTCGAGTCCGGGCTCAAGCACCACGCCCTCGTGAACTCCCCGGAGCAGCTCGACCACTACCGGGAAATGCTCGCGGTCTGCCGCCAGGAGTACGAGGACATCGTCAAAAACGATGTGCAGAAAGCGATCAGCGTGGACGAGTCCGCGATCCAGACCCTCTGCGCGAACTACGTCGACAACGTCAAGGCCTACACGCAGAAAGAGAAGATCCGCAACAAGTACTCGAACAAGCTCGAAGAGGCCGACGAGCGCTTCATGCGCGCCATCGAGGAGAAGATCGACATCCCCGAGTCCCGGAAGGACGACTTCCGGCGCGAGCTCATGAACTACATCGGTGCCCTGGCGATCGAAGGCAAGACCTTCGACTACAAGATGAACGAGCGGCTCCACCGGGCCCTCGAGCTCAAGCTCTTCGAAGATCAGCGGGACACGATCAAGCTCACGACGATCATCTCCAACGTGGTCGACAAACAGACCCAGGAGAAGATCGAGGTCGTGAAGTCGAGACTCATTAAGAACTTCAACTACTGCGACATCTGCGCCACCGACGCGTTGAACTTCGTGGCATCGATCTTCGCCAAGGGCGACTCGATCAAGTCGTAAAAGGGATTCTGAGTGGACCATCCGATAAAACGCGACCACGCCCGCTTCCGGAAGATCGTCAAGGGCAAGATCCGCGAGAATCTCCGGAAGTACGTGTCTCAGGGGAACCAGATCATCCCGAAGGGGACGGACAAGTTCACGGTGCCCATGCCGACGATCGACATTCCGCGCTTCCGCTTCGGGGATAAGTCCCAGGGCGGGCTTGGCCAGGGCCAGGGTCAACCCGGGGACCCGGTCGACGGTCAGGCGGATCCGAATGGTCAGCCCGGTCAGGGCGAAGCGGGAGAGGGCGAGGGGGATAAGGAGCTTGACGTCGAGCTCTCCCTCGATGAGCTCGCCCGCATCCTGGGGGAGGAACTCGAACTGCCCAACATCGAGCCCAAAGGCAAGAAGTCCCTCCAGAGTGTGGTGGACCGCTACACGAACATCGGCACCACCGGCCCGGACTCTCTCCGGCACCTGCGGCGCACCTACAAGCAGGCCCTGAAGCGGCAGATCGCCATGGACTCCTATGACCCGGAGAATCCAGCAGTGGTGCCGATCCGCCGGGACTTCCGCTACCGATCCTCCGACACGAAGGTCGAGCTCCAGAACGCCGCGGTCGTCATCTACATGATGGACGTCTCCGGGTCCATGGGCGATGAGCAGAAGGAGATCGTGCGGACCGAGTCCTTCTGGATCAACCTCTGGCTCAAGTCCCAGTACAAGGACATCGAGGTCCGCTACATCATCCACGACGCCACCGCCAAAGAAGTCGACGAACACACGTTCTTCCGGACTCGGGAGTCCGGTGGGACACTCATCAGCTCCGCCTACAACCTGTGCAAGGAAATCATCGAGAAGGACTACAACCCGAACGAGTGGAACATCTATCCCTTCCACTTCTCCGACGGCGATAACTGGTCGGCCGACGACACGAAGCTCTGCCTGGAGCTCCTGGACCGAGTGATCCTGCCGGTGTCGAACGTCTTCTGCTACGGCCAGGTTGAGTCGCGCTACGGGTCGGGCCAGTTCTACAAGGACCTGACGACGAAGTACGGCACCGACGGGGAGAAACTCATCCTCTCGAAGATCAAGAACAAAGAAGGAATCCTAGACTCGATCAAAGAGTTCCTGGGTAAAGGAAAGTAGCATGAACCGCTCGAAGCCGATCACCGGCGACCTCCTGGCGCTCAAGAACCAGATCGAAGGCTACGCCGTGGAGTACGGCCTGGACTTCTTCCCGCAGGTCTTCGAAGTTTGCGACTACGATACGATCAACATCCTCGCGGCCCAGGGCGGGTTCCCGTCGCGCTATCCCCACTGGAAGTTCGGGATGGACTACGACCAGCTCTCGAAGGGCTACACCTACGGGCTTCAGAAAATTTACGAAATGGTGATCAACACCGATCCGTGCTACGCCTACCTCCTTCAGGCGAACAACTGGGTGGATCAGAAGATCGTCATGGCCCACGTCTACGGGCACAACGATTTTTTCAAGAACAACGCCTGGTTCGCTAACACCAACCGGAAGATGATGGACGTGATGGCCAACCACGGCACGAAGATCCGGCGCTACATGGACCGCTACGGCGCCGACGCCGTGGAGTCGTTCATCGACAAGGTCCTCTCCCTCGAGAACCTCCTGGACATCAACGAACTCTTCGAGACGAGCTCCCTCAAGCGCCACCGCCAAGAGCAGGTGGTCCAGCAGCGCGAGGAGAACGAGGACGACGGCTACCTCATCGACGACCGCTCGGCCGCGCTGAAGTCGTTCATGCGGACGAAGGCCCGGCAGACGCCGAAAGAAGACGTGAAAAAGGAAGAAGACTTCGGCGCCGAGGGTCCTCTCGCGCACCGAACCCGGGACATCCTCGGCTACCTCATTTCGTACGCGCCCATCGAGGAATGGCAGGCGGACATCCTCGGGATTCTGCGGGAAGAAGCCTACTACTTCCTACCCCAGCGGCTGACGAAGATCATGAACGAGGGCTGGGCCAGCTACTGGCACTCGACCATCATGACCCGCCGGGCCCTGGACGCGTCGGAGATCGTCGACTTCGCCGACAAGCACGCCGGCGTCATGTACATGTCGAAGCAGAACATCAATCCCTACAAGATCGGCATCGAACTCATGCGCGACATCGAGTACCGCTGGGACCGAGGCATGTTCGGGAAAGAGTACAACGACTGCACGGACATGCACGAGAAGCACCGCTGGGACACGAAGCTCATGCAGGGCCGGGAGAAGATCTTCGAAGTTCGCAAGTCCCACAACGACATCTCCTTCATCGACGAGTTCTTGACTCCGGACTTCTGCGAGCGCCAGCAGCTCTTCACCTACAAGTACAACCCGCGCACCGGGCGCTTCGAGATCGACACCAAGGACTTCCTGGCGATCAAGCAGAAGCTCCTCTCGCAGCTCACGAACTTCGGTCAGCCGATCATCGAGGTCGAAGACGGGAACTACATGAACCGGAAAGAGCTCCTCCTGGGCCACGTCCACTACGGGGTCGACCTCGATGTGAACTTCGCCAACGAGACGCTCCGGAACCTCTACGCCATCTGGCGCAGACCGGTCAACCTGCGCACGAAGTACGAGGACAAGGAAGTGGTCTTCCACTTCGACGGGAAGGACTTCCGTCCCCAGCACTAGGAACCGGTCGTCCCCAGTAAGAACTCCTCGAGCCGGGCCGTGAACTCGGTCCACTCGTGCGGGGTGAAGTAGTCCGGGTGAAAGAGGATGTGGTGCGCACCGACGCCTCGTAACTGAGGCCGCTCGACGAAGACGGTCTGCGGGTGGTGTGCTCTCAATGCGCGGGCGTCGACGAGCTCATCCCGCGGGTCAATCAGGGTCAACGTCGGCAGCGGAAACTCTCGACCACGGGCCCGGAACCGGCGCATCCCTCGGACGAGGACTTGGTAATCTCTCGCTCTCAGAACGTCGTAGCGGCGGAAGGCGCTGGGGGAGAGACTTTTTATCGGGAGTGAGGCCGGCAGAAGTTTTAGGAGAGCGCAGACCAGCGGCTCCCGCCGCAGGTAGAGCGCGGGAGCGAGGAGCACCTGCCTCTCCGGAGAAAATCCGCCCCCGGACATCAGCCAGAGCTGGAGATAGAGTGCGCCGTGGGAGAAGGAGAGGACACTGAAGGGAGTGCCGCGGAAGGGCTCCATGCGCTCACTGAAGGCGCGAAGCGCCTCGTCCAGGTTTCCGGTCTCTAGGCGCCCGTCGCCGTGGCCCGGGAGCACGACGAAGTCGACGCGGACTCCGAGCCTTTGGAAATGGGCGATGAGGGGAGCGAAGCTCGCGGCATTGTTGTTGAGGCCGTGGATGACGACGAGCCTACGGGGACGGCGTGAGGCGGATGAGTCGGTCATCGAGTTCCTCTATGTCAATCTGGTTCACGAAGCTCGTTTCGGTCAGCGGGGCCGTGGTCTCCGTCGCTGCGAGCTTCTCCCACTCCCGGGCCTCGGGGATCGCGTCCTCCCGACGGAGCGTGAGCGCGAAGGCATCCCACTGGGTGAGCTGAAACGCAGTCCAGCAGCTCACGAGATCAGAGCTCGCGCAGCTCTCGACCGCGTTGCGCCGGGCGAGTTCTGGTTTATTCTGCATGAGAGCGGTGAACATCGCGAGCTGGGTGACATCAAGCTCCGCCCCTTTTTCGTAGCGGCGGTTGATGGTCTCGAGCACTTCTGTGGTCCGCTCGTAGTCTCCGTTTTGCATCGTGAAGGCCGCGAGCACGGCGAGCTTATTCACCTGGGTCTGGGGCCCCGCGATCAGGCGCTCCGCATAGGTCACACCGCTGGACCAGTCACCGAGGAGCCAGGCGAGGGGCAGGAGCCGCTCGAGGGCGTTCTGCGAGTTCTGCTTCTGCTCGAGGGCGAGCTTAAACTGGGCGTAGGCAAGCTCGTACTTCCCGCGCAGCACGTAGAGGTTTCCTTTGATGTTCTCTGCGTTCGGAGAAGGGAGGTCTTCGACGAACCGGTAGGCCTTGGCGAGAGCGCCGGTTCGGAAGAGCACCTGGCCCGCGATCTCCCGGACCTCCGGGTCTTGGAGCTGGTCCACCGACAGTTCGGGCAGCTGATCCACCACCAGCTTCTCCTGGTTGAGGTAGAGGGCAAGCTTCATGAGCATCTTTAGATCATCATTTTCCAGGAGCGCGAGCCGCGCCTTCAACGGGGCCTGGGTCACACCTGGTCCCGGGGAGAGCTTCAGCTGCAGAAGTGTGTCGAGCCAAACCAGGTTCCGTTCCCGGAAGCGGCCGATGTTTTCCATCTGACAGCGGACCCAGGTTTCTTCGAGGTCCCGGGTCCGGTCGAGGACGAGTTGGGAGAGAACCTTCAGAACACAGATCCTCCCGAACTGCGGAATCTGCTGGAGCTCGGGTTCTGAGAGGTAGGCCAGGGCGCGCTCGAAGTCACTCTCGGCGAACGCGAGGAGTGCCAGGTAGCGGAAGGCCACGGAGCGCAGCTTACTCTGATGGCCCGAGAGGCGAACCAAGTGGGCGCGGGCCCGGCGCAAGTCCCCGTTGACCAAGTAGAACTTCACCCGCCGAAGATCCTTCAGCTGGGCCTTCACTTCGCTCGTGACGGCCACGCCCGGGATCTCACTCGGCGGCCGCAGTTCGCCCCGGCGTCCCAGGAGACCCTCGCTCATGACTGCGGACACCGTCGCCGACTCCGACCGAATGGGAAGCTCGTGCGCCCAGAGTGAACTGGTGAAGAGGAGAAGGAAAACGGCGGCCAATTTCATGGTAAACCTATCGAATCTTTCGCCGATAAGTTTAAAAAGATCACAGACACTATGAAGACAAAACTGCTCGGATTCTTGCTCGCTCTCGTTCCACTCGCTGCCGGGGCCCTGGTGCCCGTGGAGGGGATCATTCTGGGAGACGCCGACGAAGCGATCCAGAGTGACCCGCTTCGGTTCATCTTCAGCGACATCTACGACCGCTCCCGCCTGGGCGAAAACAAGAAGGCCCGGCTCTACCACGCGACCTACCTTGCGGGCGAGGCGCTGGTGAGCTCCTGCACCTACCTCGGGGCACCGACCTACGCCTCCGTCTGGCAGGAGAAGCAGGCCCAGCGCAGCGTCGCCGCGACCCTCCAGTACATTGGCCTTGACACCGCCATCAAGGCGATCGGTGCCTACGCGAAGACCCTCGAAGTTCCCGAGGCCGACTTCCTCCGTCTCAAGTCGAATCTGGTGCGGAACTACTGCTCGACGAACGTGACAATTTTCGCTCGGCGAAGCATCGAGCGCGCGCTCCTGAAGTACTACGAAACACCGCTCAACGACATCATCCCGAGTGTGACCTCGTCACCCTTCGTCCCAGAGAACTTGCGTACCCGCTCCGAGGCCCGGGCGACCCGCTCCCGGGAGTTTGACCTCGCGATCCGAAACTTCCGTGCCTTCTGTTCCTGGGGCGCAGACACGTCGGATTACCGACTCCTGACTCCGTACCTGAACAACCGCTACATCATGGCGCTGGTGGTAAAGAACCTCTCTGGGCTGCAAGACAGGGTCGACGACACGCGACTTTCGGTGGAGACGGTGAAGAGTGATCAAACGGTCCAAGTGCTCTGCGACGATCTCGTGTGCCGCCAGCGCACGGGCCTGGAGTTCCGTCAGGGCTTTCCGGTGAGCGTCGGTTCCACGGGCATCGCCACCGACCTCGCCAAGCTCTACTGCCACCATTTCCGCTTCCAGGATCCTCCCCAGACCACCATCCCGGAGGTCCGCGCGTGGCTCAAGGCCCAGGACCTCGAGGATCCGATCCGGGAGACCTCCCAGTTCATCGCCTTCATGACGGGCGTCCCCGATTTCATGAACGGTGCCGAGTCCTACCAAGACCTGCCTCTCATCACGCGAAGTAGCATCGATGAACGCTGGACGAGTTGGTCAAAAAAAGTTCTCGGAACCTTCTCTCAGGACCTCCTCTATGAAGAAGCCCTGAAAGTCCGGGTGGAGCCGAAAACGGCCGTCTACGGGCCCTCGGGTGAGGGCTTCGGTGTGAACCTCAGTGTGACCTTGGGAGAACTCGACCGCTTGATGCCGGAGCACGACAAACTCACCGCCGCCTTTCAGCTCAAGCTCTCGAAGAACTTCTTGCGCGAGCTCAGGACCAAGACCAAGAGTTTCGAGGATGAGGTCGACCTCGAGGGCAAGAAGCGCTACGTGCGGGAGGTCGGTCGCTACCTTACGATCCAACTCCGTGAGAAGGAAGCTCTCTTCCTGCAGCCGATCTGGAACGAGTCGTTCGGGGAGCTTCTCGCCCAGGAACTCGTCTCCCAGGCGCGGAGCTACCGCGGCAGCTTCTTCGACTCCTACCAAGAGGAGGTGCTCTCCGTCCCGGTGCGCTTCTCCTACGGAATCTTCGCCATCGGGTACCTGCGCTACCGCGCCGACGTGGCCCAGGGAAGACTTAAACTCAAGTTGTAGCACTGGCCGCGGGCGCAAGCACGGTGAGTTTCCTCGCAACTGGTCAATGTCCTAAGAGGGTCGTCACTGGTCCCTAACGTACCAAGTTAATTCACCGTGAAGATTTTTCCTGACTTGATAGTTATCCAAAGAATTCGCACCTGGGGTAACCTTGACGAAACCATGGCCGTGCCCACATTAACCCTATGACTAAAAAAATCAAAAATCGCGACGTCACTCCGGAGATCATCGGGGTCGCACCCAAGAGCGGAGTGAAGAAAAAGAAAGACGACGTCATCGAGGTTCCCCTCGAGGGCGAGGAAGAGTTCTTCGTCTCGGAGGGCCCGAGCGAGTCGCTCCTGCCAAAAATGGCGGAGTCTCTCCCCGTCATCAAGCGCTCGACGGATCTCCGGGTTCAGGATCCGCTCACCGTTTACCTCAAAGAAATTTCTCGGCACAAGCTCCTGACCATCGACGAGGAACGCGAACTCACGGCCGAACTCCTCCGGACCGGCGACATCGAGGTGGCCAAAAAGCTCGTCCTGGCCAACCTGCGTCTGGTGGTGAAGATTGCGCTTGAGTACAAGAACGCCACTCGGAACATCATGGACCTGATCCAAGAGGGGAACATTGGCCTCATGAAAGCGGTTTCCAAGTATGATCCGTCGAAGGGGGCGAAGCTCTCCTATTACGCCAGCTGGTGGATCCGCTCTTACATTTTGAAGTTCATCCTGGATAACTTCCGCCTCGTGAAGATCGGAACGACCCAGGATCAAAAGAAGCTCTTCTATAACCTGATGCGAGAAAAGCAGCGGCTGATGAGCATGGGGATCACCCCGGATGTGAAGCTTCTTTCGAACAATCTGGGGGTTTCCGAGAAGGCCGTGGTGGAAATGGACATGCGGCTTGGGAGCGGTGGTCAAGAAATGAGTCTGGATAGACCGCTGGATGAAGACGGAGGGCGTCAGACTCTTTCGGATATCATCAGTGATGATGAGGACTCGCTCGACGAAAGGCTCGGGGAGCTTCAGAACCTCGAGATCTTGAAAACCCACCTGGAGAGCTTTGTGAAGGGTCTTAAAACCCGGGATCAGGAGATCTTTAAAAAACGTTTACTTAGCGAAATCCCCGAAAGCCTCCAGAGCATCGCGGATCAGTACGGCGTCTCCCGCGAGAGGATCCGTCAGGTGGAAGAGCGACTCATTGACCAATTAAAGATTTACATGTCTGAATTTCTTCGATAAAACCAACCTAAGTTCAATACTTTAACAGGGATTGGGGGCAATACCGCTCGCCCAATTAACCTTGTACTTGGTTTCAACGTCAGGTTGTTGCTAGGGCAAAGGAGAAAAAAATGATTACGGCCGAAAGATCTCTAGAACTCGCTAAAAAATTCGGAGGCTCGGAGAAGAACTCTGGATCTGTGGAAGTTCAAGTTGCGATTCTCACTGAGCGCATCAAGAACCTCACTCCGCACTTCGAGAAGAACAAGAAGGACCACGCGGGCATGCGGGGTCTCATGAAGATGATCGGTCAACGCCGGTCGCTTCTGAAGTACCTCGGTCGCATCGACCAGGGCCGCTACAGCAAGCTCATCAAAGAACTCGAGCTTCGTAAGTAAGATTCTGTGAAGAGGGGCTCCTGGGCCTCTCTTCTTTTTTTGATGGACCAAGGGAAAGGTCACAAGTGTTTTGGGTGATAAAAAGGATTTTGATTTTCGTGCTCAAGGGCCTCTTTATCTCTCAAACTTCTGACGACTTCCTCCACCTCCTTC
>JAIYDL010000015.1 GCA_027487515.1 Pseudomonadota bacterium
CGGCATCTTCTTCCAAGGAATGGCACGCGCCGCTCGACGGTGGATCGACTCACTCCCAAGAAAACCGCAGCTCTCCTTTGTGAGACGTTGGAGGAGAGGAGCTTCATCAGAGTTCCGTTTATCCGCCGGCGCTTCTGCCAGTAAGCATCGGAAAAGGTCGCTGAAGAGAATCGCTCACCGCAGGTTTTGCACCGGTAGCGCTGGATTGATTTGGAGTCCTCTTTTCGGCGGAAGAATCCATCTCGACTAGAGTTTTGGGGAAATGCGCAGGATTTGTTGGGGCATGTGATCTTCATTCCCCCACCTCTGCAAAGGCGCAACCTCTCTGTTAAAAGCTAAGCCTCAAAAACCTCATCGACGCCGACACAGGTGGCCAAATATTCTGCCAAGGGGAAAAGCCCTTTGACAAAGGGGCCCTCACCAATTTAAAAGGGCAGTTGCGACGAATTACTCGTCTTTCCGGAGAAGCATTTCCTGTTCGCGCTTGATCTGTACCAAGAATGGCGCTAGAAATCCGTCCATCAGTGTAAGAGGCTTCTCGGTCGACTCTTTGAGTTTTCTTTCTTCAGTATGTTTTCGAAACTTAAACTGACGCTTGATCACTATCCGGTAGGTCAGGATAAGGATCATACTACAGCTGATGAAGCAAGCTCCCAGCCTGATAAAGACCTCGGGTTGCTCCCCCATCGCCGCGGTGATGAAGCAACAAAGGCCAAAGAGAAAGAAAACTCCAGGGGCCATCACGAGGAAGTAGATAAGAGGCAAGAACGTGGCGTTTGAGCCAAGTTCTTCCCAATCTATCTTCTCCGCTTTTTTTAAAAGGGACGTCAGCAGGAGGTCTTTCAGAAGATTCACTTACGCGCCAAAAAAGAGCCAAGGAGAAATCCAATTCCTCCGGCCACCATCGCCGTGTGCAAGGGATACTTCTTTACGAGCTCCAATGCTTTTTCACTTAACTCACCCGCACTCTGCGGAGTGAGTAATGTTTTTGTCATCTCTTCAATCGCCTGTGGGATATCAAGGTTTTTTGTTTGAGTCGGGTTTGTCATGGGAGTCCTTTGAGTTAATTAGAACCAGTATTTAAAGGCACCGGAAGTTATGAGAGAATCCGGATCTTTGCTCGTCACGAAGAGGTACTTGGCAGTGAAGCCAAGGGAAACACTGTGATCTGTTTCGCCAAGGAGAGGGATATCAAATCCCAGAAGCGGGGCAATTCCGAGTTCAGTCCCGTCATTCAAGAAGACCGGTCCGGCACCTAGGCCTAGGTAACTGTACCGCACAACCGGAGTGTCTCCGCCGAAATTGTATGTGCCTTTGCCGAGGACTGTTGTGCGTTTGTGGTACTCATCGTCATCACTTGAGAAGCGTGAAGTGCTGGCCTCGACACTGAATCCAAAGGGAATCATGGGTTGAAAACCCAATTCCATTCCGAGCTCTGGAGTCGAGCCTCTGGAGCCTTCGGGGCTATTCACACCAAGATTCACGCCAAAGTGGATCCGTCGTTCTTCAAGATTTTGAACTTTTTTCATGACGGGAAATGTAGGACCGGCTTCATCTTTCTTTTCGACACTCGCCGTTTGAGCGAAGACAGGGCCAGAGACCAGGAGAGCGAGGGTAACGAACTTTAGCATTTTTTTCCTTGGGGATTATCATATTAGCAATCTCTCCACGTCTGCTTTACGTGTGGGACTGCAGGAGAGGTCAAAGAAAAGCAGCGTCGCGGAGATAAATGAATCGTGTCCGTGTCGAAATGATTCTGCCGTGACGGTAAGGTTAAAAAGGAACCGCCCTTCTGGGCCAAGATTTCCGGTCTAACTCTTGGCGATCTCGCGGAAACTCATCTTTCTTCACGGAACAAGCTCATTAGTCGATCTTATTCCCAACTTTCTTCGCACCATCAACGATACTGTCTTTTGTCTCAACAGCGCGGTTTTCGAGCTTTTCACCGGCGCACTCTGCATCGCTTTTCATGCAAACTGTTTCTGAGACGCGGTGAGCACCTTTTTTTACTGCCCGAGCGGTGGTATTTCCAGCAGCATCCATTTTTTCAGACACCGTCTCATCTGCTTTGGCAGCAGAGGCAACCAGAGAAAACAAGAGGACAGTAAGGCCGAGGGATAACAATTTCAAAGTGAACTCCTAGTTTGAATCGTGACTATTTACGACATATAAAAGTGCATCGAAAGCGAATGATTTATTGGTTACTGCGTTTGATCCAGTCAGTTTTGGTTCGTCCAAGTGGCTCGACGAAGCGGAGACCGTGGTAGAATCCAGAGTGGAACCGGAGCGCACTCTCGTGCTTGCGCTGGATTCCTTTGAGCTGCGGACCGTGCGCGTGACTGGTTCATCGTCCACCAGCTGGATTGTCTTTTCGTTCAGCATGTGACCCAGAATAGAGGATGCTTCGGGGGTTAGAATCATGAAACCGTTTAAACTCTGTGTAGATATCTACAAATTGTCTTCACATGATGGTAAAATCACTTTTGGTTGAAGCCCTTACACTGGGTCAATGTGTAAATTCCATTTGATCATCGTTCTCTGCGCTCTAACAGGAAGTGTAAATGCCGGCAGACGGGTAATCGCTTCGCTTCAGGAGTATTCCGCAGAGAAACTTGTTATCCCTTACCCCTTGAAGCTCACGACCCTAGAAGTTGCAGAGAAAGAGACACGTCGCCTCATTCATTTTCTCAAACGGGCCTTCGTCGGACTTAGTGCCACCTATACTACGGGGTTGTCCGACTCCAACTACGGACCGGTGGTCGGGATTCAGTTCCCCAGCCGCGTGGGTCTTCGAATCTGGGGTGGCATGAGTCAGAGCAGAACGATGGACATGAAACGCGATTACGACCTGGACTCGAAAATGAGTGGTGTGAACGGGCGCCGCATAGGGATCGGCATGAAGCTCGCTGGAGATCTTCGCGTCGATCTTCAGTATCAGACCATTGATGGCGACCAGAGTGTGAGGAACCACCTAACTATTCTGAGCATCAGTGTACCAATCAATCTCTAAGCGAAAATGTGTAGAGAATGTCACAAGAAGAGCAAATGCCGGTAAAGACTCGCCACCGAGCAAGGACTAAGATGATGCCTGGCCCACCACCAAAAGAGATTTTTTGAGCAATCCCCTGATCCGTCTTTTCATGACAAACTTCTTTAAGATCGCCTTTATCCTCACCATCCTGAGTGTATTTTTTTACATTCTTGTCCCCTTCCTGCTCGCGATCATTCTTGGTGGTATCCTGGCCATGGCCCTCTCCCCGTTCGTGGATTTTTTCATCCTCCGGGGAGTTTCCCGGAAATGGAGCCTTATCATTTTCACGGCTCTCCTCGCCGTCATCGGATTTGTTCCGGTCATTGGCTTCCTCATCCGGGGTTCGAAGATTCTCTCGGACATGATCCACACCTCAACTTTTGCCCAGTTCAGTCTCAAACTGACCGTTGCCATCTCAAATCTCATCGAGAAGTTTAGTGCCGTGTATGGGATCGATCCCTCGATGGCCCAGCGACAGGTTAGTAACCTGCTCATCTACATCAGTGCCCAGCTGTCTTTAATCTTTAGCCAGTTCTTGAGTGAACTCCCGCTGATCTTCATGGTTGGTGCCGTGACCATCCTCTCGGTGTATTTCTTTCTCAGCCAATCCGACAGAACGAGGCAGCTCTTCAACCGGTACTTCTATCTCAATGAGAAGAACGGGGACGATTTCATCCGGATGGTCAAACTCTGCTGCCGCGAAGTCTTCTTCGCAAACATCATCACTGGACTCGTGCAGGCCCTGATCGTTTCCGCCGGCGCCTACTTCTTAAACGCCGGGGATTTTTTCCTTGTTTTCTTCATCACCTTTGTCGTCTCTTTCGTTCCCGTCGTCGGGGCAGCACCGGTGGCGATCGTGATCGCACTCATTTGTTTCTCCGATGGACAGTCGAGTGCTGCGGGAGGCATGCTCGTGATTGCCGCCGTAACGAGTGTGACCGATAATATCATCCGGCCCTACTTAGGAACTCTCGGTGCCATTGATGTCCACCCGTTCATTGGCCTTTTGGCGGTGATCGGTGGAGTGATAAGTTTTGGCTTCCCGGGGCTTTTCATCGGTCCCATGGTGGCATCCATCTACTTCGGCGCACTTCCCATCATCGTCGAAGAATACTTTCCGAAGGTCGCTCCGGTAATTCCTACGGCGGGTGACTAGGCCCTTTAAGGTCGCTGGACATTCCCAGAAACATAAAAACGTCCAGCTAAAGGAACCCCCTCTAGAACGTCGTTAAAGGTTACCGGGATTGAAGTGGACTCTTCTTTATTAAAGACGAGAAAATGCAGATGGGGAAACATCGTTTGTCCCACCATGCCACTTAAGGCAATCGGTTGACCTTGCGTTACAAAGTCCCCAGACGCAACAAGTGAACCCTTCTGTTGGATGTGATAATAGCCAGAGCGTTGACCATCTTCATGCTCTAGCAAAATAAAATTAGAGTTTAGGCCTATTCCATCGTAACCGTCGCTAACCTCAATCACCGTCCCTGATCTCGCAGCAAGGATTTGTGTTCCAGTTGCCATCAAGAAATCCCAGGCATATCGATGACGGTCCCGATGGCTTGTGAAACTTCGATTCCCTTGCACCACGAGTCTTTTAACCCCTGACTTCCAAGGGAGTTTATATGGCGAGTCAATCCGAGGCGGATAATGGTGGAAGTCTTGAGGACCTGTGAAGAAAACGACAAACAGAAAATAGCTAGAAAACCAAGCGATATAAAAAGAAGAAATCCTAGATTTATTTCTTCTCCAAATCGCTGGCCTCGCGAAGATCAAGTATAAAAAGACAAGAACGAGAAGAAGCGAGGAGATAAAGATGCTTCCCAGGATTGGCCAAGTCATATCAACATTCTCGCTCTCCAATCTAACTAGTCATCCTAAAAGTAACAAATCAATTAAGAGGTCCCTCTGGTGCTTCAATCAAAAATTCTTCTTGTGTTGACTTCGTCGGGAGGGGGGGTCACAAAGGTGAATCCATGAGATCTCAGAGATTCACACGCCGCTTCTAGGGAGTCTTTTTTCACAAGTACATAATCCGTATCGAAGGTTGATACTGCGAAGATACTTATCTTTGCCTCCGCCAATGGATTGGCGATTCTAGCGAGGATCCCAGTAAGGGAAAAATCAAGGGTTCCAAGGACTCGAAACATCTTCCACCCAGGTTCATTTTTTACATCTGATGGAACAAGACTTTCCTCACAAACGATTGAGAGCTCAGCGGCGGTTCGACTCAGAGATAAGAAACTACTCCGGAAGGCCCATTCCGGGATGCTCGACTCTGGGGATAGTCGGCAAATGGATAAATCTTGTTCTAGGATAGCGAGATTCATAGAAAGTTCCTGGGTCAAAAAACATCGCTAAGCCCAGCGTCACTCCCTGGGCTTAGCGATGCATGCGATTACTTCTTCGATTGTACTAATCCATAAACGCCGTACTGAATCATGTAGCTCAGACCATACTCCGGGAAACTTTTCTCAAGCTCGGCTTGAATCGCTGCCGTTTGATCTCCCGATTTCTTCGCAAACCGAGTCACAACCTCGGCAGCTTTTTTCAAATACTTAATCTGGGCGGGAATGGCTTCCTCGGCCGTGACCACATCCCCCCGGCCACCGTAGATCATCGTCCCAGGATTGGCGATGGAGGAAACTTCCTCAAGGTCTTCGATCCACCCCTTGATCGACGGGGAGGCTTTCCCATCTACGATCCCACCTTCCAACCACGCATGCGCCCGGTGATGAACGAGGTCTCCAACCATGAGAGCATTGAGTTGTGGAATGATCGCTATTGTCTGGGTCGAGCTCACCCCGGGAGACTTTAGCTCTTGAAGTCTAATCACTTCACCATCTCCTAAGCGAAGATCAAAGTTCTGGGCGAAGGTGATGTCGACGCGGGCCTCTTTTGGGTAAGACTCTTCCGTGAACATTTTTGCCATCGTAACGAAATAGTACTTTTTATAAGAGTGAACCCCCGGGATACTCAATGCAGTCTTTTGCGATGCAACGACCTTCGCCCCGAGCTTCTGAAACTCACTCACACCGTTGAATTTATCAGGATTCGGATGAGTCACAACGACGTACGTAATCGGATTCTTGGTCTGAGTCCGGATAAAATCGATGCTCTTCCTTGCTTCGAGCTGTGTAAATTGTGCATCGAAAACGATCACTTCTTTCCCGTTATCATAGAAGAAGTTCTTCGTGTTAAAGCCCGTCGCGTCGGATTCGTAGGTGTAAATTTTTTTAGCCGCAGGGGTCGTCACTTGATGGGCGCAAGAAACACCGGTCATGGTTAGTAAAGCAGTAAGGGCAAGGTTTAATGTATTCATCACAATCTCCTGATGATGTTGTTAAAGACTCGCCCATTGTAGGCCAGTGACCGATTTAGATCTTTCGGAATCCGGCCAATAAGTTGTGATTTCTCGCCAAATGAGTCTTTTGTCATGACTCGTAACTAAAATTTAGTATTAACAATAACTTAGGTGTGTATGCATCGCGATTATATCTAAAAAATCAGCCCTTCCTCCAGTGGTTCGCACGGACGTTTTCCTGCGCAAGCCTTGCCGTTTCAAGGACCCTTTTCGATCGAGTTTTGTCCGTTTTTGAAGCCGTGATCCACTCGAGAATACCCCGACGTGATGAGGGTGGAAAAGCTTCGAAATTCTTTTTTGATCCTGGAAACTTACGAAAGGCCTTCTGCAAGTCCTCTGGAACTATCAACGAAGAAGCCTGGTTGAGAGAGTCCCAGGTTCCACTTAGCTTCGCCTGCCGGATGACCGCGAGACCTGAGTTCGTCATGAGTTTTGCTTTTATGAGCTTCGCAACCCGTGTTTTGTTCACTGCCGACCATGCACTCTTGGGGTTTCTAGGAGAAAGCCGAACCATCGTTCGCTCCTCATCGAGCTTCCTCGGAAGACTGTCGATCCACCCAAAGCACAGCGCCTCCTCGACGATTTCCTCGATGGACACATAAAACTCAGGGCAGACCTTCTTGTAGGTCACAAGCCAAATGCTTTCTGATTGGGCATAGTGTTTCTTCAACCAAGCACGGAGTTCTTTCCGGGACCTCACCTCCACCAGTTCCATGACTACCTCGTTGTAGAATCCATCGCTCGAAAAAGAAGGTTGACTACATTACAATGATACAGGGCCACGTCGCACCTCCCTCCCTTAACTAGAGGGAAGAATTTTTCCGGATCACGTGTAAACTAAGCATAAGATAAGTTCTATCATTTCAGCCAGGATAAGAATCTGAAAACTACAATCCTCTTCTTGGTCATAACTTTTCTCTCGCACAGTGTTTGGGGTCAGGACCATCGTGAGTTTTTGGATTGGTTGAATCAGCACAAGGCCGATTTCGTAAATTGCGCCCCCAAGATTGAGGAAGATCAGTACCGTCTGTGCGACAACACCCTAGTCGACAAGAATCTTCTCCAGAGCTTGTTCAAGAAAACGGCTGATGACCTCCACCGATTCATCACGCAAGAAAAGATAAAATTAAAAGTCTATTGCAATGGAGGGTCGGCCCCAGGCATCTTTGCAAAGCACTGTGTTGCACCAGACTCAAAAAGCCTTGGAAACCTCCATGGGAAATACCTTCCAGAGGAAAACACGATCCTGATTCAAAGTGACGCATCCAGGGGTGATCTCATCCATGAATACATCCACTACCTGCAGTTCCGAAACTCAAATCCAGTCTACGGGAAGCGGTATAAAGCTGAGCGAGTGGAAATTCAAAAAGCCCTCGTCCAGAAGATGGATAAGGCCATCGAGAAATCTAAGCTTGCCAAGACCCAGCAAGAAATCGAGCCACTTGTTAATTCCGTTAAGGAAGCGTCTGCCCAGCTCATCCAGTTTAGCTATTGGCAGGACCTCATCGACGAGCGAAACATCTTTCTTCTCTTTTTGAACCATGGTCATGAATTCGGGGTCTCAAAGGAAGACTTGGACCTCGCGCAAAAAAACATGGGCTTCATTTGCAAACGGGAAAAACTACCAGGCCATGAGTGCGTGACACCGCAGGATAAGTCGAGGAAGTATTTTGATGCAATCATCGGGTTGCTGCACGAAATTCGGCCGACGGTGGATGACAAAGAGCTCATGCGCTTCATCACAAACGTCCCAGGAATCGCAGCGTCATTAACCCTTGAGAAGAAAATCACGGCCCTCAACGACTACATCTTCAAACAGACAAAAATGGTTCCCGACTCGAGCTATCGATCGGTCAACCAACTCGATAACATTCTCCCGGATAGTGCGCTCAAGAACTTAAAGGCGCATTGCCTCGGGTTATCGATCCTCTACCTTTTAGCGGCGGAGCGCGCGGACATCGAAGCCTACCTTGTGAGAGCGCCCGGACACGTGTTCATCCGGGTCTGCGAAAAATCCCGGTGTAAGAATATTGAGACATTAAAAAGGGGTGAAGTCGTTGAGGATAAGTACTTCATCGACAACCTTTTCGTCACAAAACGAGCCATCGAGAATGGGATCTACTTAAAGAGCCTGGACTCTGTGAAAGAACTGCTGGCCAGTGTCTACCTCGGCCTTGGGTACATCTCTGGCATGAGCCGACAGAATGAACTGGCGGAACTCTTCTACAAAAAAGCGATTGATCACTCGCGAGGGTTTGCTGACGCCTACTCAAATCTTGCCGCGATCTATGCCGCACAAGGAAGGATGAGTCAGGCAAAAGTTTATTCTGAAATCGCTCTCAAAGTTAATCCGGATCTAACCCCTGCGATGATCAATCTAGGTGCATATTTTCAGAGTACCAAGGACTTAAAGAAGGCCACGGAGTACTACGACCAGGCAATTAAGCTTAACCCACTCGCCGTAGAAGCTTACCGCCGACGAGCGATCATCTCCCGAGACCTCGGCAAGCACAAAGAAGCTGCTGCTGATTACGAACACATCCTTATTGTTAATCCAAACTTCTGCGACGTTCTCAAGGACCTCATCGAGCTTTCAAAAGATAAAAAAGGGAACGGAATTAGAAAGTCGAAACTAGCCCAACTAGGAACCACTGGAAAGTGTCTTTACCTACCGGTAACGATCTAACGGGAGGGACCGAACTAGTTCGGCAACGCGTGACCTTCGATCTTTTTATACCATGGATAGTTCAGAAATCCTTTCCCGATGGTGATGGTGACAAACCGTGCGTTGGTCAGTTCAGCATACTTTAATCCTGAGATGCGGATCCGCTGAGGAAGCTGGACCTCCGGCGGTGCTTGAGGCACGTCGACCTCGAGATAGTAGGCATAGTTCCTTCGGCCTTTATAGTCCTTGGACTCTTGTTCATAGGTTCCGAGGACCTTGGCCCTCACTACCCACGGGACGCTCCTATCTAAACCGATGTTAACGTCGCGGACGAGGTACAGACCTCCGATCGGAACGGATAGAAAGAGAACGACAGCACTCTCGATCAACACTCGGTGGGCCCGGGAGGAGCCTCGCAGAGCGACCATCACAAGAGCGACGAAGGACACAGTTAGGAAGATCCCGACGGCGAGGCCGGATCTCATGATCAAAACCGGGTTCAGATGCAGGTCTTCTCGGAAGAAGTACCACTCAAAGAATCCAGTCCAAGCATAGGCTGTCAAAGAATAGATGAGGGCTTCGATGATAAAAATTTTTACCGCAAACGGATCTGGCCTCGAGTCCTTCGTAAGACGCCCTAACTCACCGAGGGATTGGAAGAGTGCAAAACACCGTTTAACCAAGTCCAGATCCGGCTTTTGATTGGCGACGAATTGGCACCAAAGCGTGGTCCCGTCGCAGGAAATTCTCTGACAGCCGTGGTTAAAAAGGCTTCGGATAATTTCTCGGAGCGTCGGGTCACCTTTGAGCACTTGGTGAAACGCAGGGGCATCGCTGGAGAGGTAGAACGATTGATCGAAGTCTGCGTCCCCAGTTTGGACTTCTTCGTTCACCATCAAGCGTTTAAAAAGACGATCCCAGTAACCTTCTTTAGTGATCGTAAACACTGCGGGACACGTGAAGTCGATCCCGACGCGCGTGCTCACGATGACATGACTTTTCTTTTGGTGGTGAATGAAATAGGGGTTTCCCTCAACCTCCCCGCTTGAGAACCCTCTGGAGAGAACCTTACCCCGGAGTCGATAAATGAAGGCTCCGAACATCACGGCAAGCTTGATGAGAATCCACATGAGCCGAGCCTACTTGGGACGAAGCTCGTGTCGGAAGAAGATTCCGCCGTCGCCGAACTCCGAGGCCAAGAACTCGGACGTCGTCACGAGGTCGCCGACGTGCTCAGAGTCCTTCAAGAAGGTTTCAACGTCGGCCGGCGTGTATTGCGAATAGTCGTAGGCACGGTGCTTTTCCGAAAGAATGCGCACTTGATAGATCGTTTTCCCAGCGGGGATGCTGAGGAGATCCTCGCGGACATCGTGCTCCTCCGAGGAGAACTTCAGCTCTGGGTGTGGGACGAAGAAGATCTGGCGCGGAGAAACGGCGGCCTCTGCCCTTTTCCCTTGGGCGTCCACCGAGGCCATGTCATTGACCGCAAGTTCCTCTGGGTATCCGGAAACGCGACGGAAAATTTTGTGAACGAGCTTTTGCCCAAGGCCCGCACTTATGGGAACAATGTTCGACATCGGGTGCTTGAAGAAATTAAAGTCTTTTTCCTGGCCTTCGAGGGAGACGAGTGCGGAAACGTTAGCACTGGGGGCCCCATCTCGGAGAACCTTTAGTGCTAGTCCCGGAGCGACGGGCCTTGATCCGACGGGCCTGTAGGTCAGAGACAAGCGTACGAGTGCGCACTCGGCTCCCTGGAAGATGCCTGTGTATCTCGAACTCCGGGGGACAAGTTTAACTTTTGCCAAGACACCGCGCCGGTGAAGGTATTTTTTCCAGCCCGGAGGAGAAAAATCGGAGTGCAGACTCCCCTTCTTGTCGATCTCTTGAACGCTCATGCCAAGGAGCTGCGGAAACCCGAACTTACTGTGGGGAGGGAGCTCCCGGTGGACGCTTGCGACGGCCTTGTCCCAGAGGACCTCTTGCTTTTCGCAGCCTCGGAGTTCTTCGTAGTTCGCGGGGATGGACGCCGGTGAGCGTGGTTCACCGGTCTGGGTCTCGCTGAAGAGAAACGCAGCGGTCGCGAGGAGGACGGCTCCAGCTGAGAGACCAAGGTAAGTTTTCTTTTTCAAGCTTCCTCCGCACCAAGAAGACCGGCAAAAACGATAAGTTAATTAAATGCTACCTAGGCCATAAACCCTAGAGGGAAAAAACTTCATGCGCCCAACCCCTTACGCTTTAGAGATTAGCCGCGCTCTAAACTTGGCCATGATCCAAGCGGGCCCGACCAAAAGAAACAAGAGGTTCTGAAGGAAAGATGGGTTTTTTCCCTCAACCTTATGCCCCCAGAACTGACCGATCCAGGCGAGCACGAAGAGAAGAATGTTCGTTTTCAGGAAATGCTCAAAAGGGGCAAAAATGTAGCAGATGCTTAGTGAAACCAAGATCAGTATGATCATGAGGGAGAAATATGAGCGGAGAGATCGGTAATAGAAGATCAAAGAGACTCCGCTCAACGCCATCGCAAGAAAGGGCGAAAGCGCATAGAAAAACGCCACAACGTTAAAAAAAATAATAGGCACACACACGTAATGCACGACTTGATTGGTCTTATTTTGATGGGAAGAGGAGTAGGTCGATATCAAATCATTTTCAGTCATTTTTTTCTCCAACTTTTTTTTATTTATCACGTTAGTATAAAAGAAAAGTAATTTTGATCGAAGTAAAAGGAATTTACATGAAAAAAATTATCTCACTCGGACTTGTTGCCACCGGAGTCTTGGTCGTCTCCTGTACGTTGAACAAGACCAAAACAGTGGCGACGGTTAAAAAGCAAGAAGCTGCGGACCGAGTTCCGACGTCAGAGGATGCGGAAGAGTCTCCGTGGACGACCTGGTCTCGAAGAGGAACCGTCGGTGGCCTCTACGTCTTGAAAGGGATCCGCGAAAACCTTCTCAAGATTAGCCTTCACGATCCCCACATCGACTACTCGAGTTATGCGCCCGTGGACTGCTCGAAGCAGAACACTCGGTTCAGGAGCGCCGACGGGACCTGTAATAATCTTGCGAATCCAAACGTGGGCGCCGCGGGCGTTGCGTTTGGCCGTAACGTTGCTCCAGAGTTCATCGATCAGGACGCCGACGATAAGCTGATGACTCCGAATCCGGCGGTGGTCTCGAAAGAGTTCTTCACTCGCGACGAGTTCAAGGAAGTCCCCTTCTTGAACATGCTCGCAGCGAGCTGGATCCAGTTCATGAACCACGACTGGCTCACCCATGGTCCGAACGCCACGGAGAATCCGCATCGCGTTCCGATGCCAGATGGGTCCGAGGTGACCGTGGATCGGACGAAAGAAACGGTCACGAGATCTGGAGTCAACAGTGCCTTCAGTAAAGTCACGAACAACGACGTCACCCACTGGTGGGATGGCTCGCAGATCTACGGCAGCAACCAGGCAGAGCAGAACAGACTCCGGTCCTTCGAGAAAGGCAAGATGATCACCGTCGTCGAGAACGGCCGGGAACTTCTCCCGAGAGGGAACGACCTGAATCCGGCGAACAATCGCATGAACCATGGTCATGAGCTCACCGGGTTTCGAGATAACTGGTGGGTAGGCCTCAGCATGCTTCACCACCTCTTCGTGAAAGAGCACAACGCCATCGCGGAGATGCTCATCAAGAAGCACGTGACCTTCGACGAAGCGTCGAAGAAGTGGGTCTGGAACCAAGCGGGTCTCTTGCGAAGGATTGGAAACGCGGTCTCGTCAAATGACCGAGACGTCTTCACCTTCACTGACAGAGAGCTCGACGAGCACGTGTTCCAGACTGCACGGTTGATCAACGCAGCGGTCATGGCAAAAATACATACCGTCGAGTGGACCCCAGCGATTCTACCGAACAAAGTTTTGAAGAAGGCGATGTACACAAACTGGTACGGCCTTGCGAACCCCCAGACCTGGTCTCGCCTGATCAAGAACATTCCTGGCTTCAACAGAGTCAAATGGTTCGAGGATCTTAACACCGGTTACACCATCGGCGGGATCGTCGGTGATAAAACGAACGACTACGGTGTTCCGTACAGCATCACGGAGGAGTTCACTTCGGTGTACCGACTTCACTCTCTCTTACCAGAGAAGCTAAATTTCAAGAAGCTGGACAAGCAGAACGAAGTGGAAGCAGTTCCGTTCGGGGCAACTCGCAACGAGAAGAGCTACGGCATCATGGCCAGCCACGACTTAAAAGACTTGTTCTACTCCTTCGGTACGCAAAAGCCAGGGCAACTTGTTCTCAATAACTTTCCGGAGTTCATGCAGAAGTTAACCATCCCGGGCCATGGCATCATGGACCTTGCGATGGTTGATATCATCCGTGACCGGGAGCGGGGTGTGCCTCGCTACAATCAATTCCGGAGAGGAATTGGTCTGAGACCGATCCGTAAGTACGCTGACTTCTTCCTTGATGGAAGGGCCAAGGACGCGCGGCAAGAAGCGATCCTCGCAAAGTTCAATGCTGTTTACGGGAAAGACGCCCAAGGAAACGATAACGTCGAAGACGTAGACCTCCTCGTTGGAACGTCCGCTGAGGAAGTCCGACCGCTGAACTTTGGCTTCGGCGAAACTCAGTTTCACATCTTCGTTCTGATGGCCTCACGGCGACTGATGGCAGACAGATTCTATACCGCAAACTACCGCAAAGAGTACTACACCCAAGCGGGCCTAGATTGGATCGACAACGAAGGCTTCATGCACAAAGTCATCGTCCGTCATATGCCTGAGCTACGACCTAAACTAGAAGGCCTTGAAACTGCTTTCTATCCTTGGAAGAACTAAACTAAACTCACTGCCCTACCCTCAGGAGAAGGCTTCGGCCTTCTCCTTTTCTTTTATCTCCTGAACCAGTTATACTTTGACCATGAATCTCACTTGGTTAGGTACGGCAGGTTTCATCGTTAAAAGCCCAGAGGGGGAGATTGCCTTCGATCCCTTCCTCTCCCGAGGCAGAGGTGCTCAATCCCCCTTCACTCCTCAGTCGTTTCAAAACACACGGGCGCTCTTCGTGGGGCACGGTCATTTCGACCATACCTTCGATGTCCCAGACATCGTGAAGGCGTCGGAGCTTACCGTCTTCGCGCCAGGGCTCACAGGGCAAGTGCTCAAGCTCCGCGGAGTCCCCGGATCGCGCCTCCTTCGCGCTTCGAATGATGAGATCCTCTTTAGGCCCTACAAGCTGCGGGCCTTCCACAGTTCTCATTCACGGTTCGACATTCCCCTCGTCTTAAGCACGATGAAAAGGTGTGGCATCAAAGGGTGCCTTGAGGCCTGCCATCTGGGTCTCGCCTACCCCAAGGGCCTTGTGCAAACCTATTTCTTTGAACTGAAAGGAAAGAAGGTCCTCTTCATCAGCTCCGCGGGTTGCACAGACCAGGAACTTGAGACCTACCGCAAGCTCGAGGTTGACTACCTCCTGGCCCCGCTTCAAGGCCATACTTCCATCCAGCAGATCGCTGCTCGGATGACCGCGATCATCAATCCCAAGGTCGTGATTCCTCACCACCATGACGACTTCTTCCCTCCTCTCTCTCAGAGCATTTCTGTCGAGGGGTATAAGGAGCAGCTCTCCATTCGAGGGTTCCAGGGCAAGGTCGTAGAAATTCCACTTTTTAAGGACGCGCAGATCTAGCGTAGAGGGAATAAAAAAAGCCCCAGACTCGCTGAGGCTTTTGAGACGTTCTAGCTTAGAGACCTACCTGCTTCCTTCTCCGTTCTCCGGGTGCTCGTAGTACATGAGGAAGTCATCGGGATTTTCAGGGTTAATCAGGGCGAGCTCAACCACGTCCTGATTCAAAGACTTCGTGGCATCAAAGATGTCGATGAACAGGGCGATTCTTCCCTGAACGATCTCCTTTGACCGCTCGTCGCCAGTTCCTGACTGGAAAAGAAACATCCCGTCTCGAGGCTCCGTGGCCGTAAAATGGCCCTGTAAGAACGCGGAGAGAGGGTTTGTGAACATTCTGTTGCGCTTTTCCGCGGAGAGGTGAGACATCTTGTCATTGAGTTTGAACTCAGCATGGTTCTTTCCATCTGCGATTGAGAGAGCTAAGACGACGTCGTCGACCTTGTAGTACTGCGAGAGGTAGGGGCCGGCCAAGAAGTTCTTTCTCCAGGTGGACTCGAGCTTCGCCTTTTCGTACGCCAATTTCGCCGTACCGTACTGAATGCCGTTGGATTTATTGTCGTCCTTCTTCGGGAAGAAGATCTCCTGAGGCTCGGTTTCTCTGACGCTACTGATGGTTGCTCCTTCGAGGGGATGCTTCAGATTATCGTCACTGGAGAGAGTCAGAACCCGGGGAGGCCCCTCTCTCTTCGCTTCGATCCGGTCTTCGACAACACTTAGAGGCCACATGTTGTAGGATCCATCACGCTCGCCGGGAACGACCTCGTAGGTGGAGATGTTGCTGGTGATGTGCTTCAGGTACCCCGTCCGATTAGCAATGAAGGGAAGCTTGTTTGAGGCGATGTAGCTCGGCGCCATTTTCAAAAGATCAACGTACTCAAGTAAGACAGCGTGGTACTTCTCGGCTTCTCCCTCGACGGCCTGGAGGTAGATCCGAATCGCAGGTTTATTCGGACCCCGGCGACCAGGTTTGTACTGAGCAACTCCTAAGTAGGTGCCGTTGAGGTCTCGAGTGATGGACGAGATCTTCCTCGATTCATTCTTCGTCGTGCTGGCGCAGGAGAAGAGGAAGAAAAGGGAGAGGTAGAAAGAAATTCGTATCATAGTTGCTCCGATGATAACTGGGTCCAGTAAAGCTTCTAAAAGTATGTCACCCTTAGGATGCAGGGAAAAGGAGCGACACTATTTTCCGCATGCCGATGGAAAATGGGTCGGCCGACAGGATCTCAAACGTGGAATCCTTCTCATGACCGAAGCCTAGGCGCCGAGGGAACAGATTCTTCTGAGCTTCAGATCGGACCCCATAAGCTGATCGAACTCGTCAGCTACTCGCCGAGGATCATGGTTTAAATCCGAACCGAAGACCTTCGTCAGATTCTCTTGAAGCCGAAGGAAAACCTTGTCTTGCTCGCTGGAACTGCAACCGTAGAGGAAGGCCGCAGCAGCGAGGTAGTCCCCCTCGGCACGGACGATGTCTCCCTTGAGCTGGGCCGCATTGTCGGCGACAAAGAACTTTCGTTCATCCTCGGAGACTCCTCCGATCAACCGGCAATCACCGGTCGACGTGAGAAACTGAGAGGAAAACGTCGAAACAGAAAAGAGCTTGTAGTAGATCTTCTCGGTCTTCCCAAGACCCTTCCCACCTCCGGGGAATACTTTGGCACACCTTCGACTATTGAAGGCAAAGGAATTGAGAGGACTGAAGAGAGCTAGAGTAACAAACAAAACGAGGTAGAGTTTCATACGGTCTCCAGAAAAGTCATCCGACATTGGCGAGAGCACAGAGTTCAAGGATTTCTGCGTCTGACTGCATGAAGGTGTGCAGTGCCTCGGACGCTTGTGAAGGGCGATGGTCCAATCGTGCACCGAAGATTGTGGTCACGCTCTCCTGAAGTCGCAACGCAACACTTCCAGAGGCCTTAGGGTCACAGCCGTAGAGGAAAGTCAGGGCCGAAAGGTAATCCCCTTCCGCGCGGATGATGTTATTTCGTATGTGGTCCGCATTGTGAGCAATGAACTGCTTCTTCTCTCCCTCGGATACCCCGCCAAGCATTTTGCAGCTTCCGGTAGAAGTAAAGAACTGCCCCGTCGAGGTCGTTGAGAAAAACAACTTCACCAAACCCCGTTCGGCCTTTCCCATGTAGGTCGGCGGTTCGAGGAACTTCGCACACCGAGATGCCTTGAACGCCAGGGCCGTCTGAAGCGGCAACAGGACGAGCGTGAAAACAAAAATGAGTGGGAACTTCAGGCAACCCTCCTTGGACCCGGGAGATTCGATATCGGTCTAGGAATATTGTAGATGAGAGAAAAATAATTGCATCAAATTTTCATTTCCCATGGTCGACACTGACGCTCGGTTAAAAGTAGAAGTAGCTTGCGAGCTGGAACTCCTGCTGACCAGTTCCCGGATAAATGAGGCTCCTGGCCCCAAGAGCATATTGGATCGTTGAAAAGCGCAGTTCGTTGAGGAAGAAAGCTTCGTTCTTGCCCTCGTCTCTCATCCCAAAGAGTGAGTGGCCTCGAAGCCGCGTCGTGAACCGAGCGTAGATCCCGACGTCACCCCCAACCGTCGGGTGAACACTCGTTGTTGATCCGGAACGGTAGGCAGCCTCGACGGTTGGCATGAGGTAAGCAGTGAGGCCCGTAAGTTTTTTTGAAAGACCGAGTCCACCAGAGAAGCCGTGTTTCTGCCTCTCCCGACCGTGAAATTGGTCTCGCCACCCTCCGGCCCGAGCTTTCCACGAAAGAGCGCTCTTCGCTGAAGTCAGATCTCGAAGATTAAGCATGTTAACCAGAGAATACTCTTCGACCTGAAACCGACGCCCGTCACTCCGGCCTACGATGTCGAACACCTCGAGGCTTGTGTCCGGCAAATAGGAAGTTTCATTGTCTAAGACGTCGTGTAACGCGCCTCGGATCCCGAAAGTCGTCCACCCCTCTCCCGCTCGCTGTAAGTGCCCGAACGTGAGGCGACGCGTGGCATGCCCTCTGTTGGGCGCATTCCCTAAGAGGTAGTCATAGTTGGGCCTCGGGGATCGCACGGGGATACTAGCTCGAGCGAGCATGAGCCGCTGCTGGAGCTTCAGCGTCCGAGCGTCTTCTTCTAGGAGTTTCTTCTCTTCATCGATCTCAAGCTTCAGGAGGGCCGCATCTAGCAGGGCAGCGGCCTTCACTCTGTCATCTTTCTCTAATGATTCTGGGTTTTCAGTGATGCGTGGAAGACTTCGAAGCTCCGTCGGAGAAAGTAACTCTCTCACGTGCAGCGAGACTCTCTCGGGTGAGGGTCTGAAGCTCATGGATTTGATGAGACCCTCTTGCTCGATCACCTTCAGGGTATCCGAAGGCAGCACGTAGAACCGGGAAAGTTGGGCCACGAGATTGAGCTCTGGCTTCGCGGCTTCCAGAAGAGTGAGCATGTGGTACGAGCAGTTCTCCGTCATGAAATAGTAATCAAAGTGGTTCTGCCCGAGTTCCCACAGGTGATCCACCAAGAAGTCGATTTCTTCTTGCGTGAAGTTAAGTTGGTAGCTCCAGAGGTCCCGCAGTTCGGAGTTATTGTACTCGTGCACTTTCGCATAGTACGGAATCGCACGGAACTCTCCGGGGAATCCACCGGTGAGACCTTTGAACGCATACGCGATGAATCCCGATGAACCGGTCTCCGCCGCGTAACTCACACCCGTGTCAATGAGCTCGTGACCTGGGACCGGGTCTTCGGTTTTCCCGAGCCGCATGAACGTGTGCCCAAAGCTTGAGGCCGGGTTGGAGAGAAAGTAACTAGAAAAAACGATGTAGACCGACCGCGCAGAAACCTGCGTCCTGAACTCTTCGAGACGGTGGCACTTTGTTTTCTGCGGCGGAAGCACGGCCCCGGCCTTCCTCAGCCACCGCACCCGAGCAGGGAAACGGCAGAAGGTATTCTTTTTCTCAGACAGGTCTTGGTGGTCCAGAGAATGGAGGAGAGCTGCCAGCTCATGCTCTGGGGAGCGTTTGCCATCTGGGGAAAGGAAGAAATCCCTCCCATCCGCCTGGGAGAGGTAACCACCCAGCCACTGCTCTTGGTAGTGGAGAAGTTTAAGCCAGTGGGGGTCCGGCCGATGTCCGCGAGCACTGAGCGCTGAGATCGGAAGCGTCAACAGTATGACTAGAAGAGCGAAAGCGCTCAAGCCAACCTTCCTTCCCCTCAAGTAAGCAGTTGCTCAAGCTTGTCGAAGGACCCGCTGAAACCGATCGTCATTCCCGCCTTCGCATCGAAGAAGACCTTCCTTTCCAAATCCGTTGCGGTTCCTTGGATTTCCCACTCCAGCGTAACTCGAGTTTCATCTGCCCCTTCTTCGGCGAAGGTGACGGTGGAAATGATCATGTCTGGCCAGTGTGCCTCAAACGGCGGCTTCGTGAGTTTTCCGGTCTGATCCGTGAAGCACTGGGTATAGACCAACTGGTGAACGGGAGAGATTTTCTTGTAGCTCATCTTCCCGTAGTGATCCACGGTGGCCCCGTTGGTCATTTTATAGAATGTCGTTTCCCCTTCTTTAATCGTTGAGTCAAAGTACTCCATCGTAAATCCTGTCGGAGGTAGCCACTGCGAGAAAACCGTGGAGTTCGTCCACATCTCGTAGACCTTGGAGATCGGGGCCTCGAAACTTCGGTTGATCACGAATCGGTCTGTCCCAGACTTCAGGTAGGCGAGGTACTCCGCGAGTCGGTCCCAGGTCGCATCTCCGCCGGCGTCTTTGATGAACCTTTTGAGCTGCCGAGCTTGCTCTTCCGAGTCAAAGGCCATCGTCATATCCATCAGAGTCTTTCCGTTGTCCTCTTCGAAGGTCACTCGAACTTGGAAGAGTGGCTTCTGAGCCTCGTTTCCACCGTGATCGTAGACGAGCTTCTGGAACGGAACGACTTCGTGATAGATCGTGGTGTTCGGATAGTCCACGCCATCTGGGCCATGCATGGTGTAGGTCCATTTCCCACCCGAGGTTACGTTCTTAGTCTTGGTCGTGAGTGTGAACCCTCTAGGCCCCCACCATTTTGAAGAATGCTGATCCTCTGTCCACGCGGCCCAGACTACCTTGACCGGAGCATCGTAGAGACGGACGAGCCGTAGTTCATTCGGTTTCAACGGGGCCATTGGTGATCCTTTTGTTTTAAATTGTGAAGCTTTCCACTCTCGTCCTGTCACGGAGGATTAATTATCGACCGGATCTGGAAATGGTCAAGCCTTGAATTGGATTCATAATTCTATGCGCCTTTAACTTTTAGTCCCTCCCGTTAAAATCGTACCTTCATGAACCTAAAATCCCTCGGACTCAGAACTGACCTCATCTTCCCCAAGTACCATGGAGAGATCCACGACCGCGGAAGCTACATCGTCGTAAAGACGAGCACAAATCCGGACTTTTTCTGGGGAAACCTTCTCATCTTTGAGACCCCACCAGGGGCGAATGTCCGAGCGGCATGGGAGCGACTTTTTGCGGAGGAGTTCAAAGGAAGTGGGAGTCAGCACAAGACCTTCGCCTGGGATTGCGAAGAGATCGGGGAGGTCAAACAGTTCGAAGAAGCGGGTTACCGGTTCGAAAGAAGTCTCGTCCTGAGGGCAACGGCTGAGCAGATCGTCCCCCCCGCACACCTCAGCGTAAACCTCCGCATCCGTCCGGTCGAAGGAACCGACTGGGAGAGCGTCATTCGCGTCCAGTCATCAACGAATCCACAGTACGGGAGCTTCTACGCCAACCAGGCACAGTCTTATCAAAAGCTGATCCGCGCAGGGATGGGCCAGTGGTTCGGAGCGTTCCTCGGAGAGCACCTGGTCGGAAGCCTAGGCCTTTTTAGAGAGAATGAGATCGGACGCTTCCAGCTCGTAACCACAGATCCGGCCTTTCAGCGTCAGGGGATCTGCGGGACTCTGGTCTACCGCGTGTCTCAGCATGCGTTGTCCGAAATGGGCCTCGATGAACTCGTCATGGTAGCGGATGAGAACTACCACGCCGCTAGGATCTACGAATCGGTGGGATTTAAAGTGGTTGAAAAAATGTACGGAGTCTGCCACTCAGGACCTCTTCTCTAGCCTTGGGCCGGTGCAGGGAGCCTCGAGCTAAGAAATTTTTTTACACTCACATCCGCTGTGAGACCAATCGCCCTCATCAAGCCCTCTCGTCCGTTTTCCTGATCTCCGAAGGCAAACGAGATCTCCGCTTTTAAGACCCAGAAGGGCTGGTAACTCAGAAGTGATTCCTGATCCAGAGAATCGATAATCTTCTTCGCCTCCGCCGGGTCTCCGAAAGTAAGAACTGCACTCCCATAGGAGATCCATGCTCCCACGGAGGGACTGCTCGAGACGAGCCCTCGGTAGAGCGCCAGAATCTCCGCCCGAGTGTCCACGCCTTGATAGAGCCTGGCGACTTGAGCGGACTGGATCGCGGCCTCCAACTGAAACCTTCCTGGGCGCTGGTGAGACGAGGCTTCAGAGAGGAGCTTCTCCGCCTCTGCGATAAACTCAAGATTCCAGAGATTCACGTCCTGTGCATCCAGAGGAACGAAGCACCCCTCGTTGCTCCGCGCATGCTTGCGAGACGAGCAAAAGAGCATCAGTGCCAGGAGCCCTTTGCCCTCGGGTTCTTGGGGCAGCAGGGACGAAACAAGGCGCAGGAGAAAGATCGCCTCGTCCTCAAGTGCTTCGGTCCTCTCGTGCCAGGAGGTGCCATAAGCAGCGTAGATCGCTTGAAGGACATCTTCCAGTCGCTCGGGAAGTTCCGAGGCCGAGGGAATCTCGAAAGGGATCCCCGCCTCCTTTATTTTTCTCTTGGCGCGAACGAGTCGTTTCTCGAGGGCACTCGGGGAGACTAAGAAGGCCGAGGCAATCTGCTCAACTCGAAGCCCGAGGACAGTCTGAAGGATGAGCGGTGTTCTGATTTCTGAGGAGATCGCAGGATGGCAGCAAACGAACATGAGCGCCATCCGTTGGTCCGGGTACTCCTGAGGCCGTGTCTCGAGTCGATCCAGCAAAAGCTCGATGGACACCTGGGTAACTTGCACGTGGCGGAAGCGATCCACAATCGCATTCCTCGCCGTCCGGATCAGCCATGCCTCTGGGCTCGACGGCACGCCCGAGTCTGGCCACGTGCTCAGGGCCTTCAGGAACGCCTCCGAGAGCGCGTCCTCCGCGAGAGCGACGTCCCTGCCGGAGCTTTTCGTAAGAATGGCCACGAGCTTCCCGTAAGAAGCCCGGGCCGTTTGATCGATGATTTCCAAGCCAGGTCTACATCGGAGGCGGAGGAAGAAGAGGTCTCACTTCCACCCCGGCCGCACCCGCAGCAGGGCACTTCGCTGCCCAGGCCAGGGCTTCGTCAAGGCTCGCGGCTTCGATGATAAAGAATCCACCTAACTGCTCCTTACTGTCGGAGAATGGGCCATCCTGGACCATCCGCTTGCCGTCCTTGGTCTTCACGACGGTTGCGGTCACTGGCAGCTGAAGGCCCGCACCTCCCCGGGCCACACCCGCGGCGCTCAGGGCCTGAGAGTAGGCCACGTACGCACTCATGTTAATGTGAGGCTTCGACGGATCTAGCCGGTCTTTAAAGTCTTGTTCAGTTTCGTAGACGATGATGGCAAACTGCATATGTTACTCCTTAGTTTTTCATTCCCATCGCTGGGTTCGGTTGGGAGGGACGGACTTCGATGTGAAGGCTATAGCTTCGCGGCGCTTTCTTTGCCCAGGCAACGGCCGTGGCCATGTCCGGAACATCGATGCTCAAGTACCCCCCGAGGATATCGTCTTGCCGCGAATGAACCCCGTCTCGTAATGAGGTGTCGCTCTTGCCAACCTTCACAGACTTTACCTCAGAACCCGTGGAAAAGGCAGTCCCACCCCGGAGGATTCCTGCGGCCTCCATGCCGGAAGCGTACTCACTGAAGTCCTTCCAATAGGGACTCTTTGGATTTGATCGCTCACGGTACGAGGCCTCGGGCTCAAAAATTAAGAGGGTGAAAGTTTCAGCAGATACGCCCAGAGAGGCGACGCCGACGAGCAGTGAAAAAACGATTTTCATTTTAATCTCCTTGTTTGTTTCTTCATGAGCATGACGAATGAGCGAGGACGAGGCGGACAACTGAATTAAAAAAATTACCCGAAAGAGAATCCAGGAACTTAGGGCCTAAGAAGTGGAACTCGCGTGACCCAGATCCAAGCCATTTTCCTATGGGCTTAAGGCACTCCGATCGGATAACATAGGGCCATGAAACCAATTGTAAACCTTGATCAAATTCCCCCGAACGCTAAGTTCATCGACGCTCGCTTTAGACACGGGCCTTCGGATGCGGCGAAGAATCTCTATCTTGAGGAGCACATCCCAGGGGCCATCTTCGTTGATCTAGAAACACAATTGTCAGGGGCGAAGGATGGCACGAATGGACGCCACCCAATGCCGCTTGCGTCTGAGGTAGAAGAACTCTTTTCTCGTTTCGGTATCGACGAGGCCACCCATGTGGTGGCCTACGATGATCAAGACCATGCTGGGGCCGCCCGGCTTTGGTTACTTCTGCAGTGGCTGGGGCACAGGAAGGTTCAAGTCCTAAACGGCGGACTCAAGGCCTGGAAGGAAACGGGAAGACCCCTCGAAAGTGGGCCGAGCACGCCCTCCGAACCGAAAACTTTTTTACGAGCACCGCCGCTGGTCACGATCCTTTCCAAGAATCAGCTCTCAGGCCAGTTGCTCGTTGATGCGAGAGCTCCGGAACGGTTCCGCGGAGAGGTCGAACCTCTGGATCCTTACGCTGGGCACATCCCCGGGGCAAAGAACTTATTCTACAAGAGTCTTCTGGATCCCGAGGGTAAGTTCATCCCGGAAGAAGAGATCAAATCTCGCGTCGGGTTTTCCCATCCCGTATTCTACTGTGGCTCCGGTGTCACCGCTGCCGTTTTACTGATCGCCGCGAGACAAGTCGGCATAGACGCCAGCATCTACGCCGGCTCCTGGAGCGAGTGGTGCCAACTCCCCGCTGCGCCCATTGAAGTCGGCCCTGAAAAGACTGAGGCAGGCGGCCTCGGAATGAAAGGTAAGAACCTCACGCCTTCAAAAGATCCGCTCCACGGGAAGACTCTCGAGTCCATCCTGACGGAGCTCGTTGATTTTTACGGCTGGGAACAACTGGGCAACATGATCACCATCCGGTGCTTTCAGCTAGACCCGAGCATGAAGTCGAGCCTAAACTTCCTTCGCAAAACTCCCTGGGCAAGAAAGAAGGTCGAGGATCTTTATCTTCACATGAAAAGTTCCTTATGAAGAATTCCGAGTTCGTTTCCGTCTGCAAGAAGCTCGTGCGCAAGGGAGATGAGTTCCTCGCGCACCAGGACCGCGGATTTCACACGCGGGCGGCAGAGCTCCTGGGTCACGCGAACCTGGCGGAGCTCTACGACTACTCCGAGCTCGTCGAGTACTCCTTCCGGGGCCAGTTCCGGCCCGCACAGAATTTCACCGCTTCTGAGTTTAGCAATCTCCCGCTGACGGTGGTTCGGGGCGAGCGCTGTTTCATCGACGTGTACTTCTGGAGACGGAATCCGACCACGATCCACAACCATCATTTCACGGGTGCGTTCCAGTGCCTCCGCGGGAAAAACATCGACACAGAGTTCTCGTTCCGGAAGGTGCAGAAGCTGACCCGACTTCACGCGCTCGGAGACCTCGTCGAGCACCAGACCCGGGAGGTGAGGCCCGGGGACGTCCAGGCGATTGACCTGCAGGATAAGTTCATCCACCAGAACCACCACCACGGAGAGCTCACCGTCAATCTTTGCTTCCGGACTCCCGATGCTCCTGGGAAGAATCTCGCGAACTTTCTTTACTCGGGCCTTCGGTTTGAGAAGGATCGAGCGGCCTTGATACGGGCGAAGAGACTCTACGACTTCTCTCTCATCGACGCCGTGGAGCCGAGGAAGCTCGATCTTACGCTCACCGATGCCGTCGACTTCATCTTGAATACTCATGGCACGGGGTCTTCGCATCCCCGGGTGCTTGGCCTTCAGAAATTTCTTCACGCGAAGGTAAAACGAGAAACGGGGGTAGACCTATTTAAGCTCCTCGGTAGCCATCAGAAGCGGCTCGAAGAGATCGAGCTTCTCTATGAATGAGGATACTCTAAACCTCATCTCCGGGAGTCATCCTCGAGACGGAGTTCACTGAGAGTTACGGAAAAACCTTCCTTCGTGTCGTCCCCATCAACCGAGATCCACAGGGCCACGACATCCACGGGCCTCACCAGCGTCTCCTCTATCGAAAACTCCGCAGACGCTTCCCCGACGATCCTCTCCTCGAAGTACTTCGACAAAGGGTGCACGCGCTGAGTCCACGGAAGCTTCTGCGATGAGAGGTTGAGAAAAAGCACCTTTTCGATGCCTGCGTCCTTTGGGGCAAGAGACTGCAGCTTCAAGACCCAATCGGGAGCAATCTTTCGCTCGAACCACCCGAGCCTCGCGGTTCCGGACAGGACGAGGCCAATCCTCAAGACGAAATCATCGGCGCCCCTCTCCCCTTGGGTGAGTCCCGGAGGGAACACGAGGCCTCCGCGAAGTGTCCCTTTGAAGGCAACCTTCCTGACTCGTTTGGGAGAGCTCAAGGGATAGATCACCGGCGAAGCGGAGTTCTTGACGGTGATCTCCATTCCGCGCTTGGACCAGGTGACCGTGTTGGCCTGGATGTTTTTGTAGGCCAAGAGCTCCCAGCCTCGAGGGTCATTCAAAGGAATGAGGAACGAAGCAAGCAATGAAAATCGGGCCGGGAGTCTCCGGAGGCCAGGGCCTATCACACGCATCCTATCCTCTCCTCCACGCGTGGAAGATTCGTAGGTACCGGAGTAACCGCTCTGGCTTGCGGGCCTTCTTCCACTCTCCCGCCGTGTACTTGATCGCCTCCGGGAACGTGGGGTACGCGTGAACCGTACCGAGGATCTTACTCAAACCAATGTTGTGCTTCATCGCCAGAGTAAACTCACCCAAGAGTTCACTCGCCCGACTGCTCACGATGGTCGCCCCGAGGATTCGATCTGACCCCTGCGCCACGAGCACCTTAATGAGACCGTAGTCCTCATCCTCCGTAATCGCCCGATCGAGGTCGGAGAGGTCATAGTGGACAAGTTCGTAGGAAATGCCTTGGGCCCTCGCCTCGCTCTCGGATAGGCCCACCCGAGCAATCTCCGGATCCGTGAATGTGCACCACGGAATCACCCTATAGTCGGCCTTGAACGAAACGAGTGGGGCGAAGAGAGCATTCACCGCCGCGTACCACGCCTGGTGAGCTGCCGTATGTGTAAACTGGTAAGGGCCGGCACAATCTCCTACGACAAAAATGTTGGGGTACTTGGTCCGCATGCCGTCGTCGTGCGCGAAGGTACCCGTTTGGGAGAGCTCTAGCGAAAGTTTTTCTAACCCCGGGAGCTTCGTGTTGGCCCGGCGGCCGAGGGCGACCAGGCAGTAATCGAATTCGAGTTCGAGCTCCTGGTCATTGCAACGCGCGACGAGGCTCTCCTGGCCGAGATTCTTTTGAAACCGAATCGCGGCATGATTCCGGTAAATGCGGACGCCGTCGTTTACTAACTTCTGCGCAACGAGGTCCGAAACGTCGGTGTCTTCACGAGGGAGAATCTGCGGCCCAGCCTCCACTAAGGAGACCGTTGAGCCGAGCCTCTGGAACGCCTGGGCCAGCTCTACCCCAATTGGCCCCCCTCCGAGGACCAAGAGTTTCTTAGGAAGTTCGGTGAGATCCCAGAGCGTCTCGGAGGTGAGGATTCGAGCATCCCCGAGGCCAGGGATCGGAGGCAAGAACGGTTTGGCACCCGTCGCAAGGATGATGTTTCTGGTGGAGTGGATTTCCCCATTCACACGGACTTCCCAGGGACTTAAGACCTCTGCCTCTCCGGTGATGCAGTGGACTCCGAGACCCGTGTACCGTTCCGCAGAATCATGGGGCTCGATCTTCGAAATGATCCGTTTTATCCGCGCCATGACTTCCGGAAAGTTCGTCTCCGCGTGTTCCACATCGACACCGTACTTCTGGGACGTGCGGATGAGCTGGGCGACTTTCGCGCTCTTGATGATCGCCTTGCTGGGAACGCACCCCGTGTTCAAACAATCGCCACCCATTTTGTGTTTTTCGATCAACGCCACCTTCGCCTTCACGGTGGCCGCGATGTACGCGCTCACGAGCCCTCCGGCACCGGCCCCGATGGCAATGACATCGAAGTCAAACTGGCGTGGCTTCTTCCAGCCTTTGTAAACTCTCCTACCCCGAAGGGCCCTCAGAAGCCCATTGAGCACAAGTGGGATCACCCCAAGGAGTGCGAAGGAGACGATGAACGCGGGTGATAGGATCCCGCTCACGGATTCGAGCTTCCCGAGCTGGGTGCCGGCGTTCACATACGCGAAGGTCCCCGGGAGCATGCCAATCTGGCTCACGAGAAAGAATCTCCAGGTACTGAACGTCGTAAGCCCCATGAGGATGTTGATAAGAAAAAAAGGAAACAGTGGAACGAGGCGGAGGCCGAAGAGGTAGAGGCTCCCCTCGCGCGCGACACCGGCGTTGATGCGGACGAAGGCCTCGCCGTACTTCGACTTAAAAAAATCTTGGAACAAGAATCTGGCGACGATGAACGCGAGCGTTGCACCCATGGTGCTTGCGAATGAAACGACGACGAGGCCCTTGGAGAGACCCAAGAATGCCCCCCCAGCTAGAGTGAGGATCGAGGCCCCCGGTAGGGAGAGGCCTGTGATCAAGACGTAGAGGAAAAAATACGTCACAGTGAAAGCCACAGGATCCGAAGCGTAGGAGTTCCGAAGGATGTGGGCATTCTCTTTGATGTAGTCGAGGCTTAGGTAGTCCGTGAGACCCATCGTAACTGCGATGACCACGATCCCTAGGATGAGGATGGCGAGGAGTGCTTTTTTCATTGAAACCCTTTCCCGGGTCAATTCCGGTTGCTGGAGATCGTAACATCTGAGTCAGCTCGGGACAAATCGTTACAGGACGCAGGAGATGAACTTCAAGCGACCTTCCTTTGCTGGACGGAGTGACTGATCCCTGGATAAAGTCACAAGGATGAGGATCAGTATTTTTATCTTCTCCCTGTTCTTGGGCTCGTGTGCTTGGGTGGCCGACCAAAAGCATCGTCCGTGCGCGGAAGATGCGGAGCGCTTAGGGGCCCGGGCCAGGGAACTCCAAGAGATCGTCGCGGCGGACCAGAAAGATCGAAGCGATTTTTTCACGCAGACCCAAGAAGAGCTGATGGGTTTGCAGGCGCGAGATGCGCTTCGCCGTCAGCGAGTGGCGGAGATCCATCAAGAGGGTTGCATGACTCGGGCCCCGGACTTCGCAGCTGGGGCACTTGTGTTTCAGCACGGAGATAAACCAGAGCATTACCTCAGGGCCCACCAATGGGCGAAGCAGGCCGTCGAGCTCGGAGATCCCTCCCAGCGAAAGCTCGCTGCGTTGGCGGTTGATCGCTACCTGATCGCACGAGGCCAGAGGCAGCTGTTTGCCTCTCAGGCCCAGAAGACGGATTTCTCCCAGACTGGCTGTTGGTGTCTTCGGCAAGTTGAGCCGAGTTATCCGGATGTGCTCAGGAAAAAAGAAGCAGGAAGAACGCTGGCGGAGGCGCGCGCGTGGGTTCAGAAACTCAATGAGGGTCGAAACTGTCCCGCGAAAGACTGTGAAGAAAACCTGGCCCCGTCTCCAGAGGGCACGGTCCCCGGATACTGGTGAAGGAGGAACACTTGCACATCACAAACAAGATCATCGATGATTCCATCCGGGCCCCGCTCGGGTCAACGTCGCTGCGGTCAGATTCAAAGATCATCCAGGGCCCAAACTGGTATCAGATCCTAACTCCCTCAGTAGCGAACGAGTCTTTGAATGAAGTCATCATCTCTCGGATGGACTCCAAAGACTTCGAGCAAAAAGTTCGAGAGGTGTTCCGAATGTACGCACTCCATTCGCTCCCGTTTAAATGGATCACGGGCCCGATGTCCTCACCACCGGAACTCGAGGCCCTGCTTGCTCCGCTCGCCGAGAGATCCTGGGGTTTCCGAGGGATGGCCGCGAGCTGCGGTCTAGAGCTTACGGCAACACCAGGAGTCACGACGGAGCTCTTAGCAGAACAGAACTTTCATGAGTTCCTGAGGGTCTTCCTCGAGGGGTGGAACCAAACGGAGGATGCGGCCCAGTATGAGCTCGACTTTCGACAGGCCATGCTTCCGGAGTCTCAGCGCAGCTTCTACCTCGCTCGACACCATGGGGAACCCGCCGGGGTGGCAGGGACGGTTTTAAAGGAAGACCATGGCTACCTCACCAGTAGCGTCGTTCTGCCGAGTCACAGAGGTTTGGGATTGTACAAGGCCCTCGTCCGAGGAAGGTTAAGCGATCTGCGCGCGCGAGGGGTATCCCACGCCGTGACTCAGGCCCGGGAGGCCACCTCTGTACCGATCCTCCATCGCCTTGGCTTCGGTACAACCTTCCAAGGAACCGTCTACCGCTTTGCTCCAGGTACTCGGGGGCCAGATCAAAGGCCTAGGCCTACTTAACCATCGTCGGTGCTTCCTGGGCCCGGGCCGAACGAGCGAAGTACCAAATGAGTCCCACTCCGAAGAACGTGTAGTGTCTGTTCTGGAAAAGTGGGCTGTCCTGGTAGACCGCCCCATCGAGGTAGTCGTAGCGAAAGAACGGGAGCACGAGGACTTGCCCGATGCGTTTTGAAAGGATCACTCCCGTCGAGACTCCGCCGTAGCCACGGCGGCCGCGATAAGGTTCCCGCGTCGCCGTTGCGTCACCCGAACTCACTCCATAGAAATGATTGTGATAGTTCCCAGAACCGTACTGAGGTCCGAGGGAGAACTCCGCGGCCCAGCCTCCCGTCGCACTCCGGGCCCGGGTCAAAAAATTAAGGTAGGGAATGGAGTAATAACCCACGTGATCCACGTACGTGAGGTTCGTCGTGTAGACAGCTCGGTAGGGCATCTCGAGGTTAAGAAAATTATTGTTATCCCGAGAGCGCCAGAGGTAGTAGCGAACCATGGGACCGAGCTCGAACGTCGGATCCAGATCCTCCATCCCGTTCCGAAGGCGGTCGGCGTCGCTGTTCACGTTCAGCCCGATGGAGAAACTCAGATCGAGCGTGAGGTTCCCAGACCGGAAGATGTGGCCTCGGACGTACCCGTTCTCCGCCTCGACGTTCGCTCCCCGGTACGTGTACGACACCAGCGGGAAGAGGTACCATTTGTTCTGTGGTGATCCGCGGTAATTGTCAGCGCGAAACGGGAGCGCACCGACGCCGAACTCCCAGAGCCGGAGCTCCTGGACCTCTGCCCTGGCAGAGAGGGCGAAGCATTGCGAGAGTAGAAGGATAAAGATTTTTTTCACTCTCACCAGAGTAAGGACCTTGGCGCTATAATTCAAGCCTCTAGCGCGAATCTCTCTTGATTGGTACCGTAGATCCATGGACATCACCTACCGGATTGCGAATCCTGAAAATGAAACTGAACTCCGAAGGATCGCTGAGGCCGACGCCCGCGTTCCGATCGACTTCGATCCGAGCTACGCCTTTGAAGAGGGGTCAATCTCTGCGAGACTCGATTTCTATCAGGGACTCGGGAAAGCTGACTTCTTTGAAGTCGCGGTCCTCGGCCCCGAACTCATTGGTCTCCACATCATCCGAAAGACTCCCCATCCCCCGCAGCTCTTCATCGGAAGCATCATCTCTCTCTGGGTCCACCCAGAGCACCGGCGGCGAGGCATCGCGAGAACGCTCAAGGCCCGAGGAGAACAGTGGGCAAGGGCCAGCGGTTTGGTGTTTCTCCAAACTCATGTCCATGTGAACAACCACCGGATGCTGGACGTCAATCGAGGGCAGGGCTACGAGGTCGCGTACCTCCAGCTCCGGAAGCCCCTCTAGTTCGGCATCAGGAAGCGCTGAAGCTGGGGTGAATGCACGATGAGATCCGACGCACTCCGGAGCTCTGGGATCCCCCATTGATGGCCGAGCATCAACCAGATCTCTTCGGAGCTAGCCCCGGTCCGAAGACGCTGGAGGAGGTCGCCGTCGCTGCGAGACTTCGACAACTTTCTTCCCTCCGGACCCAAGATGAGAGCATGATGGATCACGGTGATGGTTTGGAACGGATCATCCTTCAGGGCCCGAGAAAGGTCGCGCTGAACGACGGTGCTCTCGCGAAGGTCCTCCCCTCTGACGATGAGATTGATGCCCAGTTTTTCCTCGTCGTGAACACAGGTGAGGTGGTAGGACGGAAGATCTTCTCGGCGCCAGAGAATGAAATCCTGGGCCGGAGTCTGAGGACTCCGGAATCGGATCGCAGTTTCGTGGGGGACAAACCTATGCTCTTGGTCTCGGCAATGGCCGTCGTAAAGTGTGCCGCCCGTGCGTTGGAGAATGTCCTGTCGCGAGCACCGGCAGACGTACTGAGGAATAGAGTGACAGTAGCGGCGGTACTCCTCGGTCCTCGAGGCCTGATCCGAGGATTCCGCGTCCCAGTCGAGCCCGAGGTGACGGAGAATCTCCCGAGCTCCTTGAGCGTAGCGAGGGTCGCAGCGGTCTCGATCGATGTCATCGAAGCGAAGCCAAAGCTTCCCGTTGCGCGCCCGAACCATGGCCCAGGTGAGGGCGAAGTTCAGAAGGTTCCCCTGATGGAGGTCTCCGTTCGGAGTCGGGGCCATGCGAGAGACTGGGAAGCTTGGCAGGCGGCTCATGTTACGAAGAAGGTGAAGCCCTTACTGCGAGCGCGCGCAGGGCCTCCGATGATCCGACGATCCAAACGATGTCCGAGGCCGCAAGCTTGAGATCCGAATCGGGATTCGTCAGGCGCAGTCCGTTCCGCTCGATGCCAACGACGATCGAGCGGTGCTGCTCTCGGATGCCCGACTCACGGATCGTCTGACCGGGCCGGAGTGTGGAGAAGTCGTCAATGAGGATCCGTTGGAGTTCGTAGCTAAAAATACCTTGTTCGAATCCCTGCTCAGTCGAAGATTCTGCGAGCAAGGGAGTGATGCGCGCGACGTCTTGATCACTCGCAAGGAGGAGAAGCTCGTCATGGGGGAAGAGCTGATCCGTGGGATGAGGTGCAACGAGGATCTTGGCCCCGCGCTGGATCGCGATGATGTTGACCCCGTATTGATTCCGGAGATTCGCCGTCGCAAGCGTCAACCCGACTAAAGGAGCATTGGGATGGACGAGGAGACGGATGAGATGGTTCTCCCAGGGGCCAAGCTTGAGGAGTTTCTCCAGAGTCGTGGATTCTGCCTGGTCGAAAGAGGCCAGGAAGTGACCTTCGAGGCTTCCGTAGGACCTTCTGAGCGCTTGGTAGAAGAACAAGAAGAGAATCAAGAAACCAACGCCCGCCCCGAGAAGGATGTAGGTCAAGGGGAAAAAATCAATACTCAACACGACGATCAAACCTAAGGTCAAGGCGCGAGAGATAGCGAGCCGTGGAGAGAAGCTGGGCTTCTTCCCAGGGATCGCCTCATCCTCGAAGGAGTGGGTCATCGCCCAGGTCAAAGGAGAAGTCACTAAGAGCAGCAGGAGCCACACGAGTAGTCGCCCAGAAAAATCAGAAAGAATCTCGATCCGCTGGATGTAAGGGAGTGCGTAGGTTCCACCGATGATGAAGGTCACCGAGGTGACGAGAGCATTGATGGGCCATTTAAGGGTACCGGAGTTGAGGCCGCCTGCGCGTGCAACGATGAGCCGGCGGGCAGCGAGCCACGCACCGTACCGATCCAGGATCCGCTTCAGGCCGGGAAGACGCGCTTCGACCGACTGAGAGACCGGTCCGGACCATTGGATGAGGTACGGCGTCGTAAACGTGGTGATGAGGGACACGGCCACTCCCACAGGGTAGAGGAAGTCGGAGGTCAGTTTCAGCGTCACGCCGAGGCCCGCGATGATGAAAGAAAACTCACCGATCTGCGCGAGTCCAAACCCGACTCGGATAGAATCTCGAAGCGGTTGACCTGAAGCTAACACACCGAGGCCGGTGCTAACGATCTTGCCAACAATCGTCACAAAGCAGAGCACCGCGATGGTCCCTCGATATTCCCACATGACAAACGGGTCAATTAACATTCCGATCGAAACAAAGAAGATGGCACCGAAGATATCCCTGAATGGTTCGATGCGATTTTCAATCAGGTGCAGCGCCGGTGATTCGGCGATGATGGACCCCATGATGAACGCCCCGAGAGCAGCAGAATAGTGGAACTTAGTCGCCACAACGACGAGGCACAGACAAAGACCGAGAGCGACGAGGGTCATCATCTCATTATTTCCCACGCGGCCTACGTATTTTAGGAAGCGGGGAACGACGAGGTACCCGGCGATGAACCAGCTCCCAACGACGAGCACGAGTTTCAGCGCTGCGCTCGCCAGGGTAAGACCGGAGACGGACTCCGAGGTGGCCAGCGTGGTGAGGCCGACCAGGAGGAGGATCGCGAGGAGGTCCTCCACGATGAGGATCCCGAAGATGGTTTGGGCGAACTGAGCACTCTTGAGCTTGAGCTCATCGAGGGCCTTGATGATGATGGTCGTTGAAGAAATGGCCAGCATGGCCCCGAGAAAGATCGAGTCCAGGGAGGTCCAACCGAAGCCGCGCCCAAGGGCGTAGCCGACCGGGAGGAAGAAGAGAACTTCAAAGCTCGCGGCGATGGAGGCCGTTGCTCCCACGCGTGCGAGCTTTCTGAAACTGAACTCCAGGCCTAGAGTAAACATGAGGAAGATGACCCCTAGCTCGGCCCAGGTCCGGATGGTCTCGACGTCGGTCACAAGCTGGAACGGGGGTGTGTATGGACCAATCACAATGCCCGCGAGGATGTACCCCAGCACCACGGGTTGTTTGAGTCGAGTGAAGAGTAAACTCATGAGGCCGGCGGTGACGAGGATCACTGCCAAGTCTTGAATAAAAATTGGAAGATGCATCGGGACCTAGGCTACTTTCATCGCAAGATGCAGTAAAGCCGCGAGCTTTTGGTTTCTGGAGCTCTAACCTAAATTTCAACCGCCTTGTTACGGTAGAGACGAAGCTCAGAGACCCCAATCTTTATGCCTGCGGCACCGCCGACGTGTTACCAAATCCATGGAATGGTGAGCTAATTTACCTAGTCTTGCTGCGTCGCCTTGTCATGATAGACTAAGTAAAGAATGCAAGCGCCGAAAGATCCCATGAAACCCATCGAGTCCCTGTTTGACATCCAGGAGACCACATCTCGCGATGATAAAGTTGAGATCGTCGCAACTCTCCTCGGCTCCTTTATCCTCGGGGCCTCCTTCGCAAAAGAATTCTTTCTCAACGGCCGCTTCGAGATCCGGATCTTCCTTTTCGGAGTCTCGTGCTTCGTCTTATTCATCACCGTCTCCCTGGTGGCACGAGTCTGGATTCAAGTCTTCGACGTGCGGAAGAAGTTGACGAGTTGCCTCTGGTTCTTCTTCTTTTTTTTGGGAAACTTCGCTGCGGTGGACCTCTTTAATCACCAGTTCCTCGAGCGGAAGCTCCAGGGTGACATCCGGTATGAAACGATCATCTTCCTCGCGAGCTACACCATCGCAACCAACCTCCTCTATCGGATCAATAAACAGGTCCTCCTCGCCACGCTAAGGCAGAAAACAATCTACAAGTACCTCCTCGCTCCCATCAACGGCCTCTCCCTTGGTGTCATCATCACTGGGATCATCGTCTGGGCGTGTAACTAATCACGGGATCTGAAAGCTGTGTGACACCGTGAGAGGTCCGTGAAATTAAGGATAACTATTTCCTCGACGGAATTTCCTTCGCTATGATCGACGAGAAGAACTTCCAAAAAAGGAGGTAAACGCACCGACCGGCGACGGCTCAAGAATCGATACTCCTCCGCGGAACGAATTCCTGCGCACGACTGATCTGCCGCCGAGACCTCGCCGCTCCACTCACTTCAGACAACCAGGAGATCCTCCCATGAGAAAAATTCTTCTTACCCTCAGCGTGTTCTTTTCTCTGACCGCTGCGAGTCGCGAGTTCCACGAAGGAACCATCGCGAAGATCGATCCGGGCACCGACTCCTCAGAGGAGACGCAGATCTATCTGAGTGATGGGTCGGTGCTGAAACTTCCGGCCCACAAAGATGGCACTCTCGGGAAAGCTCTCAAAGCCGCCCACGGGGACAGCAAAGTGATCCGGGTGCAGGTCGACGATGCCCGGTGGATCCAATCTGTGTCGTACCCCGACCGATCGACGGAAGAGGCGCCACCAAGGGCCGTCACTCCGTTGGCCTATACCCCAACGGTGCTGGGTTCCGACGCCGAAGCCGCGGAGATCTTTCGCAAGCTTCGACCGAACGCGCGCCGGAGTTCACAGTGCTACAGCCGGGCGCACATCTGGGCCTACGAATCAAAGACGTCGGTTGATCTTGATTCGCAAAAAGTCTTCCTCTTCTTCACGCGAAGGTACATCCGGGAATACAACTACGAGTGGTGGTTCCACGTCGCCCCCTACACCTTTGTGAAGGGCGCCGATGGGACGACTCGGGAACGGGTCCTCGACTTCCGCTTCACCCGGAGACCTACGGGGATGAGAGACTGGACAGATCTCTTCATGCGCAACAGGGCGACGTGCCCGGAGATTGCGCGGTACTCAGAATACGAGGACAATGAGGGCACAAACTACTGCTATCTTCAGAAGGTAAGCATGTACTACTTTCAACCTCTCGATCTCGACAACCTTGAGCGAACGGGCCGGGAGAAAAACCAATGGCTCGGGTACGAGATCAGACGGGCCTACCGAGACGGATTCAATCTCTAAGTGTGTTCTCGGAGGTGCACGGGGTGATCCTTCACAGCTCGCTTGAGATGAGGATTAAGCACTGGAACGTGGCCCAGGAGAGGACGACAGTATAAACAACTTTTTCCACGGTGATTTTCGGGGCCCGGTTTTTTCTTCTCATCGAAGTATTTCTATCGTCCGAGGCCTCGAAGAAATGAAGGGATTTATTCTTTCTGGGTCGATTTCGATAAAAAGCGTTGGAAACTGTTTATCTATTCAACAGGTCTCTGTCAGAAAAAAGCGAGTAAACAAACTAAAGTTACCCGCCGCAAAGTCCAGAGGCAGCGCTAGTCGGTCAGGCATTCCGAGCCGACGGTGTACGCGCCAGAGAGCCAGTCACCGATTTCGCGGGCGGCGGGGTCGGAAAACTGACTCACTTCACGAAGAAGCTGGGCAGTCTCCTCCGCAGAAAAGAGGTCAAGACCACGGCCCCGAAAATCTTCTTGGTGCGAAAGGAGAAAGCTACCGAACTCCGCCGAAACGAGCTCCCCGATCGCCCTCCGGAAAGCCCCCTTAGGATCTGCCTTCCCGTTGGCCACGAAGCTCGATGAGAGGTAGAGGATCTTCGAGAGCTCTGGTTGATTCATGAGGTTTAGACCGATCGCATCGACGAGGCCAAAACTCTCATCCGGCCGTCCGGTGAAGGCGGTGAGCTTCAGGTATTTACAGTTTCTGGGACCATCATTGGCATAGAGATTCTCCCACAAGAAGGGAGGCCGATTGAGGAGGTTTGAGGTTTCCCGCAGGTGCTCGGGAGTGATCTCGGGTGAGATGACCTTGGGCCCGGTCCAGACGATGGAGACGTCTCGGGGGATCGTGGTCGCGAGCGCCTCGAGGTACCCCTCTGGCCTTTGCCCGAAGACTTTATCCAAAATGGGATCGGGAGTGTAGAAAGAGGGACAAAAGACAAGCTGCCCTTTGAACTCAGTTCGAACGAGATCCACCACTTCAAGCTGCGTGTGCGCGAGGTTTGCGGTGACGGGCATGTCATCGAAGAAGAGACCCAGAAGGTCGACCTGGAGATTTTGAAGGAGTGCCAGCTTCTCCCGAAGCGCAGTCCGATCGCCCTCCTCGAGCTTGGACCCAAGTCCAAAGGGACTGAATCCAACACCGAACCGAACTCCCGCTGAGTGGAAGGTTCGGCGCAACTCGGTGAGCTCGCGGAGATACTCTTGATCCCAGGGATCCCGCCACTTCTTCCGTAGGTGGGGATCCTGTTTGGGAGCGTAGATGTAAAAGTCACCCCCGTACCGGGTCAGGAAAGCAGCATAACTCAGCCGTGCCGGTCGAGGCCATTGGGGTCCAAAGAAGCCCTCGATTACTCCCATCTTGATCATGGGACAAGGGTATCATCGAGCACAAGAGTCTTCAAACCCAGAAGGGCAGGAAAACTCTTTCCCTTGGGTGCAGCGACCGCCACGGATGGGAACGCAACTGTGGACCGGCGTCTCTCGGGTTATGCAGCCATCGATGAAATGCTGGGGGCAGTGCAGAGAGAGCTGAAGGTCGCAGCCTGGACCCTCCTCCTGCAGAACGCAGCGGTGAGTGCTCTCATCCCCGGAGATGCACCCATCCAGGTACCCCGGAGGGCAGAGGAAGGGAAGATCGACTACACAGGAGACCTCGGCCTTCGGAACGCAGTGGTGCCGCTCGGTGAAGGACCGCGGCACGGGGGCCATGCTCGTTGAGACAAGATAGAAGAGACCTGCAAGAAACTTCATCGGGTACCTCTCAGCACGGGGTACCACGTGAGGGTCTCGTCAAAACACTTAACCCTGGCCAAATTCGGTGCCTAGGCGTGAAGTTTTTACAGCTTGCATAGAGTTTGACGAGGTCCGGGATTATGATCTGTTGCAAATTGTTAAAAAACAGGAGCCCCTATGAAACTCATCTTCGTCACTCTCCTTACTCTTGCGAGCTTCGGTGCGAGTGCGGCATGCAATCGGGAAGCCCAGTTCATTGGCACAGTAACAAACGTTTCGGTCGGAGACTCAGGCCATAGCTTCCAGCTCAAACTGGGGAGCTGGTTCATCCCAAGTCAGACCTGCCCTCTCTTCGAGACAGAGTTCGAGGCGGCGGTGATTGAAGCTCCCGGTCGTCCGGCCGTCGTCGAAGGTGAAGAGATCTCTGGGGTCCTCGTGTTCGATCAAGCAACGAAGACATACAAAATAGACTAACGACAAGACATCGCCTTCATCTTCCTTAGGCCTTGATGGCCCTCTTGAGAGTCCACACTGCCTGGCTTAGAATCGGAGCATCGAGGCAGGTACAAGTCGATGAGAATGTTCACTAGCGAAGACTTTAAATTGATGCCGTGGAAGAACGGTTCCGGGGTAACTCTTGAACTCTACCGCTTCCCGGAAACCGGTGAGTTTGATCTCCGGATCTCTTCCGCGACCGTTGCAACGTCCGGACCTTTTTCTCTGTACCCGGGAGTGCGGCGGTGGCTCGTTGCGCTTGACGGAGAGGGGTTAGAACTCAAAATTAACACTCGGGAGATCCAGCTGAAGCCAGGGGATCCGGCGATTGAATTTTCCGGAGACACAGAGATCACCTGTGACCTCCTCGGCGGACCCGTGACGGATTTTAACGTGATGCTCAAGGAGGGTTTTGGGAGCGTCGTCGTGAGAAGTTGCCTCAGGCCCGAGACTCACGAATGCACTGGAGACGAACTTTTTCTTTACCTACCTTCGGAGAAAATACTCTACCGTCTGACCCGAGGAGAAAAGCTCGACGTGAGCTCTCCTCGGGTCAGCGTCGAGCGCTACCGAAGGGAGTAGTATACGAACGGTGCTTTCACCGTCAGCTTATCGCTCTCATTCTTCTTAAGCTCGTCGAAGACCCGGCTTGTGATGTTCAGGAACCCAAACTTGACTTCCGAGATCCGCAGTGCGAGGACACCTTTAGCCTGGTCGTAACTCGCCGTCCCTGAACTGGTGACTTTGCCGGAGATCTGCGCTCTGACCTCGGTCACGAGATTGTACTTCCCTCCGGTGATCCTAAGGTCAAGACTGCTAATTTGAAATGGTGCCTTCGGATTCGGCTTCACTGAGGAGACGTCGCTTAAGATCGAGTGAAGAGCGGCCGGAACGACGGCATCGACGGCCGCGGAGTTAAACCGACCGGCCTTTAAAGAAAGCTTTTCGAAGCAGCCCTGGATGAGTTGGTCCAGGACTTCTGAGTTGTCAGTTTTCCTGGAGCACTCCACCAGGAGGTTCTCGAGACGAAGATTATCCTCAGCAGAGTTGAACACACCGAGCCCAAGCGATGCCGTCAGTTTCTGCGCCAGGCTTAGGTTGAACCCGGAGACATTCATCGTTTGCGCGTTGACGAGGAATCCCGGAGCGTTAGAAAAAGTGAACTCCTGTGATTCAGCTCCAGACGCCACGATCCGAAATGCTTGATCGATCCGATCCACCGTCACGTCGAGCTTCTGATCTCCCAGAAAGCTCCGGGAGAATGCCTTGGCAGTTCCGGTACCGGTCGGATCCTTATAGGTGAAGTTGAAGTCAGCGACCTGAATGGTTTGCACCGGGGCAAGGTTCTTTGCCTGGGCACTCGGTAGGGATGAAAGAAGAGTCAGGCCAATCATTAGATTTTTCATGCGGCGTCCTTTTGTGGGTGAACAAAACGCTCATCGGGCCTGAGAAAGTGCCGATTAAGGTCCCGTGGTCAAGGGTTGAATTTGTGGCAATTTTTTCCCAAACAGTTCCGTCAGACGATGGTCGCTCAGACATTTTTACCCGGCTGATCTTGAGGCTAAAAATGAGAGACAATTGGGGAGCTTTAAACCTTGTTTAAAAGGAGATTCTCATGAACAAGTTACTCGCAGGTGTTGCCGCAACGGCCATGCTCTCGACGGCACTTCACGCGGCGAAGCCCGTGGGAACCATTGATTATCGGACGCTCAAAGTTCCGGATGTAACTCCGGTCGCAGCGGACGACAGTGAGTTCATGAAGGAGAGGAAGGAGTGGGGTCGTCAGAAGCGAAAACTCGCGAGTGATCTCACGTTCAGCGAAGGAGATCTTTCTCAGGACTACCAAAAGCTCAGGGACGAATGGCTCGCGGTGAGAACCGGAGATGAGATGGAGGCACTGCTCAAGAAGAGTGTCCAGAACTACGAAAGTTTGTCGGAAGACGCACGCTACTTCGTCTCCCAGCTTCAGCTCGCCCTCCCTCTCCGAGGGATCATCTGGCGCCTGAGACCCCTCTTTGAAAACAGCCGGGGCTTCCTCGGAAACAAGTCAACCCACGTGGGTGCGGTGCAAGCCGTGAGGACCACCATTTCCGCTCTGAAACTCTTGCTCCCGACGAGGCAAACCGATGCGACGATTCAGTTCTTCACCGAACCCTCCGTCGACATGAGCCTCAGTGATCAGTTTAAGTCGATCCCTCAGCTGCAGCAGTTCCTGATGAGCAGTGTAGCCCCGGCCGTCGAAGCTTCGATCACTCGGATCACAGCGATCTCTCGAAACAGCGCGCAGAAAATGTTCGTCTGGGATAACAAGATGACCTTCGGCCGAGGCTCGTTCGGAGACGACCTCCAGCGCTTCAAGGGTAACGGCGCTGCGGAAATCTACTTCACTCTCTCGACCCTCCATCGCGCGCATCACGACATCTTGTTCTACTGCGCGTACAACCAGGACCAGTCGATCGCACTGGCAGGCCAAATCGGCTCTCACCTGGGCATCGACTCGAGCATCTTAGGCACGAACCAGGAAGACCTCGGGCTAACCGATAGCGAGCGCGTCGCACTCGTTCGGAGGGCAACCCAATCGAAGAGATTCCTGGAGCTCAGGAACTACGGCGGAACGACCTACGGATCCAACCTCATGAAGGAGGCCCTGGACGCACTCCGGAACTCAGTGGTCTACGCTGAGCGCTCATACGATTTCCTTCAAACGGGCGAGGCTTCCAGAGGCCAGGCGATCAACCCGATTCTCTTTCAGCAAATGCTCGCTCCGAACCTAGGCAACGGGATTCGGAACATGAAGGCGGTGGTCGCAGGACCGGCCGAGGTACGGGATCCGGTGACCGGAGACACGGTTGCTCTTAACGTCCCAGCTCTTTACCTAAACCCACCACAGTCGATGGCGGTCTTCCTCCCCACGAATTTTGAATCCGGTGAGCCACAGCGGTCCATCCGGAACAAGAAGGGAGAAGAACTCAAGGTTCGAAACTACCTCCACGGACGGTCGATCGCCTGGGATAACAATGCGTGGAAAACCTACGTCACCAGCGCTGAAGGAAAACCTCCGGGGTACATGGCGGAGGCGCGCCGAGTCCTGAAGTACAGCTTCGGCACATCCCTCGTCTTCGGGCTCCCGGATTTCTTCGTTCACTAAACGGGAAGCGCATGGCGTACGCGGAGAAGATTAAACAGTTCGGAGAAAGTGGCTTCGTTCCGGATGGATGGTACTGGCTCGTTCGCTCTGGTGACGTCAAAGTTGGCAAAGCGATCGAGGCCCGGTTCCTCGGTACGGAGCTCGTTCTCTTCCGTGGGGAAGACCAGAGAGTCCGCGCCTTCGACGCCCACTGCCCACACATGGGGGCCCACCTCTGTGACGGGTTCGTGGAAGGCAACGACCTCCGCTGCCCCTTCCACTTTTGGAAGTACGATCAGTCAGGGAAATGCATCGAGATCCCGGCCCAGCAGGACACGTCGAAGATGCCGGGCCTTCGCTCGCACAAGGTCGCCGAGGCCTACGGCCTCGTCTGGCTCTGGACTGGAAACCCCGACGACCCAGAAGAGGTCCCGGTGATCCCGGAGCTCCGAGGGATCCCACTCGACAGCACTCTTGGGGCGCAGTTCACAAAAAATTGTCACCCCAATGTGGTGATGATCAACGCCATCGATGTGCAGCACTTCCGCTCGGTTCATCAATTGATCGTGGACCTAGAGATGAAGGTGACGCCGCTCTCCGACCGGTGCATCCAGTTCTCGAACATCACCCCCATGCCAGAAAAGAACCTCTTCCTCCGGTTCGCGAAGCGCTTCTACCACAAAGCCCTCACCTATGAGATGACCTACTGGTGGGGCCACACGGGCTCCGTCATGGTAGGGCCCGACTTCCTCCATTTCTACATCATCTTCGCCCTGAGGCCAACGCTCGACGGGAAGACTGAGGGGCAGACTCTCCTCGTGACGAAGCGGAGGAGCGGTCTCTTCGGACGGCTCGTGAACCCCGTGCTCTTGTTTGCGACGAAACTGGTCGGGAACTACTTCGCCAAAGGTGATACAATCATCTTCTCGAGGATCAAGTTCAAATTCCAGACTCCGATCCGCGCTGACAAGGCAATCATCGACTTCGTCGAACACTACGAAAAACAAAAATCTTCCGAGAACTACAAGGTGGAAATCGCATGAACCGAAAGCTCAGTCAGCGCCATGACATCTGCCTCGCCGACGACCCCAAGACACAGAAGAGGTTAGAGCTGGCACTCAAGCGAAGTAAGGAACTCGACCAAACGCAGAACATGGATGGCGCGTCGAAGTCCTTCAACTATGACACCTGCAAGGATGAGTACTGGAACCCAGAAAAGTTCTCCCTCCTCTATAAGACCTGGATCTGGGACCAGGCCACTCCAGCGCAGAAAGTGAAGCTCAATCAGCTCTTCTGGGTCGCCTATTACTCGCAGATCATTTCCGCGGAGATCGCGACCATCTTTTTTAATCAGACCAGTGCCGCGGCCCTCTACGGCATCGAAGACTTCCGAATTGTCTGTGACACGTTGGACCTCGAATCCCAGCAAGAGAGGGCCCACATCCACGCGTTCAAGACCGTCTCCGAGCGCTTTGAGCAGGAGAACTTCGGGAAGCGGATCTTCACGTACCCGATGCGAACGCCCTTCGAAAAGACGATGCTCTACAGTGACCTCTCCCAGTTCCAGCAGTGGTGGCGCAAGTGGCAGCTTCGGTTTTTCACGATGGTTTCGAGTAACTCCGCGTTCATCGGCTGCCAGTACTTCACGGTCCGCGGTCTCCGAACGCTCAACGGGAAAATTGTCCAACACCAGCTCTCGCGCTTCTACAGTGAGCACCCGGACAAAGAGAACTCACCCATCCCGTCACAGATCAGCTACTTCCACTTCATCGACGAGTCCTTCCACTTCAACACCTCCACGGTGGTTTCCCACGACGTGATCAACTCGCTCCCGAAGCCAACGGCGCTCGAACGGCACATCGGGAATATGGCCCTCAAGGGTTGCCAGATGGACCACTATAATTTCTCAACCGCCATCAATGGGATCTTCTGGTACGACCCGGCACTCTTCGAGAGCATCTACCAAATGCTCAGGTCACCCGTCTTCGGCATGTCCCGGGACGAGGCACTCCACGCCATGGAGAAGTCCTTCTGCGAAGAAAGCGAGGGCATGCTCGCGAGTCACCGGACCCACCGAGAGTCCGTCGACAGCTACCGGGCCTACCTCCAGGACTTCAATTACATTAGCCGTGAAAATAAAGACCTCACGCTCATGGCAGGGAACAGTCTGGAGAAGCACCTCTCGACCAACCGACGGGCCTTCGCGGCCTTCCGGCGGAGTGCTGCGTGAAAACTTGCAGAGTTGAGTTTCCGGGGACGAGCAAGCCCGCGGTTGACCTTGAAGTGGGAGTGAATCTTTCGGAGAACCTTACGATTCACAACTCCCCCATCCTCTTCGGATGCCGCATCGGAATCTGCGGGACGTGTGCCGTCGAGGTCGTCTCCGCCGACGACCCTCTTCCGGAGAGGACCTTCGACGAGGCCCAGTTTTTGGAGGCCATGGCCCCCGGGCAGGACTCGGTCCGTCTGGCGTGTCAGATCCGGATTTCTACCAACATGAAACTTCGAAAAACGCAGGTCTAATGAACCGAGAGGACTACTGGTACATCGCCGCTGAATCCTCAGAGATTCCCAGGAATGGGGTCGTCTCGCGGAGCATTCTGGGCGAGTGGCTCGCGGTCTTTCGAAACGACGCGGGAGAGCTCGCGGCCCTGCAGGACCGCTGCCTTCACCGTACGGCGCAGCTCTCTCGAGGAAAGGTGGTCGGGGGACATCTGCAGTGCCCGTACCACGGCTGGACCTATGGTCAAGACGGCAGCGTCTCCCGGATTCCGTCGATGGGCCCAGAGTTCCGGCCCGGGAGTAAGTGCGCCAAGACCTACGAAGTTGTGGAGAAAGAGGGCTACATTTACGTGCGCTTAAAAACCGGCTCGGCCTCAACTCCTTTCTCCATGCCCTGCCACGGAGTGCATGGGTACACGACGATTCGCCTTCAGAATCGGTTCAAGAACACCGTCACCAACTGCGCGGAAAATTTTGTGGATATCCCCCACACGACCTTCGTCCATCCCAAGATTTTCCGAGACGCTAAACACGAAGCCTTCGGCGCCGTGATCGTTCGCGAGAACGGCAGCGTCAAGGTCACGTACCAGAATGAACGAAAAAACTTCGGCTGGTTCTCCTGGTTCCTCAACCCAAAGGGTGTCGAAATCGGACACACCGACGAGTTCTTTGCGCCGAACATCACTAGTGTGCACTACCGGTTCGGTGGGAAAAACCACTTCATCATCACTTCCCAGTCCGTTCCCGTGAGTGAGGAAGAAACCCTCGTCTATACGGATCTCACCTACAACTACGGGATCTGGACCCTCCCGAGCCGACCCCTCGTTCGCTGGCAGGCCCAGGTCATCATCGATCAGGACGTTGAGATCCTGAACAACCAGATGAAGACCATTCAAAAGTACGGTGCTAATTTTCAAAACTCTCCGGCGGACATCATCCACACCTGGATCGAATCGATCCAGGCGGAGGTTGCCGAGGGACGAGATCCCCGGGAGCTCCCGCGGAGAGAAACTGAGATAAGGTTCTGGGTATGACCACGGTCCTTCTCTTTCTCACCTTCTCCAGCATTACCCTCACGGGACTCTTACGAGAGGACGGCCGCCGAGCATTTAAGGAGCGAACCGGGGATGACTGGTTGCTCGATCTCTTCGGTCTCTTCGTTCAAGGGATCGTGATACCTGCGGTCCCGTTTCTGGTGTCGCCCCTGCTCGCTAGCGCTTTCCCGTCAGTGCATGAGGTGATCGAACTGAGCGCCCTCCCACAGTTCCTCCTAAGCTTCGTCTTGGTGGACTATGCCTACTACTGGAATCACCGCTACTTCCACACGCGCAAGCTCTGGGATCTTCACCGCGTGCACCATTCTGCCCGCAAGCTCGATGTTTTCGTGACCTCGAGGAATAGCTTTCTGACCTCCTTCCTCTTCGTTTACATCTGGGCCCAGTGCCTCGCCATTCTTGTGTTTAAAGACTGCACAGGATTCATGCTGGGCCTCGCTCTCACCTTCGCGCTGGATCTCTGGCGACATAGTGGATTTTCGGTGTCCCCCGCGTTGCGATCCGTCCTTTCTCCGGTGCTCATCCTTCCGTCTGACCATGTCCTCCACCATGCGCTCACCGGTCGAACAAAGAACTTCGGCGCCAATCTGCCTTGGTGGGACAAACTCCACGGGACCTACTCTTCCCAGGAGGTTCCGAACCGAGACCTCGAGAAACCTCCGAGTGCCAATCCTTGGCGGGAGATCTTCTTCCCCTGGCGGAGACGCTCATGAGCGTAGGAGGCCGGCTCGTGTCCCTGTTCCCTGCAGTGTATCTGGGGCTCGTCTTGTGGCAGGTGATGAACTGCCTTGATGACTTCCGGCCCATGGACGGAATCGGTCTCATCGCACTGGTGTACCTCTTGCCGCTGGTCACCCACCGGGTTCATTTCCTCCTCTTCCCGTTCGGAGACGGCTTCTGGCCCCTGGCCGAGAAAAAGTACAACCCCTGGTGGGCGTCGCACATGTTTCAGTTTCCTTTCATCGCCTGTCCTTGGATCGAATCTCTCATCCACTTCATCCCTGGTCTCTATTCCCTCTGGCTCCGGGCCTGGGGAAGCAAGATCGGGAAGAACGTCTACTGGACTCCGCGGGTGGAAGTCGTGGACCGGGGGCTCGTAGAAATTGGAGATCACGTCGTCGTGGGCCACATCAGCGCGTTTTGCTCGCACATGGTGGCGGACGTTGACGGATCTCCGGCACTCGTGGTGAAAACGATCCACGTGGGAGAGCGCTCGTTCATCGGCGCCGACTCACAGCTCGGACCCGGGGCCGTCGTTGCGCCGAGAACAAAGCTCAAACCGAAGAGTCGTCTGTACTGGCGCGGGGAGTGGCCTTGAAGCTGCGCCTCTTCCTCGTCAAACAGATTCTCAACATCCTCGTCTACTGGAAGCGGAAGGCATTCCTCCGGGCCTGCGAGAACCCGACCCAGGCCCAGGCCCAGCTGAAGCGGGAACTCCTAAGCGAATCTCTGTTACCACTTCCCATGAAGGCCACGGACTACACCTACTACCAAAGCCTCCCGAAGCTCACCCGGACACCACCGGTGTTCTTCGAAACAACCTCCGGGTCCACGGGGGCGAAGAAGCGCATCCCGTACACGCCGCGGCTTCTCCGATCCTTCGAGACCATGTTCCTCCTTTGGACCCACGATCTTCTCTCTCACTCCGGAATAAAGTTTAAATCGGGCCGGATCTTCGCGAGCATCTCTCCGCAGATCGGAGACTCCGCCACTGACGATCGCCGGTATCTATCCAGAGGAACGAATCTCCTCTTGAGTCCATTCCTCGCGTCCGACCTCGGGCAGCAGAAAGCAAAATCGGGAGAGGAATTTTTGCTCAAAATCGCGCAAGACCTCGTCCGGGCCCGGGACCTCGAGGTCATCTCCGTCTGGAGCCCAAGCTACCTCATCTCGTTGTTGGATTTCATGGAGACCCACAAAGGAACACTTGGTCTTTCGGACGTTGATCCCACCGCCCTCTGGCCAGAGCTTAAGCTCATCTCCTGCTGGACTCACGCTCAGGCAGAGCGCTCGGCGGAGCACCTGCAGGAGCGATTTCCAAACGTCTTGATTCAGCCGAAGGGCCTTCTCATGACGGAGGCCCCGGTGACGATTCCCTGGACCGAGGCGGGGGGCTGCGTTCCTCTGATCACGGAGACCCTCATCGAATTCCTCGACGAAGAAGACCAGTTCGTTCCTATGGCAGACCTCGAGGAAGGCCGCACCTACCGGGTCGTGACGTCGAGCGGGAACGGATACCTTCGCTATGACACCGGCGACCTTGTTGCGGTGACCGGGAAGTTCAAACGAGTTCCCTTGTTAAAGTTCGTCGGTCGGTCGGGATGCGCCGTGGATTTGGCAGGAGAAAAGTTCAGTGACCTGCTCCTCCGGAAGGCCTTCCGTGGTGTGACCGATGAAGTCACCCTGATCCCCGAACTGATCTCGGGTCGCGGGGGCTACGTCGTTCTGTCTGGTCTATCCTCCCAGGTGGATTGGGATGAGAAGCTCCGATCCATCTACCACTACCGCCTCGCTCGAGAGCTCGGTCAACTACGGCCCGTGAGGCTCGTTCAGGTTCCGAAGCCCACGGAAGCCTACCTTCGGTTTTTCCAAGAGAAGGGCATGATCCTCGGAGACATCAAAGAGCGGGTCCTGATCCACGACCTTACCCTGGCCCAGGAATTCCTGGAATGGCTTGCGCGAGAGTATCCGTCATCGCAGTCAGCGTGAGTGGGGTCAGCGTGCCTCGGCGGGTGAGTTCATCGGAGACCGGGCGCGGAAGATTCTTGTACAGAAGCTGGCCGATGAGTTCGAGCTTCCCCGCTGCCGCTTCCACTGCGGCCGTCTCGTGAAGGAACGCCTCGAAGGAACCGCGGTCCGGAAACGGCGCGCGTTGAGAGACCTCTTCGCAGACGGCATAGGGTCCGATTTTTACCATGGCGACCAGCCGCTCGAGGTAGCTCAAGATGCTCTCGGCGTCGGACTCAGAGAGGGTGACTTCGCGGAACAGGACGACGCCCCCGGAGTGGTGCCGGATCTCGTCTTTGACGATGCTCTTAAAGACATTGGCCACGGCTTCGTCGCTCGCTGACTTCGCGAGCGTTTTGTAATAATTTAGGCCCCACCCCTCCAGAAGGATCTGGATCAAGAGGAGGTGTCCGGACTTCGTCGCTTCCCCAATAATTTCTCCGATCAGGAGCGCAAAGGAAGGAATCTGTTCCGTGACGGTTTGAAAGCCCCCGATGCTTTCGATCATCCGAAGATGGCGGGTTTCTTCTTCGGCCACGAAGGAGAAGAACTGACGCTCCTCTCGGGTCGACGCTGCGAGGTTCATTTTCCCCGCATAGGCCATCCCGGCGCACTCGATGAAGTACGCCTCTTGAAGGACCTTTTGCCCCAGGGCCGTCAGCGCTCCGAGCTTCGAGCCCGCGTCGAGGCGTCGCCAGTGCGTGGACCTCGAAAGATTAAAGAACTCCTCGCCCCAGATGGCGCGGTCTGAAGAACGGGAAGGGAGGGCGACTTCTCCATGGACCTTTGCGGTTTGCTCTAGGAGGGTCAGAAATTCGCGCTGGTCGGAGCCGCGCTTCTCCGGGAAGACATTCAGTTTCTTCATGCTTCAACCCTCAGGAAGACCTTCCGGAAGACTCGATCCATCAGCGCGAAGTAGAGGCGCGACGGGAGGCAGCGTTTCAGGAAGTGGGAGAGGCGGCCGTCCTTTCCGAAGACTTTTCGCATCGGAAGGTGCTTCTGAAGCGAGAGCCGGAGGAGGCCCTCGGAGACCTCGCTCGGTTGCTGGGGCTTGCGCTGAGAGATCTTGCCGTGGAGGCTCCGGTAGTTTTCGAACTGGCCACGGTAGGCCGACTGGGTCCCGAGGGAGCTCCAGCGAAGGTTCGGGCCAAAGTTCGTGCGGAAGCCTCCCGGTTCGATCAAGCAGACCTGGACCCCGAACGGAGCAAGCTCTCCCCGGAGGGATTCGGTGAGGCCCTCGACCGCGTACTTACTCGCGCAGTAGAGGCTCGTTAGCGGAAACCCCATGAATCCGAACACCGACGAGAAGTTGAAGATCTTCCCCTTCGTCTCCCGCAGACCAGGGAGAAAAGCTCGCGTGACCGCAACGGTCCCGAAGAAGTTCACTTCCATCTGCTGGCGGATGTCTTCATCGCTCAAATCCTCGAGGGCTCCGAAGAGACCAAAGCCCGCGTTGTTAATCAGAATATCAATCGCCCCGGCCCGGCTTGCGACCGCCGACGCGACGCTGGCGAGTTCTTCGGACCGAGTCACATCGAGGTCGAGTTCCAAGAGGCGCTCTGGGAAGGCTTTTCGTTCGGCGGAGAAAACCTCCGGCCGCTGCGAAAGATTTCTTCCCGTCGCGATGACGTAGTCACCGTTCCGGAGGAACGCTTCGGTCAGAAGCTTTCCGAAGCCAGAGGTCGCTCCGGTGATCAATACTTTTCTCATCGAGTCCTCACTTTGAATGCTTTTTTGAGTGCGTACTTGAAGGGCATCCAGAAGGTCATCCGGGCAACGCACGCGAGTTCGTCGCCCTTCGCCCAGCCGGGGTTCCGCCGCTGGAAGAAGTCGATCCGCGGTTCCCGCAGAAGGTCTGGGGTGATGTCTGCGACCTGATCCTTGAGCGCACAGGCGACACCGGTGAAACGGATCACGCCGGAGGCCGGATCGTAGCTTCCGCCGAACTTCTGGCCGTAGAACTCATCCATGAGCTGGCGGTACTCTGGAGGAGTTTCTCGGTCGATGCTCGGGTAATGGGTCGCAAAGTTCCGCGCCATCAAGAGGTAGGTTTTGTAGCCCTTCGAGATCAGGAACCAGTAGACCGGAGTCCCACCACTCCGAAGGTTTAACTTCCAGAGGTACTTCAGGAACTCGATGCCCAGGGCCCCGGAGCCCCAGTACTCCCGTGCGGTGACGGTGTCCCCGCTGTAGACGCCGATGATCTTCTTCCCGGATTTCGAGAGAGTGACCGTGAGGAGCGTCGAGAACCCCTGGAGCACCCGGGTCCGAGAATCCCGGAGCAGGATGACGTGATTCTTTTCGAGGAGGTCGTGCTCGAAGGACTCTCGGGTATGATTCTGGTAGTACTCGGAGAAGAGGTCGTACATGCGATCGATCTCGCCGCGCGCGAGACTCTTGACCCGAACCGTGGCGGCGACGAGGTCCTTCTTCACAACAGCTTCCACGGCGACGGTGCGAGTTTATTCACGTACTGGATGTACTGAGCTACGGGCCGATCGATCGGAAGAAGGTTCGCCGGAAAAAAGCGCATGTTCTCGTAGACCGCTCCGTCCTCTCCTTGAAGCGCGAAGAAGGCACGCTTGGTCATCCACAGGAGGAACCGAGAAGTGAGGCGGCCCAGGAGGCCCCGCCGTCGCCGAGTGAGGTAGATCGGCTGCACCAGGGTCCTTCCCTTCTCAATTGGCCGGTACGCGAAGATCATGTGGAGCGAGGGCCAGCGATGGCCTCTGAAGTAGGCGTTCCGCATGAGGGTGAGAAGGCCGTTGTTTCCGTGGTCGTAGCGCATCGAGTACGAGTACGTCTTTCCGAGAAGGAAGCGCGCGAGAGATTCGCGCAGATTCCCGCTGCCGATCTTTCCCGTGAGAGTGATGTCAATGAGGCCTCCGCGCGCCTCCTCTGCGATCTCCACGCCCATTTCGATGTCAAGCCCATGGACGGTCTTCAGGTGCTGCGGATCGAGGCCATTGATCATGGTGACGTGGTGGTGGCAGGTGCGCTCGTAGCTTTCTCCGAACTCGACCTTGAGCTCATCGACCTCCGGGAACTCTGGAAAGCTCGCGAGCTCTGGGACAGACCCACTTCCCGGGTAGACCCAGATCGCATCGTACTTCTCGCAGACCGTGTAGGAGCGGACCTTCGCTCGTTCCGGGATTTCGGGAGAGCACGGAACCTTCGCACAAGCACCGTCGACGCCGAACTCCCAGTGGTGGAAGAAGCACCTGACGGTTTCTCCGACGACGCTTCCTCGACCCAAGTGGGTTCCCATGTGTGGGCAGTAGGCATCGAGGGCCGCCGGCGTCCCACGGGCGGTTCGGAAGACGACGAGTTCCTGACCGCAGAGCTGGAGAGCTTTCACGTCGCCAGACTTAAGTTCTTTGGAAGGGCACGCGTAGTACCAGCCGAGAGCGACTTCGCCCCAGTTGTTGAAAATTGGGAACTCAGAAATAGGTTGTGTGGTTTGATTCTTAACAGCGTCCATCACAGTAATTTTAAAGGTTATCAGCGGTCGAGTCGAGGTGGCGAAATTTTCATTGCCTGAGTGTTTCACTTGCTGGCGTCGGGCCTGCATGCATAGGCTAGGAGAACGAAGAGACAAAGGAGATCGATATGCTCTGGACTCTGATCGTAGGACTTGTTGTCGGCGCCATCGCCAAGCTCTTGATGCCCGGGAAAGATCCCGGAGGATTCGTGGTGACCATGATCCTCGGTGTCCTTGGGTCGTTCGCTGCGAACCTGATCGGGACGGGCCTTAACTGGTACGAGCGGGACGAACCGGTTGGTTTGGTTGCCTCAGTGGTGGGGGCCGTCCTGATCCTGGCCATCTACCGAGCGGCGACGGGGAACCGCCAGCTCACCCATCGTCATTGACGGCCGAGGATGTTCTTCTCCAGAAGTCGCCGAGATCGCTCAGGATACTTCTGGAGACGAGCTCCTCCGGGGATTTTTGGAACCAGTCCTCGGGGAAAGTCCGAGCGTAGTTGGCATCCAGGAATCGATTATCCATCAGGATGATGACTCCCTTATCAGACTCCGTCCGAATGACTCGGCCCGCGGCCTGGATGGCCTTCGCCATCGCCGGCACGGTGTAAGCGTAGTCCTGCCCCGCTTGGTACTCTCGTTGGTAGTAATCCCGCATCCGTTCGCGTTCGAAGTCGAACCCGGGCAACGGCGGCCCAACCACGAAGGCCCCGATCACCATCTCCCCAGGGTAGTCCACACCTTCTGAAAAGACTCCCCCCTGAACCGCGAAGAGCAGCACTGGTTCACTCCGTGCTCGGAGCATTTCGAGCACCACCTCGACGTCGTCGTTTCTCATGGACCGATGCTGCTTCAACACGCGCACTCCGGGCGGCGCCTCGAATCGCTTGAAGACCTTTTCGAGGAAATCGAAGCTCGGAAAGAACGCGAGGTAGTTTCCGCGCTGAAGGCCCGTGATCCGTGCGATGGCATCGGCGATCCGAGGATAGTTTTTCTCGCGCTCGGAGTACCGGGTCGAAATCTGGGGGATGATCAGGACCTTTCTATTTTCGGGTGAAAAGGGAGTTCGAAACTCCTCCGTCCAGAGGTCCACGCCGCTGAGCCCGGAGAGCTTGGCGTAGTAGTCAAAGGGTTTCAGCGTCGCGGAGAAAAGAACCAAGTGCTCGAAGTGCGCGTACCGGTCTCGGATGAGTCTCGAAGCATCACAACAGGTGATCTTGATGCTGCACCGACTGCCGGTGTTTTGACCCGTGATAAAAAACTCGGACTGGCCCGTGGAGATCTCTTGCAGCAGTTCGACGAACTCTCCCCAGTAAAAAACGAGCCTCAAGACGACGTCTCGGGTTCTGATTTCAACGTCGGATTCGAGGTACTCGTTGAGGAACGCGCGCAGCTCGTCGCCGACCACCGCGAAGCCTTCGAAGTCCGGCGCGACCGTTCTTGTCTCGACCATCGCCGGCGCCGCGGCGTTTAGCGTCGCCAGACAATCGTCGAGGAGCTCGAGGCCTCGATCACTAAACTGCGCTGGTAGCGCCTGGAACTCTTCTCTGAGTCCCTCGAGAACTGCGCCGGAAAGTTCTGGCGAATAGTTGCCCATGGTCCGCGCCGGAAGATTGTGGGCCTCGTCGATGACGAGGTTCGGCAACCCCTCCTGGGCATGGCCCGTCGCACTTATTTTCCCGAGGGCGGATCGGTGCCCGAAGACGTAGTTGTAGTCGCACACGACGACGTCGGCCTCCGGCACGGCCTCGAGCTGGAGTTCGAAGGGACAAACTTCATACTTCTGCGCCAGGTTCTGCATCACCTTCGCCGTGAGTCGCTTCCGCTTCCGGAGCTCACCGGCGAGGTCGTGGGTTCGGAGCTTGTCGTAGTAGTCACGCGCGAACTCGCAGTACTCGGGGTTGCACAGAGGTTCGGCCTTCAGGCACAGCTTACTTTTCGCAGTGATCGTGAGGGACTTCGCCGGTGCGCCCGGAGTTTGCAGTTTCTCGACCGCTTCCTCGGCCACCGCCTGCTGACTATTCTTCGGCGTGAGGTAGATCACCCGCTGCCCGCGCGCGAGCGCCTCCCTGAGCGTTGGGTAAAGACCCCCCATGGTTTTCCCAAGGCCCGTGGGTGCCTGGAGCATCATCTTTTTTCCGGCGGCCATTCCTGTTTCGATGCGCTCCATGAGCTCGAGCTGGCCGGGCCTTGGGGTCGCGAAGGGAAACGGGAGCGCAAGTGCGAGCTTGCGTCGGCGCCGGAGCCGCTGCTCCGCGAGCGTCGCTTCTTGGACAAGCTCCGCCAGGCGCCGCTCGAGCCAGGCCTCGGCCTCACGAAGATCCCAGTAGACGTCGAAGCTCTGGGTCTCTTTCCGGCGGGAGGAGACGAGAAGAAAGGCGAGCTCCGGTTTGATCCCGTGGAGGCGCTGGTAGCAAAGCCCGTAGCCCACGAGCTGGACGAAATACGGGTGATCAAAGCGTCGCTCTTTGATGAGCTTGGCGAGGTCAAAAATATTGAAGCTCGATTTAATCTCTTCGATTCTCGGTTTTGTCCCTGCGAAAAGGCCATCCATGCGGCCCGAGACTTCAAAGCGGTAGGCGCCGTGGTCAAACACGACGCTGACCGGGACCTCCGCTTGATAGGTCGGGTCCTCTGCGAGGCGGAGGGCCTGGATTTCCTTGTGGAGTTCACTTCCCTTCTCGAGGGTCGTCGCGGGGTTCGAGCCCGGCTCGATGCTCCCCCTGCGCGGGGACGGCAGAGCGAAGTCCTGGAGCGAGAGCTTCACGACCTTCATATCAAGACGAGGTTCTCCCCGGACTTCGGGAGAAAATGGTCGAGGTGTAGGTCGTCGATGGGAAACGCCGCGATCCCGTCTCGCTTGAGCTGCCGGACGAGGGCGCCGTCCCGGTGCTGAACGTACACTCTCCTCGCCCCGGTCTCTCGGATGGTCCGGTTAAGGTCATTCCAGTCAGCGTGGTCCGACATGACGAATCCTCGGTCGTACCCGCGGCGACTCCCCTGCATCCACCCGGAGGCAAACGCTGTTTGAAACTCTCCAAAGCGCACAGCCCAGGTCTCCCGAAGGATGGACGGGGGCGCGAGGATGAGTTCTCCGACGAGCACCTCGCCGGGAGAAAGACTCGCCAATTTTTCTGACACAAGACGGGTCTGGGCCATGGTTCGGTTCTGCCTGCGGTAGCACTCCGTCAGCTCGTGGATGGAGTCGTGGATGAGCACCGGTTTATGCGCCAGCGGGGCCAGCTCCGCAAGGATTCGCTGGGCCTTCCCGAGAGAATACCCGAAAAGAATCGAGTTCTTTCCCGCCGATTCATTCTCGGCCCACCAGGCCCGGATGTGCGCTCCATGGGGCAGGTCTTTTTCCCAAACGAACTTCGGCGTACCGAAGGTGGCTTCGGTGATAAACGTATCACAGCACACCGGTTCGAAGGGATCGCAGCTCGGGTCTCGGTCACGCTTGTAGTCTCCCGAGGCGACCCACACTTCTCCGTCAACCTCAACCCGAACCTGGGCGGACCCGAGGATGTGCCCCGCGGAGTGGAAGCTCACGCGCGCACGCCCGAGCGGGAAGCTCTCGCCGTAGCCAAACGTCTCGACGGCGATGTTCTTTCCGATCCTCGTTTTCAGGAGCTCGACTCCCTTGTCGACGCAGATGTAGCGCTTGCTCCCGCGGCGAGCATGGTCACTGTGGGCATGAGTAATCACCGCGACGTCTACGGCTCGGTGCGGATCGATGTAAAAGTCGCCGGCCGCGCAGTAGAGACCCTTTGCGGTCCAGGTCAGGAGTGGGATGTTCGGTGAGTGCATGCGGGGATCTTTGCACAAGCGCCGATGAAACTCAAGGAAGGCAGCGCGCTGCCTCGCACCCAGCGACCTCGACGACATTAAGAATACTTTTAGTGTGAGTCCCTGGCGAGGGCCGGTATGAAAGAGCGGTGTATCGAGAGTCCGGTGTGTTTCTCACGGTCCTCAGTTACGCGCACTATGACTTAAGGAGGTTTTGTGGGAAAGAAAATTTACGTCGGTAACCTGCCATTCACGGCGACGAGTGAATCACTGTCCGAGGTCTTCGGCCGGTACGGCAAAGTAGATTCATCGAAGATCATCATGGATCGTGATACGGGCCGCTCGAAGGGTTTCGGGTTCGTGGAGATGAGCGACGCGGGTGCTGCGGACTCTGCGATCACGAGCCTCCACGGTTCTGACTTCGGTGGCCGCTCACTCACGGTCAACGAAGCACGACCCATGGAAAAACGAGAATCACGTTCGTTTCCTCAGCGCTAATCGGTCAAGCATCGTCCCATGGTGAAAATTCTTCCTCCTGCCGGACGATGCTTCAAACTTCATCTGATCGTAGAAATCTTAGATAAGATCTTGAATGGACAAGCCATAATTCTTCGCGTTAAAAAGCACAACTCCTCGCCGACCTTAAAATCATCTTAAATTTTAATAAGTAGCTAAATTTGTGCTATGCTTGATCCAGGATTTGATGCTAATTAAGTCCTGATAATATTTCTGTCGCTGTAAGTGTTCTTCGAGCGAGTTGCTCATGATCCTCTGAAAGCGCATCCCTGGCCTTAAGGAGGTTTTCATGGGTAATAAAATTTATGTTGGTAATCTTCCCTTCACAGCTACGAGCGAGAACCTGAACGAGCTCTTCTCAAAGTTCGGCACTGTCGACTCTGCGAAAATCGTTATGGACCGTGACACCGGCCGTTCAAAAGGCTTCGGCTTCGTTGAGATGGCTTCTGGTGACGAAGCTGCTGCAGCGATCGACAAACTGAACGGTTCAGACATGGGTGGTCGCTCACTCGTTGTTAACGAAGCTCGTCCAATGGAGCCACGCACTGGTGGATTCGGCGGCGGCGGCGGTCGTTCTGGTGGAGACCGCGGTGGAGATCGTGGCGGTCGCTCTGGCGGCGGCGGCGGCTTCGGCGGTGGTCGTTCAGGTGGTGGAGACCGCGGTGGAAACCGTTGGTGATCCCTAACTGATCTAATCAATCAATTAAAGAAGGGCCGGGAAACCGGCCCTTTTTTATTTCCCTCGAAGGTATACGCCCTTCTGAGGCCGTACTACCATTTAAGGCATGATCACAGAAAACCTGCTGCCAGGAAAAAGCTTTGAGTGGTTCGATGTCGTGGAGCCCCAAACCGAGGACTTCGCAACCCTTTCATCGAAGTTCGGTCTCCCCTACCTCTTGGTTCAAGACACTCTTAGGCCTGAGCACCTCCCGAAGTACGAGCTCACTGACGTCGGCCACTTTCTCATGATGAGGAGCTATGACCAAGAGTGTGGGCAAGAGGCAACGACGATCCAGGAACTGACGAGAAAGATTTCGCTCTTCATCACACCGGACCGTCTTGTTTCCATCCATCGAGTCCACTTCGAATACCTCGGAAAAGTGAGCGAGAAGATTCGGAAGTCCGATGTTCCCAAGACGCTCCAAGGGCTTGTCCACCAGATCGTCCTCGCGGTCATCCGGAGCTATGAGGAGCCCATCGTCCGGCTCCAGGACACCTTCGATGAGTTCGAGGAAGACGTGCTCGCTCGGAAGTGTGAAACCTTGAACACCACGCGGATCTACCACTTCCGGCGGCAGCTCTTCGTCCTCAAGCGCATCTTGAAGCAGACCAACGACGTGCTCTACCGATCGAAGGACTTGTGGGAAGAGTATCCCTCCATGCTTCAGGATCTGAAAGAAAACCTTGATCAGGTCTACTTCCGCCTCGATGAAATCTCGGATAACTTCGAGCACCTGTTCCAGCTCCACATCTCCCTCAACGACCAGCGCGCCAACGAGGTCATGAAGACGCTCACCGTGTTCTCGAGCGTTCTCCTCCCGCTCAACTTCATCGCCTCCTTCTACGGCATGAACTTCGAGCACATCCCGGGCCTCCATTCCGTGCACGCCCTCCTGTGGGTCGTGGTGGTGATGATCCTCATCAGCGTCTTTGCCTTCTGGTTTTTTCAGCGCAAGGGCTGGTTTAACCAGGGCCAGTGATTATAAAAAACAAGGACAATGCACCAAGACGGTTAACTTTCTCTGGAGATCCGACGTAGAATAGCGGGGAATTCATCCGCACAAAGGATTTAAAGATGTTAGATTCGATCGTCAGCTCCGGGCTCGTTCCGGATTTTTTAATCCGCACGGGGATCCGCCGCCTCCTCAAGGACCGGATCCGAGAGATCACGCCAGCGGCGCCGCAGTCCCTGGAAGATGTGAAGCGCAAGTTCGTTGAAATGATGAAAACCTCCCCGCTCGCGGTGCAGACGCGTGACGCGAACGAGCAGCACTACGAAGTCCCAACCGAATTCTACCTCTATGCGCTGGGCCCCAACCTCAAGTACTCCTGCGCCTACTTTGGCCCGGGGGACACCCTCGAAACCGCCGAGCTCAAGATGCTTGAACGGACGGTCTCCATGGCCCGGATCAAGCCCGGTGACCGCGTGCTGGAACTCGGCTGTGGCTGGGGATCTCTCACGCTCTTCATGGCGAAGAAGTTCCCGGACTGTCAGATCACAGCAGTCTCCAACTCCGCGACCCAGAAAGAGTTCATCGACCGCCGGGCCCGGGAGCGAGGCCTCGGGAACGTCCGGATCATCACGGCGGACATGAACGCTTTCTCGATCGACGAAACCTTCGACCGGGTCGTCTCCGTCGAGATGTTCGAGCACATGCGGAACTACGACCAACTCTTGGGGAAGATCTCGAGCTGGCTCGCTCCGAAGGGAACGCTCTTCGTGCACATCTTCGTCCACCGCTCGACGCCGTACCTCTTCGAGGTCAAAGACGAGAGCGACTGGATGAGTAAGTACTTCTTCTCCGGCGGGATGATGCCCTCGGATGACATCTTCACCTATTTCCAAGAGAAGTTCTCTCTGGTCGAGCACGTACGCTACAACGGGACGCACTACGCCCAGACTTCGGAAGAGTGGCTTAAGAACACAGACCGCAATAAGCAGAAGATCCTCGAGATCTTCGCGAAGCACTACGGGCCCAAGGAGGCCGGGAAGTGGCTCGAGTACTGGCGCATCTTCTTCATGGCCTGTGCCGAGCTCTGGAACTACGACGCTGGCCGGGAATGGTTCGTTTCCCACTACCTGCTGGAGAAGAAGTAGATGAAGAAAGTCGCGATCGTCGGAACCGGAATGGCGGGCATGAGTGCCGCCTACTTTCTTCGGAACCACTTCGATCTCACTCTCTTCGAAAAGAATGCCTACGTCGGAGGCCATACCAACACGGTCTACGTGGAAGAAGAGGGTGTCCGGAAACCGATCGACTCCGGGTTCATCGTGTTCAACGAAGAGACCTACCCCAACATGCTCAAGCTCTTCCGGGAGCTCGACGTTCCGTACTACGACAGCGACATGAGTTTCAGTGTGCTAGAGTCAGCGCGTGGCCTTGAGTACAATGGCTCGAGCTTCTGGGATGGACTCTTCGCGCAGAAACGGAATCTCCTCAGCCCGAGCTACTGGCGGATGATCCTGGATATCCGCCGGCTCTGTAAACTGGCGCCGGCGCTGGTCACTGATCCTCGCTACGATGCGCTGACGGTCAAAGACCTCGTGACGTCGGAGGGGTATGGGCAGGAGTTCCTCGATCACTTCCTAGTGCCGATGAGCTCGGCCGTGTGGTCGACCCCCACGGACAAGATGCTCGAGTTTCCGGCGAAGACTCTGATTCGCTTCTTCCTAAACCACGGGTTCCTCGGGTTAGATACGCAGCACCAGTGGAAGACCGTTGAGCGCGGGTCAGAAACCTACAAACAAAAAATCATCGCGAGCTTTCGGGACCGGATCCGGGTGAGCACGGGTGTGCGCACCGTGAAAACTGTCGGGGACCAGGTCGAACTTACGACGGTGACCGGAGAGGTGTTCCGGTTCGACCACGTGATCTTCGCCTCCCACGCGGATGAAACACTCTCCATGATTCAGGATCCGACTGCGCTCCAGCGCGAACTGCTCTCGCCGTTCAAGTACCAAGATAACGTGGCCCTCCTTCACACCGACGCGAGCGTCATGCCACGGCTCCGGAAGAACTGGGCGTCGTGGAACTTCGTGTACCGGGACAAGGACTCCTTCACGGTTTACTACATGAACCGGCTCCAGCGAATCTCCGAGCGAGTGAACTACTTCATCAACATCAACGGCGAGCAGTTCGTGGATCCGAAGACGGTCCTCCGGCGCATCGTCTACCAGCACCCAGTCTTCGACCGGGCAGCCGTGCGCGCCCAGGGTCGCCTGGCCGAGCTCAACCGCGGCACTCCAAAGCTCTACTTCTGCGGAAGCTACTTCCGGTACGGGTTCCACGAAGACGCGCTCCTGTCGAGCGTGAACCTCTGCGAAGAGATCCTTGGACGAAAGGTCCTTCCGTGAAATCTGAATTCTACATTTCCTTCGTTCGCCACATCCGCTACTTCCCCCGGCGCTACGAGTTCGACTACAACTTTTTCTGGACGAAGTTTGAACTCGACGAGCTCGATGACCTTGACCGGCGGACGACGTTCTTCTCCCGAAACCGGTTTAACCTTCTTTCCTACTACGACAACGACCACTTCAACCTCGGGTTTCCGACCACGCGCGAGAACGTCGGAGCGTTCCTGCGAGAAAACGGCGTCACTGCCGAGGTGACGAGCGTCGAGCTTGTGACGAACCCGCGGGTACTTGGGTACACGTTTAACCCCGTGTCTTTTTTCTTCATCGAGACCACGAGCTCTCCGTATCTTGTGATCGAGATCGGGAATACGTTCAGTGAGTGCAAGCCCTACTTCGTCCCTAGCGAGTGCCTCGTGGCCGGAACCTGGACCTTCACCGCACCCAAGAATTTCTACGTTTCTCCGTACACGTCGGTGGAGAACACGCTGACATTCCGGGTCCGCCGGGATAACCGGGGCCTTGTGATCACCATCGATGACTTCGATCAGAAGGGGAACCTGGAAGTCCGCGCGGTCTATTCTGGGAAAGGCCGGGCCTGGAGCACGGGAGAGGTTCTCAAGCTCTTTCTTTCCTACCCGCTCATCACCCTACGGATCATTTGGGCCATCCACTACCATGCGCTCAAACTCTTCATCTTCAAGGTCCCGCATCGGAAGAAAACCCAGGACGCCGAGCTCCAGACCGGAGTCTTCGTTTGGAGCAAGCGCTCCTTCCGCCGAAGGCCCTAGGGCTTCGTGAACGGAATGAACCGCGGCACGAGTGAAGCGTAGGTCTGGTAGTCTTGCCGAGCGAGGTACTTTTCCTCAAGCGGTGGAACTCCCGTGACCTTAAGGATCAAGAGGTTGATGGCGATGGGGCCAAGGATGCTCCACGCTGTCGTCGGAGAAAAACACAGTAGGTAGATTCCGTACCAGAGAAGAACTTCTCCGAAGTAGTTTGGAAAGCGGCAGAGTCTCCAGGGGCCAGTGGTACAGATCTGACCCTTGTTTTGAGGCTGTGCCTTCCAGTGGTTGAGGTACCCATCCGACCAGACCTCGAGACCAAAACCGAGGGTAAAGACCACGAGTCCGATCCAATTGAGGATTGAGATCTCCTTGGCCTCGACCGTCATCCCCACGGTCGCAGGAAGAGACACAACGAGCATCAGGATTCCCTGGAAAAGGAAGACCTTGAGGTAGGCCTGGGAGTTTGCACGCGGTGCCCAGAGTTGACGGAACTTCGTGTACCGCGGATCTTCACCTTTGCCCTTGCCTCGCGCAAAAATATACAGCGCCAGACGGAGTCCCCAGCAGGTCACAGCGAGGAGAACGATCGCGTTCCGAAGGGAGAGCGGATAGTGGACGTAGGCGACGAGGGTTGCTAGCGCGACGCCAAGGCCCCAGCCGATGTCGATCACCGAGAAATTTTTTCTAACCAAGGCGATGAGGAAAAAGATGTGCACGAACAAGAGAACGGTTATAGTAAGACTCAAGATCATCGAATACTCCAAGGCAAGGACCGTATGAAGATTATACTCCTCTTAGGCCTCTTATTGTCAGCAACCACGTGGGGACAAAGTATGAACAACCTCGGGAACAAAGACAAGACTCTCTTCTTCTTCCAGAAGCTCACGAAAGACACGCTACCACTGATCGAAGAGTTCTACGACGCCAACGTCGAGTTCCATGATCCTGTCGGGACGATCAAGGGCGCAAAAAAAATCACCGCCTACTATGAAGCGATGTACAAGAACGTGAAGTCGATCCGCTTTGATTTTTCAAGTTTCGTCGAAAACGGAGACGACCTCGTCGGCGTTTGGAAAATGACCCTCGAGACGGAGAAGCTCAACGGCGGAAGACCCATCGTCGTCGACGGGACTTCGGTCATCAAGTTTAAAAACGGTAAAGCCATTTACCACCGCGACTACTTCGACATGGGGGCCTTTGTGTACGAACACATTCCGGTCCTGGGATTCCTCGTCAAAACTGTCAAAGATCGTTTTAAAGTCGAGGAATGAGCCGAATTCAGCGCCTCATTGAGCTGGTGAGGCCCCTCTACACAACGACGGATCCCGCCCACGATTGGCCCCACATTGGTCGGGTCGCCGCCACGGCACGAAAGCTTGCCACGGGCACCACGGCCCAGCTCGAGTGCGTGCTCGCTGCCGTCTACGGCCATGACCTCGTGAACCTTCCCAAGGATCATCCGGATCGGAAGAATGCCTCCGTCCGGAGTGCCAACGCGGTTGAGCCCCTGCTGCGAGAAGCTGGGTTCAGAGACCAAGAAATCACAGTGATAAGAACTGCGATCATCGAGCACAGCTTTTCGAGCGGTGAGAGGCCCTCCTGCCTGGAATCGGCGATCGTTCAGGATGCGGATCGCTTGGATGCGCTAGGGGCGATCGGAGTGCTGCGCTGTGCGGCCGTGAATGCGAAGCTCGGCTCTTCCTTCTACGAGCCCGTTGACCCTCTGGCGCAGGAGCGGGAGCTCGACGATCGGTCGTACATGATTGATCACTACTTCGTGAAACTCTTTAAACTTCCCGAGCTGATGAACACGGACGCGGGCCGGGAGCTCGCTCAGCGCCGGGTGAAGACGATGGAGACATTTCTTTCAGCGCTCGTCAACGAAATCAAAGGGAAGGACTAACGATGTGGATCATCAACGCTCGCTACGACTCGCCGGACTTCTTCGAGACTCTCGACCGGGAGCTCGACTCACTCATCACCGGTGAACCCAACCTCGTGGCGAACCTCGCGAACATTTCATCGTGGATTTATCATGCCCTACCGGACCTAAACTGGAGTGGCTTCTACCTTTGGAATGAGGCAGACGGGGAGCTTGTCTTAGGTCCCTTCCAGGGACTGCCCGCCTGCATCCGGATTAGGCCTGAGCGAGGTGTGTGCGGTCGCTCCTATACCTCAGGTCAAACAGTGCGCGTAGACGATGTCCATGCCTTCCCCGGTCACATCGCCTGTGACGCCGCGTCCCGATCGGAGTTAGTCATTCCCCTGAAGCAAGGGTCCACGGTGAAGGCAATCCTTGATCTCGATTCGCCAACCCCGGGGAGATTCTCCGACCGTGACGCTGCCGAACTCACGAAGATCGTCGAACGTTTGGCTACGCGGCTGTTTCCAGCGCCGTAACCAGCACCGGCTTCTTCTCCCGGTCTTCTTTCCGGAAAAACTTGTAGTACAGCGCGATCGCCAGGGCGTAGAAAACACCGGCGACGTAGAACGTTGGTCCGAAGGAGTAAGCTTCAATCATGTAGCCCCCGAGCCGGGTGCTCGTGGTGTAGACCAGGTGGTAGAAGAAAAGGATCGTCGCCGACGCGAAGACGCACTCTTTCTCCCGCACGTGCTCCATCTCAAACATACTCGTGATGGGGCCCGACATGTTCATCAGCATTCCTCGCATGAAGAAGCAGCTCAGCACGAGGGTCACGTTCCCCGTGAGTCCCATTGCCACCATGAACGGGACAGAGAGAAGCCCGGTGGTCACGATGAACTTCAGCGGCGTGGTCTTTCGGATCAGGGCCGGTGTGATAAAAATTCCGAGGAAGATGAAGAACTGGAGGAGCGCGTAGGCGACGCCGATCATTTCTGTGGAGAGCCGGAACTTCTCCTTGAGGTAGAGGTTCATGAAGGGCACGATGAGGCCTCCACCGAAGGCGAGGCAGAGCTTCGGGAGGATGAGCCGTGCCAGCGTGTTCCATTCTTTTTCTCGGAGTCCTTCGAAGATCCGTTTTTTGACTCGAGGGATAGGGACTCGCTCGATCCGGAGGAAGATGAGGTTTGAGGCGATGACGGTGCCGAGTGCCAGGATGATCGAGGCTCGATAGACATCGATGCGCGTGAGCGACGGCACGAGGCCGTGGATCATTTCAGGAAGATAACCCCCGGCAAGGTAGCCAACCAGGTGAGCGATGATGTTCATGGAGGAGTTTAGAGTGAAGAGGTGGACTCGCTCCTCGGGACATGAGTTCCGGAGGTAGAACGGCGAGACGGAGATGTTGAACAGTGCCTGAAACATGCTGGCGAGGAGGCCAAAGGCAAAGAGGGAGCCTTCTTCGACGTTGGTAACCTGGAGCGTGTAGAACAGGGCCGAGAGGAAGAGGCCAGTGATGACCAGAGGCTTCACGTGAAACTTATCGATGATCAGTGCCGCCGGAATCGCCATGAGCGAGATCCCCAGTGAGGTCGTGGAGATGAGGCCCCCGATGACGGATTCGCCGAAGCCGAGCTCCTTTAAGTAGAGGTTGAAAAGAAGTCCATAGATGGACATGCCCATGCCTTGGATAGCGTTCCCGATGAGGAAGAGTTTTACATTGGTGGAAAACTGGCAGAAGTGGGCGTGATAGGAGCGGACCATGAATACCATCTTAGCTTTTCCCTAGATTGATTCCTACGTGGGAAAAAAATATTTTGGCACTCTGTGTAGGGCGATTTTGTTTGATCGGTCAAACAGGGAGGCGATATCATTCTCAGGAATCATAAAAGGGGTCCTCATGAAGCGTCTGGTGTTCTGCTTGTTTACTCTTTCAGTCTCAGCGGCAGCGTTCGCCGATTTTGTTTACATGAAAGAGGACGCAATCTCGAAGTCGGTGGTTTTACGAGGCGAGGACCAGTCCGTTCGTACACTCAATGACGACCGACCTGGAGTCTGGGCCATTTACCCGGACGTCTCCGCGGATGGCAACGAGGTCATCTTTAGCGAAGGCACAGGACAGGACGATCTCCACCTCACTTACAAAGATCTCCGCAAAAGCTTGACTCAAAGATTCAACCTTCCACAGAAGGGCATGCTCCTCCATCCGAAGTTCTCCAAGAATGGTCAGTGGATTTTCTACTCTGCTCCAGGCCCCCGGGGAAGAAACGTCATTTGGTTCTTCGACCGCGAGGCCACCGTTCGGACCCAGGGAACTCATCTTTCCGACTTCTCGCTGGAGACCGCGAGCATGCTCTCCGACGAAGAAGCGTACTTCCCTCGTCCATCGTCAGATGGGAACTTCGTGGTTTACCAGCGAAATAGTGGAGGGAAAAAAGAAATCATCCTCTTGGACCGGATCGAAGGAAAACAGAAAGTCCTTGCCGAGGGCATGTCTCCGGCACTCTCCTTTGATGAACGGCAGATCGCGTTCACCGCGAAGACCGATGGCAGCTGGAACGTGTTCGTGGTCGATCGCGTGAGCGGTGAAGTCCGGCAGGTGACGAAAGATCCGCGGGATGAAATGGCCCCCACCTTCCGGCCCGATGGCACTCTCGTCTTCGCCTCCAATCGAGAAGGGAATTTTCAACTTTTCCGAGTAACTGAAACTGGCTGGGAGAAGCTCACGACGGAGGCGAGCGCCGATGTGTATTCGCCGCAGTTCTCGGGAGAGACCTCCTATGAGCAAAATCTTCGGGCGCCCTTCATCGGTGCCGCACGCTCATCGTTTGGAACCGTTGCCCATGAAGGAAAGATCTACATGGCCGGGGGCCACATGGGTGCCGAGCACACGTATCCGCCGGAGTCGTTCTCGGATGCCTTCATGGCTTACGACGTCGCTACTGATTCCTGGAAAGAGCTCGCGCCGAGGCCCCGGAAGGCGCATGGGTTTCAGATCGCGGCCTTCGGTAACTACGTCTACGCTTTCGGTGGCTTCGCCTACTCTCCGGACCACAAGCCGCGGTGGAAGTCTCTGGCCGAGATCGACCGCTACGACATCCGGACGAACTCCTGGGAAACGATCGGTGCCCTCGCCGAGCCTCGGTCATCGAACGCGGCCGTGACCATTGACGGGAAGGTTTATCTCGTCGGTGGCTGGAACAGTACGCCGAAGTTTGAAAACGACGCCGACGGGAAGTTTCTTGAGACCATCGAGGTCTTTGATCTCGCGACAGAGAAAGTGGGCCTTGCCGGGTTCCAGATTCCGCTTCCCCTCCGGCGCGCCTTCACGGGCATTGAACATGACGGAAAGATTCTTCTCATCGGTGGCCTCGGTGAAGGGGCGACACACTTCGAGCTCTTGAACCGAGTGACGGAGATAAATCCGGTGACCGGAGAAGCGCGGGAACTGACACCGCTCCCGTTTGCGACCTTCGCACCGGCGGCGGAGATTCTCAAGGGAGAGCTTCTGGTGTTCGGAGGAATGTTCAAAACAGGGACATGGGATTACGAGTACGTCTCACACGTCTACGGGATGCGCTTGGACAAGAAAACCTGGCGCCACACAGGAAGATCCCTCAAGGAGACGAAAGGGTTTTCGCAGGTGTTTCACGTGACGCCAGAGACCCTCGGGATTCTCGGCGGGCACCACTACTCTCAGGGAATGGACACTCCAGTGAAGACGTTTGAAGTGCTGAAGATAAACGCATCAGGGATGGATCCTCGGTAAGCCGAGGAGTCCTCCGTTGAAGGGATGCGTTAACATGCGAGAGCGCATGAAGATCATAGTCTTAAGTATGAGTTTACTCTCATGCACGCTGGCCTGGAGCGGGACGAAAGAGAGCGAGCAAGACAAACGGCACGCTGGTCCGGGTGCTCATTGCTGGGGCGGATCCCAGGCCGACAACTGGGAGTGTTTTGAGAAAGTAGAACAAGAAGTAGATAAGAAGTTTAAACTAGAAATCTCTCACTTCGACCTGGCACTCAAACAGTGGGATGAAGACTTCCGTTTCATAAAAGAGGCCCGGAGATCTCTCCAGAGGTTCGAAAGTAGAATCATCGATTACGCCAACGCCAAGGCAGACTTCGCTTCCGCGCTTTCTGGTGGTTCGGCCGGCAACTCAAATCGCATCGCCCAATTGCAGGCAAGGATCGCAGTAAAGATCGCAGTCACTCACGATCTAGTGGATCTACGCAAAGGCTTGAGACAGAAAGTTCTGACGACTTCACCGGCAGGTAAAAATCAGGGGGCTCTTCTGAAGAAAAAAACGCCGAACACTCACTAAGGGATCAAAATTCGAGGGTCTTCTGATGAGACCGATGTTCAACGGGCGCGGATACAAGTCCAGGGGCTAGGTCGCGGAGTGCTAGACGAAGCATCTAGCACTCCAAGGATCCTGAGCTCAACGAGACTACTGTCCCCCTGCGCAGGAGAAGCTAACGGCGCTCACAATGATGGGATACCGATAGAATGAAACTTCGCTCCAGTCGAAATTAACCCCATCTGAGATCACACCACTGTTCTTTCTAAATTCTTCTTTCCAGGTGTCAGAGGAACGAAGCGGGAGCTGGTAATTTAATGACCTTGATCGGTAGCTTGGTGTCGAAAGAACGTAGTCCACGAGACCCTCTCTCCAAGCACGGGAACTGAACCTCCCCGGGGCATAAAGCCGAATCTCTAATTGCCTTTGGTTATACCCTTGGTGGTAGCTCTCTTCTATCAAATCCTTAAACAGGAAACGTGTCTCCTGAGGGAAATTACCTGTGCCGGGTTCCGGAAGAGTAAACTCCTCGATCTGCGGGATAAGGAATGATCTGGTGAACGACCTCTGTTCTGGAGTCAAGCGGACTCGCTCAGTTCTCCTAATCTCACTGTATACTCTCTGATCCCAGAGAAGAATGAACCGGGAATTCACATTGCACTCAATCGATTTCCCATAAACCATTCCAGTGCCATGGGCCAGTATCAAAAAGAAACCTATTTTTTTCATTCTGCTCTCCTTATGATTCAATACCTTTAAAATCCACTAAACGCTTCTACACTTCAACCGCTGTGGCCCCTGATTGGCGAGGAGATGACGAATCCCCAGTGTCCTCTGCCTTGGGGACGAGGGAGTGGTCACTGTCATTGATCTGAGGCCCCACGATGGCCGGAAGAGCGCGCAGAGATTCTCCGATTCCATGGGAGACCCGGGTTCCGCACAACGACTCGGAGACCGGTCTTCCGAAGTTAAGAACTTGATTCGAGATCGAGGAGTGCTCGTAACACTGCAAAGGGGAGCCGTTCAGACTTTTGAATTCATAGTAGACGGGTCTTCGCCCGGGGCACAAAGAATTGGAAACCGTGGCCCCTCCCTTGAGCATCCGGTTATCGGTTGCAGAGAACTTAAAACAGTAGACCGTATCGAGTTGGCTATTCATCCTTTGATGAGACCACTGGAAGTAATACCCCTCGCGATTCTGACAGAGATCAAAAGCTACGGACCTTCCGTCATTCAGCATCCGGTGGGTGGACGCTGAAAACTGGAAGCAATCAATTCTGCCGGTTCCGGAGGGTCTAAACTGATAGTAGGTAGAGCGATCCTGAGCTTGCACCCCTTGGACCAGGCTCAAACTCAAAAGGCATAAGACCTGAACTGTTCTTTTCACGGTGACTCTCCCTTCGTACATGGACATTTCGAGGACACAAAGGTTAAGCAAACCTCGTGCCAGAGAAGGTCCTAGGATTCGATGGCTTTCGTAGAAGAATTTTGCAAAATCTCCACGTACCGATCAATTTTTAGACACAAGGGGCCACGTCGTTGGGAGGATCATCTCAGGGTAGGACCTTGTGTTTTGGCGTCCGGGAGTTCACCATGAGATCCATGACAATCACGTTTCAGACTTTGGCACGCCCGCTAACCCTTTTTCTGTGTCTCATGAGCATCCAAAATGGGGCGGAGGCAAAACCTTCCAAAACCGTAGATTCTTTTCATCGCAAGAGCGAGAAGTATACGATCACCGTCGTTAAAAGTGACATCCACACCGCCGTGGAAAAAGGGATGAAGCTCGCCTATGCCCTCCGCCGGAACGGCAAGGTTGTTCGGCCGAACGACTTACGAGCAGGGACGCTCCTCGGGTGCGGGTATCCTGAGATACTCCTCAAGCGCATAGAACTAGCCGACGGACCTTGGGGGTGGATGGTTGCGACGGGAGGAATTTGTGGCAATACGTTCTCTTATAAACTCCATCTCGTCGTTGTTCGTCCCGGCGAAGACGAATACGACCTGACCGAAATAATTGCGAAGAATCTACCTGTGCTTCGGAAGCCCGGGCAGAAACTTCAGTTTTGGTACCAGAAGCAAGTCTGGGGAACAGGTGGAACTGCGATGAGCTTCTTCGTTCCTCAGCTCCTAGAGTATGACATCACCTACAACACCTTCGATCGCCCCAAGCTTCCGAGTGATTTTTCTCTCTGGCCGAAACTTGAATTCATGAGTTTCCCTGGAATGTACGTTGCGGGGTTAGAGGACAGCAATGCCGAGGTGATGAAACTGGCGGTAGAAAAATTTTTTGATCCGGTCGAGGCAAAGAAAACTTACGGCGCTCAGGGACTTCCAACGACGAAACAAGAAGCCATGGTGCAAGTGCGGGCGATCCAGGCCCTGACGCCGCTCTTCGATTCGGTGCGGTCGGAGATTCGTTAGTCTACCGAGAGCATCTCAAACCGAAGACCTCACTCGAGTGATCAATCTAATTGAATCAGACGCCAAATTATCCATCGTTCGGGAGCAACCGCGCCGATGAATCCGCCACATTACAGTTTTTCCACTCTTTATTCGGCATCCAGAAGTCCTTGATCAAATGCGCATGGCCTTTGAAATGGGTGTGGAAATTGTAATTTCGAACCCCGATGTTCAATCACTAAGTAACCAAGAATGACTTAATCTTTAGCGACTTAAAGGTCGCTAATGGAACCGGGGGTAAAGCGACCTTATTTTGCTGCTGTCAAAGAACGCTATTAAACTTTTCTCAAAGACGTCTGGGACGCGGCTCTAGACCAAGAGGGTGGGTGTCCCTCGAAAGTACCCAGATGTCGCCTTTAGGAAGTTCTGCCGGCATCAATAATAACTTCGCCTGTTTCGGGATCGCATCTCTCGCTGCTGCCGCTGCTCATCCAAGCGTATTCGGTCTTGTAATTCCTGTGCCCTCAGCCTCTCTTCACGCTGGCGGTTACGGGATGCCTCCAGCTCCCGCTGCTGATGCTCGCGTAAGCGGTTCCTCATTTCCCGATCCCTCAGACTCTGTTCACTCTGGCGATTACGGGATGCCTCCAGCTCCCGCTGCTGGTGCTCGCGTGAGCGGTTCCTCATTTCCAGATCCCTCCGCCTCTGTTCACCCATATAATCATATGAGGATTGGGCATTATGGATTAGATTATCTACTTCTCCGTTTTCCGAGCTAGCTGGATCGTCGCAGTCATCGACGGCTAATCTTACTGCTCCGACGCCGATCGCACCTGCGGGTGTACTTAGCGCAACGAGGAGGAAAGGAAACACGGCGAACTTCAGCAAATACATAAAACTCCTTCATCGTAGATTTTGTTCACTTCTCTGGTAAGTCGACATGCTCTTACAATTCTTCATGCGAAGTAACCTTAAGTCCCAGTACCATTACGGAGACATTCGATGAGGTCGAGCATGGATTATCAAGAAAAAGGAGACGTTTCATAGCTACTAGATTCAGCTAGCTGTCTATGCATTCTTTCTCCGTTTACTTCTACAAATGTCACCCTCTGCGAGACTGCTTTTATTTTTATCGGCTAAGTTGGTGCAAAAGAATAATGGATAACTTAAGTCCTTAATAATATGAATCCGAGACGAGCGCAAAGAGAGGTAAGGTTAGAAAAACTCTTGTAACTAGGAAACCCCGTTCGAATCGGGGTTTCCTGTTTTGCGTGAGACTTTTAGGCCTGGAAGCTTACCGGCAAGCGAAAGCTTTCGGTGGGTCTGATGCTGCACCAAAGAAGCAACGCACTTTGAGCAATGTAGTGTTGGTTGCAGATATCTCCGGCAGAGATGACTTTATCTTAAGCGATCCTTGACAGGTTCTGTTATCAAAAAACTCAGTACGTTAGTTAGAGGGTCTGACTAAATCCCAGACTTCCCATAGTTCGGAAGGACGCGAGCCGAAGGATCCGCCACGTTACAGTTACTCCACTCTTTGTTCGGCATCCAGAAGTCCTTGATCAAATGCGCATGGCCTTTGAAATGCTTCTCAAAAATATCTCTGTAAAGGAGAGACTCCTTCGTGAACGGTGTCCCATAAAGATAGCGTGCCTTAGCCTGCTCGACCTCGAGCTCGGTGTACTGTCCTTCCGCGAACTCCTTCAGGTAGTCCACCATGGAATGGCCAACGGCGTCTGAGAACGCTGCCTTCTCGCGCCAGAGGATCTCGTCCGGGATGAAGTTCGTTCCTTCGAAGGCCTTCCGAAGAAGCCACTTGCCCACGCCCGTCGTATTCATTTTAAAATCGGGATGGATGTGCATCGAGGCCTGGACGAAGTCGAGATCGCCGAAGGGAACCCGGGCCTCGAGAGAATTGGCCGAAATGCATCGGTCGGCGCGGAGGACGTCGTACATGTGGAGTTCGTCGACGCGCTTCTTCGCCTCCTTCTGGAAGGCATCGGCCGAGGGCGCGAAATCCGTGTACTTGTAGCCGAAGAGTTCGTCGGAAATCTCGCCGGTGAGTACCACCTTGATCTTCGTTTTCTCTCGGACGTACTTACACACGAGGTACATGCCGATGGAAGCACGGATGGTTGTGATGTCCCAGGTCTCAAGGTGCCAGATGAGTTTCTCTAGCACTCCGAGAGTATCTTGCTTGTTGAAGTAAACCTCATGGTGGTCAGTCTTTAGATAATCGGCGACGATCTTCGCGTAGCCAATGTCGATGGGATTGTGATCGAGGCCAACCGAGAAGGTGGTTATCTTCTTCCCGAGAAGATTGTGTGCGATTCCGCAGACGAGGGAGGAGTCAAGACCGCCCGAGAGGAGGAAGCCAACAGGAACATCGGAGATCAACCGCTTCCGAACTCCTTCGATGAGCTTCTCCCGGATGTCTTTAAGGTGTTGGTCGAGGTTCTTGGGCGCATACTGAAGCACAGTTGTGAGGTCTTGATACTGAACGAACTTCTCGCCATCGAAATAATGGCCCGGTGGAAAGAACTCCACCCGCTGACAGAACGGTGCAAGAACTTTCACCTCCGAAGCGAACATGATCCGACCGTCGGCGGTGTGGCCATAGAAGAGGGGGCGAATCCCGATGGGATCCCGGCCAGCGACGAGTTTCTTCTTCTTCGCGTCCCAGATGACGAGAGCGAACTCCGCGTCGAGCTTTTGACAGAGTTTTTCGATCCCTAGGTCTCGGAACATCGGAACTAGGACTTCGCAGTCCGAGTGGGATTTAAACTCATAGTTGAGCTCGTAGTCTTTCTTGAGGTGCTCGTAGTTATAGATCTCACCGTTGCAAATCGCGACGTTACCGGTCTCGGCATCGACGAACGGCTGATGGCCTTTTTGCGTCGGATCCATAATGGCAAGCCGGTGGAAGCAAAGGGAGGCCGAATTTCCGTCGGTCCGAAGAATTTCCGTGTCGTCCGGGCCCCGGTGCTGGAGCTTGGCGAAGGTGGTTTCAAAGTCTGGTAACTGAAGAACGTCTCCGGAATAGGCAAGTAATCCGCACATGTGGCATCCCTGAAGTAATGGTTCCCGGGCCGAAACCCGAGGTTGTCTAACAATCTTACCCTAGGACAGATCCCATCCTTCAGGGGTCTTTTTTGCCTACTCCTCAAACCCGGATAAGAGGAGTCTTATGGAAAGATATGAAGACCAAAGAACTCCTTCCCGAACTTTTTGAAGTTGAAGAATTGGCCCAGAAATACAACGGTTTACTGAAGACGGAGAAGCTCGGAGAGGTGAGCAACGGGAAGTACGCGTTTCCGATCTACGGCATGAGCATGGGAAGCACAGATCCGAACGCGCCAGTGTTCGGGCTCTTCGGCGGGGTCCATGGCCTCGAACGAATCGGGACTCACGTCTTACTTTCATTCATGCGAACGCTCCTCTACCGGACCCAATGGGAGAAGGACTGGGAAGATTTTTTCTCACGCTGCCGCCTCGTGGCCATTCCGATCATTAATCCTATGGGGATGGCGCTCGTTCGACGCGGGAATGGCAACAATGTGGACCTCATGCGAAACTCTCCCCTGAGGGCCGAGGGAAAGCTGATTCCTTTGGTGAGCGGGCAGCAGATCTCGCCGTCAATCCCGTGGTATCAGGGGAACAACGGAATCGAGCTCGAGAATCAACTCGTGGATGAGTTTTGCAAACGGTACATGTTTTCCAGTCAGCGCTTGATCACTCTCGACATTCACTCTGGGTTTGGATTCAAGGACCGGCTCTGGTACCCCTGGGCCACCTCTTCGAATCCCTTTCCCCTGGAGCCGCAGGTGCTCAAGCTCAAAGAACTCCTGGATGAAACTCACCCCTTCCATGTCTACAAGATTGAACACCAATCCTTGAACTACAGTAACCACGGGGACCTGTGGGATTGGATCTACCAGTCGTACCGAACGGCGAATCCCACCGGACTCTACCTGCCCTTGACCCTCGAACTTGGGTCGTGGCTTTGGGTGAAGAAGAACATCTGGCAGCTGTTCACTTGGGAAGGGCTGTTCAATCCGGTGAAGAAGCATCGCTACGCACGCACCATGCGCCGGCACAACCAGCTCCTGGAGTTCCTCCTGAAAGCAAGCTGCTACCATGAAACCTGGTCTGGATCTTAGCTCGATCGTCGTCCTCACCGGAGCTGGGATCTCGGCCGAATCCGGGATCAGCACGTTTCGAGATGCAGGAGGTCTCTGGGAAGGTCACCGGATCGAAGAGGTTGCAACAGTTGAAGCCTTCGAGAGAGACCCCATGCTCGTTTGGAAGTTCTACTCCCGGAGACGGATAAATGCCGCGCGCGCAGCCCCCAACCTTGCTCACGAAGCGCTGGTAGAGTTCGCTGCGGAAAATCCTGGGGTGATGAGCCTCATCACTCAAAACGTGGACGGGCTTCATCAGAGGGCCGACGGTCGAGAGGTCCTCGCTCCCGTTTGCATGCACGGTTCTCTTCACCAGTCTCGATGCACTCACTGCGGCAGCACGTATTTCGATGATTTTTCTTATTTCGATGATGAAGGGAACTACGCTCCTGGGCAGACCAACCTCTGCGACCTGAGTCAGCGCTCCTCTCCGGAGTACCTGCACCATTACAAGCTCGAGTATGCGAAGTTCCTTCCTCTCTCTCCGTGTTGCCGAAGGCCTCTGCGCCCACACATTGTGTGGTTCGGTGAAACTCCTTTGCATCTCCCTAGAATCGACACTCTTCTCAAGAAAGCAAAAATTTTCCTAAGCATCGGAACAAGTGGTGTCGTCTACCCTGCGGCGGGATTCATCCAGGTCGCAAAAGCGATGGGGGCCAGGACAGTCTGCATCAATAAAGAAGAGATCCCGCAAGCCGCAGACATCGACGAATTCATCCAAGGGTCCGCGACGCTGAAGGTGAGAGAATTTCTATCTAGCCTTGGATCCCGAAACGGTTGAGCTCATCCTGTGCCAGGACCTTCGCTCGTTGCCGTGCCTTCTGAAGATCGATCGCACGTAGCGCTGGGAGTTCCACGTTGATCGAGCGCCCAACGTATTGGCTAGTCCAAACATTGATCACTTTGATTCGGACAAAGTAGGCATGTCTTTGGTGCTCGTATCCGTATTCTTCGACCGCGACAAACTGCCCTTTGGCGGAGGAGCCCAGGGTGTCGATCACTTGGTGCTCTCGCGCACACGCAGCGGTGGAGATGAGCAATGCGATGAATCCGAAGATGAATGTTTTCATAATCCTTAACTGAGCAAGACCTGGGCCAGAGGATCAAAATCTAATCAAGGACTTAGCCTATGTGAAGCTGTCGAAAGCCAGCGAATGCCTTAATTGTGAACACTTCCTCAGAGCGGAGCTTTGCCCGGAATGGATGGCCGGCCCATGGGCACTGCCTCGTAGAGTGGCCAGGGAAAAGAAAATTTCTTGAGATGCAAGCGAGATTCTTATTGGTAAATTCAGCGCCTTACACAAATTATTCACCAATCTTAAGGTCCGTGTAGAATGGCTCAATCAAAGCATTAAGGGGCACGCATGCTGAAAAGAATACTTCTGATCGATGACGAATCCGAAATCATTGAAATGATCCCGATGATGGACCTAAGTAAAGAGCGTTCTTATGAACTCTGCATCCACCCTGAATCTGCTCTTGAAAGAATAGTCCACGGAGAATTCGACATCATCGTCTGCGACATCTCCATGCCCAAGCTTGATGGAATATCGCTGGCGCGAAAGGTTCGGAGTTTGAACCTGCAAGTGCCCATCGTTTTTTTCACGGGTCATCTCCTCGAAGACGTTAAGTTTAAGGTTGGAGATCTTGAGAACTGCAGCGTGTTCCTCAAAACCGACATCAAAGAAATTTCCAAGTACCTGTCAGAGCGCCTCGCGAGAGCGGGCTGAGCGGCAAGAATCAAACCTCCTCTTCTCAAGCTCAGCTCATGAATGACGGTCACCATGCGCAACTCCCGAAGCTCGGGATGAAGGTCCGGGGAAGTGAGATTCCCCGACAATTAATTGATTTTCCTGAAAGAAACTTATATGAATCAGGCTCACCTTTTTAGGAGTCCATCTATGCATTCGTTTGAATCTCACATCCGGAGTGTTCCGGACTTTCCCAAACCAGGGATCGTCTTTAAAGACATCACTCCCCTGCTTCAAGACCGATTCCCGGAAGTCATCAAGGCGATGTGCCATGGTATCGATTGGACCAAAGTGGACTATGTGGTGGGGATCGAGTCCCGAGGGTTCATTCTTGGGGCGGCGATGGCACAGCTTCAGGGCAAAGGGTTTATCCCGATGCGCAAGAAAGGGAAGCTCCCCCCTCCCGTGATCGCAGAAACCTACGCGCTGGAATACGGCACGGATACGCTGGAGATGATTCAAGAGGAAAAAAATGGTCGGGTCGTACTCGTCGACGATGTTCTTGCAACCGGAGGAACTCTCCGGGCCGCGGCCGCCCTGTGCGCCAAGAATAAGCTTGAGGTGACAGCGATGTCGCTGCTGATAAACCTGACTTTTTTGAATAAGTTTAAAGAAGAAGGGTTTCCGGTAGTGTCGGTGCTGGATTATTAGTCCTAGCTTTTAAACCACCCAGAATGATTTACAATCTTTGGTATGTGGATCATTTTGGGTTTTTTACTTTCGGCCAGCACTGCCTTCGCTCTCGAAGCCTTCGACGTCATGAAGAACGTCAAAATCATTCGCGTCCTTCCGGACAACGTCGTTGTTGTTAACCGGGGCATCGAAGACGGTCTCTCAAAAAACGACCACGCCAAATTTTCCAATGAAGTCGCGGGCTACAGCTCCCGGGCGATCTGCCTCAAAGTGACGGCGGACCTTTCCTACTGGAAGATCTATCGGGTACCCAACGCCGAAGCGTTTTCCCTGGACTACACCTATACGATCGCAGGTCTTGCGGACCGAGAGATCCCGATGCCGACGGCGAAGCTCCGGAATCGTGACTACAAGATCCGCGACCCCGAAGGCAAGCGAAAGGATCCGGGGGTGGACCCGTTTAGTATCAAATCGGATCTTCCGGAACAGTTAACCGAGCGCGACCTGATCGAAACCGTGGGCCCTGAGCGGCGCCAGCTGTTCATCGAGCGCTCGCTCAACCAGGACCAGTTGAAGCGTGATCTCGAGGACTACCGTGTTTCGGTGTTTGCGTCTCCGTTCATGCGCCAGTCGATCAACGAGGGTGAAAGCATTCGGTACGGGATCCGCGGCGGAAACCTCGCTTCCAAGTATCGACTTCAGGCCCAGTTCGAAGAACAGCGGACACGGCTTCGGGACCCCGTCACGCGCGAACAGGTCTCCACCCGAACGACCAACGGCCAGCTTCAGTTCGTCATCCACCACCTCTCGCCATCGGTCTCGAGCTTGAGCCTCGTGAACTACAACGCTCAAAAGTTCAGCGAACTTGGAACTCCCATTTCACACTGGCAAGTGGGGCCCATTGGGTTCACCTGGCACATCTTCGACTCGAAGAGCTGGGAGTACGTGGATCTCTCATACGTTCCGCTCTATGACACCCGTCAGACCGAAGTCTTGGTCGAGGGGGGTAGGAAAGTGGATGTGAACTCCCAGCGCGGAATCCGGCACGGGTTCCGGTTTGCGATGAAGACTCGGATCAACGAACGGGTCGCCTTTGAGAACCTCCTCTGGGTACGGCCATTTCAGGACATCACCACCTGGGAAGTAGAGGAAGATAACCTGAACCTCGTGAACGACCTAAAGCTTGTGTTCAGTCTGACGGAGAATCTCTTCTTCGACTACAACCTCGTCTTCCAGCGAGATAAGCTGTGGCGGACGGTGAGTAAGCTCCCAGAAACGAATACGATCAATTCACTGAACCTGCGCTATGACTTCGACCTTTAAGGAAGGTAAAAGGGATTCACCATGAAAAAGTTTTTTGCTGCTCTCCTTCTCTCTCTCCCGATCGTTTGCCATTCCGGAACTTCAGCGGAAGAACGGAAAGGGAAGAAAGTTGAGCTTACGGTACAGGCAGGCGGTGACTATAGAATGAACCCGACCCAGTTAAGTGCGATGTATCTCTTGGACGACGCGAACCTCCTGGGCCTGAAAGTAGGATCGGATAAGTCGAACGAAGAGCGCCAAACCAATGTGGCGGTCCAGTACAAGCATTACTTTGAAAATTCGTTCTACCTCGCAGGAGAGATGTTTTACCTGAACACGAGAGAGGATGTTAACGGATTCTGGGGACCAATTATTTATCAGCGGGACTACGCCGATTACAGATCGCTCGGGGCCGGCATCCGGATCGGAAATCAGTGGACCTGGGAGAGAGTTACCCTCGGCTGTGACTGGATCGGTTTCGGACAAAGGTTCGGGACCTTCCAAAAAGAAACCTCGAGGCTCAAAGACAGCACCTTCACCATCCTAAACGTCATCTTCGGAGTAAGTTTTTAGCCAGCTCGCGTGAGCCACGAGAGAAACTCGCGGTTCCCGGCCTTGCCTTCGATCGGCGAGTCGATGGTCTGGTGAACCTTCCAACCGTGATCTGCTGCAAACGCGAGAACCTCAGAGAGAACCGCCGCCTGCACACTTGGATCTTTGATCACCCCGTCCTTGGGAAGGCGCTCTCGGCCGGCCTCGAACTGGGGCTTCACGAGGACGATGAGCGGTGCCTCGGGTCTTAGGAGGCGATGAACCTGGTCCAGCACCTTCGTCACGGAGATGAAGGAAAGGTCCATCACCGCGCCGTCGGCGAGCTCCGGGAGTGACTCCAGCTCCCGGACATTCACTCCCTCGAGGTTCACGACGCGCGGATCGAGCTTGAGCTTCTCCGCCAGCTGCCCGTGACCCACGTCGATGGCATAGACTCTCTGCGCTCCCTTGGAGAGAAGAACCTCAGTGAACCCACCGGTGCTCGCACCAACGTCCAGGAACACGAGGCCCTGGATCGGAACAGAGAAGGCCTCGAGAGCTCGTTCAAGTTTGAGGGCCCCGCGCCCGACGAACTGCGGGGCAAGAATTTCGATTCTCGCAGAGGGTTCAATCAGGTCTCCGGCCTTCCGGAGCACGACACCATCGACGCGGACGTCACCGTGCTCGATCATGCTTTTCGCCTGAGACCGAGTCGCAACAAGCCCCAGATCGGCGAGGACCTTATCCGCGCGCTCTTTCACAGCGTGAATTCACCGGAGAAGCAGCGGACCACTTCGCCGGAGTAGTGGACCTTGTCGCCGAGGAAGATGTGCTGGTTCCCACCAAGAGTTCTCAGGGTGATGTTACCGGTCCAGCTGTACCAGTGGTTGAGCGCCAGGCCGCAGGCGGTTAACCCCGTGCCACAGGAAAAGGTTTCATCCTCCACGCCGCGCTCATAGGTCCGGACGTAAGCACTCTGGGCTTCGGGGAGGACCTGGAGGAAGCTCACGTTGGTACCGTTGGGGAAGAGCTTATGAAACCGGTACTGTGGTGCTCGAGATTTGATGTCGATGCGCTTGGCCTCGTGGACTTCGAACACCAGATGGGGGACGCCGGTGTTGATGTAAAAAGCGCGGTTATACTCATTGAGCCCCGAGAGATCGTAGATGTTCTTGTCCTTGATCTCGGACATTTCGACGGCAAACTTTCCGTCTCGTCGGACAACTTCGTAGAGGCCATTCATGGTGCGGATTCGGTAGGAATCCTTCGCTCCATGGGCCTTATCGTCGAGGTAAGTGGCGACGCAACGGATGCCGTTGCCGCACATCTCGGCTTCACCGCCGTCGGAGTTAAAGATCCTCATCCGTGTGTCCGCGCCGTCGGTAGCGTCGAGGATCAAGACCCCGTCCGCACCGATGCCGAAATGCCGGTCGCACATCCTCGTCATGACCTCTGGGCCAATAATCTCACTGGGGCCTTCAAGGATGATGAAGTCGTTACCGTTACCGGAGTACTTTGCGAACTTGAGAGTCTTTTTCATGATAGCAAATTAGCATATTGGCAGGAGAAATGGAATAGTGCGTCTAGGGTAAGAAATACCAAAAACGCCGACCGAGTGATTGGCAAGAGTCTGTGGATAAAGTAAATTATGGCTTCTTTAGGGGACTATAGCTCAATTGGTTAGAGCTCCCGGCTCATAACCGGGTGGTTACAGGTTCAAGTCCTGTTAGTCCCACCACTTTTTTGCCAGGTTACAGTAAAGTATCATTTCGTATGCATAAAAAATTGAAACTTGGCCTATCCATTACTCTAGTGGTTGCACTCCTATTATGGATCTCATTTTCATTATTGCCTTATCGATCTGAAGTATTCGAAAGATCGAAAATCGAAGTACCTCAAAGAGGTGACTTACAAGGAATAAAATCGAGGGCCGGGTCCTTTAAACATAACGTCTGTAGCGATTTCCCCTTTCTCGTACCTTCAGAAAAGCCACATGAAGAATCATGGGGAAAAGGAATCTGTTTAATTACATTTAAAAGAAAAGACCTAATCCTTTACTTAAATCGTCCAAGCATTGAGAGTGTTACTTCTATATTCAATGGTTCATTTAGGTCTAGTGGAACATTTGAAGAGTATTTCCATATTTCCTCAAAGCTCTCTCCTGAAAATATTTTCTCATCCTATGAAGGCAAAACCTTTAGAGAACTTAAGCAAATAATTCTTAATGCTCAACAACCGAAAGAGAGATTCTTACTTTATCGCAAAGATGACTTTGAATCAGTTCTCCTCTTTTTGCTTAAAGGTTCGTCTCTAAATTGGAGGACTCAAAGAGCTGAGCGATTCAAATCAAGAAAGTTTGATATCTTGGTTCAGTACACTCCATCTAAAAGTCGCCCACTCGAGCAAGTGGTGGACCTATTTTCAAATGATATGTTACTTGCTTGTAGTGGCGATGATTGTCTCGACTATTTCCTTCAGTCGGGTATATTACGTTAATTCTTATCGATCACTACTCTAATCGTCTTGCCATACCATTTGCCCTTGCCTAATCGTGTGGCCATTTCCCATTGATTGAAAAGTTCATCGATTGACTGATCGCTTTATGCTCTCTCATGGTCTCAACCTTCCTCTTGAGAGTCTTAAATACATCATGCCCATTTGCTTAATCTCAATTCAAGCCTCAATAAAGAAGCCAGATTTCGGCTAAACTAGATAGCGTATGTTTCACTTGAAATCTATCTGCTCCCCTGGTTTTGAGAAAGGGCGTGACAGTACATCTTATCGATAAAACTATTTGGGTGGTAATTTGTACACGGCCTCCCAGAATCAACTGACATCGACTACCTAAAATCCTACTGGTAGCTTATAACGAATTCTCCCATGAGGCTTCCATGAAGGTACTTTCTTGTTCATCGATTATGGCGCTTTGCTTTGTGACGATTTCTGCAGCAGTTAGTGCGTCCGTAACTTGCCCTTGGTCAAAACCTGATGATCTGCTGTTGATCGATTCGGCGAGATCTTTGCCGGAAAAGAAACTTTCCAAGAATCACGTTCTGCAAGACTTGGATTGCTTTAAGTTAATAGCAAATAATTACGTCTACAATTATCCAAATCCGCCATCTCTGCTTTTAGGGAGACTTGCTTCCTTACGAGCTGAAGAGAGAGAATTTGCGGCATCCGAGCTTGCTGATAAACTGTTTGAGCTGCACAATGGTATGCCAGATTTTCATTTCGGCTATCAAATTGGCGACCGGAGTCTGGAGCTTCAAAGTTCTGGAAAGAAAGAAGTAGCACTCACCCAGTCTCTAGAATCAAAAAAGCTTATTCCAGTTGTGACCAAGAATGCGCCTGCGACTTATTACAGGCCTGAGGATTTCTTTGGCGATTTAACCCAGGATCAGTCACAGTTCATCCGCCGAGTTTCTAATTCAGACAGTAATTTTATCGTTGATTTGCGTGGGAATGGTGGGGGCGCTGATAATTTCGCGTTCGAACTTGCGAAAGTCCTATTCACTCGACGTGAGAAGATTCCTCAGGAGAAGAGCTATCAAGTGGGGTCTCTCTTTGTGTACGCAGGCCTACTGAATACCGTTCGCGTTTTGGAGTATCGTGGAATGGAAGATTTTGAACAGCAAGTCCTTGAAGCTTTAGGTTCTGTAAATATTTTTAGCGACCTCCTCATATCGGAATTTGAAGAAGAATCGGAGACGCTTGTTGGGAATAGAAAGAAGCCCTTTACTGGAAGAATGATCCTTCTCATAGATGGAGGGTGTGCTTCGAGCTGCGAGACAGTCGTAGAAAAACTCATGAATCACCCACGAGTGACACTCGTGGGACAGAACACTTATGGTGCACTTCATTTCAGTAATCCTGCGATGTACCAACTTCCTAACTCTGGCATCTTCGTTCGCATCCCAACGCTTCGTCATATTTATGAAAATGAAACCCCCGAAGGGGTTGGATACGTGCCCGATGTAGTTGCTGAGATCGTTGATCTACCCAGTTTGCGTCTTTAGTAGCCTTCAATAGGGAAAGGATTTTATTGGTCTGAGTTTCTTCAATCACCCGTACTGTTGCCCGTCCGTTCATATTCACATCGCTAATCCTTGATGGTGATGACCCTGGCATGACGGCGCAGCTCTTTAATTTTCCCCTGTAGGGGGTCCTCAACCAACCTGAACACAACCGAAGTCGCTTAGCTTGAGGGCTAAAAAATAGTCAGTTGCTAATCATACGAGGACCTTTTTGATACCGTAAATTGGCGTCGGATCCATGCATCTACGTTTTGTGATTTCGAGAGTATTACATTTTTACAGGGGATAAATGAGATGTGTTGCTGCGCAACATGGACCACTGTAACCTTATCTAAAGTTCATTAATTTTTGTGCTTAACCTGGCCGATATGGATGTCCTTGAAAGAGGTGCCCGTCTCAATAGAGATGTTGGAATTCTTCGTTTAAGTAGAAGACTGCACTCGTCGACGACCAGAACTGCCGATGAGTCTCCAACCTCCTGAGTCTGCTCAAAGTATGAAGGGTTCTGCTCATGAGATATTTCCCGATATCCTCTTCAAGAGGGGACAAAAAATGAAACATACTTGGAAAGACTTTATCATGGTCTCGATCGTGCTGATCCAGTGGATCTCCTACGTGGCATGGGTAACACATTTTGAAGACCTGGGCTCAATTGCCAACGCCGCTATTTTCATTTTTATGCTTTTCCTTGCCTATTATAATCCAATCGTAGTCACTCACAATTTCCTCCATACTCCATTTTTCAAAAGCAACGGTTTGAATCGGACCTTTTCTTTGTTTAATTCTATGAACATGGGACTGCCGCAAATAATTTATAAGTATCATCACCTGAACCATCACCGTCACAATAACTCGCTTGAAGATCCTTCTTCCACGTTCTTATTTGGGAAAGATGGAAAACAAGAACATTGGATTAAGTATTGTGCGTTGTCTTTTTTTCGAGACGGGAACTTGAAATCTTGGAAAATGGCAGTCGACAAAGGGGATTCCTTTAACCTCTGTTGTGAGCTTGGCATGGTGCTCGCCTTCTGGACCTTTCTTCTGACTGTGAGTTGGAAGTTCTTCGCATTCATTTATGTTCCACTCTACTTTTGCCAATGGTTCCTGGCGCATTTAGAAAATTACTTTGAGCACTACATGGCCTCAGATCCTGACAATAAGTATGGAAACTCAGTGAGCGTCTACCACCCTTGGTACAACGTTTTTATGTTCAACGAGGGCTACCATCAAGAGCATCACATCTCCCCGCAAGTGCACTGGTCTAAGAGGCCTGAAGTTTCTAGAAAGTTTCAAGAACAGATGAAGGCGGCTAAGGCGTACAGAGCAAAAATGCCACCGGTGCTAGGGATGCTGGAATAGAGATCGCAGGGGGCACGCCCCTGGATCTAGATTCATGAGACATTAGAGTGTGCTCTCAATTTCTTTTATCACGACATCGAAATTTTCATTGAAATCAAGATAAAACTTTTTGGTAAACGTCTGTTCCATTGGGCCAGGCGCAGCAGTGATCGTAAAATACTTTTCTCCGGAACTAGGGCCTTGGAATGTGAATCCCCAATTCTTAAAGGGTCCCCAGCTTCCATTTGGATTGAGATTCACCCTCATGAGGTTTTCCCCGAAACCGATACCTATGCGCCAATTGTTATCCTTGCTGAAAGGAACCTCCGCGTGTGTCACAAAAAGGGTTCCGGAATTATCACGGCCCCAAGTATTGTGAGCTTTCACTGTGATACTTCCGAATTTTTTAGTAAGTTTCAGATCAATATTTCCGTCTCGATTGAGAACTATCTTTACGTCTGTGCCCAGAATCATGATTTCAATCCTACCATCATCCTGAGGCCAGGAGTAATTCATCCTGATATCGAGATAGAATTTCCCCTTCTTAACATAGGCAACTTTCGACATTTGCCGATGATGAAGTCCGCGCAGAAACTGAAAGTAGTCACTGAAGGTAAATTCTTTTAGTTCCCGAGACATCAGCTTTTCATGAAGGTAACGGGGCGAAAAAGAATCTTTTAAAAAATCTCCGCGAATACGGTTATAGATTGTCTTGTAAATCATTTCATGGAGCACGACTCCACGTAGGTCACGCTCACTAAGACTCTTTAAGAGGTCGGCTTGTAGGATGAAACGAGGATCCTCAGGAAAACTAGGGTACTGCCAGATCGCAATCTGCTCAACGTAACATCCCCGTGGGATGAACAATTCCTCAGAATCAGGGATATCGGCTAAGACTTCGTTCGTGAAGAGGATACCTTTACTCTTTGACTGCCCGGTCTTGATGAAATGTCTTACTGCATTCATAAGTTCGAGAGCTTCATTCGTATCGAAAGGTCTCTCGAGATCTTCTAGAGAATTGATCTTCTCTGCGATGGCCGTTATGAACTCTTCATCTGTTAATCCGGGGTATTCCATAACCTTAAACTTTCGCATCACTCTAGCTTCATAGTAATCGAGGAGTTCAATGGACTTGATCTGAGCGTTAGCATCGCGACAAACAATCACATCCCCACCGTTTCCGCCTTCCTTAGAAAATCCACTCACCGGCAGCAACATCAACAGCGCCAAAAAGAATTTCATTCCACACTCCTTGTTAATTCGTAAAACTGCATACTCAGGCAGTAAACGGCATCCTTGCCTTTCGATTGGCATGCCTCATTTTCTAGGTCCCGCCGAAAGACGCGAAGCTTTTCCTTGAACTCCGGGACCCTGTCTTTCCGAACGGAGAATATGTTGCTTGCGATTTCTCGGTTAAGCACATCCTGATCATACAAAGCTTCCATCGCCTTTTTCATCAACTGGTGATTGAACATCTTCAAAGATTCCGAAGGCACATCATTGGGCGTCGCAAGGAACTTAAAGACGTCTTTAAGTTTCCCTTCTTCTTCAGAGAGAAAATCGAGGTTTTTCAAACGGGCAACGGCCTCAGTAACCTCATCGATGGTGATACCTAACTTGGCTGCCATCCAAGCAGCGTCGTTTTGAAAGTCTTCCACATGGGTGAGCTCAAGAATCGCAAAATGGTACCAGTCTGCAATCACCTTGAAGTATTCGAGCTGAATTTCTGTAAACTTTTTCGCCGTGCGCTTGTACTCCTGAATCCTTCGGGAAAATTCGGTTTTCAACGTTTTTTTCCGAGAATGAAGTGCTCCCACAGACTCGACAAACCATTTCGTTTCGTCCGGAGTAAGCTTCAGTCGTTGCGCAAGCTCCTTGGCGGCTTCGATCGATAGGCCATGTTTCTTGCTTAGCACTTGCGTGAGCCTCGCACTAGAAATGCCAATATCCCGAGCAAAAGCACGCTTTGAGTATGATGAATTCAGGATCTTCCGCTTCTCAAAGTAGTCAGTCAGAAGATCGCGGTAACTGGAGTACTGCATCCTAAAACAGTAACAGTCAGAAGGGGGAAAGGGCAATCGCTCACTTAACAAAGCGCTAAGTGAGCTGGCTTAGCACTCAAATATTTTTCACGAGAAGGAGCCACTTTTTTGTCATCGCATCCGTTGTCTCTCGTAGAACTGTAGCCGCCTAGATTCATAGTTCTGCGCAGTGCCATTCTCCTTCAAAGCTATGACCCATCAGAAAGAGATGAAAGGTCAGTTAGATTGCCAGAGGCCTCTACTTTTTACCGACCTTTGCCCAAGATATAACCTTTTCCCTTTCGGCCTTATCTTCTGATAAAAGAAGAATACAATTTCAAAAAACTAATAAGGAAATTTCTATGAAAAAATTGGCACTACTTGGATTCGCACTCCTCTCGTCTCAATCTTTCGCCGTTGATAACCACTGCGGCAGAATCACTAACATTCATGGCATTGATCAGACGATCTATCTAACCCTCGCTTACAAGGGCGGTATTACTAAAGTCTCTTTAGGAAATAAGGATTTTCTTCCTCTCGCTGCTGCCGCGTTATCAAATAAATCAAAAGTCTGTTTCAATGAAGATTATTTGGATGTCCGGAGCATCACAGAGTTAAATGTTACGAACCACTGATCGCAGCGAGGATCCAGCTGCTGAGCACTACACTTCAAGGGTCGGGCTATCCTCTCCTCCCCCACTGTGAGCTAAGGCGCATAGCCTGAGACATAGCTAGGAATGTTAACCATCGGATAGTAGCGGTACGGGTTCCCCCAGCACCAGAGCGTGTTGTCAGACTTCACGGCACACGAGTGCTGGGAAGCGGCCTCCCCTTCCCAGAGGGATTGGACGGTACCCAGGTTGAGCACAGGAACTGGTGTCGACGAGTTCTGCGTGCTTCCGGTACCGAGTTCCCCCATTCCAGTGCTTCCGCCCCAGCACCAGACCGTGCCCGACTTCAGAGCGCAGACGTGCCTCTGGCCTGCGGCCAGGCGACTGACTCCGTTGAGCGAAGAGACGCGAACGGGGGCATTCTGCTGACCTCCGGTTGGGATTCCGAGCGGCCCTTCTCCCCAGCATGAAACCTTTCCTGAGGTGTGGACCGCGCACGCGGCGGTGTAAACGCCAATGGCCTGAGTCGCGTTGGTGATCCCGAGAACGACCGTCGGGCTGGTGGTGTTGGTGGTGGTATTGTCCCCGAGTCCCCCGTCAACTCCGTAGCCGACCGAGAAGAGGATTCCGGCGGCATTGATCGCGTAGGTGTTTCCGAAGCCACCACCGACCGACATGATCGACTCGGAAGTCAGCGCGCTCGCGACCACCGGGGTCGTAGAGTTCGTGATGCTCGCATTCCCGAGCTGGCCGTAGTTGTTCCCACCTGTGCACTTCATCGATCCGTCGACGAAGACGGCGCAGCGATGGTAGGGGCCTCCCCCGAGTGACAAGGCTCCGGAGAAAGGAGTCACTGTCACGGGAGTGTTCTGCGGCGTCGTATTTCCGTTCCCGAGTTGGCCACCCCCATTGCTTCCCCAGCACTTGATCCCTCCGCCGGACACCGCACACAGAGAGAATCCATTGAAGTCCCCATTTCCTTGGAGGGAAGTGACAGTTGAAACTGCAACGGTGACGGCCTCCGTTCGAGGAAAGTTATCCCCTGTTCCGAGCTGGCCATCGAAGTTTTCTCCCCAGCATTGCACTTCTTGGGAGACCGTCCGAACACACGTAGCGGCGTCACCGAGAACTACCTGAGCGACTGTGGCCGAGACGCTTGGATGAGTCACCTGCCGCGGAAGCATATCCAGGTTAAGGCCGTACCCAAGCTGACCGTCTTTGTTGTTACCCCAGCACAGGGTTGTCCCGTCGGATTTTCGAGCACAGGTATGGTTCTGGCCTCGTGCCATGGAGGTCACGCCGGTCAAACCTGTGACGGTGACGGGGCTAACGACCGAAGCCGATGGGGTTCCGGTTCCCACCTGGTTGAGGTAATTCATTCCCCAGCATTTCACGATCGACCCGGAAAACGCGCACATGTGGTTTGTCTTGCCGGCGCCGCCGCCGGCAAGTCCGATGATGCCAGTAAGGCCAGATACGACCTGAGGGGTTAGGGCGTTCGTCGTCGAGCCGTTTCCAAGCTGCCCAAAGGCACCAGCACCCCAGCACTGAACCGTGGCATCGGAAAGGCGAGCACAGTGAAAGCCATCGCCACTGGCGAGCTCGACGGCCGTAGTGATGCCGCTCACGTTCACGGGAATAGTCGAGTTGGTTGTCGTATTATTCCCGAGCTGACCCGTGCTGTTGTTGCCCCAGCACTGGACCGAATAATCGGATCGGAGTCCACAGGCGGAATTGCCGTTCGCGGTGATCTGAGTAAAGGTGCCCGCCGGGCCCGGGATTGGGACGTTACTGTTCGTCGTCGTTCCATTCCCGAAAACACCCGCCGAGTTTAGACCCCAGCATCGAACGGTAGAATCCGTAAGAAGGGCGCACGAGAACTTACCACCGAGCGCCAGTTGGGTGACGCCCGAGAGGGATCCGAGGACAGTCTGGGGTGTGATTTGCTGGCTGACGACGTCTGTGCCAGTCCCTATTTCTCCGTTCTGGCCAGACCCCCAGCACTTCACGGTGGAATCGGAGAGGATCGCGCAGATGTGCTGCGGACCGACCGCTAGACCGGCGATGCTCGTGAGATTGATTTCAGAGGGCGCGTACAGCGAAGGGCGGCCTGCGTTCGTGAGCTGACCGTGGTTCCCGAAGCCCCAGCAGTGGGCCTTTCCATCGGTATGTTTCATGCAAGTGATATCGCCACCCGCGATGAGCGCATCCGAGGGCGAGGCCGTCGCTATCATGGATACGGTGATGGATGCGGTCTGGCCGCTGCAGGTCCGGGAGATGGTCGTCGAGCGAGTCCCTGGAGTTGTTGGGGTTCCCTTGACGGTCATTGTGCAAGCGCCACGGCCCGGGATGGTGGCGGAAGAGCAACCGGAAGTGTCGATTGAAAATTCAGCTGAATTCGTTTGGGAGACAGGGCCGCAGCCGGTGATCCCCACTGGGCTCATGGACCGGAAGTGCACCGGAACGCTCGTCGTTGAAAACCCGATAGTGACCTTTCCGAGGTTCGGAGAGGGAGAGGCGGCGTCGAGGCCCATCGTACCGGTGACGGTGATTCCATTGAAGGTCGAGGTCACAAGAGCTTCGGAACAGTCGTAGGTGAGTGCCGTTGCCCAAGCTCCGACGGCGGCTGGCTTGGCCCGGACGACAGCATCACAGGATGTGCCGCTTGAAAGCTCAGTTCCGCAGTCGCTTTCGTAAACGTCGAAGTTCACGGTATCAGAGACTGACGGCATGGAGCAACCGGTCATCGCCGATCCGGTAGAATTCGTGATCGTTAACTTGAGTCCGTGAGAGGTGAGCTGCGCGGGGATGCTCCCGAAACTGAGAGTCGCCGGTGACGTCGCGAGCGAAGCCTTGAACGTGACCGAGTTATCGGTCGAGGAAGACGCGGTATTAGGAAATCCATAGAAATCAAGAACGGCACTCGCCGGAATCTGAGGCAAAACGGTGCCTGGAGTGGTGACGGTCGCTGCAATCGTGTACGTTGAGGCGGTAAGCTGCGTGATCGTCCAGGACGACACCGTCGCTGTCCCGGTGTGAACGATGTCGGAACTCACGAAGCTCGCACCGGAGATCCCAGCGGTAAAAATAACATCGAAGGTCACCGGTGAGATCGTCGTTGGATCGGACTGGCCCGAGGCCTGGTTAACGGAGACCTCGAGCGGTGCCACGTAGGTGACTGAGTTGTCGGAAGAAACGGAGGCACTACTTGAGACGCCCGTGGGGTCGACTGCGGCGAAGGCCGGCAGCGATGGGACGATCGTGCCGGGATTCGCTGCGCTTAGGGCGGTGACGTAAAAAGTGGTCTGATCAGAGGTGGAAACGTTCCAAGTTACACCGGACGCAGTACCGTTGTTCTGGATATCGGCGGCGGTGAAAGTCCCCGGCTGAATTGGGCGATTAAAGACGACGTCGAAGCCAACGCCGAACGTATTCGTCGGGTCCGGCTGTCCGGCTGCCTGGTTGACGGTCACTGTCAAAGGAACTTGATAGGTCACTGAGGAATCAGTGGCCGTCGACGCCGCGTTCGAAAGACCATAAGAATCTACCGCCGCGTTGACCGGAACCGTCGGTATCAGGGTTCCGGAAGTTCCTACGCTCGTGGCCAGGATATAAAACTTCTGCCCATCCCCAGAATCGGTGACCGTCCAACTCACACCCGAGGCCGTCCCTGATTGAACGACGTCGGCAGCCGTGAAGGATGCCGGAGAGATGCGCCGGCTAAAGATCGCCTCGAACGTGGCCGGAAGCGCCGACACCGGATCGGCCTGCGCCGTGGCTTGGTTTACGGAAACAGTGAGAGGAAAAATGGCGGCGTATTGGAATCTCAGGAAGAGCGCGTTGAACCCTGACTCATTCGTGTTTAAGACGACGTCCGAGGACAGGCCCTCGGTGATCCCAGTCAGAAATTCATAGCGACGACCCACGATCGAACAGTCTGCGACATCGAAGAGTTCGAGAGTGACCGGAACGTTGGCGAGCGGGAGTCTCCCAAGGGCGAGTGGATCCGAAGCCGTCGGAAGACAACCGCTATCAAGGGCGCCGCTTACTCCAGGAACTCGGATCCGAACGCCTCTTGCCGTTTGCTTCTGACCTACGGGAAGGGCCGCGTTGTCGTCGCACCATCCACTGGTATACACCGACGCTGGTGAGGCAGCGGAGATCGCGGAGAGATCGGTGCCCGTGAATCCGTTACAGGTGTAAACCTTAAGGGGTTTCAGGTCTGCGCCTCCGCCCGGAAGGAACTCCGCGCCGGCGCAGTTTGCACTCGTCACCTCGATCGTGACTGAAAGCGATGCTTCATCGGCGATGGTCCGAGTCGCGGTTCCGCAGTACGCAGTTCCCGAAAATGCGGTGGCCCCGTCCCAACCGACGACGAGGAACTTCCAGTCGCCGGATCCGAGCGAGAGCCGGAGACTCAAACCGCCGGTCACCGTGTGGGTCGTTGTCTTAGAACCATTCGCCGCGACGACGACGAGGCCCCCGGTGAAACCGGCGGCGCTGATGGCGAAGCTCGACGTGACATCGAGGCTAGTCGTGGTGCTTTGGTGGCTGCAAGAGCCAGAGATGAGAGCGCAGAGAAAGAGGATGAGGACCGCGAAGGGTTTCATGTATAGGCTTCATCGACCAGAGTGGAGTTAACTTAACGTGGGTTAAGAAATCTTGTGCCAGGAAGAGAGTAACCGATTAAAAGAGTCACGCGCATTAAAGAAAGCTTCATAGAAACTGGTCAAAAACCTTTGAGAGAATCCGTAGTCAGGAACTTCTAGGTTGCCCTTTCCCCTCTGCCAGAGTGCCAAGAATCAAAGAAAGGAGCATCAGTGCCCCTCCAAAAACCATCAGACCTCGGATCGGTTCCAAAAAGAAGACGTACCCAAAAACGACGGCCGACAGGGTATGCAAGCCGTCGAAGAGGGCGAGCTTGTGACCATCGACATGATTGAGAAGCCAGTAAAGGACTGCGTAGCAAAGAACGCACGCCACGAGAGACACGAAAACGATTCCGGCCATCCCTTTTGGAGACAAGTTTAAGATCTCGGAAGTCTGGTGAAATGCTGTCCCTTGGAGTCCCCACATGAAGACGGCCGTCGAGATCTGCGCGATCGCAAGATACTGTGCCCCGTCCACTTTCTGCTTAAACTTCTTCGAATACACAAAAACAACGGCCTCACAGCCGTACGCAAGAACGATCAAAAGAGCGCTAGCCCCGGCGATGGAAAAGGTCGACCCCTGGTACTTTCCTGCGAGCACGAAACCTAATCCCAAGATGCTGAGGCCCAGGGAAAGAGCGAAAGATTTCTTTGGACGCTCCTTCAGGATACACACAGAAGCGAGAGTAGTGATGATGGGGCCGAGCGTGGCCATGAAGGCGAAATTGGCAACACCCCCGAGCTTTAGGCCATACAACGTTCCGAACGAGGCCACCCCGTAGCCCAACAGCCCAAGACAGGAAATGGCCACGAAGTCTAAAAAGCCGATGGGCTTCCAGTTCCGGGTTAAGAGGAGATACGCTGCGAAGATAAGGCCAGAGATGGTCCAGCGGATCGTGATGTAGAGTTCAACGGGAATCTCCTCGATGACAAATCTCGAAGCACTCGGTGTGATACCCCAGACAATCTGGAGAACGGCGGCGATCAGAAAGTATCGGTTAAGCTGAGGGTGGGTGGGATTCAATCGTAGATCTCAACATCCGAAGACGGATGGTCTCGGAGCCACTGCAGCCTTGACTCCCAGCTCCCGGCATGGATTTCTAGTTTATTCCCGCTCGGGTCGAGGAAGTAGAGGGAGTCGCCGGGCGTCGAATTCTCCTGCCAAAGTTTGACCCCGGAACTTCGGAGTCGCTCTGCTGCTCCTTCGAAGTGAGCGGCGTCGACTGTCAGGGCGAGGTGGGAGTAAAGCGGACTCTCCGCAACGTGCCCCTTCGCTTGAACAAGTGCGATCCAGTCCTTCCCGGCGAGGAAGTACGCCGACCGCTTGGTCCTTTTGGCGATGGGTCTCAATCCCAATACATCGCGGTAGAACTTGAAACTCTGATCGAGATCACTCACGCTTAACGTGACATGGTTGATACCCGTAATGGCCATAAGCTGCACTTCTAGTGTTGTGTTTCGTCTCAAGCTTAGCTCGATTCTTTTTTCGAGGCTACCACTGCCAAAGGGGCTACGGTTAGTTTCTCACATTGTCCGACCAAACGACTTCCTGCTGTTCTTTTGATCTGAAGAAGCGGTGAAACTGAATTTTGTGAATACTGCGCCTAGGATAAACCCCCGTTCTCCCGAGGATAAAGTGATCGCCTTTCCTCGTGGGAAAAAACTCTCCGATTGCTGCCCTAAAAAACTCCCGTAAGCTTCCGGCATAGATCATTTACAGACCTTAGGAGGTTGAACTTGCGAAGACTACTCATTTTGGTAGCGCTCGGTTTATTTGCGCTACCCACATTCGCCCAGGAACAGGGCACGAGCGCCTTGAATGGCTTTCGGAACAATGACGGCTTCAATGAGCTCTTCATTACGTCTCTGATTGTAAACCAAAAATCAGACGTGTTGAATTTGCTATTCCCTGTGCGCATGGGGGTTGCTCCGGGCGAAACAGTACCCAGAGACCTCAACGAACACTTGCGAAGCCCTGCCGCCGCAAACATTCCATGGGGGACCATCAATGACTATATCTATCGGTTGTCGACCCATCCGAACTTGCCGGCCGGAGTCACACCAGGGGGAAAAGTTATCCGCGACATCATACCCATCGCCTACCTAGAACCCACGTCGGAGGAACAGGCATCGTCTCCGTTTGAAAGTCAAATCGTCAGCATGCTCACGATGTACAGAGATTGGAACATGAAACTGATCCTCGCGTTTGGGTTAGCGTATCAGCACTACGATGAACCACAATGGCTAACCGCGAAGGTCAACGCCGCCTACCCAGAAACTCACCCGGAGTACGGCGTCCATCGCATGTACTACCGCTCCGAACTCCTGGGTCAAATCATCGGTCGAGCCGTCAAGCGCCTCTACCACAACTACGGTGATGAATCTTGGAGAGCTTGGTTCCGCTCGAACGTAAGCATCGAGGCGATCAATGAAGTGAACGCCAACCTCTCCGGAGATCCCACTTACGCCGTGACGGTCGATAATAGAGTCGTCGCCGAAGTCGGGACTCGGGCCCGGGTTATCCAGAGCTCAATCACCTCCGGGAGCCCTGATGACTACGCCGATTGGTACTTCAATCCTTCCTACGGCTACTACAACCGCTCCGGGAACCCTAGTCTTGCGCCGAACGTGCACTTCTACCACGTCAACAAGCCACCCGTTTTAAGCGACCAGGGAAGCTTTCTCAATTCTCTCTTCAGGTTCCGAGATGTCTTGTTCCGACTGGACGCAGACTACATCAATAAATTCGGCTACCGCCGCCCGATGATTGTCGGAGAAATTGGCCAACCGTTTAGAGGTGACTGTGCCCCGTACACTGGTCCGTGCAATTACCTCGACACGAACTTCCACCTTTATCTGGCAGCGAACATCAACAACCCCACATTCTTCCCCGCAGAACTTGTAGACTCCATCGCCATCTGGCGGTTGCTGGGCAACATGAATTTCCCGTTCAGTGCCTACGACCATCCGGAGCACTACGATGTTGAACAACGGGTTCAGGGAACCTTTGGTTTAGTCCGACGCCCGACTTGTGGGACGTGTAACGGTTGGCCCTGGGCCGAAACTTTTGAAGAAGTCGAACCCCAAGCTGTGCAGTATTACGGGCTCTAAAACGACCCGAAGATAAACTTACCATCCTCTCTGACCCCGGCGATCCGCTTCTCTCGGATCGCCGGGGTTTTCTAAGTGTGCTGGAGCTCTTTCAAAGAGAGTACAAGGCTATAATAAATACATACTTAACTCTTTCAAAGTCCGTTTCATGTCACACTCCAATTGTTAAATAGCCTTAAGATTGGAGCTCACGTGAAATTCATCACAACCCTTTTCTTCCTCTCTCTTTCTGGTCTGGCCTGCGCCCAGATTGAAAATTTATCCAACGCCGAGTTGAAAGAGGAACTCCATAAGGTCACCGGACAAGACTACGTGAGCCTCGATTACAAAGAGGCCCGGATTAAGATGTTCAATGTTATCTACTTGGAAAAGGACGACACCGGTTACTTCAATCGAGACGTCTACTGCCAGACAAAATTCTACCGGGTGTTCAAAGGCGATCTTCCAAATGATGAGATCCCGGATCATACCGTGATGAACACTGAGCACACCTGGCCTCAGAGTCGGTTTAACAAAGAGTTGAACGAAGAGGTTCAGAAGACCGACCTCCATCACTTGTACACCACCTTCAACAAGATCAACGCCGAACGGGGCAACTACCCCTTCGCCAACGTGGGTGTGACCACGAACCGAAAGCCTCTTTTTTGTCCAGGCCCCAAACTCGGGAACCCGATCAGCTACGGGACTGGGATCTTCTTCGAGCCGGCCAACGAGCACAAGGGCAACGTTGCCCGGGCCCTCTTCTATTTCTCTGTGCGGTACAAGGTCGCGATCAGTACCACGGAGGAAATTTTCTTGAAATTCTGGCACATGCTGGACCCCGTCGATGAGATCGAAAAACAACGAAACGAGATCATCTTTTCCATTCAAAAGAATCGGAATCCGTTCGTTGATCAACCCGAGCTCGTTCTCCGGATTTCGGATTTCTAGTCCCCTCCCGGACCCTCGTGCAGCGGGGATCGCAGGAAGCCTTAAGAGGTCCGCGGTAGTTCTAAGAGGAACGTCGTGTGCGGGGCTTTCTCGATGTACGAAAAACTTCCCCCGTGCCGTTCGGCGATGCTCTTTACTGCGGGGAGCCCCAGGCCCGAACTACCCGTGGTTTTGGAAGTGAAGAATGGCTCCATCATGTGCTGCCGAATGTCCACCGGGATGCCCACTCCAGAGTCCTTGAAGTAGACGTCGATGACCGATGGCCCGACGACCGCTGCGATCTCGATCCATTTCACCGGAAGCCGGTCAACCGCGTCGAATGAGTTGTTGATTAGGTTAAGGATCGCTTGCTCGAGCTGCCCCTTGTGTCCTTTGATGAACACCGACTCCGTGTCTCGAGTCCGGAACTCGATGCCGTGATTCTTCAGGCGTTCGCCGCAGAAGAGGAGCACCTCAGCGATTAACTCAGAGAGGAGGATCTCGTCTTCGATGGCGTCGTCGTTTCGGTAGATGAATCTCCGGACCCCGGACACAGTGGTGTCAATTTTTTTCACCGCTGCGAGGATTCGGTGAAGATTCTCCGCGACGCTTTTCTGCTGATCGGCGTCCCGGAACGTCCGTTCCACTCGCGTGACGAGGTTCGAGATGACCATGAGGGGAGTACTGATCTCATGAGTGATCCCGGCCGACATGAGTCCGAGCTCAGAGAATTTCCCTCGGCGGATTGTGTCACTCGCCCCGAATCCTTGGATCTTTAGGAGTTCCCGCTCAATGAACTTCCTGCGCCGCACTTCCCTCCGAAGAAAGAAAATGCACACTGCTGAAGAAAGAACATAAAACCACAGGGCCAGAACTTCCATGGCTCCATCCTACCACTGCTCGTGAGGGAAGTACCTAAAGCCTGCCGGGAGAAAAGATCACTAATCTTTTGTGGTCAAGCGGTAGCCAACGCCGGGCACGGTCCGGATGAGCTTGGGCTCGTCCGGATTACTCTCGAGCTTCTGGCGAAGGTGCCGGATGTAGACTCTTGGGTATTGCACGTTCTCAAGAGAGAGCGGACCCCAGACTTCCTTTAAGATCTGACGGTTCGTCAGGACCTTGTTCGAGTTCGTCATGAGAAACTTCAGTAAATCGTACTCCGTTGAGGTGAGCTTGATCTCGCTCTCGTCTTTCCACACCATCCGAAGGGTCAGGTCCAGCCGAATCCCTCTCGCTTCCACCACGTTAGACTCGTGCTCTTTTTTGATCGCGCGGCGAAGACAGACCTTAATCCTTGCCTTAAGTTCTCTCGCCTCAAACGGCTTGGTCATGTAGTCGTCGGCGCCGTGGTCCAAAGCTTCGGAGATCGTCTCCGGGTCATCTAGGGCAGAAAGAACGATGATCGGAATATCTGACCAGTCGCGGATTCTTTTGAGGACTTCTAGGCCACCGATGTCCGGGAGTCCCAGATCAAGAATCACGAGGTCCGGACGATCAGTGGCGGCATGGGTGGACCCCTCATTCCCGTTCACTGCTTCGAGAACCTTAAAATCAGGGCCTAGCGTCAGGCTCAGGAGCTTCCGCATCTGGGCCTCGTCATCGATGATGAGGATCCGGGGCTTAAGGTCATTTGTCATAGGCGATCACTCGGTCTAGCTCGCGGGGAAGTTCGATGGTAAACCGCGCTCCCTTTTGAGGAACGTTCTCCACATCTATTTTCCCATGGTGGAGTTCGACGATGGCCTTACAGATGGAGAGCCCAAGTCCGAGACCGCCGGTTTCTTGCGGACTCCCGCGGTAGAACTTCTTAAAGACGATCTCCGGGTCTGCCCCAACGATCCCGGACCCGTTGTCCGTGATGATCACTTTGGCGCACTCGTCTTCGTAGGAGACGGAGATCTCAATCAGCTTATCCTTCGGGGTATAGAGGTAGGCGTTCCGGATGATGTTTTCAACCGTTTGCTCGATGAGAAAATAATCGATGAAAATCAACGGAGCCTCTCCCTCGAGCTCTAGGTTTAGAGGTCTCTCACCGTGCGTCCGTCGGACCTTCCGGACGGCCTCCTGAACCACTTCTCCAAGGTCATGGTAATCCAGGGAGAGCCGCAGGTTTCCACTTTCGAGCCGGCTCATGTCCAGGAGATTCTGGACAACGTAATCGAGCCTCGATACGCCGTGCTCAATCTCCGTGGCGAGCTCTCGCACCTCCGGCGTTGCATCCTGCCGGTCTAGGAGGACGGCGGAAAAACCCTTGATCGCAGCGAGGGGTGTGCGCATTTCGTGAGACACGGAATTCAGAAGTGTCTTATAGATCCGTTCGGACTCAACGGTCACGAACTTCCCACGGAGCTCTTCCTGCAAGTTTTCTCGTTCGATCCCGGTGGACAACTGGCGGGAGATGGCGTCGATGAGAATTTTCTGATCGTAGTTCAGAAGACTCAGCTGGCCCACGTCGATCGCGATGACGCCGATAACCTTCTTATCCGAAATGATGGGAACGTAGTACCCCTGCGACGACGGCAGCGTATCAGTGAACTTTCCGGCCGCGACCTTATTCTTAATAACCCACTGAAGAGCGTACTCTTCCTTGCTTGGGATCACGAACTGCCCTTTTCCTTCTTCGGGGGAAGGATCGAACTCTTTATCGCCCCAGGATTTGACGAACACGGAGGAGGCGCAGCCGAGGAGCTGATCGATCATCGATCGAGCGACGGTGTTCAATGACTCGAGGTCTTCCGCGTTCGAGAGTTCTTTGGTGATGGTGTAGAGCTGCGTCGCTCGCGCACCTTCCTTCTTCAGGATCTCCTCCTTATCCTGAAGGCGACGGGTGAACACACCGATCACGATCCCGGCGACGATGTAGAGGAGCAGAAGCATGATGTCTTCTTGGTGCTCGATGTGCAGGGTAAATCGCGGAGGAATGAAGAAGACGTTCCAGCACAGGCCGCCGAGGACGGCGGCGACGTAGATGTTGTACTTCTTAATGAAGAGCGACCCCACGGTGATCCCCATGAGGTAGATGATTCCGATCGCCCGGTACTGCACGAGCGGCAGGATCACCGCATTGGCGAACGTCAGGTTCGCAAGGTACCCGATGGTCGCGACGATCCCGCGCCAGTCGATTTCGAAGTCTCTGCGTTCTTTCTTCCGCGTCTCGGAGGAGATCTTGATCCGTTCGACGGGAGAGATGACCGTGATGTCGATGCCTTTCGCCGCCTTGATGAGTTTCTCCGGGAGACCACCGCCGCGGAAGATCCGATGGAGCCACGGGATCTGGGAATTTCCCACGATGACCTGAGAGGCACCGTACTGTTGGGCCAGATGCAGAAGGCCCTCGGTGATGGACTCGCTCTGCGTGAAGACGACCTCGCCACCGAGCTGCTTCACGAGCTCGATGTTCCGATCCAGGAGCTGCGACTCGGAGTCGGAACTCACGCGGGTGTTGACGTAGGCAGCGTACCAGTTGCAGTTGAGGCCGTAGGACAGTTTCCGCGTGTACCGGATGAGGGACTCCGAATACGGAGAGCCGAAGATCGCCACCATGATCCGGTGGTGGGTTTTAATATTCGTGATGCCTTGGATCGCCGAAAGGTCTTTGAGCTCGTGATCCACTCTCTCGGCCATGAGCCGGAGGGAAATTTCTCGAAGCGCCGTGAGGTTACTGACTTTAAAAAAGTTCTGCGTCGCGGAGTCGACTTTCTCCTTCGCGTAGATCTTCCCGCTCCGCAGTCGCGTTAAAATCTCATCGGGCACGAGGTCGATGAGGATGATCTCGTCCGCCCGGTCGATCACCGAATCGGGCACGAGTTCGTGGACCCGAGCGCCGGTGATCGCGGCGATCGTCTCGGCTCGAGATTCGACGTGCTGGACGTTGAGGGTGGTCCAGACGTCAATGCCATTGTTGAGGATCTCGAGGACATCCTGCCAGCGCTTGTGATGCCGAGACCCAGGAACATTCGTGTGGGCGAGCTCGTCGACGAGCACGAGCTTCGGCCTCGGCTTCGCCTCGAGCGTCGCATCGATGTCAAACTCCTCGAGGAGAACGTCCTTATAGGGGATCTTTTTCCGAGGAAGAATGCGCAGCCCGTCCTGCAAGTCCTCCGTTTCTTTTCGGCCATGGCCCTCGATGTAACCAATGACGGGTTCACCGCCGGCCTCTTTCAAGGCACGGGCCGACTTGAGCATGGAGTATGTTTTCCCGACGCCGGCAACCATCCCCATGTAAATCTTGAGTTTTCCCTGTCCTTCTCGCGCCTCTGTTTTCTTTATCGTTTTTAAAAGATCATCCGCTTGCGACAGAAGCTACCTCTGGTGTGATTTGTTCAAAAGTTGATTCAATCGTAAGACATTCACGCGAGGTTGTCCCATAAATCCAAGGAAGCGCTCTTCGGCCACAAACTTGACGAGCTTCGTCACTTCCTCAAGCCGAAGGTTTCGGGAGTTCGCTACTTTCTGCGCCTGAAACAACGCCGACTCCACACTGATGTGGGGATCGAGGCCCGAGCCGGAGGCCCAGAGAAGATCGGAGGGTGCTTGTTCACCCAGTGCCTTGGCCCGCTCCTCGTAGCTTTCTTTGAGGTCTGAACTCGTTGCAGACTTCTGTGTCGCCCCGGAGCTCTCGGGTTTGAAATCGATGGCCGAGGACCTTGGTGCGAAGTACTTCGGGTCTTCGAACTTCTGGGCAATGAGCTCGGAGCCAATGATCTGATCACCGGATCTCAAGAGACTGCCCCCACTTTTAAACGGGAAGATAGCTCCGCCGATGACCGTCACGGCCAGAGGATAGAGAACGCCGAACAAGAGCGTCATGATAAAGAGGTTTCGAAGGGAAGTTATGACAACGTTCATAGAGTCTCCTACACGAGCCCAATGCCACTAATAATGAGGTCAATGATTTTGATTCCAACGAACGGCACGATCACTCCACCGACGCCGTAGATCAGTAGGTTCTTCCGAAGGATATCTTTCGCCGGAAGTGCCTGGTAAGCAACGCCTCTCAACGCCAGCGGGATAAGGAACGCGATGATTAGGGCATTGAAGATCACCGCTGAAAGGATCGCACTCTGGGGCGAATCGAGACCCATGATGTCCAGGGACCCAAGGATGGGCGTTCCGTTGAGAACGTAAAGACCGGTGAAGAGCGCGGGGAGAATCGCGAAGTATTTGGCCACGTCGTTAGCGATGGAGAAGGTCGTGAGGGCCCCTCTGGTCATCAGGAGCTGCTTCCCCGTCTCGACGACTTCGATCAACTTCGTCGGGTTCGAATCCAGGTCCACCATGTTGGCCGCTTCTCGAGCCGCCTGGGTTCCCGTGTTCATGGCGACCCCGACGTCCGCCTGGGCGAGTGCCGGGGCATCGTTCGTGCCGTCGCCGACCATCGCCACCATCCGGCCGGCCTTCTGCTCCTCACGGATCTTACTCATCTTCGACTCTGGAGTCGCTTCCGCCAGGAAGTCGTCAACCCCGGCCTCCGCCGCGATGGCGGCCGCCGTCAGCGGATTATCACCGGTGATCATGACCGTCTTGATTCCCATGCGCCGGAGCTCCTGGAAGCGCTCCTTGATCCCGGACTTTACGATATCTTTTAAATGGATGACTCCGAGGATTCGCGTGTTGTGAGCGACGAGCAAAGGAGTGCCACCGGATTTTGCAATTTTCTCGACGGAGTTCTTCGTCGTGGGATGGACTTCTCCCCCATTCGATAAGACCCATTTGATTACGGAATCGGGTGCCCCTTTCCGGTAGGAGCTATTCGCTCCATTTTCTTCAAGATCAAGCCCTGACATCCTGGTCTCTGCGCTAAACGCAATGAAGCGGCTCGAGTGATCTTTGAATTCGATGTTTCGGAGTTTGAATGACGAATCCGCAAGTTTCACGATCGATCTACCCTCCGGCGTTTCGTCTCGAACGCTCGCAAGGAACGCGGCCCGCGCCACTTCTTCGGCGTTCGCGTAGGGGGCCGGGATGAACTCCGAGGCCTGCCGGTTCCCGAGGGTTATCGTCCCCGTCTTATCGAGCAGGAGGACGTCGACGTCGCCCGCGGCTTCGACCGCCCGGCCCGACTTCGCGATGACATTTTTCTGCAGCAGTCTTTCCATCCCAGAAATCCCGATCGCTGACAAGAGGCCGCCGATGGTGGTTGGGATCAAGCACACGAGGAGTGCGATGAGAACAGGGATCGTGGCAAGGGAGGTTTCGGCCCCGGACTGAACTTCGGAGTACTGCATGAATCCCTTGAGGGATCCGACAGCGAGCACGAACACGGCCGTGAGTGCGACGAGAAGAATGGAGAGCGCGATTTCGTTGGGCGTCGGTTGCCGAGAAGCGCCCTCCACCATGGAGATGAGCTTATCGATGTAGCTCTCCCCCTGCGCGGCCGTGATGCGGATGATGATCCGATCGGAGATCACTTTTGTTCCTGCGGTGACCGCGGAGCGATCGCCACCGGATTCCCGGATGACCGGGGCAGACTCACCGGTGATGGCCGATTCGTCGACGCTCGCGATCCCCTCGACGACCTCTCCGTCTCCGGGAATGACGTCGCCAGCTTCGCAGACAACGAGTTCACCTTTTTTGAGGTACGCCGCAGGCACGGGCGAGTGAGTTTTTCCCGTCCAGAGCTTCGCCGTCGTTTCCTTTTTCACGTTCTTCAGTGACTCGGCCTGGGCCTTTCCTTTCCCTTCTGCGATCGCCTCCGCGAAGTTCGCCAGGAGAAGAGTGATCCAGAGCCAGATGCAGATCTGGAAGTTGAAGCTCGAAAACTTCGAACTTAAGACTTCCGTCGTGACGATCCCGGTCGTGATGATCGCCCCAAGGAAGACGATGAACATGACGGGGTTCCGGATCTGATCGCGGGGTGAGAGCTTCCGGAACGAATTCAAGATCCCGGTCAGGACATCTTTATTCGTGAATAACTTTTTCTTTGAAGTTTGAGTCATAGTGTCACCTTAAAAAGTATGTCCCTTAAGCAGAAGAAAATGCTCCGCGATCGGCCCGAGGGTCAAAGCGGGGAAGAAGGTCAATGCCCCGACGATCAACACCACGCCGATCAGGAGGACGGAGAAAATGTACGTGTTCGTGGGAAACGTCCCGGCCGTGATCGGGGTGTACTTCTTCTGCGCCAGCGAGCCCGAGATCATCACCACGGCGTAGATCACCACGAAGCGGCCGATCAGCATCGTCACTCCCAGGAGCACATTCAGGAGCGGGGTGTTCGCGTTGAAACCACCGAAGGCCGAGCCGTTGTTCCCGGCCGTTGAGGCAAACGTGTAGAGGATTTCCGAAAGCCCGTGGGGACCCTTGTGTGACGTCGAGGTGAGCGCCCACGAGGACACCGCACCGAGGCCCGCGCCGAGAAGGACCAGCGCAGACGGGACCAGGATCCCGATGATCGCGAGCTTGATTTCATACGCCTCGATTTTTTTCCCGAGGTACTCCGGTGAGCGCCCGACCATGAGGCCGGCGATGAAAACGGTCAGGATCACATACAAGAACATCCCGTAGAATCCTGCGCCAGCGCCGCCGAAGATAACCTCCCCGGTCATCATATTGAAGAGGGCGACGAGACCGGCCAGCGGTGATAGAGATGAGTGCATCGAGTTCACGGAGCCGTTCGACGCCGCCGTGGTCGCGACCGACCAAAGCACACTTTCGTTGACTCCGATGCGTTGTTCCTTCCCTTCCATCGGGACCCCGTTGGCCCAAGTAGGTATCGTAGAAACTTCACTCCAGTGAGAGACCACCAGCAGGGCTGTGAACAAGACGGCCATGGCAGCGACGATGGAAAAGCCTTGCTTCTCATCTTTCATGAGTTTACCGAAGGCAAAAACTTGAGCGACGGGGATAAGGAGGATCGAGAGCAACTGGAGGAAGTTGGAAAACGGGGTTGGGTTTTCAAAGGGATGCGCAGAGTTCACACCGAAGAAACCACCGCCGTTGGTGCCGAGCTGCTTGATCGCCACCTGCGAAGCGGCGGGGCCCATGGGAAGGAGCTGGTCAACGCCCTCGAGTGTAACCGCCTTCACGTACGGCGCGAGATTCTGGATGACTCCCTGACCGACGAGGATGAGCGCCAGGATGAAAGACAGCGGCAGCAGGACGTAGAGATTCATCCGTACCATGTCGACCCAGAAGTTTCCGATGGTCTTATCGAGCTTGTTCCGGAGGCCGTTCACGATGACCATGATGATGGCCAGCCCCGTCGACGCCGACAAGAAATTCTGCGTCGTCAGTCCGACCATCTGAGAGAAGTAAGAGAGGCTCACCTCTCCCGAGTAGGCCTGCCAATTCGTGTTGGTCGTAAAACTGATCGCCGTGTTAAAGGCGAGGGGAAGGTCAAGCCCTGCGAAGCCCTGTGGGTTGAGAGGGAGATGGCCCTGGAACAAAAGGATGAGGAAGAGGAGGAGGAATCCGAAAGCATTGTAGATCAAGAGGTGGAGGAGGTACGTCGATGCGGAGTACTTCGCCTCGGCGTTGATGCCGGAGAACCCGTAGATGATCTTCTCAAGCGGCTTGATCCAGGAGACGCGCTTCGGGATGTCTCCTTCGAAGACCCGGGCCATGAAGAGACCGAACGGATATCCGAGTGAGAAGAGCACGATGAAAAAGAAAATGTTATAGAAAATGGTCTCGGTCTGCATAGGAACTCCTGTGCAGTTAGTTTTATCGAAAGCCCATTAAAATGGTACCGAATTAATCGCCCGCGAATCATTTTTAATACCTTTTTAATGCGGACCTCTTTAAAGTCACGGCATCACCAAAAAGGAGATCCCATGAAAAAGACTCTCGCCACACTGCTCGGACTGAGTTCTGCGGTGTTTGCCCAGACTGACATAACCCCGCGTGTCGCTTTCACGACCTACGACTATTCTTGGCTCAACGGTAATTCGCGCCAAACCTCACCGTCGCCGCTCGCTGGTAAAGTCTTCACGCCGCAGTTTAACCTCGACGCGAACTACGTCCACAGCTTCGCCCGCCCGAAGGATCACACCCTCGTTGGCTCAACGAACTCGGGGAGGACTGGTGAATTTCAACTCCAGCAGATCGGAATCGGTGGGGACTTCTATCACCAGCGGGTGCGCGGAAGACTGATGACGCAGTTTGGGATGTATTCGACCATGACTCCTCGGAATGACGCTTCCCCGGGCCGTGGACAGTGGAACCTCTCGGATGCGTACCGGTACTTTTCTGAAGCCTATGGAGGGTATCAACTCACGGAGAACCTCTCCGTCGAAGTAGGTATCTTCATGTCCTACATCGGACTGTGTTCGTACTACAACTACGAGAACTGGGTCTATCAGATGTCCTACGTTTCAGCGAACACGCCGTGGTTTTTCCAAGGCGCGAGACTCAACCATGTGGTGAGCGACACCACGGCCATCGAATACTGGCTCATCAACGGGTGGCAGTCCTACGGAATGTTCAACGAACAGCCCGGGGTCGGATTTAAGTTTCAGCACCGTCCGACTGGAAACCTCTCTATGATCTCGAACAACTACACAGGGGCAGACACGCTGAACAGGCCAGGCCGCCAGCGAGTTCACACGGATAACTCGATCCAGTATAAGTACCTTGATACTCCCGACGCGGCGGTGAGCAAGGCCGCTTTTTCTTTGACCGTTGATGCGGGCTGTGAAAACGGAGGAGGTGTCAGCTGCGGAGATCAGAACTTCCTCGGGTTCATGTTCTACAACCGCCTTTGGTTCGGAAAGAACTACGCCATGACCTTGGGAGGAGGTGCGATCCAGAATCCTGGGCGCTACCTCGTCCTTGTGCCGGCCATCAATAACGCGACCGCATTCTCCGGATCATCAGATTTTAGTGCCGCCCCTGGAGATCGCTTTTCTGCTTGGGATTCGTCAGCGACGTTCGACTACATGCCGACCGAGAACATTACGTTCCGCGCCGAGGTGAACCATCGCGAGGCGAGTGTACCCTATTTCGCCGGCCGCGGAGGCATCACTCCTCCCGGCGGTAACCAAGGTGCCGATGGATCCGCAGTGACGGGCTTTTCTCCGGATCTTCAGAGGACAGAAGATCGCGTGACGCTCGCCATGATGATTCGCTTATAGAGTTCTCAGACGCCCCACGATCATCCAGCATCAGCTAGTCGGGACAAGTTCCGATTAGCTGATCATTTTTACTTGATCCATCGGTTCGATTTAAACCACAAGAAAATAGCCGTTGTCGTTGACACCATGAGCATCCAAACTCCGGCGTACCCGTAGGGATGATGAAGCTCCGGCATGAAATCGAAGTTCATTCCGTAGATCCCGACGATGAAGGTAAGGGGCATGAAGATCGCAGAGAAAAGCGTGAGGATGCGAATGACTCGGTTCGTTTCATAGGCCGAGAGCGAGAGTCGAATGTTGAGCGCATTGTTGATGCTGTCAACGAGGCCGTCGGCGAACGCCATTTGGTTGGTGATCCGCTCTGTCAGGTCGAGGGAAAGAGGACGATTGATGTCGGAGGACGGGACGTACTTCTGCGTGGCATTGAGGGTATGCCAGAGCATCCGCTTCAGGACGAGGAGTCGAGACTTTGTCACGAGCAATCGCTTCAGGTCGACTGAGAGATCATCCTCCGTGAGCCGCTCCTCGAACTGATGGATGACGGCCTCCGAGTCTTCGATCGGGGCGTGGAACGTCTCCACCGCAGCGAGGAGAAGCTCCAGAAGAATCTTTTGCAAGTAGACGGGTCCCTTGGACTCCGTAGCTTGGGAAAAAAAGTTTGTGAGGAAGATCTGTTGATGGCGATGAAACGTAATGAGAAAGCGATCCCCGAGGATGAGGCCGAGCTTTCGCGTGACTTCGCGGACTGACGTCTCCGTCGGTTGGGCCGCTTCGTCGAAAGAGCGAACGATGATGAGTGTAGTTGTCCCCAGGCGCTCGAACTTTGGGAGCTGCCCCGTTCCGTGGCAGTCGGCGATGAAGGACAGCGGCAGGCCATACTCGACAGCGATCTTGTCGATCTCCTCATTGGTAGGTTCGCAAAGATCAATCCAAAGTGGTTGTTTCGTTACGGAATCGGATAGGATGACTGTGATCATGCCCCATTTTACGTTGCTCGTAGTGAAGATCATAATTAAAAAAATATTTCTCTCTACGACCGATTTCTTCGGACCTCTTTAGGATAGCCGAAGAAAGGTTGATTTTATGGTCCATAGATACTGGGTCCAGGGCCTCAGATCACCATTGTAGAGCTCGTGCCTTTCGTTTAAAATCGATCAATATGAGAAGCCAAGTCGACGTGTGGAGTTCGTCTGAAAATGAAAAGTCTTAAGCCGCGCTACTCTCGTCCTGTGCCCACGAAGGCTTCTCGCGCGTTTCACAAGGAACGGAACCGTCGTTACACTCCGGAGCAGTTTAACACTTACAATGATTGGTTCTACTTCATTCACATCGACCCCTACACCCGAGCGCTCCACGCCCTTGGCATGGTCATCGGGGTTTCGTCCTACGCGTTGTCTCTTTACCTTTTCGTGAGCACTGGGCTCCAGCTCGAGGCCTTCGTCGCCCTCTTCTCGGGGGCCTTCTTCTTTTACGTCTTTCCGCTTCTGAGCCACTACCTCTACGACGGCGGAGGAGCGAAGTCGACCCCGGACAAGTTCCTTCCGACTCTCCTGCCCGTCATCCACATTAATCTCATGACTCTGACGGGGCGCTTCGACCCATGGCTGCGAGAGTTCGTGAAGAAGTATCCTTTCACGCGCGAGGCTTGGGCGCTCGAAGAAGTCCCCGAAGGCCCCAAAGGTCTCCGAGAAGGTTAACGAGAAAGCCGATCATGAAGAGGACGCCGAGGATCCGCATCGGACTGAGCGTCTGCAAGAGGAAGACGGCACTCCCGGCCATCATGGCAAGGGTCACCAAGACACTCGCCATGGACCGTCGGTCGAGCCCCGCCTCGAGGTCGGTGTCGTCAGCGAAGAGGTATTGAATGGCGTTGTCACCGGCGAGGCCAACCATGACCGCAAGGAAGATGGAGGTGACGAGAGTGACCGGAACCTGAAACAGGGCCATGAGGGTGAGAGTGATGCCCGGACCTAAGAGCGATGAGACGGCGATGGGGCTAAAGTCGGCGAGGCGGCCCCGGCGCTTCAGGAGCCACCCCAGCGTTGCGATCACGAGGATGAGGCTCACGGCAAAGCTTTCAATCATGGTCTTTGAGACGGTTTCTCCGTACTCCAAGTAGACGACCCGCTGGCCCGCAAGACGGCACTCACCGCGGCAGATCTCAGACACTGAGTTTCGCACGCTCTTAAGTGCGGTGAGGTTCTGTGCGCTGAGGTAGAGGGGAAGCCGGAGTTCCCCTGAGGACGAGTGAAAGCGCAGCCACAGTGGCGACTGAGCAAGTTCCCGGCGCAGAAGGTCGGCCCGCATCGGGGACTGCCCCTGGGTCCAATCAGCGGCGATCGTCTCCGGGTCCTCGACGTTCAAAACTAGCGGAAGCTTCCGGAGTGCCCCGAGGAGTTCAAGGTAGCGCTGGCTTGAGGGCTGGGCTGGGAAATATACGTACACCTGACCGTCCCAGCCAAACTGCGTCCGGAAGTACTCCGTGGAGAGCCGGAATTCGTGATCGCGAGGAAGGTTCTCGATGGGCGAGTCTTCGTCGTTCAGAAAGAAGAAGGACGGAATCGCTAGGAGCATGAGAAGCACGCCGATTCGCATGACGGGAGCCGGGGGCCTCAGGCCAACGAAACCTCGGAGCCAGGTAAACTTCCACGCGCGTTCCGGATTGATCCACACCCGATCCTGCCCTCCCACTCGGAGGACGGCAGGAAGAAACACGAAGATCATTAACCATTCCGCGATCGCACCGAGCGCGGCACCGTTTCCAAAATCTTTAATGAGGTCGATGCTTGAGGTATTGAGGGAGACGAACCCGAGGACCGTGGTCCAGGTGGTGAAAAAGCACGGCACACTGAGGGTCGAGAAACTGTCCTGATACTCGTCGGAGGATTGGGCCTGGGTCACGAAGAGAAAGTCTGCGGTTCCGGCAACGGCGGTCATGAGAAAAAGATTGTTCGTCAGGATGTTCACAGGAATCCCAAAGAGACCCAAGCCTCCGTAGAGGATAATCCCGGTGAGGATGAGTGTTCCTGTGAGGATCACTCCGCTGCGCCAGGTTCCGGCGATGGCGCGAAGTGCGAGGACGAGGATGAGGACCACGAGTGTGCTCAGGAGCGCATCCCGGTACATGATTTTAAAAAAGTGGTACCGAGACGCCGCGGCACCAAGGAAGTGCACTCGGGCCTTGAGACCCTGGGCCGAGAGAAACTTTTGGGCCATGCCCATGGTCTCTCCTACCTCTTTTGAATCGAACCGACGGTTGCGGTAGGTCACATCAAAAAGGACGTCGCGGGTCCCGCGGCGAGAAACGAACTGGGAGTAGGCCGAGTCCTTGAAAGTGCTCTTAAGATCCGGAACTACGGTCGGAGAAAGTGAACAGGGGTCTGGGAGCGTCGTTGGGTACCAAAGTTTTTCAGCTTCCATCACCGGCCGGCGCTGGGACCAAAGGGAAGTGACGGACTTCACCTCTCTCGAGGAAAGGACCTCTCGCTCCCAGCGCCGGAGCCGGCAGAGGTCCCGGGCGGTGGCAGCTTCAGGAAACTCGAAGACAACCAACAGCTGGGAATTTTCCTTATAGGAGCGTCGCAGTTGGTGGAGGTCTCGGCTACTTTGAAAATCAGCATCAAAGGATTCGTAAATATCAAGGTCGACCTTCAAGCGAAGAAGACCCATGACCCCGATCAGGAGTGCGGCAGCGAGGAATCCGAGTGCTACGCCCCAGGATTCATGGGCCAGCATCGGAAGCCGTCGCAGAAATTGGTTAAGAGATCTTGGCCCAGAGTTCACGCCTACCAGTTTACATCAGGAAGCCTGGGACCGGCGGAAAATTTCAGGAACGGCCTTTTGCAAACGATGAAATCCCCCCCTGCGAACCGAGGGGGGGATGCGAAGTTATCTTTCTTTAACAGGTCTCAGACTCTATGGAACGATCCGAACCCAGTCTTCAGATCGGCAGTAGTCCGGGACCCGAGTTGCACAGTCGAACCAAGGGATGACCGAATTCCGATTCGCGGCGCTGGTTCTGTAGGAATACTTAATGCAGGACAAGTAGCGCTGATTGTTTTGACGACAGCCGGGATAAATGATCATGTTCGCGTGGCCCGAATAGAGCCCCTGACCGTTTCTAGTGAGGCCCGTCCACTGGTCGCGCATGACAGAGTCTCTTGGGCCTATTGGACGGCAGTCGTAAGCTGCAGCACCACCCTCTCGAGTATCTCCGCCCCAGTAGGTCACGGCTGTTTCTTGGTATTCGTCACTGAGTCCTGTGATGTGAAGCACTTCATGGACCACCGTCAAACAATCGATCGTTTGAGGATATGCTGCGGCGTTAGCGCGGGCACCATGTCCTACCACACTAATCCTGACAACTGGTGGTGCTTCGGTGAATCCCGACGACGGACCGTCGTAAACTTTAAGCTTTATTTTTCTTTGGAACTCGTCCACGAGTTCATCCTCGGTGCTCTGAAAGCATTCACGCATGAAGTTCTTGTAGTGTCGGTTCAGCTGTTCTTTTGTACTGTGAGGTCCGGTGTAGCTCGAAGTCGCAGAAAAATCGACGTTGACGTAGACTTCATATTCTCGTTCTCCGGTTCTCCGGAGTCCGTACTTCTGAGTTAGAGGATTACTAGGACTCGCGAAAGCGTCCACTCGAACGGAGCCGTTGATCGGAAGATCCTCGCAAAGACGACGGACCATCGTCTGGGCGGTCGCAAGGGTTGTTGCAGACAGAAGGATTGTGGTAATCAACTTTTTCATACATCTCCTCGATAACTCAGGTTGGGAGATGACATTGCAAGCAGAGGACCAAGGTACCGCTAGAGTCCTGGCATGAGAATTAGAGACTTAGCTCCCGAAGAGTGCCAAATAAATGGACGGCCGTAGTGACTAGCGCGCCTTCCGTTGACGCTCTCTGCGGTCTTGCCGCCGGTCGGTGCGCTTCTCTCGCCGTGCCTGACGCTTCATTTTCCAGGCCTTGAGAATTTCCTCCCGGCCACGGAAGCCGGGATGGTTCGTAAACTTCGTCTGGAACTTCCTGCGCTCGAAGGCTTTCTTCCGCCGGTTAAAGCGAAGGCCCTCCTTGGTCTTTACGATCTCTGGCACGAAGCTTTGAATGTAGGGTGAAGACGCCGTGACTTCCCCTTCGATGACATCGAGCTCCACATCACCACTTTCGTCGGAAACTTCAAACTCAGTGCCCCGGACACCGAAAGAGACTCCCTCAGCGCGCACCTGCTGCTCAACTTCCTGGTCGGTGTCCCGGTCGACTTGGACCCGGAGGAGCCCTTTGACGTAGTCGATGACAGAGAAGCTCCGTTCAATCTTTTCCTTTTCCTCAAGGATCTGATGCTCCGAGAGCTTGATCTCGGTATTTTTTGAGAGGCTGACTTGAGTCCCAGGGTAGATGTGAACGACCACGAGGGCACCCTCCGAAGAAACGACGTCACCGAGGGCGAGCGACAGGTCTGGGGCCAGAGGAATTTTCTTTCCCGCTCGCCGGATGTGACCGGTCCCCTCACCCAGGACCCGGGTCACCTGGCCCACGTCATCGCCGACGGCGGCGTAGGTGGTGGAAAGAGTCAAAAGGAAGAGGAGCAGAAGCGGTCGCATAGAATCTCCGGAGATGTTTCACTCATTGTCTCCGGGCCGGACCAACAAAGGCAACTTTAAGTTAGCGGCGCTCAAGAAAGAAGGGTGATTCGTCCCACGGGAAGATGGAAATTTTCTCATACGCCTCGGGTGTTGGGGCCCCGAGATGGTGGAACATCCGCGCGACGAATTGATCCTGGAGGTTTCGGGCGGCGGGCATATTCGTGGTGTGGTTGAGGATGGCGAAAGGGATCTTGTCACCGATCAGAAGTACACCCGCCAGAGTCGAGGAGTTCTTCAGGGTCCCTGTCTTGGAAATCACAGCTCCATGAGTTTCAGGTTGGTTCCGGAAGCGGGTGCGGAAAGAGCCGAGATCGGACCCACCGTTCACCGCAACCAATTGGTTAAGCGCTAACCGCTGGCGCCGGGTGCTGCTCTCTAAGAGAGAAATGACCCCGAGAACGGTTCGACAAGAGGCCAAGTTATCCTGGCGATTGCTGCCGGAAATGATCGGAAGACCGGACCCATTATAGATCTGAAAGGAACTCGGAGGGATCCCTTTCTCTCTTAGGATCTGGCCCAGGGGCTTCACTCGCGATGCCTCTCGGTAGATAAGTTCAGCGACGAGATTCTTCGACTGCACGTTCATGGCCTTCAAGAGCGAGTGAAGGGGTTTAGACCGATGGACATACACAACTGCGGCCTGGGTGCCGAGAGGGTTTCGGTCGCTGATCGCAACCGAGTCTACGACGAGCTTCGGGACTGGTCCCAAAAGGGCAACCCCTTCTTCTTCGGAGAAGCGCCGGACCCGGCGCCAAGCGGCATCGACGGACCCGGAGTTGCGAGGATTTAAAAACTGCGCAAGCCGGGACCGGACCTGCTCAGGGCCGATGTCGGCGTACTCGTTGAGGGTAAGATCGTAGAAGAAGAAGCTCCGATCAAAGGTCACCCGCTTAAAGCGCTGATGACCACGGTCGTTCAGGGCCCGCATCAGGAGAAGGAGCTTCTCTTCCTCAAAAAATGGGTCGCCACCACCGGAGATGTGAAGATCATCGTTGGTCACAAAGATCCGCGTCTCGTAGCGACGCTGCAGATCCAGCGTCTCCGCAGCGTGAAGGGTCGTGAAGAGTTTGGTCACAGACGCGATCCGCTGAAGCCGTTCCACTTGATGGCCCTGGACCTGTCCTTCCCCGAAGTAACAGAAGGCCTGGTCGCTGAGAGGCCCTATCTTTTGAGCGCCGGTGAGGCGACCGAAGTCGGCCCTCAGAGCTTGAGGATCTGCGTACGCCACGGAGGTTAAAAACAAGGTCGTAAAGATGATGTTCTTCAAGGTGACTCTTTGAGCGAAGCTCGGTGGAAACGGTCCCGGTTGCTGCCTTCCAGACCGTACCTTTAGGCTGGACGAATTCTACAGATCCCCGAGGGAATAGATAGGCACCTTGTAATAAAGATCTACGGAGTCCGGGCCCCCTCCGACTCACTCTTCGTAGACGACGATCACCGTATCCCAGGAGTCGACGGAAGTTCTCAGAAGGGCCCCGGAGTTCCGGTTGAGCTGAGCGACGCTTACTGAGTTGTTCGTCACCCGCACGCGCCCGCTGCCCTCTCGGACGAGGCGGAACTGGCCCGGCTGGTCCCCGCGACCCGTTTCCATGATCTTCGTTCGGATGAGGGACGACGCTTCTTTCACGGTTCGGATGCAGCCTCCGGAGGCCCGGGTTCCGAGCTTCGCGTAGGCGTCCTCCGTGGTTGCGTGGATGGCGATGCCCCCGATGAAGAAGACGGCGTTCGGCATGGGAGCGTTCCAAGTATACGAGAGGTAATCCGTGTACATCTTCGTGGGCCTAAAAAAGCCCTTCGGTGTGGTTGAAAAGTAGACTCGTCCGGACTTCGCCTTTTCTTCTTTTTCTCGGCCGGTGGAGATCTTTTCGCGGAGGATCTCCACACCGTTCTCGTACATGGTCAGAGTCTGCGCCGCGGGACCTTCTTTGGCCTTATTGATTCCGATGACCAATCGGTGAGTCTGGGCCGCCTGGAGCACACCCGCGCTGCTAAGGCCTGGAGTTAAAACCGCTCGCATTTCGGAGAAGAGGAAAGTCTCGACCGGGGTCATGCCCTCGGCAAGGGCCTCTTCGTCAGTGAGCTCCTGTGCGCTGGCACTGAGGCCAACTGCGACGAGAAAAAAGACGAAGAAGGCACTCAAACATGTACGATTGTAAAAGTTCATTTTACTTCTCCGGTTTCTGAGAAGATTCTAAGCAGAACCGTACCCGGGAAAAGGGCCCCTGTAAGAATGACAGATCGACGGAGGCGGAGTTCACTTACTCGGCGAAGATCCCGAAGAAGTCTGGGTAGGACTTCAGAACGGCGCTGGCCGGGGTGAGCGTCCCGCCGCCGTGGTGCCGGAGGAAGAGCGCACCGGCCATGACCATGCGATGATCGTCGGGGAAGTTAAGGTCCACCGGGCCCGGCAGCCGACCAGCGGAGCCGCGGATGGAGAGCGTGCGACCGTCGGTTGAAGCGCTCTTCCCGAACTTCGCGAGAAGAGAAATCATTTCCGAGAGTCGGTCACTCTCTTTATGGATAAGATTCGAAACTCCAGAAAGAGTGTGCTCGCCTTCAACGTGGGCGAGGAAAAAGCCCAGGGCGGGAACGAGGTCGAGGCAGTCCGAGACATCGAGCTGAAGGCTCCCTTGGTACTCAAGGCGAGAAATGGAAGTGGCGTCATCGGTCTCCTGGACGCACCCTAGAGATCTCAACAGGATCAGAAATTTAGCATCGGCCTGGAGGGGATCAAAGCGCAGCCCCGGCAGCTCAAGAGATTGGTTGAGCGCTGCAAACGCTAACGGGTAACTCGCACTGCTCCAGTCTCTGGGAACTGCGTACGATGAAACACCCCGAGAAAAAGCGCTCACGAGGTCCTCCGTCATCTTCCAATAGCTCTGGGAGGCATCGAGGTTCTTCGGGACTACCTCAGTCCCCGTGCGAAGGCCCAAGAGCTTGAGCGCGGTAGCGAACTGAGTGGTCTTCGCGCAGTCGACGGAGACAGTCTTCGGGACCAGGGCCGGACCCTGGACCCGCAGCATTCGGCCTGAGAGCATCGCTCGAGCGCCGAGATCGTGCGCGAGGCGGAGGAACTCGTCCCAGGGCCTCTGCTGGAGTCTCTCTCCTAAGATGAGGGTATAGGGTCGGGACCCCAGCAGCAGCAGCACGGCCAGGAATCGGGCGGTGGTGCCGCCCTCTCCGACGTCGACCGTGAGTTCCCCCTCCCCTTCACACTCCGGGAACGAGTGGAGAAACCGGAGGCCCAAGCGTGTTCGCACAGGCCCAAGTCCCACGGCACTTAAGCCTGCGATGAGGTTCGTCACGTCGCTCGCGTCAGGGAGGTTTGTGATCTCGACACCGCTGCCAGTGAGGGCCGCGAGGATGAGGGCACGGTTCGCGTAGGATTTGGAGGGGGGAACCAGAATCGGATTGACCAGCTTCCCTTTAGGAACTTTTAAAATCTGCATGGGCGCATATCTTGGCCTTGAAGTCCTTCAGAACGACTTCTTCAGTGTAGCAGTTCCCGATGCCTTTTACGATCACAAGCCGAAGAGTGGTGCCAGATTTCTTCTTGTCATGGTCTAGGTAGTCTAAGAAACTCTTGAGGTCGAAGTGAAAGAAGGCGCCCAGCTCGAGCTTCTCGACAGGAAGGGTGAGCGCTTTGGCGAGCTGCTCCCACTCCGCCAGGGCCTCATCGTTACCCGTCACCTTAAAGAGGTACCGAAGCCCCATGGCGACGGCGTGACCGTGAGGGATTTTAAGGGTCGACTCAAAGGCGTGGCCAAGGGTATGACCCAGGTTAAGGTTGATCCGTTCGCCCGTCTCCTTGAAGTCTCTCTCAACGACCTGGGATTTGTGTTTGGCACAGGCCAGAGCAATCTCTTCGATCGGGGCCTTGCTCAGAATAAGGTCGTGGACCTCGCGCGAAAGGAACCCGTACTTCAAGACCTCGCCTTTCCCGGACATCCACTCTTTCTCAGAGAGCGTAGAGAGGAAATCCCCACAGATCAGGACTCGCTCCGGCAAGTGAAACGCCCCCACCAGATTCTTCCCCTGAGGCATGTTCACCGCCACCTTTCCTCCGATCGATCCGTCGATCATGGCCAACAGAGTCGTAGGAATGGCAACCCAGGGGACTCCCCTCTGGATGGTCGCGGCGACGAAGCCCGCGAGGTCCGTGGTGGCCCCCCCACCGATGGCATAGATCGTCGACGAACGACAGATCCCCTGCTTCAGGAAAAACTCGACGGCGTTCCCGAAGACCTCGAGGTTCTTCTCTTCCTCTGGCTGCTTGAGCCAAAAAATATTCGGGGAGAAGGAGATCCACTGCGGGAGATGGTTTTTCACCCGCTGGTCGGCGACGGCGAAGAACTGGTCGTCTTTGTAGTCGTCCAGTTCCTTGAAGAGTTCGAGCTTTTTGAGGTAACTTAGATTGGATTTCATGGTGGTGATTATTATCGTCGAAATCGAAGGAAAATGAAGTGAGTGTTGACCTGTTTATGAAATTAAAAGAGATCGAGTCTTTGTCGAAGATGCGGGCGAGTTTTGTGCTCCAGAATCAAGAGCACAAGGCCCGGCTAAGTAAGCTGAATGACAAACGACGAGAGGCGCAGGAGCAAACGGTTAAACTCAGGCAAGACATCGGCGCTGCGACGAGTAGGCTCGCAGCTGTCGAAGCTCGGATCAGAACTGCCTCTGAACAAAAACAAAGACTGTTTGACCTCGGGAGCGACGAGAAGAAAATTGCCTCCTTTACGACCGATCTGGACAACCTTGAAGAACAGGGCCTTGAGTGCCTCGCGGAGATGGAACTCTTGGAACGCGAGCTCAGTGCCGCGAACGAATTCCTGCGGGGCCTCGAGAAGACCATCACGGAGATTTCCCTAGAGGTCGACGGTGACATTGCGAAGGTGACGAGCGAGCTCCAGCACCTTGACCTGCGCCACGCACTCCTCCTCGACGAGCTTCCGACCGAGTTCAGAGCACTGCTGATGAAAACATCCGCGAAGAATCTCGCCCATGGGCCCTTCACGAGAGTCGATGCGGGCAGCTGCTTCTTTTGCCGCTACAAAATCTCGCGAACCGACGAATCTGAGATCGACATGCAAAAGAATCTCAAGACTTGTCCCCAGTGTTCACGGATCTTCTTGCCTTATGGGTCTTAGATTAGCTATACACACTTCACCGAGATCAGGGGACTATCGCCGCCGGCAACGGGGGAGGAAAGTCCGGACACCATAGAGCATCGTAGCGGGTAACGCCCGTCCGCCGTGAGGCGAGGACAAGTGCAACAGAAAGGATGTATGGCCCGTTGAACCACTCCGGTGATGAGACGGGTGCGTAGTGAAATCAGGTAAACTCTACGAGGTGCAAGCCCATGTAGGTGAGCGGTGAGTCTGCTCGAGGAGCTCACGGGTAGGGTGCTGGAGCCCCCAGGTAACTCGGGGCCTAGAGGAATGATAGTTTAATACAGAATCCGGCTTATTCCTGATCTCGGTTTTTTCATAAGCTCCTGGAATTTCGTTTTCATTTTTCCATTTAAGAAATCCAGTGATTCGCCGATAAGTCCGTTCAAGTATGAAAAACACCACCATCAACACTCTAGTCTTAACTATTACTCTAACCACCGCGGCCCAGGCCCTTCCTCCCCAAGACGGAGAACAGGCATTCCCGGTTCCCCCGTCATCGAGTTCCGTGATAACGCGTGAACCACTCCCCCCCGCTCTGCCCTATCAAGAACCGCGACAACCAGAGGCCCCGCGACGTGGACTCTTAGAGATGCTTTCCTCTTTCTTCGGGTCAGGGAGCTCGTCTAGTCCGGCGCCCATAGCGACTCCGGCCGTCGATGAAGAGTGCGCCCCGGATGCTCCGCTGCAATGTCGGGAGCCGGTGACGGCGGTTTGCAACATTCGAAAACCTGAAGATCGAATTCCGCGAATGGAGACCGCCATCAACCGGAGATTCTTTCCTCGCCAGCACCGCAACCAACGAGATCGCTTGAACGCCTTCATCGGCGCCTCTCGAGAAGCCGAAAGACAAGTGTTCGCACAGAGTCCCGTGACGACTTCAGACATCGAAGGTCTCTTCAATAACGTCAGAGATAGCCTCCGCGGTCTCATCGCGGAGAATCCAAACATTCCTGCGAACCAAAGACAGGCCATGTACCAGCACCTCGGCGCCGTCCGGTTCTACACCTCGGGCTCCGAATACCTTGCTGCCGAGATCGCTGAGCGAAGGAACACCAACGCCAGTGCCACTGAGGAGCAGCACCTTCAGACTACGGTGAACGGCTACGAAGCTGCGTGCGGCAAAGGCCTCGGCACGCAGGCACTGAACCGCGGTAACAAAATCCACCTCTGTCCTGGAATGATTCAGTCTCTCCTGGATCGGCGGGCGTCTCGCGAAGAGGTCATGAACGCGTTAGCGTTCACCCTCGGTAACGAGCTCTCCCAGAGCATCGGACCTGGAACCTTCCCGCAGCTCTACCAGCAGATGGGTGAGTGTTACAACCAACTCAATAATGACCCGAGGTACTGGGCCGGAACTCCGCAAGTCCAAACTGAGGACGCCCAAGGTGGCCATCGCTACATCGACTCGGGTCGCGGGGCAGAGACTGCTGCTGATTACTGGGGTACGCAGATCCTTGCCAAGCGCATCGCTGACCAAGGGGTCACTGGAGAGATGGCCGTCCGAGCGATTGCTCATGCGACGGACGGGTTCTGTAACAATTCCCAAAACCCGCAGAACGCACCAGGGAATGATCGGATCCGGTTGACTGTTGTGAGACACCCGACCATCCGTGAAGCGATTGGCTGTGGGAACCAGCCCGCGAGGACCTCGTGTTCTATGGCCGGAGCTCACCGCTAGAAATATTTACGATGTTCAATCTGCCGCTAGACCCTGGGTCAACCGGGACTAGCGGCTTTAGTCATTGAATCTAAAAATCATGGTTACTCTTGAAACCAATTCGTTCGTCCTCTCAAGAGAATCAGTGATCCGCCGATGAGTCTGTTCAAGTATGCATATCACGACAACTAGGGCCCTCATTCTAGCCACTGTACTAACCTCGGGTGCCCTCGCCATCCCGCCATCTGTAGAAGCCCAACCTACTGAACAGACACAGAGTCGGTCTCCATTTGCTTTCATAAGAGAAGGCTTATCTTCAATCTTCGGCTCAGGCAGCTCGGCGAGTCCGAGTCCGTTGACGACCCCGATCGTTGATGAGGAGTGCAGCGCGGACGCTCCTTTACAATGCCGAGAGCCGGTGACAGCGGTTTGCAACATCCAAAAACCTGAGAACCGAATTCCTCAGATAGATGCAGCGATCAAGCGCAGATTTTTCCCCAGAGAACATCGAACACCACAGGCCAGACTCAACGCTTACATTGGCGCCGCCAGAGAAGCCGAAAATCAGGTTTATTCCCAAAGTCCAGTGACTCGCGACGACGTGCAGGGCCTCTTCGATAATCTCAGAACGAACCTCCGGGGACTCATCGCACAAAACCCGAACATTCCGCAGAACCAGCGTCAGAGGATGTACGACCAGTTAGGAGCAGTCCAATTCTACGTTTCCGGCCCAGAATACATGGCCTCTGAGTTGGCCCGACGCAGGACCGAAAACCCAACAAGTCCGGACAACGAGCAAATTGAGAACACGACGAACGGTTACTCCGGATTCTGTGAGCAAGGCATGGGGATCAATGCACTCAATCGGGGGAATAAGATTCACCTCTGCCCAGGGATGATTCAGTCCCTCATTGACCGACGCTCCACCAGAGAAGAGATGATGAACGCTTTGGCGTTCACCATTGGTCATGAGCTGTCTCACAGCATTGGACCGAACAATTTTCCGGACCTCTATAAGACGATGGGTGAATGCTACGGCCGTCTTAACAATGACCCACACTACTGGAATGGACGGCCCCGCATTGATACGCCAGATGCCCAGAGCGGTCATAACCACAACCACCATAGTAGGGCCGAAGAAATTGTGGCCGATTACTGGGGGACTCAGTTACTGGCCCAGCGCATGGCCAGTCAAGGTGTCACTGGGGAAAGCGCCCTCCGAACGATCGCGCACGCGACAGATGACTTTTGCAACAACGATCATGGTCCCGGGTATGCCACTGGAAACGATCGGATCGGCCAGACAGTGGTCCGGAACCCAACAATCCGTGAGGCCCTCGGGTGTGGTTCTCAACCGGCACGAACCTCGTGTTCCATGGCCGGTGCGCACAGGTAGGCCCAGGGTCAGCACCTTAGTTTTGCTGAAACTCCATCAACCCCTCATCGCTTAAGACGAGGGCCCTTTGCTCTTTTTCTAATTTCACGTCCTGCCCTCCGGTCAATGCACTGAAGGCCGGGAGGTGGCAGAAAGAGTTCCCGATGATGAAAGCGGGTAACCGGAGGGTATCGAAACCGGACTTCAGCCGGAGCATCGGATGGAGGTGCCCCGCGAAGGTGAACGCGTGCTGCCCATCGAGTGGGTCGTGGGTAAAGTAGAACCCGTCGAGTGTAAACTCTGGCTCCTCCACCACACCCCAGCTAGGTGGAAAGCGGGTGTAGCGGTCATGGTTCCCGGTGACGAGGAGAAGTTCGCAAGGAAGAGCGTCACGGAACGCGGCCACTCGCTCAACCACGCCTCGGCTGAGGGCGGTTTCATGGTGGACGAGGTCTCCGAGGACTAGGAGTGTCTGGACCTCGTAATCCGTGAGGAGTTCCCCCATGCGCCGCAGATCGGCCGCGAAGATGTTATCCGACACGGCAATGCCGTGGTTCCGAAGGAATTGGGTCTTTCCCCAGTGGAGGTCTGCTGTGAGAAGTATCTTCCGCCGGGGCCAGTAGACGGCACGCCGGGAGTCGAAGATGAAGGCTTCGCCGTTCAAACCGATGCTCAGACTTTTATCCATGCGTCCTTCATGCGCCGGAGGCGCTCCTGCAGTGTCTCTGAAGAGACGAGGGACCCGATGCGCTCTACGATGAGCGGAAACGCAAGGGGGGACGGCCGGGGCGTTTGACCGTGGACAAACGGAATCTCTGACAACTTCCGAAGCACCGCCAACAGCCGAGTCTCCTGGAACTGGAAAAAGCGGACCTCGTCGAAGGACTGGTTGTAGAGGGGCTGCCCCGGCTCATGCGTGCGAAAGACGTCGAAGAGGAGACTCGCGCTCATTTGAAGGTTCTTCATCGTCCGGCGCTCCCCGGGCCTTCTCTGGTGAATAAGACCAGCAACCTGAGCGATGTCCCGGAACTGCTTCTTCGCGAGTTGGGTCAGGTTGAGACTCCGCTGGATATCATCCGTGAGGTTCTCCACCGAAAGGAAGCTTTTTAGGTCAGCGGCCGCGAACTCGTAGTCCTTCGGTGCAAGAATCTCGAGGCCATACTCCGAAACGGAGAACGAAAAGGTCACGGGACTTCGGAGCGACATCCGGACGGCAAGGAGGGCCGCGAGCGCTTCGTGGACGAGACGGCCCTCGAACGGAAAGATGAACAGGTGCCGCCCTTCCCGCGTGAGCGTCTCCTCGATCAAGAGGAAGTCACGGCCCGGGAGGCAAGAGATGCTCCGCTGAACCTCGATGATCGGGGCGAGGAACTCAATCAGGGGATGCTTGAGATCGCTCGTGGCGATGAGCTCGAAGACTTCCTTCAAGTGCGACGACAGGAGGGACGAGAGCGGAAGACGGCTCCCCCACCAGATGGGCACGGGTGCCGCTCCCAGAGGGGCCGACCGGACGAGGAGGGTCAGGTCTTTCACCATGACGTACTCGAGGACTTTTCCTCCGAAGACAAAGACGTCGCCCTTTTTGAGCTTACTCACGAACGACTCTTCGACCGTGCCGAGGCTCCCTCCGCGAAGATACCGGATACGCATCGACGGATCAGAGGTGATGGTTCCGACGTTCATGAGGTGCTGGTGGATCATCTTCTTATCGTGAACGAGGTAGCGGCCCGCGTACTCTTTGAGCCGGTGGTAGGCGGGGTAAGCCGCAAGGCTCTGTCCTCCGTGAGTCAAGAAGAGGAGGATTTCGTCGAACTTCTCTCGCGGGAGGTGCCGGAAGGCGAAGGTGCGCCGAACTTCTGAGAAGGCTTCTTCCGGGACGAACCCTCCCCCCGCCGCGAGGGTCATGAGGTGTTGCGTGAGGACGTCGAGAGAGAGCTCCGGTGGAACGATCTCTTCTTTGAGACCCCGGTCGATCGCGAGCTCCGTCGCGAGGTACTCGAAGAGCTCGAGGGCATGGGTCGGGACGAAGAAAATCCGCGGAACTCCCGTGGGGGTGTGCCCGGATCGGCCCGCGCGCTGAACGAATCGGGAGATGCTCTTCGGAGAGCCGACCTGGTACACCCGTTCGACCATCGGAAAGTCGACGCCGAGGTCTAGGCTTGAGGTGCAGAAAACGAGCTTCAGATCCCCGGCCTTGATCCCGGCCTCGACGGTCTCCCGGCGATCGCGGTCGATGGACGAGTGATGGATCGCCAGGAGGGGCGCCCACTCGGGTCTTCGCAGGAGGATCTCGTTATACCACCGCTCGCACTGGGAGCGGACGTTGGTGAAGAGTAAACAAGAGTGCTGAAGATCGACGTGGGCGATGACCTTGTCGATCATCGAAAGACCGAGGTGGCCCGACCAGGGGAATGAATCGACGGCGTCTGGCAAGAGGCACTGAATCTCGATCTCTTTTCCGACGGGTTCTGTGATGAGATCGAACTCCCCGAGGCTCCCCACGAGAGCGGCACCGGCCAGGTCGGGATTTCCGATCGTGGCCGAGAGGCCCCAGATGCGAAGCTCCGGGGCCAGCGTTTTCAAATGCTCGAGGCAGAGCTGAACCTGAACCCCACGCTTATTTCCGAGGAGTTCGTGCCATTCATCAACGACCACCAACCGGCACTTGACCAGCGCTCGACGGTATTCCTCCGTCGCCAGAAGAAGATTGAACGACTCCGGAGTCGTCACGAGCACCGACGGTGGGTGCTTCTTCTGCCGGCCTCGCTGGGTCGATCCGGTGTCACCCGTGCGACCTTCGACGGTGTAGGGAAGCCCGAGCTCGAGGAGTGGGGCACTGATGGATCTTATGATATCCGCGCTCAGCGCTCGAAGAGGAGAGATGTAAAGAACATGGATCCCATCCGGAGAGGCTTCCTCTACGGCGAGCTCCGCCAGGGCGGCCAGGACTCCGGCGTAGGTCTTGCCGAAGCCCGTGGCCACGTGCACGAGCCCATTCCTGCCGGCGAGGTAGGACACCCACGCCTCTCGCTGAAATGGCTTCGGCTCCCACCCCTTGGTGGCGAACCAGTGCTCGACGAGGGCGAGGGCCGCGATCTGGTGCTCATGAATTAAGTCGCTCTTTTTCTCAATATCCATATACTAAAACCTAGCACTCAAATTTAAAATCAGAAGACTGATTCATGAACCTCTTCATCGCCCTACTTCTCATCTGCATGACCGCGAAGGCCCAGACAGGCCAACAGTATCCTCGGTTGTTTTTCAAGTACAGCTGGCTCTTCGAAAACATCTGCTCGCCCTTGAGTCCCCCGCCCCGCATCTGGCGGCAGGAGGCGATCGCCAAGGAGCAGAAGTTTCAGGACCTCTGGGAGGCCGCGGCTCCGAAGCTTTTTAAAGGTCTCTTCGAGCGCTACCCGAACAGACCCTTCGAGCGCAAAGAGCTCACCGCCACACTCTCTGTCTGCCCCCGGCTCATCCCTGTCGGGGAGCCCTTAATCTTGAACGTGGTTCACTTCCTTGATTCCTATACCACCGATGAGGGCGGTCGCAAACGGCCTCCGGAAGCGTTCACCTGGATGGTCTTCCATGAACTCATGCATACCTGGCTCCGGCGCTACCTTAAATCCTCAGAACTCGTCAACGGCAAGTACGCCGCCGAATCCGATGTGGTGAAAGACCACCTCCACCTCATGGCCCTAGAGATCGTGCTCTTCGAGGAGGCGGGCCTTAAAGATCAACAGAAGTGGATCGAAGCTTTCTATCCGATCGCTGGAGGCGGCAACTACCACCGCGCCTGGGACCTCGTCCGGAAGATCGGACCCAAAAAAATTCTTCGAGAGCTCGATTAATCCATCGGAAGCAGGGGTTCGCTTTTCGCGAGTTTACCCAGGGCCTTCAGCGTCGCCGTGGAGAAGTTTGAATCCTCCGCTTGAACCGATCGCCACTCGGAGGCGGCCGGGAAAGGAAGCTTCTTGAACTCCCCTTCATCTAGCACGAGGACACTATTTTTTATCTTGTACTTCGTGATGCCGGTGTTGAATGAGAATCCTGGGCTTAGGTCCGTCGTAAGTCGGGGGTACTGACTCAGCTGCGGATCCGTCGAAGAGAGGATAAACGTGGGAACTTCGTACTGCCCGGCCAGCCACTCGTCGCTGCCTTTCCGGTAAACGAGTATAGAATCGTTCTTCTGCACGATGACTCGCAAGAGGTGGAGCTCGTGGGCGACCGGAGCCGCGGACCCCGCCGGCTTGGACTTAGGCCAGTTGAGTGGGTCCCCGCTCTCGAAGGCTTGGCACTCAACCTTAAGCGGGCACAACTCACAGCTGGCCTTCCGAGCTTGGCAGAAGGTGCGGCCCAGGTCCATCAGGGCTTCATTCAGCGCCCGGTAAGACAGATCGGTGACAAAGATCTGCCCGGCCTCGAAGCGACGCTGGATTTCGGTTTGAAGCTTAGGCCCCTTCTCAAAGGGGAGCCGGTAGAGACGCGCGATCACCCGCTCGAGGTTCGCATCCACCGCCAGTGCCGGAAGATCCATCCCAATTCCAATGAGGGCGCTGGCGGTATAGGGACCGATCCCGGGAATCTCCATCAGGGCAGCGCGGTTGTCCGGAAAGACCCCACCGTGGTCCCGGTAGATGGCCTCAGCAATCTTCTTTAAGCTTCGAGCACGCCGGTAATAGCCGAGCCCCTTCCAGGCGACGGTGAGTTCTTCCTCCGACGCCTGCGCGAGACTTGGGAGATCAGGGAAGCGGGCCAGGAAGCGCTCGAAGTGATTCCTGACCGTAGTCACGGTCGTCTGCTGGAGCATGATCTCTGAAACCAGAGTCCGATAAAGAGACCGGTTGCGGCGCCAAGGAAGGTCGGAGTACTGATTCTCTGACCAGGTTAAGAGGGCTGTGAGCTTCATGGCGGGATCATCTTGAGAAATCTACTCTTTGGCAAGGTCCGTCAAGAAGTTGTCCGAGAGTCCGAACAGGGAGCGATGCGAATCGAATCGAACACGCGCAAGAACATCTTCCTGGGGATCGGAGTTTTCCTCTTTGGCGCACTCATGCTGTCGCTTACCCGCGGGAGGACTGACCATTCTCGGGATCACCAGTTGCTGCACATCATCGGTCTGTTGTTTCTGTTTGTGGGAACGGCGGTCATCGTCCTTCACGAGCGAGTGTTGATCCTCGTCTCCCCTCATCGGAAGACCCTTACGATGCGGAAAAGCTCCCTCCGAGGACGGGAGCTGCGGATCATACCGTTCGCTTCGATTCAATCCGTGGACGTTATCACCCTCGGTCAAACACACAAGGGGACTCGCTCCTATCACTTGAATCTTACTCTCAAGACCGGAGAGAAGATTCGCACGGGCCGCAGTTCCCGTGTCGGAGACGAAATCCACGGCATCGCGCGGGAGCTTTCCGACCTCGTGGGCCTCGAACCGAACGACACCCTCCGGGCGCCGTCAACCGAGCTCGCACCATTCCTGTTCGCTCTTCTCGGAGCTGTGCTGGTCTACGGAATCTGGTACCGGCTCAGTGTGGGTCCCTGGTGCCGGGCCATGTGGTTCGGCACTGCACCACCGGTCATCATGCTGCTCGCGTTCATGGCGATCATTCTCGGTTTTCCGAAGCGAAGGACCTAGCGACAACTCTTCGAGAGTTCGTCGGCGAGGTCCGCGAGTTGTTTCCCGGAAAGTGCTTCCTTGTCACCGCGGAACTTCCCGTGCTTACTCTCGATGAAGTCAGAAAACTCTTTATGGAACTCGTAGATGTCAGTGATGATCACGAGCTTGTTCGCGTCCGAGCGCTCGATCCAGTCCATGAGTCTTTTGTAATCGTTCAGACCTTGGTTGGTGCACAGCTGATCCATCGTCCCGGCCTGCTTGATCGACGTATCAAACATCATCACATTCACCCGTTGATTAAATCCGCACACGTTGTCGAGGGCCTTCACGAGGGCTCGGCGGTGGCAACTTCCGTCTTTCTGCTGGTAATCGAATTCTTTCATCGACGACGAGGTATCGATCCAGAGGTCAAGCTTAGGCGCCGCTCCTGCCGCGCTCCGGGCCTTGCCACAGAAGATGTCGAAGCGATTCGTTCCGTCACACGTTACGAGCTCCCGGTCCACGGAAGCTGCGGCCGGGATCACCGGGCCCTGGTTCAGGATCTTGTCCGTTGGGACGTCGACAGGGCCCGAGTCGTTTTTCTTATACAGGCCATACTGGGGATCGAAGCAGTAGTCGCCCATTTCCTGGCACTCAAGCTGCGCCGTTCGAGCACGGTAGACGTACGCGGGCCGATCGAGGAGCTCGAGTAAGAGTGCCGTTTTTGCATTCGAGAGGAACCACACCTCGACCTCTTTCGGGGCAGCGGTCGCGGTCACAGATATCAGACACAGGATCAAGAGTCGGATCAAAATTGGATGTTCCTTTGTCGGAAGTAACGGAAGATCGAATCCCCCAGGTCCACGATCAAGTCCCGGTCGTTTACGTCGAGGTTCAAGAAGTCATTCAAGTAGGCCTTCTGCCGGGGCGAGAGCGTCTCGAGTTTTTCCCGCATCGAGAGCTCAGTGCGCGTGATCCCGGCGGAAGCTTCACCGAACGGCATCTGCTGCTTTCGGCCTCCAACGTTGATCGTGGCGTTGGTTTTCTTGGGTCCATCCCCCGGCCGAGGCGCCTCTGGCTCCTCATCGGTCGGTCGCTGCTCTTTGTAAAACTGAACGAGCCGTTTCAGGGTTTCGGTCGACTCTTCCTCGACGCCGTCGATGATCTCGTGGAGTGGAATTTCTAAAGTTGCGATGAGATTTGCAACGAGTTGTTCATCGACGTTTGAGGTTTTCAAATTGAGAAAGCGACTCATGGTCGAGATTCCCACATTCATTTTTTCAGATAGGTCTTTCTGCGTGAGACCTCCCCGCAGTTGCATATACTTACGAACAACAGCGAGGAAATTTTCTAGAAAGTCTGGACTAAAGCGGATCATGGTCCACCCCCTTGAAATCCTTGTCGGTATGCAAAAAAGTTCCTTGATGCAATTTTCTTACTTGACGCAATTGGTCAAATTGCGTATTATTGCAGTCAGGAATAGCGCCGCAATCGGAGGGGCCAATGTTCACACAAGCAATTGAAAAGAATCAATTTGTATCTTCGGAGCTCTACCAAATGATTAAGGATGAATCGCTGGACTCCGTCGTCATCTCCTCCCAATCTCTGGCCGGCTCACGTATCCTTTTGAGCACCTACCGGCAAGTTGTCTTCTCTGATTGCGTGTTCTATGCCTGTGATTTCAATGATGTACGCTTTGAGAATTGCATCTTCGAGAATTGCAGGTTCGAATTTACACACTTTAAAAGGTGTCAGTTTACAAACTGTAGCTTCTCAGACTGCAATTGGTCGGCTTCAACTTCAACACTTTCTGTTTACACCAATTGTGACCTTAACCCTGGCCAGGATCAGCTCCTACTTCGGGGTCAAAATGAAATCCTTTTCTCAGAAACCCAAGACTATACAACGGATATTTATATCAATCTGGCAGCAGCTTAAACCAAGGAGTCCCCTTTGAACCTAAGCTTTTACGGCCTTACCATAATGCTCAATTTATTCGGCTTGGCGGTCCTGATTTCGGCCTACGGGATTTAGCCAGGATTCCTACCCGAAGGGGCCCGAGGCAACTCGGGCCTTTTATAACTTAGGTTTATTGCGTCGCTCGGTCCTCTGGTCAATAATAGGTGGAAAGGACTGACTATGATCAAGCGAGCAACCCTGCTGATAGCGTGCCTGGTACTCCCCGCCTCCACTCTTGCGACGGAGATGAACGGGATTCGGTATGCGGACTACGTGGGATTCGAAACCAAATGGAAGCTCGTCACGACTCGGTACCGAACTGATAACCGCGAACTCCGGTTCGTTTACGCCAACCCCATTGCGGCCAAGGCGATCGAGGCGGGGGCGAAGGTCTACCCGAAGGGCGCGGTCTTCGCGAAGATCGCCTACCTTGCGCAACCGGATCCGGCGTTTGAGAGCTCCCTCGGGCCCTCGCAGACGCGGCGGATCCAGCTGATGGTCAAAGATCCCCAAAAATATAAAGAGCACCGAGGCTGGGGGTACGCGCTCTTCACGCACGATGGAAAGGTCAACCCGGAGCCGGAGAAGGATCAGGTGAACGCGTGCTCCGCCTGCCACGACCTGGTTCCAGAGCGGGATTACGTCTTCTCCCAGTCCTTCAATCGTCACACCGCTCCCGCACAGCTCTTTCAGTTCGACCACGTGGAGGTAGAGCGCTCGATCCTTCCCGCAGAGCTTCGAGGACAGGTCCCGGAGACGTTCAGCAAACTGCTCATGATTAAGAGTCAGCTGACGAAGAGCGTTTTCCAAGGGACTCTCGACGAGCTCAAGCCGGGCCTCGCGCGCCTGGCCGCGACGGAAAAGAAAGCCGTGGTCTTCTTGAGCGATGACAAGAAAAAATTCTCTTTGGTCTTCCCGGAAGACCTTACTACGGACTGCGACGACGAGGGGGCCAAAGGAATTTCTCTCGTGAGTGTGACCTCGCTCCTCGATGGCCGTGTCAACAAAGCGCAGTTTTGCCAGGCCCTCGCGCGGTGAGCCTGAAGGCGACACCGACAAATTCTGTTGACGTGGCCACGGCCGGCCCCGTACCATTGAAGCATGAAAACACTTCTCCTCCTCGCCGCCGTATCCCTCACGTCTCTTTCTCACGCCTCAGAGCCTTACCGCTTAGACGGGGAGTTTACGTACCGGAACCTTGAGCTCCTCCAGACCCGAGACGTGGAGGTTGTCCCACAGCAACGGAGTGAACGGGTAGAAGAGCTTCGGCAAGAGAAGTACACCTGCGAGCGGGCCCTGACTTTCTATCGCTGCGTGAAGTTCATCAAGAATGACCAGATTCCAGAGCAAATCAAAACTTCCGTCCTGCGCCGCTGGGAGACTGCCAGAGTCCGGTTCACCCGTGGTCCCGGCAACGTAATCCTGACGAACGATGCTCCCTCTCTCACCGAATGGGATATCCTCGATAAAGTCCGGATGGGATCGCAGGAAGTGAAGAAGTACCACTACTATCTGCTCGCGGGGGAGATCCACAAAATCAAGGTACCGTTCGCCACGGAAGAAGAATGGTTCCTGGTCCACGATGAGAGACGGATCGCCGCCTTCGCTCTCCCGGCCACAGAGACGGGGAAATTTCGCTTCCGAGAGTTCGTGATCCTTATCAACCTCGCGAAATAGACCTACTCGATCACCTTCGTGTTCGCCGAAGGAGTGAACTCGAAGTTCCCCTGAGGAAAGGCGACGCTCTCTTTCAGGTCAATGAGCTTAATCGTCGTCTTATTCCGGTTGCTATGCTTGAGGGTTATCCGCTCGAAGCCCTTGAGGTCCTTCACCGAGCGCGCGTCACTCGACGCGTGGAGAATCACCTCTTCGAATCCCATCTCTTTCTGGATCGTCTTCACGAACGTCAGGACGAGATCGTTTTTTTGGTACGTGGTGTTGAAGAGCTTGGAGTTCTCGATCCCGTCTTTCACAGAATCGAGGAATTTAATCAGGGGGAGGTTCGCCGACCGCTGGACATTGACCTGATCCTTCTCTCCCTTCACGAAGGCCGGCTGATAAAACCAGGTCTTCGTCGGGTTCACCACGACGAGGGACGGAACTGGGCTTGTGACTTCGAAGCGTAAGTGACTCGGGAACTTGTATTCGATCTTCCCGAAGCTTTTCTTCGTCTTGCCGGTCACCGAGACCAGGCTCTCCTCGTAGTTCGCGCGGAACGACGAGGGCACGAAGCCTTTCGCGGCGGCGACGACGGGGAAGAAGAGCAGGGCACAGAGGAATCGTTTCATGTCAGTTTCCTTGGTAAAAGGGGAAAGCGTCCTCATTCTGAAGTCGATTTCCCCTGTCCACAACCACTAATGGAGTTGCACCGAGACGGCCTTGGAGACGCCGGGCTCCTGCATGGTTACCCCATAGAGAGTATCGTTGAGTTCCATCGTTTTCTTATTGTGCGTGATCAAGATGAACTGCGACTCAGAACTCATCTCCCGAAGGAGTTCATTGAAGCGCCCGACGTTCGCGTCATCGAGAGGCGCGTCGACCTCATCGAGGAGACAGAACGGTGAAGGCTTCACTAGGAAGATCGAGAAGATGAGAGAGACCGCGGTCATCGCCTTCTCTCCGCCGGACATGAGAGTGATCGACTGCATCTTCTTGCCCGGAGGCTTCGCGATGATGTCGACCCCGCACTCGATCGAGTCAAGGTCACCGGTGACGTCGAGCTTGGCCTCTCCGCCGCCGAAGATGATCGGGAAGACTTTTGAGAAGCGCTCGTTGACTTCCGTGAACGCTTCCCGGAAGCGCTCTTTGGACTTCTCGTCGATGTGCGCGATGGCCGTCTGAAGGTCCGTGAGGGATTTTTTGAGCTCCTCTTCCTGAGCCTTCAAGAAATCATAGCGGAGCTTCTGGCGGTCGTAGTCTTCGATCGCCTGCCAGTTGATCTCGCCGAGCCGGTTGAACTCGCTCTTGTAGTCTTTGAACTTTTCCCGCGCCTCTTTGAGCTGACCCGGGAAGCGCTTCTCGAAGTCGTACTCCAGGGCCTCGACCGTTTTCGGCCCTTCTTCTGTTTCCATCTGGAACATGGCCGAGAGGTCCCGGAGACCGTCGATCTTCTCGGTCGTGATCTCGAGGTGCCGCAGGAGCGTGGAGCGGAGATCGATCTTGTAGCGTTCGAAGATGTCCTTCGCGAGGATTTCCTCTTCCTGGATGATCTGGGACGTCTTGAGCTCGAGCTCAACGTTCTCCTTCTCGATCTTATTCACCCGGGACAGGATCTGCTTCAGCTCCGACTCTTTCTCCTGCATCGACAGGAGGATCTGCGCGATCTGATCCTTCAGGAGGTTCAGGTAGGTTTCTTTATCCGAGAGGACTTCGGCCAGGTCGCGGTTACTCACCTCGACCGACTCCGCTTCCGTCTGCGCGGTCTCGATCTCCGTCTCGTAGGTTCCGAGGAGTTCGAGGTTCTTCTCCTGCTTCTCTCGGTAGCGCTCGATCTGGGAGTTCACGTCGTCGATCTGAGACTTCAGAGAAGCTAGCTGCTGTTGGTAACTCTGGGCCTTGACCTTGAGTTCCATCATGTCATCCCGTTCGTTCTCGAAACTCACTTTGAGTTCTTGGTGCCGCGATTCAAGGTCCGCGATCTCGCTCGCGAGTTCGCGGACCGCACCTTCGACCTCCTCCTTCGCCGCAACGAGCTTCTCGTCGGACTCGAGAAGATCGAGCCGCGACTTCGACGACTCGGATTTCCGGTTCAGAAGAATCTGCAGACGCGAGGAGTTCGAAGACTGGTTCGCCTCTTTGGAATCGAGGGCCGCTTTCGTGGCCGCATGAAGGGTATTGACTTCGTTGAACTCGCGGGTCTTCTCCTCGAGGAGCTCGCGCTTTTCTGCGAGGTCAGTCTCGAGCTGCATGATGGTGGTCTCGAGCATGGCCAGGTCGGCCTGCTTATGGTCGAGGTCGACGCCGAGTTCTTGAATGAGATTGTTCCGCTGGACGATCCCGTCAGCGCCAGAAGCCGCGTCCCCCCGGAGTCCGTAGACCACAGAGTTCCCGACCTTCTTGATGAGCACCTTCCCGTCCTTGGAGACGAGCCCCTTGAACTGGATTTCCGGATTGATCTTCGCAGCGAGCTCCGGCGTGAGGTTCTCGACGACGAAGAAACCGTTCAGAATCTTCGCGAGCTTGGCTTCGTAGGCGGGGTTGTTGATGCGGACGACGTCCCCGAGCGCGCGCATCCCGGAGCACCCTTGAGTCTCCAGGCGGGTGATCGACTCTTGAGAAATGAGGGACTCCTGCGGCCAGAGAACGTCGACGGAGGTGTCGAAGTCAGTGGTCAGGATCGGAAACGCATCGCGGCCGGCGGTCGAAAGGACAACGTCCAGGGATTCGCCGATCATCTGCTCCACGGCGACCGCGTACTCCGGGTCACACTCGATGAGCTTCCCGAGGACCTCGAGGGTTCCGTCGGCAACCTTTTGCACGAGCTGAACGGCGCCCGAACGGCGGCCCTCGGCCGAGTTATTAATTTCGATCAGAGAGGCTCGCTTCGATTCCAGCTGGATCGTCTCCCGGGAAAGCTCTCGGAAGCGAACGTCCGAAGCCTTGAGCTCCGCCGCAGTCGCGTCCAGCGCTTGGCGCAGCAGCGGCAGTTCGGCCCTGAGTTCCTCGACCTTTGCTCCCGACGCTTTCACCGTGGTCCGGTCCTTCAGGAGGTCGTCGGTGAAATTCGACGTGCTCTTCTCGAGAGTTTCGATTTCCGCCGTAAGGTCCTGAAGGAGTCGAGAATACTCTTCGAGCTTCGAGGAGTTTTTGAAGACTTCATTGTCAAGGGACTGGAGCTTGTCCTTGGCCGCCGCGTGGGCCCGGCGTTTTTCCGTGAGCTCCTCTTCGAGGTCGTAGAGCTGCCCCTTCAGAAGTTCAACCTTCTCTTCCAGGGCCGAAAAGTCGAGCTGCTCATAGTTCTGACCCTCGAGGTCGGCGAGCTGTGCTTCGAGCGCTTCGAGCCGCTCCGTTCGCTTTTCGACGTCGATGCCGAGTTCCTCGTTCTCGCGGCGCGCGCGCTCGATGAGTTTCTCTTTCTCAACCAGAGACCGCTTCAGGTACTTCACCCGCTCTTCCGCGGCGGCGAGCTCTCTCGAGTGCTCATTGTAGTCGTCCTGCGCGAGGTCGATCTTCTCGACGAGGTCGGTTTTTTGAATCTTCTCATCCTCGAGGAGGAGGTCGAGCTGAGACTTCCGGAGACTGAGGGTTTCGTGTTCTACGGCCCGGGCCTCGAGCATCCCGTGGGCATTGACGTAGTCCTGGAGGTAGTCGTGCTCCCGGTGAGACTCGACGATGAGCTCGTACTTTCGGATGCGGTCGCGGAGGGTCTTCGCCTTCTCGGCCTTCTCGGCTTGGCGCTCGAGGTTCTTCAGATTCTTATGAATTTCGTTTTGGAGGTCCTCAAGACGAACCAGGTTGGACTGGGTTTGTTCAATCTTTTTGAGAGACTCGCGTTTCCGAAGCTTGAACTTCGTGATCCCGGCCACCTCCTCGATCATCACCCGACGCTCTTCGGGCTTGGCCTGGACGAGTTTATTGATCTCACCTTGGGCGATGATGGAGTAGGACTTGGCCCCGGCGCCGGTGTCCATGAATACTTCATGGATGTCCTTGAGCCTGGCCGGCTCATTGTTGATCCGGTACTCGGTCTCGCCGTTCCGGTAGAGCTTGCGCGTGAGGTGGATTTCGGCCGGTTTCGCGACCGCTCCGTTGATGTGGATGTGCTTCCCGTTCACGTTGTCTAAAACGAGGGTGACCTCCGCGAAGGACGCCGGAGCGTACTTCGAAGACCCAGCGAAGATCAGGTCCTTCATGTTCGTGCCGCGCAAGTGCTTCGCGGACTGCTCGCCCATGACCCAGAAGAGAGCATCGACGATGTTGGACTTTCCGCAGCCGTTTGGCCCGACGATGCCGGTGATTCCCTGATCAAAAATAATGACGGTCTTGTCTTTGAAGGACTTAAATCCTTGAATGATGAGCCGATTGAGCCGCATGGGGGTCCTCTCGCAATAGTGGTTGTGTGTGACCTTTAAAACTGACGGAAACTTTCGCCTCTTGCGTCTATTGCGGTCAGTTGGAAATAAAGGTGCTTCATCTTCCCTAGAAAGAAGCGGCCTGTCTAGATTTTTAAGACTTACTTTCCCTCACAAATGCGTCAATGACTCGACGCTTTACCTCGGTGTTTCTGTTTGGCACGGGCCGTGCTTTTTCAGAGGGCAAGGACCAAGGAGGAACTCATGCTCACCCAGTTTTTCAAACGACGTCTTCTCGGGATGAAGAGCTTTTTTCAACGTGGCAAAGTGCGACCAAACCGCGAGGCAAACGACCACCCTCGAGAGCACACGGATCCAGACAAACGACTGAACCAAAGACCCGATGAAAAAGTCCTCCGCACTCAGGTGGATCGGGACATCAGTGCGATCTAGTTGTGGGCGGCCCGGCCTCGGATGAGTTCGTGAGACGGTTACACGAGCGAATCCGTCGCCCACGGAGCGGTTGTGGAACGAGGGTTTCGTTGCTAAGCTTTTGCCATGAAAAAGGTCCTCGTCATCAAGTCCGCTCAAGAGTCTCCTTGGGGCAGCTGTAAAATCATCTCGCCGAACATCCAAGCAACGTACGACCTCCTTGCGGCGGCCGGGGACATCGAACTTCGCTCCTTCGGGTTCTACGACAAGAACATCGTCGACGGTCTTCTGAACGGCGAGGACAACGTCGCCGAGCTCGCTGACCTGCTCCAGGCCTGGAAGCCCGACCTTGTGTCGTTCGTCGACCACCTCCCGTTACCGAACCGAGTTCTGAACCGGATCTCCCATTACATTCCGGTCAAAAAAATCCCTCCCGTCCTCGTCCACATCTACGGTGACTTCACCTACTTCAGCGACGACTGGTACAAGCTCACGGATCAGTTCAAAGGGCACCCGATCAAGTTCGTCGTTGCCTCGGCGGCCCAGCGCCGGCTCGTCAGCTTCTTCCTCGAAGAGGGGCACGACCAAAACTACGTGCGGCAGTACCTATTCCCGGTCAGCGAGCAGGACTACTTCTTCGACGCTGGAGCTCGCGACGAGCTCCGGACCCAACAGGAAATCCCTCCCGATGAGCGGGTCATCCTCTACGCTGGGCGAGTTAGCCTCCAGAAGAACGTCGACCTCCTCATCCGCGAGTTTCGCCGACTCTCCGACGAGTCCCCGGCTCCGCTGCGGCTGTGGATCGTGGGCGCGTTCGACGACGTCGGAGCGATCTTCATGGGTGCGAAGAACTACGAGGGCTTCATGTACTCGAAGATCCAGAAGCTCATCGCGAGTTTTCCTCCGGAGCTGCGCTCCCGGATCACTCTCTGGGGCCAACAAGACAAGGGCACCCTCCGAAGGCTCAAGGCCGCCGCCGACGTTTTCGTAAGCCTGAGCCTCTACCATGACGAGGACTACGGCATGTCCCCCGCGGAAGCGCTGGCCTGTGGCCTCCCGGCCGTTCTCACAGACTGGGGCGGCTACGGTTCCTTCGCGGGAGGCGACTGGCAGTGCCGCCTCGCTCCGGTGGACATCACCGAGTTCGGCCACCGGATCAACGTCGGGAAGGTCCGCGAGCACGTCACCGCTTCCCTCGGCGCGAAGGCCACACCAGAAGACCGCCAGCGGTGGTCCACCGCCTTCCGCACAGAGTTCTCCGTCTCCGGGAGTGCTCGCAAGCTGCGGGAGATCCTCGCCGAGGACGTCGATCCGTTCCTGGGCTTCAAGTGGAACCTCAACTACCTTTCATCGATCTTCTGGAAAGAAGACCGCCGGAGCCGGTTCTACTACGAGTACATTGGCCAGAAGATCAACACGAACTTCAACCCGACGAGCAACTCCTTTTACCATGACATCTACCGCAACTACATCTCCGGGGCGTCCGGAGCAGGGACGAACAATGGATAAGCCGAAGAAGAAAGAAACCGAGATCGTCCAGTGGAGCTACGACCTCGTTCAGAACGCCTACCTGGTGAAGCCCGAAGACACCGAGCTCAACCACGACATCTACCTGAACTACCTCTTCCCCTTCTGTAACAACTACTTTGGCCCCACGAATCCCATGATGATCTTCGGGGGGCACTCGGTGAAGGATCTTCCGGAGCGGCCCTACATCACCGTCCGTGACGGAATCGTGCCCCTGTGCATCCTCTTCCGTGACCTGAAGCCCTCCGCGATCAAAGGGCAACTCTTCATCCACCGCGACCTCTGGTACACGGTCCCCGAGGACTGGCGCGAGAAGGTCCGGTTCTTCGACGTCGAGGCGCTCAAGACCTACGATGCTCAGAATCTTCCGAAGCGGATTTTCATCGCCGGGGCCCTCAACTCGACCCTCGCGGACCCTCTGGAGTTCGAGGCGCAGGTCAAGGCCCTCGCCGAGCGCCTCGGGAAAGAGAACCTCGCGGACATCGAGATCATGGCCTTCTTTCCGAACAAACGCACGGACCTCTGGGGTGCCTGGGAAGAAGAGAACGTCCTTCACTATTCCCGAGCGATCTTCGAGCACCTGAAGGTCGACGTGAAGACTCCCGAATGGCACCTGATCCATAGCGAGAATAACTTCAAGGACTGCCTCTACTATGAGATCAACGCCGGGACGCTCGTGAAGGACAGCTACCTCACGCACTTCACCCTCTCCCGCGGCGGAGGACTCTTGGCCCCAGTTCCGGATGCCATCGACGCGCACTTCAAGCGGACGTCTTCCGTGGGCCTATCCCTGTATCACCAGATGAACCTCTACGAACTCGACTTCGACAAAGTGACTCCGTACTGTGATCCGCTCAAGGGCGAAAACTTCCGGTACTACAAGAAGCTCATCGAAGCCGCGAATCAGAAAAAGAAGTTCAACTACAAGTGGGAGAAATGGCTCGCGACCTACCTCAAGCGCTTCTTCAAAGAGAGCCGCCACGGGGCCCTCGATTAGTATGCCCGCACCTCGGGTCCGCGGCGTCGCGTCCTTCGTCCTCGTCTCCGCAGTGAGCCTCGTGGTTTACTTGCGAAAACCAGACCCGAAGGCCTACTCTCCGGCCTACGACCCCGAGATCCGAGAAACTCCCATCCGGAAGCCCCGCTCTGCCGCCTTCGAAGCCTTCGAGGCTTACGCCTTCGATCCGAAGGCACGGCACCGGACCACGGCACTCCTCGTTGCCCGGAACGGAGAGATTCTCTTCGAGAGTTACGCTCGAGGCCTGCGTGCGGATCGGCCTCAACGGCTTTACTCGCTCTCGAAGATCGCAACCAGTGTGCTCACGGGCCACCTGGTGAAGCGGGGAATTCTCTCGCTCGATGACCTCGTCACGGACTCTGTTCCGATGCTGCCGCAGCCGTGGCACCAGAAGCTGCGGGTCCGGGATCTCCTGAACATGAGCTCGGGCCTAGAGTACTTCCGGGTCGACGAGGCCAACGTCCCGGGCCTTGGAGTGTTCGCTCGCAACCACGTCCCAAGGCTTCTCTCGGGCCACGAGCGGACGGCGACCCTGGCGGTTCCCATCGCTGCTCCAGGAACACGGTTTAACTACTCACTGATCGACAATAACCTCCTGGGCCTCGTGCTAGAAAGAGCGCTCGAGAAAGTCGGGGGCCCCGGGTATGTTCGAACACTCTTTGATCGCCTCCGGATCCGAAAATCGAGGCTCGATCTGGTCCGTGAAAAAACCAGTTTCACTGCGGATTTTTCCCCCGACCTCAGACACCTTCTGGCACTCCTGAACCCCGACGAGAGCTACGTTCTCCGGGATCACGTCCGCTTCTGGAGCACACCCCGGGACCTCTTGACCCTCGCCTCCCTCTTCCTCAATGACGGCGTCGCCGCGGGGGAGGCCTACCTTCCGCCAGACTGGTCCGCGGTCTCCTGGACCGTTGCCGAGTCCCAGCGAAAGCTCAAGGTCGATCCCGGCGGGTACAATGGTCACTCCTACGGTGCCTACTGGTGGCTCAACCGTCCGCTTCCGATAAGGCCCCAAAGACCCTACCCCTTCTTGCCGGAATCCCTAGCGCTGATCAAGGGCCTCGGCGGTCAGACCCTCGCCGTCGTCCCAGATGAGAAGCTCATCCTCATTCGGTTCGGCGACGATCCCCCCGATGCCCTCATCGACCGAGCGAAGCTCATCGCTCTTCTTCGGACCGCGCTCGAGGCCCGGCCGTAGAGCTTTATTTCCAAAACCACCCTAGCCTTTTCTCGATCAACGCTCCTATAATTGGTAAAAAACAGAGATCCCTTCTCCGGAGCGGCGATGCCACAGTTTAAGCTTCATCTCGAAGGCGCTACCGATGTTCGGATCGCGCTGTATGATCCGCTGGTTTCTTCGCTCACCTGGGAAGAATCCGGAGAGCAGATCGTCGTGGATCCCACCCTCTCACCTGGCGCTGAGCAACCGGTAGCGGCGATTTCACCCTCGAGCCCGGGCACCAAAACTCGCGCACTCCGGAAGATCAAGATTCAGATGGGGTTTGCCTGTAACTACTCCTGCACCTACTGCAGCCAGAACAACCAGCGGCCGGAGTCGCAGGAAAGCATCCGAGTTTCGGCGGATAAGGTCGACGCATTCTTCGCCGAGATGCCCACCTGGTTCGACGGTGGAGAGCACGATGACGGTGCCGGCGTGAACCTGGAATTCTGGGGCGGGGAGACGCTCCTCTACTGGAAAGCCGTACTTCGGCTAGCGCAGCTCCTCCGGGACCGGTACCCAAAGCTCGAACTCGCACTCTTCACGAACGGCTCCATGGTGACGAAGGAAATGGCCGATGCGGCGAGTGTGCTTCGGATCCACTTCATCGTTTCTCACGACGGCCCGACCTTCTCCGAAGACCGGGCCAAAGACCCCTTCGACATTCCCCAGCAGGCCCAGGGGCTCCACTACCTCTTCCGTCGACTCTCGCCCTTGAACCTCATTTCGTTTAACGCCACCGTTTCTCCCAAGAACTACTCGGTGAGAAAGATCCGGCACTACATCGCCCAGAAACTCAACGTCCCGGAGCGAGAAGTCGTCTTAACCTATGACCTCGCGACTCCTTACGATGACCAGGGCTTGACCTACGTCGCCGAGCCTGGCAACCGGCAGAAGCTAACCCAGGGACTCTTCGAAGACATGCTAGGCCTCTATCCGTTCGACATTAACGTCGGGATGACTGGGATCCATCTTCAGGATTTCTTCCGCTCCGTCGCCACCGGAAGAACCGGTGCCGTGGTCGGACAGAAGTGTTCCATGGACCTCCCAAGCTCCCTTGCGGTGGACCTCGATGGGAACGCGCTCACGTGTCAGAATGTCACGGAAAAGGGCGGACACAAAATCGGTGAGGTCAAAGACCTCGAAGCCGTACGACTGAACACGGCCTACCACTGGAGTAACCGGAAGGAGTGCGGCTCCTGTCCGGTGGTTCAGATCTGTAAAGGGTCCTGCATGTTCCTCACGGACAAACTCTGGGAGGGGGCCTGTAACCAACACTTTATCTGGGGGACTGCCCACCTCGCCCTCGCTCTTTATTTACAAACCAATCGCCGCCTCGTTAAAATCGAAGGCAGCGCCATCCGCTCTACGGACGTCCAAGAACTCGCCGTCCTCGAACCGAAAAGATAGGTCATGAACTACCTCGAATCCTACATCCTTTTAAAAGCCGAGATCCTCAAATCTGGAAAGGGATCGAATCCGAGTTTTCACATGTTCAACCAGGAAACAAACCGGGGATTCTCCGTCGACGGCCTGGCCAGTGTGCTCGTCATGAAGTTTGACGGAAAACGGCGACTTTCGGAGCTCTTGGTAGAGTTGGAAACAGAGGAAGGCCTGGCCCCAGGAGAATGGCGCGACGAGATCCAGAAGCTCATTGATGAGCTCCAGGTCCACAGTCTCGTCGAGGTCTCGAACAGCCCGTTTCTGCCTAAGATTAATGCCAGTCTTGCCGAGTAGCTTCTGCTCGAGAATGTCCAACCAACTTAAATCAGGTGTCTGAGATATCTAGCTTCGCCAAATGGTGAATTCTTGTGCTAAAATGGTGTTATTATAAGGTGCGTGTATGAGCGATAATTCAGATGATCCGAAAATCCCAGATGAGATTCTGCCGGCGATCCAAGAAGGACCGAAGAAGAAGCGTGAATTCGGTTCACTGAAGCCACTAACCGCGGCCCAGATTATTGCTCTTCTCATCAATTCAGATAACTCGGCCGGGGCCTGTGCGTGCGCCTGCGCTTGTGGCGGTCCGTGCTACTAAACTGACCGATAGATGTTCCGGTACGAAAGGCTAAGGAAGCTATCCGGGATCCCCAGCGAATTTGTGGTCGTCCTCAACTGTCCTCGCTCCCCAGACATCCTTCTCAGAATTTCTACGTCGAAGCGGTGACCCCCAGTCTCGAGCTCTCCGATCTCGAGACCATGGTGATCAGAAAGTTGCCGAGTTTGTTTCACCGTGAGACAGGGAGCGAGAGGAGTTCGCCACCGAGACGCTCCCCGAGAAAGCAGGAGATGGACGATCCAGGGGTCGCCGAAGATCCAGTCCAATCCTGGAGTGAAAAACTGAACCCCTTTGAAGTTCAGTCGCTTCAGTAAGGCCGCGAGGTCTTGGAGCTCACCGTGCTGAGGGACATACCTCCGAAGGAGCCCGTAAACTCGATGGACGTACTCGGCGTGTTGATGAAGGTCAAAGGCACCGAACTTAACGAGGCAGGTCCACGGGCCAGGATGCGACGGAACCATTCTGAGATAGTCCTCGATCAGGTAGGGTGGCGCGAGCCAGGGGTCAAGGTAAAGGATCAGGAGCGACTCGGTGACCGGTTCTCGAGGACCCAATTCAACGAGCCGGTAATAGAGTTGACCGGTTCCGGGCGCATCCCAGTGTGTGACGGCCTCGGATTCTGGACCTCGGGCCGGGCCGCTCTCATAGCGACGCCAGAGTGCTTCGAAGAGACCGCCCCGGTCGATGGATAGCTCATCGGAGGAGGCGTGTTTTTCTCTAATCCAATCCATCGGTGCGTCCTTGAAATGATTCGTAGAGTTCCGCTGAAGCCGGGCCACGGACTCCTGCGCTGAGTTCCCTCGCCCAGGCCCCGAAGATCGGACTAAAGCCCGAGAACAGGGGCGGAGGAACGTCGAGCTGGGCCTCGAGGAGGCGAGCGATTCGCACAGGAGAAAAATACTCTTGAAAGGCTTGGGCTTCGTGCTTCTTTGGCGGAGAAGTTACAAAAGCTCGGAGGCCTTCGAGGGCCGCACTCTCACCGAGGACGGCTCCGCTGTCGGACAGGGGGATGCCAAAGGTTCGATCAGAGAACCGGTCCAGGAGGTCGAGGTGGCCACCCCAGCGTGAGAGGATCGCAGGTAGTCCAGCAGAGAGCGCTTCTACGGCGGCGAGGCAGAAGTCATCGTCGTGGAAGGTTGAGAGGCTCACAAAAAAATCCGCACCAGCGTAGATCGGAGCTAAGCGCCCTCTAGGGAGATGCCCTAAGCGCACGACACGGATCGACGCTGGCCGGGCGAGCTTTGTGAACTGGGTCCCGAGCGTCTGAACGCCCGAGGAAAATGGCTCGAAGTCATCGAGGCCTCCGGCCAGAAGAAGTTCGATGGGCCTCCCAAGTTTGTGCTGGAGGCCCTCGAGGAGTCTCACCGCCGAGGCGACGTTTTTCTGAGTGGAGATACGCCCAGAGTACAAGAACCGGAGCGGTCTCCCAGAATGGGGAAACTCCTCGCCGGATCTTCCGAGCGCTTCTGGGGAGTGAGAAAACGGGACCGCTGCGACGAGATCCGGGTCTTGGAGGGTCTTCCGGATTACGCTTTGGTAGGCGCTCGAGGGAGCAATGAATCGGACCCGCTGGCCCTGGAGGATACTCTCGAGCGAAAGCCAGAGGTCGACTTGTCGGAGATAGTCCCCGTAAATGTGAAAGTAGTAGGAGCAGCCTTTGGTTCTCAGAACCATGAGGAGAAGCCGAAAGAAATAGCTCCGAAGGATTGCCCCGTTGGTGACGACGACGGTCTTCGGTGGGAAGAGATAGCTCTCCTCAAAGAACTCTGCGTAGTCATGGCAAAGGGGCGCACGCCGGGAGTGGTCCCGAACTTCAACAAGGCGCAGAGCGAGACTATCCCCGAGCGCGGTGTAGCGCTCCCGCAGCCCCTGACCGATCACGGTCACGCTGTCGAGGTCTTTCCAGTCAGAGACGAGGACGATGCCTTCGGGCCGGCGCTTGGAAGTCACACTAGGCACCCTCGAGGACTTTAACTTCTGCGGCGATGACCGTCTGGACATGGCGTTCAAATTCTTCCAGTAAACCGAGGATCCCCTCGCCCGTGGACTGGAGGAGGTGCTCCTCAAGGGACCGCTGCGCTGTGGGTAGGATCAGGTCGTGGAGACGACCTTGAAAGCGCGTCTCGATGAGGTAGGCGACGAACGCCTGGGACTGGACGTAGAGGGTGTTTCGGCCGGGCTTCTTGTCATCGAGGTCGATGAGTTTAGCGCCCGCGGAAACCTCCGGGATCCGGAGTGAGAGCGGAGTCTGGGCCATGGAGTCCATGAGGAAGCGACGGTTGTAGCTTGGGTTCTGGACCCACTCACACACCCCTTCCGCAAACCAGTCGGGTAAGTTGAGCTTCTTTTGGTAGAGGAAAATATGGGTCAGCTCGTGGATGAGCGCTGGAGTTACGTCTGTTCCCTTGTGAAAGAGCGTACTCTCTCGAGTCGTTGCCTTGGCCCAGTCCGGGAGGTTCGGCTGCTTCGACGCCGTCAGAAACTCATCGGTAAACTCGGTCATGTTCAAATAGACCGGAGCTTCAAGGGTCCAGAGGCGTTCGGAGAGCTGACGGATGCCAGCGCGGACCTCACCCAAGAGGTTTTCGATCTCTGGCAATGCCAGAACGCTCAAGACTTGCACTTCGGGAAACTTCCGGAAGTAGACTGGCCTCGTGAGGAAGGCGAACCAGTCCCGGAAGAAGTCGCAGCTCACCTGGGGATCCGCGTGGTCTCCGATGTGATAGTGGACCTGCTCGATGGCACTGCCGTAACAGTGATCCTTGAGCGCGCAGTCTTCGCAGCTCTTGTCATTCTTGCGCCGGACGAGCTGGGAGATCTCATCCCACCCCCCACGGCCAATGTAGTCACCGAAGTCTTGAATCTGAAGACCAAGCTTCTTCGTTCCTGGGGCGTCGAGGGGGACATAGCAAGACCCGTCGATGTTCACATCCAGGGAGAGGAGGTACTGAAGCCGGTCGCGCTTACTTTTCTTCCGTTGGAAGTTCTGGATCACACGGCCCCAGGGACCACTGATGGAGATCTCCTTCCGCATGGCATAGAAATACACCTCGCGGTACTTCTCGAGACCGACACGGTAAGAAATCATCTCGGTGTTATAGAATTGATCCAAGTAAATTTTCCGGATGCCATAGGCATCCGCGATGTCGACGATGTCTTTAAGGTGGAGATAGTTCGATGGCATCATGTAGGAATTGATCTGCGCCGGAGCGTCGTGCTTTTTTATGAGCTCGAGCGCCGGGGTGACCATATGAAACGTCCCCTTCCCTTTGTGGGTTGGCCGGGAGAGGTTGTGGATTTCCTCCCGCCCGTCGACGCTCACGTGGACCTCGACATCGTGCTGCTTAAAAAAGATGACGTCCTCTTCCTTCAGAAGAGACCCGTTCGTGTTGATCACCCAGCTGAGCTTGACGCCTCGGTGGGAGTGGCCGAATTTCTCGATCCCGGCCTTGACGACTTTTTTGTTGGCGAGAGTCTCGCCGCCGTAGATCGACACGCGGGTTTCGGTCAGTCCCAGGTGGTTCATGGCCTGGGTAAAGTTTTCGATCGCGAGGTCGAAGATCTCCTGAGCCATGACTCGGTTGGGGAGGACGTTTTCACCCAGCTCGAAGACGTGGCAGTTCGGGCATTTGAAGTTGCACAGGTTGGAGACGTGAATTCGGAGCCAGTTCATTAAACCTCAGAGTAAAATTAGCCTTAGTCTATCCGCCCGTAACACAAGCACAAATCAAAAGTGAGGAGGTCCTCTTACTTTAACTTACGAAACCCAGGTAACTTAACCTTTCCAGACAAGAAATCGGGGTAAGCCGTCGAATAGATGTATTTCAGACGGAGCTTAGTCCATTCCTCATGCGTGATCGGCGTGAGGCTCTGAAACCCTCCGATGGTCAGCATCAGCGCCTTCGCCTTTTCAGGTTCCTTCCGCGCGTAATCGATCAGCCTATAGAAAACTTCGGGTGATGAATTCCGGCGGAGGGCGATGAAGTAGCACGGCAGCTTCCTGTCGGTGGTGTGAATCGCCTGAACTTCGGGGGCAGTCTTCGACTCGATCCCGTTCCACATGCCTACCGATCCATCTGAGAACATCATGTCGCCAATCCGTAAGGTCGGCGTGATCAGCGCATCGACTTCTTTCGTCTTAAGCATCTGAAACAATCGATCTATCTTATCGCCGTGAAGATACTCCTTTCCTCCGAGCTTGGTATCCATGACGAACTGATAGACTCCCCTTCTCTCGAGCATTCCGATGCGTTTACCTTTGAGCTGATCTAAGCGGTTAATCCCTGACGTTCGGAGGGTCAAAACCTGCGCATCGATGAAACACCGCTCTCCGGGGTCCGCGGCCATGACGGAGGTATACTCGTCAGCATTCGGAATGAGTCTCTTGTCGTAGGTCCGAATCACGTAGGCATCGACGTTACCCAGTGTCGCGACAACTGCGGGGTTATTCTGGAAGGTCTGGACATCGATCAGGCGGTACGAAAGTTTGAGCTTCAGTTTTTCGAGTTCTTTCACTAATTCAGGAGCCTTCAAGGGAGAAAGGGAAGTCTTCGTATCCACTTCCGGGTAAGCCATTCCAACCATCTTCAACGTGAGCTCCGGCAACTCTATCTTCGGGGCTGGCGGCGTGGTCTTCGGCGCGGTAGCTGCCGGCGGGGTCACTGCAGTTCCGGCCTTGACTGATGCTCCAGGAGCCGATGGCACCGCTGGGGTCGTCGCCGGAAGTGCGGACGCTTTCACCGGAACAGGAGGCGGCGTGCTCGGAGGAGCTTGGCCAAAAGCTAAAGCAGTCTTGAATATGAAAAGAAGCAAAATAACCTTCAAGGTAAACTCCCTAAGAAAAAAGTCAATTCAATCGTCAAACGGTCGTCTCATTTTACTCTGCGAAACCCAGGTGGCTTAACCTTCCCGGCCAAGAAATCCCGGTAGCTGGGGGAGCGGAGATGCTTATCACGCAGAGCAACCCATTCGTCATAGAGGATCGGCGTGAGGTTTTGAAAACCTCCGATGGCCAGCATCAGCGCCTTCGCTTTTTCTGGTTCCTGACGTGCGTAACTGACAAGTCTGAACAAGGCCTCGGGAGGAGAATTCCTGCGCATGACGACGACGTAACAGGGCAGTTTCCTATCGGTGGTGTGAATCGCCTGAACATCAGGGGATGTCTTCGATTCGACGCCGTTCCAGACGCCGACGGAACCCTGTGAGAACATCTTATTCTCTCCAAAACGGAACGTGGTCGTGACCAGCGCGTCGATTTGCTTGGCCTGAAGCATCTGAAACAGTCGCACGACCTTGTCTCCGTGGAGATACTCCTTTCCACCGAGTTGATTCTCCATGACGAATCCATAGACACCCCTGTTCTCAAGCATTCCAATGCGCTTGCCTTTGAGCTGGTCTAGGCGATTAAGGCCTGACGTTCGGAGGGTCAATACCTGTGTGTCGATGAAACACCGATCTCCCGGTTCCGCGGCCATCACAGCACTGTAGTCTCCATCATTGGGGATGAGGTTCATGTCATAGGTTTTAATCACGTAGGCGTCGGCTTCACCCAACGCTGCAATTCCCGCGGGATTACTCCGGAAGTTCTGCATACTGATCAGTCGGTGAGAAAGCTTGAGCTTAAGCTTCTCGAGTTCTTTCGCTAGATCCGGAGCCGCTAACGGAGTGTGGGAAGTCTTATACTGAACCTCCGGGTACGCCATTCCAATCATTCGTATCGAAAGTTCAGGCAACTCTTTCTTGGGGGCTGGCGGCGTGGTCTTCGCCGCTGCCGCTTGAGTTGGTGTCCCAGGGGTTGCTGGGGCTGCGGCCTTAACTGGTGCCCCAGGAACCGCGGGAACCGCAGGTGCCTTCGCCGGGAGCGCAGACGCTTTTGCCGGAGCGGTGGCCGGCGTGGTCGAGGGGACCTGACTAAAAGCTAAAGTCGTATGAAATGTGACCAGCAGTAAAAGAACCTTCAATGAAAACTCCTTATGACAAATCCGATTAGGTTTTAATGAAGCTCGAAATGAGACCCTGGGAAAGCATCTCGAAGGGATGAAGCTCTCCGTAGAATTCGTTCGATACCCAGACCCGCTCATCTGGGTCGAAGTCGAACCAGGGCGAGACGCCGTAGATCATGTTAACACGATCATCTTCCGAGAGTCGCTTACAGAAAGGCCTGTGATTCTTGCTCGTGTCGTACCCGTAAGCGTTGCCAGGGACGAGGACGAACTCCTCAACTTTAATGGTCTCCTCCGACTGATCGGTGATGATCTGAATCGCGTAGTCTGGAGACGAAACCACGGGGATGTTGACCCGAAAATTCACGAAAACAAGCTCGTCGTTGTGCCAGCCGAAATCGAACCGGGTGGCCTCCGTTCGTCCTGCCTTGAGCGTCGAAATCCGAGATCGGATAAGCGTGCGAGAGAAGCTCTTTGTAAGATCTCCAATCGCGCCGTAGCCGGAGAGCGGTGTTTTGACGTTAAAGGACATGCCGTCAGTGTAGGAATTCTTGTCGCTCTTCTCGGTGCCGTAAAGCGAGGCTGAGCCGAATCTGTGGCTCCGAGAACCGAGGGTGGCCTGGTGCGGGTTCGTTGAGATGTTGTCTTTCGAGTCCGGGTTCCAGGTCAGTGACGCTGACATGTAAATGTCTTTCTCGCTCTCGACTCCTGCGTAGGAGAATGCGAAGAGACCGATGTCGTCCGTTGCGCGCAGGACGTCCGCCCGGAGCCGGGGCAGGTCGAAGTTCAACGGGAGCTCCACGTAAGTGGGGTACCGGATCCGCTTGTATTTTTCTACGTACGAAAGGATGTCCGTATTCTCGTACAGGTAAATGTGTACCGACTGACGCTCAGGAACCTGGTCGATCGGGATGACCCATTTCCTAGCGGTTGCCATTCACGACTCCTCGGTAGTCCATCACGACGTCCTCACACGATCCGGAACGGGGAGATATGGTTTGCGTAAGCCTTCGTGTCCGGGATGGAGAACTCACTGGTTTTCAACAGGCGTTCGACGTCGAAGACCGCGATGCGCGATTGGTCCTTCTCCGTATCTACCAATGAGGTTACGAAGAGGCTCCTCCGGTCTTTACTTAAACTCAGGCCTCGCGGTGCATTGACCTCGAGGCGCTTCAGGGGCGCCCCCGTCTTGTAGTTGATGACGTAGACCGAATCCTGGGTGATGTTCGTCACGAACGCCATGGACTTCTCCTCGAGCGCACAGATGCTCGAACTTACGGCGTTGAAGTGGCCCCCGAACTCCTTCCCCGGTTGTACGTGGAGCGGCTGCCTTGTTGGATCGAGCCGGCCTAGGACGGTTTCTGCGGCTTCAGATTCTAGCCCTCCGGCGAAGATGATGTGGCCATCACCGAGCTCCGTGAAGTGCTCGGTCTGTTCGCGAAGATCTGACACGCGTTCTACGACGGAACCGGTGGTGACGTCCACCCAGACGATCGACGGCGAATGCGTCGAAGTCTTCCGCGTGAATGTCATGATGACGTGGCGACCGTCGCGCGAAAGAGAGCACTGGTGTGCTCCGGCGCCACCCGGGACGTTCACCTCCCGGAGGAGCTTCCCCAGCTTGTAATCGAAGAGCACGATGGATGTCTCGTAAGTCTGGGGAGACACAGAAGCGGAGTAAAAATGATTCGTCCCCGGGACGTAACAACCGTGCCCGTAGAAATGGCGATCTTTTAGCCTTAAGACTGCCGTGACTTTATTCGTCGCCACGTCGAACTCGAAGCACTTCCCGTGGGAACGCGGGATGAGCATGATGCGATTCGGGAGGTCAGGGTTTTGCTCGATGGAATGGACGAAAGTGGGCACGTCGATGACCGCCGACTCACCCTGGTCGTTGAAAAACGCGACGCCGGGTCTCGCGGCGCCGACGCCGGGCCTGCGGTTGTGAAAAAAGTCGATCGTCGGATCGACTCCCGTCATCGAGAGAGTACCCGCAGCGCGGGAGCGTTCAAAAAGCTCCGAGAGTTTCTTCGGATCTCGCTGGATCTCTGCAGCAAATGTGTGGTCTGGTAGCCCTGTGAGTTCTAACAAGAGTGTGGCGAATAAGCTCTGCTGAATAAATTCTCGACGTTTCATCGTTCGCCTCCCGTTGGGTAGAAGTTCCGAAATGGTAGCATATCTTTTCACAAATGAGGAATCAACTAAGGGGCAAATGGCTTAGAGGAACTTTCGACGTTCGGCCCCGGTTCCGGGTAAACCGCATTCGCCGATGGATCAAGGCACCTGAAGGAATCTGCGCCTAGGGTTCGACTTCACCTCAATCTGTGGACCTTCCTCCTACAGAAAACTGAGTCCGTTCGCCACGAAAAGGGGTCTCTGATACCGGGCCGTACGCCCTAAGCGATAGCACACCAAAGTGCCCGTAAACATCACATGAACGGTGATGGAGTGATCCATTCAACTCACTAGTGCATAACCCCATAAGGGCCATTGAGCGCCTGTGCCTGAGTAGAAAGGTGAGCAAGGTCAGAACGCAAAAAAGGTTGGGCCCGGGAGAAGAGACTGATTAAAACCATCAACCTCTCCTGAGCTCCCCGATTGTTAGCAAATGCACGGGCACAGGCACGGAGAAGCTTCCACTGAACCTTGAAACTAAATTAGGTATTGTTGGTCATTGTTTTGGTATCCTATGAGCATGGAGCTCAGTCTAGAAAAGCTTAAATTCGATAACCCGGAAGAAGTCCATGGGCTCTGGTCCGATGAAGAGGCGACCCTCTTCACGAATTTTCCGTTTCTCCCGACGGTCGAAGATTGTCAGCTCCGCCTCACAAAGATGAGTCACTTCTACGGGAAACGGAGCGACCATTTTGGGCCGTTTTCAGTCCGCTCACCCGATGGCTCATTCTTAGGACTCACGGGCGCCGACGCGGGTGAAGGAAAGGGCGAGTTTGAGATCTGGTACTTCATTCACCGCCGGATGTGGGGAAAGAAAGTGGCCACCACCGCAGTTTCGTCCCTCCTCAACCTGATGGAAGCCTCAGGGAGGGTTGATTCTATCTCGGCCAGAGTCGTCATCGACAACAAGGCCAGCTGGCGTTTTCTTGAAGGCCTCGGGTTTAACCGAGTAAGCACCCTGCCGAACTCTCACGAAAAAAATGGTGTGCTCAGGGACTGCTATGTCTACCGTCGCTAGGGATTCGACGGGCCGAGGTGCCGTCAACCTCAGGCCTGCGACCGAGGAAGATTTAGCGCAAGCCTTGGAAATCTACAACGATGTTGTTCGGACATCCACCGCGACGTTTGAAGAGACCCCACGGGAGTTAACGGAATTCATCATCGCACTTCGGGAGAAGAGATCGGCCGGCATCCCCTGGCTCGTCGCGGACTGCGGAGGCGTGATCGTGGGCTACGGAACCTACGGACCCTTTCGGAAGGCTTCCGGCTACAGAGTCACCGTTGAACATTCGCTGCACATTCGCTCGGATTTCCGTGGGTGCGGCGTTGGATCTCTCGTCTTACGGGAGCTCATCGCCGAGGCCCGGTCGAACCACGTTCAGTCCATGATCGCAGCTCTCGACTCTTCAAACGCGGCGAGCGTTCGGCTCCATCAGAGATTTGGGTTTACGAAAGTGGGAGAAATCCCGAACGTCGCCGAAAAATTTTCACGCTCCCTCAATCTTGTGCTGATGCAGCTTCTGCTGAAAACACCCGGATAACAGATCTCACGGAGGAATCAATGAACCAACGCTATGCACTTCTCTTTCTCGGATTTCTCGCCCTGAGCTGCTCCACGAGAGTTCGCACGCCGGCGCACTCCCTCCGGTCTCCCTCTTCAAACGCCTGCACGATGAAGAACGACTGTGTGCAAAACATCCTTCGTGACATCCTTCGGATCTATCGACCCAGCGGCGAGGAAGATCAAATCCGTGACTACATCAAACGGAAGATCACCGCAGCTCTTCCTCGCTGGTCCGACGAGAAGCCCAGCCTGGAAGAGGACAAGCTCGGCAACCTTCTCGTTCGACTTCCGGCGACGGGCCAGTTTGTGAACCAGAAGCTTCGACCGATCGTCCTGCAATCGCACTTTGACATGATCCATGCCGTGAAAGGAGCGAAGGCCGGCGAGGACCTGCGGAACTACTTCATCAACGGCGTGGACCTAGTGGAGGAAGCCGACGGTTGGTGGCACTCGCGAGACTTTGCGACCTCGCTCGGAGCGGACAACGGAACGGGGATCGCACTGGCACTGGCCTACGGCATCGATCCCTCGATCGAACACCCGCCTCTCTACCTCCTGTTCACGGTTCAGGAAGAGACGGGGCTCAAAGGTGCCCTCGGATTACAGTTCCCGCTGGATCAAACGATCATTCTTAATCTCGATTCCCTCGATGGAGACAAGGATGTCTCTCTGGTCCGCGGAGGCAATGGTGGGAACTCGAATCGGATCAAGGGAAAGGTCGCTGCCGTTCCTCTCCCTGAAGGATGGCAGATCCTAGAAATCTCCATCACGGGCCTTCTTGGCGGCCATTCGGCCCATGACATCGCTAAGCCTCGCGTGAATAGCCTTGTTCTTCTTAGTCGAATCTTCGCTTGGTTAAATGGTTTGAACATGACGGCTTCGATCGCTTCTGCTCGAGCTGGACAATTGGCCAACCAGATCCCGGCAAACCTAGAGGTCAAGATCGCCATCGCCCCTCAGCAGATCCCTGACAAGCTCAAAGAAATGGTGACCGAAGTTATAGAAAAAGAAATCTGCCGATGGCAGGACGAGTGCCTTAATCAAAAGAAGCAGATTAAAGTTACGATGGGGGATCGCCCAGCTGAATCAATCATGCTAAGTGCCGACCTCTCAAGTAGACTCATGGCCACGATCGGCGCCATGCCAAATGGCGTCCTCTACGGAGATCCTGCCCTGCTCGACGGGACCGTGACATCTAACAATGTGGGAGCTCTCATCATCGAGCCCACCCCGGGATCCATGAACCTCCATACGGAGTTCGCATTCTTCGCACGCTCGTTCAATAACCAACACCTGAAGGACATCGTCGACACTGTTTCTTCTGCGTACTACGGTCTTTTCCCGGCGGGCACCCTCACGACGACAAATAACTTAAACGTCTTCGGCTGGTCGATCGATGAAAAAAATTGGTTGGTGCAGCTCGCACTCGGTGACAGTGACTCTCCATTTGCGAAGGCCACTTTAAGTTCCGCTTCAAATGAAAGCGGAGTGCTCGCATCAAAGTACTCCGGGATCAGCATCCTCTCCTTAGGAGCTCGAGTTCAAAATGCCCATACCGCAAATGAGAAGCTAGACATTAACAGCTTCGTCAGGCTCGATTCTGCGGTTAAAAATCTTTTGCTAAAAATCGGAACTCACCCCAATGGAGTTCAACCATGATCACGAGCATGATCCTTGAGATTCGATTAGGAAAGGGGATCCGTAGAAGTGTGATTTGGAAAAAGATTGAAAAGAGAGATTTTTTGAAGACTTGAAAAGTGGTCGGGGTGATTGGATTCGAACCAACGACCACCTGCTCCCAAAGCAGATACGCTACCAGACTGCGCTACACCCCGATCCTTTCAAGAGCATTATTTTTAAGACTTCTTCATGGATTTGTCTATTGATTCTTTAAAGAAAAGGAGAGCGGCTTGGCTCGCCTTTGCCCTGTGCGAAAATTCGTTCTTCCATTCCGGGAGCTCGGCCAGAGACTTCCCATCTTGCTCTGCGCGAGTGGGCACGAAAACGGGATCGTATCCAAACCCATGCTCTCCACGGAGGGCTTCGCCGATGGCCCCGTGGACGCGCCCTTCAAAAAAATAAATCTCCTCGGCAGAAACATAGAAGCAGAGGACGCAGACAAAATACGCAGAGCGGTCCTCCGAGCTATGGAGGAGCTCGAGGAGTTTGCTGCATTTGTCTTTGTAATCCGTGAGCTCAGGCATAAACCGAGCGCTCTGGACCCCGAGAAGGTCCGGAAGGGCCTCTACGACAAGCCCTGAGTCGTCGGCCAATGCTGGGACTTTGTACGCCTCGGCATAGGCCTTGGCCTTGAGGAAGGCATTCTCGGCGAAGGTTTTGCCAGACTCTTCGACGGCCAGGGTCGCCGGTGCCGGTGAAATCGTCATCAGCCCCTGAAAGAGCTCTCGGAACTCCTCGGCCTTATGCGCATTCCCGGAGGCCAGGAGAAACGTGGTCACGATAGCTTCTCGAGCACCATCCGCTGCTCCCGCTGAACGACCACTAACGCGGTTCGGGCACAGTCGAGAAGAGCGGTGAGGTGTTCCTGAGAAAACGGCTCACCTTCAGCAGTTCCCTGGACCTCGACGAACTTCCCGCTACCGGTCATGACGATGTTCATGTCTGTGCCGCAGCTCGAGTCTTCTTCGTAGTTAAGATCAGCGATGACCTCGTCACTCTTCGTGATCCCGATAGAAATCGCAGCGAGGCTATCTTTGATGGGCGATTCTTTCAAAAGCCCTTCGCGCTGGAGCTTGCGCACGGCAAGCTCAAGGGCAAGGTAGGCCCCGGAGATGGAAGTGGTTCGTGTCCCCCCGTCGGCCACTAAGACATCGCAGTCGATGAGAATCGACCGCTCCCCGAGCTTTGTCAGGTCCACGATGGATCGGAGCGCGCGCCCGATCAGTCGTTGGATCTCCTGAGTCCGTCCGGAGGCCCCTTTCCTTTCTCGATCGGAGCGGGTATGAGTGGAGGACGGTAGCATCGAGTATTCGGCAGTGACCCAGCCCTGACATTTTCCCTTGAGAAACGGGGGGACGGACTCTTGGACGGTTGCCGTTATGTGGACCTTCGTATTGCCGAACTCGGCTAGGACTGAGCCGGCCGCATACGGGTTAATGCCGGGAGTGAAACGGATGGGGCGCGGAACGTCCCGCTTGATCAATGACATAAGGACCTCTGATGATTAGACACATTCATTTGAACCAGTGTGATTCTACACAAGATGTGCTCAAAGAACAATTGAGCACCGCTGCCAGTGATGATCTCGTGCTCGTGAGCTGTGAGCAGCAGACCAAGGGCCGAGGTCGTGGAGATCATGCGTGGGCGTCGATGCCGGGGACACTTTGCTTTTCTCTGAACCTCAGGCCCCACCCTATTCTCAGTTTCACCGCCATTGAGCTCGCCGTGATCCTCACCGATTTCTTCTCGCTCAAAGGCCGCGAGCTCCGGCTCAAGTGGCCAAACGATCTCTGGGCCGAGGACAAGAAAAAGTGTGGTGGCATCCTCGTGCAGGGGGCACAGGCCAATTTCCTCGCCGGCATCGGCATCAACTTGTTTTCTGATGCGGAAGAGTTCGGTGGGATCTACGACCACTCGGTCGCCGTCGAGAAGTCCCGCTTGGCAAAAGACCTCGCTGACTTCATCCATGAGCATCGCATTCCGGACCCCGGGGTCCTCCGAGAGAAATGGCACCGCCGCTGTGGCCACCTCAACGCTCTGGTGACGATCACGGATGGCAGCGAAGTCACCACGGGAAGATTCTTAGGGCTCGGGGATTTTGGAGAAGCCCTCGTGTCTCAAGAGGGGGAGACCGTCCGGAGCTACAACGGAAGTCTCAGGCCAGTCTAGGGGCGATCGTTGAGGATCCGATTACTGATCTTGGAGAGCTCCTGCCGAATGAGATTTTCGGCAAGATCCGGGATGACCTCCCAGGCGACCTTCTCCGCGTTTTTCTGGAAAAGCTGATCCAGGTATTCTTTCACATACTTCTGAACCATGAGTTCCATCTCGCTCCGGAGCGCGGTCATGTCGACCACGGGTTCTGTGGCGCTCGAGCGGAGAAACGTCTCCGCTGTTTTCTTCTCGACTTCAGATCGCTCAGCGTGAGTCCACGACGTAGACTTCGAGTCGTCGCTGGAACTGAAGAGCGACTCGTCGAACGCACTCCTCGAGGGCTGAAACGTCGACCTCGCTTCCTCGAGCTTGGCCTCAACCGCATCGCGCAGATCTTCGAACTCGTCGGCCACCCAAAGATCGTCTTGGACTTCGTCGCGAATCTGCGCCTCGAGGCTTTTGATGTCAGTCTCGTCGGCCACGTAATTTCCTTCGAGCTCGAGCTCGAAGGGCTGGTCTCGGAATGAATCAATCGAAATCAGCTTCGAGCCAATGTCCCCAGAAGGGGGACTCGCTTTGGGCTGCGCCGACTCCGTGCTCGACGCTGCCAAAAGCTGATCGATCGAAGTGATCTCTTCTTCGATCGTTGGGTAATCGAGGTCGTCGGTCTCGGGAAACTTAGGCTCTTCTTTGACGGGCAACTGAGCCTTCATCTGAGGATCCGCTTTCTGGGCCTTGTGCTCCTGGAGCGACGTCACTGGAGCGAGCTCGATGACCGGAGGGATGTCGATCAGCTTATCATGGGGCCTCACGTCGTTGATGACCCCCGGGACGCTCATGCCCCAGTCAGAGACTTCTTTGAGGAGCGGATTTTCCATCTGCGGCGCAGTTCTGTCTGAGTCGCTCAGGAGGGGTGTCGCCGGCGAGTGGTCTACTTTCGGCGAACTCATCTGCCACTGGTCCTCCTCAAGCTGGAAGCTGACCGGCGATTGCGCTTTCGGTTCTGGGTACGCGATCTCCTCCTCTTCGAAGGTATCGATCAGGTGCCGGCAGATGGCGATGAACTTGTTTGAGTCGAAGGGTTTGACGATCTTATCCGAAGCGCCGCACTTCTCCATGGACGCCTCGTCGACGGTGTCGAAAGTCCCGAGGAGGAGGAGAACTCTAGAGGTCGGAGAGATCGCCCTAATCTTGGACGTGAGTTCGTAGCCCGAATACTTCTCCGAGAGATTGAAATCGAGGAAGACGAGCTTCGGGCGCTTTTCTGCGAGTTCCCGGAAGAGCTCATCCTCAGAAGACGCTTCGGTGATATCGTAGGGCTGATTGGCTAACGTAATTTTAATGACTTTCTGGATCGTCAGGCTGTCATCCGCCAGAAGTACTTTGTGGTTCATCCCTGATCTCCGTTACGTGGCTACATGAAAAATTATAAGCCCCGTCCCCAGCACTGGGAATGAAAAAGTATTAAAACTCGAGAATCATTGCCGTTTGATTATCCGTATTCCCTCGAGAGTTGGATAGTTTTAGTAAGCTATTGATCCTCTCGTTGGCGTCGTCGGCGGGCCTGGTTAAGGCGTAGGCCAACTCCTCCTCCGAGACCTGAGCATAGACCCCGTCCGTGAGGAGCACGACCTTGTCTCCCTCCGCGATTCGAACCTCTCGGAGCTGGTAGCCGAGCTCGGGGTACATTCCGAAGGCCGTCAACGGAGTCGTCCGAAACTTGTATTCGAACTGGTCACTGGCGAGGTACCGGAAGGTTTCTTCGGCGATGATCTTCGAGAGCCGGCCTCGGCGGAAGTGCCACGCGCAGCAGTTTCCGACCCCCGCGAGCACCAGCAGAGAGTCGGCCCTGACGGCCACGACGGCGCTCGCCCCGGCCCGCTGATTCAGCGCCCGTTCCTGGTTGGCGGCGAGGAGATTCTGGTGGGCACTCAGCATCGCATTGATGACCGCATTTCCTTCGAGGAGATTCCGTGGATTGTAGTACAGCGGCATCGTCGCATTCGGGTCGTCCGAGAGTCGAGTGTAAAAGGTCCGGATCTCTTGCTTCAACTTCTCCACCGCACGGTCTCCGACGCCGGAGCCGCCGAAGCCATCGAGGACCATGTAGAGTTCGCTGTCGAAGTCAAAATCGTAGGCGTCTTCGTTGATCTGAAGGTAAGGGCCATGGTGGGTTTGGGCGGCGTAGGCTTTGAGGCGCATGTTACTCCAGGTAGTTCTTGAGTTTCTCGGAGGCTTTCTTGTAGTAGTCGCTATCCGTCGGGGAAATCTGCTGGACCTCCTGAAACTTCTCCTTGGCGTCGGAGAACAGGCTCAGAGACTCGGCGATGATCGCTTCTCGGTAGATCTTCTTCGAGCGCGCATCGAGGAGGGACTTGATCTCGTCGACCTCGTTGAGCGCCTCCCGGTTCGTCGACTCCATCTTCAACACTTCCTGGAAGGCCTCGTAGGCAGCCTTGAGATCCTGTCCCTCTTTCAGCGACCGCGCTTTCCCGAGGATCGGCCCGAGCTCGCTCGCGAGCTGGTTCTTCGCATCGCTCAGCATGTCGGAGGCGTCCTTGATGAGGTCTTCGTCGGTGCTCTTGATCCGAAGGAAATCCTCGAGCCGGTTGATGGCAAGGAACCATTCCTTTTTCAGGTAGTGGGTCTTCCCGGGGGTCAGCGCGTCGACCATCCGCTTCCGTGCGGCTTCTTTCGCCGCGAGCTCCAGCGCCTTGCGCTCTTCTTCCTTCTGCCACGTTTCAAGCTCGAGGCGAAGCTGGATCACTTCCATGTTCTCCGGGTCCTTCTCGGTGATCTGTGAGAAGAGACTTTCGGCCACGGGAACTTGCCGTTCCTTCACCGCCTCCCGGGCCTTCGTGAGGAGCTCGTCGACGAGCTTCTTGGTCTTGATCCGCTCCTCCTCAGCACGCCGTTCGGCCTCGAGCTCTTCAAGCCGCTTGAGGCCCACCTTCGTCTGCTCAAGGTAACTCTGGACCTTCTTGTAGTCCGGATCGATGGCCACGACCTTCTGGAGCTCGACCTGCGCGAGATCGTAGCGGCTCTGCTCAAAGTAGCTCACGCCAAGTTCGTAAGAAACGTTGCGCGCGTTTTCGAGCTCTTTTGACAAGTTTAGCTTCGGTTTGCCGGTCTTGGTGTCGACCTTCTGTGCCTCTTTCACGACCTTCGCTTTCTTCGGCGCCTCTGTCGTCTCTTCATCCGGAAGCAGGAAGACGACCGCAAGAATGGCGGCGATGGCGTAGATGGCCTTTTTCCGGAAGGCGGGGTCTTTCTGCATCCGCTTGAGGATGCTCTTTTCTTTAGGCGCCTCGGTTTCAAACGAAAGATCACCGTCACCGGCGATCTCTTCTTCGACGATCTCTTCCGTCTCGATGAATTGATTCTTCGCAACCGGCATGAGGCGATCGGCCTCGGACTCCAGAAGATCCGATCGCACCTCGAGCGTGAAGCTCGTTCCACCGATGACGAACTCGTCTCCGGCCGTGATCTGCGCCTTGTTGATGCGCTCTCCGTTCAGGATGGTCCCGTTTGACGAGTTCAGATCCTCGAGAGTCATTTCGATGTTGCTCTTCCGAAGGACCGCGTGGACCGATGACACCTCGGGATCGTTCAAGACAATTTGACACTTCTTCGCGTCTCGCCCGACGTAGACTTCATCCACGTCGATCATGTACCGATCGTAGGGTGCGTGATCGCCGAAGAGAACGAGCTGGTAATTGACGAACGCTTTGAAGAAGCGGGTGCTTTCGTTCTGCTCCGCCTCGGCCGGGACACCGTAGCTCTCTCCGTCTTGAGAGTCCCCTCCGAAATCCGTGGATGACTCTGCCAGCTCCGCATTGAACGAGTCGTCGCTCGCTGGGATCTCCCCCTCGGGGCTTTCCTCCAGTGCTCCCCCCAGTCCACCTTCGTCATTGTCTGAGAGTTCTTCAAAAGAGCTCAGACTCTCGAGGTCTGCCGAAGCGTCGAATCCGCTTTCCTCCTGCGGGGCTTCGCCGAGGGCCGAGACATCCTCAAGTGAGGCCTCGTCCGAGAGAACATCGCCGGGAGACTCCAGCGTCGCTACCGGTGCTGCCACCGGACCGCTCAGATTGAGCGACGCCGTGATGCTGGGCTCAGAAACTGCGAGAACGGGATCTTCGTCGTAGTCTAAGGGCCCGGGCCCCAGATCTACGCCGCGGTGAGCGGACGTGTCCTCTGCCGGAGCAAGGCCGGTGATGATGATGGAGTAGGCCCCGCACTTTAGCTCGTCCCCATTGGAGACGCGGTTTCGGCTCACGAGGGCACCGTTGAGGGTCACCACTCCTAGCTCGGAGAGCTTCTGGCAGAACCATCCCTCGGCCTCATTCGTGAGGACGAGGTGATGCCGCGAGATCAGCGGATCGTCGAGACGAACGTGGCAGTCTTCGGACCGCCCGACGAAAATTTCATACCTCTCTGCTCCGTCGCTCGTGTCTACCGCGACGTCATTGAGAGGCACGTTGTTTTTTAAGACAATCAGTTTCACCTTTCTCGATTCCTAGTTTCGATTCAAGCTCTTCGATCTGCTTGATCGCGTTCTTATGTCTCGGGTCATCGGGCACACTGTACAGGAGACGGATGATGGCACAGTAGGCGATGATGGAGTTCTTGTACTTGAGCGACTCTTCATCCCGCTGCGCGTTCGCCGTGAATCCTTCGATTTCTTTATCCAGCTGCTCCTTGGTCTTCCGTAAATAATACTCCGCTTGCGCATCCCCCGGAGCGATAATTAGTGCCAAGTTAAATTCGTGGATGGCGCGGTAGTAGTTCCGCTCCCTTAGCTCTCGGAGACCCCGTTGGTAGATGACCGTTAACTTTTCCTTGAGCTGCTTATTTTCGTTGGCCTGCCGCTTCTGGATCGCCGTCACGTATTCGTTGTTCATGTCCTGGTAGTTTCCGCCAGAACTCTCCGCCTTCGGTTTCGCCTTCTTCGGAGTATCGTCGATGAGAAAGAGTCCCGCAAAAATCATCACGAGAATGAGAAACGGGACGAACGCCTTGTTCCCACCCTCGGCCTTATCTTTTGAACCACTCTCTTCACGAACGACCTTTCCGCGGCCTCCGGAGACCTCAACTTTGGCGAACTTGAAGACGGTGGTCCCGACGATCAACTTGTCACCCTCTTTGAGTTCCTGCTGGGTCACTTTCTTGTCATTCACAACGATCCCGTTCTGTGACCCAAGATCCGTCGCGACCCACTTCTCACCGACTTTCGCGATCTCCACGTGCTCCCGGCTCGACTTCACGTCCGTGAGCTTCACGTCGGCCTTCTCCGAACGCCCCATGACGATTCGATTCCCGATGAGGACGTACGACTCTCCTTTATTCCCTCCGGTCAAACAGACGAGCCGGTGGTAGGTACCGGCCTCTTTGGGAGATTCGAAGTGCTTCAGGACCAGGACGTTGCGCGCCATCAGTCGGTCCTCACGAAGGTGATGTAGAAGCCTTTGGCGAACTTATCCTTACCCATGAGTGCGGTCACGTTGATCGAAATCTGTTTCCCACCAATCTCGTAGGTCTCCTTCTGGTTCGAGCCCTCATTGTTCGCAGAGCGGTCGCAGAGATCGATGACCGTCGCGGCGAAGCCCTGATCTCGTGCGGTGTCGAGAATGCTCTGACCTGACGCCGAATTTTCTCTTAGACCAACCAGGTCCTCGGCTTCGGGGTTGATCCGCTGAATGATCTTCTCGGACGTGAGAATCATCACGGGCCCCTGGGAGCCGGCCAGAAACTCTTCGAGGGCACGGATGTAGGGACCGTCGTCTTCCATGCTCTGGATCTCTCCAGAATCACTCGATTGGAGTTCCTTGATCCGTCCCAGGATGCTGTTGATGGTGTTCCGGAGCGGGTGCAGCTCTTTAAACATGATCTTCGAATCGACTTCTTTCTGGCGCCCCCGAAGGACGCGCTCGATCTGAAGCCGCAGCTCGTCCAAAGGCCGCACGGTCATGTAGTAAAGCATGCCGAAGAAGATGATCGCAACCATCCCCGACGTCACGAGGGACTCGAGGTAGGCCTTGGAGTTGTTCGCGGCTTCCGTTGCCAGGGACGTCGGCGCGAAGGTGAGAGCGATGATGGCCACGACCACATCCCGGCCCAGGTTCTTATCATGGGCCTTGATCGCTCGTGCGACTCTGACGATGTTCCCCTGGCGCTCAATTTTTTCCTGATCCTGATTCTTCTCAACCTTAAAGTACCGGAGCGCCTCAACCGGAAAGGATTCGTTGACGATGGTGTTGAGCTCAGAGACGGGCCGATAGACCCGGCCCTCAGTGTCGAAGAGCTTGTAGCTCTGGACTCCCTCGGCGTCCTCTCCTTCGAGGAATCCCGTGTAGATCTGATCGAGGTTCTTGTCCCGGAGGAACACGTTGTTGAGCCGATCCACCTCGGCGGCGTATTGCTTGGCCCGGTAGCCGACTTCCCGGAGGAGAAGCCGCCGGCTATCACTGAGGACGGGGACGATGGTCAGCGAGATGTTGATCGCAATGAAGATGAAGAGGAGTGTCCCGACCAGCGAGGCCCACTCGTACTGCTCGTTGAAACTGTAGATGATCGGCATGATCTTGTTCTTGAAGATCCAGATCGGCTTCGCGATGATGCTCGCGGGCATCGGCTCGACCTGTTCCAAGTCGTCGTAGGCGTCGTCGTCGCTGTCGTCACCGCTCCGAGTGACCTTCTTCTTCACGACGACGCGCTTTTCGAGGACGTAGACCACTTGAAGGATAAGGTTCGGGAGCGCGATCTTGTCACCGTCCTTGGTCGTCATACGCTTGATGATCTTGCCGTTGATGAGTGTGCCGTTCGAGCTGCCGAGGTCCTCCGCGAACGCCGTCTCTCCGTTGACGGTGACCTTCAGGTGCCGCTTCGAGACACCGTCGACGGGGACAGCGACGTCGCAGTCGCTCCCGCGGCCGATGATGTTTTCCCCGTCCTTCAGGGGGAACTCTTGCCCCCGGAGTTTTCCGCCGATGACGACGAGTTTAAACATGCCGAACCTCCAAGACATCCCCGACAGAGATTTCGACGGGAAACTGGCCCGCGGGCAGTTCTAAGGTTCTCCGGGATCTGAAAAAGAAGGCCGTGTGCCGCCAGGGCGCAAGGTTGCGGTAGATCTTGATGATCCGGTTATCCCCGTCGAGGAAAACGACGTCGAGCCGAAACCGCATGAAAAAAGTATGGATCCCCGGCGCCGGTTCGAACAGGAACCCGGCCCGGTGGGGCCTGGCGCGGAACATGTACCCCGCCAGCCGGTCCAGGAAATTGTCGGCGTGGACGATGTTGGTGGCGATGAGTTTTCCTCCGTGTTCAATCTGGATCATGGCTTCCCCGATACCATTTTTAAGATCATCGGCGCGAAGATGGCGACGAGGACCGCAGGGAGAATAAAAAAGATCATCGGAATGAGAATCTTCGTCGCCGCCGTGGCCCCTTGCTGTTCTGCGCGGGAGGAGCGCTTGACCCGAAGTTCGTTCGAAAGTTGCTTCAAGAGGGGCGCAATCGAAGCACCGACGCTGTCGGCGGCGATGAGTGTGGCGCAGAAGGAGTTGATCTCGATCACGTTCACGCGCCACCCGAGTTGCCGGAGACCTTCCGCTCGAGAGGACCCGATTTTGGTTTCACGGATCAGGGTCTCGAACTCCTCCACCAGGGGACTCAACGGTGCCTTCTCAATCACTCTCTGAATCGCGGCCATGAAATCCAGGCCCGCTTCGACAGAAAGGGCGAGCATGTCGACGATGAACGGCATCGCCCGCAGGACGTCGTCCGCGCGCTTTTTGATCATGCCGCTTAACCAGACATCGGGGTAGAAGAATCCGACCACGCCCATCGCCGGAGTGATGGCCAGGGACCAATCACTTTCGGTGATGTACCGGACCGCCAGGAAGGCAAACGGTCCACCGATGATCATGAAGAACTTCAGCGCGACGAACTCCTCCGGAGTCATCTCTTTGCCGAGGCCCGCGTTGGCGAGCTTTTGGCGATACCGGGTACGGAAGTTCTGCTTGTGCTTCGAGCTCTGAACGATCGGTAGGAAGTAGCGCTTGTAGAACGGTCTCGTGACCTTGAGGAACAGGGCCTGGCTCTTGCCCTTGGTCGAATTCTCCGCTTCCTCGAGGGCCTCCTGAGTTTTGTACTTGTCCTGATCTTCGAGCATGACACGGACGATGAGGAAGATCGCGACGAAGATCAGCACCAACGGCGCATAGAGCAGGGCCGGACTATCTTGCTGGAACTTCTTCTCCTCATTCGATCCCGCCCGATGGACGAGGTACTCGGTCCCCTTCGAGGTCACGAGCACGCAGGATGCTTTCGCCCGCGCCTGTTCCTCATCCGAGGTGTACGTCTTGGCCGGGATCGTCTCCCCGTTTCTTCGCTTCTGCTGCTCGAGCTCTTCGGGACTTACTTTCTCGAGCACGAGCGACGCAAGGCCCTCTCGGTCGAGGTAGATCCGGTCTGAGAGCCAGTGATTCTTTTTGGGACTAATCGACAGCGAACTATTGGGAACGAACACGCCGCCGCCGCCGGTGAACGTCACCGCATCGAGGAACACTGTGCACTCTTGCTGGGGCTTATTGAGGACCGAGAGCACCTTGAACTTCCCGACGTCACCGGAGGGAGTCTTGTAAAAGAAGATGGTGTCTCGAGCGAGCTTCGAGAGCGGGATGGGCTTCTCCGCAAACGGTTTATTTCGGCCCGCGATGCACTCGGCGCTCATGTCGTTGAAATCTTCGGCGCAGGTCTGCGACCACGCATTCGCGCTGAGCATAAGGGCCGCTAGCAATGACCAAACCCAGATAGTATTCATAGACCTCGGTTCTCAAAACGAGATTACTTTAAGAGTAACAACAAATTGCTAAGGGTTAGAAATTTCAGGAAATGGGAAAAAAGTGCTCCTGGCCTGAGCTTAGGCCTTAGCTACGAATCGCTCGGAATTGCTCGACGAGGGCCTTGGCTGCGGCCGAGGAGAATGCTTCAGTTATCTTCGGAATGTAGATGGGTTGGTAGGTCGCAAAATGCTCCTTCTTGCAGCGCTCAATCCGTGCCAGCTTCTCAATCATACTTTCCTTCTTGAGAACCTTCTTCCTGACCGCTTCTCTGACCGCCGAGAGTGCCTTGCTGGCCTCTTCGAGAGAGGTGTAGCGAAGGATGTCAGCTCCAGCGGCGAGCGCTCCTAGCGCTGCCTCATCCCGACCGAATCTATCGGTGATGGCACGCAGGTCAAGGGCATCGGTGATCGTGATCTTCGAAAACTTCGTCTCCTGCCGCAGGAACTCATAGGCCCTTGGACTCAGGCTCGCAGGCAACTTGTCATCCAAGGCGTCCATCAGGAGATGACCCATCAGCATGAACTCGACCCGTGAACGGGAGGCTTTGATGAACGGCACGAGTTCTCGCCGCCGGAGCTCATCTTGGTCTGTCTTCAGCAGCGGGAGGTCAAAGTGCGGGTCCCGTGCAGTGTCTCCGTGGCCCGGAAAATGCTTCGCGCAGGCCAGGACTCCATTGGTCTGAACGCCACGGATCGCGGCGCTGATGTACTTCTCGACGGTCTGGGCATCTCGACCGTAGGATCGGTCTCCGATGAATTTATTATCAGGGTTGGTAAGGATGTCGCAGCACGGAGAATAGAGGAGATTCACCCCGCACGCATTGAGCTCCTTTGCCATGACTTCATGGACCTCGAAGACAAGCTTCGGGGAATTCAGGGATGCGAGATCCAGCATCGACGGGAACTGAGTGAAGTGCGTCTTAAACCGCGATCCTCGACCGCCTTCCTGGTCGACGGAGATGAACAGCGGGTATTCGTCCCGGTGCTTTTGGATAGAATTCACGAGCTCTGCGAGCTGCGCCGGAGCTTCAAAGTTCACAGAGGATAGGTAGACTCCCCCGAGCTTCTCGTTCTTGATGAAATCAACTTCCTCCGGCAGAAGGGTTGTCCCCTTGAGGCCCGTGATGAAAAGTTGCCCGAAGTTGTCCACCATTTACCTCACTCGTCTTCAACGATTTCCTGGCCCGGGGGAGCGATCGTGATCCCCTGCGAGATCCAGGCAACCTTCACCAGCTCGTAGGATTTGGTGAACTGGTAAGAGATCACCTGCTCTTCCACTTCTACAATATATCTGAAAAGCCCATTAATTTCGCCATCAAACTTTATGGCCGCACGGTCGAACAATTTCTGACCCGTTTTCGTCAGGAGATCCTGAACGTAAGGAAAAGAGTCCCAGACGAGGAGGAAATCGAAGCGCCTCCCTTCGATGAGTCGGGCGTTCTCGAGGAGATTCGAGCGCGCGAGGCACTCCGGGAGTTGACCAAAAAAACAGAGGTACTTTGCTTTGGGAACCGGAACCTCGGAGGTTCCCTGCCACTTTGGTTCGGGACTCTCCAGGGTCATCCGCATCGCGCGCTTCCCTGGCACGAGCTGCATCCGGGAGACGTATTTTTTTCCCTCGATCCAAACCGTGTATTCGGAGGCCTGGGGCCGGACGATGAGCAGTCGCTGAGATCCGTTCCGAATGGAGCCGATCTGTGAAAGCATCACACTCTTTTCAAGCAAGCGCCCACCGCTCTTTTTATCTAAGAGCTGGGCCCGGGTGACGAGCTTACTGCCGACGAGCTTCGTCTCCCGGCTGAGTGTGAAGGTCCCACTTTCATCGACGTAGGAGTAACTGGTCTTCGCGTCTCCATTGCCACCGAGCGGTGTTCTCGCACAGGACACGGTAAAAAAAACAACGAGGAACGGAAGCGGATTCACTTAACGAAGTTCTCGAAGTCTTTATTGTGATCGTTCTGCCGCAGAAGCTCGTTGATCTTTTTCCCAATCTTCTCGTCGAGCGAAGTGGGGAGCTCTTCGAAGTGCACACCGAGCTTGTACTTCTTGATATTCTTATCCTGAGAGATGTAATCGACGGCGTAGACGATCTTGGCCTTCGGGATCACGATGTCTTCGTCGGAGAACCGGATGATCGCGTTGTCGAAGACAGTTTCCTTCTTGAAGTAACCGATCTCCTGCTCTCCCACGTGGAGGGCCATGCCCGTGGTGGAGAGGTCTTGGATCCGAATCTTGATCTGACCATCTTTCTGGGCTTCTCCGCCCTCAACGATCGAAAGGAAGTTTTTAAACAGGCCCGTCTGACTACTCCCGGTCTTCAGATCAACGACTTTGCCACCTTCGTAGGCCTCCGGAAGCTCGAACACCGCCCACACCTCGTAGAGCGGATAGGTCATGAGCCGGTAGCTCGTTCGTCGCTCCGATTTGAAGATGTGCTCTTTGAAGAGCAGGACCGCGTGTCCGTCGATGGCAACCTGATACGTGCACTCGGCGAAGAAATTCATCCCTCGCAGATCGAACGCGCAGAGGACGAGGTCCCCCTGTTTAAAATGGATCGCGGAGGTATTCAACACGAGCTCCATCCGCTCTTTATCAAACTGGAGCGTGCTGTAACTGTGCTTATCCTTACTGCCCTTCGTCCAAATCGTAACCAGGCCCCGGGATTGCCCGAGAAGCGATAAGCGACTTCGGGTTTCGGTCTTGTCCTGCTTACTAAAAAAAATTTGCGACATGGGTTAACTTAGCGTCGTCACCTGGCGCAAGAGGGTGAGAGACTCCAGGGCCATTCCACAGCCGCGGACCACGCACGTGAGCGGATCTTCAGCGAGGGACACCGGCAACCCAGTTTTTTCTTTGATCAAGATGTCGAGGTTCGCAAGGAGTGAACCGCCCCCGGCGAGGATGATTCCGTTATCCACGATATCCGCGGCCAGTTCGGGTGGCGTCTTCTCTAGCGAAATCTTGATCGCCTCGACGACCTCAGAGATCGGATCCGCCAGGGCCTCTCGGATCTCGTCGGAGGTCACTTCGATCGTCTTCGGAGCGCCAGCGATGAGATCTCGGCCCTTCACTTCATAGGTCTTAACTTCGTCATCAAACGGATACGCGTTCCCAATGGACATCTTGATCATTTCGGCCGTGCGTTCGCCGATGAGAAGGGAATACTTCTTCTTGATGTAGGACACGATGGCCTCGTCGAACTTATCACCCGCGACGCGAACTGATTTCGAGTACACGATACCGCCGAGAGAGATCACGGCCACTTCGGTCGTCCCCCCGCCGATGTCAACGATCATGTTCCCGGACGGGTCCGTGATCGGAAGGCCCGCACCGATCGCTGCCGCCATCGGCTCCTCGATGAGGTAGACTTCGCGGGCACCTGCCTGCTCTGCAGATTCTTTTACGGCCCGCTTCTCAACCTGCGTGATCCCAAACGGGATACAGATGATAATCCGCGGCTTGATGAGCTTCGAGCCGTTGAGGGATTTCTGAATGAAGTACTTCAGCATGGCCTGGGTCACTTCGAAGTCCGCGATGACCCCGTCCTTCATCGGACGGATGGCCTTGATCGATCCCGGAGTCCGGCCGAGCATTTCTTTGGCCTCTTTGCCAACCGCGAGGACCTTCTGTTCACCTCGGAATCCCTGATGGACAGCGACGACTGAAGGCTCATTCACGATGATCCCTCGGTCTTTAGCGTAGACCAGAGTATTGGCGGTCCCCAGGTCAATCGCCAAATCGTTCGAAAACCAATCAAGCATTTTTTTAAACATAGATATCCTTTAACTAGCGTCTCATAGGCCCATGTCACGCATATGAAGAGTAAAATAAAGGGACCGGGCAGTATCATAAAAATTTATCACTTAGGGCCGCTATGGACAAGAATTTAAACAGGATTCTTTTCCGAGTGATTCCCTCGGCCATGTTAAATTTGCGCCTAACTTTTTCCACCGGTAAGATAGATTTCAACCTAAGGAATCCGCACCATGAGCGATGAAAAGAACAAGTTCCCCTCCACCTTCGTCTCTTCGCAGTTCGTAAAGTACATCGACGCAAAAGAGATCAAAGGCATCGTCGAGGCCTTGGGCAACACGCTTTCTCAAAAGTACCAAGGTCAGGATCTTGTCCTCATCGGCGTTCTCAAGGGAAGCATGGTCTTTTTGGCGGACCTCGCCAGAGAAATCAAAGGGGTCAAGGTTTACGTGGACTTCGTGAAGCTCCAGGCGGTCGGTCGCAGCAAAGAAAACCACGGCACGATCACTATCAGCAAGGACATTACCACCAATCTGATGGATCGCAACGTCGTCATCGTCGAAGAGATCGTCGACACAGGCCGGGCCTTAAGCTTCCTTAAGAAGCGACTCCTTTTAAGCTCCCCGAGATCCCTCGAGGTCATTACGCTGTTCGACAAGCCGTACAAACGGACGGTCAACATCCAGCCCGACCTCACGGGGAAGAAGATCGAGGATCAGTTCATCGTCGGGTATGGCCTAGACCTCGAAGATTACGGGCGGAACTTCGAGCAGCTCTACTACCTGAAGTATCCGAACTAGAGGGAATCGTAAGCCTCAGGGGGCCACGTCACCGAAGAGCTTAACGATCTCGCCGTGAGTGATCGCTAAGGAATTCATCTTCTTTAGCCAGACACCTTCTCTGAAATCCCAGTGCGTCGATAAACCTGTCAAAGAAGCGACCTTCAGCTTACCGTCGAAATCATCGCGGCTAGTGACTTCCCCAGTGAGGCGCAGAATCTCCGCACCGAGCTTCATGGCGTCGAGAGTGAGGATTTCGATGAGGCCCGCGGGTTTCCCATTCAGTTCAAGATACTTGGCAAGCATCTGTTCGTTGAGGTCCCGAGGATCATCCCCGACGAAGTAGAGGGTCCCGAGATTCTTCTGCTCCTTGAGGAGCGACTTCGAAACCCAGCTCGGACCCCCGACCACCTTGATCCGGTTCGCGTCGTAGTAGTTAAGAGTAGGAATGAGTTGCGTCGCTTCGTGGGGATAGGTCGCCATGAAGACCCAGTCAAAGTCGAGCACCGGCGGCAGCGTCTGAACCCGCCGGATCGTCGTCTTCTCAAGGGCGAAAACGTCGTCCAGGATCTTCAGCTCCTCCGACCGTTCTCGGGGGTACTTGAGGCCCAGGAAGAGCTGCGCCGTATCCCGGTAATCATGGGTGTTCTTCTGGAAGCTTGCGACGGATGTGATCTGAAGATTCTTGGCCGCAGCTTTACGCCAGATCTCATCCACGTAGCTCTTGCCCGCTTCGTTCTCCGGGAAAATGACCCCGACGCGGGACCCGAACTTCTTGATCATGTCTTCAGACAGGAGCGCCTCGATCTGAGATTCCACGGAGCCCTGGACTTCGATCAAGTGATGGTTCTTCTCATCCTTGGGAAGATTGATCTGAGAAAGAGAAATGTAGAGCACACCGTACTTCCTCGCTTCGAGGTATTCCGCTTTCGCGGCTTCCGGGAAAAGGCCCCCGATGATGAAAGCAACCTTGTTCTCACGGATCAGTTCAAGGACGGCCTGAGATCCTTGGGCGGGGGAGTCGGCCGAGTCCTTGGTGTGTATCTTAACCGTCTCCCCGAAGCCGAGAGTCTTCAGGCCCGTGTCCACGCCCGTGAGGGCTTTTTGCCCGAAGCTTAGCTTCTCCCCGGAGAGCGGGAGGACGAGGCCAATGTCAGTGACGCTAATGCGCCCCGAGTTCTCGAGACGGAGTTCAAAATCCTTTACGAATTTAGATACACTCTCGTCATCGCTGAACTCGCCTCGGAGCCACTTCATGAGGTCCACGGCCCCCGACTTATCGCCGGAGACGTAGCGCTCCTCCACCTCTTGCTGCGCAAGGAGAGCTGCCGCGTAGTTCTTGGTTCCACCCTGCTCTTCTAAGAGTTCGACTTTTTTGCCCGGCGCGAGTTTGACGTAGGAGTCCCGCATCGGTGCGAAGAGGGAGGAGGTCAGCGCGTCTCCGGTCGACTTCACGTCGGTCAGGAGGAGCAACGAGGAGCTCACGATCCGCTCCGGATCCTGAACTTTATTTCCATACGCGAGGGAAAGGTGGGCGAACTTTTTGATCTCCGGGGCCGTCAGTTGATGGCGGTCAATCTTCTGCAGCCGGTCCTTGAGCTCGGTGAACTGGTTCAGCTTAAAATGACCACTGCCCATGTTGAGCTGGAGCTGGCTGTAGAGCTGCCCATCTTTCGGAGCATACTTTTCTGAGACTTCAAAGTTGAGAATCGCTTTCTCAACTTCACCGATGTTGAAGAGAGTGACTCCCTTCAAATTGTACTTCAGAGCTTTTTCAGTGGGAGAGAGATCGGCGTCGGCCAACTCGCCGAGCTTCTCGATGGCCTGCTTCGCCTTGTTGGCCCGAAACAGGGCCCGGGCTTCGTCGAGTTTCTGTTTGGCAACGTCGGAGATCCTAGACTCGTCGATGGGCTTCTTCTTGATCTGCGTACACGCAGCGGCGATGAGGAGGATCACGAGAAGAATACGCATAGGTTCCCTTTTTACAAAAAAAACGGCTCCTCCGATTCTACCCTCGGTTAAAAAAAATGTCTCTTCTAATTGGCCGAGGCACGGGTGCCCCGACCGATCTAAAAGTTCTACTGGAAGAGCTCGCGGACCCGCTCGAAGAAGCCCTTTGTCATCGGGTTCGACTGGTTCTGCTCAAGCTCCTGGAGTTGCTTAAACAGGTCACGCTGCTCTTTGCTGAGCTTCGCGGGAGTTTCGACGTGGATGGTGATGATCTGGTCTCCAAATCCGTAACCACCAAGCTTTGCGATGCCCTTGTTCCGGAGCTTCATCTTCTGGCCTGACTGAGTGCCATCTGGAATCTTCATCGAAACCCGACCGCCCAAGGTGGGGATCTCAACCTCCGTGCCCAGCGCTGCCTGAGAAAAGGTTATCGGAACCTCGCAGTGCACATCGTAGTCATCGCGCTTAAAGAATTCGTGGGGCTCGATGTGGATGAGAACGAACAGATCTCCTGCCGGACCTCCGTTAGAGCCGGCGTCTCCCTGGCCCGTGAGTTTCAGGCGCTGGCCCTCGTCGATCCCCGCTGGAACCTTCACGGAAAGTTTCTCGCGCTTCTTATTCCGGCCTCGCCCGGCACAGGTTTCACAGGCGTCCTTAATGATTTGCCCGGAGCCATGGCACTTGGGACAAGGCTGAGCGATGGTGAAGAAACCCTGCTGCCGGCGCACTTCTCCGTGGCCCTGGCACATGTCACAGGTCGTTGGGCCGGAGCCTTTCTTTGCACCGGTGCCGTGACAGGTCTCGCAACCGACGGAGCGAACGATCTGAATTTCCTTCTCGACCCCGAACGCTGCCTCTTCGAAGGTCGCGTACATCTCGGTCTGCAGGTCGTCTCCAGCGGTGGCCCGTGAGCGCCGACGGCCGCCACCAGCGCGGCCCCGCTGACCGCCCAGGATGTCGCCGAAGATGTCCCCGAAAATATCTCCGAGATCTCCAAAATCTCCTGAGAATCCACCCTGGAATGGTCCGGCGCCGCCAGCGCCACCTTGTTCGGCGGCGTGGCCCATGCGGTCGTACATCGCGCGTTTTTGATCATCGAGAAGAATGTCCGCAGCGTGGGAGGCTTCTTTGAACTTCGCCTCGGACTCTTTGTTCCCGGGATTCTTATCCGGGTGATGCTGCATCGCTAGTTTCCGGTAAGCTTTCTTGATCTCGTCTTTTGATGCACCTTTGGCAACACCGAGGACTTCGTAGTAATCGCGTCTTTCGCTCATAATATATAAAGCCCCTCAGCGTCGGCGGAGGGGCTCCCATTGAATTGGACTTAAAAAATTAAACTTCCTTGTAGTCTGCGTCTACCACATCGTCTCCGTCGTCCTTCTTCTTCGAGGAATCCGACTCGGGCTGGGCACTCGCACCGGCACCGGCCTCAGCGCCGGCACCCTGATACATGAACTGGGCAAGGCTGTGAGCGACGTTCTGAAGTCGCTCAGTCGCTGCCTTAATTTCGTCCAGAGACTCGGACGTGAGTTTTGTTTTAGCTTCACTGATAGCTCCTTCAATTTCGGCTTTTTTGTCGGCCGGAACTTTATCGCCAGCGTCCTTGATGCCCTTTTCGGCAGCGAAGACGAGACTGTCGAGGTTGTTGCGCGCATCGACGACTTCCCGGCGTTTTTTATCCGAATCACGGTTCTTTTCGGCCTCGACCACCATCCGCTTGATCTCCTCTTCCGAGAGACCAGATCCGGAGGTGATCACGATGTTCTGCGACTTCCCGGTGGCCTTGTCCGTCGAGGTCACGTGGACGATGCCGTTGGCATCAATGTCGAACGCAACTTCGATCTGCGGCACTCCGCGCGGAGCCGGGGTGATCCCCGTCAGGTCGAAGCGCCCGAGGCTCTTGTTGTCGGCCGAGAATTCGCGCTCGCCTTGGAGCACGTGAATGGACACGGCCGGTTGGTTGTCGACGGCGGTAGAGAAAACTTGGGATTTCTTCGTCGGGATCGTCGTGTTCTTCTCAATGATCTTGGTGAAGACACCACCGAGGGTTTCGATCCCCAGCGAGAGCGGGGTCACGTCAAGCAGGAGAACATCCTTCACGTCGCCACCGAGAACACCACCCTGAACCGCTGCACCAGCTGCAACGACTTCGTCTGGGTTCACGCCGCGGTGGGGTTCCTTGGCGAAGATTTCTTTCACTTTCTGCTGAACGATCGGAGTCCGGGTCGCTCCACCGACGAGGATCACATCGTGGATCTCGTTGAGGGCAAAACCAGAGTCCTTGATGGCGGTCTTGCACGGGGCCACAAGCTTTTCGATCAGGTCGGCGATCAGCGACTCGAACTTCGCCCGCGAGAGGTTTAAGTTCAGGTGCTTCGGTCCGCTCGCGTCCATGGTGATGAACGGAAGGTTGATGTCAGTCTGGGTGACACTGGAGAGCTCGTGCTTGGCCTTCTCGGCCGCTTCCTTCAAGCGCTGGAGCGCCATCTTGTCGTTCCGGAGGTCAAGGTTGGTCTCTTTCTTAAACTCGTCGGCCATCCAGTTGATGATCCGGTAATCGAAGTCCTCCCCACCGAGGAACGTGTCCCCGTTGGTGGCCTTCACTTCGAACACACCGTCGGCAGTGATTTCGAGGATCGACACGTCGAAGGTACCGCCGCCGAGGTCGAAGACAGCGATGTTCTTATCTTTCTTAATGTCCTGCCCGTACGCGAGTGCGGCCGCCGTCGGCTCGTTGATGATTCGCTTCACGTCCAGGCCCGCGATCCGGCCCGCGTCTTTAGTCGCCTGTCTCTGGGCATCGTTGAAGTACGCAGGGACAGTGATGACGGCTTCGGTGACCGCGTGTCCGAGGTAATCCTCAGCGGACTTCTTCATCTTCTCGAGGATCTTGGCCGAGATCTCCTGCGGCGAGTACTCCTTGCCGTCGACCTTGACCCAGGCGTCGCCGTTTTTATTTGCGAAAATTTCGAACGGAGCGACGCGCTTGAAGTGCTCCACTTCTTTGTCCGTGAACTTCCGGCCGATGAGGCGCTTGATCCCGAAGAGAGTCTTGTTCGGGTTCGTCACTGCCTGGCGCTTCGCCACCTGGCCGACGAGGTTCTCGCCGTTGTTTGCGAAACCGATGATCGACGGAGTTGTGTTATGTCCCTCCGCATTCGGAACGATCTTGTACGCTCCATTTTCCATCACGGCCACGCACGAGTTCGTGGTGCCTAAGTCAATTCCGATGATCTTTCCCATATAAATCTCCTTATGATTTTTTACTTCTGTCTCTTACTGTTTATCACTCGCGACGACGACCTTCGCGGCCCGGAGCAGGCGCCCGTTCAGGCTGTAGCCTTTCTGGAACTCTTTCACGACGTGGTTCGGCTTCGCACCTTCGACGTACTCCTGGGCCATGGCTTCGTGGAGGTGCGGATCGAATTCTTTTCCGACCGAGGCCACCAGCGTGAGACCGTGCTTCCCTAGCGTATCAATGAACTGCTTGGTCACCATGTCCATTCCGACGACGATGTTCTTAATCTTCGGGTCCTGATCGTGCTTGAGCATCTCGGTTGTTCGCTCGAAGTTGTCCACCACCTGGAGGAGGTCCGACAGAACGCGCTCGTTCCCATATTTCACGAGGTTTTCACGCTCGCGCTCAACGCGTTTTTTGAAGTTATCCATTTCCGCCGCAAGGTAGTAGTACTTGGCCTTGAAATCGACCTCTTCTTTTTTTGACTCAGAGTGAGTTTGAGCGTCCTCGCCCGCGGGACCCGTCGCCGTCTGCTCTTCCTTCATTTCTTCTGGTTTATCGTTCATGTTTTCATTTTCCATTTCGTGCTCTCAGGTCATTAAGTGATGCTTGTAAGATGGTGTCAGGGGAACCAGTGTCAATGTTTGGGCGATAAAAAAACAGAAACTATTCTCGACATGCGTTAGCTTCTTGGCTTTAATTACAGTTACTTATGTCTGTTTGCGAGCGCCTCATGCCTAAAAAGGTCATCCATGAGAGAGTCCAGCATCACAAAACCTCGAGAGGTCAGTTTTAACCTGTCGCCGTCCCGGGTGGCGTAACCCTGTGTCTGCCAACTGTTGTAAACTCCAGAGAGCTCGCTGTTAAACTTGAGCCCATCAGAGGTCCGGAGCCCGAGATAGGTTTGCTCCAAGGCAAGCTCAGAGGCTGTCAACTGCTCAACTTCTACGTCGGCCTTGGTGACCTTCCATTTGTAGCGAAGTGCCTTCGTCTCCGTCGCAAGGTAGCCCGTCCCGGTTGGGCCCAGGGCCGCGACATTTTCACCCCGCCAGTAGCGAAGGTTATGCTTTGATTCAAAGCCGGGGAGCGCAAAATTCGAAACCTCGTAGTGGTGAAACCCCAACCCCCGGAGGTAGTCACTGACGAAGAGATACTCTTCGCGGACGTAGTCATCGTCCGGCATCGCCTGAGCATGGGGGTACTTTGACCGGGCATTGAGAATGTACAGACTCATGTGCTTTGGGGAGAACTCTAGAAGCCGGTCGAGCTCCGCCTTGATGTTTCGGCCCCGCGCTTTGGAGAACGGAACACCGAGGAGGAAATCGAGGGAGAAGTTCCAGTGTCTCCGCTGGAGTTCACCCAGGAGATCGAAACTCTGCTCTAAGCTGTGGGAGCGATCGAGGATCTTAAGAAAGGCAGGGTCAAGAGACTGAGTCCCCACAGAAATCCGAGTGACCCCGACGCCCTGCCAAGCCTCGAGGAGCGCCGGAGTCCAGGTCCCTGGATCGACTTCCATGGTGAACTCCCGCTCCTCGGCGAGTGGCCCCGGGAGAATGCGATCGCGGAAGAAGGCCGCACCGTCCACGCCCCACAGAGAGGGAGTGCCTCCTCCGAGGTAGATGGTCTCGAGTGGTGCCCAGGCGAACTCCGCGTCCGCGAGGAGCTGTTCATGCCGGAGCACTGATGCTTCGAGAAACTGATGAAACTTCTCAATCTGAAGATCTGGGGCATCGAATTTTTGCTTGTAGAAATCGCAGTAGTTGCAAAGGTGCCGACAGAAAGGGACATGCACGTAGAGGCTTGACACCCGAGTCATCAGATAAAATTTCCTTTATAAATCAGTAAGGCTAAAGAGATAATGGGAGTAATCTTTTACGATGACTCACCTAAGGAATCCATGAAAATCGATCAAGTCAAGCTAGATAACAAACTCCAGACTCTCTTCATCCACTCTCCGGGTTGCTCCGCCGGAACAGTGCAGGTCTGGTTCCGCGCCGGCTCGGCTCTTGAGGAGAAGGACAACCAGGGCATCGCTCACTTCCTTGAGCACATGTTTTTCAAGGGGACGCCGACTCGACCAGGGCCTCAACTCGCCCACGACATCGAGTCCTACGGGGGAGAGGTGAACGCCTTCACTTCCTTCGACTACACCTGTTACTACATTAATACTCCGAGCCTCTTCCTCGACAAGTCTGTGGACATCCTCCTCGACATGGTCGCAAACCCTCTCTTCATCGACGACGACATCCCCGCTGAGCGCCAGGTCGTGTTCGAAGAATACCGCCGCGCCCTCGACAATCCTTCGCAGTTTAACTTCATCAAACTTCAGGACTCGACGTTCACCGGCGGATACAAGCACCCGATCCTTGGCCGCGAGGACACGATCCTGAACTTCTCTCGACAGCAGATCAAGTCCTTCCGAGAAAGTTACTACAACCTTGAGAACGCCCTCTTCGTGGTCGCCGGAGATCTCAAGAACCGTGAGGCCCTCGAGGCGAAGATCAATTCGTTCCGCTTGCCGCAGGGAAAGAAGTCCGACTTCGGTCCTTTCGTGGTCAACCCAGACCCCTCCGTCAACGTGCATGAGAAAGACATCCGGCAAGCAACGCTCACGCTCTGCCTCCAGTCGCCGGAGTACCTTGGCCCGACGGCCGCGGGCCAGGACCTTGCGATCAACTGCCTCGCCCACGGGGAGACCTCTCGGTTTTACCAGGCCCTGGTAGCGAAGACCTCACTGTGCAACGGCGTCGCAGGGTCGAGCATGTACTTCGCCCACGGAGGAGTGCACATGCTCAAGATGAGCTTTCCGGTGGAAAATCTCCCGAAGGTTTCTCGGCTCTTCATGGAGACTCTCCGAGAGTGCCTCGAGCACGGGTTTAAATCCGACGAACTCACCAAGATCAAGAACCAGTACATCTCCTCAAAGATCTACGAACGAGAATCCATCGAATCCTTCGCCTTTAGTCTCGGGCACGGCTTCGCGCAATCCGGAAACATCCACTGCGAAGACGATTTCATCGAGCGGATCCGAACCGCAGGCATTGACGACGTCCAACGGGGCCTCGGCGAGATCTTCACTCGGCCGTCGCACTTCACGCTCCAGGTCCCGAAGGGGACGAAGACCGCTCCCCTTACCCGGGAACTCAAGCGCTGGCAGAAGGAGCTCAAGGCCAGCGTATCGAAGGCGAAGCGCCCGGCCACTCGGGCCCCCATCGGAACCTCGTCCCATGACCCCGCGGTCGTCGTCACGGAACTCAAACCTGGGATCACTCTGGTGTACCGGCAGAACAAGCTGACTCCGACCTTCGTCATGCACGCCTACATGAAAGGGGGGCAAAGCTTCGAGACCCCCAAGACCGCCGGGGTTCACCACCTGCTTGGCCGACTCCTCACGTACGGATACAAAGGGACCGGATACGCGAAGCTCAAGACGGAGCTCGAATCACTCTCTTCCTCGCTGAACGGGTTCTCGGGGAAAAATGCCTACGGCCTTACCCTTCACGGGCAGACCAAGGACTTCGATAAGCTTAGCGCGCATTTCTTCGGAACTCTCCTTCACCCAGAGGTTCCGACGAAATTCTTTGCCCACGAAAGGAAAGTGATCCTCCGGGCACTGGATAATCAGAAGGAAGACCCAACGAAGCAAGCGTTCAAGGCCTTCTACCGCCTCGTCTTTAATGAGCACGCCTACGCCATGGATCTGGCCGGTACACCGGCCACTCTGAAAACGTTTACGCCGGCCGGACTAAAAAAACTCCACAACGCTCACCTGAAGAATTCTCACCTCGTGGTGACCTACTGCGGAGACCTGGACTTCTCCGTGGTCCAGAACGAACTCCAGGACCTCCTCGCGCCACTCCCCTCAAGGAAAGTAGCAAAACGGGCCGCGAAGAAACCCAAGAGTCTCCGCGGGCGCGCCGAACACCTGGAGTTTAAACGGGAGCAAACGCAGATCATCATCGGAGCTCCTGCCTATCCCATCGGCACCAATGAAGAGCTCTACCTGAAGATGATCACGGCCCACCTCTCGGGCCAGAGCTCGGAGCTCTTCGTTGAGGTTCGAGACCGCCAGGGGTTGTGCTACTCCGTTTCCCCAGTCCACGTGTCGGCGCTCGAGGCCGGATGCTGGGCGATCTACATCGGCGCGGGCCATGACAAAACGGAAGCCGCGGTTGCTGCGATCACTCGAATTCTCAATGCCCTGCGCGACGAGGGAATTAAAAAAGAAGAATTCGAACGGATCAAAACCATGATCGACGGTCAAAACCTCTTGGGGATTCAAACCAACGAGGACTATGCTCAGTTCTATTCGATCCCGGTCCTCCACGGCCTTGGTCTGGACTATCCGCACCGGAACAATGATGCGATCAGGTCGGCCAGCTACGAAGACTTCCAAAAGTTCCTTCGGAAGTTTTTCGGGGCCAGGTGGAACATCGTGAAGGCGGGGCCTCGCTGAAGACCTAGCCAGCGGAGAGGGATTTCCGGATCCGGTTATACTTTAATCGGAAAAGATTAATCATCTTCAGCTGCTTCTGAACGATATCGGGATCTTTCTCTTGCGCCAGTTTCTGAAGGCGCATTCCGATCTCGATCCAGATTGGGACGGAATCGAGGAAGGACTCGGGATCGAGAGGCTTCAGCATGTAATCCAGGGCCCCGAGCCGCATCGCCTCGGTGATCTTGGCCGTGTCGTCGTGGGCCGTCAGTAGAACTACGGCACAGGGAATGCCACGAGACCGGATATCAGAAAGGAACTCGAGCCCACTTTTCCCGGGCATCGAAATGTCGGACACAATCAGAGGAGGGACGTGCTGCTCGAGGATAACCGCCGCACGATCAGGGTTCGTCGCACCAACCACGCGGTACCCTTTCATTTGCAGAAAGGAACACATGAAATCTAAAAGGTGCTCTTCGTCTTCGAGGACAAGAATTTCCGGTGCAATCATATGGTCTCCATGAAATTCTTATCGGCAGAGGGGCTAATTTAGTGAGTGAAAAGATAAGTCTAGGAAACTTTTCGGGTACCCGACGAAACGACTCCACTTACTAAGAGTTCCTGATCCGTCACCGGTTCATCGTGCAGCACCTTCTGAAAGATCAGATTTTTTTCAAAGCCGCGTTCTCGGGAGGCGAGGAGCATGAGAAGGGTCGTGAGGGAGCCGAAGCAGGTCGACACCATCCCGTAAAAATCCGGGATATCAAGAAACTTGGGCGTGACCGAGTTCAAGTGAGCGTAGGCCATCTTCCCAATCTGAGAGTAGTACTGTGTGTCGACGATCTTCTTGTTCACTGATTCGGAGAAAAAGCCACAGATCAGCAGTGACATGTCTCCGACTTCTTTGAACACTCGCTTCTGCACTTCTCGGTTCTGCTGGGTCGCCTCCAGGAGCTTGATCCCAAGGATCTTTTCTCGCAGTTTCCCTTCGGATGATTCGAAGTACGTTTCAGAGAGGGCAAACTTGTCGAGGACGTCGCTGGAGTAGAAAATGATGGACTCCGGAACGGGGCAGAGAGATTTCTTGTTAAGCTCGGAGAGACCTTCGTAGAAAAACCCCTTCAGGTTCGTCGATAGGATGATCTTTTTCTCTCCGGTATCATTTGGCATAAACTCTACCCCCAGTCTATTTTAGCATAGCCCAAAGACCCCCCCGGTCTGCCTGTGGAATTTTTTTCCTCGTCCTGTAAATCCATGAAATAATGAGGCCATGAAAAGACTCCGGATTGTTTTTGCTACTACCTTGCTGATCTTTGCCTTGCCCACGTGGCGCATTCTGGATTTGCTTGCAATCGGGAGTCCCCTGGAACTTCCGGTGGCAGGCGCCCTCGTTCTGTGGTTTTCACTGTTCTTACTCCTGCCGCTGAAGCTCTTCCTTCAGAAACTCCCCGTCCCAGTCCTCGGGGCCCTCGCCCTAAGCTTCGCTGTGGGCGCATGGTATAGTGGCCCACTCTCGAAGATGGCTTCGCGAGATCCTGAGTTAAACCACTGTGGGCCTCTCACCTACAGTGGGAGCTTCTATCCGATCCGAGGGTTCCTCACCGAGGCCCATCAGGATGACCTTGATGCCCGAAACCAGCTTTGCTGGGTCCGAAAACTCATCGCGCGAGTCCCTGGGCGCTTCGACGAAGAGGCGGAAGTGGAGTTCTACACAAAACTCATCCGCGACCGGCTACTTAAACCAGAGCTCAAGTACCGAGTGAGCTTACCGCTCATTGCCTTGCTCTACTTTCGAATCCACGGCGCCGGCGGAAACGCCTCGAGCGCGAAAGAGCTCTACGACTCCCTCCACTTCTGGATCACTCAGTACACCGAAGAAATCCAAGGCCGGAGCTACTCGGCCTGGAACTGGCCGCACTCGGACTACATCCAGTGGGAGTACGGTCTCGTCGAACGGAACTGGCAGAAGTTGATTGAGGGAATCACCGTCGAATCCAACTGATTTAAATTCTCAAACCAGTGGCGCGCCTAGGACTCGATTTCAACCATGAGGAATCCCGCCTCGAGCGCCTGCCCCTCACGAACGTTAACAGACTTCACGAGCCCGTCGGCACCGGCCTTGATCTCATTCTCCATTTTCATGGCCTCGAGGATCAGGACAGTCTCCCCCTTCATCACCGTGTCGCCCTCCTTCTTCAGAAGCTTCACCACCTTGCCAGGCATCTGCGTGACGAGGGCACCCGCTCCGCCCTTGTTTAGGCCCGACGGCTTAAACCCACGGTAGACCTTGTACATCTCGGAATTCGAAACGAGGACTTCGTTCACACCGAGCGCCGAGAGTTTCTTCCAGGCAATGCCGTCAAAAGAATAGAAGTGCTTTCCGGCCAGCCTCCGGAGCTGGAGCCGGGTCTTCTTTCCCTCATGGATAAACTCCATCACCGACCCGGGGTGGACTTCGACGTCGAGGCTAAACTCCTCCATGTCTTGATTGATAAAGTAGTACCTCATCTCTGACCTACCTGATTGAGTTCGATCGCCGCGACCTTGAGCATGAACGCCTGGATATCTTCCTTCACTGGCACCCTCTCCTGGGGCCTGACCGTCCCGATGTAGTTGGTTGAATAGGTCCCTGCTCGGAAGCTCTCTTCGTCGAGGATCACCTTATGGAGTGCAATGTTCGTCTTAATCCCGTCGATCTGAAGCCCGTCAACAGCGGATCGAATTTTCCGAAGCGCCACCTCTCGGTTAAGGCCCCGGGCAATGAGCTTTCCGATCATCGGGTCAAAGTCCGGAGTGATCGTGAAGCGCTGGTAGATGCAGTGATCAAAACGAATCCCTTGCGGAAAGGTGGTCTCGAATCCGACGATCTTCCCTGGTGCCGGGAGCATGGAAACCGGGTCCTCGGCGCAGATCCGGAGCTCGATCGCATGGCCATGGATGGTGATGTCATCCTGGGATCTGAAATCGAGCGGTTCACCGAACGCGGCTTTGATCATGTTAGCCACAAGGTCGACCCCTGTGATTTCTTCGGTGATCGGATGCTCGACCTGGATCCGCGTGTTCATTTCTAGGAAGTAAAACTTCTTATCCTCACCCATGATGAACTCGACGGTGCCCGCAGAGTCGTAGTTCACGGCCCGGGCGCATTTCACCGCAGTCTCACAGATCGCTCGCCGAAGGGCTTCATCACTTCCGATGAACGGGGACGGGGCTTCTTCGATGATCTTTTGATGCCGGCGTTGCACGGAGCACTCGCGCTCGAACACATGGTAGACGTTCCCTTTCTTATCCGCGAGGATCTGGACCTCGATGTGGTGCGGGTTGAGGATGTACTTCTCGACCAGGAGTCCGGCGTACCCGAAGCTCGAGAGCGCCTCGCGCTGAACCGCAGAGAAGTTGTTCCGAACGTCGGCCTCTGAGTAACAGGGCCGCATCCCCTTCCCCCCGCCTCCGGCGACGGCCTTGAGAAGGATCGGGTAGCCCATGTCGTTGGCGAGGGCAATGGCCTCCTCCACCGTCGGGACCTCTCCAGTCGACCCAGGAACGACCGGAACTCCGGCCTCCTTCGCAACCTGCTTCGAAATGTCTTTCGCACCCATCTTGTAGACGGCGGTGGGGTTCGGCCCAATGAAAATGATCCCTTTCTTGGCCAGGGTCTCCGAGAACTCACGGTTCTCTGAGAGGAAGCCATACCCGGGATGAACGCCGTCGATTTTATGGTCGTCAATCAGCTTCATGATCTTCGGGATGTCGAGGTAGGTTTCCTTGTTGTTACTTCCGGCCAGGTGAACCCACTCCTGGCAGTACTCGAGGTGCGGCGGCTCCGTTTCGTTATCCGTCCAGACCCCGACAGAGACGAGCCCAAGCTCATTCAAAGCTTTGGCGACGCGGATCGCGATTTCACCGCGGTTAATGATGAGGACGCGTTTACCTTTCATAGTGGAATGTTCCCGTGTTTACGATCGGGGCTCGCGATCTTTTTGTTTTCGAGGGCCTTGAGGTACTGATAAAGGCGCTGGCGCGTGAGCTCCGGAGAAATGATCTCGTCTACGTATCCCAGCTCCGCAGCTCGGTACGGATTGGCAAAATTCTGTTCGTAGTTTTCTACGAGCTCGGCCTTCTTCTTATTAAACTCTTCGCCCTTGAGGCCCACCAGGTCGTTTCGGAAGATGATGTTCACGGCCCCTTCCGCACCCATGACCGCAATCTCGGCGGTGGGGTAGGCAAGATTGATGTCGGCCTTGATGTGTTTCGACGCCATCACATCGTAGGCACCCCCGTACGCTTTTCTCGTGATCAGGGTTATGAGCGGTACGGTGGCTTCGCAGTAAGCGTAGAGGAGCTTCGCTCCGTGCCTGATGATGCCCCCGTACTCCTGCACTGTTCCCGGCAGGAAGCCCGGGACGTCAACGAGGGTGATGATCGGAATGTTAAACGCATCACAGAAGCGCACGAACCGTGCGCCCTTCACGGAAGAGTCGATGTCGAGGCACCCGGCCAGGAAGCTCGGCTGGTTGGCCACGATGCCGACCTTGACTCCCCCGATGGACGCAAACCCCGTGAGGATGTTCTTTGCGAACCCTGCGTGGACCTCGAGGAAATGCTGGTCGTCGATGACTTCGAGAATCAACTCGTGCATCTCGTAGGGCTTCTTCGAGCTATCTGGGATGAAATTTTTGAGCTTGTTGTTGGCCCGGGAAACTGGATCCGTCGTGAGCTTCGGTGCTTGTTTGGCGCGGTTACAAGGAGGGATGAACGCCAGGAGCTCGCGCACTCGCTCGAAGCAGTCGTCTTCGTCGTCCGTGCGGAAGTGGGCGACCCCCGACTTTTCATTGTGGGTATGTGCACCGCCAAGAGCGTCCTTGGTGACTTCTTCGTGGGTCACCGTTTTGATCACGTCTGGCCCCGTCACGAACATGTAAGAAGTCTTATCGACCATGAAGATAAAGTCCGTCATGGCCGGGGAGTAAACAGCTCCGCCGGCACACGGGCCCATGATGAGGGAGATCTGCGGGATCACGCCCGAGGCCTGCACGTTCCGGTAAAAGATTTCAGCGTACCCGGCCAGGGACTCAACGCCTTCCTGGATCCGTGCACCGCCGGAGTCGTTGATTCCAATCACCGGAATCTTATTCTCAAGAGCGAAGTCCATGACTTTACAAATCTTCTTCGCGTAGGCCATCCCGAGAGCACCGCCCCAGCAAGTGAAGTCCTGAGAGAAGATAGCCACCTGCTGGCCGTTGATCTTCCCGATTCCAGTGACCACACCGTCGCCGAGGTACTTCGTTTTATCCATCCCAAAGGAGCTACAACGGTGAACGACGTACTTATCAAATTCGATGAACGTCTCCGGATCGAGGAGCTTGCTGATGCGTTCGCGAGCGGTGTACTTGCCTTGCTCGTGCTGCTTGTTTATCCGCTCGATTCCACCGCCGAGCTCAGCCTGCTTGCCCAGGGCCGCGAGCTGCTGGCCCTTCTGTTCGTTGGTCAGCATAGACCCTCCTAAATTGTGTGCGGAAGTTATACCTTGGTTCATGAGGAGGGTAAAGAATTGACACTACAAGACAAGAAAGACTCCCCGAAAAGATTCGGGGAGTCAAAAGACGCAGACTAGATTTGGCCTATCGGCAGCTGATGCCACCTTCGATGCGGTAGCTAACCTCATCGAAGCTTCCGTAAACTTCATACAGCTTTTGACGCTTGGCCGATTCACTCATGCCGGCCTGGTTAAAGGCCATGAGGTCTTGCCAGATGTCCTTCAGTTCAAGGATTTCACAGGCGTAGGCAGATCCGTAAACAAGTTCCGAGAGCTCGGTGTAACTTGCGCTCGCAATGACTTCTGCGGCCGTGAGATAAGCACTCGAGGGCCCGAGCGGGAAAAGCTGGCCGCCACGACGAATGACGAGTGAACTGTTCGCAAGCACCAACATGTCTCCTACCATCTCAAGAATGTTCCGCTCAAACTCAAGGGTCCGAGAGTATCGGCACCCCGAGCGTCGAGACTGGCAACGGTAGTACCGGTAATCGATCCGCTCCGCAGAGGCGAAGATCAGATCGTAAAAGCTCTCGAGAGCAATCGCCGTTGCCTTAAGGCCTTTGACGTCGCGACCCACTTGCTGATTGAGCACAGTTCCAAGGTCGTGGGCGTGCCCAATCAACCGGAGCACCACAGGGTTGACTTCTCCGTAGCGCTGTCCCACGTACGGTCTGAGTCCACCGATGAGAAAATTTACTGCCGCCCGAGGATCACCGTTCTGACTGGCAAGAGAAGCGTCCCGACGGGCCCTTTCAAGGACCCGGAGGGTTCGGTCACAGTACGCCCGAAATTCAGCGTCAACGTCTGTCTCAGGTTCCGGCAACTCCCCGCTCGCCGAGGCAGGCAAGGTAGTCAAAAATGAGAGGCCAAGTAACAGTGCGAAGGTCCAGTTTTTCATAAAATTTATCCCCTAAGTTTCGGTTAGTAACGGCACGTCCGTGACGCCGTAAGTTCGATGATGTGTTGAAGGTCTAGAACAAACCGGTTAATCCGGATCGCGTCGTCTTTTGGTCCTGTCCGTCCGTCGAGGTAGGTCTGAACCTGCCGAGAAAGACGAAGCAGAAGCTTGGACTGACACTCGAGTGCGCTCGCGAATACAGTTTCATTCAGGTCGGCCGCCGTTTCCTTCGCGAGGTAGGTTAGTGCCTGCAGGAACTGGGGCGCAGGAACGGTCGTGTAGAACGAGCTCCGGTCAGTTTTGAGCCGGACGAAGTTCGTTCGCAAGCCTTCGATCTGGGAGAGCGCAACAGAAACGAGTTCTTCCTCGAGTTCACGAGTCCCAGTTCTTCCGGTTGAGTACGGGATGTAGTGCTGTCGGTCGACGGCACTCGCCACCTGCGCGATGTAGTTTGTGTACCAGTCTAGGAAACTAAGATACCCCTGGATCTGCAGGGTAGCGCCGAGGCCTGGTTGAATTCCTCGGCCACCAAAGACTGCCGGGATCCCCAGAAGCTGAGAGAGCTTAATCCCGCGAGTGATCGCCCGGAGCGTGAGAGAGTTCTGCGGAGTTGCATCCGTATCTTGGCTAGACGCCGCTGCGGCGACGAGCCCTTCGTAGAAGATCCGGAGCGCTCCGATGCGATCGCCTTCGATGTTCAGGCGGTCGAGGGCCTCGGTCCGAGACTCCTGGACCATGATGGCCGCATCGTCACACCAGCTGATGAGCGCGAAGTCCACTCCGCCTCCAATTCCGCTGCCGCCGGCGGCCCCCGCAGCGAGGGAGGTCACCAACATTATTCCTGTCATTATTCTCTTTAGCATATCTACTCCTTGTACCTAGTCTGTTATCTGTATGAGTTGGGTTCCGAGCTGCACCACAATTTCGCAGTTGCCGTGGGTCGGAGTCGCGTATTCAAGTAGGATCTTCTTTGTGAAGGCTTTCATCTCAGACCGGAGTTCTTCGAAGCGGGCCCTTGGGATGCTTAAAGTAATCAACTGCGCTGCGCGCTGGTCATAGGACTTGTTCGTCAAAGCGTCGGCCGCCGCGAGGGCAAAGTGACGATGGAGGTTCGATGAATTCATGAAATTCATGGTCGTATCTTCAAACAGAACCAGCGGCTCAGACTGAACGAGCTTACCCTCGGGGTTCCGAGTGATGAGACCAAGGCCCTCAAGGTCCTCCAGGCCCTCGGTGACCTTTTCCACGGAGAGCTTGCGCCCAAGCTTCTGGGCAATCCACTCAGGGTCCTCACGAAAGTCCCGAAGCTCAACGAGCTCTCGAAGGACAACGAGGTGCCATTCGTTGAGGTACCGGTACTGGTGCTCAAGGATTTTTACTAACTTGGCCTTCTTCCCGCGGGCCCCGACCTTCATGCGCTCAAAGAAACAGATCTTCTCTTTCTCCGACTCCGCCTGGTTGAAGAGGACCATGTTCTCAAAATAGATTGATTCCTCGGCGGAGAGCTCCATTGCCGTGGAAAATCCGAGGATCGACTTCGACGTAAGATTGCGTTTATTTTTAATCACTAAGCCCAAGTACCCTCGGGAGTTCTTGCCAAACCCCGCAGCGTAGATGAAAGCATTTTCCGAGAACCCCGGGCTCCGATTCTTTTTGAAGAGGTACATGTCTCGAAGAAACGGGCGGTAGTTCAAATAGTTGAACACGACCGGTCGCTCGGTGACGATCCTTTCTACGATTTTTTCTTCGGCCCTTTCCGGGGCCATTTCTGAGACTTGCATTTAAGGTTCCTTACTTCCGGACATCTATAGCTCGGCTGCTGACAGAATTGAAAGCCGATGTAAAAAATACCTATTTGAAAGTGACGACCACCAGTCAGCACTAAAGAGTCATATACTCCGCGCCGTATGAATTGGATGCTCTTCTTAATCTATTTAGTCGCCGTGAATGCCCTGGCAACGACCGACTCTCTGCGCCCGGCTCGCTGGAGTCGACTCGGAATTCAATTCGAGGCGACTTCAGAGGTTTTTCAAGGTTCACAAGCGCAGCTCCTTTCGGCCAGTGCCGAGATCGCAGAAACGATTACGAAACTCCAGGAGGAGCACCTCAAAGCAGTCCACAAGACCTTCCTCCGGGACCATTCACTCGTTGTCCTGTTCGAGAAGACTAGTGCCACTGATGCCGTGTTCTATCCTCCGCGAACTCTCCGACCCGAGAACGAAGAGTGGTTCATCACTGTTTCTCCGGGGATCCTATCCTCTCCGACCTATCTGAAGATCGTCGCCCATGAGTACTTCCACGCCGTCCACTTCGCCCTGAATCCCGGAGAGCTCGACTGGGTCCGCGAAGGCATGGCCCAGCTCTTCGAGCACTTGGTCTTCGGCGGGTTTAACACCGCACATGTTCACTCTTCCCTCACCCAGAGCGAACATGGCCTTGAGGAGGCGTTTGACCCCAGTACCTACATCCCAGAAAAATACGGGAACACTCTCCTCTACTTCTACTATGTGAATTCTCAATGTTCTTTTGATAACCAATTCTTCTGGGGCCATCTCCTCGAGGGTGCATCCGGTCGCTCGGGGATCTCCAGGACTCTCGCCAAGCTGGCCTCCCCCGAAGCTCACTGCCGATCCTTCGAGTCAACGGCGACTGCATTCTCCGTTGCGAGGCTAGTGAACAACTTCAGTGGCTATGATCAGTCTTCGGCGACGTCGATCTTGACCGTTGACCAGCGGCTTCCCACGAACCGCGATCGAGAGCGTCGCCTCCTCGCAAATCCCACCGATCACTGGCGCAAGCTCAGCGCCTGGCGTCCCATCCGCATAACGCTACCAACGGCCATGATCCTTGCTCCTTCCGCACCCTCCGACGTGAAGTGGTTTGGCCTTGAAAACTCCTACCCACACAGAGTTCGGGAGCTCACTCCAAGGGACCTCGGAAGACTCCCCTCGAAATGGGACGTGGGCTTCATCCGTGCTGACTAAGGGTCAGCAGTATCGACACTGAATTTTTTACACTCCAGCGTCTCCGAGTCAGCGGCCGTGTTAGGTTGACGGCACATTTGCTCTAAAGGGAGAACGCTATATGAAATCACTAGTCATTCTGTTTGCCATGCTGTGCGCAGCCAGTTCCCAAGCCTCGATTGAGGTCGGGTCATACGAAGGTATTGATAGCAATCGAGGGACCTTCGAGCTCCACGTCAGAGACATTCCCGAGCGCCGCGGGAGCTTCATCGGACTCCTCGTGAACTCTCGGGAGACAAAGGTCCGCGCCTACCTCATCGATGGTTTCTCTGCTAGCAGATACGGCTTCCTCTCCATGCGACTGACGGGGAACTACAACATCGGCGTGAGCAGCACTGTTCCTGCCTTGGGCCTCACCATCAGCGGAGACTCTCTTGTTCTTACTCCGAACGATGACCGGAACGACATGGGGTTTGCCTCCTCCATTACCTTTAAGAAAGCTTCAAAGAAAGATGTCAAATGGGTCCCTCTTATTTCTGGAAACTTCAGTGGACGAGACCTCGTGGTCTCAAACCTCGATGCCGAGTTAGAATCGACGGTCTCGAGTAAGGTCCCGGGCCTGGTCGGAGACTTTGTTCTCCGCGAGACGAGGAACGACATGTACGTTCTACTCAACTCCGAACTCACTCCTACCGGAGTCAAGCTCAGCAAGGAGGCCACCCGCTTCGTGGTCTTTCTCTCAGGCACGCGTTGGAACCCGGCTCGGATGCTCGTGGTTGACAGTGCCACCGGAACCACTATCAGCATCAAGAACCGCTAGTTCAAGGGAATCAGCATATGAAATTTTTAAACATCACAACTCTTCTCGTCCTTACGACTCTGAGCGGTGCCACGTTCGCTCAGCAGCGTCGCCTCGCCTTGCCTGAAATCCCGGCCCCCCGGGAGCTCACCGAGGTGACTTCTGACTTCGCCGAGGGAACGATCACTCGGCTCTCCGACCAAGACGTTACGCTTTTCCTCCCCTGGGCACAGAACGCTCAGTCCGTTCTTAATAAGGCAATCCGCGACGCCGAGACCATGACCGTCCAGAACCAGGTCCGGCACCTCACCGCCATCATGAAGTCGGTGGTCCGGAATTCGGCCCAAAAAAATTACCAGCTCTTCATGCGCTTCGCGCTCAACCGGACTCTCCTGCTTGTTCAAGAGCTCACGAGTCAGGCGGATTGGAGTACTCCGGGGACCGTAGAAAACGTCCTCGACCTCCAAGTCCGTGGGATTGGCCTCGCCCTCGATTTCTATGAGTCAGACCTCGCGTACCAGCGCCGCGTTGCCCGGGGCCAGAGCACCGTCGCCCTCGAGTACGCTCGGTTCGGCGCAGCCTTTGGGAACGCCATGCTGGCCTCCATTCAAAACGTCTCAGATGCCTCGGCTCAGTACCGCCTTCTTTACAAGACCCTCGAGATGATCAACTGGGATTTCTCGCGAGATAGCATGGCCGTAGACTTCGCCGATACGATCGTTGAAATCTACAACACACTCAATACTCTTGAGGAGCAGCCAGGAAATGATGACTACCAGAGCGTTCTTTCAATCCGACGATTGACGGTTCTCCTGGGACCCGTGAGATCCGTGGAGCGAACCATTTTGATGAGTAACGAAGAGTCTCGCCGCCAGATCGAGGAACAGGAGCGGACAGAGCGGATGCGCACAGCAATCTCCAACGGAATCGGCGTGATCGTTGAGAACACATTCTTCATCATCAATGGTTCATCTCAGGCCGAGCTCTACTCAAGGTGCATTGCTCAGGTACCAAACGGATCCATCGACGAGATCGCTTTCGCTACCGGTGGGAAATCACTCAGAGTCCTGACCAATTCCTCATACTACTGGAACAAGGAGCAGGTCTGCCAAAACGTTCTAAGTTCCCAGACCTTCCAGGCCCACGACCGTCCGCTCACGATTTATGGTTCGGTAGAAGAGCGAAGCTTCACATTCGCTGGAACCAGCCTCACAGCGCTCATGTACCAGTGCAGTCAGTTCTACACCACCCGAGTGCAGGGGCTTTCGGTCGACCAGATGACGATCGGTGTGTACAACAACCCACCGGTACCTCACACAAACCATTCCACCTACTGGAACACAATGACTGCGACCTGCGGAACGATCATTTCTCGAGCGCTGAGCCAAGGACTGTAAGATGAGAGTTGCTTCACTAACCCTGGGCTTGTTCTTCGTTGGGTCTGCCATCGCTGCCCCGAAAGATCTACCGAATGTCCAGGCTCCGCGCGAGCTCACGGAGGTCGGGAGCGAGTACGCCGAGGGGACGATCACGCGGCTCTCCGCTGAGGACATCAGTGTTTTCATCCCCTTCGCTCAGAACGCGAAATCTGTTCTAACGAAGGCCCTGGCGGATGCAGCGACAATGCCCGTGAGGCAGCAGGTAACTCATCTCTCCAACACGATGCGAGCGGTTGTCAGGAATTCGGGTCAGAGGCAGTACCAGACCTTCATGCGGTTTGCGCTTAATAGGACCCTTCTCCTCGTTGAGGAGCTCCGAAAGGAAGCCGACTTTAGTGTCCCAGGAACCCTTGAGAACGCTCTCGATTTACAGGTTCGTGGAATCAGTGTGGCCCTGAGGTTCTTCGAGTCGGACCTGGCCTACCAGCGGCGAGAGCGGAGTGGCGGGGACTCGGTGAACATTAAGCACGCTGCCTTTGGTGCCGCGTTCGCAGCGAGCTCGCTCCGTTCGATTCAGAATGTTTATGATGCCTCTGCCCAGTACCGTCTTCTCTACAAAACTTTAGAGATGTTCAACTGGGATGTGACGAGAGATCGTCACGCCGTCGAGGTCGCAGATACGATCGTGGACATCTACAATACCCTCTCTTCGCTCCAAGAAACACCTGCGGCCGATGACCAGGAAAATATCCTCAGCATCCGTCGTCTGAGCCTTCTCATCACTCCGGTGACCAACGTTGAAAGTATCATTGCGCAAGCAGAGTCTCGAGCGGAAGAAGCGGTCCGGAGGCAACAGCAAGAGGCCCAGCGCGAGGCTGAGCGGCTTCGGCGCCGGCAGCAGTTCCCGTTCTCCGTGGGCCAAACTGTCATCGACTTGACTGATTTCAACAATCCGAGAACTGCCACCATTCATGAACTCCGAGGTGAAGTCGTCATCCTCCGGATTCCGGGGAATCGGTTTGAAACGGTTAGTATAGACAACCTCGCGCGGACCTCTGGCTGCCTGGGTGAACACTGCGTCGGAAACACCGTTATCAACGTAGAGCGTGATAACGTCTACGTAAAAGTTGTCGCCATCGCGCAGGATGAAACGATGGTCATCGAGTTCAGGGAAGGCACTGAATTGCGCGGTAAGTTGGGCGCTGGCTGGATCACGGACTCGCTCGCCCGAACGAAGGGATGCACCGACAACATCTGCGTCGGTGATACAGTCTATGTTATGGAAGGTGATTTCCGTGCACGAGTGATCGGGATCCAGTCAATTGGCTCGTTTGTGATTCAAGTTTTGGATGGAGATCAGAAGGATGCCAGGGGCGAGAACTGGACAAGTGAACAGGTTACAAAAATAGATTAGCGAAAAATAGCGAGGCCCGGATATTATCCGGGCCCCACTCTGTCTTAAAAATAAGTGTTACGCTCTATTCTCCCGCGGCCCTCTTCTGCGCGCGCTTATCAAGACCATACTTATCAACCTTCATGATAAGTCCGGCCCGAGAAATCCCCAGCTCTTTCGCAAGTTTCGACTTATTGAAAGCACACCGCTTGAGACCTTCACGGATCATGAGGATTTCGAGTTCTTCTAGTGCTTCTTTTAGGGACCCATTCGTATTGACTCCCTTCAAGAAGGCACCCGCCCCGCCCCCATGGTGAGTATGGGTCTCACCGCTCTCGAGGATTCGGGCAGAGAGCATGTCCGGTGTAATGTTCCTATCCTCTCCGGCGAGTACAACAAGTCTTTCAACTTCATTCTGGAGCTCTCGAACGTTTCCGGGCCAGTGGAAGTCCAGCATCTTTTCGAGGCATTTCTTCGAGAATGTCTTCAGCGGTAAACCAACTTCTTCACAGCGCTTCTGTAAGAAGAAATCCATGAGTACAGGGATATCTTCCTGGCGCTCTCGGAGGGATGGTAAGGCGACGTTAATAACGTTTATACGATAATAGAGATCTTCCCTGAACTCACCCTTCGCAATCATTTCCTTGAGGTTCTTGTTCGTCGCAGCGATCACCCGAACGTTCACCTTTTTAGGCGTCGTCGCGCCGACGGGCATGAATGTTCCTTCTTGAAGGATTCGGAGCAGTTTTACTTGCATGGAGGGCGAAGTATCACCGATCTCATCGAGGAAGAGCGTTCCTCCATTTGCAACTTCAAACACACCCTTTTTATCTTTGATGGCTCCCGTGAATGAGCCCTTCACGTGGCCAAAGAGCTCGGAGTCGAGGAGGTTATCGTTGAATGCAGAGCAGTTTACGGCCATAAACAGTGCATCTTTACGTGGAGAATTATAGTGAATCGCTTTCGCTACCATCTCTTTACCGGTCCCGTTCTCCCCCTGGATGAGAATCGAAGACTCGGAATTTGAGACCTTCGAGAGGAGGTGATAAACCATCTGCATCTTTTTAGATTTACCGATGAGGTTGTGATAACGATACTTATTTCCAAGTTCGGAGTTGAGATCCATGATCCTCTCCTCCCGCTTAGAAATCTCAGAGTGGAACGTACCTACTTCGTCAGCTGCAATGTAAACGAGCTCTTTCATTTCATTATAGAAACGCCCAGAGAACTTTTTAACCTTTGCCACTGCTGCTTTTGCATCCTCAACAAGTATCCCGCAATCGACCATTTTCTGGACAACATGGTCAACCTCTTCAGAAGTTGTCGTGTCTTTAAAGTAAGGATATGCGACGACGATTCCACAAAACTCGTCCTCAACGACTACTTTGTGTGCATACCCGTATGTGCCCGGAAAAAATGCGCTAAATTCGTACGCTTGGTCAGTTGAAGTATTAAAGTGTTCCAGAACCTTTTCGATGTCGGCCTCAAGCCACTCATGCCCAAAAGAATGAGTCATCTGTAGCTTAAGAAAAGGCGACTTGAAACCATAGCTCGCATCCTGCATGAACTGAACACGCCCATGAGTATCAACGAACAAAAGATCCAATCCGTACCAATTACCAATAATCTTTTCTAAACTCTTCGTTGTGTGCAGGTCTTTTATTGCCTTCCAATCAATCATAATGACGCTCCCATTTTTTCAAAATGCCCATCCTAGGACATCATCCGTAAGCGTCTACCTTATCGACATACTGTCGGTTTTCTTGACATGAGTTTTGTATGATTGAGAGATTAATCTACAACTTGGTTGACGAGATCTGAAGGAACTCCTCAAAACCCTGATAAAACAATGGCTTACTCCACTCCTGAGGTCCCATATACTTTCGAAGGACTACCTTATCTGAGGAAAATACATAAGTTTCAGGGACACGTGTTGTGCCGTAGATGTCACGGTGGACACTTTTGTTATCAAGAAGCCAAAAAATAGACGCCTTTGGGAGTGCCAAAGTTTTTAGATGCTTCCGAACCTTAACTTGCTCGTCATTCACGGCCACGAGTAAAAATTTTACGTCTGTCCGGGCTTCATACCGCTTAATTAACGCTAGCAATTCGGGTAACTCCGCTTCACAAGGCGCACACCATGTACCCCAGAAATGAACGACGACAAGCGCAACGCGATCATTGAATAGGTCATCGGGGTTAAAAGATAAACCATCCAAAGTCTCAAAACTTCCATTAGGCAATTTTGAAAGAATGGTATCAGCAGTAGTGGATAATTGAGATTCAAGACTATTCTTCTGATAACTCGAATAAACGAAACCAGCGCAGATGATAAAGAGAATGATGATGATACGATTAAGCATAAAAAAAGCCCTCCGAAGAGGGCCTTAAAATTATCATTTATTCAACGAATGCAATGAAAGCTTCCTTAGCGCCATCACCAAGACGACCCTCAGATAGCTTCAGAATTCGCGTGTACCCGCCAGGACGCTGCCTGAACTTAGGAGCAACTGTGGAAAACAAAGCAGAAACCGCTTCTTTGTTGTTGAGTTTAGTAAAAGCAAGCCTACGATTTGCAATAGAATCGACCTTGGCGAGAGTTACTAACTTCTCAACGAAAGGCTTGATCGCTTTCGCTTTAGTTTCAGTCGTACGAATCTTACCATGAATGATAAGCTCCATAGCTAAGCCTTGAACCAAGGCTTTCCTGTGTTGAGGCTTGACGCCAAGTTTGTATTTGTGATTGCCATGTCTCATATAATTCCCCTAATAAGAACGCTTAGTCAGCGTGCTGAACCTGCTTCATAATGTTATCTACTTTCATCCCAAGACCAAGGCCCATCGATGATAGAATTTCTTTAATCTCATTGAGAGATTTACGTCCAAAGTTCTTCGTTCTCAGCATCTCGCCTTCAGTCTTTGAAACGAGCTCATAGATATACTTGATATTTGCATTCTGCAAACAATTTGCTGAACGAACAGAGAGCTCGAGCTCAGAAACTGGCTTAAGGAGCGCCTCGTTGGCAACACCACCAGAGGTAGATGCAGCAGCAGGCTTAACTTCAGTCGGAGCATCTTTATCTTCAAAATTTAAGAATACAGATAGCTGGTCTCTCAGAATCTTTGCAGAAATTGCAACGGCATCTACTGGATCGATTCCAGCGTTAGTCCATACTTCAAGAGTTAACTTATCATAGTCAGTTCTCTTTCCTACCCTGCTATTTGTGACTGTGTAGTTCACTCGGTGTACAGGTGAGAAAAGTGTATCGATATAGATCCAGCCAAGAGGCAGATCAAAGACTTCCTTATTATCAAGAGCAGTAACATATCCCTTGCCACGGGCAACTTTCAATTCCATGCGGATACTGCCGCCAGATGAAATGTTACAAATGGTGTGATCAGGATTCAGGACTTTTACGTGGCCATTTTCTTGAATATCGGATGCTTTGACAGCACCTTCAGAACTCTTGTCAAGTATGAGAGTCACTTCTTCTTTATCAAGAATTTTAAAACGGATCTCTTTAAGATTAAGAATGATCTCAGAAACTTCTTCTTTAATGTTGTTGATTGTACCGAATTCATGGTCAACACCATCAACCTTAACAGCAACAATACCTGCGCCCTGCAGTGAGGAAAGAAGAACTCTTCTAAGCGAATTCCCGAGCGTAAGACCATACCCACGCTCAAGTGGCTTAGCAGTAAATTTACCGTAGTTTGACTTTAAGCCCTCAGTATCAACCTCAAGCGCTGCTGGACGAATCATCCCTGTCCAGTTTTTACTCATAAAAGAATTCATCATTACTCCTAAATGCTAACAGTGAAACAAGGGAAACTAGCTAGTACTTAAACTCTTCTGCGCTTCGGAGCACGACAGCCATTATGTGGCATTGGGCTCATGTCGGCGACAGAAGTAATTCGTAGTCCAGCAGCTAACAAAGCGCGGATGGCGTTTTCGCGCCCTGCGCCCGGCCCCTTGACCTTGACATCGACAGACGAAAGACCATGCTCTGCGGCTTTCTTAGCAGCTTCCTGAGAAGCTACCTGAGCAGCAAATGGAGTTGATTTTTTTGATCCGCGAAACCCTAAACCACCTGAAGATGCCCAAACAACGGCATTTCCATCAGCGTCACTAATGGTAACAATAGTATTATTGAATGATGCATGTATATGACAAACACCATGGGTTAGATTCTTACGAACTTTCTTCTTTCCGCCCTTAGCGCCACCAGCGCTAGAATTCATACCAGAAGATTTCTGTGCATTAGTCGTTGCCATGTTAACCTACCTTAATTATTTCATTGCCTTAACAGATTTCTTCCCTGCGATTGCAACCGCAGGCCCTTTACGTGTTCTCGCATTTGTATGGGTGCGCTGCCCGCGGACTGGTAAGCCTCTTCTATGGCGGATACCACGGTAGCAGCCAAGATCTTTAAGGCGCTTGATATTTAGAGCGATTTCCCTTCGGAGATCGCCTTCAACTGTATATTCATCGAGTGCCGAACGGATTGCTTGAACCTCTTCTTCGGTTATGTCGTTTGAGCTTTTATTCTCGTTGATTCCCACTTTTGCGAGGACGTCTGTGGCAACCTTCGGCCCAACCCCATAAATGGATCTGAGTGCAATACTCATTTTTTTGTTTCTTGGTAAGTCTACACCTAACAATCGTGCCATAAAATTCCCCTACTATCCTTGTTTCTGCTTGTGCTTCGGATTTACTTTGCAAATAACTCGCAAAACACCTTGTCGCTTCACGACCTTGCAGTCTTTACAGATTGGTTTTACTGATGAACGTACTTTCATAATTATTAACCCTTACTTCTAAAAATGATTCGACCCTTATCTAGATCGTATTTACTAATCTCAATCACTACTTTGTCACCAGGCAGGATCTTGATAAAATTCATTCTCATCTTCCCGCTAATATGAGCAAGAACTACATGCCCATTAGGAAGCTTTACTCGAAACCTTGTGTTTGGTAAAAGTTCAAGAACTTCTCCTTCCACTTCAATTGTGTCAGTTGACTCAGCCATGCCCTTCCTAAAAAGTAAGTGACCTTATATATAAAATAAAACTAAAAGACAATATTATTAATTTCGTAACGTCACACTTTTGACGAAATTTTAGTATATATCTCTTCAACATTAGCTTCTGCATCAACTGTGACTAAACGACCGTGAGACTGATAGTATGAGAGAACAGGATTAACGGTTTCTGAAAAAACCTTGAGGCGGTTAGTTATTACCTCCTCCTTGTCATCGGGTCTCTGTACTAGATCAGAAGCACCGCACTCATCACATACGCCCATTATCTTAGGCTTTTTAGTGACTAAGTTATAAATAGAACCACAATTCTTACAAGTTCTACGATTCGCCAATCTCTCGACTAATTTATTAGGATTAATGTCGAAGTAAACGGCTAGAGAAGAAGAACCTTTAAGAACCTCTCTGTCAAGCGTTTGCGCCTGAACTATATTCCGGGGATAACCGTCGAAAATATAATTGTATTTTGATAAATCAATATTCGCCTGCAGAAGACGTATTACAAGTTCGTCAGATACAAGTTGCCCCGAATCCATAACCTTTTTTACTTCAAATCCCAAGTCAGATTTTTTTGCAATTTCGCTTCTAAGAAGATCCCCTGTTGAAACATGTCGAAAGCCACCATCAGCTACAAGCTTAGAGGCTTGAGTCCCTTTTCCAGATCCAGGAGCTCCGATGAGTATAAGGTGAGACTTCATCAAAACCTTTTAACCCCAGAATACTTGCCCTTAACCTTATAAGCAGTGTCGAGACGCTGTGAAATCATGAATCCTTCAGCCTGCGCCATAGTGTCAATTGCCACTCCAACCAAAATCAGGAGCGAAGTGCCACCAAAATAGAATGGGACCTTAGCATAGTTGAAAAGAATAGCAGGCATCAGGCATATTGCTGCGACATAAATGGCCCCAACAAGAGTAAGCCTACTTATGACCTGGTTGAGAAATACAGCGGTTTGCTCACCCGGTCTGATGCCAGGAATAAAACCACCGTTCTTTTTCAATGACTCAGACACGTCATCAGTTTTGAACTGAATTGTGGAATAGAAATAAGCGAAGAAAATAATCAATGCTATGAAAACACAGTTATAAAGCATTTTCCCTGGGTAAAAGAGTTGCTCTATATTAGAAAAATATAATTTCGCTGGACTGTTCTGGGGAACGAACTGTGAAATTGTGGTTGGGAATCCCAAAAGTGCGCTCGCGAAAATAGGGGGCATGACGCCTGATATATTAACTTTGATTGGAAGATGAGAGGATTGACCACCAAAGACCCTATTATTTACAACTCTTTTGGCATACTGAACAGGAACTTTTCTAAAAGCTCTTTCCACGAAGATAATGAACCAAAATGATACCATCATAATTGAAAGAACTATCAACAAGTTGAGAACGCTCATCTCTCCGTTTTGCAAGAGATTGAACGTATCCCTCATACCACCAGGAATACCAGCAGCAATCCCAGCAAAGATTACTAGTGAGATTCCGTTGCCAATGCCTCTCTCTGTAATTTGCTCACCTAACCACATAACAAACATAGTACCGGCTGTTAGACTTATCACCGTAAGCAGCCGAAAACTCATGCCTGGATCGATTACAACAGGCAGTCCGTTTGGTGATTTTATGTTTTCAAGTCCAACGGCGAGACCATATCCCTGGAAAAAACAAAGCAATACAGTAGCATAGCGCGTATATTGGGATATCTTCTTATGGCCATCAGGCTCTTTCTGAAGTTCTCCCAAAGCTGGAATTGAGTATGAGAGAAGAGAAAAAATGATAGATGATGTGATGTAGGGCATTATACCCAAGGCTAAAACTGAAAACCTCTCGAGAGCCCCGCCAGAAAATGTATTAAAAACACTAAATAACGAACCCTTCATCCCATCAAAAAAGGAAGAGAGAGCGGCTCCATCAACTCCAGGAGTAGGTACCTGAGTCGCAACCCTGTATATTCCCAGCATCAATATGGTAAAAAAAACTCGTTTTTTTAGCTCTTCGAGCTTAGAGACATTCGATGACATCCTTGTATCCTTATTATTTAGGCATTCTCTACTTTGCCACCAGCTTTCTTGATAAGTTCAAGAGCCTTAGCAGAAAACTTGTCAATGCCATTAAAGGTGAGTGCTTTGTTGAAATCACCCTTGGCGAGAATCTTTATGGGCAAAGATTTGTTGATACCACTTAAGAAACCTTTTTCAATAAGTGTTTCACGAGTAACTGGCTCTGAAGTAAACTTCGAAGCCAATTTCTCCAAGTTCAAAATAGCATAGTCTACCTTAAAGGCAGCGTTGCTAAATCCTACTTTTGGCAGACGACGATAAAGAGGCATCTGACCACCCTCGAAACCAATTCTAATTCCACCACCAGACCGAGCTTTCTGGCCCTTATGACCTTTACCCGCTTGTGTGCCTTGGCCAGAACCTTGTCCACGACCAATTCGCTTGATATTTTTATGAGCACCATTTGGGCTTTTTAGAGTTTTTAACGTTAACATTTTAAACCTCAATTATTTAACAATCTCGAGCCACTGAATCATCGACTTAATCATTCCACGAACAGCAGGAGTATTTTCAAGTGTTCGTGAATTATTTAATTTTCTTAATCCGAGACCTCTAATTGTTGCTTTTTGCTTTTCTGTACACGCGATTGTACTTCTGACAAGTTTGACAGTTATTTGCTTGCTCATATTCACCTTAAGCGTTAGCCGCTTTAGCTTTGGCCCTTACACGAAGACCTTTTGTGTTAACACCTCTTGCTGTCGCGACCTCTTCGAGGGAACGCAGATTCTTAAGTGCTTTAAATGTTGCCTTAACGATGTTGTGAGGATTTGACCCACGTACTGACTTTGTTAGTACATTCTTAACTCCAGCCAATTCTAGGATTGAACGACAGGCTCCTGCCGCCTTAATACCAGTACCCTCGCCAGCCGGCTTGAGAAGAACTTCACCTGCACCAAATAAACCGAGAACTTCATGTGGAATAGTTCCGTTCTCAATTGATACTTTAATCATTCGTTTGGAAGCTTTCATGCCAGCCTTCCGGATTGCATCTGGCACTTCTTTTGCCTTACCTAGACCATAACCAACTTTACCGTTCTTATCGCCAACAACGATGAGGGCAGCGAATGAGAAGCGACGACCGCCCTTGACGACCTTGGCAACCCTGTTCACAGCAACGACTCGTTCCTCAAGATCAGGATTGAGGCCATCTTGTACAGGCTTTTTCTCCTGTCGTGGTCCACGCTGAGGACGCTTACCACCTTTCCTCTCACCTTTGTGCTCATTATCAGTTTCTGTAGATTCTACAATATTATCATCGCTCATAGAGACCCCTAATTAAATTTGAATACCGTTTTCGCGTATGGAATCAGCAAGTGCTTTAATTACACCAGTATACTGTTTACCACTTCTATCAAAAACGGCTTTAGAGAGATTATTCTTTTTGAGTGTTGAGGCTATAACAGCTCCAACTTTCTTAGCGCCTTCAGCATTTGAATGATCGGCAGCTCTTGACTTTCCAAATGTCTGAACAGAAAAAAGAGTCGTCGACTTAACATCATCAATTGCCTGTACTCTAATATGCTTGTTAGATTTTGTTACACATAAACGAGGTGCCTCAGATGAACCAACTACTTTCTTTCTAATCGAAAGTCGTCTTCTGTATTCCTTAGCTTTAGACTCATTCTTTATCTTTGCGGTATTCTTTCTCATATATCACCTATTATTTTTTAGCGCCAGTTTTGCCGGCTTTTCTGATGATTGTCTCATCCGTGTACTTCAAGCCCTTACCCTTATAAGGCTCTGGCTCCCTAAAAGATCTCACCTGGGCTGCAACGAATCCAACAAGCTCTTTATCACATCCGTGCAATTCAATTACGTTTTTTGTTACGGTAGCTGTAACACCTTTAGGCAACTTATAATCAATTGGGTGGGAATAACCTAAATTGAGAGTCAGTGTTGTTCCAGATACTGCAGCCTTGTAACCTACACCATTAAATTCAAGTGATTTAATGAAGCCGGTGGTAACACCAGTTACCATGTTGCCAAGAAGTGTTCTAGACATTCCCCAGATAGCGCGAGCCGATGTAGACTCGTTAACGGGCGATACATTTAAAGTCTTATCTGCTTTTTCGATTTTCACATCTTTATGAAATGTATACGTGAGGTGTCCCTTAGGTCCTTTAACATCAACTAAAGAGCCATTGACCTTAACTTCAACTTTATCAGGAATGCCGATAGGCTTTTTTCCAATACGTGACATGCGTTACTCCAATTACCAAACGTTACAGATGATTTCGCCACCAAGCTTTAGTGTCGTAGCTTTACGAGAAGAAACAATTCCCGAAGAAGTTGAAACAACACTTACTCCGAGGCCAGAAAGGACTCGGGGCATATCGCGGTAGCTTTTATAAACTCTCAAACCAGGAGTAGATACTCTTTTAATGCCTACAAGAGCTCCATCTTTGAGACCGATTTTAATAACAATCTCTGAAGGTGACTTAGCTGCGATCTTAAAAGATTTAATAAAACCTTCTTCCTTAAGAACGCGACAAATATTAGCCTTGATTTTGCTAGCTGGTACTTCTAGCTTGTCCAAGCCTGCCTTGTTTGCGTTACGGATTCTTGTTAACATATCTGCGATAGGATCAGTCATCATAATGTATTCCTCTTCCCTTACCAGCTAGCCTTGGTCACACCCGGGATGAGACCATTGTTAGCGAGTTCACGGAATTTATTTCTACTCAGTTTAAAGTCACGATATACTGCGCGGGGTCTACCCGTCAGCTCACAACGATTACGTACTCTGTTAAGATTTGCGTTACGTGGAATCTTTTGGAGCTTTAATCGAGCCGCATCTCTCTCTTCTTCAGTCAGCTTACTATCAATCGCTTTAATCCTTAGCGCAGCCGCTTTAGGTGCATATTTTTTTGCTAACTTTTCTCTTTTTTTGTTCTTAACTACAGCACTTAATCTTGCCATGGTACCCTCTTATTTATCTCTGAAAGGCATGCCAAACTGCTTAAGTAGTTCGCGGCCCTCTTCATTATTAGTTGCTGTTGTTACAAAACTGATTCCTAATCCCCGAATCTTATCAATCTTATCGTAATCGATCTCAGGAAAGATAATCTGTTCTTTGAGGCCCATAGTGTAATTACCTTTACCATCGAAGCCTTTTGGGGAAAGACCACGAAAATCTTTAACTCTCGGAAGAGAAAGGTTAATCAAGCGGTCGAGGAACTCATACATCTGTTCGCCACGAAGGGTTACAAATGCCCCAAGAGCTTGATCTTGCCTGAGCTTGAAAGAAGCAATTGACTTCTTTGCCCTGGAAACAACAGGCTTCTGTCCCGTGATTGCTGATAGATCTGAAACGATACTGTCAACGACTTTCCCGTTAGACACAGCGTCCCGAGTTACGCAATTTACGATTATTTTCTCTAATTTAGGAATTTGGTGAACGTTCCCATATTTGAACTTATCCTGCATCTTTTTTCTAACGTCTGAATCATACAGAGCTTTTAAACGTGCCATTTATACTTACCCCAGATTTACTTAATTTCAAGATTGCTCTTTGAAGCAACTCGCCCAGTGTTTTTGCCTGCTTCTTGCTTAACCTTTACTCGTGTTGGCTTTCCTGATTTAGGATCCAAAAGAGAAACGTTACTGATATGGATGGCTTTTTCCAAATCAATGATTCCACCTTGCTGATTCGCCTGATTTGGACGAATAGCCTTTTTCACTACATTTACGCCCTCAACAATAAGACGATTTGTCTTGAAGTTGATTGACTTAACTTTACCCTGCTTCCCTTTGTCTTTCCCGACAAGAACCTGGACTGTGTCATTAACTTTCAGCTTTTGCATTTTTCCTCCAACACGCTGATCAAAGCACTTCGTGCGCAAGAGAACAAATTTTAGAGAAACTTTTGTTTCTCAGCTCTCTTGCTACTGGCCCAAATATACGTGTGCCTACTGGTTCATTATTTGCTGCAATAATGACCACACTGTTTGTATCAAAATTTATGTACGAACCATCTTCTCGTCTTACTGGATAGACTGTGCGTACAATGACTGCTTTCTTGACATCACCTTTCTTGACTTTGCCGCCAGAAATAGCTTGTTGAACCGCCACGACGATAACGTCACCAACCTGGGCGCTCATATGCTTTGAACCGCCTAAAACTTTAATACACTGTACGGTTTTAGCGCCGGAGTTATCCGCTACATCAAGAATCGTTTGCTGCTGAATCATATTTTACTCCACTACTTAACTACAGAAACAAGTTCCCATCTCTTCAACTTAGAGTGGGGTTTTGATTCGACGATTGTTACTACATTACCTACAGATGCATTTTCGGACTCATCATGTACGTGATACTTCTTTGATTTCGTTACAAATTTATTGTACTTGGGATGCATAGTTTTACGCTCGACCCTAACAATAATCGTCTTTGAAGCCTTATCACTCACTACTTCGCCTGTGAGAGTTCTTTTGAATTGTATGCTCATATTTCACCCAGTATTAAATTTTAGCGTTTTTAGCAGTGAGGAGACGGGCTATGTCTTTCTTAAGTTCTTTAACAGTGTGGGCTTTTTCAGTTCCCGTAGTAAACTTATTGAACTTTTTTGTAAAAAGTTCTGCCTTAAGAACTATAACCTTCTCAGCAATTTCTTTAACGCTTAGTTTTGATAGATCGCTTGTCAATAACATAACTACCTCTACTTATCCAGTTTATTTAGCAGACTCAGAAACAACGGTCGCCGCCTCTGTGTCCGCTTTCGATACAATCTTAGTTCTTACTGGCAATTTGTATTTTGCGAGACGAAGTGCTGCATCTGCAGTGGCCTTATCAACACCACCAATTTCAAATAGAATTCGTCCTGGCTTAATTACAGCTACCCATTCTTCTGGCGCGCCCTTGCCTTTACCCATTCTCACTTCTGCAGGCTTTTTGGTGAGAGATTTGTCAGGAAAGATTTTGATCCACATCTGTCCACCACGCTTTGTCTCGCGGGATATTGCAATACGAGCAGCCTCGATTTGTCTGTTTGTTATAAATCCACAGGTCGTTGCCTGAAGACCGAACTCACCAAATGTCAACGTGTTTCCTGAATGCGCAGCCCCAGTCATTCGGCCTTTTTGCATTTTTCTGTGTTTCACTCTTTTAGGACTTAGCATATAATACCTCTAACTAATTGAATTATTTGTAAATCTCGCCCTTATATACCCAGACTTTCACACCAATTATGCCGAATGTGGTTTTTGCAGTGGCTGTATTGTAGTCTATGTCAGCTCGAAGTGTATGAAGCGGGACTTTCTTTTCGGCATAACCTTCAGTGCGAGCAATCTCTGCTCCACCGAGACGTCCTGCACATTTAATCTTAATCCCTTTTACGCCAGACCTGAATGCAGAAGTCATAACCTTCTTCATTGCACGCCTAAAGGCTACGCGCTTCTCAAGTTGCTGGGCAATGTTTTCTGCAATCAGCTTAGCTTCTGAATCTGGACGTTTTACTTCTGCAATATTGAAAAACAAAGGGCAGTTTGTAATTTTTTTAAGGTCATTACGGATCTTTTCAATTCCGGTACCTTTTTTGCCAATCGCTACCCCTGGCTTTGCTGAATAAACCGTAACTTTAACCTGATCAGCAGTGCGAGTAATTTCAGTCTTCGCAATTGCAGCTTGAGCAAGCTCAACATCAATATAGTTCCGAATAGCTAAGTCTTGTTGGAAGATTACGGCATAATTGTTTTTTACGTACCAATTAGAATGCCAGGTTTTGATATAACCTAATCTAAAGCCGTAAGGATTTACCTTTTGTCCCATTTTATTCGTTCTCCTGATTAAGCTTCTTTAAGTGAAAGAGTGATGTAACTTGACTTCTTACTAATCTGATAGGCTCGGCCTTGGGCACGGGGCATAATCCGTTTTAAAGAAGGGCCCTCATCAACCATAACTAGATCGATTATTAGATTATCCAAGTCATATTTCTTACTCTCTGCGGCAATTGCCAAGCCACTATTGATCAATTTCGTCACAACGATAGCTGTTTCTTTCTTCTCGCAGAAACGAAGAATCTTAAGAGCTTCTTCAACCTTTTTCCTTCGAATCAAGTTTACAACTTGCCTAACTTTACGAGCAGAAGTTCCAACATTATTGTTTTTTACCGTGATCATAATTTACCTCTTACTTATCACCAGAAGCTTTTTTATCAGCTGCTGTGTGACCGTTGAAAGTACGAGTTAGTGCGAATTCACCAAACTTGTGCCCAACCATGTTATCAGTCACATACACCGGAATGAACTTCTTACCGTTATGAACAGCAAAAGTTAAACCAATAAAATCTGGCACTATCGTTGATCGACGCGACCATGTCTTTATGACTGTGTTTCCCTTTGTATTTTTTTTGGCCTCTGAAGCCTTCTTAAATAGATAGGTATCTACAAAAGGACCTTTTTTAATTGAACGTGCCATTATTTTCCCCTATTACTTTCTTCGCTTAACGATGAACTTATTGGTTCTTTTGTTCTTTCTAGTCTTGTATCCCCTAGTAGGAAGTCCCCATGGTGATACTGGATGACGCCCACCAGAAGTACGTCCTTCACCACCACCGTGTGGGTGATCTACTGGATTCATAACAACACCACGAACAGCAGGACGAATACCTCTATGACGATTTTTACCAGCTTTACCGATGTTCTCGAGCTCGTGTTCGATCTTTCCTACCTGACCAATTGTTGCCCGGCACACCGAAGGAACCTTTCTTAGCTCACCAGAAGGCAAACGAAGCAAAGCGAACTCGCCTTCTTTTGCCATAAGCTGTGCATAAGAACCAGCTGAACGCGCTAGCTGGCCGCCACGTTTCGGATATAGCTCAACGTTGTGAACAAGTGTTCCGACCGGGATATCTTTAAGTAACTTAGAATTTCCTGCTTTGATGTCAGCATTGTCAGAGGAAATAATTACATCGCCCACTTTCATGCCAACAGGTGCAATGATGTAAGCTTTTTCACCGTCTGCATAAACTACTAATGAAATATTACAAGTCCTGTTTGGATCATGCTCAATAGTCTTAACAGTTGCCGGAATATCCAACTTCGAACGCTTGAAATCAACCAAACGATATTTCTGCTTCGCTCCACCACCGATATGACGGGTAGTAATTCGACCCTGAGAATTCCGCCCTGCAGTTCTCTTCTTGCTAACGAGAAGGGATTTTTGAGGAGAAACACCTTTTGTTATATCACCAGTCACAACAACCATTTCTCTTTGAGATGGTGTTATTGGACGGAATTTTTTTAAAGTTGCCATACTTTTAACCTTTTACCTTAAATGCCTTTGAAGAACTCAATCTTCTGGCCGTCTTGGAGTTGAACGTAAGCCTTTTTAGAAGAAGCTGACTTCTTGTAACCACGACCTGCACGCTTGCTCTTACCAGGAAGAACAGATGTACGGACGCTAACAACCTTCACATCAAAAAACTTTTCAACAGCACTCTTGATCTGATTCTTATTAGCTTTCGTGTTAACAACAAACGCGTACCTATTAAAGGATTCAGTCTCTTTCGACGTCTTTTCAGTTAATAATGGTTTAACTAAAACATTCTCTAAACCTAACATCTTACACCAGCCTGCTAATGAGTTTTTCGAAAGCTGCCTTCTCAATAACTAGGTTTTCGAATTTGATTGCTTCGTAAACACTAAAGCCATCTACAGGGGCATACTTAGCTTTCTCTAGATTACTAACTGCACGTGAGACATTCTCATTAACTTCAGCAGTTATAACGAGCCCAGGAAGAAGGTTCCTTGCTGATAGTAATTTGAACATGTCCTTTGTTTTACCATTGGACTGAAGTGACTCCACAATGTGCAACTTACCAGCTTGATGCTTATCTGCTAGAACAGATGAAATTGCGACAAGCATCATTTTCTTATTTACCTTCTGCTCATAAGACCTTGGTTGAGGTCCAAAAACAGTTCCTCCCCCTGGCATGAGAGGGGAACGCGTTGAACCCTGTCGTGCATTACCTGTGCCCTTCTGCTTGAAAGGCTTCTTGCCGCCCCCGGAAACCATCGCTTTGGTCTTCGTAGCAACTGTTCCCTGTCTGCGGCCAGCCAGCGTAGCTTTGACTACCTGGTGCACTACAGTGCCGTTAATTTTGTCGGCAGAGAAATCAACACTTACCTTGATTGATCCTGTCTTTTCGAACTTTGTATTTAATACTTAGATTTCAGTCATAAATTATTTCCCCGTTACTTCTTAGTAGCTTTCGTAACTCGTACGAAACCATTCTTAGAGCCAGGGATTGAGCCTTTGAGGAGCATGTAGCCAGCCTCAATGTTAACTTCAACCACTTGGATATTCTGAACTGTTGACGTCTCAACTCCAAGATGACCAGGCATCTTTTTCTCAGCAAAAACACGAGCTGGAGTTGCACGGCATCCGATAGATCCTGGACGTCGATGGAAGTGGGATCCGTGTGCAGCTGGACCGCCCTGGAAATTCCAGCGCTTCATAACCCCTGCGAATCCTTTACCCTTGGATTCACCCGTCACATCAACATATGTAGCAACAGGGAATTGTTCGAGAGATGCTTCTTTCCCGAGAGCATCGACCGAGACTTCTTCAAGTCTGATCTCTGACCGCTCTGATAGGTGCTTCTCAATACTAGCTTTCTTGAGATGACCCTTTACAGGAGAAGTCGCTAAAGATGCGCGCTTCTCATTGTAAGAGACCTGGTAGGCGCAGTATCCATCTTTTTCGGTGGTTTTTACCTGTGAAATTACATTCGGAATTAGTTTAACAACAGTGACCGGAACGTGATTACCGTTCTGATCAAAGATTCTGGTCATGCCAGCTTTAATTCCGTAAAAAGCAGGCAGACTGACTTTTGCGTCTGACATTCGCCCTCCACAGCATCACCCTCTCACAGGGATGCATTCATGGTTAATAAAAAAAACTATAACAAAATAAAAAGAGTTGAAGCTTTATATTAGTATTTGATCTCTACGTCAACACCAGCAGACAGATCCAGCTTCATGAGTGAATCTACTGTTTGTTGAGTAGGCTCAACAATGTCAATAAGCCGCTTATGTGTCCGCATTTCAAATTGCTCACGAGACTTTTTGTCAATGTGTGGTGAGCGGAGCACCGTGTAGCGATTGATTTCGGTTGGAAGAGGAATGGGGCCCGCCACTCTTGCTCCTGTATTTTTTGCAGTTTGCACAATTTCCTGAACCGATGCGTCAAGAATGTTGTAATCGTATGCCCGAAGCTTGATGCGAAGTTTATTCGTCTTCATTAGATCTCCAAAAAAATTTTCTCGTCAAAATAGAAAAAGTAGAGGCTTTTGTAAAGCCCCATCCGTTATATTTTTGACATTTTAAACAATAATATCAGAAACAGTTCCGGCACCGATTGTACGGCCTCCTTCACGGATCGCAAAGCGAAGACCTTTCTCCATGGCGATTGGCGCGATAAGCTCCA